>NZ_SCVE01000008.1 GCF_004297105.1 Herbiconiux sp.
TCACCACCGTCTCCACCAGGGGGCTCGAGTCGTCCCCCGTCGTCGATGCCCTCGCCGGCCTCCGCGCCAACGAGGCCCGCTATTTCAAGAACAAGTACGACCACGTCTTCACCGTCGAGTCGGCCGACGAGCCCGCCGCGAGAGCCATCGTCGACTGGGTCGCCGGCATCCTGGAAGACGAACGCGACATCGTGATCGCGTCGCCCGCGCTCGAGGCGACCGAGTTCGAGGTCGAGGGCATCCGTTGGGCCTATGTGTTCTACGAGAGCGGCCTCTCGATCAACGTCCTGTACACGCTCGAGGACGCGGGCAAGCGGGCTGTGGGCTTCAAGCTCTCCGACGGCATGGAGGTGCCCGACGAGCTCGCCGAGAAGTTCAAGTTCGCCCGCCAGCGGTCGAAGCTCGCCGGAACCATCCGCGGCTCCTACTTCACCATCAAGAAAGAGCACTGACGCCGGTTAGGCTCGGCGCATGACTGATGCGCCCACCCGCCGCCCGGGGATCGTGACGTTCGTCGTGGTGCTGATCTACATCGCCGGAATCGCCGACATCGTTCTCGGTGTGCTGACGATCTTCCTCCGCTACCTGCCCGAGACGGCGGCCGACGGCATCCGCCTTCCGGTCACCCTCCTCGGGGTGGGCATGGTCCTCTTCGGTCTCCTGCTCGTCGCCCTCGCGTCCGGGGTCGCCCGTGGCAGCCGCGCGGCGAGAACCGGTGCGACGGTCGTGCTGCTCGCCGGGCTCGCCCTCGACGTGGCCGACCTGGTGATCGCCGCCGACGGCGACTGGTCGGGCGTGATCACCCAGCTGATCGTGTGCGCCCTCGTGATCATCCCGCTGTGGGTCGGCTCCGCGCGTCGCTACTTCGCATCGCCCGGTCGCTGAGGGCCCGTTCCACATCGCGCACCGCGATGCGCCGGTGCGCGAACCGCACCACCTCGATGAGCGCGATCGAGAGAACGGAGGTGCCGAGCACCAGAAGAGCTGTCTGCAGGGTCGGATCGACGAGCTGCAGGAAGTCGCGCACGATCGGCACCGTGTACACGAGCACCAGGCCGATCATCATCGCCCCGATCACCGCGCCCTTGAAACGGGTGACCGGCCGCGAGAGCACCACGAGGATCCAGAGGCCGATGATGGTGAGGATGAGCGTGGAGCCCGTGCGGATCTCCGCCTGGGGGATGCTCAGGTTCGCGGCGAGCCGCGCGTAGGCGGCGAGGCCCACGGTCACCACCACACCCGCCGGAACGGCGAAGGTCAGCGAGCGGCGCAGAAAACCCGGCACGTACCGCTGCGCATTCGGCAGCAGTGCGAGGAAGAACGCGGGGATGCCGATGGTGAGCCCATCCGTCACCGAGAGCTGTCGGGGGAGGAACGGGAACGGCAGCAGCAGGATGCCGAACGCGATCGCGAGGAAGGTGGCGTAGGCGGTCTTCGTGAGGAAGAGCATCGACACCCGCTCGATGTTCGCGATCACCTGACGGCCCTCGGCGACCACACTCGGCAGATGCGAGAACTTGCCGTCGAGCAGAACGAGCCGCGCCACGGCCTTGGTGGCGGCGGCCCCCGAGTTCATCGCGACACCGATGTCGGCCTCCTTGATGGCCAGGGCGTCGTTCACGCCGTCGCCGGTCATGGCCACGGTGTGCCCCGCCGTCTTCAACGCCACCACGATGCGCTTCTTCTGGTCGGGCGTCACCCGCCCGAACACGATGTTCTCGTCGAGAACGCGGATGAGGGCATCCTGCTCCTCGGGCAGCTCACGGGCGTCGAAGCCGTGCGGAGCATCCAGGCCCACGCCGCGCGCGATCGCCGCGACCGTCTGCGGGTTGTCGCCCGAGATGATGCGCACGCCGACGCCCTGCGCGGCGAAGTAGGCGAGCGTCTCGGCCGCATCCGGGCGGATGTTCTCGCGGAAGGTCAGCAGCACGACCGGCACGGCATCGGCCGGCACGGTCTCGTCGTGCGTCGGGGTGCCGTGGGCGAGCACGAGCGTGCGGCTGCCCGTGGCCGCCAGCTCGGCAGCCTCGGCGGCGAGGCGCTCGAGCACGGGATCGCTCGTGCGACCGGCGGGGAAGACCATCTCCGGACCGCCCAGGATCCACATGCCGTCGCCGAACGTCACGGCGCTCCACTTGCGCGCCGAGGAGAAGGCCACGCGATCGACGGGGGCGCCGGTGGGCTGCTCGGTGAACCGACCCACGAGACTGCGGGCGGTGGCATTGGCGTCGTTCTGCACGCCGTACCAGGCGAGCACCTGCTGCCAGCCGGGTCGTTCGGTGAGCGGATGCGCCGCGTCGAACACGATGTCGCCCTGGGTCAGCGTGCCGGTCTTGTCGAGGCAGATGAGATCGACCCGGGCGAGCCCCTCGACGGCGGGCAGCTCCTGCACCAGCACCTGCTGGCGGGCCAGCTTCACGGCGCCGACGGCGAAGGTGATGCTCGTCATGAGCACGAGGCCGAGCGGCACCATCGCCACCACGGAGGCGATGGTCGCCACCGCGGCGTCCCGCCAGGCGCCGCTCCCGCTTGCCTCGGCCCAGCCGCCCTGCGCGATCATCTGCGCGTTCAGCACGAGCAGGGCGACGGGCCCGATGAACCAGGTCACCCACTTCAGCACGCGGTTGATCGAGGAACGGAGTTCGGATGCGACGAGCGAGAACCTCTTCGCCTCGGCCGCGAGCGAGTTCGCGAAGGAGTCGGCTCCCACCCGGTCGACGACGGCGGACCCCTCACCGCCCACCACGATCGAGCCCGAGAGCACCCGGTCTCCCGGCGCCTTCTCGACGGCGTCGGACTCGCCGGTGAGCATCGACTCGTCGAGCTGCAGGCCGTGGCTGTCGGTCGTGACCGCATCCGCCGGCACCTGGTCGCCGGCGCGCAGCACGAGGGTGTCGCCGAGAACCACCTCGCTCACCGCCACCTCGACCTCCTCGCCCTCGCGCCGCACACGGGCGCTCGGCGCGTTGAGCAGCGCGAGCTTGTCGAGCGCGCGCTTGGCGCGATACTCCTGCACGGTGCCGATCACCGCGTTGGCGATGGCGGAGAAGCCGAACAGCGCATCCTGCCATCGGCCGATCGCCAGCAGCACCAGGAAGCAGGCGAGGATGATGGCGTTGAACAGGGTGAGCACGTTCGCGCGCACGATGCTCCACACGCTGCGGCTCGAATCCTGCACGAACGCATTGGTGCGACCGTCGGCGACGCGCTCGGCGACCTCGGCGGCGGTCAGGCCACCGGGGCGATGGGCGGGGATCGTCTCGGCCATGCGTCCGTCAGCGCACGCGCGTGGCCGTGAACTGGAGTCGGGGGTGGGCGTAGAACTCCTGCGCCTCCACGATCTTCAGTTCACGCTCGCCGGAATCCAGGGTGAGCTCGATGAGGTCGAAGATGCTGGATGCGGTGCGCTCGAGCGCGAGGGCGGCATCCTTCGTGGCCTGGTAGTGGGCGGTGAACAGGCCCGCGGTCACGTCGCCGGAGCCGTTGGCCTTGATCGGCAGCTGCGGGGTGCGCACGATCCACGCCCCGGCATCGTCGACGGCGAGCATCTCGACCGTGCCGGGCTCGCGGTCGGGTCGCTCCACGCTCGTGACGAGCACCGTCGAGGGGCCCATCGCGCGGGCGAGGTCGACGGAGGCGAGGGTCGACTCGAGATCGGCCGGCTCGGTGCGGGTGAGGTAGCCGAGCTCGAACTGGTTCGGCGTGATGATGTCGGCCACGGGCACGACCCTCTCGCGCAGCAGCTCGGGGATCTCGGGCGCCACGAAGCAGCCCGACTTGGCGTTGCCCATCACGGGGTCGCAGGAGTACACCGCGGCCGGGTTGGCCTCCTTGACGCGGCGTACCGCGTCGACGATGACCTCGGCGATGCCCGCGCCGCCCTGGTAGCCGGTGAGCACCACGTCGATCTGCGGGAAGGCGCCCCGCTCCTCGATGCCCAGGATGACGTCGCGCACGTCGTCGGCGGCGATCATCGGCCCGCGCCAGGCGCCGTAGCCCGTGTGGTTGGAGAAATTGACCGTGTAGACGGGGAGCACTTCCACGCCGATGCGCTGCAGGGGGAAGACGGCTGCCGAGTTGCCGACGTGACCGTAGGCGACGGCGGACTGGATGGAGAGGACCTTCATCCCTCTACTCTCACAGATCCTGGAGGCCTGTGGGCGCACCAGCCGCGATCAGGGTTTCAGCACCACCTTCACGCAGCCGTCCTCCTTCTTCTTGAACACGTCGTACATGTGCGCCGCGTCCTCGAGCGGAACCGTGTGCGTCACCAGGTCGTCGACACCGAGCGGATCGGCCGGGTCCTCGACGAGAGGGAGGATCTCGTCGCGCCACCGGTGCACGTTGCACTGGCCCATCCGGAGGGTGATGCCCTTGTCGAACATGGTCACGAACGGCATGGGATCGGCCGCGCCCGCGTACACCCCGCTGAGCGAGACGGTGCCGCCGCGACGCACCGCGTCGAGAGCCAGCATCATGGCGGCGAGGCGGTCGACGCCGACGGTCGTGGCGGCCTTCTTGGCCAGCGCATCCGGGAGCAGGCCCGCGGCGAACTGGGAGAAGGCGGCGACCGGGTTGCCGTGCGCCTCCATGCCCACGGCGTCGATGACGGCGTCGGGGCCGCGCCCCTCGGTGAGGTCGCGCAGGATCTCGACCACGTCGGGCGTGAGATCGAGGGTCTCGATACCGTGCCGTTGCGCCATCGTGCGTCGTTCCGCGACAGGGTCGACACCGATCACGCGGTGCCCGAGGTACCTTCCGATGCGCGCCGCGAACTGACCGACCGGGCCGAGACCGATCACCGCGAGCACGCCGTCCTCCGGGAGCTCCGCGTACTGCACGCCCTGCCACGCAGTGGGCAGGATGTCGCTCAGGAAGAGGTAGCGCTCATCCGGCAGCTCGGTGCCGACGACCAGTGCGTTGAAATCGGCGAACGGCACCCGGAGGTACTCGGCCTGACCGCCGGGCACCGAGCCGTAGAGCTCGGTGTAGCCGTAGAGGGAGGCCCCCGTGTCCGTGTCGCGGTTCTGGGTGGTCTCGCACTGGGTGGTGAGACCGCGCACGCACATGAAGCAGTGGCCGCAGGCGATCACGAAGGGGATGACGACCCGGTCGCCCGGCTTCACCCGCGTGACGGCGGAGCCCACCGATTCCACGATGCCCATCGGCTCATGACCCAGCACGTCGCCCTTCGCGAGGAACGGGCCGAGCACGTCGTAGAGGTGGAGGTCGGATCCGCAGATCGCGGTCGACGTGATGCGCACGATGGCGTCGGTCGGTTCCTCGATCTCCGGGTCGGGCACGTCCTCGACGCTGACCTTCATGGTTCCCTGCCAGGTGAGCGCTCGCATGCGCATCCTCTCGTCGTCGATCATCGGTTCGGATCCGTTCGGTTCCGTGCCGTTCCCTTCCCGAGTGAAGCCCGGCGGCCGGGTTGCCGCACGGGGCTTGACACCCGCACGGATCAGGACTGCCTAGGCTGGACCGATGGGGCGGATCATCGGCTGGTGGGATGCGCACCAGATCGCTCTGTACATCGCGGCGATCGGGGCCGGCGCTCTTCTCGGCGGCCTCGCGCCCGGGACCGCGCCGGCGCTGGCCGCCGGGATCGATCCCGCGCTCATCCTTCTGCTGTTCGCGACGTTCCTCGGCGTCCCGCTCGTCGAGGTCGGCCGTTCCTTCCGGGATCTGCGCTTTCTCGCCACGGTCGTCCTGGTGAACTTCGCCGTCGTGCCCGTGGTGGTGTTCGGACTGTCACGATTCGTGGCGGACGACCGCGGCCTGCTCCTCGGTGTGCTCCTGGTGCTCCTGACGCCGTGTGTCGACTACGTGATCGTGTTCACCGGCCTGGCCGGCGGGGCGAGAGCGCGGCTGCTCGCGGCCGCTCCCCTGCTGATGCTGCTGCAGATCCTGCTGCTCCCCGTGTACCTCCTGCTCTTCGCGGGGAGCGATGCCGTGGCCCTGATCGACATCGCCCCGTTCGTGGACGCATTCGTGCTGCTGATCCTGCTGCCGCTGATCGCGGCGGCGCTCGTGCAGGTCCTCGCTCGCCGGCACCGGACGGGTCGGATGATCGAAGGCGTCTCCGCGGCGGCCATGGTGCCGCTGATGATGATCACGCTGGCGCTCGTGATCGGGTCGCAGATCGCGGCCGTCGGCGCGCAGGCGGTGACCCTTCTCCGCGTCGTGCCGCTCTACGTCGCGTTCGCGGTCATCATGCTCGCCGTCGGGCTCGCTGCGGGCCGAGCTGCGCGGCTGGATGTGCCGGCCGTGCGGGCGGTCGTGTTCAGTGGAGCGACCCGCAACTCCCTCGTCGTCCTCCCCCTCGCCCTGGCATTGCCCGCCGCGCTCGGCCTCGCGCCGCTCGCCGTCGTGGCGCAGACGCTCGTCGAGCTGGTGGCGATGGTCGTCTTCGTGCGCCTCGTGCCCTGGCTGACGCGCCCCCGCCACACCGTTCTGCGAGAATGACGGGGTGAGCACGAGCCGCACACCGAGACGAGCGGATGTCACGACCGTCGACATCGTGGGCGGCCCCGAGCCGCTCACGCTCGCACTGCACGAGTACGACGCGCGGTGGGTGGACGCCTACCGCGACCAGGAGCAGCGCATCCGTGACGCCCTCGGAGAGGCCGGGGCCGACGCGACCATCGAGCACATCGGCTCGACCTCGGTTCCCGGCCTGGCCGCCAAGCCGATCATCGACGTCGTCGTCGCGGTCGCCGACATCACGGCGGAGGAGGACTACCTCGATGCCCTCCTGGCCGCCGGCTACGTGCTGCGGGTGCGTGAGCCGCGCCACCGCCTCGTGCGCACCCCGGCGCGCGACGTGCACGTGCACATCTACCAGGTCGGCGACACCGCAATCGACCGGTACCTCGTGCTCCGCGACCACCTGCGCACGGATGCGGCCGACCGGGCACTCTACGAGAGCACCAAGCGAGCCCTGCTCACGCGGCGCTGGGACGACATGAACGACTATGCCGACGCGAAGACCGAGGTCATCCTTGCGATCCGGGCGCGAGCCGAGGCCCGAAGGGCGATGCGATCTGCTGCCGCCGGAGGGCCGACGCCGGCGTCACGCGGTCGATGAGGCCTGCGGTGAGCGGCGCTAGACGACCACCCGTTCCGGTTCGAGCGCACCCCCGAAGGCGAGATCCACGTCGTCGAGCCGGGCCAGCACACGCTCGAACTCGTCGAGGCTTCCCGGCCATTTCGTCACCACACGTCCACTGCCGCCGATGCGGTACCAGCTCTCGCAGCCACCGATCTCCCAGACACTGCGCGACATCATGCTGCTGAGTTCCTCGTCGAATGCCGCCTGCGCTGCGGGCGTGACGGCGACGGATTGCGCGCCGTGGGCATCCGCGTCGTCCATCAGCCGGGCCACGAAGTCGGTCTGCGCCTCGATGACGCCGATGATCGACCCGGACGCCTGCGTGTTCGGGCCCGTGATCAGGAACAGGTTGGGGAAACCCTTCACCAGCGTGCCCTTGTAGGCCTGCGGACCGCCGTCGGCCCACTCCTCTTCGAGCGTCCAGCCGCCGGCACCCACGAACTCGACGTGCGAGAGCATCTCGGTGGCACGGAATCCGGTGGCGAGCACCACCACATCGGCCTGCCACACCTGGCCCCGCTCCGACACGACTCCGTCGCGGGTGAGCCGGGTGATGGCGGAGTCGAACACGGTGGTCTTCGGTGACGCGAGCGCCGGATAGAAGGCATTCGACACCACGGGGCGACGACATCCGAAACGCGAATCGGGCGTGAGCACGCGCCGCAGCTCCGGGTCGGAGATGGCGGACTCCATGTGCTCGCGCCACACCCGTTCGGCATTGGCGAGGAACTCCTCGTCCATCACCGCCTGCGCGTGGGTGGAGTGGTTCCAGTAGTCGTACTGCTCCTTGCGCAACGCGAGCAGCGCCTCCGGATGCTCGCGGAAGTGCTGCTTCGCCTTCTCGTCGTAGAGCGCCTCCGGCTTGGGCATCACGTGCGGAGCCGTACGGATCGACACCAGCACCGAAGCCGCGACATCGACGGCGTGCGGAACCACCTGGATGGCGCTGGCCCCGGCGCCGATGACGGCCACGCGCTGACCCGACAGGTCGAGATCCGCAGGCCATTCCGCCGTGTGCACGATCCGCCCGGCGAAGTCGTGCATCCCGGGCAACTCGGGCACGAGCGGCTGGTTGAGCGTGCCGAGCGCCGACACCAGGAAACGGCACTCGAGACTCTCTCCGGTGGAGAGCTCCAGGAGCCAGCGCCCCCGCTCGCCGTTCCACACGGCCCGCTCGAGAGCGGTGCTGAACAGGATGCGGTCACGGATACCGAGATCGTCGATCACCCGGTTGTTGTAGTCGAGGATCTCGGCCTGCAGGGCATAGTTGCTCGACCACTCGGGGCTCTGCGCGAAGGAGAGGCTGTACAGGTGTGCCGGGACGTCGCAGGCGGCGTTCGGGTACACGTTGTCACGCCAGACGCCGCCGGCCTCTTCCGCCTTCTCGAGCAGGAGGAAGTCGTCACGACCGTGGGCGAGCAGTTCGTGAGCGGCCGAGAGCCCGCTGAATCCGACCCCTGCGATCACCGTCTCGACGGCGCGGATGCCGCCGGCCGTCATCGCACGCCTCCCTCGGCGAGCGCCTGGGCCTGACGGAGCTCCCCGGCGAACCGCTCGAAGCCCTCGCGCCGCCGAAGCGGCTGCGGGATACCGAGGGTGCGAAGGGTCTCGGTCAGGTCGGTGGGCGAGCTCTGCCGCGGCGGCACCACCGAGGACTCGGACCCGGAACCGACGGCCACCTCGACCGCGGGGAACAGCTCACGCAGGGTGGCCGCGAGTTCTTCGATGGTGGTCGTCTCCTGCGAGCCGATCGTGAACCAGGTGAAGACGGCCTCCATCGGTACCGTCACCGCTGCCGCGACGGCGCGGCCGACATCCCCGGCGTAGACCAGTTCCGTTGTCGAGATGATGTTCGCCGGCAACTCGATGTTCTCGCCGCGCACTCCCCGCAGCACCTGGGCCTCGATGGCCGCGCTGCCCACGCCGCCTCCGAGATTGGGTCCGTACCCGTACACGACGGTGGGCCGGATCGCCGCGATCTGCAGGCCACTGGACGCAGCATAGGCGCTCAGGAGGTGCTCGGCCGCGAGCTTCGAGGCGATGTAGTACGACGTGAAGTGCGTCATGAGGGGAGAGTCCTCGGTGATGGGCCCCGGCTGATCCTCGGAGAACACGCTCCAACTGCTGATCGAGACGAAGCGGGCCGCGCCGGCCGAGTGGGCCCAGCCGGCGAGCCAGAGCGGCACCTCGACGTTCACGGCGAGGGTCTCGAGCACGTCGCGTTGCGCCCGTGCCGCGATCAGCGCGGCCGTGTGCACCACCGCGTCGACCGGCAGGTCCTGCAGGGCCGCCGCACGGGCATCCTGATCGGTGAGGTCGACCTCGATCAGCTCCACCCGGCCCTCGTCGAGCGCCTCGTCACCCAGCACCTCCCGCACATAGGCGCGCGGCATGCTGCGGTCGACCAGGGTGACCCGCCAGCCGTCGGCCAGCAGTTCTCGGGCGGTCGAGGTGCCGACCATGCCGGCGCCGGTGATGAGCACGTGACGTTGACTCACGAGAGGACTCCTTCTGGGTGGTGCGACTTCGGGCAGGTCACCGGCGCAGTTCGCGCGTGGCGAGGTTGGGGAGGGCGATTCCGGCGATCAAGGTGATGACCGCGACCCCGATCACGTAGAACGCCGGAGAGGTGGGGAGGCCCGTCGTCGTGATGAGCAGCGTACAGATCAGTGCGCCGAATCCCCCGAAGACCGTCACCGAGATCGCCGATCCGATCGACACCAGCGATCCGCGGCGCTTGGTGGCGAACAGCTCGGAGATCGTCGAGCTGCCGGTTCCGGCGATGGCCGCGGTGGGGACGGCGAAGATGACCTGGGCGAGCACCACGAAACCGAACGCCCGACCCTCGACGATCATCCAGAACATCGGATAGGCGAGCACGATGTAGCCGATCGCGGCGCCGATGATGAAGGGCTTGCGTCCGAAGCGGTCCGAGAGATGCCCGGCCAGGGGGATGAGCACGACGGCCACCAGGCAGCCGATGCACGTGGCCCAGAGCGCCTCCTGCGCTGGAATGCCGGCGAAGTTCGAGGTGAAGGTCGGCATGTAATTGATGGTGACCATCGAGGTCACCGCCCAGAGCGCCACCACGCCGATCGTGAGGAAGAAGCCCGCCACCGCGCCGAGCTCTTTCGCCGTCGAGGTGGGGGCATCCGGTGCACCGCCCTCGGCCTCCTCCTCCTTGATCTCAGAGAACACGGGGGTCTCCGACACTCGGCGGCGGAGGATCAGCACGACGATCGCGAGTGCCGAACCCAGGATGAACGGAATACGCCAGCCCCACGAGGCCATCACCTCCGACCCGAGGATCGCCGTCAGCGCCGCGACGAACACCACTCCCACCAGCAGGCCTCCGTAGGTCGCCACCTGGTGGAAACTGCCGAAGAAGCCGCGGCGCTTGGGGTTCGCCCACTCGACCAGGAACACGGCGGAGCTTCCGAACTCTCCACCGGCGGAGAAACCCTGGAGCAGCCGGCCGAAGATGATCACGAACGCCCCGAAGGCCCCGAAGGTGACGTAGCTGGGCGCGATGCCCACGAGCAGCGAACCGCCCGCCATCATCAGCATCGAGAGCAGCATGACCGACTTGCGGCCCTTCCTGTCGACGAGGGGACCGAGCACGAGCGCGCCAAGAGGGCGGGCGATGAATCCCACCGCGAAGACCCCGAAGGCGGAGAGGAGGGCCGCGATCGGATCTTCTCCTGGAAAGAAATTGGCCGCGATGTAAACGGCGAGGAATCCGTAGACGGTGAAGTCGTACCACTCCAGCACGTTCCCCAGCGTCGCGAGGACCGTGGCGCGTATCCGGGCACGCGATGAGGTATCGACCTCGTTCTTGGCGCCTTCTTGCAACGAACTCGTCATTGAGATCTCCTGGTTCCACAACGTCGTGAGCGGGCGTCTCCCCGCCGATACTTCACGGTAAGACGCCCGCGCACGGGACACATCAGTTTTCTGTTGAGCGAAATTATCCAGCCAGTAGCGCGATACTACGGGCGTGGTCCGGATGTCCGACCGGCACGATGCTCGTATAGAGCGCCGTCCAGCACCCGGGGCAGCAGTACTGCCGGAAGACCACCTCGTCGTCGACGTAGTTCGCATGATCGGAGGTGACCTGCGGGCCGGCCTCTGCCGGCGCGCCATCGAAGGCGGCGAGCCGCAGCCGGTCGTCGTGCGCGGAGTCCGCGAGCTGCTGACCGCAGTGCGCACAGGCCACGAGCCCCACACCCCCGTCGTCACCCGGGACCTGCACGAGGTTGTCGTCGATGCGACGACCTCTCGCGACGTCGAGCACGGGGTACCCGGCGACGGCGTCGTCGACCACCGAGCGCGCACGTCTCTCATCGCGCACGGCACGCCGCAGCTCCTCTGTCGCGTGCGCATCGAGGAGGCCGGCGGCATCCACCCGCACGCCGTAGCTCTTCTCGGCGGCCTCGGGCGAGATCTTGCCCGTCCGCAGGTCGTCGACCACGGCCTGCGGCTCCCGCGACAGCGGATCGCCGTAGCCCCCGCCACCCTGCCAGTGCATGTAGAGCACCTCTCCCGGTGCGACGTAGCTCTGGGAGTAGTTCTGGCCGATCTCGATCCGGCCGCCGATCTCGTCGAGCCCGACCGGCATCACGCCGTCTTTGAACCGGTCGAGCACGTTCACGTCGCGCACCAGCACGTCCAGCCCCGTGTTGCCCGGGTACCCCCCGGCGAGGCCGTTGTTCTGCGACACGGCCTTGCCGGCCGAGGCGAACACGAGGCCCATGGGCACCGAGGTTCCGAGGGGCGTCATCGCGAGCGACGCGCTCACACCACCCCGCTGCCGGCCCGGGCCGCCCGAGTCGGCCTCCTCGCGCCGCCAGAGCACGAGCATCGGATAGAGGAACTCCGACATCTCGGTGTCGGGGATGCGACCCATCGGAATGCAGAAGAGCCCGCCGGTGTCCATGCCGTCAACGGTCGGCCGTGCGCCGTAGCCCCCCGCCATCGGCTCCATCAAGATGTTGAGGAACGGCACGGGGACCGTGCCGCGTTCGTCGAGCCCGGCGATCACCGCCGTGTCCCACGTGCCGCAGCAGGACGCCTGCACGCTCTTGCCGAGATCGACCGAGCGGTCGAGCATCTGCGAGAGGCACTCGGCCACCAGCGTTCCCGTGAGCCAGGCCGGACCGATCGGGCCGCGGCTGACGGCTGCCGGGAACGTGGCGTTGTTGATGGTCCCCTCTTCGGCCACGAGGTCGAAGCAGCGCATGAGACCTCCGGCCGACCACGGGATGTCGTTGGCCAGGATCGGCAGCAGCGCCAACATGACTCCTCCACGCATACCGGCATAGGTGCAGTTGATGACTCCCGCCTGGGGGTCGGTGCCGGTGAAGTCGAAAGTGAGGTGATCGCCCGCCTTGGTCATCGCGAGCGTGATCTTGTGCAGGCTGCGATCTCCTTCGTGCGACTGGTCCTGATAGCCGGTGGCCTTCCAGGTGCCGTCGGGCAGGTCGGTCAGCTTCGCACGCAGACGCGATTCGGAGTCGGCCATCATGCGCTTCATCACGGCCTTCACGGTGTCGGCGCCGTAGCGCTCGATCACCTCGTGCAGCCGGGTTCGGCCGACGTTGTTGGCCCCGATCTTGGCGCGCAGGTCGAGGCCCACCAGCATCGGCACGCGTGAGCGGCGGGTCCACAGATCGGCGATGTCGTCCTGCAGCTCGAAATCGCGCACCACCTTCACGGGCGGGGTGGGCAGCGACTCGCTGAAGATGTCCTGCGCCGCCGGCGAGAACGACCCGAGGCCCACGCCACCGAGGTCGGGCTCGTGGCAGATGGCGCTCGTCCACGCGAACAGCTGTCCGTCGTGGAAGACCGGCTGGTACACGATGACGTCGTTCTGGTGCAGTCCTCCACCCACCCACGGGTCGTTGCAGAGGAACATGTCGCCCTCGGCGATACCGGGGTTGGTGGCACGGTGCTGCAGCGTCCAGTACACCGCGAGATCGACGGCGCCCACCAGCATGGTGTTGTAGAGGCCGACCTGCACCTCCTGTCCGTACTCGTCGCCGATCGCGAAGTCGAAGTCGTTCGCATCGGTGACGATCGGCGAGCCCGACATCCGTTTCAGGGCCTCACCCATCTCCTCGGTCACCGACCAGAGACGGTGCCGGATGACCTCGTAGGTGAGGGCGTCGACGGCGTCGATCTGCTCCTGGGTGACCGTGTGCATCCGGAGCGTGTCGGGGATGAACCGTTGCAGCTGCTCAGGGCTGAGCGGGCGGCTGGAGTAGACCTCCGAGCCCGGGATGGTCATGCTCATGAGTTGGCTCCGTTCTCGGTACCGGCGTCGCCGGTGTCGGGGCGCACCCCGGTGTCGATGATGAGATTGCCGCGGGGGTCGACCGTTCCCGTCATGCCCGCCGGCACGACCACGGTGGTGGTGGGCACCTGCACGACGGCAGGACCCTGGATGTGGTGACCGGCTCGCAACAGCGTGTAGTCGTACACGGCGGTGTCGGCGTAGCCGCTGGAGTCGAGCCGCACCGGGCGGTGGCCGAGCACCGCCGCCGAGGCGTCGGCCGAGTCGCCGGCTTCGATCATCGGCAACTCGAGCGAGAGGGGCAGAGTCCCCACGGCGCGCACGCGATAGGTGATGGCCTGCACTCCGGCTGCCGCGAAGCCCGATCCGGCGCCGAAGAGTTCCTCGTAGCGGTGCTCGAAACGGTGGGCGGCATCGGCCAGCTCCTCCTCGGTCACCGGCGACGCGATCTCGATCGGCAGCTCGGCGAGCTGCATGGCGAAGCGCATGTCGAGCTCGCGGTGCAGTTCGATGCTCTCGAAGGTGATTCCCTGGCGTTCGAGCGCCTCGAGCACGCGGCGCTCCAAGCCCTGGAAGTTGCGTTCGACCTTTGCCGGATCGCTCGGCAACGAAACCGGGTCGGAGAGCTCGGCGGCCAGAACGATGTCGCTGGTCGCGAGCCCGTATGCCGAGAACGCCGAGGCCACCGGCCCGAGAGGAACCACCACCTCGCTCACACCGAGCTCTGCGGCGTAGGCGGCGCAGTTCGCGGGTCCGGCGCCCCCGAAGGCGTACAGCACGAAGTCGCGCGGGTCGTGCCCCGCCTCCACCACGGTCTTGCGCAGCAGGTCTCCGGTCTGGGCGTTCTGCACGGCGTAGATGGCTGCTGCGGCATCCTCGATCGAGAGTCCGAGGGGCTCGGCGATGCGGGTGCGGATGGCTTCGCGCGCCTTGTCGACGTCGAGCCCCTTCCGCCCGCCCAGCAGACCGCTGGTCGGAAGGATGCCGAGCACCAGATTCGCATCGGTGTTGGTGGGCTCGGTGCCGCCCTGTCCGTAGCACGCGGGACCGGGCACGGCCTGGGCACTCTTCGGCCCGACCTGCAGATTGCCGCCCTGGTCGATCCAGGCGATCGCGCCGCCACCGGATCCGATGGCGTGCACTTCGAGGGTCGGCACGTTCACCGGGTGGTGGTTGATGACCGTGCCCGAGGAGCGCACCGGTTCACCGTCGACGACGAGGCCGACGAGGAAGGTGGTGCCCCCGACATCCGTGGCGACCACGTTGGTGTGACCGAGCTGCTTGCCGAGGGCGACCGCCCCCACCACGCCGCCCGTGAGCACCGATCCGACGGTGCTGATCGCGGTGGCAGGAGCCTCGCCGGCCACGATCGCGCCACCGTTGCTCTGCATCACGAGCAGTGGTCCGCGCAGCCCGTGCTCCCGCAGGGTGCCTTCGAGATTCTCCAGGTAGGCCGCGAGACCGGGACCGATCTGCGTGCTCATGATGGTGGTCGCGCTGCGGGAGAACTCGCGGATGCGCGGGCTCACCTCGGAGGAGAGGGACACGAACGTGCCGGGCGCCATCTCTTCGACGATCTCGCGGATGCGGCGCTCGTGCGCATCGTTCCGGAACGACCACAGCAGCGACACCGCGATGGCGCTGATCCCCTGGGCGAGGATGTCGCTGACGGCCTGCCGCACGTTCTGCTCGTCGAGCGCCACCACGACCCCTCCGTCGCGGTCGACCCGCTCGGTGACCTCGAACGTGCTGCTCTTCGGGATCAGGCCGTGCGACTTGGACTGCGTGATCACGCTCTGCAGCTGCTCCGGTGAGCTGCCGAGGTAGCGGCCTTCGACGTTCATGATGTAGATCGAGTCGCCGTGGCCGCGCGTGGTGATGAACCCCACCGGCGGCACGTTGCCCATCACCAGTGCGTTCAACGACGACGTGGTGCCGTGGGCGATGTGCCGGGTGTCGGCCAGCATCACGTCGAGGCTTACGTCGAGCTGCTCCGCGAGCGCTCGAAGCACGTCGATCACGCCCTCCGAATAATCCGGCGGGGTCGAGGGTGCCTTCGCCCCCACGATGTTCCCCAGGTCGTCGGCGAGGACGGCGTCGGTGAACGTCCCTCCCACGTCGACTCCGATGACATAGCTCATGCTGAACGCTCCTTTGCGTGAACGGGCTTCCGGCGCGGGCCGGGGTGGGTGTCTCCGACCGTAGAGGCCGGACGGCGCCGAGGCGCCAGATTTCTGTCAGTCAGAACGGATTGCGCGGCTCAGCCGAGGCGGCGCACCAGGTGGTCCCAGACGGTGTGCAGCGCCTTCGGGCTGTAGATGATCTCGCGCTTGGCGAGCGCCTCCTCGTCGTCGGACCACGAGGTCGCACCGCCGAAACCCATGGTGAGCAGTTGCTGCTGCGCAGCGGCCTCGAGCAGCAGAGCCGAGACCGTGGCGGTCTGGAGGTCGGGACCCACCGTGACGATGCCGTGATTCACCAGGAACACGGCGTTCGAACCAGCGAGCGTGGCGGCCAGAGAGGCTCCCAGTTCGCGGGTGCGGATGAGGTTGGCGGTCTCGGTGAACCGCGGCACCTGCGGCGGCACGAAGTGAGTGGCGGCGTGACTCACGGGCAGCAGGTCGACGCCGGCGGCGGCCAGCGCGATCGCGTGCGGCGAGTGCGTGTGCACGACTCCACCGACATCCGGGCGCGCGGCCATGATCTCGGTGTGGATCGGGTACTCGATGTGTCGCGGCCCCTGCGACCCCTCCAGCACCTCCCCCTCGCGGGACACGAGATGAACGCGGTCTGGGCCCACCTCCGCGAGCCCGATCCCGCTCTCCTTGATCCAGATGCCGCGGCCTCCCGGGTCGCGGGCAGAACCGTGGCCCCAGATGAAGTCGCCCTGATCGGCGCCGCCGAGGATGCGCGAGGAGAGCGAGACGAGTTCGCAGAGCTCGGCGCTGGAGAGATCGGCGCTGGAGAGATCGGCGCTCACCGGTGCACCAACCCCCCGTTGACCGAGATGGTCTGGCCCGAGATGTAGCCGCTGTCGTCGGAGAGCAGGAAGGCGGCGAGGCTCGTCATGTCGTCGGGCCCCGCGGTGCGTGGAACGGCCTGGCGGGCGAGCATGGCCTCCCGCTGGGCCTCGGTGACGGTCTCGCGTGAGACCTCGGTGTAGACCGGGCCGGGTGAGAGCGTGTTCACGCGCACACCGAACCCGCCGAGCTCCTTCGACATCGAGAAGGTCATGGCCGTCACAGCGCCCTTCGAGGCGATGTAGTGCAGGTACTCCGTTCTGCCGAGCAGAACGGCATCCGACCCGATGTTCACGATGCTCGCGCGGCCCGAGGCCTTGAAGGCCTCGAGGAGCGCGGAGGTCACGAGCCACGGACCCTTGATGTTCACGGCCATGATCGCATCCCACTCCTTCTCCGGGATCTCCCAGAACGGATGCATGGCGATGGTCGAGAAGATCGCGGCGTTGTTGATGAGGCCGTCGACCCGGCCGAAACGCTCCATCGCGGTCGCGGCGAGTTCTGCGCAGGACGCCGCCGACGAGACGTCGATCGCCAGCGGCACCACCTTCTCTCCGAGTTCCGCCGCGAGAGCCTCGACGCCCGCCAGGTTGCGGTCGGCCGCGATCACGGTCGCGCCCTCCTGTGCGAGGCGTCGCACGTAGGCGGCGCCGATCCCCTGGGCGGCGCCGGTGACGACGACGACCTTGGTGTCCAGACCTTGATATGACATGTGCTTCTCTTCCTTGAGTCAGTACGCGATGTTGATCGACTTGAGCGCCGTGTAGCTGAGCAGCTCTTCCATGCTCTCCTCGCGGCCCATGCCGGAGGCCTTCACGCCGCCGTAGGGCACGTTCGGGAAGTGCTTGGAGGAGTCGTTCACCCAGACGAATCCGGCCTCCAGTTCGTGGCCGAGGCGCAGTGCGCGCGAGATGTCCTTCGTCCACACGCTCGCCGTGAGGCCGTACTCGGAGTCATTGGCGATGGACAGCGCTTCGTCTTCGTCGTCGAACGGGATGACCGAGAGCACCGGGCCGAAGATCTCCTCCCGCGCCACGGTCTTCGTCATGTCGATCCCCGTGAGCACGGTGGGCGCGATGAACAGCCCGCGCTCGAACTCGGCTCCGTCGGGCTTGCCGCCTCCGGTGACGACGGTGGCGCCCTCCGCGCGGGCGATGTCGAGGTAGTCCATCACCTTGCGGTACTGCGCCTCGTTGATCATCGTGCCCTGCCGCGAATCCGGGTCGAGCGGGTCTCCGAGCTTGTGATCGGCGAGTTTCGCTGCGATCCGCTCCACGAGTGCGTCGTGCACCGACCGCTGCACGAGCAGACGCGAGTTCGATCCGCAGCTCTGCCCCGACCAGGTGAAGTTCATCCCGGCGATGGCGCCCTGCGCCGCGGCATCGAGGTCGGCGTCGTCGAAGACGACCATGGCGTTCTTCCCGCCGAGCTCGAGCGACACCTCCTTGATCCCCGACTCCGCGGCGGCCCGCTGAATGGCCATGCCGGTGCGCTCCGAACCGATGAAGCCGATTCTGCGCACCTTCGGATGCCGCACCAGACGGTCGGGCACGGCGGGGCCGTCACCCACCACCACTTGAAACACTCCCGGCGGGAAGACCTCCCGCAGAAGTTCCCCGAGGCGCAGTGCCGAGAGCGGCGCCACCTCCGGGGGCTTCAGGATCGTCGGGTTGCCCGCGATCAGCGGGGCGAACACCTTGCCGGCGAACATCAGCGGATGGTTGAACGGCACGATGCGCACCACCACTCCCACCGGCTCCCGCACCGTCAGGTGCAGACCTGCGCTGGCCGGAACGGTGGTTCCCTTCATCTCGAGGGCGATACCCGAGAACAGACGGGCGTGCGAGACGGTGAGCCGCACGTCCAGGCGCGAATTGATGAGGGGAGAGCCCGCGTCGATGGAGTCGAGGTAGGCGAGTTCTTCCCCGTGCTCCTCGATGAGATCGGCCGCCCGGGCCACGAGGGCGGCGCGCTGCGGCACGGGCGTGAGGCGCCACTCCCGACGGGCCGCCCACGCGGCCTCGACCGCGTCGTCGACATCGCTCGGGCCGGCATCCGGAACCCGGGCGATGATGTCGCGGGTGAACGGGCTGATGCGGTCATAGCTGCGCCCCTCAGCGGCCGGCCGGAGGGCGCCCCCGATGAGCAGTCGCCACTCGCGGTCGCGCACGGCGTCGTGGTGCGTTCCAGGCCGGATCGAGAGGTCGGTCATCGTGCAGCCTCCTGTTCGCGGGACGCCGTCTCCGAGCCGGAGGCCTGGGCACCGAAGTCGTCGTCCCGGGAACGACCGTACAGCCAGTCGAGGTAGCGGTAGTCGGTGAGATCGCGTTGGTGCAGCAGCTCGTTGCGCAGAACGCGGGCGACGCCGTCGACGTGCCAGATGTCGCCCCAGACGCGGGCCGTGCGCTGCACTCGCGCCGTGCGGGGCCGGCGCACCGCGGCGAGCGCCTCGAAGGTCGCGGGCCAGTCGCCCGGTGTGCGGGCCGCGAAGACGTCGAGCGCATCGGCGTCCTCGAAGGCCTGGCAGGCGCCTTGAGCGAGGTACTGCAGCATCGGGTGTGCGGCGTCACCGATCAGACTCACGCGTCCCGCTCCCCAGTTCTCGGTGGGCTCGCGGTCGTACATCGGCCAGCGACGGTCGCGCCACAGGTGCCGCACGGCCTCCTGCACCTCGGCCGAGCACTCCGTGTACGCGGCATCCAATTCCTCGACACCGCCCCACTCCTCCTCGCCCCGCAGGAAGGCCGGAGACCGGAAGACGGCGACCATGTTGAGCATCTCGCCGCGGCGGATGGGGTACTGCACGAAGTGGCAGTGCGGGCCGAGCCAGGCAACCACATCGGCGCCGTGGCCGCCGGTCTCCGGCAGTGTGCCGCGGTAGGCGACGTAACCGGAGGCCACCGGCGCATCTCCCACGATCGAATCGCGCGTGAGCGATGCGAGACCGTCTGCAGCGAGCACGGCATCCGATCGGTGCTGGGCTCCACCCGCGAGCGTGACGACCGCCTCCGGACCGACGTCGTCGATGCGCTCCACATGGCTGTCGACCACCAGTTCGACCTGCTCCCGTTCCGCCGCCTCCAGCAGGATGGCGTGCAGGTCACTGCGGTGGATCACGACGTAGGGGGCGCCGTAACGCTCCACGAAGTCGTCGCCGAGGCTCTGCCGGGTGAGCACCTGACCGGTGATCGCGTCTTTCAGTACGAGGTTCTCCGGCCGGAAGCCCCGGGCAATCACCTCGTCGAGCAGCCCCCACTCGCGCAGGATCCGGGTGGCGTTCGGCCCGAGCTGGATGCCGGCGCCCACCTCGCCGAAGGCCGGGGCGTGTTCGAAGAGAGTGACATCGGCACCCAGACGGCGGAGTACCAGAGCGGAGGCGAGGCCGCCCATCCCCCCTCCGATGATCGTCACCCTCTGGTTTCGAAGCGTTGTCATGTACGGTGTCCTCCACTCGGCGGTGAGCATTCGGATGAGTACCGAATATGTCGATGCAATGCTCGCGCCAGGAGAATTTGCGCTCAAGGCTCTTCTGCTTTGAAGAAAAGACGAGCGGGGACTCCCGCGTCAGGTCGAAATGCGACTGCGCACGAACGCCCCGAGACTCTCGATCGCCTCGCGCCCTTCTCTCAGCACGCCCGCGAAAGTCGGGAACACGTGCACCATTCCGGCCCAGCATTCGAGGCGGACATCGACGTCGGCAGCGGCGAGCGCCCCGGCCAGACGCAGGGAGTCATCGAGCAGGATCTCTCTGGTGCCCACCTGCACGAGGGTGGGTGGGAAGTGGATGAGCGACGCACCGAGCACATCGGCATCGCGGAGCGGCCGGGCGCCGAGGTAGTCGGCGGCGCAGCGCGCGAGCCCCTCGGGTGTGAGCGACGGGTCGTCAGCCGCCTTGTCCGTCATCGACGATCCGGTCAGCGCGAGGTCGGCGAAAGGCGAGATGACGGCCAGAGCGCCAGGCAGAGCGGCCTCCGGCGAGGAGGCCCGGTCGGCGAGGAACTGCAGCGCGAGGCCGCCGCCGGCCGAGGCGCCCACGAGCGCGATCCGCCCGGCGTCCTCCCCCTGCATCACGAGCGCGTCGAACACGGCGGCCAGTTCGTCGCGGGCCGCGGGGAACGGGTGCTCCGGCGCGAGCGAGTAGTCGACCGACACCACGCGGCGCCGGCACGCACCGGCGATCCGCGCCGCCAGGGGACGGGACGCCTCCGCGGATCCGGCGATGAAGCCCCCGGCATGCACGAAGATCACGACTCCCGGCTCATCGTCCGGGCTGCTGATCTCCTGCACCGGAACGCCGCCGAGCATCATCTCTCTCGACCGGGCGGGCGCGGGGAGTGGCTGCGCGCCCGCGAGTCCCGAGAAGCGAGTGCGGAGCAGGCTCAACTCCCCGGCGAAATCGACAGGATCCGCTCGCAACATCTCGACGATGCGATCCGACTCCGTCACCATCCGCGCCTCCTCGCCACCCGCACAGCCTAGGCTGCGGCACCCGGCGATGATGAGACTTTCTCCCTGCCAGAAGTCGCTGGCAGGTGCGACGCTCGCCGACCACGCTGGAACGAACCAGCGAAGGAGCCGACAGTGAAGATCACGCGATACGGGCACGCCACCCTCCTCGTCGAGCAGGACGACACGAGGATTCTCATCGACCCGGGCAGCTTCACTCGTCCGGAGGCCTTCGAACTGACCGGTCTGGCGGCGGTGTTCACGACGCACGAGCATCCCGATCACTTCCAGCCCGAACGCCTCTCCGGTGTCGTCGAGGCGAACCCCGAGGCCCTCCTGTACGGCGCGCCCTCGGTGGTGCCGGCTGCGGCCGACGCCGGCCTGGAGATCGCCGAGCTCCGCGAAGGTGCGCCGGTGACCATCGGGCCGTTCGGTGTGGAGCCGGTCGGAACGCTGCATCAGCTGGTGCACCCGCGCATGCCGCGGATCGAGAACGTCGGGCTGGTGATCTCCGCGGGCGGTGGCCCCCGACTCTTCCACCCGGGAGACAGCTACGAGTCGGTGCCGGCCGACATCGACATCCTGGCCGTGCCTCTGTCGTCGCCCTGGGGGCGGCTCGGAGAGACGGTCGACTTCGTGACGGCCGTGGCGCCGTCCACGATCTTCCCCATCCACGATGCCCTGCTGAGTCCCGCGGGTCGTGGGCTCTTCTGGTCCTGGGTTCCCCTGCTGGTCGGCGACCACGTCACCGCGATCGACCCGGAGCCCCTGGAGTCGTTCGAGTTCAGCGGCTGATCGGCCCGGCGCGGTCCGTGCTCAGTTCGACTGTGTGAACACCCGCGAGAACTCATCGGCGTCCTGGGGCGAGTTCATCACCTCGATGAGGGCGGGTTCGTCGCGGGCGAAGGCCGTCTCGAGCGCGTGACGCAGGGCATCCGGAGTCGAGGCACGGTAGCTCGTGAGGCCGAGGCTCGCCGCGAAGGCCGCGTGGTCGATGGTGGGCTCGGTGAACAGCCAGCCGAACTCCTTCTCCGCGTCGGCCAGCGGACTGCGCGCCACACGGGCAAGAGCTCCGATGTCGCGCCAGCCACCGTTGTTCAGGATGACGAAGATCACCGGTGCGCCCAACTGCGCGGCCGCGAAGATGGCGGTCGACGAGAACATGAAGCCTCCATCACCCAGCGCGGCGACCACGCGCACGTCGGGCCGGGCGAGTTGGATGCCGATGGAGGCCGGGCCGCCCCAACCCTGAGCACTGGCCTTGCTCGAGATGCCGAAGAAGGTGTCGGTGTCGGCGATCGGCAGCAGGTCTTCGAAGAACGGCTCTCCCGACGCACAGTGGTTCACCACGATCGTGCCTTCGGGCATCGCGCGGGCGATCTCCGTGACGATACGGCCGATCGCGATCGGCGACTCGTCGAACCGGATGGCACGGATCTCCTCGTTTCGCGCGTCGCGCGCAGCATGCCTCGCCCGCGCGTCGTCGAGACCGGCGCTCCGACGAGCATCCGGTACCGGGTCGTCGACGAGGGCGGACGTGATCGCAGCGAGTGTCGGCTCGGGAAGCCCCAGCACGGCCACTTCGGGGCGGAGTTGGCGAGTGAGCAGCAGTGGATCGGCACTCAGCACCACGACGGTCGCGTCGCCGAAGTCGACGGGCGCGGTGAGGCCCGATTCGGTGAGTTCGACGCCGAGCAGGAGCACCAGGTCGCTCTCGGAGATCAGTGCGCGATTCATGCCGAGTTTGCCCACGAACTGCGGATGAGTCGTGGGAAAGCCGAGATCGGAGATCTTGTCCTCGGTCGTCACCGGTGCACCGAGCGTCTCGGCCAGGGCGACGGCCGCATCCACCGCTCCATACCGGGCCACCTCGCTGCCGACGACCAGAAGTAGCCGCTCGCTGGTGCGCAGGGCATCGGCCACGCGCGCCACGGCCTCGTCGGAGGCGCCGTAGCCCACGCGGAGGTCGGTCGGGGAGACATCCGCTGTCGTGTCGTGAGCCTGCTCGAGCCAGACGTCCATGGGGAAGGCGAGGTGCACGGGGCCGTAGGGCGGCGTGTTGGCGATCTGGAAGGCACGTTCGACGAATTCGGGGATGCGCTCGGCGCTCGGGATCTCGGCGCTCCACTTGGTGAACTGGCCGCTCATCTCGGTCACGGCGCGGGGCACCGCGGCATACTGGTCGCGGCCCTCGAGTCTGCGGCTCGACGTGGTGGTCGTGAACACCAAGGGCACACTCTCGGCCCAGGCGGTGGTGAGTGCCATCATGCCGAGGGCGGTGCCCGAGGCGTGGTAGACGTTCACGAAGGCCGCCGACCTCTTGGCACGGGCATAGCCGACGGCCATGAGGCCCAGATTGGTCTCATTCAACGCCGAGATGTAGCGCACGTCGGCGCGGTGGCGATAGAACGCCTCGGCCAGCGGGAACAGTCCGAGACCCACGATGTTGAAGGCGTCTTCGACGCCCAGGCGCACGAGGGTGCGCACGAGAAGCTCCGCACCGTCGACCGACTCCGTTGTACGACCCATTGCAGCAGCTCGCTTCCTCGAGGTTCGCGGCAACGCTAGTGCGGGCGGCGCCACCGTCTCGAGCGCATTCTGCTCAACAGAACACCACGCAACGCTGGCGCACCCGTCTCACGGCCGTTCCGCCACCCCCGGCCGGTCGAGCGTGGTGCCTTTGAGAGCGTCGGTCATGTCGTCGCGAGCGGCGAACATCAGCTCGAGGCGATCGGGGGCGAGGAGCCGGTCGAGCCGCCCGACGGGGGTGGCCACCGAGAACGAGGCGATCGGCGAGCCGGCCGGGGTGAGCACGGGAATGCCGATGGCTCCGACTCCCGTCTCGGTCTCTTCGCGATTGATCGCGTAGCCGCGGCGACGGATGGCCGCCATGTCGGCCACCAGCAGCGCGAAGTCGGCGTCGTTGAGTGCGTCGCCCCCGAGCTCGGCGCTCTTGCCGCGGTACAGTCGCTCGAGCTGAGAGAGCGGCTCGAAGGCGAGCAGAACCTTGCCACCGGAGGCCGAGCGGGCGGGCAGCACCGAGCCGGTGCGGTCGCCGACACGGAGCAGGGTGCTCGACTCGATCGAGGTGAGGAACCGGGCGCTGACGCCCACCCGGACGATCAGGTTGACGGTCTCGGCGATGCGCGAGCTCAGGATCTCGAGGGTCGGCTCGACCGCCACGCGCAGCGTCCTGGTCCACGACGATCCGATCGCGCTCGCGCCGAGCGCCGGACCGGCGGAGTAGTGCCGCGAGTCGTCGCGGATCGCGAAACCGCGGTAGACCAGCATCGCCATCAGCCGGTGCGCCGTGGACGGAGCCACTCCGAGCGCGGTGGCGACATCCGTGATGCGCACCTCACCCTCATCGCGCATCATCTGCAGGATGCGCAGCGCATTGTCGACCGACTCGATCGGGTAAGGCGGCTTCTGCTGGATCGGATTTTTCTTCACAGTGGAAGACTATTGATCAGGAGCGGGCGGGGCAATGCGCTGAACCCGAACTGATCGACGAACCGCCGCTCCGGCCGGTGCGCGGCGGGCGAGATCACCAGCGCGCGTGGCTCAGGCGCGGTCGTGGAGGGTGATCTGATAGCCGTCGGGGTCGGCGAAGGTGAACGTGCGGCCGAAGGGTCCGTCGATCGGCGCCGAGACGATCGTCTTGCCGTCGGCGACGAGCGCGTCATGGATGGCCTGCACGTCCGTGGCGTGCAACCAGATGGCCGCCCCGATTCCGGGCTGCGGGGTGCCCGCGATGTCGGTTCCGAGGATGACATCCCGGAGCGCGAACGCGATCGGGGTCGTCTCGAAGACGACGGCGTGAGGCGGCCCGGACTGCGAACGCACGAGGCCGAGGTAGTGCTCGTAGAACGCCTGCGATGCGGCGAGGTCGGTGGCTTGGAGGTTGATGAAATCGGGGCCGGTGACAGCCATGTGATGCTCCGTTCGTATGTCAGCTTGTTGACACGCACCAATCTATGTCAAACTACTGACATGAGTCAAGCGGCTGAGGGTGTCGACCTGGAGACGTCTCTGGGGTACCGGTTGAAGGAGGCCGCCAGCGCGCTCCGCGGCGCCATGGAGGCCGCTCTCCGCCCCCTCGGGATGACGGTGACCCACTATTCGTGCCTCGAGCTCCTGTCGCAGCGACCTGGCCTGTCGAACTCGGACCTGGCACGCGGCACGTTCGTCACACGGCAATCGATGAACGTTCTCCTGCAGTCGCTGGAACGGGACGGATATGTGAGCCGCCCCGCTCGCGCGCCCGTCGGCAAGGCCCTGCCGACCAGTCTCACCGCCGCTGGGCGAGAGAGTCTCGCCCAGGCGACGGTTGCCGTCAGGGCCGTCGAGAAGAAGATGCTCTCAGGGCTGTCCGACCAGGACCAGGCGACGACCCGACGCATCCTGTCGACCATCATCAGCTCTCTGAACGAGCCCGAGGCCGACCCGGGCGCGTGAATCACAGCGGCGGGCTCACCCGCCGGCCAGGTTCAGATGCATGCTGATGCACGTCCCGCAAACGTCCTTGTTCGAACGTGCGCGGCATCGCACGTGTGCGGCATCGCACGCGAATCGGAGTGAGGTCCGATTCGGCTCGCTGTCTCGGCTCGGGCGGGCAAGAATTGCTGCCCAGCAAGGATTTTTCTGGGGGGCGGATCGGGTCGCCGCGCTGGGCGTGATGACCCGATCCGCCCCCGAGCGCCGCGGGATGCGCGGCGCTCCTGAGTGGCTCAGCGCACGACGGCGACCGCCGGGCTCGAGAGCTGGAGGTAGTCGAGTTCGGCGTAGTTCTGATTGGCGAGGTGACTGATCGTGATGGTGTTGTCTCCCGCGCCCAGCTGCACCTGGGTGGCCCAGACGGGGAAGGACCCGCCGTTACCGCCCCACGCGCCGGTCACCGGGAGGGTGACGTTCGACGACGAGCCGCCGTTCACCGACAGCCCCATGACCGTGCTCACCGAGTTGTTCTGGGTGAACGTGCCCGCGTTGGTGAAGCCCAGTGCGAGCCGATAGGTGCCCGCCGTGGGGACGTTGACCCCGAACCGCACGGAGCTGTCGGTGTAGTCGAGCCCGCCGACGTACTGACCGCCCGAGGCGTTCGACGACGAGTACGTCGTGCCGTGAGTCACCGTGGCCGCCTCGGCCTCCGTGCGCGCGACGTAGCTTGCGGCCGCTGGGTTGGCAGGAGCGGTCCAGGCCGGCACGCTCGCCGTGGTGGATACCGTGATCGAGTCCAGCTCGGCGTATCCGGTGGCTCCCGCGAACGATGGCGACCCCTTGGCGATGCGGATCATGTTGTACCCGGCCTTGAGGTTCAGGGTCGGCCCGTTCACCGAGGCGAACTTGCCTGTCTCGCCCCAGCCGCCCGTGGCGGGATAGCTGACCGTCGACCAGGCGCCGCCGTTGTAGGCGATGCCCTGCGTGGAGGTGCCGCTCGTGCCGTTGGCGTAGCGGATCGACAGGGAGTAGTCACCGGCGACAGGAGCGTTGACCAGGAAGTCGACGAAGCTGTCGTTGCGCACGTCACCCGAGTTGTCGAGTCCGCCGACGTAGGAACCGTTGGACGCGCTGGCGGACTGCCGGCGCTGCCCGTACACGACCGTCGCGTTCTCGGCCTCGTAGGTCTGCTGGTACGACGTGACCGGACCGGAGGCGGGGGTGACGAGGATCTGGTAAGCGCCCCCGGGGTCCTGCGCCGTCAGCGGTACGGTCACCACACCGTTCGTGACGGAAAGGGTGCCCGACCAGATCGTGGTGGGCGCCGAGACGTTCGCCAGCCGGCCCGAGTCGGGCGTGTAGTTGATCGTCGCCTGCACGGTGGAGCCGAAGCCGGTGAGGTTCTTGATCGCCACGGTGTTGTTGCCCGTCGCGCCGCCCACGATCGTGTTCAGGATCTTGCGGGTGCCGTCGAGCGAGGCGACGCCGTCCTGCACGCCGTTCTGTGTGACCGACACGATGTTCCCCGTCATGTCGCCGTACCACTTGTAGAGCCAGTAGGTGCCTGTCGGCTGCCCGTTGTAGAGCAGGCCGTCGACCGTTCCCGACTCGAACCAGTAGGCGCGCTCGGCATCACGGACGTCGGTCTGGCGCTCGAAGGTGGAGATGTAGCGCAGGGATGACGACGGCACGTCGACCTGATCGGGCCAGGCGTACTCGTTGATCGACACCTGCCGGGGCGAGATGCCGAGCTGGGACTCGATGCTGCGCAGATCGGCGAGCTGGCCGGGCAGCGAGTCGGCACTCCACTGGTGCCAGCTGATCACGTCGGGGACGGTGTTGGAGTTCTTGGCCGCGGTGAGGAAGTTGAGCATCCAGTCGTGGTTGTAGCTCTGGGTGCTCGGCCCCACGATCGGTGTGACCGTGTCGAGTTTGCGAACCTCCGCGTAGATCCGGGCCCAGCCGTCGGTGAACGAGCCGGCGGCCGACGTGTTCCACGTGCCGTCGGGTTCGTTCCAGAGCTCCCAGCCGTTGATGTTCGTGGTGCTGGTGGCGTCGAGCCGCGCCTGCACCATCGTGCGCACCTTGCCGAGGTAGTCGTCCCAGCTCACCCATTTGTAGGGCCAGTCGGGGTAGACATCGGGCATGCGGATGGTCTGCTGGGCGCCGACCGACGTCGCGCTGCCGGCCACCTTCAGGGCGTCACCCGACGGCGAGGTCGCACCGTTGCCGAGCTGCTGCACCCCGGGGGCGGGTTGGGTCAGCTGATTCAGGCGCAGCGGGGCGAGCAGAGAGGCATCCGGTGTGGTCGCCGAGCCGAGGGCATACAGTCCGCCGCTGGCCACGTGCGTGACCGGTCGGATGACGGTACCGGCGTCGATGCTCAGGGTGTTGCCGCCCGATGCGTCGGCGAACGCCGCCGACGGAGCGACCGAGGTTCCCACCGCGGCGGCCGCCAGCAGCGCGATCAGAGCGACGGCGCGCTTTCGGGTTGCGAGCCCTCGGAGGCCGCTCGGCGGGGTCGATGTCGATGTCATCAATGCTCCTTTGCATCGGGTGATCATTTTGTACCTAGGGTTGTACTGTCGAACCGGTTCGACAATACCCAATTGTAGTGGGCGGTGCGGTTCGCCACAATCCAGCCAGCCGTGCAAACGGCCGAGCGACCAGTCCCGCACCGTCGGGCGCATGCGAACACCGCGATCACGAAACCCTCTCCTCACAGGAGCGGAGCCACCGCGTCGGGCCGGGTTCTGGGCAAGGGTCTGCGCGCAGAGGGCGCCCACCACGGTCGTGACAAGGATGAGCGAGGTGCGTCGGCGGTGCGGTGGAGCACAAGGGCGATCCGATCGGACCGCGATAGTAGGGTGCGGATCGTGACGACCCGGAAGTGTGGGTGTCGAAGGAGGCGGCATGATCGCGGAGCTGAACAGACTGGTCGAACTGGTCGAAGGTCGTCTGGACGACGACCTCGACGTTGCATCCCTGGCGAAGGAACTCGGCACGACGGAGTACCACCTCCGGCGGATGTTCTCGTCGCTCGCTGGGATGCCGCTGTCGGATTACATCCGGCGTCGCCGCATGTCCGTCGCGGCAGCAGACATTCTCGGAACCGACGACCTGCTGAGCATCGCGGTGCGCTACGGCTACGGATCGACCGAAGCCTTCGGCCGAGCATTCCGATCGGTGCACGGCGTCAGCGTCGGCGACGTCAAGCGAGACGGCGGCCCCCTTCGAACGCAACCGCAGCTCAGGTTCCGCCTGACCGTAGAAGGGAACATCACCATGGACACCCGAATCACCGATCGACCGGCGTTCCTCCTCGTCGGCCACGCCACCCGCGTGCCCCTCATCCACGAGGGCGTGAACCCGCACATCCAATCCCATATAGCCTCCCTGCCGGCGGCGGAACACGAACGACTCAAAGCCCTGAGCGACACCGAGCCGGCCGGCCTCCTCCAGGTCAGCGCCGACGTCGACGCGGACTACGCCGAGGGAAGCGAACTGACCTACCTGCACGGAGTCGCCGTCACGGGCACGGCCCCAGTGGCCGACGATCTCGACACGATCGAGGTTCCGGCCGGCAGGTGGGCGGTGTTCCACAGCGAGGGCGAGTACCCGGCTGCACTACAGGAGGCATGGGCTGCGACCGCGACCGATTGGTTCCCGTCGAACCCGTGGCGACTCCGGCCTGGGCCGTCCATCGTCGCGGTACTCGACCGCGCCGACGACTTCAGCACGGCCACCTGCGAGCTCTGGCTCCCCGTCGAGCGCGCGTAGAGGCGGTGCCATCGTTCGCTGAAATTGTGACGCGCGCAGCGCGCGGCTCCAAGGAGCGAGCGGTGGCTTTTCTCCTCGGTCTAGTCCCGCGCGCTGGCCACGAGCCCCTCAGCGAGCACGCTGGGGGCGCTGAACATGAGTTCGTGCCCTCCGGGCACGACGACGAGGCGAAAATCTCCTAGCCGTTGGGACATTCCGGGGTGCCAGGTGAATTCGGCCGCCGGATACACGTTGTCCTCGTAGGCATAGAGGTAGGAGCGTGGGACGGGCAGTTCGTCGAAGCCGGTGAGGTCGACGGGCTGGCTGCTACGCGCCAGCGGCTCGGGGCACAGGAATTCATACGCGGCTTGAGCGGTGGCGGTGTCGGCGTCGTTGATGAGGTGGTCGCGCCAGAATCCGTAGGGCAGCGCCATCGTGCCGTCCGCATTGGCGGCGCCGGCGAGAGCTCCTCCGACTGAAGGGGGAACGTAGGAGAAGATCGATGCACCGTTTTCGAGCACATATGCGTTGTAGAAAACGATGCGGCGAAGACGATCCGGTACCTGGAGCGCGGCGAGTTGCACGACTGCGCCGCCGAAGCTGTGTCCGACGATGACGACGTCGTGGAGATCATTGTTTCGGATGAGGTCGACCACTGCGGCCGCGGTTTGTTCCATCGTGACGCTCGGGTCTGAGAGCGTGCCGTTTCCGGGCAGGGTGAGCGAGTGAACCTCGTGACCGCTGGATTCGAGGAGGGTAGCGGTCTGGTCCCAACACCGGCCGTCGTGCCATGAGCCGTGCACGAGGACGAATCGTAAGTGATCCTTCGACTCGGCTGGGGAATCGAGTGTTTCTTCCGTCGGATTGCTTGTGGGGTGGGTCACGAGACGTCCTTGTCTTTGAGGGTTCACCATTCGGTGCTAAAAGGACCATAAATCCGAAGCGCGAACTGCTGGTTCGCCTGCATCGAATAGGGCTTCGACAGTTCGGAAGCTGAGGCTAGAGCGAACTTCGCATAAGGATTGCTTCGACTGGGTTCGGGCCGGCGGCGAGGATGTTCTTGGACCACAAGACCGACATTGCGGAGTGCCGGTCCTCGCTGAGCGCACCGTCCACGTCGAATTCGGCTCCGCTGATGTATCCGGCGTCTTCGGACACGAGGAAGGCTGCACATTCGGCGACATCTCCGGGGCGGGTGAACACTCCCCTGTCCCGGATCAGTGGGATCGAGGGGAGAGCTTCGACACTTTCGGCGTCAGTTTCATAGATTCCGGGAAGTATGACGTTCGAACGCAAGCCTCGATCTCCGTACTTGACGACCACGGCTCGCGAGAAGCCCTTGAGAGCGCCGATGGCAGCGCTGGTGGCCTCGAGTCCACCGTGGAGAGTCTGACCGGCGGATGGCGCGATGAGCGTGATGGATCGGGAACGCGTCTCATCCAGCGAGATGGAATGCAGGAGGGCGCCTGCCCGGTCGAGGATCTCCCTCACGTAGGTACCCACGTCGAGTGGGCGCAGCCCGTATTCGCGAGGAGAGCCGGCGATGAAGATGCCGGCGTTGGATCCTTGGTCTGCTGCGACCAGACGTGCTCCGTCTCGCTGAAGGACACGGACGATTTCGTCTTCGACAGCGCCTGTCGGCGCCACCACGGTGACGGTGGTTTCGGCGAATGCGGTCATCCGTGCGTGCTCGTTTTTTTCAGGTCGAAGAGACCGATCTCCGTGGTGTAGTCCTGAATCGTGGTGGGGAAGCGGACGGATTTGCCCCCGTCGATGGTGATCTCTGCGCCAGTGATGTGGGAGGCCCGGTCGGAGACAAGGAACGTGACGAGCGCAGCAACATCTGAAGGTGTACCGGCGCGGCTAGGCTGCCCTGGTCGCGCCAGCGGCACCTTTCCCATGAGGTGGTCGGGTAGTCCTTGGGTGAGGGCGGTGGCGACGAGGCCAGGGAAGACGGTGTTGACTCTGATCCCGTACCGTCCGAGTTCGACCGCTCCAGATTTGCTGATCCCTCGCAGCCCGAACTTTGCAGCCACGTACGAGATGAGGCCGACATCGGCTTCGCGGCCTTGGAGAGACGAGATGTTGACGATGGCCCCTCTACCGGCTCGCTTCATCCCGGGGACGACTGCGCGCATCCCCAGGAGGGGGCCATGAAGGTTGACTGCCAGCGATCGGTTCCAGTCGGATTCGCTGAAACCCTCGATGAAGCCACCGCCATGAATCCCGGCATTGTTCACGAGTGCGGTGACGGGACCCAGGAAGGTCTCGGCATGGCTGATCGCGTTGCCCCACGCTGCTTCATCGGCGACGTCGAGTTCGCAGAAGGTGGCGTGTTCGCCGAGGGAGGCGGCCAGTTGCTCCCCTCCCCGGGCATCTATGTCGGTGAGCAGCACCCGTGCCCCTGCGGCGATGAGGCGCGTGGCCGTCGCTGCTCCGATGCCCGATGCGGCTCCTGTCACCACGACCACTTCGTCGGCGAGAGCGTCGCCGGCTCCAGCGGACATCATCCGTGGGACGCTGTTGCGGGGGTGCCGGCCATTCTGACCTCGGCGAGTGCTCGACTCAGTGCGCTGAACACGACGCCGCGGTCTCCCGCCACAGTCACGATCCTGGCACCTGACTCGTTGAGAGCTCCGAATTCCCACTCGAGTGACGCGGCGACGTATTCGATGCCAGCGGCCTTGCACGCTTCCGCGACGCGGTCGTGATGTGCACGAAGTTGTGGGTGGGACACGTCACCGTCGAGGCCGAGTGCCATACCCAGGTCGAATGGCCCATAGACCAGTCCGTCGAGGCCGCCATCCCGGGCGATCGCTTCGACACTGACGAGTCCTTCGATGTCTTCGATGAGGCCGAAGACGAGCACGTCGGCGTCGGCACGCGTGTAGTCCTCTGTCCAGTCGGTGGTGATGTGTCCGACGGAGCGCACCGAGGGGCAGGCTCCGCGGATACCGAGGGGGCTGTATCGCACGCTTGCCGCGATGGCTTTGGCCTCGTCGACGGTTCGGACGTGCGGCACCATGATTCCCGTTGCCCCGAGGTCCAGAACGCGCTGGATGAAGGACGGCTCATGGTCAGCAACGCGGACGATTGAGTCCATCCCGGCGGCGTCGGCGCCGCGGATGAGTTCGCGGATCTCGGAGAGCCCGAGCGAGCCGTGTTCCGCGTCGATCCACGCGTAGTCGTATCCCAACGCTCCCGCGATCTCGACGAGATCGGGGCTGGGGAGCTGGACGGCGAATCCGTAGGCGCGTTCGCCGGCTTCGAGTTTGTTGCGGATGTTGCGAGGACGAACCTTCATCTGTATGACCACCATTCGTGGGTTGGGGGGGAGTGTCGTGCGGTGCTGGTCATCGTCCGACCGCGCGTCGTTGTTCAGGTGTGAGTGGGGCCCCACCGAGCGCCGAAGGGCCGAGGGTGAAGAAAGCCCGGGCACCCTTGGCGAAGTCGCTTTCGAGATCCGAGTACTGATTGACGCCGACCGGGAGTCCGAACTCTTTCCCGGCGGAGAGGATCGCATCGAGACCGTCTTGAGTTCGCGAGGGGTCGGCATAGGAAAGCGACAGGTCGCCGCCGCCGGCCCAGAGAATGGCTTTCACACCCGCGTCGCTGAGTTGACGAGCGATGTCGCGGACGTTGTCGACACCGCGGTAGCTCTCAATGATGAAGATGAGGAGCAGCTCACCGTCAGGGTCGAGCCCCCACACATCAGACTTCGCCACGTACTCCATCGCGTCGAGCCCCCAGTAGCGGGCCGGCACGGCCGGACTGAATCCGCGTCTGCCCTCAGGGAGGTAGTCCGGCGAGCCGGGAGCCTGCGCGTAACGTGCAGCCGCGACAGAGTTCAGCGCTTGTTCTGCGGTCTCGATGTGGGGAAACATCAGCCCCGCCACACCGGTGTCGAGAACCTGCTTGATGACCCACTCGTTCATCTCACGGCCGGCCGGTGGGAGGCGCGGGATGACCGGTTTGATCGCGCGGCGTCCGTGCGCGGCGAAGTCCGCGGGGTCGATCAGATTCCACAGGAATTGCCGGAGCTGGCCAAGATCGTACGGCTGGTGTTCGAGGTCATAGAGCAGGAAGTCGTAGTCGCTTGCCTGTGCCGAGGCGGCGGTCTGGTAGTCGGCTCCGACTCCGTAGTAGTTGACCCAGAGCGTGAATATCGCCCGGTCGGCCTCGAGGTGATCCAGCAGCGGATTCAGGTGGCCCTCGACGTGGGTCATATTGCGGAGACCCGATGTGCTCCGCCGTCGACGCTCAGCAGCTCGCCCGTGACGTACCGCGAGAGGTCGGTTGCGAAGAACTCGATCGCGCCCACCATGTCATCGGGTGTTCCGAGGCGCCGCAGCGGGACTTTCTCGTCCTGGTCTCCCGTGCCGATACCGCGGGCCTTGGCTGTGGCGATCACGCGCCCTGTCCGGATCAGACCCGGTGCCACCGCGTTCACCCGGACACCGTCGGGACCCAATTCGACCGCGAGTGACTCGGTCATCGAGACGACGGCGGCTTTGGCAGCGACGTAGATCGCATACGAACCGTTCTTGCTGCCGAACAGGCCGAAGGTTGCGATGTTGATGATCGATCCACCTGGTTTGGTGATGACCGGCGCAGCCTCCTGGCACATGTAGAACGTGCTGTAGAAGTTGGCATCCATCAGCTTTTTGGTGTCCTCGTCGGGTGACTGGGTGAGCGTGCTGCGCTCGGGCGGGGTGATCGCTCCGCCGGCGTTGTTGACCAGAATGTCGAGCCGGCCGAAAGAGTCGATGGCCGCGCCGACGGCTGCCTTGGCTGCGTCACGGGTCGACAGGTCCCCCTGAACACTGACAGCGCTCCGGCCAATGGCACGGATCTCGGCCTCGACCGACTCTTCGACTTCTCCCCACCCTTTCCCCGATTCGAGGTTGATGTCGGCGATGACGATGTCGGCACCGAGCTTCGCGAGGTGGTGGGCGTAAGCCCGGCCCATTCCCGCGGCACTCCCGGTGACCAAGGCCACCTTGCCGGCGAGTGGCTGGTGTGTGGATGTCATGATGGTGCTCCGTTTCTCGGTGGATCTGTCAATTGCCAGCAGGGGCCGCAGCGAGGGACTGAACCTCAGCTTTCTCTGCCTTGAGCTTCAGGTGGGCGGTTCGTATACCGATCACGGGCCCGAATAGCACGATGACGCCCATCACAACCGCGACGATTGCGAGGTACACGAACACGCCTTGGACGGCGAACGCGGCGATGACGGCGGCGAGGATGATCCCACTGAAGATGCCGGCCACACGGCCTACACCGTTCGCGAAGCCGGCTCCGACGCCGCGAACCGAGACAGGGAACATCTCCGGCACGTAGGCGTACATCGTGGCGGACACGACCTGCGACAGCATGTTTGCGAGGAATCCGGCGATCAGCAGCACAGGTACCGAATCCACGAAACCGATCGTCAAGTAGCTCACGGCCATGAGGACGACGGCCAGCGCGATGCTGACCTTCCGCTCGATCCGGTCGATGAAAAGAAGGGCGACGAGAGCGCCGGCCATGGTGGCGAACGAGAGGATGAAGGAGAACGTCAGAGCGTCCGTCTGGGGGTAGCCCCGCTCGATCAGAATCGTCGGCAGCCAGGACGCGAACCCGTAGTTCAGCAGAATGAGGCAGCAGAACGCCAGCGTGGCGACGATGGTGCGGGCGATGAGATTCCTGCGGAAGATGTCGAGGATGGAACTCTTCTTTCCGGCCGCCGCGGCAGGCGCGATCTGGAGTCCTGGCAGCGGGCCGCGCTTCGCTTCGTACTGCGACTCATAGATGCGCAGTTGGGCGTCTGCCAGGTCGCCACGACCCTTGATTGCCAGCCAGCGGGGAGACTCAGGCAGGTACTTCAGAGCGAACGCCGCCGGGATCAACCCGAGCCCACCCACGATGAAGACGACATGCCACATGCCCAGCGGTACGAAGATGCGTCCGACCAGCGCGATGATGGGGCCACCGATGAGACTGACGCCGAGCACCAGCGCCATGACTCGCCCACGAAAGGGCTTCGGGAAGGTCTCCGACACCGTGACCAGGATCGCGCCGGTGGCCATTTGAAGTCCGAAGCCCGTGAACAGACGCAGACCCCCGAGGATCTCAGGGGTGGGCGCGAGTGCGCTGGCGAGCGAGGCCAGCGAGAAGATCACCACGCCGACCAGCACGAGTGGCCGCCGACCGAAGCGGTCGGCGAGCCGACCTCCGATCACACCGCCGAGGAACATGCCGATGAAGGCAGTCGAGGTCAGCAGGCCGATCTGCTCGACGCTGACCCCCCAGTCGGCAATCAGGCCGGGGGCGACGTAGGAGAAGGATGCGAGATCGATGATGTCGAAGGTGAAGACGGAGATGAGGAGCACGATCAGCACAATGTGCTTGCGGGTGAGCGCGGGAATGCGGTCGAGTCGTGCGGTGATCTCCTCCGCGCTGAAAGATCTGCCGACGGCGAGATGAGGTGCTTGAGCCACGAGACTTCCTTGTCTTTAGGGGTTTAGCATGAACAGCTATCAATGGACGATAGATCCGAAGAAAGACAGCTCGCTTCGGCCCTGCAGAACGTCACTTCGGCGGATTGGAACTCATGCAGTTCACTCACTTGGAAACATTTCTCGCCGTCGTCGAGCACAAGTCGTTCGCGTCAGCCGCCAAGAGCATGTTCATCGCTCCGTCCCGAGTCACGGAGCGAGTGCAGCAACTCGAAGCGGAGCTGAACACCACGCTCATTGACCGATCAAGCCGCCAATTGGCGCCCACCCAAGCCGGACTCGCCCTCATCCCACGGGCTCGAGCTGTCGTTCGAGAACTCGAAACCATTCGCATGCTGTTTCCTGAAGACCCGGCGCCTCGGCTCCGAGTTGGCATGCGTTCACTTCCGATGGAGCTCCTCGAGGAACTGAAGTCGGCTCTCGAGTCGGCCATCGGAGGGCGGGCTGTCGACACACTGCCGCTGGACTCGATCACGCAAGTCCAGCTCCTGTTGACCGGGCGTCTGGACTATGGGTTCGTGTGGGTACCCCCTCAACCTCCGCTGCACTCGCTTCGAGTCATCACCGAAAGTCTTGCCGTGGTGGTCCCGGCCAATCGGAAGTTCTCTTCGCTCGAGCGGATAGCCCCCGAGGATCTGGCCGGTTTGAAGCTGGCCTCTACAGTCGACCCTCTCACCGTCCCGGCCGACCTCGGGCCTTACCTCGATTACTTGCCACGCTGCGATCGAGTCAATAGCGCTGTCCTCGGGGGTACCCACCTCTTGGTCTCAAGCGGAGAACATTGCGCATTCGTCCCGACCAACTCCAACGAGCACTTTCTGCTGTCGCCTGAGACCCGGCGGAACATCCTGATCAAACCTCTTCTCGAGCCCGTTCCCGTCTTGACGACCTATCTCGCCTGGCATCGAGAGTTGGAGGAGACCGCTACTTTCCAGGCGGTCGTCGATGCTGTGACTCGTGTTTTCGACTTGCGACCCATCATCGGAAATACCGCGATTCCGACCGAACATTCTGTTTTCACGAACGGCAGTTGACGGGTCCCGTTTACCGTTGGAGTCACGATCCAATGGAGGAACTGTGGCCACAACATCCGGTCTGACGACAAGCGCGGTCGAGCGCTATTTCGACGAACTTTCCAACTGGGGCCGGTGGGGCCGGGATGACAGAAAAGGCACCCTCAACCTGATCACACCCGAAGTCCGCCGACAGGCCCTCGCAAGCGTTCGCGCTGGACTCGCCGTGTCACTCTCCCGCGACCTGGACCCGTCGAACCCCGACCCAGTGCACTCAGGAATCGCAGCCCTTGAACGCACGACCCACGCCGGCGAGGTGAAACGATCCTTTGGTGACGGCATCCGCTGGGATGCAGCAGGCGAGGACATCCACGTCTCCCCCCACGGCGGGAACGCCCACCTCGACGGCCTCGCCCACTATTCCTGGGACGGAAAGAACTACAACGGCTTCCCGGCCGATGCAACCACCGCTGAGGACGGCGCGACGAAGCTGGCCGTGCACCACGCTGCCGAAGGCATCATCACCCGCGGCGTGCTCCTCGACATCGCGGGACTGTTCGGCGTCGAATTCGTCGAACGCGGCTACGCGATCACTCCCTCCGACCTGGAGGCTGCCGAGAAGCGACAAGGTGTCACGGTGGGATCCGGCGACGCTCTTCTCATCCACACCGGGAACGCGGCGGCGATCATCGCCGACGGGCCCCTCTACCTTGGTGAGAGCAAAGGACCCCTGGACGGCGTGCAGACCGGCCTCGACGCATCAGCGCTCCCCTACCTCCGGGAACGCGACATCGCCATCATGGGCGCTGACGGGACTCACGACGTACAGCCGCCGCAATTCTCCGATTTCAACTTCGCCCGCCCCATCCACAGCGTCAGCCTCGTGGCCATCGGCCTCTGGCTCATGGACAACCTCGATCTCACGGGCCTCACCGCCGAATGCACCAAATCCGAGCAGTGGGATTTTCTCTTCACCGCGCTGCCGTGGAGATTCGTGGGATCAACATCCAGCCCCCTCAACCCCGTAGCGGTGCTCTGACGGCACCAGCTTCGGCTCCCTGCCGGATTCAGCGGCAGGCATCACCCGATTCAGCGTCCAGTGTTTCAGCCACTTTGAGGCGTCGAACGATAGGGAGACTTGCACGGGGAGAGGCGACGAATGGTTAGGTCCCAAGAAATCTGAGCCACGTGGCGCAGACGCGTACCTTCTCCCCGTGCAACACCGCACCAAGCAGGAGGTCCCACCCCGTTGTGCCTTTTCGACACAAGCAAAAACCCCCAAGATGGCGAGATCTTGGGGGTTTTCGTAGCGGGAGCGGGACTTGAACCCGCGACCCCACGATTATGAGCCGTGTGCTCTAACCAACTGAGCTATCCCGCCATGACTCCTGCGGCGCGACCCGAAGGCCGCCGCCGGCCGGAAGCCGGAGCCCCCTGTGGGAATCGGACCCACTACCTCTTCCTTACCAAGGAAGTGCTCTACCAATGAGCTAAGGGGGCGCGCACAGCCGCGAACGGCTTTTGGCACCAGTAGAGAATAGCATCACTCGGCGACCGGTTTCGTCGCGGGCATGGCTCGAGCACAGCACGGGCATCCTGAACTGTGTGCACACGTTTCCACACAGACGGATGCTGCCGTTAGAGTTCTCGGCATGACTATCGACACCACCCCCGAAGCCGAGCTGCCCGAGACCGGGGTGCCGGTCGCCGAGACCGCCGCGACCCTCATCGGCACCGGCGGCGAATGGTGGCGCTCCGCGGTCATCTACCAGATCTACCCGCGCTCCTTCGCCGACTCCGACGGCGACGGCATCGGCGATCTGCCGGGTATCACCTCCCGGCTCACCGCGCTCTCTGAGCTCGGAGTCGACGCGGTCTGGCTCTCCCCCTTCATGACGAGCCCCCAGCACGACGCCGGGTACGACGTCGCCGACTACTGCGACGTCGACCCGCTGTTCGGCACGCTCGCCGACTTCGACCTGATGCTGGCCCGCGCGCACGAGCTCGGCATCCGGGTCATCGTCGACCTCGTGCCGAACCACACGTCTTGGGACCACAAGTGGTTCCAGGAGGCCCTGGCCGCCCCTGAGGGCAGCCCCGAGCGCGACCGCTACATGTTCCGCGACGGTCTCGGCCCGAACGGCGACGAGATGCCGAACAACTGGGAGTCGGTGTTCGGCGGGCCCATGTGGGAGCGCACCACCCGTCCTGACGGCACGCCCGGGCAGTGGTACCTGCACATCTTCGACAAGTCGCAGCCCGACCTCAACTGGGAGAACCCGTGGGTGCGCGAGCGCTTCCACGACATCCTGCGCTTCTGGCTCGACCGCGGCGTCGACGGCTTCCGGGTGGATGTCGCGCACGGCCTCATCAAAGAGGAGGGGCTGCCCGACTACACGCCGCCGGCCGACGCGGGGTCGATGGGTGGCGGCGCCACGGCGGGCGATTCCCTGGTGGGCCTCGAACCCGGCATCGACGCCCACGCCTCCGACGACCCACCCACCCCGCCCTACTGGGCGCAGGAGGGCGTGCACGAGATCTACCGCGGCTGGCACGCCGTGCTGGAGGAGTACGAGGGCGACCGCGTGCTCTGCGCCGAGGCCTGGGTGGAGCCCCTCACGAAGCTCGCGCGCTGGGTGCGGCCCGACGAGATGCAGCAGGCGTTCAACTTCACGTACCTCTCCGCAGGATGGTCGGCCCCCGAGCTCCGAGCCGTGATCGACAACTCGATCTACGCGTTCGGCACGGTCGGCGCGCCCTCGACCTGGGTGCTGTCGAACCACGACGTGGTGCGGCACGCCTCCCGGCTCGCGCTCGGTGCCGAGAACCTGCAGGGCGCGGGGATCGGGCCGAAGTCGCCCGGCCTCCCCGACCCCGTGGTCGGGCTCCGGCGCGCGCGGGCGGCCACCGCGGTCATGCTCGCGCTGCCCGGCAGCGCCTACATCTACCAGGGCGAGGAGCTCGGGCTGCCCGAGGTCATCGACCTGCCCGACTCGGCTCGGCAAGACCCCACCTGGTTCCGCACCAACGGCGAGAAGTACGGTCGCGACGGATGCCGCGTGCCCATCCCCTGGGCCGCCGGCACCCCCACCTACGGCTTCGGCCCGGCAACCTCCACCTCCTCGTGGTTGCCGCAGCCCACCGACTGGGACGACCTCGCTCGCGCCTCACAGGAGGGCGTCGAGTCGTCGACGCTCGAGCTCTACAAGCGCGCTCTCGCGCTGCGGTCGCAGAACGATCTCGGCACGGGCGAGCTCTCGTGGCTCGAGGGCTACGGCCCCGAGGTCATCGCATTCCGGGTGGGTTCGGTGACGGTGATCGCGAACCTGGGGGCCACACCGGTGGAGCTGCCGGTCGAGCCCCACCTCGGCGATGTGCTGCTCTCATCCGAGCCCCTGACGGAGGCCGCACTTCCCACCGACACCACGGTCTGGCTCCGCGCGTAACGGCGGCGCACCGCGCCCGCACCGCCTGCGCACACAGGAGACCCTCAAGCGCCGCGGACATCGACAATCCTCGTGCCAACCGGAGCGGTGAGAGGCGCGGTGTGCACCAGGTGTGGAGAACTCCGCCGTGAGTCCGGTCGGCGACGCGCGGCGCGAGCGCGCGCGGGTTCGGGGTGGGGCTAGTTGGCGTTGGCCTCGAGCCAGGCGAAGGGGTCGACCGGGGTGACGCCGTCGAGGCGCACCTCGAGATGCAGGTGGGCACCCGTCGAGGTACCCGTGTTGCCGACCTTGCCGATGGTCTGGGCGACCTTGACGACCTGGCCCTCGGTGACCTGGATCGATCCGGTCAGCATGTGACCGTAGACCGTGGAGACCTTCCGGCCGTCGATGACGTGATCGAGGATCACGTAGACACCGAGCCCACCGCTGTCGGAGCGCACCACGGTGCTCACGACTCCATCAGCGATCGCCTGGATCGGCGTTCCCTCGCCGGGGGTGAAGTCGACGCCCTTGTGGTCGGTCGAGCCGATGCCGCCGGGCGACTCACGAGGTCCGTAGCCGTCGCTGATCGGCACGCCCACGGGGAACGGCCACTGGATGGTGCCGTTCGGGTTGTTCGTGAAGGTGTCGGCGAGGCGGTAGCCGGCGGCCTTGAGAGCCGCGACATCGCGGACGCCGTAGCCGTCGCGAGCCACGCTCGACCCGGCGACATCCGCCGCCGTCGTGAGCTGCTGGGCGGGCACAGCCGGGGCGACGTCGGCCAGGAGGCTTTCGGCCGATGAGTCGGTGGCGGCCTGCCAGGCCGAGGCGGGCATCGAGGTCGCGACGGCGATCCCCGTGGCGAAGAGCAGCGCGACGATGCTGAACGTGCCCTTGGCGATGGAGCCGCGACGGCTGCGGCGGCCCGTCGCCGGGGCGGACTCGGATGCTGCGTGCGAGCCCTCGGGCGCGGTCGTGCCCGAGGCAGCGGAGGCGGCAGACGTCTCGGGAAGCGCCGGCGGCCCCGCCGTGCGCAGGGACCGGCGCGACAACGGCTTCGCCGGCGCCGTGATCTCGACGTCGATCGCGGGCGCAGTCACGACGGGCACGACGACCGTGTCGATCTGCGCCGGGTCGATCTGCGCGGCGTCGTTCTGCACCGGGGCGATCTGTACGGCGTCGATCCGCACAACGTCGCTCTGCACCGGATCGATCTGCGCGGCATCGATACGCACCGGATCGATCTGCACGCTGTCGTTCTGCGCAGCGACTTCGGCCGGCTCGTGCACCGGCGAGGCCTCGCCCGCATTCGCGGGGGCCGAGATGGGGGCCGAGATCAAAGCCCGCCGGCGACCCACGGGCCGCTCGATCGAGTCGGAGGTGGTGTCGGCCGCACGGCGGCCACCACGCTGAGTGTGTGGGCGCGGCGCGGCCACGATGCTCGCGGCGACCGACGGCGCCGCAGCGGCAGGAGCAGGATCCGCAGCAGCAGGAGTGACGGTGGAATCGACGAGGGGAACCACATCGCGGGCTGGCGCATCCGCGTCGGGAACGTCCGGCGGCCCCGCAGCCCGGCGCCCGCGCCGAACGGTCGGCGCAGCCGAGTCGACCGGGCCCTCATCGACGAGGTCTCCCGCACGCCGCCCGGCACGGCGAGGTGCGGAAGCAGCTTCTGGTTCGACGGCCGCCGCAAACGACTGCACGGATTCCGTCACCTCGGCGGGGAGGCCGGCCGGCGCACTCGCGCGGCGGGCACGACGCGTCAGAGGGGCGGGGGGAACCCGTGATTCGGAGTCAGAAGCGGTGTCGGCATTCAGGGCTTCGGGTGCCGGCACGGTCGGCGAAGACGCCCCGCGCAAGCTGCGTCGTGACGGAAGAGAGGGGGATTGGCGCGTCGATGAACCAGTGGCCTCGCGTGTGGATGAGTCGTCATCCGGTCGTGAAGTCGGGCGTGGCAATTGTTCGGGTGTCTCCGGTAGATCGTCGTTCTTCATCTCGGGGTAAGCGAGATATCGGATTCATAAAGGGTACCGAGCGCCCCACCGTAAAGCCACCCGGCGCAACATTCCTGCGCGCCGACCGAGTGTCGCGCGCGATTCGAGCACGACTGGCCACGACCCGGTCAGAGCGGGAGACCCGCCTCCCGGTGCAGCCCGTGCACCAGCGGAACCAGTTCCCCGGCGAGCGACGGCCCCGCCGCGATCGTCATGATCGTGCTCTCGGCAGCGCCCTCGAAGCCGCCCACCCAGGCTCCCGCCTCGCGAGCGATGAGGGCGCCGGCTGCGTGGTCCCACGGGCTCAGCCCGCGCTCGAAGTAGGCGTCGAGCCGGCCCGCCGCCACGAAGCAGAGGTCGAGCGCCGCCGAACCCGCCCGGCGGATGTCACGGATGCTCCCCACGAGCCCGGTGATGACCCGACCCTGCTTCACGCGGAGATCGGCCGTGTACGAGAACCCGGTGCCCACGAGCGCCTGCGCGAGCGCGACATCCGTGTTCACCTGGAGTCGACGCGTACCGAGGAAGCTGCCGCCTCCCGCCGTCGCGGTGAACACCTCGCCCGTGACGGGGTTCACGACGCAGCCGGCCAGGGCCGTCCAGGTCGAGGCATCCGTGGAGCCCCCGACGGCGGGCACGCGCACCGCTGCGATGCTGACGGCGTACTGCGGGATGTCGTAGAGGTAGTTCACGGTGCCGTCGATGGGGTCGACCACCCAGGTGATGCCCGAGGTGCCGGATGTCGCATCCGACTCCTCCCCGAAGAAGCCGTCGTCGGGGCGCAGCTCGGCGAGGCGCCCGCGGATGAAGTCCTCCGACTCGCGGTCGGCGAAGGTGACCACATCCTGCGGCGACGACTTGGTGGCCGCGACCGTGACGCCCTCGGCGCGGCGCTTCTTGATGAGCGCCCCCGCCTCGAGGGCGATGGAGCGGGCGATCTCGAGGAGGTCGAGGGAGGATGCGGCGGTCATGATCGATCTCCGTTGATGTGGGGTGGCGAGTGAGGGATTCGAACCCCCGAATGCGAAGCAGTCTGATTTACAGTCAGATCCCTTTGGCCACTTGGGTAACTCGCCAGGCGCACCCGACCACGTTCGAGACACAACCGAAGGCGCTGGACAAGAATACCCACCCGGAGGGCCAGTGCGAAATCGTCGTCCGCCTTCTCGTCAACAGGCCCGCCGCGGCCGACTAGTCGGTGCGAGCGGACTCCGCCTCGGCGGCATACCGTCCGGCGTAGTCGAGTACCTCGTCGAGATACGCCGGAGACTCGTTGTAGGCCGTGATGGCGGCCCGCCAGCCCGCCTCGGTGCCGAGGTCGCCGCCCGAGTAGCAGAGGTATTCGGCAGCCGACAGGGTGGCGTCGTCGATCTGGTTGATGTCGAGCAGGCCGTCGAAGTTGCCGTCGCTGGCCCAGGCGGCCCACGTCTGCGGAATGATCTGCATCGGGCCCACCGCGCGGTCCCACTCGGTGTCGCCGTCGACCGTGCCGCGGTCGGTGTCGGGGATTTGCTGGAACCCGCCGCCGTCGAGCGGTACCCCGTAGATCGGCTCGGTCGTGCGCCCGTCGTCGTCGATGCGGCCGCCGAAGATCGTGCCGTGGTGCGATTCGACCCAGCCGATGGCGGCGAGGGTGTTCCAGCCGATGTGGCAGCCGGGGCGCACCTCGGCCTCGGCGAGTGCCGTGCCCGCGTAGGCCTCGAGGGCGCGGCGCGGGATGCCCGTGGCCTCGGCCGCCCGGTCGAGCCAGGCGTCGTCGGCGAGGTAGGCGGTGGCGGTGCCGTCGGCGAAGAGTCCGGCTCCGGATGCGGGTACCGCCTCGGCGATCACAGGTGGCACGGTCAGGCTCCCGCCGCCACTGCCGCCGCTGTCATCGGACCCGCCGACGCCGCCCGCTCCCCCGCCCAGCAGCGCGCATCCGCTCAGCAGGCCCACCACGATGAGGCCCACCAGGGTCGCCCCCGCCCGACGCCGCCCCTCGGATGCGGCGCCTCCCCGAAATCCCGTCGAGGCACCGTGTCGCATACCCCAACCCAACCATTCCCCGCTGACGTTCCGCCCAATGCCCCGCGGGCCGGTGCACGGCGAGCCCTCAGAACGTCTCGACCGCAAGCCCTCCGGCCGCCACCTTCAGCCGCGCATCGTTGGTCCAGAACCCACTGCACAGATAGTGCTGCGCAGTGGCCAGGTGCACCGCATCCACCACGGTCAGCCCGTGACGAACCCGCAACATGCCCGCCATCGTGTAGACCTCTCGAGTGATCTCAAGCATCACGAGACTTTCCACGAGACGGTCGTAACGGCGGGCGAGAACGGCGTTTCCGTCTCTCAGCGGTCGAATCGAGCACTCAAGGGCAATCAGTGGATTCACCGCGAAAACGCTCTCCATTTCGGAGAACCGCTGGCGCACCGAGTCTCCCCGTTCGGTGTGATCCTCGATCAGGTATACGAGCACGTTCGCGTCGACGAAGATCAATCCCTGTCCTCTCGACCCTCGGCGATGTCGCGGATGATCGCGTCGATCTCCTCACGCATCTTTCGCTGCGACGCCGGGATCGGGTTCGCCTCCAGCCACTCGACGATCTGCTTGCCCGTCCAGTACTTATTCTCGGCGGGCGCGATCGGCACGATCTTCGCCACCGGTTTGCCCCTGCGCGAGATCTCTATTTCTTCACCTGCCTCGGCCCGCGCCACCAATTTGGACAGATTGTTTCTCGTGTACAGCACGTCGTATCTCTCCATGGTCTCCCCGACCTCCTGGCCAGCAATCCTAGCCACAATGAGCCTTCGTCACAATGGCGGGCGTGCGTAAAATGAGGGCATGGCAGATTCATCGTTTGACGTGGTCAGCAAGGTCGACAAGATGGAGGCGGACAACGCCCTCAACCAGGCGCAGAAAGAGGTCGCTCAGCGCTACGACTTCAAGAACATCGGGGCCTCGATCGAGTGGAGCGGCGACAAGGTGATGATGAAGGCGAACTCCGAGGAGCGCGTCAAGGCCATTCTCGAGGTCTTCGAGTCGAAGCTCATCAAGCGCGGCATCTCGCTGCGGTCGCTGGATGCGGGCGAGCCGTACGCCTCCGGCAAGGAGTACCGCCTCGAGGCCTCCATGAAGGAGGGCATCGCGCAAGACGACGCGAAGAAGATCAACAAGCTCATCCGCGACGAGGGTCCGAAGAGCGTGAAGTCGCAGATCCAGGGCGACGAACTGCGTGTGTCGTCGAAGAGCCGGGACGACCTGCAGGCCACCATGGCCCTGCTCAAGGGCGCCGATCTCGACGTGGCGCTGCAGTTCATCAACTTCCGCTGAGCGAGCGGATGACGCATCCGTCGGCCGAACCGCCTCCGACCGGGCGGCCCGGCATCGACGTGCCCGACCGCCGAGGCCGCACCGGCCTCGACCAGACCGGCCGCGACCTCACCGGCAACCCGCGCGTGCGCGTGCTCGACGTGCAGCTGCTCACCTCCAACTGGTACGTCACCCGCACGACGCGCATCGAGTTCCAGCACCGCGACGGGCACTGGTCGACCGAAGATCGCGAGACGTACGACCGGGGCAACGGCGCCACGATCCTGCTCTATGACGCCGAGCGGCGCACGGTGCTGCTCATCCGCCAGTTCCGCTACCCCGCGTACGTGAACGGGCACCCCGACGGCGTGCTGCTCGAGACGCCCGCGGGTCTCCTCGACGAAGACGACGCCGAGACCGCGATCCGCCGCGAGGCCCGCGAAGAGACCGGGTACGAGATCGGCGAGGTCCAGCTGGTGTTCGACGCGTACATGAGCCCGGGATCCGTGACCGAGAAACTGTCGTTCTTCGCCGCGCCCTACTCGGCCGCGAACCGGGCGGATGCCGGCGGCGGGCTCGCCGAGGAGGGCGAGGACATCGAGCTGGTGGAGTTGGGCATCGAGGAGGCGCTCACGCGCATCGGCGACGACATCATCGACGCGAAGACGGTCATGCTCCTCCAGTGGGCGGCTCTCTCGGGGCCCTTCGCGCGCTGAGCGCGGGGAGCGTGGTGGGGATCCGATTCGACTCCGGGGCTAGGGGGTTGAGCAGAGATCAAAGGCGCCCCGGAGTCGAATCGGATCCCCGCCACTCACCGTGTGGGAAGGCTTGGGCACCTCGTTCGCCGGGTGAGATCGGGGGGTAGGGGAAGAGGGTCGGGGGGTCGTAGAGGGAGCGGATGGCGGCCAGGCGGGTGAAGGTGGCCGGCGGCCAGGCGGCCTCGTAGGCGCCGGGGCCGGACAGGTCGCCGGTGTAGTTGATGGTGGTGGACGGGGAGATCCACTCGGCGAGACGAGCCGTGACACCATCGGCCACCCGAGGAAGCACCGACTCGAAGAGCGAGGGGTCGGGCGCGCCGATCATGATGAAGGCGAAGGCGCCGTCGCGGCCACCCACCGCGCTGCCCTCGGGCACGTCGACCCGTGTGGCGCCGCCGAGGTGGCGCACTTCGGCGGAGACGATCGGCACGTCGTGGCCCGGTCCGAAGAGGTCGAGGAAGGTCTCGACGAAGCCGCCGTCGATTCGGTCGAGCAGCATTCCGCGGTCCCAGATGGGGACGGGATCGGTGGGGTCGTTGTGGATCATCGACACGGCCGCCGCCGGCATCTCCCCGACCCGGCCCAGGAACGACGGAGCCACGTCCCGGAACGGCTGGAACAGCCGCTCGCCCTCGTCGAGGTCGCCGATGTAGGCATAGCGCAGCGAGATCGCCGTCTTTCCGCGCAGCGGCTCGGGGATGACATCGAGCGGCGGGAAACGCATGATCGCCACCGAGGTGGTGGCCTCATCCGGAGCCGTCTCGGTGAACGCTGCCCAGAGCGACAGCACCGCCTCGATGTGCGGCGCGTCGTAGAAGAGCGCTCCGCCGCAGAAGGTGGTGAGCGGCACGAGCGCGACGTCGATCGAGGTGACCACACCGAACCCGCCCTTGCCGCCGCGCAAGGCCCAGAAGAGGTCGGGATTCTCGTCGGCCGTGGCCGACACCACCTCCCCCGTCGAGATGACCACCCGGAAACCGCGGGCGTAGTCGGACGAGAAACCGTAGGTGCGGGCGAGTGGGCCGAGGCCGCCCCCGAGCGTGTAGCCGATGACGCCCACGTTTCCCGAGGCGCCCGTGATGGGGGCCAGGCCGTGTTCGGCGGCAGCGGCGACCACGGCACTCCAGCGATTGCCGGCGCCGATGTGGGCGATGCGGGCATCGGCGTCGATGGAGAGCTCGGTGAGCCGCGACGTGGTGATCAGCACGCCGTCTGTGACGGGCGCGTAGGTGCCGTGGCCGGTGGCGAGCACGTGCACGGGCATCCCCACCGAGGCCGCGAAGCGGACGGCGGCGGCGACATCGGCCTCGGTGGCGGCGCCGATGACGACATCGGGGTCATGCACGACTGTCGTGTTCTGACCGGCGACCTCGGCTCCGAGGCCCTTGTCGCCGCGTCGGAACACGGCACCGGTCACGGAGGCAGCGAGCGCCGAGAACTGGTCTTCGGAGAACGTCATGCGGCGAGAGTACCCAGTACGGGAGGTGCACGATAGAGGTCAGGGCAGGTTGGCGGCCATGATGCGCACGGCCTCATCGAAGCGGCCAGGGGCCGGGCCCGAGTAGTTGAGCCTCACGTAGTCGCCCGTCGGCTCGGCCGGAAACCACTCCGCCCCCGGCGAGATCAGCAGGCCGTCACGGGCACACCTCGCCACGAAGCCGGCGGAATCCACCCCGACGGGCAGGCGGAGCCAGAGGTTGAGGCCCCCGCGCGGAATCGTCGTGAGCGTGCCGGGCGGCAGCAGGTCGTCGACGAGGGCGGCCAGCGAGTCCCGGCGCCGCGCGAGCTGCTCCTGCATCCGGCGCAGGTGCGGCTGCCAGCCGGCTGCGGTCACCACCTCCACCGCGGCCGTCTGCAGCACTCCGCTCACGTAGAGCCCGTCGACCACCCGGTCGGTCTGGATGCGCGCGTGCGCCGGCCCCCGCGCGATCACCGCGGCGATGCGCACCGAGGGCGACACGCTCTTCGTGAGTGAGCGTACGTACACGACGTGACCCGAGGCATCCTGCCCGATCAGCGGACGCGCCGGCGCATCGATGGCGAAGTCGTGCGCCCAGTCGTCCTCGATCAGGAACGCATCGTTCTGCCGCACCACATCGAGCAGAGCGGATGCCCGCTCCCCCGACCAGCTCGCCCCGGTGGGATTCGCGAAGTGCGGCATCGCATAGAAGAGCCGCGCCCGGGTTCGCTCGAAGGCCTCCGCGAGCACCACCGGGTCGACGGCGTCGTAGCCGGAGGCGGGCGACGAGGTCGCAGCGCCGGCCGTGTTCACGGCACCCGCCCGCGGCAGTGGTTCCACCACGAGCCCCGCCTGCCGCGCCGCCGCGATGGCGCCCCAGTAGCCCGGCGACTCCATCAGCACGGTGTCGCCCGGCCGCGCCAGCGAGCGGAAGATCGACGACAGCGCGCTCTGCCCGCCCGGCATCACGAGCACGTCGGATGCTGTGGGCGCCGCGACATCCGCCGTCGCCGCCTCGGCCACCTCCTGCGCGAACCACGACCGCAGCTCCGGCAACCCGGCCGCGGGCGGCCGGTCGAGTGCCGAGCGCGAGCGGGCGGCCCGGGCGAGAGCCGACTGCACGGCGCGCACGGGGAGCAGTTCGTCGCTGGGGTAGCCGCTGTGCAGCGCGATGGAGTCGACCGAGGGGGTCTGCATCGTGGAGCCGATGAACACCCCGTCCGACCGGATGGCGCCGAGCGCCGCCGTCTGCCAGCCGTAGTCGGCGGGCAGCACGGTGGGCGCGTGCCGCACGAAGTTGCCGGCGCCCGGGCGGGATTCGACGAGGCCCTCGCGCACGAGCATCCGCACGGCCCGCTGCACCGTGACCGGGCTCGCCGAGAAGCGCGCCGTGAGGGCGCGGGTGCCCGGGAGACGGGAACCCGCGCGGAGCCTCGCGATCTCGGCGCGCAGCTCCCGTGCAATCACTTCCGAACTGCTATCGTTGTTCATGAACATAGAGGATAGCGCTACTCTCCCTCCCACCGGACCGCTACTGTCGGCCCCCTCCCCCGCGGAGAGCGTGCAGTCGCAGGAGAATGCGCAGATCGGCCGACGCGCGACCGATTCCGCGACCTCGCGAGCGACGCGCGACGCGGTGGCTCCGCACACGGCGACGCGATCCGGGCGCGGACTCAGCCGGGGCGGGCTGCTCTGGGGGTTTCTCGGGGTGCTCGCGTTCTCGTTCACGCTGCCGTTCACGCGCATCGCGGTCGCGACCTTCGATCCGCTACTGGTGGGAGCGGGGCGCGCGGTGGTCGCCGCGCTGCTCGCCGCCCTCGTGCTCACCGTCACGCGCACCCGGATGCCGCCGCGGCGGTTGTGGCCGCGCATCCTCGTGGTGGCGGGCGGGGTGGTGCTCGGCTTTCCGCTGCTCACCTCATTCGCCCTGCAGACCTCGCCGGCGAGCCACGGCGCCGTGGTGATCGGGCTGCTGCCGGCCGCGACCGCGGTGGTGGCGGTGCTGCGCGCCCGCGAGCGACCCAGCCGGATGTTCTGGGTGGCCGCCCTCGCCGGCACCGCTGCCGTGATCGGCTTCACGGTGATCGCCTCGGGCGGGCTGGGCGGACTCCACGTCTCCGACGCGTTGCTCGTGGGTGCGGTCGCCGCTGCGGCGATCGGCTACGCGGAGGGAGGGCTGCTCTCGCGCGAGATCGGGTCGTGGCAGGTGATCTGCTGGGCGCTCGTGGCGGCGTCGCCCGTGATGCTGGTGCTGACGGGCTACTCGCTGGCGCAGCATCCGCTCGACGTCACGACCGTGCCGCCCGCCGCCTGGATGTCGTTCGGCTATGTCGCCCTGTTCAGCATGTTCCTGGGCTTCTTCGCCTGGTACCGCGGCCTCGCGATCGGCCCGATCGCCACAGTCAGCCAGATCCAGCTCGTGCAGCCGGTGCTCAGCCTGATCTGGGCCGCACTCCTCCTCGGCGAAGACCTCACCCCGCTCACGATCGCGGGCGCCGTGACAGTAGTGCTCTGCGCCTTCCTGGCCGTCCGCTCCCGAGTGAAGCGCTAGCCCCTCCCCTCCCTCTCCCCGCGCCACCCTCCTCGCGAGTCGCCAAAATCTGGTCTAAATCGCGTGAGAAGGGCCGGATTTTGGCGAGTCGCGAGGAGGAAGGAGGAGGAACGGGGGGTTAGTCGGCGCGCGAGATCGCGATCATGTCTTCGCGCGGGACGACCTTGACGCGCAGGCGCGGCGTCGGCTGCGCCTCGCCCAGGGCGAGCTCGTGCTGGTCGAGCTTGTGCCAGCCCTCGAGGTCGGTGTACTGCACGCCGCGCGACTCGAGCAGTGCCGGCACCGACTCCTCGGCCGGATCGGCCGGCGCCCACCAGTTGGCCTGGTCGCGCACGAGGTGCGAGAGCGTCTCCATCGCGTCGGACTTGGTGTGACCGATGAGGCCCACGGGTCCGCGCTTGATCCAGCCCGTGGCGTAGACACCGGGGATGACGGTGTTGTCGTCATCGAGAACCTGGCCCTCGTGGTTCGGGATGACTCCGTGGTGCTCGTCGAACGGGATGCCATCGAGCGGCGACCCGAAGTAGCCCACGGCCCGGTAGATCGCCTGGATGGGGATCTCGCGGATCTCGCCCGTGCCCGCGACCCCGCCCGCGCCATCCGGAACCGTGCGCTCGAAGCGGATAGCCGACACCTTCCCGTCAGACCCCACGATCTCGAGTGGCTTCGCGTAGAAGTGCAGGTGGAGGCGCCGCGACGCAGTTCCCACCGGGCGCTCGCGCCACTGGTTCAGCACCTTGTTGATGACGAACACCTGCTTGTTCGAGGCGATCGCGGCCTTCGAGGCCTCGTCGAGCTCGAAGTCCTCGTCGCAGACGATCATGTCGACGTCGTTCATCTCGCCGAGCTCGCGCAGCTCGAGCGGCGTGAACTTCACCTGCGCGGGGCCGCGGCGGCCGAACACGTGCACGTCGGTGACGGGCGAGGCCTTGAGCCCCTCGTAGACGTTCGCGGGGATCTCGGTGACGAGCAGATCGTCGGCGTGCTTGGCGAGGATGCGCGACACGTCGAGCGCCACGTTGCCGTTGCCGATCACGGCCACCGACTGCGCATCGAGCGGCCAGGTGCGCGGCACATCGGGGTGACCGTCGAACCAGCTCACGAAGTCGGCGGCGCCGTAAGAGCCCTCGAGGTCCATACCGGGGATGTTCAGCGCCGCGTCTTTGATGGCCCCGGTGGAGAAGATCACCGCGTTGTAGTGCTTCTTCAGGTCGTCGAGCGTGATGTCGACCCCGTAGCGCACGTTGCCGAAGAACCGGATCACACCCGAGTCGAGCACCTCACGCAGAGCGTTGACGATGCCCTTGATGCGCGGGTGATCGGGCGCGACCCCGTAGCGCACCAGCCCGTAGGGGGCGGGCAGCTGCTCGAACAGGTCGATCGAGACGTCGAAGTGACGCTCGGCCTTCACGAGCAGGTCTGCGGCGTAGATACCGGCGGGGCCGGCTCCGACGATGGCCAAACGGAGCTTGGTCACTGAGAATTCCTTCGTATCGGTGATGTGGTGATGTGAGTGAGGGGGATGCGGCGTGTGCCGCTCCACGGGTGCGTCACCTATTCGGAGACATCCCGGTCTGCGGTCAGTTGGTGCGTTCGACGACGGTCTCGGCGAAGCGCACGAGCGTCTTCTTCACGGTGCCCTCGGGCAGAGGGGCGAGCGCCGCGATGGCCTCGTGAGCGTAGCGGCGGGCCTCGTCGATCGTGCGCCGGGTGACGGGGTGCTCGCGCAGCAGGCGGATCGACTCATCCGACTCCTCGTCGCTCGCGGCGGTCAGCGCGGCCGGGTCGAGGCGGGCCAGCAGCACCGCAGCAGCCGGGTCGCTGAGCGCCTCTCCACGGAGGTAGAGCACGGGCAGCGTGGCGACACCGGCCCGGATGTCGGTTCCGGGCGTCTTGCCCGACTGCTCCGCCGAGGGCGCGATGTCGATCACGTCGTCGACGAGCTGGAAGGCGATGCCCACCTTCTCGCCGAACTCGCGCACCGGCTGCTCGTAGGCCGGATCGGCTCCGGAGAAGATGACTCCGAGCTGTGCCGAGGCCGAGATGAGCGAGCCCGTCTTGTCGGCCAGCACGTGCAGGTAGTGGGCCACCGGGTCTTCGTCGGGCGACGGGCCGATGGTCTCGTTGAGCTGACCGAGACAGAGCCTCTCGAAGGTGTCGGCCTGCAACCGGATGGCGCGCTCGCCGAGGATCGCGAGCAGGGCGCTCGCCCGGGCGAACAGCAGATCGCCGGTGAGGATGGCCACGGAATTGCCCCACACGTACTGCGCGCTGGGTACGCCGCGGCGCTGATCGGCGTCGTCCATGACGTCGTCGTGATACAGCGACGCGAGGTGGGTGAGCTCGATCGAGGTGGCGGCGGTGATGACCTCATCGGTGATGCCGTCGCCGAGCTGGGCGGTGAGGAAGGCGAGCACCGGGCGCACACGCTTGCCACCCGCCTCGAGCAGGTAACGGGCCACCACATCGACGAGGCCGCCGGTGAACCTGGTCTCTTCGGCGAGGCGCACCTCGAGCGCGTCGATGCTCTCTTCGATCACGCGCGCGGTGCGCCGATCGTCTCCCGTGGAGAACAGCCGGTCGGCGAGGGAGAGTCCGCTCGCGCGGCGGAGGCTTGGGGTCACGGTCACAGCCTACTTTTCCCCGGGCGCGGCCGCTGTCGCCGGCTTCGTTCCCCGGTGCAATGCGACGATGCCCGCGCTCAGGTCGCGGTGGCGCACATCCGTGAAGCCGGTGGCGCGCAGCCACGACGAGAGGGTCTTCTGATCGGGCCAGGAGGCGATCGATTCGAAGAGGTAGTCGTAGGCCGCGTCGTTCGAGGAGACGGCCTTGGCCAGCGGGGGCATCACGTGCCGCAGGTACCAGAAGTACGCCTTGCGGAGCGGCGTGATGGGAGGCGTCGAGAACTCGCAGATCACGATGCGCCCGCCCGGCTTCGTGACCCGGTAGAGCTCGGCGAGGGCCTTGTGGGGGTCGACGATGTTGCGCAGTCCGAACGAGATGGTGACGGCGTCGAAACGCTCGTCGTCGAAGGGCAGGTTCATGCCGTCGGCTTCGACGAACTCGATGTTGGGCACGCCGGCCTGCTGACGCCGGCCGACCTCGATCATGCCCGGCGAGAAGTCGGCGGCCACCACATGGGCGCCGCTCTTGGCGAACGAGGCGCTCGACGTGCCGGTTCCGGCAGCGAGATCGAGGATCATCTCGCCCGGGCGGGGGGCGACGGCGCGCGTGGTGGCGACGCGCCACAGCACCGCATTGCCGACCGAGAGCACGTTGTTCGTGCGGTCGTAGCCCGCGGCCACCTGGTCGAACATGGCAGAGACCTGCTCGGGTCGTTTGGTGAGGTCTGCCTTAGTCACTGACCTAGTTTATGTTCAGAAGGCTGTGACCACGCTCTCAGCAATCCGCGGGAGCTGCCCGTGAGGATCCGGTGCATCCTCATCGCGACGCCGGCGCCGGCCGACCCGTGCTCGACCGGACGTAAACTCGAGGGGTGAGCAACACCGTACGCACGATCCCCCGACTGCGGGTGGAGACCACTCCGGTCGACGACCTGAAGATGCTCCTCCCTCGGGTCGATCCGCAGCATCCGCTGATCTGGATGCGCAAGGGCCAGGGCATCGCGGGCGTGGGAGAGGCGCTGCGCCTCGAGTTCAGCGGCGCGAACCGGATGCTCGATGCCTGCGCCGCGTGGAAAGAGGTGGCCGAGGCGTCCACCGTGATCGACCCTCTTGGCGTGCCGGGCACCGGGCTCGTGGCTTTCGGGAGCTTCGCCTTCGCCGACGACTCGGCCGCGGCGAGCGTGCTGATCGTGCCGAAGCTCGTGCTGGGCAAGCGGGACGGGAAGTACTGGGTCACGCGGATCGTGGCGGATGGCGCATCCGGTGCCGACGGTGGTGGCGATGCCGCCCTGCCTGCCGCTCGGCCGCTCGGCTCCGAGTACCGGCTGAGCCTCCTGCCGGGGGCCATGAACGCCGACGCGTTCCGGGCATCCGTCGATGCCGCTGTGGCGCGCATCGCCGATCAACAGCTCAGCAAGGTCGTGCTGGCGCGCGATCTCGTGGGGCATCTGCCGGCAGGCTCCGACCTTCGCCGGCCCCTCACCGACCTCGCGCTCGGCTACCCCGACTGCTGGACGTACGCGGTCGACGGGTTCGTGGGCTCGAGCCCCGAGACCCTCGTGAGCGTCTCGCACGGGCACGTGAGTGCCCGGGTGCTGGCCGGTACGACCTCACGAGGATCGGATGCGGAGGCCGACCACGACAAGGCGGTGGCCCTCGCCACCTCGGCCAAAGACCTCGACGAGCACGGCTTCGCGGTGACGAGCGTGGTGAATGCGCTCGCGCCGCACAGCCGCAACCTCATCACGAGCGAGATCCCGTTCACGCTCAAGCTGCCGAACCTCTGGCACCTCGCGAGCGACGTGGTGGGCACGCTGAGCGACGGGTCGACGTCGCTCGACCTGATCGCGGCCCTGCATCCGACGGCCGCCGTGGCCGGTACGCCTCGCGCCGAGGCCCTCTCGCTCATCAGCGAACTCGAGCCCTTCGACCGCGGGCGCTACGCCGGGCCCGTGGGCTGGGTGGGAGCGGATGGCGACGGGGAGTGGGCGGTGGCTCTGCGCTCGGCTCAGGTCGACGCATCCGGCGACATCACGGCCTATGCCGGATGCGGCATCGTCGCCGATTCGGATGCGGAGCGGGAGTACCTCGAGACCAAGATGAAGTTCCGGCCGATCGTGGAGGCCTTCGGGTAGCAGCGCCCCGGGCGCGCTTCGCGGCCTGCCGGTGCCAGCCTCCGCGCCGGCCCGCCGCCGACTTGCCACATGTTGTGGCAACTCGCCCGCCCAGGCCACAGCTAGTGGCAAGTCAGTGGGCCGGCCGGCACCCTCGGCATCCCCGACACCCTGCGCCACGCCGACTTGCCACAACATGTGGCAACCCACCCGCCCAGACCACAGTTGCTGGCAAGTCAGTGGTTTGGCCGGCACCCTGCGCCACGCCAACTTGCCACAACATGTGGCAACCCACCCGCCCAGACCACAGTTGCTGGCAAGTCAATGGTTTGGCCCGCACCCCCGACACCCTTCGCCACGCCAACTTGCCACAACATGTGGCAACCCACCCAGCCAGACCACAATTACTGGCAAGTCAGTGGTTTGGCCCGCACCCCCGACACCCTTCGCCACGCCAACTTGCCACAACATGTGGCAACCCACCCGCCCAGACCACAGCTACTGGCAAGTCGGTGCTTCAGCTGGCGCCCCGGCACCCTGCGCCATGTCGACTTGCCACAACATGTGGCAAGCCACCCAGCCAGACCATAGTTACTGTCAAGTCGATGGGCCGGCCCGCACCCGCGGCATCCTGCGCCACGCCCACTTGCCACAACATGTGGCAACCCACCCGCCCAGACCACAGTTGCTGGCAAGTCGGTGGGGCTTCGCCCCTGGTGTGGCCGAGCGTGGCTGCGGAATCGACCCGGCGCGATCGGTCAGTTCTTGCGGCGGCGGCGGGAGATGAACAACACGATGCCGCCGATCACGAGCACGGCGACGGCGATGCCGCCGATGATGAGTGCGATCTGGCCGTTCGCGCCCGTGGAGGCGAGGCCGGCGGAGAGGTCGGTGGCGAGTGTCACGGTGGTGCTCCCTGGGTCTGCGGGTGGCTGCATCGCCGCCGGACGGCGTGCGGGTGGCTGCAATCGTACCCGGGCGGCCCGGAAGAAGGCCGAGCCGCGGAGCGACTCCGTCGGTGTGCGGTTGCGGCCGGTTCGTTAGAGTTCGGGTATGAGCGAGCAGGAGCCGACGTCGACGGATGCGGCAGCCGCCCACGATGGGCCGGGCACCGACCGCCGGCCCCGCTCCGTGTACGGCGTCGGTTGCGATCCCGACGTGCGGTTCAGCCTGGCGAACGAGCGCACGGCCCTGGCCTGGGTGCGTACCGGCTTGTCGCTCGTGGCGGGCGGCGTGGCCCTCACCACGCTGGCGGCGCTGGCCGATCTGCCCTGGGTGCTCGACCTCATCGCCCTGATCGCCTGTCTTAGCGGAGGTGCGCTGGCGGCATCCGCCCTGTTCTCCTGGCGGCGGGTGGAACGGGCTCTGCGACTCGGCCGGCCGCTGCCCCCGCCCGCGGCACTGCCGTGGCTCGTGGGTGGAGTGGTGGTGCTCGCGCTCGTGCTGGCCGGGTACGCGGTGTTCGAACTCGGGCGTTCGCGGTGAGCCGCCCGCCCGCCCTGCCCGTCGCGGTGCCCGGTGGCATCAGGTGAGCCGCACGGATTCGACGGTCGGGCCGGACGGCGTGAACGCCGATCCCGGGCTTCAGCGCGAGCGCACCGCACTGTCGTGGCAGCGCACGGCCCTGTCGACCTCGATGATCGCGGTGCTGCTGGCGTTCGCCTGCCTCCGCACCGGTTTCCTCATCGGAACGGCGATCGCCGGGATGATCGCGGTAGGGGCGGCCGTGGTGCTGTTCGCCGCGCGGCGGCGCGCGGCCCGCTCACACGGCATCTCGCCCTGGACATCGCTCACCCGGGTGGCCGCCCTGCTCATCGGCACCGCCGTCGTCGGTGCGGTGCTCGCCGTCATCGTTCTGTTCTGACGCACCTGGGATGCCCCGCATCCCGAGCACCGGCCGCACCGCTTCGTAGACTGGCTGCATCATGTCGACCGCCACGCCGCGCAAGAAGGCGTCACGCAAGTCCGCCGATGAGCGGGGTCTCGAGATCCGCTCGGCGGCCGTCGACCTTGCCCGCGAAGACGGTCTGGCCGGTCTGACGCTCCGTTCCATCGCGGGGCGGGTGGGCGTGGTGCCGGCCCTCGTGGCGCACTACGAGCCGAGCATGGAGCAGCTCGTGGCCGACACGTTCCGCACTCTCGCCTCCGCCGAGCTCGACGAGATCGCGGCCATCACAGCGCCTTCCACGCTGGGCCCGGCCGAGCGGCTCTCGCTCTTCATCGCGACGGCACTCGATCCTTCGCGCGACAAGGTGACCACGGTCTGGGTCGACGCGTGGAGCCTCGGCCGGCGCAACCCCGCCCTGGCCGAGGCGGTGCGCGACCTCTCGGATGCCTGGGAGGCCCAGGCCCTCGCCATCGTCACCGAGGGAGTCGACTCGGGCGTCTTCGCCACGCGTGATCCCGAGGGTGTGGCGTGGCTCGTGATCGGCATCGTCGACGGCCTCAACGCGCAGTCGGCCATCCATGACCGGCACGATGCGGGCAAGATCCGCATCGTGCGAGCCGCCGTGGAGCGCGAGCTCGGGCTCGCGGCGGGCGCGCTGGGCTGACCTCCCGCCGCCCAGTTGCCTCAAGATGTGGCAACTCGGGTGCGCTTGCCACAAGTTGTGGCAAGTCGACCACGAGCGCCCGCCGAAGGCTGGGTTGCCACAAGATGTGGCAACTCGGGTGCCCTTGCCACAAGTTGTGGCAAGTCGACCACGAGCGCCCGCCGAAGGCCGAGTTGCCACAAGATGTGGCAACTCGCTGCCGCTTGCCACAAGTTGTGGCAACCCGGCCGCCCCCGAACTCAGCGGGCGGCGGCGCCCTCCGACGGGAGGGGCGGAGTGCGTGGGGGCGCGATCCGGCGCGTGCCCGACCGCTCGAACGCGGCCGCATACCGCAGCAACGCCGTGTCGTCGTAGGCGCGGCCGGCGATGGTGAGGCCCACGGGCATCCGGATGTCGCGCAGCACGCCCATCGGAACCGTGACCGTCGGGATGCCCAGGTGCCGCGGCACGAGATTGCCGTTCGAGACCCACACACCATCGCGCCAGGCGAGGTCGGCCGAGGCCTCGTTCACATCCGCATCGGCCGGGCCCACATCGGCCGCCGCCGGGAAGACCACGGCATCGAACCCCTCGGCCGACAGCCACTCCTCGAAGTCGATGCGCCGGGTCTCCTCGAGACCGCGGAGCCCCTCGGCGATGGTGGGGATGTCGCTCAGCGCGGCGATGCCGTCGCGCCGGGCTCGTTCCACGTACTCGCCGAGGTCGTAGTCGAGATCGCCCCAGCGGTCGGGGAGCTGGCCCTCGGGCCGGGGGAAGATGCGCGGCCCGTCGACGTCGACCAGGCGGTGCAGATCGGGATCGGCGTTCTGGTCGAGGAAGTCGTTCCAGGCCCAGATCGAGAGGTCCCAGAGCTCGCGGTCGGCGTAGTCGGCCGGCACGAGACCGCGGGCGTACATCGAGCGGCGGCCAGGGCGGTCCTCCTCGTAGTTCTCCACAACGGGGAAGTCGCACTCCACGACCTCGGCGCCGAGCGCCTCGAGATCGCGGCGGGCCGCCTCCCAGAGCTCGATGACGGTGTCGCGGGTCTCGATCGGCACGCGCTTGCGTTCGTCGCGGTTGATGTACATCCGCGGCACACCGAAACGCTTTCCCGCCAGATCCGACCCCTCGAGAAGCGCCCGATACGACGGCGGCCGAACCGCCGAGGCCGCCGGGATCGCCACCCACGGCTGCACCCGCCAGAAGTCGCCGCGCGCCTCGGGGTCGTCGGCCACCACCACCTCGAGCACCTCGAGCAGGTCGGCCACGGTGCGGGTGTGGGGTACCACCACGTCCATCGTGGGCACGAGCGGCCAGTTGCCGCGAACCGAGATCACCCCGCGCGACGGCGTGTAGGCCACGAGTCCGTTGTTCGACGCGGGCGACCGGCCCGACGACCAGGTCTCCTCGGCGAGCCCGAAGGCGGCGAAGCTGGCAGCGGTGGCGACCCCTGATCCGTTCGACGATCCCGAGGCGTAGGCCGCGGGCAGGAAGTCGGGGTTGTACGGGCTCTCGGCACGGCCGTAGACGCCCCGCTGCATGCCGCCGTTGGCCATCGGCGGCATCGTGGTGAGGCCGATGAGCACGGCACCCGCGGCCCGCAGCCGCTCGATCGTGAACGCGTCGCCGCCGGCGCGGAGGTGCTCGAAGGCGGGCGAACCCGCAGCGACGGTGAGCCCCTCGGCCTTGTAGCTGTCTTTCGCGGTGTACGGGATGCCGTCCAGAGGCCCGAGCGTCTGCCCGGCCGCGCGTCGCCGATCGGATTCACGCGCCGCCTCGAGCGCCCGTGGGTCGAGCACGGGCACGGCGTTCAGACGGATGCCGGCGCTGTCGTAGTGGGCCAGCCGCTCCAGGTAGCGCCCGACGAGCTCCTCGCTCGTGACAGCGCCCGACTCCAGAGCCGCGCGCAGCTCGGCGATCGACGCCTCGACGACGGTGAAGGGCACGGAGCCCGACATCCCCGCCGGGGCAGAGCCGCCGGGCGATGCCGTCCTCAGTACGGCGCCGGAGCCGGAGTGCGACGGGCCGCCGGGCGGCACCGGGAGCGGTGCGGCGCCCGCATCCGCGCTCATGCCGCCTCTCCGTCCGCGATGACCTCGGGCAGCGCAGCGGCCTCGGGCAGCGCCACGCCCGACACCGGCTGCTGCTGCGTGATGCAGTGGATACCGCCGCCCCGGGCCAGGATCTCCCGCGCATCGACGGTCACCACCCTGCGCCCCGGGTACACCTCGGCCAGGATCTCGCGGGCACGGGCATCCGCCCGCTCCTCCCCCGGGCCGTAGCCGCAGGCGATCACGCCGTCGTTCACCACGAGGTGGTTCACGTAGTTCCAGTCGACGAAGCCCTCGCCGTCGCGCAGGGTGTCGGGAGCCGGGATGTCGACGATGGAGAAGGTCCGGCCGGCCGCATCCGTCTGCCCCGCGAGGAAGGAACGCAACTCGCGCATCACCGCGTGATCGGGATGCGCCGGGTCGTTCTGCTGGTGCACCAGCAGCGTGCCGGGCGAGGGGATGGTGGCGATCATGTCGACGTGCCCGCGCGTGCCGAACGGCTCGTAGTCGCGGGTGAGGCCCCGGGGCAGCCAGATGACCGTGGTCGCCCCGATCGTGCGGGCGAGCTCGGCCTCGACGGCCGCGCGGTCGAGACCGGGGTTGCGGCCCGGGTCGAGCTGCACGGTCTGGGTCACCAGCACGGTGCCTTCGCCGTCGACGTGGATGGCGCCGCCCTCGTTCACGAGCGACGACGCGACCACGGATGCACCGGCCTCGCCCGCCACGGCGCGCGCGATGTGCTGGTCGTTCTCCCACACCGCCCAGTCGCTCTGACCGCCCCAGCCGTTGAAGACCCAGTCGACGGCACCCAGCGCCCCCGACTCGTCGAGCACGAAGCTGGGGCCGATGTCGCGCATCCAGCTGTCGTCGAGGGGACGCTCGACGATGTCGATGGCCGAGGAGAGCATCCGGCGCGCCCGGGCGACCTCCACGGGGTCGACCACCATGGTCACCGGCTCGAACTCGGCCACGGCGTGAGCCACCGAGGTCCAGGCGGCATAGGCGGCCTCGCGCTCTGCGGGAGTGTCGCCGAGCGCGGCATTGGGGCGGGGGAATGCCATCCAGACGCGCTCCTGAGGGTGGGTCTCCGGGGGCATGCGCCAGGTGCTCACCGTGGTCTCCTTTGCGGAACAAGCTTATTGACCGTCTGATCAATACCCTGAGGCTAGCCGCACGCCGGGGGTGTGTCAACGCAAATAGACTTCTGCTGGAGGCCTCATGAAGAACGTCAGCACCCGTCTGCTGCTGAGCTGTGCCGCGCTCGGTGTGGCGGGCGGGATCCTGTTCATCGTCAACGCCTACATCGGCGGCTCTGTTCTGGCGGTGGCACCGGTGTTCTACGGGCTCACACTCGGGGTGTATTTCGTGCCCGGTGCGATCGCCCAGTACCTGTTCCGGCGCGGCGGGGTCGCCGTGCTCGTGGCCGCCATCTCGGGGCTCGTGGCCGCCGCCTTCCAGCCCCTCGGATTCTGGGCCGCGCTCATCGCCGTGGGCATCGGGCTCGTTCAGGAGATCCCGTTCGCGATCGGCCGCTATCGGCACTTCCCCGTGTGGCTGTTCCTGGTGGGCGCCGTGATCTCGGGTGTGATCCTGGCCGCCGGCATGTACCGGCTGATCGGCACGCACGCGCTCGATGCGCTGGGCGGCATCATCCTTCTCGTGGGGTCGGTGGCGTCACCGGTGATCTTCACGATCGTGGCGCTGGCGCTGGCGCGCGCACTCGCCGCCACAGGCGTGGCCCGCGGCATCGCCCGCCCGGCCGGCACCGCGGCGCCGCGTCGCTGAGAATTCGGGGCCGCTGCGCCCTGTGGCGCGCATCCGGCCGCCGCAGCCGGGTCGGTCGTACGGGTTCGACCAAGAATCGCGGCAACCGCGGCGGATAGCGAGGCACTCGCCCGCATTCGTGGCGTAGTCCGCGGTGAGCCGGTGGGTGGGTCGCGCCGGCGGTGGGTGGGTCGCGCCGGGGGCGGGTTACTGGCCGGTGGCCGTGACGAGGGAGGAGTCGCTGAGGAGCAGCGGAGCATCCGTCACCGGAACGTCGACGTGCATGTGCGTGCAGGAGTCGTCGAACTCGGTCCAGTTGGTGAGGTTCACGTGCACACCCGCCGAGGTGCGGCAGCTCGCCTGACCGACGCGCGAGCCCACGGGCATCACGGGGTCGAGGAGGCTGATCATCTTGAGCGTGCCGGCATCTGCACCGTTGAGGCTCTTGTTGTCGAGCAGGTAGAAGTCGACCGCGTGACCGCCGCCATCGACGTAGTGCATCGAGCTCGTGCCGCCGCCCTCGATCTGGCCGGTGCACTTGCGGTTGATGTCGCTGACGCCCACCTGGTCGAAGTTGCGCACGGCGATCGCGATGATCTCGAGGATGCGGTAGTCGACGCCGCAGTCGGGCACGGTGACGCCCTGCGCGATCCAGCGGATCTCCTTCATGTGGTCGGGCTGCGAGCCCACCAGCTTGCCGGAGTCCATGGCGTTCACGAGCTCTTGCGCCAGCGAGCGGCCCACGAGCAGCTGAGCGGTGGAGTAGCCGGCGGCCTGCAGCTCGCCCGCGTCGGAGACGCCGTAGCCGTCACGATCGACGGTTCCGGATGCCGACCCGGCGGTGACCAGCTGCTGGGTCTGCGCGTCGGTGCCGGCGCTCAGGCTGAGGTTCACGACGTTCGCGTCTTCGGGGCTGGCCGAGACCGTGGTGGGAAGGGCGGTGACCGCGGTCATGGCCACGACGAAGGCCATGGCGACGGCGCTGAAGGCGGTTTTGGCCCAGCCCCGGCGGCGCGAGGCGGGAGCACCGGTGCCGGAAGTCGCGGCACCCGCGACGGCGGGGCGGACGGGCGCGGTCGTCGTGCGGGATGCTCGCGAGGCGCGGGGCGCCGGCGCGGCCCGGCGCGGGCGGAGGGAGGCCGTCTGGGCCTCTGAGGTGACGATCATCGTCTCGGTCGCGATCGGGCCGGTGGACCGCGAGGTGGCGAGGAGCGCGGCGTCGGCCGGTGCGGAATCGGCGGAACGCGCAGAGGGAGAGGTGATCTGCACCGATGCGATGTGCAGGGCCGGCTCGGGGTCGAAGGCCGAGACGACGAGGTCGTCTCCTGTCGGAACCACCGGCTCGAGGGCGAGCGGAACATCGGGTTCGAGGGCCGCTGTGCCGATCTCGGCGATCTCCAGCGTGGCGATCTCTTCGGCGCGCAGGGCCTCTTGCGCCTCGCGCTCGAGCGCCTCCTGCTCGCGCAGCTGGCGGCGGGTGAGGGGGGCGGTTGCCGTCACCGCGGGCGCGGCATCCGACGCCACCGACCCGGCGGCCTCGATGCGAGCGGCTTCGGCGAGCCTCAGTTCACGCAGCTGACGGCGGGTCAGAGCCTCTGACCGGCCCTCGGAACCGGCACCGCGGTTCGCATCGCGGGACGCCGGGGCGTCGGATCGCGAGTGAGGATTCGGCAAACGAAAGACTTTCGGGGTGGAACTGCTGACGTGGTGCCGCTAGGGACGACTCCACAACGGGAACCTCTCGACCCTAACAAGGCTGCCTGGAAAAACCCAGGGCGCGGCGCGAATCCATTCGGACGCATCAGGTCGGCAAGGCTTACCTAAGCTGTTCACATGCCGCTCTCTCGCCCGCTCGTCCGCGCGGAAGGAGTGCGCATCCGGCACGAGGGCGGCGAGCGCTTCACCCCCGACGGCGCATCGCTCGAGGTGCGTGCCGGCGAGGTGGTGCTGCTGCTCGGGCCCTCCGGATGCGGCAAGTCGACGTTCACCCTGGCCCTCAACGGGCTCGTTCCGCACGCCGTGCCCGCGGAGCTCGAGGGCACCGTGTCGATCGGTGGCCGCCCCACGACCGAGCTGACGGTGGCCGAGGCGAGCGCCACGGTGTCGATGGTCTTCCAGGACCCGGATGCGCAGATCGTCACCGGGACCGTGCTCGACGAGGTGTGCTTCGGGCCCGAGAACCTGCGCGTGCCGGTCGGCGAGGTGCTGGCGCGCGCGGAGCTCGCGCTGCGGCAGGTGGGGTTGTGGGAACGTCGGCAGGAGAATCCCGACGTGCTCTCGGGCGGCGGGCGCCAGCGGCTGGCGATCGCGTGCGCGCTGGCGCTTCGGTCGCCCGTGATCGTGCTGGACGAACCGACCGCGAACCTCGACCCCGTCGGCATCGACGAGGTCTATGCGGTGCTGGAGGTGCTCGTGCGTCAGGGTGGGCATGCTCTCGTGCTCGTGGAGCACGATCTCGATGCCGCGATCGGATTGGTCGACCGGATCGTGGTGCTCGACCACCGGGGCCGGCCGGCGTTCGACGGACCGGCCGCCGATGTCCTCCAGCGGCACGCGGAGGACCTGCTGGCACTGGGGGTGTGGCTGCCCACCGCCGTGATCGCGGGTCTGCGCCTGCGGCGCGCCGGCCACCGGGTCGATGAGCTGCCGCTCACGCCCGAGGCACTCACAGAGGTGCTCGACGGCCTCGGAGGACGCGAGGCGCCGGGCGCCCATACCGATACCGATACCGATACCGATAGCGCACGAAATCAGCGACTCCCAGCGCCGCCCCGGTCTGGGGAGGCGAGCTCGTCCCCGGAATCACGGGATCGCACAGGAGCGGCGGGCGATCGGGCGGAGTCGCCATCGGCCTCGGGCGCGAAGGGGGCGGCTACGGCGTCCGCTCCGGCGACCACGGGGGCGCACGGCGCCGCGGTCCGCGTGCGCGGGCTGCGGGTGGCGCGGGGCGGCAGCGAGATCCTGCACGGGATCGATCTCGAGATCGCGCGGGGTTCGTTCGTGGCGATCGTCGGCACCAACGGCGCCGGCAAGACCACCCTGCTGCAGGCGATGGCCGGGGTCGTGACCCCGCCCCGCGCATCCGTCGACCTGCTCGGGATCGACCCCGCGCGCGCCGATGTGCGCACGCTCGCGCGCACCGTGGGCTTCGTCTTTCAGAACCCCGAGCACCAGTTCGTCCGGCACACGGTCGCCGACGAACTCGCCCACGGGCTCGAGCTGCAGCGCGCCGCCCCGGACGAGGTGCGCGAACGCGTCGACCGGATGCTCGCCCGCTTCGGTCTCGAGGAGCATCGAGACGTGCATCCGTTCCTGCTGTCGGGCGGGCAGAAGCGACGGCTCTCGGTGGGCACCGCGCTGATCGCCGGCGCGCCCCTGCTCGCTCTCGACGAGCCCACGTTCGGCCAAGACCGCCAGCGCTCCGCCGAACTGCTCGACCTGCTCTCGGACCTCAACCGCGCGGGCACCACCGTCGTGGTGGTCACGCACGACCTCCAGCTCGTGGCCGATCACGCCTCACACCTCGTGGTGCTCTCGGACGGTGCGGTGAGCGCCCACGGGACCGTCGACGAGGTGCTGGCCTCGGGCGCCGTGGAGGCCGCGGGGCTGCGGCGTCCGGCCCTCGTGCGCGCGGTGCGGGCCGCGGCGGATGCACGCTGGCACCCGGTGACGCGCCTCACCCGGCTCGAGGAGGTGGCGGGCGCTTTCGCGCGGCAGGCCGAGGGTGAGCGGCTCGCGCGGCCGGCCGAGGGTGAGCGGCTCGCGCGGCCGGACGCCGCGGGTGGGCTGCCGGGGTCGGACGTGAGCGACTCGGGCGTGATGCCGTGAGCGTGCCGGTGCCGAGGGGCGACGGTGGCGCATCCGTTCGTGACGGGCGGCGGGCGGGCCGGATGCCGGTCGATCCCTACGCCGAAGCCGTCGACCACGGGCCCGTGCGGTTTCTGCACCGGCTCAATCCGCTGGCGAAGGTCGGGGGGCCGCTGCCCGCCATGATCGTGCTGATCGTGGCGCGAGGGATCGAGCTCCCGGTGCTGTTCTGCATCGTGACAGGCGCGCTGATCCTCGTGGGCGCGCACCTCACGCGACGGGCCGCGGTCGGGGTGTTCGTCGTGCTGCCCGCCGTCGTGGCGGTGCTGTCGGTGAGTTTCGGGTTGTGGGCCGATCCGGCGGAGGCGGCGACCGCGGGAGGCGCGGCATCCACTGTGCTCGTGCAGATCGGCGACTACCGCTTCACCGCCGGCGCACTCCTGGTGGGTGCGACGACGGCACTACGGCTCGCGGGCATCCTGCTGCTCTCGCTGCTGGCCGGGCTCACCTCCACCGGGCCCGATCTCGTGCGCGCACTCGTGCAGCAGCTGCACGTGCCGTATCGCGTGGGCTACACGGTTCTGGCGGCCTACCGATTCGTGCCGCGGTTCCGGCACGAGCTCGACATCATCCGGCAGGCGCACCGGGTGCGCGGCGTGGCACCCGGCCGAGGCCCGCTCGCCGCTCTGCGCCGCTGGCTCGGCTATGTGGTGCCGCTGCTCGCGGGTGCCCTCCGGCATGCCGAACGGGTGGCTCTCGCCATGGACTCCCGCGCCTTCGGCGCGTTCGGCACCCGCACCGAACGGCACCTCGTGCCGTTCCGGATGCGCGACTGGCTCTTCATGGCCGCATTCTGGGCGCTGACCGCCGCCCTCGTGCTGGTCGGCGCGAGCTGAGGGCAGGTTCTGATCGCCGCGCCGCGACCGTGCCTGAGCCCGTGCCCGGCTGCAGACGATCGCGCGATCGGGTGGTGGCGTGCTCACGTGGTTGCCACATGATGTGGCAACCACGTGCTCGAGCCCACAACAAGGGGCAACTCGACGTGGGCGGGCGCCGTCTACGCCGAAACCAGAGGTATCGAGCACTGGACACACCGCACCAGATCCGTCACTTTCTGCACGAAAAAACGTGATTTCGCGCAAAAAGTGACGGATCTGGAGCGGGGGTGCGCTAGCGGGCCTGGTCGGCCGCGAGCTGGCCCACGAGAGCGTCGCCCGGAACCACCGTGACCATCTCGGCCTCGATCTCCGCCCGGTCGAGCAGCTCGTTCATGCGACGTCCGCGCGCCCGAGGGATGAGCGTGACGACGGTGCCCTTCTTACCCGCGCGGCCGGTGCGGCCGGCACGGTGCAGGTACGTCTTGTACTCGTCGGGCGCGTCGGCCTGGATGACCAGGTCGATGTCGTCGACGTGGATGCCGCGGGCTGCGACATCCGTGGCCACGAGAACGTTGACCCGGCCCGAGGTGAGCATCTGCAGGTTGCGCGTGCGGCGCGACTGGTTGAGGTCGCCGTGCAGGCTGGTGGCGGGGAACCCGGCGTCTTCGAGCTGCTCGGCGAGCATCTCGGCGTAGGCGCGGGTGCGGGCGAAGATGAGCGTCTTGCCGTCGCGGTCGGCCAGCTGGCGGATGATCTCGCTCTTGTCTCGGCTCTCGACGATCAGCACCCGGTGATCGATGGTCGACGACGCCTGGTCTTCACCGGCGACCTCGTGCACGCTCGGGTTCACGAGGAACTCGTCGACGAGGTTCGCCACACCCTTGTCGAGGGTGGCCGAGAAGAGCAGCTTCTGGCCGCCCTGCTTGGTGTGACGCAGGATGCGCTGCACCGGCTCGAGGAAGCCCAGGTCGCACATGTGGTCGGCCTCGTCGAGAACCGTGATCGTGACCTCGGAGAGGTCGAGACGACGCTGCTCGATGAGGTCTTCGATGCGGCCGGGGGTGCCGATGATGATGTCGACACCGCGCTGCAGGGCGCCCACCTGGCGGGCCTGGGGCACGCCGCCGTAGATCTGGGTGGTGAAGAGGCCGACGGCGCGCGCGATCGGCTGAACGGTGCGGTCGATCTGCAGCGCCAGTTCGCGCGTGGGGGCCAGGATGAGAGCACGGGGCTTGCGGCCGGGCTTGCGGTTCGCGCCGCCACCGTTCTCCATCAGGCGCTCCACGAGGGGGGCGCCGAACGCGATGGTCTTGCCGGAGCCGGTGCGGCCACGGCCGAGCACGTCGCGGCCGTTCAGCACCTCGGGGATGGTGGCCGACTGGATCGGGAACGGGCTGGCCGCGCCGAGCTCGCCGAGCACACGCACGATGTTGCCGCCGAGACCGAGGCTCGCGAACGTGGCGCCCTCGACGTCGACGGCCAGCGTGGCCTGAGCCTCGAGGCGCTCGAGCACGACGTCCTCGTCCGCGCCGTGGAAGGCGGGCTTGCCGTGGCTCGGGTAAAAGTCGCTGCCGCGGCTGGCGCGGGACTCGTGGTTGTCACTCGAGCGCGCGGGGCGGTCGTTGTACGCCGGACGCTCGGAGCGATCCTTGTTGTAGGCGGGGCGCTCGGAGCGCTCGTAACCACCGGTGCGGGGAGCGCGGTCGTTGTAGGCCGGACGCTCGCTGCGGTCCTTGTTGTAGGCCGGGCGCTCGGAGCGCTCGTAACCACCGGTGCGGGGAGCACGGTCGGTGTAGGCCGGGCGCTCTGCGCGATCCTTAATGTAGGCCGGGCGCTCGGCGTTATTGGGGCGACCGCGCTCGCCGGTACGGCGATCACGGGACGTGGCCGCGCCGTCGCGCTGCGACGGCTCCCAGCGGGCGGTCCGATCAGCGCGCTGTCCGGGCTGGTAGTCGGCCGTCGGACGGGCGCTGCGGTTATAGCCGCGGTCGTCGGTGCGCGGGGGCTTTCCGCCGGTGGGGCGGCCGGTCCGCTCGGCGGCTCTCTCCGCGCGGCGCTCCTCGTTGCGGGCGTCGTTCCACTTCTGGCGGTCGGTGCGCTGCGGCTCGCGGCGGCCATAGCCACCCGACTCGCTATCGCGGGAGGGACGGTCGCCATACGCGGGACGCTCGGTACGGTCGTACGAGGGACGCTCGGCGCGGCCGGTGCCGGTGCCCGACTTGTTGAAGCCGTTCTCGCGGCTGGGACGCTCGTAGCCACCGCGAGCGGGGCGGTCGCCGTACGAGGGACGCTCGGTGCGGTCGCCGTACGACGGACGCTCCGGGCGGTCGCCGCGGTATCCGCCGCGCTCGCCATCGCGAGCCGGACGGTCGTTGCGGTCGTAGGCGGGGCGCTCGCTGCGGTCGCCCTGGTAGCCACCACGGGCCGGGCGGTCGTTGTAGGACGGGCGCGCACCACGGTCGCTGTACGACGAGCGCTCAGGGCGGTCACCGTACGAGGGACGGTCAGCACGTTCGGTGCCGCGGCCCGACGGCGCGGCGCCGCGCGACGCGCGATCATCCGCGTTCCAGCGCTGCTTGGCGCGCGGGGCGCTCTCGTCGACGGCCTTGTAGCCGCGATGGCCCGGGCTGCGGCTGCCGGCCTTGGGGCCGCCCTTGCCGGGAGTGCGCGGTTCGTAGTTCTTGGCGGCCTTGAAGCCACCGGACTTGTTGGATTTGGGCATGATTCTTTCCGGGTTATCTCGAAATGCGCACACCCCAGCACACGACGTGCTGGAAGTGCTAACTAGATCCCCGGGAGTAGCGGGGGCCGTGTCGTACGCGACATTCACCAGTGACCAGCGCTTCGACGCACTGACTGGGAAACCGGCCCACCAGACTTACAAACCCATCCGCGATGCAACTCGCGGTGTCCAGAGCCGACCGATCAACACTACACGACCGGCCGGCTCCTGTCGATGATGCCTCCGGATGCGGGCACCACCGAGGTGACTCAGATGTCGGTGAGCTCCGCGCGGGTCAGCACCGGGGGCGCCGCCAGGATGTCGGCGAGACCGGATACGCCCTCGGGGGTGGCCCGGAAGGCACGGTAGGCGTCATCCGCCTCGATCGACTCCCAGCGCTCCACGAGGAGGAAGTGAGCGGGGTCGTCGGCGTCGATGGCCACCTCGGTGCCCAGGCTCCCGGCGAAGGCGCGGGTGGTCTCGAGGATGGAGGTGATGAGGGCGGGCGCGGAATCGAGTGCGTCGGCCTTGATGCGCGCGTCGAGAATCGAGATGACAGTCATGCCTTCAGCGTAGGCCCGCCGCGCCCGCGTGCGCGATGCCTGTCGTTAACCTTCGTCGTGGACAATGACCCCCATGTCCCTGAGCACCGCTCCCTCTTCCGGCGACGCACAGGCACCGCTCGATCGCGGCGCGGAAGTCACCCCGGCCCGCACCCTGCTGGACATCTTCCGCGACACCGTCTCCCGGCATCCCGAGGCGTCGGCACTCGAAGACGCCGCCGGTGCACTGAGCTACCGCGAGCTCATGGCCCGCGTCATCTCCACGGCCGCCCGGCTGCAGAACGCGGGGGTGCAGCGCGGCGACCGGGTGGGCATCCGCATGCCGTCGGGCCGACGCGAACTGTACATCTCCATCCTCGCGGTACTGGCGGCCGGTGCCGCCTACGTGCCCGTCGACGCCGACGACCCGGATGAGCGCGCCGACCTCGTGTTCGGCGAGGCCCAGGTGGTGGGGGTCATCACGGGGACCGGCCGCTGGGAGCCGTCGCAGCGCGGCACCGGCGATCGCGGTCTGCCGGACGCAGAAGCGACGCCCCCGGATGCCGCGCCCGCCCGCCTCTTCGACACCACCGCCGCGGCCCCCCACCCCAGCACCTCCTCGCTGCCGATCGTGTCGCCCCCCGAGCCCGGCGACGACGCCTGGATCATCTTCACCTCCGGCTCGACCGGCACCCCCAAGGGCGTGGCCGTGAGCCACCGCTCGGCGGCCGCGTTCGTCGACGCCGAGTCGGCACTCTTCCTCCAGGACGAGCCGATCGGCCCCACCGACCGCGTTCTCGCCGGCCTGAGTGTGGCGTTCGACGCCTCCTGCGAGGAGATGTGGCTCGCCTGGGCGCACGGCGCCTGCCTCGTGCCGGCTCCCCGCTCCCTGGTGCGCAGCGGCATGGATCTCGGTCCGTGGCTCACCACCCGCGGCATCACGATCGTCTCGACCGTGCCGACCCTCGCGGCCCTCTGGCCCGCCGAGTCGCTCGAGAACGTGCGGCTGCTCATCTTCGGCGGCGAGGCCTGCCCGCCCGAACTCGGCGAGCGCCTCTCCGTCGACGGCCGCGAGGTGTGGAACACCTACGGCCCCACCGAAGCCACGGTCGTGGCCTGCGCCGCTCTGCTCGGCGGCCCGGGCCCGGTGCGCATCGGCCTCCCCCTCGACGGCTGGGTGCTGGCCGTCGTCGATGCCGAGGGCGCTCGTGTGGCCGAGGGCGAGGTGGGCGAGCTCATCATCGGGGGCGTCGGCCTGGCCCGGTACCTCGACCCCGAGAAGGACGCCGAGAAGTACGCCCCCTTCCCCTCCCTGGGCTGGCACCGCGCCTACCGCAGCGGCGACCTCGTGCGCTACGAGGCCGAGGGTCTGCTCTTCCAGGGCCGCGCCGACGACCAGGTGAAGGTCGGCGGGCGCCGCATCGAGCTCGGCGAGATCGAGTCGGCGCTCCAGGGACTTCCCGGAGTCTCCGGCGCCGCCGTCACCGTGCGCAAGACGGATGCCGGCAACCAGATGCTCGTGGGTTACGTGGTGGCCGTCGATCCGGGTTCCTTCGATCGCGAGGCCGCCGTGCAGGCGCTCCGCGACGAGCTGCCCGCCGCGCTCGTGCCGCTCATCGCCGTGCTCGACGACCTGCCCACCCGCACCTCGGGCAAGGTCGACAAGGCGGCACTGCCGTGGCCCCTGCCGGGCGCGGCCATCGATGACGACACCGAGATCGACCCCGCCATCCGCGATGTCGCGGTGCTCTGGAGCAAGGTGCTCGGCACGGTGGTCACCGATCCCGCCGCCAACTTCTTCGACCTCGGCGGCGGATCCCTGGCGGCCGCCCAGCTGGTGGCCGGCATCCGGGAGATCGACCCGGAGTTCACCGTGGCCGACGTGTACGCGCATCCGCGACTCGGTGCGATGGCGGCCGAGGTCGCCGCCCGTGCCCCGGAATCACGCGTCGCGGCGAGCAGTTCGGTCGCCCGCGCGACACCGCTGCGGATGCGTGTGCTGCAGACCGTTCTGAGCGGCCCGCTGTTCGTGCTCGCGGGCCTGCGCTGGCTCGTCTACCTGCTCACGGCCACCACGATCCTCGACGCCTTCGGCGACTTCGACTTCCTGCCTGTCGTCGACTGGTGGGTCCTGCTCATCGGGCTCGTGCTCTTCGCCACGCCCTTCGGCCGCATGGCGATCTCGGTGCTGGCCGCACGACTGCTGCTCGGCGGCGTGAAGGCGGGCGATCATCCGCGCGGCGGCGGCGTGCACCTGCGACTCTGGCTCGCCGAGCAGATCGCGCACCAGGTCGGTGCCGTGAGCCTCGCCGGAGCCCCTTGGATCAGCTATTACGCCCGCGCCTTGGGCGCCCGTATCGCGGAAGACGTCGACCTGCACTCCCTCCCGCCCGTCACCGGCATGCTCACCGTCGGCCGGGGCGCCGCAATCGAGCCCGAGGTCGACCTCTCGGGCTACTGGATCGACGGCGACACCGTGCGCATCGGCGCCGTGCGCATCGGCGCGGGCAGCACCGTGGGGGCCCGCAGCACCCTCCTCCCCGGCGCGCGCATCGGCAAGCGCGCCGAGATCGACCCGGGGTCGGCCGTGTTCGGCCGCGTGCCCTCGGGGCAGCGCTGGGCCGGCTCCCCCGCCGCCCGTGTGGGCAAGTCGCGCGACTGGTGGCCGGCCGAGCGCCCGCCGCGGCGCACCTTCTGGGTCTTCGCCTATGGGGTCTCGTCGCTCGTGCTCTCGCTCATGCCGCTCCTGGCCTTCGCCGTGGGCGGCGTCATCGTGGCTGCCTTCATGAACGGATCCGCCGACCTCGCCGAGGCGAGCGGCCGCGCCGCCCTCGCGCTCGTGCCCGCCACCCTCGCCGCCGGCGTGGTTCTCGCGGGTGAGGTGGTGGTGCTCACCCGCCTCTTCGGAATCGGCGTCACCGAGGGCGTGCACGCCGTGCGGGGCCGGGTGGGCTGGCAGCTCTGGTCGACCGAGCGTCTGCTCGACCTCGCCCGCACCCTCCTCTTCCCGCTGTACTCCGGTCTCTTCACCCCTGTCTGGCTGCGGATGCTGGGAGCCCGGGTGGGCCGCAACGTCGAAGCCTCGACCGTGCTGCTCATCCCCGCGATGACCACGGTTCGCGATGGTGCCTTTCTCGCCGACGACACGCTCGTGGGCTCGTACGAGCTCGGGGGCGGCTGGATGCACGTGGCCCGGGCCGAGATCGGCGAGCGTGCGTTCCTCGGCAACTCGGGTATGGCTGCCGCGGGTCACAAGGTGCCGCGCGAGGGACTGGTGGCGGTGCTCTCATCCGCTCCTCGTAAGTCGAAGGCGGGCTCGTCGTGGCTGGGATCGCCGCCGGTGCGGCTGCGGCGCACGGCGGCCGACGCGGATGTCTCGCGCACCTTCGAGCCCCCGGCTCGCTTGCGGGTGGCCCGCGTGCTGTGGGAACTCGGGCGCGTCATCCCCGTGTTCGTGACCTGCGGATTGGGGCTCGCGGTGCTGCTCGTGCTGGCGGCACTGGTGAACACGGTGGGGCTGGTTCTCGCCATCATCGTGAGCGGGCCCGTCCTGCTCGTGGCAGGGGCGGTGGCCGCCGCCATCAGCACCCTGGCGAAGTGGGTGCTGATCGGGCGCATCAGGGCGGGCGAGCATCCGCTCTGGTCGAGCTTCATCTGGCGCAGCGAGGTCTCCGACACGTTCACCGAGATGGTGGCCGCTCCCTGGTTCGCCCAGGCCGCGTCCGGCACACCGGCGCTCGTCTGGTGGCTGCGCAGCCTCGGTGCGCGCATCGGGCACGGCGTGTGGATCGAGACCTACTGGCTGCCCGAGGCCGACCTCGTGGAACTCGCCGACGCGTCGACCGTGAATCGCGGATGTGTGGTTCAGACGCATTTGTTCCATGATCGAATCATGAGCCTCGACACCGTGACCCTCGACGTGGGGGCGACCCTCGGGCCGCACAGCGTGATCCTGCCCGCCGCGCGCATCGCCGCCCAGGGCACGGTCGGCCCCGCCTCGCTCGTGATGCGGGGCGAGCTCGTGCCGCTCGGGAGCCGCTGGAGCGGAAACCCCATCGGGCCGTGGCGCGAGGTGCGCACGTCGGAGTACCGCGCCTCCGCGCTCGAATCCATCGTGCGCGAGCCGAGCGCTTCGTGACGGGGCGCGGAGTCGCTTTTCCCGGAGACCCCTACACTCCCGGAGTCGGCACCTGGTCGTACCGGGTGCACTCCTACGATCTGACCCTCGACTACCGGGTGGAGACGAACCGGCTCGATGGCGTCGCCGTGATCGTGGCCGAGGCCGTGGTCGATCTCGACAGCGTGCACCTCGACCTGTCGCGGTTGAAGGCCTCGAAGGTGAAGCTCGACGGACGCAAGGTGCTGCGGTTCTCGCAGCCATCGCACGCGCTGATCGTGCGGCCGCCCGCGACCATCCCGGCGGGCACCCGGTTCGAGCTCGAGATCACCTACGGCGGGCGTCCGGCACCGCGCCGCAGCGTCTGGGGAGCCATCGGCTGGGAGGAGCTCGATGACGGGGTACTCACGGCTTCGCAGCCCTCGGGGTCGTCGACCTGGCTGCCGTGCAACGACCGGCCGGGCGACAAGGCGACCTACCGCATCCGGATCACGGCGGAAGAGGACTACGCCGTGATCTGCAGCGGAACCCTGGTGCGGCGGTCGGTGCGGAGCGGCCGAGCCACCTGGGAATACGCTCAGGAGGCACCGACCTCCGCCTACCTCGCCACCGTGCAGATCGGGCACTACGAACGGCGCACCACGCACGCACGCAAGAGCGTGCCCGTCGACTTCGCGTTCCCGGCCGAACTCGACTCGCGAGTGCGTGCCGACTTCGGCGAGCTCGACCACATGATCCGCTTCTTCGCCACGTCGTTCGGGCCGTACCCGTTCGAGCGGTACGCGGTGGTAGTGACGGCCGACGAGCTCGAGATCCCGCTCGAGGCGCAGGCGATGGCCATCTTCGGCGCCAACCACGTCGACGGGGTGGGCGGATCCGATCGGCTCATCGCGCACGAGCTCGCACACCAGTGGTTCGGCAACAGCGTGGGGCTGCGGGCCTGGCGCGACATCTGGCTGAACGAGGGCTTCGCCTGCTACGCGGAGTGGTTGTGGGCCGAGGAGCAGGGCGAGGAGTCGGCCGATTCGCTCGCGCGGTCGCACTACGCGCGACTGCAAATCGCCCCGCAGGACCTCGTGATCGGCGAGCCCGGCGCCGTCTCGCTCTTCGACGACCGGGTGTACAAGCGGGGCGCCCTCACTCTGCACGCGCTGCGGCGCACGATCGGCGACGACGACGACTTCTTCGCGCTGCTGCAGGCGTGGTCGGCCGAGCACCGGCACGGCACCGCCGACACGGCGGCGTTCGTGGCGCTCGCGGAGGCGCGCACCGGGCGCGCACTCGCAGGGCTCTTCGACGCGTGGCTGTACGCCACGGCGCTGCCCACCCTGCCCTGACGGGCGGGTTGCCGCGGAACTGCATAAGAAAAGGCACCTTCATCGACATAGTGTCGACATAGGTGCCTTTTCTTATGCATTTCGGCGCGGAAACCGCCCCCTAGGTGTCGAAGCCGATGCCGAAGGCGCCCATGGCGCGCAGCAGCAGCCCGTCGCGCCCTCCGTTCTCGTCGGAGCGCGCCACCGCGGCCCGCGCCACCTGGATCGCGGGATACGCGATCGGCTCCGGCGGGATGGGGAACGGCAGCTTCCGGGCCATGGGCATCTGGGTGAGCTCGGTGTCGCGGCCGTCGAGCAGATCGAGCATGGTCTGCGCGCCCACCCGCGTCGACGCGACCCCGAGACCCGTGTAGCCCGCCGCATAGGCGACCTGGCCGCCGTACGCCGTGCTGATGTGCGCCACGAGCTTCGTCGACATGTCGATCGCCCCGCCCCAGGCGTGGCTGAAGTCGACGTCGTCGAGCTGCGGGAAGGTGCGGAAGAAATGGTCGGCGAGCAGGCGGAACGTGGCGGGCCGCTGATCCTGACTGTTCCGGATGCGGCCACCCCGGTGGTAGATCGCGTCGTACCCGCCGAACAGCACACGGTTGTCGGCGGAGAGCCGGTAGTAGTGGAACTGGCGCGAGGAGTCGCCGATGCCCTGACGGCCCTGCCACCCGATGCGGCCCAGCTGCTCGGCCGAGAGCGGCTCGGTCATGAGCGCGTAGTCGTACACGGGCACCACCAGGAAGTCGGCGCGGCGCACCAGCGAGCGGAAGCCGTTCGTGGCCAACGCGACGCGGGGCGCGGTGTACTCGCCCGCATCCGTCTGCACCACCATCGAGCCATCGCCCGAGCGGCGCAGGCCGGTGGCCCGCGTGTGCTCGTGGATCTCGACGCCGAGCGACTCGCACGCCCTCCGCAGCCCCTGTGCCAGCTTCACCGGATGCACCAGGGAGATGCCCTCGCGCAGGTGAACCCCCGCCCGGTAAAGCGGCGAGTCGACGAGCGCCCGGGTGGCCTCTGCGTCGAGGAACACCTCGCCGTTGTCGGCGGCCAGCTCCTCGATGAACGCGATCTGGTGGGGCTCCGTGGCGACCTGGAGCATGCCCACGTCTTCCCACTCGGCGTCGATCCCGTAGCGCTCGATCGTGTCGCGCATGGCCGAGAAGTTCTCGAGCCCGAGCCTCTTCAGGGTGTCGAGGTCGTCGGCGAAGTGGCGCTTGCCGTTCTCGTCGCCGTGGGTGAGGCTCGCGTCGCAGAATCCACCGTTGCGGCCACTGGCGGCCCAGGCGATGGTGACGGCCTCGAGCAGCACGACGGTGCGGGAGGGGTCGCGCTCCTTGGCCTGCAGCGCCGCCCACAGCCCGGTGTAGCCACCGCCCACCACGATCAGGTCGGCATGGCGGAGACCGGATGCATCGCTGCCGCGCGAGCTCGTCCCGTCGGGGTCGGGCGTGCTGTCGAGCCAGAAGGAGCGGGGCCGCACGTGCGCCAGAGAGCGGTCGACGAGCCGCGAATCGACCGGGGTCGAGGGGCCGTAGGCGGTGGGCACGCCCATCAGCTCGGCCCTGCGCCGGTGATGATGTAGACCTTGCGGAGGTACTCGTGCACGACCCAGGTCGTGGCGTCGCCCTCCGCGAGCTGCACCACGTCACCCGGCACGATCTCGCGGGGTGTGCCGTCGTTGATCGTGAGGAGGGCACGGCCGGCCAGCACCACGAAGAGCTCGTCGACCTCCACATCACGGGCGGCACCCTCGCGCAGCTCCCAGATGCCGATGTCGACCGGGCCCGTCGAGCTGACGAGCGGCACCGTGCGTGCAACCGGGGCGCCCCAGATCACGTCGTGCTGTTCGACCGCTTCGGTCTCGGCCAGCAGTACCTCGGTCTTGCGGATGCGCGCATCCATCGCGTCGACCATGCCACTCCCTCTGCGCCGGTGTTCGGCTCTCGCGAGAAGTGTAGAACGAACCCGCGGCGGGCCGGGTCAGGACGGCTGGGGAGCCGCGACGGCGAGCTGGTCGAGCTCGAGCCGTCTCCAGCCCACGAGCGGCGCCTTCGCCTTCTTGCCCTCGCGCACCTCGATGGCGACGCTGCCGCGCACCTCGGGGTCGACCCGCAGCTCGGCGAGCACGTACTGCGTCGTGAGCTCGGCGGTGACGAGGCCGTCATGGGCCTCGACCTTCACCTCGGCGGGATCGACGAGCAGCCCGCGGCCATCGGCCTTGAGTACCGCCTCCACCCGCGTCCAGTGCTGAACCGGCTCCCACCGCCGGCCAGCGGGGCGGGATGCGGGCGGCACCAGGGTGCAGATCGACTCGAGCGTCTCGGCCGGGACATCCGCTACTTCCACGTCGATGCCGATGGCACCGTTCCAGCTGGCGGCGACCGCGACGCCGCTGCGGCAGTGCGCGATGCTCACGCTCACGGGCTTGCCCTTGCGCGACGGCGCCTCGACGATCGGCCGACCGTGTGGTCCGCCGCACTGCGGGCAGGTCGCGGTCACGAGGATGTCGGCGGCTGCGACTGCAGGGGCCGCCTCGTCGCGCGAGCGCGCCTTCTCCGTGAGCAGTTCGGCCACGAGCATCCGGAGGGCGGCACGGCCGACCGCGAAACGGGTGGCGGCGGCCGCATCCGGCGTCTCGTCGAAGCGGAGACGCTCGGCCGGAGACAGGAGCGGGAGCAGGGCGTGCACGTCGGCCGGGCCGGGCTCGACCGGCACCCAGCGCACGTGCACGCGCGAGGTCATACGCCGGAGCCGTCGTCGGGGCGGCTGCCGCGGACGCCATCGTCGTCGCGCGGCTCGCGATCCTCGGACGGTTCGCGCGTGGCGATGCGGTTCTCGCCGCGTTCGTAGACCTCGGCGGCCGATCCCACGATGAGCGGATCGGCGGGGATCGCGATCTCGGGGTCTTTGTCGGCGTAGTCGAAGAGGCCGAGCACCGAGCGCATCGCCTCGAGGCGGGCGCGCTTCTTGTCGTTGCTCTTCACGACCGTCCAGGGCGCCGTGGCGGTGTCGGTGGCCGCGAACATGGCCTCCTTGGCCTCGGTGTAGCGGCCCCACTTGTCGAGCGACTCGAGGTCCATGGGTGAGAGCTTCCACTGGCGCACCGGGTCGACCATGCGGATGGCGAAGCGCGTCTTCTGCTCGTCGGCCGAGACCGAGAACCAGAGCTTCACGAGATCGATTCCGTCGCCCGTGAGCATGCTCTCGAACATCGGCACCTGCCGCATGAACTCCTCGTACTCGGCGTCGCTGCAGAAGCCCATCACCCGCTCGACGCCCGCCCGGTTGTACCAGGAGCGGTCGAAGAGCACGATCTCGCCGGCCGCGGGCAGGTGCTGCACGTAGCGCTGGAAGTACCACTGGCCCGACTCGCGCTCGGTGGGCTTCTCGAGCGCCACCACGCGAGCACCGCGTGGGTTGAGGTGCTCGGTGAAGCGCTTGATGGTGCCGCCCTTGCCGGCGGCGTCGCGGCCCTCGAACACGATCACGAGGCGGCGGCCGTCACGCTTGATCCAGTTCTGCAGCTTCAGCAGCTCGATCTGGAGCAGGCGCTTCGAGGCCTCGTACTCGGTGCGATCCATCCGGTGGTCGTAGGGGTAGCCCTCGCGCCAGGTGTCGACCGCGGTGCCGTCGGTGCGGATGAGCACCGGATCGTCGTCATCATCGTCGCGTACCGTGTAGCCGAGCATCTCGTCGAGCCCGGTCGGCAGGGGCCCGCCCCCGAAAAGTACCGTCACGCGCAGCAGCGTACGCCCGCCGGTCGACGCGCAGGTGAACAGACGGTGACGCCCCGCCCTTGTGGCCAGATCCGTCACTTTTTGCGCGAATCTCGACGATTTCGCGCAAAAAGTGACGAACGCGGAGCACCTCCCCCGTTGGATCCGTCAGTTTTGGCGCGAAATTCGGAGATTTCGCGCCAAAAGTGACGGATCTGGGACGGGCAGGGGCGAGCGGGGGGGGGTGCTAGTCGGCGAGCTGCGGGATGACCTCGCGGGCGATGAAGTCGAGGTGGTCGAGGTCGTGCAGGTCGAGGATCTGCAGGTACACGCGCTCTCCGCCCTGCTCTCGGAAGGCGCCGAGCTTGTCGACCACCTCGGATGCGGTGCCCGCCAGCCCGTTGACCCGCAGCTCGGCCGGCTCGCGCCCGATGGCGGCGGCACGGCGCACGAAGGATGCCTCATCCGCTCCCGTCGCGGCCACGAATGCCGCCGAGTACACGATGTCGTCGGGGTCGCGCCCGAAATCGGCACAGGCACGGCGCACGTTCTCGAACAGGCCCGGAACCGTGCCCGGGTCGGGAAAGGGGATGTTGAACTCCGTCGCGTGGCGGGCGGCCAGCTGCGGGGTGCGCTTCGTGCCCTTGCCTCCGACGATCACGGGCAGCGGCGACTGCACGGGCTTCGGCAGCGCCGGCGAGTTCTCGAGCGTGTAGTGCTCTCCCGTGAACGAGTAGGTCTCGCCGGGTTCGGTGGCCCAGAGGCTCGTCACGATCTCGAGCTGCTCCTCGAGCAGGTCGAAGCGCTTGGGCGGAAACGGGATGCCGTACGCCTTGTGCTCGGCTTCGAACCATCCGGTGCCGAGGCCCAACTCGACGCGGCCGCCCGACATCTGGTCGACCTGCGCCACCTGGATGGCGAGGATGCCCGGATAGCGGTAGGTGACCGACGAGACGAGGGTGCCGAGGCGGATGCGCCGGGTCTCGCGGGCGAGGCCGGCGAGCGTCGTCCAGGCATCGGTGGGTCCGGGGCCCGGATCGCCGTCACCCATGCGCATGTAGTGGTCGGAGCGGAAGAACGCGTCGAAGCCGAGCGCCTCGGTGGCCTGAGCCACCGCGAGCAGATCGTCGTAGGAGGCGCCTTGCTGGGGCTCGGTGAAGATCCTGAACTGCATGGGATCTATTCTGCTGCGTCTGCTGCGGTGGTTCGGCCAGGCGGGTCAGCGGCCGGCCGGGCGCCCTCGGGGGCCCGTGGCGCGGAGGGCGCCGGCGAGACCGCTGGCGGTGAAGACGAGGGTGGCGATCAGCACCACGCCGATGGGGAGCGTCCAGGTGCCGGTGGCGTCGTGCACGGCGCCGATGAGGGTGGGGGCGGTGGCACCGAGGGCGTAGCCGACGCCCTGCACCATCGCGGAGAGGCGACGGGCGTGGGTTCCGGTCATCGCGAGCTGCACGATGAGCATGAACACGATCGTGATGCCGCCACCCTGGGCGACACCCCCGAGGAATCCCCACGCCGGCCACGCCTGCGGGGCGAGGATCATGCCGAGCGGGAAGCTGATCCACAGCACCGCCACGCCGATGAACGTCTTCGGAATGCCGAGCCGCTTCGAGATCAGTGGCACCCCGAGCGCACCCACCACCGCGGCGATCTGGAAGATCGATGAGCTCGACCCCGCCGTCGCGGCCGAATAGCCCACTTCCTGCTCCAGGATGGTGGGGAACCAGGCGGTGAGCCCGTAGTACGAGAACGCCTGGCCCGCGAACGCGAGCGCGAGGAACACGGCCGAGAGATTGCGCCACGTGCGCGGCTCAGGAGCGGCGAGCGGGATCCCGCGGGTGTCGATCACGATCGTGTCGACGGCGCCGGTCTCGATGGCCGGCCGCACCGGGCCCCAGTGGAACGCGCGCCGTGGCCCAATCGCACCGAACCACGCGATCGCGGCGAGAACCACGAAGCCGAGCCACGCCAGCAGCGCTCCCCGCCAGCCGAAGGCCACAGCCAGCGGCACGGTGGCGAGCGACGTGATCATCGAGCTCACGTTCATCGCCGAGGTATAGGCGCCCGTGACGATTCCCACACGCTCGGTCGGTATGTCGCGGCGGATGATCACGGGGATCACCACGTTGCCGATCGTGATGAACGCGCCCATGATGATCGTTCCGGCGAAGGTCGCCTCGACGCCGCCGGCCGAGCGGATGATCGACCCGACCCCCACACCGACGATCGCGATCGACGTGGCGACGTTGGCGCCCGCCTTGCCCACGAAGAGCGACGCGAAGGGCGTCATCAGCGCGAAGCACAGCACCGGGAGGCTCGTGAGCAGTCCGGCCTGCGCCGCCGTCATCGACAGGTCGGCGCTGATCTCGCCCGTGATCGGGGCCACCGCCACGATCGGCCCGCGCAGGATGAACCCGATGCACACGATCCCCACGAGCAGCCCCCAGGGGAACCTCTCGCGCAGCACGGTCATCATTCGTCCAAGCCTATGCCTGCCCGCCGCACCATCGAGTCGTCCGCAGGTGCGGCCACGACCCCGTTACGAGAGTTTCGGAGAGAGCGGCTTCGGAGAACGCGCGGCGGCCCGGCGGCGGGCCGGGACGACCCATCCCAGTTCCACCGGACGGCGGCGGCGCGCGAGGGCGACGCCCGAGAGCAGCACACTGACCACGAGCATCCCACCCATCACGAGCGCGGCATTCAGCACGACCGACGCGTCGCCGCCCGTCAGGATCGCCTGTATGCCCGAAACGGCATACGCGAGCGGACTCACCGAGTTGATCGCCTGGAACGGCCCGGAGAGGATCTCCGCCGGGTACAGTCCACCCGTCGAGGCCAGCTGGAGAGCCAGCAGCACCAGCGAGACGATCGCACCCACCCGGCCGAAGGCCGTGCTGAGCAGCTGGTGGAACGCCGTGAACGCGAGCGCCACGATGAGCGAGAACCCGAGCGTGGCCGGGAACGAGCTCCACGCCACCCCCAGCACCAGGTGCAAGAACGCCACCAGCAGCACGACCTGCGCGGCCGCGATACCGGATGCCCGCAAGAAGGTGCGCACGGTGAGCCGAGCCGTGGTGGCCGAACTGGCCAGCACCGCCCGCGAGAACGGACGCATCCAGAGGAAGAGGGCGAGGGCACCGATCCAGAGCGCGGTCGGCAGCATGAGGATGGAGATCACCTGACCGATGCTCGACACCTGGTTCTCGGTCGACACGTCGACCTTCACGGGCTCGGCGATCACGTCGGAGGCCGCAGAGGTGTCGCTCGAGACGTTCGCGCCGAGCTGATCGGCTCCCGACTGGAGTCCGCTCGCGAGGGTCTGTGCACCGTCACCGAGCTGCGTCGCACCGCTCGAGAGCTGCTGGGCTCCCGGCACCGTCTGCTGCACTCCGGATGCGAGCTGCCCCACCCCGCTCGACAGCTCCTGTGCGCCGGGCACGGTGGCCGCGAGACCCGAGGCGAGCTGGCCGACACCCGAGTCGAGCTGCGCGGCGCCGTCGGCGAGCGCCGGGCCGCCGGCCGCGAGCTGGCTCGCGCCGGACGCGGCGGCCGCGATGCCGGACTCGAGCTGCGGGAGTCCCGCAGCTCCGGCGGCGAGCTTGTCGCCCTGACCGGCGATACCTCCCAGTTGAGTGGAGACCGTCGTGAGCTGATCCACGATGGAACTGATCGGAGCGCCAGGGTCTGCCTTGGCTTGCGCCACCAAGGCATTGAGTTGGGCAGACGTGCCCGTGACACCCTGTGTGTAGGTGGAGATCCCGCTCGACAACGTGCCGAGGCCGGTGCTGCCGGTCGCCAACTCGCCGAGACCGCCCGAAACCGATGTGACTCCGTCCGTGTACGTCTTCAGTCCCGAGCTCAGCTCGCTCGCCCCGGATGCGGCCGACGCCGCGCCCGTGCTCAGCTGCCCGAGCCCGTCCGACAGTTGCGACGCACCCGACGCGGCCGAGGCCGCACCGGTGCCGAGCTGGTTCAATCCGTCGGCCAGCTGCGACGACCCTGTGGCGAGTCCGTCGGCACCGGTGGCGAGCTGCGTCGCACCGTTCGCGGCATCCGAGAGGCTCGTGCCCACGGTGCCGAAGCTCGTGTAGATGCCGTTCACCACCTGGGCCGTGACGGTCTGACCGAAGCCCGCCTGCACCGCCGAGGCCACGGTGCTCGCCACGATGCCCGAGAGGTAGCCGTGCGAGTCATCCGTGCGGATGTCGATGAGCCCCTGCTCAGGGGTCGTGGTGCCGAGGGTGTTGATGGTGGCGGAGAAGTCCTCCGGGATGGTGAGCACCGCGTAGTAGGTGCCGTTCGCGAGGCCGGCGGCCGCGTCATCCGAGTTGGTGAGGTTCCAGTCGAACCCCGAGTCGTTGCCCGTGAGCTCGGTGACCACGGCGCGGCCCGCGAAGTTGACGGTCTGGGTGCCGTCGGCATTCGTGGTGGTGGTCATCGTGTCGTTGTTCACGATGGCGGCCGGGATGCTCGAGAGGCTCGTGTCGGCGTTCGCGAGCGCGCCGGCGAACAGGCCGTTGACCGCGAGCGGGGTGAAGGCGACGGCCAGCACCGTGAGCACGAGCAGAACGATCTTGGTGCGCCGGCGCATGCGGGGAGTGGGGGTCGAGGTCGAGGCGCTCATCGGAGGCCTCCTTCCGGGGTGGACGAGAGGGAGGATGAAAGGGACAGGTCGATCCGCGTGAGAGCGCGGTCGCCCACGGTCGAGGCATGGCTGCCCGGCTCGGAGGCCAGCCCCAGCACCACGGTGGTGGAGGCATCCGCGATGCTCGTCACCGCCGCGGCGAACGCCGGAGTGGAGGGGTCGGCGAACTCGCCGTCGCCGGCGTCGATCACGAGCATCTCCGCACCGTCGGCCACGCCGAAGGCGACGTGGAGCAGCGCGAGCGCGAGCGGTGAGAGCTCGCCGAGCGTGCGATGGATGTCGATCGGCACCTCATCGGGTGCTCCGGCGAGCGCCCGGTTGATGCGGGCGACGAGCTGGTCGGCCTCGCCGCGCGGAACCCGCTGCACGAACGACCGGGCCAGCGCGAACCGCTCGTTCAGAGCATCCCCCACCGTGGTGGTCACATCGAGCCGCCGCGACTCGAGGTCGATGAGGGTGACCCGCTTCGCGACCGGCCGGGCCTCGGAGGGCAGGCAGTAGCCGAGCACCTGCAGGTGACCGGATGCGGGCGCGATCCGTCCGGCGAGGGCGGCGCCGAGCAGACGGCGAGCTGCCGTCTCGCCGGTGACCACCGCGACGGTGCCCGGCTCCACGGAGAACGACACCGGTGCGCCGGCGCCCTCCACCACGAGGTCTTCGGCCGTGGCCGCGGCGCCGAGATGGGCGCGAGCCCACTCGCGCTCCTCGATGTGCTCGCGCAGGCTCTCGCCCTCCACGTCGACATCGGGGAGGATACGGCCGAGCCACTTCGGCAGGTACCAGGCCCGGTCGCCGAGCAGGAACATCACAGCGGGCACGAGCGTCATGCGCACGAGGAAGGCATCGACGAACACACCGACGGCGAGCGCCAGCGCGATGGCCTTGATGGCCCCGTCGCCCTCGGGCACGAAGGCGAAGAACACGAAGAACATGATGAGCGCCGCCGCCGTCACCACCCGGGCGCCGTGCTGGAAGCCGATGCGCACGGCACGTTTCGCATCCTTCGATCTCACGTACTCCTCGCGCATGCCGGAGACGAGGAACACCTCGTAGTCCATGGCCAGCCCGAAGAGGATGGCCATGAGAAGGATCGGCAGGAAGCTGATGATCGGACCGGTGGCGTGAACGTTGAGCACGTCGTTCAGCCAGCCCCACTGGAACACGGCCACCGAGACACCGAAGGAGGCACCCACCGAGAGCACGAACCCGAGCGCCGCCTTGATCGGCACCGCGATGGAGCGGAACACCATCGCGAGAAGAATGATCGAGAGCCCCACCACGAGGATCCCGAAGGGCAGCAGCGCGGCGGTGAGCTGGTTCGAGACGTCGATCGCCACGGCCGTCTGACCGCTCACGGTGAACGGGACGTCGTACTTGGCCTCGATGTCGCCCTTCATCTCGCGGAGCCGTTCGACGAGCGCCTTCGTGTCCGGTGAATCAGGGGCGGTGGTGGGGATCACCTGGAAGATCGCGGTGTCGAGCGTCTCGTCGGGGATCCCGGGGCCGACGGTCGCCACGCCCTCCACCGACTCGAGCTCGGTGCGGATGCCCGCCAGGTCGTCCTGGATGGCGGTGGTCTGCGTGATGTCGGCCACCACCACGATCGTGCCGTTGTACCCGGGCCCGAACTTCTCGGCGATCGTGTCGTAGGCGATGCGCGAGGGGCTGTCCTTCGCCTCGGTGGCGGCGGTCGGCAGGTTGAGATCGAGGCTGAAGGCGGGGATGGATGCCACTCCCACGAGGCCGAGCACGGCGATCACGAACACGATGGGCGCGCGGGCGATGAGCGCCACCCAGCGCCCGCCGAGCGAGGGCTTGAGCGCGGCCTTCGTGCCGGCGGGCTCACCGGATGCTCCACCGGAGGCTCCACCGGAGGCCTCACCGAGGGAGGCCCCGGACGCCGCGGCGTGGCCCTGCGCGCCGGCATCGCCGTCGTCGTCGTGCGAGCTCGCGGCGATCGCCCGGCGGGCGGCCCGCGAGCCGGGCTTCGGTGCCAGCCGGTGCTTCGCGAGCCCCATGATGGCGGGCAACAGAGTGATGGCGATCGTCACGGCCGCGAACACCGCGAAGGCCGCACCCACACCCATCACCGAGAGGAACGGGATGCCCACCACGAGAAGCCCGAGCAGGGCGATGATCACGGTGAGGCCGGCGAACACCACGGCGCCACCGGCGGTGGCCACGGCCTGCGCGGCCGACTCCTCCGGTTCCATCCCCTGGGCGAGCTGACTTCGGTGCCGCGACAGGATGAAGAGCGCGTAGTCGATGCCGACCGCGAGCCCGATCATCACGGCCAGCGTCGGCGCGGTGCTCGAGACCGGCGTGAATGCGGCCACCACCATGATGCCTCCGGCCCCGAGGCCCACACCGATCAGTGCGGAGAGCAGCGGCAGGCCGGCCGCGAGGAGCGAGCCGAAGGTGACGAAGAGTACGACGGCGGCGAAGAGCACGCCGAGGCCCTCCGTGGGAGTGAGCCCGAAGGTCGTGTTCTGGAACACCTGGCCGCCGTAGGCCACCGTCATGCCGTCGGCGATCAGGGAGTCGCCGGTGGCCTTGAGTTGCTCGAGGGTGGCGTCGGTGACATCCGTCGACGCGCCGTCGAACTGGACGGTGATGCGGGCGGCGGTCTGGTCGTCGCTGATGGCGTTCGTGGAGTACTCGGAGTAGGGCGAGACGGTGCTCGCCACCTGGTCGATGGTGCCGATGTCATCGGAGACCGCCGTGATCTCCTGCTTCACGGTGGGGTCGTTCACGGTGGTGCCGTCGGGTGCCACCACGATCACCGTGGCCGAAGCGCCGGCCGCCGAGGGGAAGAGGTTCTCGAGCTTGTCGATGGTCTGCTGCGACTCGGTGCCCGGGATGGTGAAGCTCTCCTGGAACGCTCCGCCGAGCGCGAGACCGCTGCCCAGCACCGCGGCGAGCGCGAGGGCCCAGGCCACGATGACGTACCAGGCCCGCCGGTAGGCGAAGCGGCCGATGCGGTAGAGAAGTGTGGCCACGGGAGAGGCTCCTCGGTGTTCGGGGTGTTCGTCGGGTTAGGGGTGTTCTTTCGACGGCTAGGCCGGTAGTGGGCTGATCAGCTCGGTGACGACGCCCCGGTCTGGGGGCGCCGCTCTGCCGCCAGCGGGGTGATCAGTTCGGTGACGACGTCGATGAGGGCCTCTCTGACCTCGACGATGTCTTCGCCTTCGAGAAGGGTGGGGGTCGATGCCACCAGGATGTAGGCGGCCCCGGCGAGCGCGACACCGAGACGGATCCGCTGCTTCGTGGTCGGCAGCCCCGACATGAACGACTCGCCGATGCGCTCGATGAGCCCGCGGGCTTGGTCGATGATGGGGATGTCGCTCAGGGTCTGACCCTGGTTGATGATGATGTGCGCGGCGAGCCGGTGCTCGAGCAGCAGATCGACGAAGTCGACCACGAACTCGTCGCGCCTCACATCGGAGGTGAGTTTCTCGACGATCGAATCGAGGAACTGGTCGAGCTCGGCGACCGCCGGAGCGAGAGCGGCCTCGAAGAGCGCCTCCTTGGAGCGGAAGTGGTAGAGCACGCTCGACTTCGAGTAGCCCGCCGCATCCGCGATCTGCTGGAGGCTGGTGCCCGTGTAGCCGTTCTCGGCGAACATCTGCAGCGCGACCTGGCGCAGCTCGGCGCTGGCGTCGTTCACGACGCGCTGGATCGGCTGGGCGGAGGAGGTGGGCACGCTCTCAGCCTAGGCTGACCGATCGGTCAGCGCCTGGCCGATCGGTCAGATTCGAAGATTCCTGCCAGGTAACGCGTCGGAAACGAGTCGGGAGTAGCGTCTCTTCGAAGCAAACGAGAGCACCATGGGCGGGAGCGACATGAGGAACGATTCGAGCGACGGCAACGGGGCCGGCCAGGAGAACATCGCGGATGCGGAGGAATCGCCGCGCGAGGTGCTGGGCGATCGGCTCACCGCCGTGGAGGACTTCTCCGGCGAGCAGGCGGGCTACCACAAGTCGCTGAAGCCCCGGCAGTTGCAGATGATCGCCATCGGTGGCGCGATCGGCACGGGCCTGTTCCTCGGAGCGGGCGGGCGCCTGCACGAGGCCGGACCGTTGCTCGTGGTCGACTACGCGGTGTGCGGGTTCTTCGCCTTCCTCATCCTGCGGGCACTCGGGGAGCTGGTGCTGCATCGGCCGTCATCCGGTTCCTTCGTCTCGTACGCGCGGGAGTTCTATGGCGAGAAGGCGGCCTACGTCTCGGGCTGGATGTACTTCCTCAACTGGGCGATGACCGCCATCGTCGACTCCACGGCGGTGGCCGTGTACGTGCAGTACTGGAGCCTGTTCACGGATGTGCCGCAGTGGTTGCTCGCACTCATCGCGCTCGCGATCGTGCTCGGCGCGAACATGATCTCGGTGAAGGTGTTCGGCGAGATGGAGTTCTGGTTCGCCCTCATCAAGGTGGCGGCGCTCGTGGCGTTCCTGATCATCGGTGTGGTGTTCCTCGCGTTCGCGTTCCCGACGGATGTCGGCGTGACGGGCATCCCGATGATCGTGGCCGAGGGCGGGCTGTTCCCCAACGGCATCAACACCCTGGTGGTGGCGGTCGTCATGATCCAGGGCGTGGTGTTCGCCTACGCGGGTGTCGAACTCGTGGGCACGGCGGCCGGCGAGACCGCCAACCCCGAGAAGATCATGCCGCGCGCGATCAACAGCGTGGTCATCCGCATCGCCGTCTTCTACTGCGGGTCAGTGCTGCTGCTGGCGCTGCTGCTTCCCGCGTCGACCTATATGGCCACCGAGAGCCCGTTCGTCACGTTCTTCTCGCACATCGGCAACCCGACGGTGGCCGCCATCGCGGGGTCGGCGATGAACTTCGTGGTGCTCACCGCCGCGCTCTCGAGCCTCAACGCCGGCCTCTACTCGACCGGCCGCATCCTGCACTCGCTGTCGAGCTCGGGGGCCGCGCCGAAGTTCACCGGCAAGATCAACCGGCGCGGAGTGCCGTTCGGCGGCATCCTGCTCACGTCGGCCGTGGCGCTGCTCGGTGTGGGGCTCAACTTCGTGGTGCCGTCGCAGGCCTTCGAGATCGTGCTCAACGTGGCGGCGCTCGGCATCGTCTCGAGCTGGGGCACCATCGTGCTCTGCCAGATGAAGTTCAAGAAGCTGGCCGACAAGGGGCTGTACGTGCGGCCGAAGTTCCGGCTGTTCGGGGCGCCGTTCACGTCGTACCTCACGCTGGCGTTCCTGGTGGCGGTGCTCGTGCTGATGGCCTTCGACTTCCCCACCGGAACCTTCACGATCGCGTCGCTCGTGATCATCATCCCGCTGCTGATCGTGGGCTGGTACGTGTATCGCGACCGCATCACCGCGATCGCCGCGGCGCGCTCGGGCTTCACGGGCGCCTACCCCACGGTCGCGAACCGCTCCCCCCTGGAGGGCGACGACCCGAAGGGCCCCTGACGCCTCCGCGGGAGGCCTGTTCGGGGTGGCGACCAGCGCATATGCTGATCGGCGACGAATAGGTCACATGAGCGACGACATCTACCAGCGGGCGCGCGCCGATGCAGCCCTGCACGATCGGCTCGCCGCCGCGTACTCCGGCGGCGCGGGGTTCGAGAACGCGCTCTGGTGGTACGCGCATCCGGATGCCGACGCGCCCGACGGCACCCCCTCGCCGCTGCGGCGCATCGGTGAGCTCGAGGTGCGGATGTACTCGCGCGAGGCGCATCCGGAGTCGGCGACCGATGACGCGGCCGCGCTCACGGCGCTGCGCGCTCGGGTGCGCGCCGACCGTGAGGCAATGGGCCGCGCGATCGCGATCGCGATGGCGCCTCCGGTGACCGAGACGGCCGCGGGCCCCGCTCACCTCGGCCCGACCGTGTCCTCGAGCAGCTCCGCCGCAGCCGGACCGGCATCGGCATCGGCATCAGCCGACGACGACGACGCCGACGGATCGACGCAGGTGCTGAATGAGCACGCGTGGGGTGCGGCGCGGAGGCCGCGATGGGCCGTGCCCGTCGCGGCCGGTCTGGTGGGTGTGCTGGTCGGTGCCGGGATCGCGCTGGCGGTCGTGCTGCCCGCGAACCACCCCGGGGGATCCTCCGCCGCAAATGGGGGAACGACCGGCGGCTCGGCCGACGGCGGAGACCCGGGGATCAACCAGTTCGGCGGAGTGATCGAGGGCGGCGGCGCCACCGATGCGACCGCGCCCGGGCCCACGGCCGTCCCCTGGGCGCTCGACGTGCTCGCCCGGCCCCAGCAGGACTCCGACGTTCCGGCGCTGCTCTACAGCACCTGGCTCGACATCGGCACGTTCCGCGCGCTCAGCGGGCCCGCGCCGCTCTACGCCGCGCGCGACGAGTCGGGCAAGCCCTGTCTCGTGCTGGTGCAGGATGACGGCGGCTACACGGCCGACTGCGTCGACGCATCCGGATTCCCCGACGCGGGTCTCACCGTCTCGGGCGTGTACCGCAAGGCCGATCCCGTGGTCTCGGGCGCCGGTAGTTCGGCCGACCCGTCGACGGTCGACGCCACGAGCAGCACCGACAACGACGTCTACGCCGAGATCGACGTCGTGTGGTTGCCGAGCGGCGAGCTGTCGATCACGCAGAAGGCCCTCGTGACCGCGTCCTGACGGCGGGTCAGCCGCGCCAGCTGTGCTTCGGATCGAACCAGAGCAGGCGTCGGGCCTTGTCGATGCCGAGCAGGGTCTCGGTGCCTTCGACCGGGCGGCGGAACGGGACGTGCGGAAAGAATCGCTCCGCCAGCTCGGCTGACGGCGTCGACATGACCGTGTCGGCGGCCGCGATGATGAACGCCTCGAACCCCGTGAGGGTGCTCTCGAGCGCGAGACGAACGGCTTGCGCGCCGTCGCGCGCGTCGATGTAGCCCCACGCGTTCCACGAACGGCTCACCGGGTCGTCTTCGAAGGCGGGGAAGGCCTCGTAGTCGGCCTCGTCCATCACGTTCGAGAAGCGCAGACCGATGAGCTTCAGGTCGGGATTCCAGCGGGTGAAGTGCCGCGCCATCTCCTCCTCCACCGCTTTGCCGAGCGAGTAGGTGGTGGAGGGGCGCACCGGGTACTCCTCGTCGACCGGGAACGACGGCGGCGGGTTCTCGCCGAACGGCAGACCGAGCACGGTCTCGCTGGAGGCCCACACCACGTTCGTGATACCGGCGCCCTGTGCGGCCGCGAACACGTTGTAGCTCGTGGGCACGTTGTTGGCGAACGTCGCCGAGTTGGTCGTGAGGCCGGGCGCGGGGATGGCGGCGAGGTGGGCGATGCCGTCGATCCTCGCGTAGCGGTCATCGACCGCGGTGAGCGCTTCGAGCACCTGGCCGTAGTCGGTGAGGTCGACCCGCACGAAGGAGGCACGCGCATCCGGATGCGGCGACGGCGCCTGATCGAGGTTCACCACCTCGTACCCGTTGTCGAGCAGCTCGCGCACCACGGCGCGACCGAGCTTCCCACTTCCTCCGGTGACCGCGATCCTCGTCATGCTGCTCCTGTCGACGCACTCCACCCTATGCGGGTGACGATCGTGGTCGCTCAAACCCGGCGCCGTGAGCGGATCACGGCACAATCGCGCGACCTCGATCCGAACGCCGCCCTAGGCTGAGCGCATGGCCATCGTCGCTTCCCTCTTCGCCGGGCTCGCCGCCCTCGTGCACGTGTACATCTTCGTTCTGGAGAGCATCCGGTGGCGGCAACCCGCCACGTGGAAGATCTTCGGGCTCTCCAGCCAGGCCGATGCCGACACCACCGCACCCCTCGCCTACAACCAGGGCTGGTACAACCTGTTCCTCGCCATCGGCGCGGCCGTGGGCGTCATCCTGCTGTGGACGGATGCCCGCCAGCCCGGCTACGCCCTCGTCTTCCTCGCCGTGGGATCGATGCTCGCCGCGGCCCTCGTGCTGCTGAGCACGGGGCGCTCGCGGTTGCGCGCCGCGGCGGTGCAGGGCACGTTCCCGCTGCTGGCGCTGATTTTCATGGCGCTCTCGCTGTAACGGTGCTGGTTACGGGTGGCGGGGCGGTGTAACTATATGAAAAGAGCAGACCGGTGGCCTATATGGGGTTGGTGTGTCGCATTTGCATAGTTACACGGTCCGGACGCGTCGGGTTCAGTGTCTGAACGACGTCGCGCACAGGGAAACCGCTACGCCGCACAGCGGCACGGGCCGAAGCGCGACTAGCGCACCTCGCGCGCGTTGCGGCGGCGTTCGCGGGTGCCCTCGACCAGGTTGTAGAGCACCGGGAGCACGATCAGGGTGAGAAGGGTGGAGGAGACCAGGCCGCCGATCACGATGATCGCGAGCGGTTGCGAGATGAACCCGCCGTGGCCCGTGAGGCCCACGGCCATGGGCAGCAGCGCGAAGATCGTGGCGAGCGCCGTCATGAGGATGGGCCGCAGACGTCGTGATGCACCCTCGACGAGCGCCTCCCGAACAGGCAGTCCTCTCGTGCGGTACTGGTTCACGAGGTCGACGAGCACGATGGCGTTGGTCACCACGATGCCGATCAGCATCAGTACACCGATGATCGACGGAACGCCGAGCGGGATCCCCGTGATGACCTGCAGCGCGATGGCGCCCGTAGCCGCGAACGGGATCGACACGAGCAGCAGGATGGGCTGCAGCAGGCTCTTGAACGTGGCCACCATCACCACGTAGACGATCAGGATCGCGATCAGCAATGCGATGCCGAGCTGTGAGAACGCGTCCGACTGATCGGTGACCACCCCGCCCACGGTGGCCGTGGCGCCGGCCGGCAGCTGCACCTCGTCGAGGCCCTGCTGCACCTCCGACGACGCCGTGCCCAGGTCTTCGCTGTTCGGCGTCACCGAGATGGTGGCCGTTCGAACACCCTTCTGCGTGGTGATCGTGGCCGGTCCGTCGACCACCGACACCGTGGAGATCGAGTCGAGCCGCACGAATCCGGCCGCGGTCGGGATCTGCAGCGCCGCCAGCTCGTCCTGCGTCGCCGGGGGCGATGCCGACGTGATGTAGATCGTGTAGTTGGTGTCGTCGATCACGATCGAGCCCACCGACGTGGGCTGCATGGCCTGCGACACGATGCCGCCCACCACCACCTCGCTCAGCCCGGCGCGGGCTGCGGCATCCCGGTCGACCGCCACCTGCACGTAGGGGCGCGAGTCGCTCAGGTTGCTCGACGCCTGCTTGACGGCATCGAGCCCTTGCATCTGCGCCAGCACGGCTGCGGATGCGGTGGCCAGATCGGTCTGGTTGGTGGCCTGCACATCGATGGCGATGTCGGAGGAGCTGCCGAAACCGGATGATGCGGAGACCGAGATCGCGCCGACATCCGGAATCGCCTCGAGCGTGGTGCGCACCGTGTCCTGCAGCGCATCCTGGTCGACGTCGTCGGCGGTGGTGATGTTGTACGTGATAGCGCTGTCGCCGCCGCCCGAGAAGGCGTCGCGCAGCGAGCTGCCGCTCGAGCCGATGGTGAGCTGCACGGTGTCGATTCCGTCGATGCCCTCGAGCGCGGTCTCGACCTGCTGCGCGGCGGCCGACTGCGCGTCGAGGCTCGAACCCACCGGCACGGTCTGCGTCACGGTGAAGGTGTTCTGGCCGCTCGAACCGAGGAAGTTCGTCTTCATGAGCAGCGTGAGCGGTAGCGTGCCGAGCAGCACCACGAGGGCGATCAGGATGGTGACCACGGAGTGCTTGAGCGTCCAGGCGATGATGGGGAGGTACCGGCGCTGGAGCGCGGTGGGCGGCTCGTCCTCGATGTCGACGCGGTGGTTGCGGGCGCGTCGCGTGGGCGGCTCGATCAGCGCGACGGCGGTGCCGGGCCCGGCGGTCGTGGGCACGCCGGTCGTGGGCACGGCAGTCGTGCCGCCCGTCACGAGAGCGCCGGCGTGGGAGCCGTGCGGATGCTCGCCCGCGCCCTCGGCGGCGAGCTCGGTCTGCGCATCCGGGGCCGGCGCACCGGCGTGGGGGTGCGCATCCGGAACCGTCGTCTTCGCCTTGGGCGGGCGCACGAACCAGTAGGCGAGCACCGGAACGATGGTGAGCGCCACGAGCAGCGACGCGAGCAACGCGATCGTGACCGTGAGCGCGAAGGGCCGGAAGAGCTCGCCCGTGGTGTCGCCCACAAAGGCGAGCGGCAGGAACACCGCGACCGTGGTGATGGTGGAGGCCGTGATGGCGCCGCCCACCTCGCGCACCGCATCGATGATCAGCGAGGCGCGCGCGGCCCCCGCCTCCTTCGGCGAGAGCTCCACCCCCGCGAGCGATGACAGGTGCCTCTTGATGTTCTCGATCACCACGATGGAGTCGTCGACCACGCGCCCGATCGCGATGGTGAGCGCTCCGAGAGTGATGATGTTGAGGGTGTAGTTCGCGGCCTGCAGGCCGATGAACGTGATGAGCACCGAGGTGGGGATCGAGATGGCCGTGACGATGGTGGACCGGATCGACAGCAGGAACACGAACACCACGAGCACCGCGAAGAACAGTCCGAGCAGCCCCTCGGTGGCGAGCGACTCGATCGACTGCTGGATGAACGGCGCCTGGTCGAACACGATGGTGAACGTCGCCCCGGGCAGAGCCGACTCGAGCTGCGGCAGAAGATCGCGCACGCCCTGCGAGACCTGGACCGTGTTCGCCGAGGGAACCTTGGTGACCGAGATGGTGAGCGCATCCTGACCGTTGACGCGCGAGATCGAGGTCACCGGGTCGTCGACCAGGGCGACGGATGCGACCTGCCCGATGGTCACCGGAGAACCGTCGTCGTTCACGGCGGGCAGCGGCAGCGCGGCGATCTCGTCGGTGGAGGTGAGCTTGGCGCCCGCCTGCACGGAGTAGCTCTGGCCGTCCTGTGTGAGGGTTCCGGCGGGGATGAGCACGCCGTTGTTCTTCACCGCGTCGGTGATGTCGGAGGTGGTGGTTCCTGTCACGGCGAGCGCGCTGGGGGCGGGTGTGATGGTGACGCGCTGGCCCACCTGGCCGAGCACCTGGGCGGCGCGCACGCCGTCGACCGCCTCCAGGTCGGGCACGGCGGTGGTATCGAGCTGCTGGGCGAGGGTCTTCGAGTCCTCCCCCGTGACGGCGATCGAGATGATGGGCAGGTCGTTGATGCTGCCCGAGAGCACCTGCGGGTCGAGGTCGGCGGGCAGCTGCGACTTGATGCGGTTGATCGCCTGCGTCATCTTCTGCTCGGCCGTGGCGAGGTCGGTGCCGTAGGTGAAGGTGGCGGAGATGATCGAGAGGTTCGTGCTGGAGGTGGCACTCGTGGTGTCGAGACCCTCGACACCCTGGATGGCGGTCTCGATCGGCGTCGACACCTCGTCGTTCACGACCTCGGGGCTCGCACCGGGGTAGGTGGTGAGCACCGCGAGCTGCGGGAAGTCGATCGACGGGATGAGCTCCTGCTTGAGGCTCGTGAGCGCGAGCCCGCCGAACACGGCGACCACGATCGTGACGAGGGCGATGAGCGCCCGGTTCTTCATACTGAGAACGGCGAGAAAATGCACGGATGTCTCTCTGTCGTCGCGAGCCGGGGCGGACGCCTAGGCAACTTAACTATCTCATCTCCTCGTGCGAGCGGAACGCTGTTCAGCCCAGAACGAGCTCGCGTCGGCGACCGGTGATGAGCGTCGCCACCACCGCGAGCGCGGCCACCGCGAGCATCCAGAATCCACCCGACCAGTCGACCTGGCCGCCCACCACGACCGGGGTGTGCTGGAAGGGAGAGATGTCGCGCAGCCACTGCGGCATCCCCACCGCACCACCGAAGACTCCCAGCACGAGACCGGCACCGAGCAGCCCCCAGCCGAGCGGGATCGTGGCCTTCGGCACGAGGGCGAAGACGAGCGCGATCACGCCGAGGTAGACGAACGCGGCGGGGAGCTGTGCGACCGCGGTCGCGCCCACGTCGCCCAGCTCGGGGCCGGTCGCCACGCTCGAGCCGGTGCCGGGCGTCTCCCCGGGCGAGCCCGCTCCGAGCACGCCGATCAGTGCGGCCGTTGCTCCCGCCGCCAGCACCAGCACGATCGAGATCGCACCGAGCGCGAGGTAGCCGGCCAGCCAACGGAGGGGGGAGAGCGGGGTGGAGAGCACCAGCTCTGCCGTGCCGGCGGCTTCCTCCTGCCGCATCCGGATGATCGTCTGCGTCGCGCTGCCGGCAGCGAGCACGCCGATGATCGCGAACAGCGCTCCGAGCAGCAGGTGTGCGGTGCCCTCCCCCGCCGCCCCCGCAGGCAGGAGAGAACCGAGGGTTGTGGCGAGGGACGGGTCGCGCTGGGTCACGGCATCGGCCAGAGGGGCGAGCGCACCCACGAGCACCCCGAGCACCGCGGCGCCGAGCGCCCACGCGAGCATCGAGGGCCACTGCAGGCGCCACGCCAACGCGAACGACGAGCTCAGCACCCCGCGGGCGGATGCGCGGCCGAGCCGGTCGGGAAGCAGCGCGGCGCCCAGATCCCTTCGCCGCGCGGCGATCAGGGCGATGGCCACCGCGACGGTCGCGAGCGCGAGGTCGAGGAGGAGCGGAGAGAGTGTTCCCGTGGAGAACGCGGCGGATTCCTCGCCCCACCCGAGGGGCGAGAGCCAGGTGGGCCAGGCCGCGGTCATGGAGACTCCGTCGGCGCTCGGGGTGCCGGCTGCGGCGCCGATCCCGCGCAGCAGGAACGCCACTCCGGTCACGGCGAGGGCGAGCGCGTTCGCCGCGCGCGCGGAGTGCACGATCTGCGCGCACACCAGCCCGATTCCCAGGAAGGCGATACCCGTGGCGGCCACGGCCGCGCCCGTCACCACGGCACCGGCCGGCGGAAGCCGCCCCGCCACGAGCCCGAGCGTCACGCTCACGCCCATCGCGAGGGCCGCGAGCGCGCCGTACGCCGCGGTCGCGGCGAGGGGTGTGGATCGGCCGGCCGGTGTCGCACCCACGAGCTCGGCTCGACCGGACTCCTCCTCCGCCCGGGTGTGCCGCACGGCGAGGAAGGTGCTCATGAACGCGGCCACCAGCGCGAGGTAGATGAAGATCTCGAAGAAGACGAAGGAGCCGAGATCGGCGCCCTGCGGGAGTCCGCGCAGCAGCAGGATGGCCGGACTGCCGGTGGCAAGCAGGAGGATCCCGGTGCGCTCGACCGGGTCTCCGTAGCTGTTCGCCACCGAGACCGAGGCGAACAGCGCGAGCAGGCCGTTGCCGAGGATCCAGATGGGGAGCTGCACGCGATCCCGGCGGATGCGCTGCATCAGCAGGGCGAGGAACGCGCTCACAAGCGGTCTCCGTAGTGCCGGAGGAAGAGCTCTTCGAGGGTGGGTGGCGCAACCCGCAGGCTCGCGAGCGGCAGGTCGCCGAGCGACGACAGGACCCGCCCGACCTGGGCGCTGTCCACCGAGAACCGCACCCGGCCGTGCTCGACCGCCAGATCATGGGCGTACGGGATGGCGGCGACCCGAGCATCCGGAACGCCCTCGACGGCGAACGAGATCTCGGTGCGGGTGAGGTGGCGGAGCTCGGCCAGGGTGCCCGCTTCGACCACCCGGCCAGCCCGCACGATGCTCACTCTGGTGCACAGCCGTTCGACCTCGGAGAGGATGTGGCTCGACAGGAGCACCGTCGCTCCGGCGGCGGCAACCCGGGCGACCTCCTGGTTGAACACCGACTCCATGAGAGGGTCGAGACCGCTGGTGGGCTCGTCGAAGACGTAGAGGGCGGCCGGCACCGCGAACGCGGCGATGAGAGCCACCTTCTGTCGATTGCCCTTGGAGTACGCACGCCCTTTCTTACGCGGGTCGAACTGGAACGCGCTGATCAGACGTGCCCGTTCCCGGTCGTACGCGGCGCGATCACGCTGCGAGCCACGGAGGCGGCAGATCAGGTCGATCGCCTCTCCGCCGGAGAGCGTGGGCCAGAGAGCGACGTCGCCGGGCACCGAGCCGATACGCTCGTGCACCGCCACCGAGTCGCGCCAGGGATCGCGGTCGAACACCCGCACCTCGCCCCCGCTCGCCCGGGCGAGACCCAGGATGACGCGGATGGTGGTGGATTTTCCTGCGCCGTTCGGCCCGAGGAAACCGTGCACCTCCCCCGCGGCCACCGTGAGGTCGAGGCCGTCGAGCGCGGTGGTGCGCCCGTAGCGCTTGCGGAGCCCGCGAATCTCGATGACGTCGCTCATGGCGGCGAAATTACTCCGATTTCAGCAGCGCGGGAACGGATCAGTCGAGGTGGAAGTACTCCGTGAGACGCACCGCCGTCTCGTCGGGATTCGTGGAGTCGGCGAAGTACTCGGCCATGCCCGCCTGCCAGCGCGCGTTGACCTCGCGCTTCGCCATCTCGGCCTGGGCGCGCTCGTAGTCGTCGGTGACGAGATAGCCCACCACCAGCGCCTCGGCTTCGAGCACGAACAGGGAGTAGTCGCGCCATCCGGTCTCGCGCAGGGCGTCGAGCATCTCGGGCCACACGGTCTCGTGTGCCACGAGATAGTCCTGCACCCGCTCGGGCTTCAACCGCATCACGAAGCAGACCCGCTGGGATCGGCTCCCGCCTTCGACAGCACTCACGAGAACTCCTTCGTCGTCGATGGCGCTCGCAGGTCGCGGCGCGGGTGAAACGATTCATCGAGAGTACACCCGGTTCGACCCCGGAGGCCACAGCGTCACCGCGACGACCACCACTCCGGGCGGTCGCCCGGTGTCCGCTACAGTTCGACCATGTCACAGCGGCCGCTCATCGCTCTGGGCGCCGTCGTGGCGGGCATCGTGGTGGTGGCCGGCGGATTGTCGCTCGGCCTCGCCGCCTACGACTCGGCCGGCAGCCAGAGCGCGAGTTCGCGCTCCGACGTGCAGCCGGGCGAGGTGCGGCTCGCGGATGACGCGGTGCGCTACATCCCCGACGGTGCCGCGCTCGGACCGAGCGCCGACGGCGTGGTGCCCGACGAGACGGCACAGCAGCTGTGGTCGTTGTTCTCGGCGGTGGCCGGGGATCGGGTCGACTCCCTCGACGAGTTCGCCGTCTACAACGACCCCGACGACACCTCGATGGCATCGGTGATGCGCGCGGACGACCCCTCCCGATGGAACGCCGACGTGAACACCGCCTGGATCGACGACGAGGCCGAGCTCGAGCACACCATGGTGCACGAGGTCGGCCACATCCTGACCCTGTCGACCGATCAGGTTCCGGAGACCACGGGCGCGTGCCCCACGGTGGAGCTGGGAGAAGGATGCCCCGAGCCCTCGTCGCTCGTCGCCGGCTTCCAGTCGCGCTTCTGGGCCGCGTATGGCACCGCGATACCAGCCGACGACGGAGCGGATGAGGACGAGGTCGCCGCGTTCTTCCGCGAGCACGGCTCGTTCGACACCTTCGTGAGCGAGTACGCGGCCACGAACATGGTGGAGGACGTGGCGGAGAGCTGGGCCGAGTGCGTGCTCTCCAACGCCCCGGGCTACACCTTCAGCGACGCCACGGGCAGCTCGGAGGCGTCGCAGAAGGTGCGCTACTTCGACGACTACCCCGCCTTCGCCGCCGAGCGCACCCGCATCCGCGAGGCCCTGTCGCTCGACTAGCCGGTCTTCGGGCTATCCATCGGCTAATAGTCGGGCTAGTATGAGCTCATGAAGACGGTAGCCCTCAGTGAAGCCAAAGACAAGCTCTCAGCGCTGGTCGACGACGTCGACCGTGAGCACGAGATCATTCGCATCACGCGACACGGCCATGGTGCCGCGGTGCTGATCAATGAAGACGATCTGGAGTCACTGCACGAGACTCTGTTCTGGCTCTCCCAGCCCGGCATACGAGACGACCTCGCCGAGGCTCGTGAGGCGGCCTCGGAGGGCCGAACGGTCGGAGCCGATGACGTGCGCGCCATGTTCGGCCTGCCGAACGCGTGAACTGGGCGGTGCGGTTCGCGCCGGCGGCACTTCGCGGTCTTCAGCGACTTCCGACACGCATCTCACCTGCGATCGTCGAATTCGCGACCGTCACCCTGCCGACGAACCCGGAGCGTCTGAGCAAACCACTCCGCAACGAACTCGAAGGTGTTCGCTCGGCGAGACGTGGTGATTATCGCGTGCTGTTCACACTGGACGACTCCACCCACACCCTCCTCGTCGTGCGGGTGGCCCATCGGGCCGACGTCTACCGCCTGTAGTACGCGAACCCCGGCATCGCGTCAGGGGTCGATGCGGATGCCGAGTTGGGTGGCGAAGAGGGTGGCGAGTTGGGCGACCTGGGTGTCGCTCAGCGTTGCACCTCGGAGGCCCTCCGCGTCGAGGAGGGCGTTCAGCTCGAGGCCGCGGAGGTCGACATCCGTGAGCCGTGAACGGGTGAGGCGCAGCGTACGCACCTCGCAGTTCTCGAAGGCGAGACGGGTGACGCGGGCATCGCTCAGGTCGAGTTCGTCGATGGTGCAGTCGGTGAAGAGCACGTCTTCGAGCGCGGCGCCGCCGAGGTTGAGGTAGCCGAGTTTGCACTGCTCGAGACGCACCGAGCTCCAGCTCGCCTCGAAGAACTCGGCGGATCCGAGGCGCGACGACGCGATCGACACCTCGCGGAACCGAGAGCGCGGAGCGGCGAAGATCGGGGCATCGAGGCGTTCGATGGTCGATTCGACGAAGGAGGCCGCTCGCAGATCAGTCTCATGAGCGGCGAGACCCGAGAACTCGCACTCGAGAAACGTCGCCCCGCTGAGATCGCGCCCGGAGAGGTCGGCGGCCGTGAACCGCTCGCCTTCGACGGTCTCATGGGGCTCCAGCGCATCCGGATGCCCCTCCCGCAGATCGCGCAGCACGATCGGGTCGAGGCGGGGCGGGGCGGTGCGTTTCGAGGCCATGGCCGGAATCTAGCAGGCCGTCATTCGCCGCCGACGAACCGCTTCACCAGTTCCAGCGCCACCTCGGCCGAGCGCGCCGCCGTGTCGGGCGTGTTCTCGAGGAAGTCGGCGGCGGCCTCGTCGGTGGCGCCGTCGGAGATGCCACGTACCGAGGCGAAACCCACCCCGTGCGAGCGGCACACCTGGGCGATGGCCGACGACTCCATGTCGACGGCGTCGAGCATCGGGAAATCGACCCGGGCGAGCGCCGCGCGCTCGGCCGCGATGAACGCGTAGCTGGAACCGATGGGTCCGATCCGCACCGACCCACCGGATGCCGCCACCGCCCCATCGGGCCACACCTCGCCCGCGAGTTCGAGCAGGCGCGGTGAGGCTTCGTGCCGGGCGGGCATGCCGGGAACTTGGCCGCGCGGGTAACCGAACGCCCGGGCATCCGCATCGATGTTGATGTATTCGCTGCCGATCACCACATCGCCGACACCGACATCCGTCCCGAGTCCGCCGGCGGTTCCGGCCGACACGACCACCGCGGCATCAGCCCCCGTCTCGTCGACGATGCGCAGCAGGGCGCGCGCCGTCGCGGCCGCCGCGTTCACGAAGCCGATGCCGCTCTGCACGAGCAGCACCTGCAGGCCGTCGATCGCGAGCCAGCGCTCGGTGGCCTCACCCGACTTCACGGGTTCGGTGGTGTGGTCGGCCCTCGCGAGGAAGGGTGCAGCCTCTTCAGCCATGGCGACGACGACGAGAACGGCTTGAGAAGTCACCTCGGTACCGTAACCCATCCTGTGCCGGGTCGGTCAGCGGCCGAAGAGGTCGTCGAGGCCGGGCAGGGTGAATCCGGATGCGAGGCCGCTCACCTGCTCGCCCAGTCCACCCACCTGCTCCGCGATGCCCCCGACCTGGTCGCCGAGCCCGGACACGGTCTCGCCCGCCCCCGCGGCCAGTTCGTCGACTCCGCCGGCGAGCCCGTCGGTGAGACCACCCGTGAGGCCCTCGATATCGAGCGAGCCGGCCAGGGCGTCGAAGTCGACACCGAACGAAGCGGCCTGCTCGAGGAGCGGGCCGGCCACCGAGCTGACGACGGCACCGCCGGCGACCGCGGCGAGCATGCCGCCGGCGGCCAGTCCCGCCCCGGCGACCGCACCACCGGCCAGGGCGCCGCGGCCGATGCCGCCGCCGGAGCCTGCCCGCCCCGCGCCACGGGAACCTCCCCCGAGGCCGCCGGCCCGAGCGAGCAGCCCGCGCAGCGCACCGGGACGCGCCGCCTCGGTGCGCGCGGCGGCGCGAGCGAGGTCGTCCACCCCGGATGACCGCGGTCGCTCCGATTCGGGCAGTTCGGCGCGCATCCGCTCGTCGACCTGTGCCCGCTGCGCGGGAGTGAGGCGCGCGAAGGCCTCGCGGTGCACCCCCTCGATCTGATGCGGGTCGGCGGTCTTCAGGAGGTAGTCGTAGCGGGCGATCGCGGCCCGGTCGGCGGGGTCGATCGCGGCCGGGGAGCTCTCCTGCGCCGTGGGCCGGGCCGGGCCCGCAGAGCCGTGGCCACCGGTGGAAGCGGAGGCGGATCGCTGCGAGCCCGACCAGCCGGAGTCGTTCTGCTGTGCGGCGCCGTGCGACGGCCGGCCGTCACTGGGGCGCTGTTCGCCCGGCCGCCCGTCTCCCGTCAGCGCATCGGCGGCGCTCCGCACCACCGAGCGCCAGTCCGTCTGACCCGACCCGCCGCCCGGACGCGACCCGGATGCCGAGCCCGAGCTGTCGAGAGCCTTCTTCGCCAGATCGCTGAGTTTCGAGAACATGCTCATGCGGAGTCATCCTTTCGCTCGAGGGAGGGTGTGGACACGGAGGTGGTGCGGGAATCGACGGGCGCTGTCGGGTGCGCCGACGACGCCACGACCTCGGCTCGCCCATCCGACCGCGTCTTCAGCAGGCTCGCCACAGTGGCGACCGCGATCGTGGCCCCGATGAACAGCAGCGAGAACCAGATCGGGATCTCGGGCACCCAGAGAATCGGCTGACCGCCGTTGATGAACGGCAGCTCGTTCACGTGCAGCGCATGGAACACGAGCTTCACGCCGATGAAGGCGAGGATGACCGCGAGCCCCTGGGAGAGGTACACGAGTCGCTCGAGCAGCCCCCCGATGAGGAAGAACAGCTGCCGCAGGCCCATCAGCGCGAACGCGTTCGCCGTGAACACGATGTAGGCCTCGTTGGTGAGCCCGTAGATGGCGGGGATCGAGTCGACCGCGAAGACGAGGTCGATGAAGCCGATCGCGACGATGGTGAGGAACATCGGTGTGACGAAGCGCTTGCTGTTCTTCTTCACGGTGAGCTTGTCGGCGTTGTACTCGTCACTCACGGGCAGGATGCGGCGCACGAAGCGCATGAACCGGCCGTTCGCGGGGTCGGACTCGTGGCTCGAGAACGCCTGACGGTAGGCGAGGAACAAGAGCAGGGCGCCGAAGAGGTAGAAGATCCAGGAGAAGTTCTCGATCAGTGTCGCGCCCGCGGCGATGAACCCGCCGCGCAGGATGAGCGCGATGACGATGCCGATCATCAGCACCTTCTGCTGGTAGGCCTTCGGCACGGCGAACGCCGACATGACGAGCAGGAACACAAAGAGGTTGTCGATCGACAGCGCCTTCTCGGTGAGGTAGCCGGCGAAGTACTCGCCGCCGAAGTTCCAGCCCGAGACCAGTCCGATGCCCACCCCGAACAGCAGTGCGAGGCCGATGTAGAACGCCGACCAGCGCGCCGATTCGGCGATGGTGGGCTCGTGGGGCTTTCGCACGTGGGCGAAGAACTCGTAGACGAAGAAGGCGATCGTGACGAGGATCGTGATGATCCAGATCAGCGGGGTGACCTGCATGGGCGTACTCCAAAGGGATTCGGCGTGAACGATGACGCCAAGGTCTCCTCCGCTCCGACCGAGATCGGAACCTGTGGCCCGGGATGCTTCGACGCATCCGTATTGACGGGCTCACCGCAGACGGGAGTACTCCCCTTGTTGCACCCAGCCTATCAGAGCCACCGCTTGCCGTCTCGGTCAGGCGTCGCGTCTGGCCCTCTGGAAGCTGATCACCTCACGGAGCAGCTCGGACTCGGCCGGTACAGGCCGATCCACGCCATCCCGTCGCGCTCGCGCAGCAGTTCGTAGGTCTCGTCGAGGCTGTGCGGGCTCTCGGTGCGGCGACCGTTGACGTCGATGGCGTTTTCGATGATGGCCATGGCCGCTCCCTCGAGGTTCAGTACAGCCGCTCGTGGTGCCGGCTGCGGCGACGGATGTCGTGAAGCGCCACCGGCCGCACCACGACGAAGGCAAGGAGGTCGCCGGGTACCACGTCGCCGGGCAGCACGCTTCGCAGGTCACCAGAGCGCCGCGACGGCCGCACCACGAATGGGACCTCGGGGTGCGAGGATCGGCGGCCGATCATCCGGATCGAATCCGCGAGGGGTTCGCAGCCGTCGAGTTCCGCGTCGACCCACACCTCCCTGTCGGCGCCCCGCGAGGCCGGAACGACGGTCTCCACGGCCGTCACGATCACGGCGCAGTAGCGTTCTCCGAGCACCGACGACCATGACCCGCGGGCGGCTTCCGCCACGCGGGTGCACGGGGTGCCGGCCGCGCGAGCGAGCTGCGACATCGATTCGCCGGCCAGCACGATGTCTTCCCGGGTGAGGGCGGTGACCTCGGGCCAGAGCGCCAGGTCGGGATGCCCCACGTGGTGGCGGCGGTACCAGTTGAGCGTGTGGATCATGCTCATGGGCGAGCCCCCGTTCGCAGGGAGCGGCAGGTGATCGCTCCGCGGCAGGGGATGGCGACGAGGTCGCCGGCCACGACGTCGTCGGGGAGCGACACGCACGAAGCGCCGAGCTCGTACGAGCGGATGCGCCGCGTCGAGACGCGCCCGATCAGGCGGGCCTCGTCGAGATGCGCCTGCACCGTGCCGAGTGCGGCGTCGAGTTCGAGCACGCCGGCGCGCGGGACCGCCGTGACGCGGGCGACGATCACGGATGCCTGCTCGAGGCCGGAGGGCCGTCCGTGCGTCCCCGGGATCACGGCCGCCGCCACGTGCACGCACGGGGTGTCGCAGATCTCGACGAGTCTCAGCATCGACACTCCGGAGACGATGACGTCGCGGGTGGTCGGATGCGTCCACTCAGGCCACCGGTCGATGGCGAACGGATCGGGGATGCTGGCGCGGAGGGTGGGAAGGATGCTGGTGAGAGTCACGGGGGAAGGTCTACGCCGCCTCGAGCTCCTCGTGGCCGGTCCTAACGGGATACGAGCGGGAATGCCGTGAATCCTGACGCGGACCACTGCACGCGGCCCGTCGGGACGGTCACGGTGACAGGATTCCGTTTGCATTCCGATGGATCGCCCCGCGCGCCCGTCAGGAATCCGTTAGGACCCCGTGATGGGGCCGATCCGGCGAGCATGATCGTCCTCCGTACCCGTGCGCCCACCCTGGGCGCCTGTCGGATGGAGAAACACAGTGCTCGACGTCGTCTACATCGTCGCGATCCTCGCCGTCTTCGGCGTGGTCGCTTTCGTCGCCTGGGGGGTCGGGAAGCTGTGATCGTTCTCGAACTCGTCGCCGCGGTGCTGGGTGTGGCCGGAGTGGCCTACCTGATCGTCGCTCTCGTGAAGCCGGAGAAGTTCTGACATGGAAGCATGGCTTCTGATCGCCCAACTGGCGACCCTCGCGATCATCCTCGCGGTGATCTACCGTCCTCTGGGCGACTACATCGCCTACACCTTCACATCTTCCAAGGACCTGAAGGTCGAGCGCGGCCTCTACCGCGTCGTGGGCGTCGACCCCACCCGGGAGCAGACCTGGGGCGCCTACCTCCGTGGGGTGCTCGCCTTCTCGCTCATCGGGGTGCTGTTCGTCTACGCCCTGCAGCGGCTGCAGGAGGTGCTGCCCTACTCGCTGGGGCTGCCCGCCGTTCCTGAAGGCCTGTCGTTCAACACCGCGGTCTCGTTCGTGACGAACACGAACTGGCAGTCCTACTCACCCGAGGTGACCATGGGCTACACCGTGCAGATCGCGGGCCTCGCAGTGCAGAACTTCGTCTCGGCCGGTGTCGGCATCGCCGTCGCCGTGGCACTGATCCGAGGATTCTCGCGGCGCAGCACCGGCACGCTCGGCAACTTTTGGGTCGATCTCACCCGCGCCACCTTCCGGATCCTGCTCCCGCTCGCCGTGATCACGTCGATCGTCTTGATCGCGGGCGGCGTCATCCAGAACTTCTCCGGGTTCACCGAGGTCACCACCCTGACCGGCGGCACCGCCACGGTTCCGGGCGGGCCGGTGGCGTCGCAGGAGGCGATCAAGTTGCTCGGCACGAACGGAGGCGGCTTCTTCAATGTGAACTCCGCGCATCCGTTCGAGAACCCGACACCCTGGACGAACCTCTTCGAGATCGTGCTGATGCTCGCAATCCCGTTCTCGCTGCCCCGGGCGTTCGGGAAGATGGTCGGTGACAACCGCCAGGGCTACGCGATCCTCGCCGCGATGGGCACCCTGTTCGTGGTGTCGCTCGCCGCGCTCACCACGTTCGAGATCATGGGCTCCGGAACCGGCACACAGCTCGCCGGCGGCGCGATGGAGGGCAAGGAGCAGAGATTCGGCATCGCCGCGTCGACGCTGTTCGCCACGACCTCCACGATCACCTCGACGGGCGCCGTGAACTCGATGCACGACAGCTTCACGTCGCTCGGCGGCATGATGACGCTGTTCAACATGATGCTCGGCGAGATCGCCCCCGGTGGGGTCGGCTCGGGCCTCTACGGCATGTTGATCATCGCGATCATCACGGTGTTCATCGCCGGCCTGCTGGTGGGCCGCACCCCGGAGTACCTGGGCAAGAAGCTCGGCCCGCGCGAGATCAAGCTGGCGAGCCTCTACATCCTCACCACGCCCACGATCGTGCTCGTCGGAACCGCGCTCAGCTTCGCGATCCCCGCCATCCGTGAGGACGTCGAGGGAACGTCGATCTGGAACCCGGGCCTGCACGGCTTCACCGAGGTGCTCTACGCATTCACCTCGGCCAGCAACAACAATGGTTCGGCGTTCGCCGGGATCACGGCCAACACCCCGTGGTTCAACACCGCCCTCGGTGTGGCGATGCTGCTCGGCCGGTTCATCCCGATCGTGTTCGTGCTCGCACTGGCCGGCTCGCTGGCCGCGCAGGGCAAGGTGCCCGTCACCGCCGGGACGCTCCCCACTCACCGCCCGCAGTTCGTGGGCCTCCTCGTCGGCGTCGTGCTCATCGTCGTCGCTCTCACCTACTTCCCCGTGCTCGCACTCGGACCTCTCGCCGAAGGGCTTCAGTAATGTCCACCCTCACACCCACCAGCTCACCCGAGCCGTCGACCCGGCCCGCCGCCGCGGAACACTCGCCCGGCGCGCGCACCTTCAGCCTCGCCCAGCTGGCGAACGGCCTGCCGGGCGCCGTGCGCAAGCTCGACCCGCGCGAGATGTGGCACAACCCCGTCATGTTCCTCGTGGAGATCGGCGCCGCGCTCACCACGGTGATCGCGATCGCGCAGCCCTTCCTGCCCGCTGAGACAGGCCCGCAGGCCACCTCGCTCGCCTTCACCTGGTCGATCGCCGTGTGGCTGTGGCTCACCGTGCTCTTCGCGAACCTCGCGGAGTCCGTGGCCGAAGGCCGAGGCAAGGCTCAGGCCGCCACACTCCGAGCCACCCGCACCAGCACCATGGCCGCCCGGGTCGTGGACTACGACGCCACGACGGATGCCGCGGCCGATCGCGCCACCACCGAGCAGGTGGCCTCGGCCGACCTGCGCCTCGGAGACGTGGTCGTGGTGGTGGCGGGCGAGCTCGTCCCCGGCGACGGCGACATCATCGAGGGCATCGCCTCGATCGACGAGTCGGCCATCACGGGCGAATCCGCCCCGGTCGTGCGCGAGTCCGGCGGTGACCGGAGCGCGGTCACCGGCGGCACCCGGGTGCTGTCCGACCGCATCATCGTGAAGATCACGTCGAAGCCCGGCGAGACCTTCGTCGACCGCATGATCCGGCTCGTCGAGGGCGCGTCGAGGCAGAAGACGCCGAACGAGATCGCCCTCAACATCCTGCTCGCGAGCCTCTCGATCATCTTCCTGATCGTGGTGCTCACCCTGGGCCCGATCGCCGGGTACTCGGATGCGGCACCCTCGATCGCGGTGATGGTCGCCTTGCTGGTGTGCCTCATCCCCACCACCATCGGCGCCCTGCTCTCGGCCATCGGCATCGCGGGCATGGACCGGCTGGTACAGAGGAACGTGCTGGCCATGTCGGGCCGTGCGGTCGAGGCGGCCGGCGACGTCACCACACTCCTGATGGACAAGACCGGAACGATCACCTACGGCAACCGCCGCGCATCCGAGTTCCGCACCCTGACGGGTGTCGACACCCTCGCGCTGCGCGATGCGGCCGCCCTGTCGTCGCTCTCCGACCCCACTCCCGAGGGCAAGTCGATCGTCGATCTGGCGGAGGAGCAGGGCTTCCGCCGGCCTTCGTCGGTCGACGGAGAGATCGTGCCCTTCACCGCACAGACCCGCATGAGCGGCATCGATTTCGCCGACGGACGCCAGATCCGCAAGGGCGCCGGCTCGGCCGTCACGGCCTGGGCACGCGAGAGCGGCACGGCGGGCAGCTCGCTCTTCGACGAACTGCAGGAGCAGACCGACGCGATCGCCGAGCTGGGCGGCACCCCGCTCGTGGTGGCGACGCGCGACTCGGGGCAGCCTGCCCAGATCCTCGGTGTGGTCTACCTCAAGGACATCGTGAAGGAGGGCATGGCCTCCCGCTTCGCCGAGTTGCGCTCCATGGGCATCCGCACCGTGATGATCACGGGCGACAACCCGCTGACCGCGAAGGCCATCGCCGAGGAGGCCGGAGTCGACGACTACCTCGCCGAGGCCACTCCCGAAGACAAGCTCGCCTTGATCAGAAAGGAGCAGGAGGGCGGCCGCCTCGTGGCGATGACGGGCGACGGCACCAACGATGCCCCGGCTCTCGCGCAGGCGGATGTCGGCGTGGCCATGAACACGGGCACGAGCGCCGCGAAGGAGGCCGGCAACATGGTCGACCTCGACTCCGACCCCACGAAGCTCATCGACATCGTGGCGATCGGCAAGCAGCTGCTCATCACCCGCGGCGCCCTGACGACGTTCTCCATCGCCAACGACGTGGCGAAGTACTTCGCCATCATCCCCGCGATGTTCGCCGCGGTGTTCCCCGGGCTCGGACTGCTCAACATCATGGGGCTGCACTCGCCGGCCTCGGCGATCCTCTCGGCCGTGATCTTCAACGCGCTCGTGATCGTCGTGCTCATCCCGCTCGCCCTCCGCGGCGTGAAGTACCGGCCCATGTCGGCCTCGCGCATCCTCAACCGCAACATCCTCATCTACGGGTTGGGCGGGGTGATCGCGCCCTTCATCGGGATCAAGATCATCGACCTCGTCATCAGCCTCATCCCCGGCTTCTGAGCCGCGCACAGAAAAGAAGAGACAGGACATCGAAATGGCTACCAATCGCGGGTTCGCCCGCCCTTACTGGGTCGCGATCCGGTACATGATCGTCGCCACCGTCGTGCTCGGCATCGCCTATCCCGTCGCGATCCTGGGCATCGGACAGCTCGCGCTGCCCGCTCAGGCGAACGGCTCGATCGTGACCGTCGACGGCGCGCCCGTCGGCTCCTCGCTGATCGGCCAGTCGTTCACCGACGCCGACGGTGCCGCCCTGCCCGAGTGGTTCCAGTCGCGGCCCTCCGCGGCCGGCTACGACGGGGCCGCCTCGGTCGGGTCGAACTACGGCTCGGAGAACCCCGACTTCATCGCCGAGATCGAGGCCCGGAAGGCCGCGATCGCGGAGAGCGACGGGGTGGCCGAGGGCGACATCCCGGTGGATGCGCTCACCACCTCGGGCTCGGGGCTCGACCCCCACATCAGCCCCGAGTACGCCTACGAGCAGGTCTCCCGCATCGCGGATGCCCGTGGCCTCGACGAGGCATCCGTTCGCCAACTCGTCGACGCCTTCGTGCAGGGCCGCGACCTCGGCTACCTGGGTGAGCCCACCGTCAACGTGCTGCAGCTCAACGTGGCCCTCTCGCAGCTCGTCCGCTGAGCGGCGCACAGGGACAACAGCGATATGGTGCACCTGTGAAACAGGGCAGGCTGAGGGTCTTGCTCGGCGCCGCTCCCGGCGTCGGCAAGACCTACGCCATGCTCGAAGAGGGCCGCCGGCTGCGGGCCCAGGGCAAAGACGTGGTGGTGGCCGTGGTGGAGACCCACGGCCGCGCCGCCACGAAAGCCATGACGGCCGGCTTCGAGATCATCCCCCGTGCCCGCATCTCCCATCGCGGCGTCGAGCTCGAGGAGATGGATCTCGACGCCGTGCTGGCCCGGGCACCGGGGTACGCCCTGGTCGACGAGCTCGCCCACACGAACGCACCGGGACTCGCTCACGAGAAGCGGTGGCGCGACGTCGAGACGCTGCTCGATGCCGGTATCGACGTGATCTCCACGGTGAACATCCAGCACATCGAGTCGCTCAACGACGTGGTGCAGCAGATCACGGGCGTGCCGCAGCGGGAGACGATCCCGGATGCGGTGCTCCGCGAGGCAGACCAGATCGAGGTCGTCGACCTGGCCCCGCAGGCGCTGCGCGACCGGCTCTCCGAGGGCGTCGTGTATCCGGCGGCGCGCATCGACGCCGCCCTTTCGAACTACTTCCGCCTCGGCAACCTCACCGCGCTCCGCGAGCTCGCCCTGCTCTGGCTGGCCGACGAGGTCGACTCCTCGCTGCAGAAGTACCGCGCCGAGCACGGGATCGGCCAGAAGTGGGAGGCCCGCGAGCGCGTCGTGGTGGCCCTGACCGGCGGGCCCGAGGGCGAGACGCTCATCCGCCGCGGCTCACGCATCGCCGCCCGCTCCGCCGGCGGGCAGCTGCTCGCCGTGCACGTGACGAGCCAAGACGGGTTGCGCGACACGAACCCCGGTGCCCTGGCGGCTCAGCGAATGCTGGTGGAGTCGCTGGGCGGAAGCTTCCACCAGGTGGTCGGCAGCGACGTGCCCGAGGCGCTGGTGCAGTTCGCGCGGGCGTCCAACGCCACCCAGCTCGTGATCGGTGTGAGCCGCCGCAGCCGGCTGGCCGCCCTGCTCACCGGCCCCGGGATCGGGGCCACCGTCATCCGCGAGTCGGGCGACATCGACGTGCACATCGTGACGCACTCGGCTGCGGCCGGCAGCCGGATCTCGCTCCCGCGCTCCCGTGGTTCGCTGACGATCCGGCGCCGGGTCTACGGCTTCGTGCTGGCTCTCGTGGGCGGGCCCCTGCTCACCTGGTTGCTGGCGTCGATGCGCAACGACGACTCGATCACCTCCGATGTGCTGAGCTATCAGCTGCTCGTCGTGGTGGTGGCTCTCGTCGGCGGCATCTGGCCGGCGCTCTTCGCGGCGGTTCTGAGCGGCTTCACGCTCGACTTCTTCTTCGTCGACCCGCTCTACACCGTCACGGTCGACGAGCCGTTCCATCTGCTGGCCCTCATCCTCTACGTGGTGATCGCCGTGCTGGTCTCGATCGTGGTCGACCAGGCGGCGCGGCGCAGCAGGGCGGCCCGCCGGTCGGCCGCCGAATCCGAGCTCATCGCGAGCGTCGCGGGTGAGGTGCTGCGGGGCCAGGACGCCTTCCAGGCCTTCGTCAGCCGCACGCGCGAGGCGTTCGGGCTCACGGGCGTGCGCATCCTCGTCGGCGATCGCGTGCTCGCCGCCGATGGCGAGCCGGCCGGCACCGGGGTCGGCGACTCCGCCTCCGGGCGCGCGGGCGGTGCCGCATCCGGATCGGGTGACGACTCGGTCGATCGCGTACCCGTCAACGACGAGGCGGTGCTGGAGCTGCACGGCCGGGCACTGCAATCCTCCGACCGCAGGCTGCTCAGCGTGATCGTCGCCCAGCTCGCCTCCGCCCTGGCGAATGCCGACCTCGAGGAGACCGCGCGCGAGATGGCGCCCCTCGCCGCGGCCGACAAGGTGCGCAGCGCCCTGCTCGCCGCTGTCGGCCACGACCTCCGGAGGCCCTTGGCGGGCGCGACCGCGGCCGTGACCGGGCTGCGCACCTCGGGGGCATCGCTCTCCGACGACGACCGCGACGAGCTGCTCGACACCGCAGAGACGAGTCTGAAGTCGCTCACCGACCTGCTCACGAACCTGCTCGATGTGAGTCGCGTGCAGGCGGGAGTGCTCGCGGTGAACCTCCAACCCGTCGACCTGGTCGACCTCGTTCCCGCGACGCTCGACGAGCTGGAGGTGGGGCCGGCCGAGGTCGACCTCGACATCCCGACCGATCTCCCCGCGATCCAGGCCGACCCGGTGCTGCTGGAGCGTGTGCTGGCGAATCTGCTGTCGAACGCCATGAAGTACTCGCCCGCAGGCCGACGCGTGGTGATCGCCGCATCCGCCTTCCACGACGTGGTGCAGATCCGCGTGATCGATGCAGGCAAGGGCGTGCCGGAAGACCGCCGCGACGACATCTTCGTGCCGTTCCAGCGGCTCGGCGACACCGACAACACCACGGGTCTCGGGCTGGGACTCGCCCTGGCGAAGGGCTTCGTCGAGGGGATGAACGGCACCCTCGAGTTCGAGGAGACACCGCTCGGCGGCTCCACCATGGTGGTCACCCTCCAGGCGGTGACGTCGTGAGGATCCTGATCGCCGATGACGACCCCCAGATCCTCCGCGCCCTGCGCGTCACGCTCGGCGCTCAGGGGCACGAGATCCGCACCGCGGCCGACGGCAAGGAGACCATCGCGGCCGCGTCGGCGCATCCGCCCGACCTCCTCATCCTCGACCTCGGCATGCCGCGCCTCGATGGGCTCGACGTCATCCGCACGGTGCGTGCCTGGTCGCCGCTGCCGATCCTCGTCGTCTCCGGGCGCACCGATTCCGCCGACAAGGTCGATGCGCTCGACGCCGGGGCCGACGACTACGTCACCAAGCCGTTCGCGATCGACGAGCTGCTGGCCCGGGTGAGGGCGCTCACCCGCCGATCACCCGCCGCCGTGAGCCGGCCGGTGGTGACCATGAGCGGGGTGACGATCGACCTCGCCGCCCACGCGGTGACGCGCGACGGGCAGCGCACAGCCATCCGGTTGACGCCGACGGAGTGGAAGATCCTCGAACTGCTGGTGCGCAATCCGCGCCGGCTGCTCACCCACGCGCAGCTGTTCACCGAGATCTGGGGCACACCCGATGTGCACGAGACGGGGTACCTGCGGTTGTACATCGGGCAACTGCGCAAGAAGCTCGAACCCGACCCTGCGCATCCCGTGCACATCCTGACCGAAACGGGAATGGGGTACCGGTTCGAGCCGGACGCAGGTCTATGATTCGTGAGTCGAGTTCAAAGGAGAACCATGACTGAAACACTCGCACCGGCGCTCACCTGGCGCCAGAAGCAACAAGGGCTCTGGGTCGCCACCGCGGCCGATGCCCGGCCCGTCGGCATCGTCACCGAGAAGTGGGTGCACGGCTTCGTGGTCACCGGCCGAAGCGGCAAAGACCTCGGCACCCATCGCAGCCTCGACGAGGCGCAGGCCGCCCTCGAGGCGTCGCTCTGATCCAGTCGTGCCGTTAATGCGAGAGACCGAGGCGCCAGACGGCCTCGGTCTCTCGCATTTCCGCAGTTTCTCGATCAGCGCACGGTCGCGGGGCCGGACGCGCCGCCGTGACCGTTGCCGTTGCCGTTCGACGAGCCGTTGCCGCTGCCGGGCTCCTCGGTGAACTGCAGGCCACCGCTGCCGTTCGACGACGCAGTGAGGATGTCGAGCCACTCCCGGTTGATCGACGGCACCCGGCCGCCCGCGAACTTGAAGTAGAGCGGGATCGACGAGTCGAGCCAGATGCTCGAACGGCCGTCACCGATCGCGGGATCGTCTTTCCAGGAGAAGAAGAAGCTCTCCTTGCGGCGCAACTTCGCCGCGATGACGATCTGAAGATGCGTGAGGGTGCGGTCGTCGAATTCGATCTCGATCGTCGATGATCCGTACAGAAGTTTTCCCATGCGTGTTCCTCCGCCGCGGTGCTGATCAGTCCATTAACGCACGATGGGCGGGCGCGCGCGCGTCGGACTAGTGTTGCGGGAGTCGAGAGGGGTGTGCCGTGTTCAAGAAGAAGCCGCGTGATCCGGAGGCCGAGGTCATGCAGCCCGGCTCCGACCTCGCCGTCGCCGGAAACGAGAGCATTCCCTCGGTGCGCGTGAACGCGTTCCGCATCGGCCTCGTCGGCGGCCTCGGTGTGCTGCTGTCGCTCCTCATCGGCGGGGTGGTCACCCAGCTCAGCACCGTGCTCATCTACATCGGTGTCGCACTCTTCCTCGCTCTCGGACTCGACCCCCTCGTCTCCTGGCTGGAGCGGCGGATGCCGCGCGGCCTCGCCATCACCATCGTGTTCGCCGCCGTCATCGCGCTCTTCGGGGGCCTGCTGTTCGCGGTCATCCCGCTCATCGTCAACCAGGCCGCCAACTTCATCGACAAGGCACCTCAGTTCCTCACCGATCTGGCCAACAGCGACTTCGTCACCGGCCTCGAGTCGCAGCTGAGCGGCGTGATCGACATCAACCAGGCCGTGCAGGGCGCCACCGCCTTCGTGCAGGACCCGAACAACCTGCTCACCCTCGGCGGAGGCCTGCTCGCCGTGGGTACGGGCATCGCGAGCGGGGCCACCGGTGCCGTGATCGTGCTGATCCTCACCCTCTACTTCCTCGCGTCGCTGCGCAGCATGAAGCGCATCACCTACCGCTTCGTGCCGGCCAACAAGCGCGTCTCGTTCGCCGCCCTCACCGATGACGTCACGGGAGCCGTCGGGCGGTACGTCGTGGGCCAGATCGGGCTGGCGGCCATCAACGGCGTGCTGAGCCTCATCTTCCTCACCATCATCGGCGCCCCGCTGCCGGTGCTGTTCGCCTTCATAGCGTTCCTCGCCTCGCTCATCCCGCTGGTGGGCACGCTGAGCGGTGCGATCATCATCTCCCTCGTGTGCCTCTTCGCGTCGCCGCTCACCGCACTCGCCGCCGCGATCTACTACATCATCTACATGCAGGTCGAGGCCTACTTCCTCAGCCCGCGCATCATGAACCGCGCGGTGGCCGTGCCCGGCGCGATCGTCGTGATCGCGGCGGTGGCCGGAGGAACCCTCGGCTCGGTGCTCGGCGCACTGGTGGCCATCCCCGTCGCGGCCTCGGCGATCATCATCGTTCAGAAGGTCGTCTTCCCGAAGCAGGACGCCAAGGTCTGACCGAGCGCCTCGCGATCCGGGCCGAGCGGATGCCGTAGCCCTCCTGGGAGGGGGGTGGCAACCCCTGGCGGTTGTCGTGGGGCGGCGTAGGTTCGCGGACATGAGCACACATGACGACGACATCGAGACCATCGCGAAACTGATCAAGGCATCGAAGATCGCCCTCGTCACCACCCAGTCGGCGGCCGGGGCCCTGCACAGCCGCCCGATGGGCGTGCAGGAGGCCGAGTTCGACGGCGACCTCTGGTTCTTCACGCCGCATCCGAGTGAGAAGACCGACGAGATCGCGGCGCATCCGCTGGCCAACGCCTCGTTCGAGTCCGGCAAGGGCTACCTGTCGATCTCGGGCACCGCATCGGTGGTGAAAGACCAGGCGAAGATCGACGAGCTCTGGTCGAAGAGCGTCGAGGCGTGGTTCCCCGAGGGACGCGACGACCCGTCGGTCGCCCTCCTCAAGATCGAGGCGGACTCGGCCGAGTACTGGTCGATCGACGACCCCAAGCCGCTGCAGCTGCTGAAGATCGCGCGCGCGGCCGTGGGCGGCGGCGAGCCCGATCTCGGCGAGAACCGCACCGTCGACCTCTAGGTCGAAGCCAGCCAGCTTCTCTTCTCTCTCGAAAGCAAGGAATCACACCATGACGAACACCATCGAACGCCAGACCGAAGCGCCCGCCGACGGCGGTGCGCGCCCCACCAGACGACAGAACGCCGAGCGCGGGTTCAAGGCGTCCAAGCAGCTCACCGACAACCTGCAGAAGGTGCTGGTCGACCTCGTCGAACTGCACCTGCAGGGCAAGCAGGCGCACTGGAACGTGGTGGGCAAGAACTTCCGCGACCTCCATCTGCAGCTCGATGAGATCATCGACGACGCCCGCGAGTTCAGCGACGTCGTGGCCGAGCGCCTCCGCGCCCTGCACGCGGCTCCGGATGGCCGCAGCGACACCGTCGCCGCCACCACCACGCTGCCCGAGTATCCGAACGGTGAGATCGACACGGCGGAGACCGTCGACCTCATCACGGCGCGCCTCGAGGCGGTCGTGGGCACGATGCGCGAGGTTCACGACGAGGTCGACGATGCCGACCCGACGAGCGCCGACATCCTGCACGGCATCATCGAGAAGCTCGAGCAGTACGCCTGGATGGTGAGCGCGGAGAACCGCACCCCCGCGAAGAAGCGCTGACCTGCGTCGGGTTGCCCCATCCTGTGCGCTCGCCCATCGAGTTGCCACATGATGTGGCAACTCGACCGCTCGGGCAACGCTTTGTGGCAAGGCGATGGGTCGGGCTCCGTAATGCGTCAGGCGCCGGCCAGGGGGAACACGAGGAGCGAACTCGTGGCGGTGGCGATGAGAGCGCCGCTCGCATCCGTCACGCTCGCCTCGGCGAACGCCACGCGTCGGCCCGGCTTCACCACCGTGCCGGTGCAGGTCACGACTCCCGAGTCGTGCCGGAGCGGCCGGAGATAGCTCACCTTCAGTTCGATGGAGGTGTAGCCGACGCCGGCAGGCAGCGTGGACTGCACGGCGCATCCGGCCGCGGAATCGAGAAGAGTGCACACGAGGCCGCCGTGCACCATGCCGATGGGGTTGTAGTGCGACTCGTCCGGCAGGCAGGTGAACGTGGCGGTGCCCTCGCCGACCGACACGAGTTGCATGCCCACCAGCTCGCCGATGGGCGGCGGCGGGAGTTCCCCCGCGATCATGCGGCGCAGGTAGTCGATGCCGGAGAGGCCCGGCATCGCCGCGGCCCCGATGGCGGGGTCGTGCCACTCCACCAGCCTGCTGCGGTTCGCGGAGTCGTTCAGGGTCGTGTTCGCGTCGTCGTCGAGTGCCATGGCTTCACGCTACGCCCGCCTCACACCATGTCGGCGTAGAGCTCGTCGCTCGAGAGCAGCGGCCCGTTCGAGAGCGAGTGCCACGCTGCCGAGAGCGCCTTGACCCCGCGTTCGAGCTCGGCACGCGGATAGCCGATCGGAATGCGCAGGAAACGCTCGAATGCCCCATCGATGCCGAAGCGCGGCCCGGCCGTGATGAGCAGTCCCTGCGACCGCGCGGCAAGCGCGAGCTGGCTGCTGACGGGAGCCCCGAGGTTCACCCAGGTCGAGAGTCCGCCCTGCACGCGTGGCACCTGCCAGGTCGGGAAGTGCTCGGCCAGCATCCGGCCGAGTGCGTCGCGGCCCTCACCGAGCTGAGTCGAGCGCAGCTCGAGCACGGGGCCGAAGTCGCGCAGCAGCTCGGCGATGATGAGCTGCTCGAGAACGGGCGTGCCGAGGTCTCCGGAGAAGCGCGCGGCGGCCAGTTTGCGGATGATCGCGGGTTGCGCCCGCACCCAGCCCACCCGGATGCCCGCCCAGACCGTCTTGCCCACCGACCCCACGAGCACCGCCGCCTCCGCACTCGCCGCATCGCCGTAGGCGGCGAACGGGAGGTAGGAGCCCGGCCGGTCGATGTTCAGCTCGGCCGTGGTCTCGTCGACCACCACGAGCGAGCCCTGACGGGCGGCATCGTGCAGAACCTGGCTGCGGATCTCGGGCGCCATGGACTCGCCCGTCGGGTTGTGGAAGTCGGGCATGAGGTACGCGAGCGCCGGGCTCGTGCGGGCGAAGGCCTGGGCGAGCCCGGCGGCATCCCAGCCGTGGTCGGGGGCGATGGCATCCGTCTGTCCGGCTGCTCGACCGGTCGCCTCGGTGCTCGACGTCACCGTCACCGGCACGAGCCGCGCGCCCGCGGCCCGCAGCGCCTCATAGGCGTGCGGGTAGCTCGGCAGCTCGACCACCGCGCGGTCGCCTCGGCCGAGCAACGTGCGCGCGAGCAGGAAGATGGCGTGCTGGGCGCCGATGGTGATCATCACCTGCTCGACGCTGGTGGGGAGCCCGCGGGCGGTGTAGCGGTCGGCCACCGCCTCGCGCAGCACGCGGGAGCCGAAGGGGTCGATGCCGGTGCCGCCGAGTTCGACGGCGAAGTCGTCCAGCACCCGCTGGGTGGCACCCACGAGGCCGGGATACGCGGTGAGCGTCGCCTTGCTGAAGTCGATGAACTCGCCCGTGACGTCGTGGCCGCCGATGGGCGCACGGCCGGGCAGGCGGGTGACGCTGCCGGAGCCGCGCACGCTCACGGTGTAGCCGGCATCACGCAGTTCGCGGTAGGCGGCCGACACCATGGTGCGGCTCACGCCGAGGGTCTGGGCCAGGTCGCGCTCGGCGGGGAGCCGGGTGTCGGTGGCGATGCGGCCGTCGAGCACGAGCAGCCTGATGCGGTCGAAGAGGGCGAGATAGGAGGGCCCGGATGACGTCTGCCGCCAGTCTCCGAGCAGCGCGAGCAGGGCGCGGGTTCCGATGCGAGCGTCAGCCATGGATCCACTCTAGCGATATTGGCTTCTTGTTCAAGAGCCAATCAGGCAATTGGATTGACCCATGCTCACCCGCTTCCCCGCTCGTCTCGCCCGCCTCGTGGTCGGACTCTTCCTCTACGGCTTCGCCGAGGCCCTCATGATCCGTGCGGCGGTCGGCATCGACCCGTGGACCGTGTTCGCCCAGGGGCTCTCGCGCGTGACGGGGTTGAGCATCGGGGTGCTGACGATCGTGATCGGAGCACTGGTGCTCCTGGCGTGGATCCCGCTGCGGCAGAAGCCGGGGCTCGGCACGGTGCTGAACGTGCTGCTGCTCGGGCCGTTCATCGAGGTGGGCCTCTGGCTGCTGCCCTCCCCGGCCGGCACGCTGTGGCTGCAGATCGGCTTCTTCACAGTCGGGCTTCTACTGCTCGCCGTGGCGAGTGGCATCTACATCGGGGTGGCATTCGGGCCGGGGCCGCGCGACGGGTTGATGACGGGCATCCATTCGCGTCTGGGCTGGCCGATCTGGGCCGGGCGCACCGCCGTCGAGGGCACCGTTCTCGCCGCCGGGTGGGCGCTGGGCGGAGACGTGGGGTTCGGCACGCTCGCCTTCGCCCTGCTGATCGGCCCGCTGTGCGGCATCACGCTGCCGCTCTTCGCGGGCCGCTCCGCCCGCCCCGCGGGTTCGGCGGGGGCACGGCGGTCGCGGGGCGGCTACTTCGTGGCGGCCTTCGCCGCCTCCTTCGCCGCACGCTTCGTCTCCCGCACCCGGGTGAGCGAGGCCGCATCGACGATGTCGGCCACCGAACGGTAGGAGCCCTCGTCGCCGTAGGCTCCCGCGGCAGCGCGCCATCCGTCGGGCTGAACACCGTACTGCTTGCCGAGCAGGGCCACGAAGATCTTCGCCTTCTGCTCGCCGAATCCGGGCAACGCCTTGAGGCGCTTCAGCAGGTCGGCGCCATCGGGTTCGCCCGTGGTCCAGAGAGCGGATGCGTCGCCGCCCCAGTCGTCGACGAGCGCCGCGCAGAGCGCCTGCACGCGACCCGCCATCGATCCCGGGTAGCGGTGCACGGCCGGCGTCTCGCGGAACACGGCCTCCAGCGCCTCTGGATCGTAGGCGGCGAGAGTGGCCGCATCGAACGGCCCCTCGATGCGCGCCGCGATCTTCGCCGGGCCCTCGAAGGCCGTCTCCATCGCCACCTGCTGGTCGAGCAGCATGCCGACGAGCAGCGCGAGAGGGTCGGTGGAGAGGAGGGTATCGGCGGTCGCATCCCCCGTGATGTGCAGCTGAATGGTCATGGCCCTATTCTCGCTCTCTCCTCCGCATCGGCCCAGCAGAGGGAAGCATCGGAGCAGGTCGCACCCAGGTCAGGCGGCGTAAGCGCGGTGGAAGGCGCGGGCACCCGCTCGGGCGCGCTCGGCGATCTCGGGGGCTGAAGGGAGTTCGGCGTCCTCCGCGCTGAAGAAGAGGGCGCGGTCGAGTCGGGCGCCCAGCACGAGGAAGGCGAACTGCTCCGCGGCGATCGGCACGAGCTCCTCGGGGATGTTCAGTTCGCCGCTCTCCCGGTGACGGCGCAGCACCTGTTCGAGCGCGGTCATGACCGCCTGCGGTGCCCGCTCGTAGTACTCGGCGGCGAGTTCCGGAAAGCGCTCGGCCTCACCGATCAGCAGACGGCGCAGACGGATGACGCGCGGATCGAGCACCGCGCGCGCATGGGCGACCGCGAGTTCCTCGAGCACCTCGGCGATCGGCCGGCCCGGTCCCCCGCCATCCGCCGGCGCGAGTGAGGCGGCCGCGAGGCTCGCCGTGAAGCGCTCCGCGGTACGGAACGACTCCGCCACCACCGCCCGGAACACCTCCTCCTTGCTCTCGAAGAGGTTGTAGATCGTCCGCTTCGAGACACCCGCCTCTGCGGCGATGCCGTCGACGCTGCCGTTCGAGTAGCCGTGTTCGAGGAAGTGCGCCATGGCGGCCGTCATGATCAGCGCGCGCGACCGGGCGGGCCGCGGATCAGTGTGCTGCATGTGGAGATTATGCACCGTCGGGTGTATTAATACACTGATCAGTGTCGGCGAGGGAGTAGATGACATGACCGAACAAGCAGTGCCGGCATCCGGATTCGACACGGCCGCGGCCGTGACCCGGTCGATGCTCGGCTGGGGTGTGGTGGCCGGCCCGTTCTATCTGGTCTTCGGGCTCGTGCTCGCCCTCACGCGGCCGGGTTTCGATCTGACGCGGGATGCACTGAGCGCGCTGCTGCTCGGCGACATCGGCTGGCTGCAGACCCTCAACCTGGTGCTCAGCGGCCTGATGACGATCGTGGCCGCCGTGGGGCTGTCGCGCGTCCCGCGCGCCCCGAAGGCCACCGCGGTGCTCGTGGCCGTGTACGGCGCGTGCCTGGTGCTGAGCGCGTTCTTCCCGCCCGACCCCACCGGGTCGTTCCCTCCCGGATCGACCACGGGCAGCTTCTCGGCGGCCGGCATCCTGCACCTCGTGTTCGGCGGCGTCGGGTTCCTCGCGCTCGGGATCGGCGCCGTGCTCGCCGGGGGCTGGTTCACGGCCCGCGGTGACCGACGTGGCGCTCTGCTCTCACGCATCGCCGGCATCGTGGTGATCGTGGGCTTCGCCGGCGGCGCGGCGCTCTCACAGGGGCCGGCGGGGGTGGCCGTGTTGTGGGTGGCGGTCGTGGTGGGCTGGGCGTGGCTCGCCTTCACCTGCGTGGCCGCCTATCGCGCGGTGCCGCATCCGGTGATCGCGCAGCGCAGCGCCTGAGAACACCCCGCTGCCGGCAGGCGGGGGCCGTCATAGGGTCGAGGGATGAGTTCCCCCTTCACCGTTCGCCGCACCGTCGAGTCCGATTGGCCCGAGGTACGCGGCCTGCGGCTCGAGATGATCGCCGATACCCCGCTCGCCTACCTCGAGACCCTCGAGCACGCCGAGCGGCGCAGCGAGGCCGAGTGGCGGACGTGGGCCCGCGACGGCTCGTCGGCGGAGTCGATCACGGTCGTGGCCATCGACACCGCGGACGGGCGCTGGCTCGCCACGATGATGTCGAAGGTGCCGCAGGGAGCATCCGGCGCCTTCCTCTACGGCGTGTACGTCACGCCCTCACACCGCGGCGACGCCGCCGGCGTGACGGATGCGCTGCTCTCGCGCATCGAGGCCTGGGCGGCCGAACGCGGCTCCACCCTCACCCTCGAGGTGAACGAGCAGAACCCGAGGGCTCGCGCCGCCTACGCGAAGCGCGGCTTCGTGGAGACGGGCGTGACGCGGCCCTACCCTCTCGACCCGACGCTCCGCGAGCTCGAGATGCGCAAACAGCTCGGCTGACCGCCCTGCTGCGCGAGCATCCGGGCGGCAAAACGACGGAGCCTCAGCCTGAATTCGGGCTGAGGCTCCGTCGTCATCGGGATACCCCGCAGAACTCCGTCGTTGCCGAGCGGGAACGGGAGTCGAGGGCGCGGGGTGCGCTCCGGGTCAGTCGTCGGAGACCGTGATGGTCACCTCGATGTTGCCGCGGGTCGCGTTGGAGTACGGGCACACCTGGTGTGCAGCGTCCGCGAGCGCCTGGGCCGCATCGTGCTCGAGGGTGGGGATGACCACCTCGAGCAGCACGGCCAGCTGGAAGCCGCCCTCGCCGTTCGAGCCGATGTGCACCTGGCTGCCGACGGTGGATCCGCTCACGTCGACCTTCTGCATGCGCGCCACGGCGTTGAGCGCCGAGTGGAAGCACGCGGCGTAGCCGGCGGCGAAGAGCTGCTCGGGGTTCGCGCCGTTGCCCGATCCGCCCATCTCCTTCGGGATCGCCATGTCGAAGTCGACCGTGCCATCGGTGGTGCGCACGTGCCCGTTGCGGCCTTCGCCGGTCGAGAGAGCTTCTGCGGTGTAGAGGGCTTCCATGGTGTTGCCTTTCGTCGGGGTTGTGGAAGGGAGTACGGATGAGGGGCCGGCGCGCTCGGCTCAGGCCGACGTCAGCGCGCTCGCCTGAGAGCGCATGCCCTCGGCGATGCCACGCAGGCTCGCGATGAGCTGGTGCAGCTCGTCGACCGAGCCGAGCCCGTAGGCGGGGGTGAGGCAGGCCACGGCCTCGGCGAGTTCGGCACGGGTGGTGCGGCCGGCATCCGTCAGCGACACGGTCACCACACGCTCGTCGGCCGAGACCCGCTCCCGCGCCACCAGCCCACGGGCCTCCAGCCGGCGCAGCAGCGGCGACAGGGTGCCGGAGTCGAGGCCGAGACGCGTGCCGAGCTCGCCCACGGTGAGACCGGCGGATGCGCCCGCGCCCGCCGATGCGTCGGCCGGTGCGGCCGCATCCGCCAGCACCACCAGGGCGATGTACTGCGTGTACGTGAGATTCCACGGCGCCAATGCGGCCCGGTGCGCCTGACCCACGGCATTCGACGCCGAGTAGAGGGCGAAGCACGCCATCGAGTCGAGGGGCGAGGTGCCGGTGGAGGTCATGTTGGTTATCATTGCGCACGATTGAGTTGTGCGCAACTTATTTTCAGGACCCGCCCAGCTCCGTCTCCGCGTACCGCGCCAGCGCGTCCCTCACGAACCGGGCGCCCTCCACACCGCCAAAGTGCGCCGCGAAGCGCTCGTCTGCCGCGTACATCTCGCCGAGACCCGTGAGATAGGCGGCCGTCGGAGCTCCGGCGTCGGCACCCGGGGTGCCCGGGATGCCCGCCAGCCACTCGGCCTGCCGCCGTGCGAGCGCCTGCCCCTCCGCACCGGCAGGGTCGACCCCCCTCCTGGCGGCGTCACGCCAGTCGGCCTGCAGCCCGGCGAGCCGCGCCTGCCACGACGACTTCTCCTCGGCGCTCATCGAAGTCCACCAGGCATCGCTCGTCTCGTAGGCCCGGGAGCCCCATCGCTCCTCCACCTCGCGCCTGTGCGCGGTGTGGTCGAAGCCGTCGAACATCGTCTCCATCATCAGTTGTCCACCTTTCTCGAGAACGTCGATCGTGGAGATCACGGATGCGGCCTGCCGCGCGAGCCGGGCCCGCTCCGACTGCAGCCACTCCAGGTGCTGCCGCAGTGCTTCGACCTCGGTCGGGGCGCCGCCGCGCTGCGCGAGCGCCTCCGCGATGGCCGGCAGCCCGAGCCCGAGCTCGCGCAGCAACAGCACCCGCTGCAGCCGCAGAAGGGCCGACTCGTCGTAGTAGCGGTAGCCGTTCGCGCCCACGCGGGTCGGCATCACCAACCCGATCTGGGCATAGTGCCGCAACGTCCGGCTCGTGGTGCCGGCGCGCCGCGCGACATCCTGGATCGACCACTCCATGATCACGAACTCCGTTCCCCTCGATCCACTCGCGCCGGGATCGGCGCTGAGCCCACCGTAGGGATTGACGTTACGTCAAGGTCAAGCGGTGCGGGCGAGCTCGTCGCACGGGAGGAGTAGCGTCGAAGGCATGGCAAAGATCGGTACCAGCGACCTCGATGTGTTCCCCCTCTCCCTCGGTGGCAACGTCTTCGGCTGGACGGCCGACCACGACGCCTCGCTCGCCATCCTCGACGCGCACGCGGCAGGTGGCGGCGACTTCATCGATACCGCCGACAGCTACATGGCGAGCGTGCCGGGCAACGTCGGGGGCGAGTCGGAGACCATCATCGGCGAGTGGTTCACGAGCCGGGGCACGCGCGATTCCACGGTTCTCGCCACCAAGGTGTCGCGGCATCCGGAGTTCAAGGGCCTCGCGGCCGCGAACATCGCCGCGGCAGCCGATGCCTCGCTGACCCGGCTGCAGACCGACCGCATCGATCTCTACTGGGCGCACTACGAAGATCCGCAGACCCCGCTCGACGAGACCGTCGAGGCCTTCGACGCCTTGGTGCGCGCCGGCAAGGTGCGCTACATCGGCCTGTCGAACTTCGCGCCCGCCACCATCGAGCGCTACCTCGAGATCGCCGACACGAACGGATGGGCCCGACCCGTCGCCCTGCAGCCGCACTACAACCTCGTGCACCGCAATGACGTCGAGGAGAACTGGATGCCGATCGCCGAACGCGAGCAGCTCTCGCTGGTGCCGTATTACGCCCTGGCGAGCGGATTCCTCACCGGCAAATACCGCTCGAAGAGCGACGTCGAGGGGGCCGTGCGCGCTCCCGCGGCCTCGAAGTACGTGAGCCCGCAGGGGCTCGCGATCGTCGACGCCCTCGAGCAGATCGGCCGCGACCACGGCGTCTCGATCGCCACCACCGCGCTGGCCTGGCTCGTGGCGAAGCCCACCGTGGTCGCGCCGATCGCGAGCGCGAGCCGGGTGGAGCAGGTGGCCGACCTCGTGGCGGTGGGCGGCGTCGCTCTGTCGGCCGAGGAGGTCGCCCAGCTCGACGAGGTCTCGGCGTGGAGGCCCGCCGGCCACTCGGCGTGAGCCGCGGAACTCCGGGGAGGACGAGAGGCATGGTGTTTCCGGGCCCCGTGTCCCGACTCCTCGCACTCGGTGTCGTCGTGGCGTGCACGATCGGGGGTCTGTCGACCGCGGTCGCGGTCGAAGGGCCGGCCACGGATGCCACGGGCTCATCCGGCTCCTCCGGCCAAGCGGGCGAGGCCCCTGGTGCGGCGGAGGTACCCGGCTGGACGGCGGGAATGGACGTCAGCTACTGGCAGGGCGAGGCCGAGACGATCGACTGGTCCGAGGCGGTGGAGCGTGGTGCGCGCTTCACCTACATCAAGGCATCCGAGGGCTCCTACGGCGGAACCTCCGACCGGTACGTCGCTCAGCGCAAGGCCGCAGCCGCCCACGGGCTGTACACCGGCGCCTACCACTTCGCCAATCCGAGCGCGCACTACGCCTCCGGGGCCACGCAGGCCCGGCTGTTCGCCGAGTACAGCGTGGCGTGGAACGCGCCGTTCGCCGACCTACCGCTCGCGGGCGAGAAGCTGCTCCCGCCGATGGTCGACCTCGAATGGAACCCCTACCCGGAGGACGGGAACGCCTGCTACGACCGCACGCCGGCCGAGATGGTCGACTGGATCCACGACTTCGTCGACACCGCCACCCTGCTGTTCGGCCGCCCACCGGTGATCTACACCAACACGAGCTGGTGGCGACTGTGCACGGGCGACTCCGCCGAGTTCACCGAATCACCCCTCTCGCTCGCCGACTGGTCGACCGACAAGCAGGGCGGGCCCGGCGTGCTGCCGGCCGGCTGGAGCACCTGGACCTTCTGGCAGCACGGCGACGCGGCCCTCGACTACACCCCCGCCGAGAGCCTGCTCCCCGGCGACCAGCAGTACTTCAACGGGTCCCTCGCCGAGCTCGGGCGTTTCGCGAGCACGCCGTCGGAGGCCCATCACTCGACTCGCGAGATCAGCACTCCGGCACGTTGACCGCGAGCCCGCCGCGCGCCGTCTCGCGATACTTGTCGCTCATGTCGAGACCGGTCTGGCGCATCGTCTCCACAACCTGGTCGAAGGTGACGTGGTGTGCTCCGTCGCCACCGAGCGCGAGTTTCGCCGCCGTGATCGCCGTGACGGATGCCACGCCGTTGCGCTCGATGCACGGAATCTGCACGAGTCCGCCGATGGGGTCGCAGGTGAGGCCCAGGTGGTGCTCCATCGCGACCTCGGCGGCATTCTCCACCTGGGCGGGCGTGGCCCCGAGCATCGCGGCGAGGCCGGCGGCGGCCATCGCCGACGCGGATCCGACCTCGCCCTGGCAGCCGACATCCGCCCCGGAGATCGACGCACGGAACTTGACGATCCCACCGATCGCCGCCGCCGTGAGCAGATAGGTCTCGATGGCGGCACGGGCGCGGGCCGACTCCGTGGCCTCGAGCGAATCCGCGCCGGCGAACGACTCCGGGTGGAGGTGCCGCAGCGCGTGGTAGAGCACCGCCGGCACGATCCCGGCGGCGCCGTTGGTGGGCGCCGTGACCACGCGGTTTCCGGCGGCGTTCTCCTCGTTGACGGCCATGGCCGCGATCGTGGCCCACTCGGGACTGTAGGCGGCGCCCTCCGCCTCGAGCGCCCGCGCGAGTCGCGCGGCCCGCCGCGGCACCTTGAGGCCGCCGGGCAGAACACCCTCGGTGCGCAACCCTGCCTCGACGCACTCCCGCATCACGGCCCAGATCGTGCGGAGGCGCTCGCCCACCGCCGCGTCCGCCTCGCCGGCTGTACCCGTGCCCGCATCACGGCCACTCGCGCCGTCGTCGGCACCGCGGCCTCCGCGGGCTCCGCGGCCTCCGCGGGCTCCGCGGGCTCCCTCGGCATCGCCCGTGCCATCGGAGTCGACCCGGCCCCACTGACCGCGGAGGAGCGCCGACTCGTTCTCCCGCACCACCTCGGCGATCGAAAGGCCCGTACGGGCACACACCTCGAGCAGCTCCACCCCGGAGGAGAACGGATGCGGCACGTGCCGCGCTCCGGCCGGCAGCGCCGCCGCGACATCCGGCTCGCTCCCGTCGGCACCGCCACGCAGGATGAAGCCCCCGCCGATCGAGAAGAACGTCGCCTCGTGCGTCGTGGCCCCGAAGCGCGCCGAGAAATGCAGTTCGTTGGCGAAGCGCCCTCGCACGACGAGCGGATGCTTCGCGATGTCGCTCGTGGCGAAGTGCACCCTCGCGGCGGCGGAGCCGGCGAGGAGCAGCGGTGCACCGTCGTCGAGGGCGGCCACGCGCATCCGGCCCGCCTCGGGGTCGATCGTCTCGGGCTCGGCGCCTTCGAGGCCGAGCAGCACGGCGCCGAACGTGTTGTGTCCGCGACCGGTGGCCGCGAGCGACCCGTAGACGTCGATCGCGAGCCCATCCGGGGCCCGGTCGGGCCAGCGGTCGGCGCACTCGAGAGCGAACTCGCGAGCGGCCCGCATCGGCCCGACGGTGTGCGAACTCGAGGGACCGATCCCGATCGAGAACAGCTCGAACGTCCCGGCGATGCGCTGCTCGTTCCCCGTATCGGCGCGGTCGGCGACGTCATCAGCGCGCGAACTCATCCCGCCACCCTACGTTCTCGGCGGGCCCCCGCATGCCCCGGCGAGCCACCGCGCAATGATCCCGCGCAACTCACCGAAAACCTCCTCGCGACCCGTCGATTTTCGCCCTAAAAGCAGCGTTTTGGGGCGAAAATCGACGGGTCGCGAGGAGGGGGGTTAGGCGCCTACGAGTTTTTCGGCGAGGTAGCCGGTGAGGCGGTCGAGGGAGATGCGCTCCTGCGCCATCGAGTCACGCTCGCGCACGGTCACCGCGTTGTCGTCGAGCGAGTCGAAGTCGACGGTGATGCAGAACGGGGTGCCGATCTCGTCCTGACGGCGGTAGCGGCGGCCGATGGCGCCGGCGTCGTCGAAGTCGACGTTCCAGTTCTTGCGCAGGTCGGCGGCCAGCGTGCGGGCCAGCGGCGAGAGTGCCTCGTTGCGGGAGAGCGGCAGCACCGCGGCCTTCACCGGCGAGAGGCGCGGGTCGAGCTTCAGCACCGTGCGCTTGTCGACGCCGCCCTTGGTGTTGGGCGCTTCGTCTTCGTGGAACGAGTCGACCAGGAAGGCCATGAGCGAGCGGGTGAGGCCGGCTGCGGGCTCGATGACATACGGCGTCCAGCGCTCGTTCGTGGTCTGGTCGAAGTACGACAGGTCGGTGCCGGATGCCTTCGAGTGCGTGCTGAGGTCGTAGTCGGTGCGGTTCGCCACACCCTCGAGCTCACCGAAGGCCGATCCGGTGAAGCCGAACCGGTACTCGATGTCGACCGTGCGCTTCGAGTAGTGCGACAGCTTCTCCTTGGGATGCTCGAACAGGCGCAGGTTCTCGGGGTCGATGCCGAGGTCGACGTACCACTGGAAGCGCTGGTCGATCCAGTACTGGTGCCATTCCTCGTCTTCGCCGGGCTTCACGAAGAACTCCATCTCCATCTGCTCGAACTCGCGGGTGCGGAAGATGAAGTTGCCGGGGGTGATCTCGTTGCGGAAGCTCTTGCCGATCTGGCCGATGCCGAACGGCGGCTTCTGGCGTGAGGAGTTCAGCACCGCGTTGAAGTCGACGAAGATGCCCTGCGCGGTCTCGGGGCGCAGGTAGGCCATGCCCGATTCGTCGTCGACGGCACCGAGGTAGGTCTTCATGAGGCCTGAGAAGTTCTTCGGCTCGGTCCACGAACCGGGCTGCCCGGTGTCGGGGTCGCGGATGTCGGCGAGGCCGTTCACGGGCGGGTGCCCGTGCTTCTCCTCGTACGCCTCGAGGAGGTGATCGGCGCGATAGCGCTTGTGGGTGTGCAGCGACTCCACGAGCGGGTCGGTGAACACCTCGACGTGTCCGGATGCCTCCCACACCTGCCGAGGCAGGATGACGGCCGAGTCGAGGCCCACCACGTTGTCGCGACCCTGCACCATGAACTTCCACCACTGGCGCTTGATGTTCTCCTTGAGCTCCACGCCGAGGGGCCCGTAGTCCCATGCCGACCGGGTGCCTCCGTAGATCTCACCGGTGGGGAAGACGAATCCCCGGCGCTTGGCGAGTGCGATGACAGAATCGAGACGTGAGGCAGGCATTGAGGCTCCGGTATCTCCACGCGGCCGGCTGCGCGCATGGATCGACGTCAATTCTAATAGGGGTCCAGGAGGGGCACGATGACCGCTGAGGGCGAGCTCGACCGCGACACCGGGCGGGCGGCCGAGCAGTGGTTGCGCCGCCAGGGCCTCCCCTACTTCGTGCCGCGGAAGCTCTGGGCCGACCGGCTGTTCGTGCGCGTGGCGCCGTTTCTCGTGTTCCTCATCGTCATCGACATCGGCACCTCGGGGATCCTGGATGCCCTGATCACCGTCGAGGTCGACGACGCGGCCATCGCGGCCCTGCTCCTTGTCGGACTCGTGATCGCGGCCATCGCCCTCATCATCACGCCGTTCGTGCTGTCGTATCTCGCCGGCGTGCTGCTCCGGCGCACTCCGCGGGCGGCGCTGCCGGCCACCATCGCCCTGCTCGCGCTCTGCCTCGCGGGCATCCCGCTGGTCACCGCGATCGTCGTGGGGCCGACATCCGCGATGATCGGCGTCGTCGTGAACCTCGTGGTGATCGGGCTCGCCTATCTGCTCACGTGGCTCGGCATCGGCGCCCTGCTCTCCTGGGCCGCGCGCACGGCGCTGCGCCAGCTGGCGGCGATCGGTGCACTGGCCACGCGAGCCCTGCCGATCCTGATGCTCGTGGTGGTGTTCGCGTTCTTCTCGCGGCCGCTGTGGGAGGTGACGAGCACCATGTCGCCCGCGCGACTGCTGCTCGTGGTGCTGTTCTTCGCACTGCTCGGGGTGCTCTTCGTGGTGCCGATCACGCGCACCGAGATGAAGGAGCTCGATCAGCGCATCGACCCGGCCGACCGCGTTCGGGATGTGCGGTCCACCGGCCTGACGAGCCTCTACGAGAGGGCGTTGCGACCGGGCCCGGCGCCACGTCGGTCCGAGAGGGCGAACCTCGAGTCGGTGTTCACGCTGACCCTGGGTTTCCAGGTGGTCTTCTTCGCCCTCATCGTGTGCGTGTTCCTGCTCGTGCTCGGCGGACTCGCCTTCTCGTCCGAGGTGCTCGAGGAGTGGGTGGGGCCGCGCGAGACCACGATCGAGGTGTTCGGGGTCGAGCTGCCGTTCACCTGGGCCCTCGTGAAGACCGCCGTCTTCCTGAGCGCGGTGTCGTCGCTCAACTTCCTGGTGTCGGTGACCACGAACCGGGCGTACCGCACGGCGTTCTACGACCCGCAGTTCCAGCGGGCGCGTACGGCCTTGTCGGTGCGGGCGGCCTACCTGTCGCACGACGACGGTCCCGAGGCGACCGCGATCACCGAAGAGCCCGACGGATCAGACGGATTCGACCACGAGGATGACGAGCCACATCCGAGGCACCCCGGTATGATCGAGCCCGGAATGATCGAACCTGGGCGGGGGTCGGAGTGAACTGGTTCGACATGTCGGTCGCAGACGTGGCGCCCATCACCATCTCGTCTCTGCCTGTCGCCGGAATCGCGCTGGCCATCGTGGCCGCCGCCCTCCTGGCCGTCGGCAACGAGTTCCAGGCGCGGGGCATCTCCAAGGTCTCGGCGAAGGTGGACGAACCGGCCGCGCTCGGCATGAGGCAGTTCCGGCGGCTCTTCAAGAGCGGAGTCTGGCTGCTCGGCACCCTCTCGCTCGGCCTCAGCGTTCTGGTGCAGCTCGCGAGCCTCACCCTCGCGCCGCTGATCGTGGTGCAGCCCGTCGGCGTGGTGGCGCTCGTGTTCGCGGCGCTGCTCACCGCATGGGCGACGCATCGCCTGCCGAGCAGACGCGTGGTGCGCAGCATCCTGATCTGCGTGGGCGGTGTGGCCGTGTTCGTCACGGTGGCGGCGCTCGTGGCGCAGCAGCATCCGATTCAGGATGCGGAGCTCATCGCGATCCTCGTCGTGCTGGGCGTGGTGCTCCTCGCCCTCGGCGGCTCGTTCGTGTACTTCCTGCGCTTCTCCCCCCGCCGGGCGGTGCCGCCGATCTTCTTCGTGCTGGCGGGCGGCGCGCTCACCGGGTTCGTGGCGACACTCGGCAAGACCGTCATCCTGAGGGTGCAGACGGTGCTCGAGTCGCCCGCCTTCATGGTCGACTCGGCCACGATCCTCACGGGTGCGTGCGTTCTCGGGTTGCTCGTGGCCGGCGGGCTGTCGATCTACTTCGTGCAGATGTCGCACACCGGCAACCGGCCGGAGGTGGTGGTGGCGGGTCTCACGGTGATCGACCCGTTCGTGGCCGTCATCCTGGGCGTCACCATCCTCGGCGAGGCGGCGGGCGCACCGTGGTGGGCTCTCATCCTCTTCGTGCTGGCGGGCGGTGTCGCGGTGGCGGGCGTCTTCCTGCTCTCGGCCGCTCAGCAGAAAGACGAGCGGCTGGCCGTGGCCGCATCCGACGCATCCGGAGCCTGACGGCCCGACCATCTGAACCCCTCGCACCCCGTTCGGGGCCTCGCTGGCCGGCATCCGCGCCCGCTAGTGTCGGAAGAACCCGACCCGAAGGACCCGCGTGACCGGACTTTCGCGCCGCCAATTCCTCGCGGCGGCCAGCTCTCTCGCCGCGGCGAGCGCACTCCCCCTCGAGGCGCTCGCGCCGGCTCTGGCCGGCGAAGCAGCGGCCCTGCCCACGACCGGGCGGCAGGGCATCCGGATGGCGGCCGCACCCTCGTCGGCCACGGCCGCGGCCGCCCCGAGCAGTCTGCAGCAGACGATCCTGCAGGGGGCCGTGCAGAAGGGCAGCTATCGCACCCTGGTCACCGGGCCGGGCGAGCCCTACCTCGCCCGCCTCGACGTGCTCGGTCGCGCGGCCTCGGCGAACCGGGCGGCCAGCCGCCGCTCGCTGCTCTATCTCGGCCACCTCTCCGACATGCACGTGATCGACGCGCAGTCACCGGGCCGGATCGAGCCCATGATCGAGCAGGACCACTCGGCCTGGGGCTCGGCCTTCCACCCTCAAGACCCCCTCAGCCCGCACGTGATCGCGTCGATGGTGAAGTCGATGTCCGACCTCGCGTTCAGCCCGGTGACGGGTGCCCCGATGGGCGCCGCGGTGGTGACGGGCGACAGCGCCGACATGCACTCGACGCGCGAGCTGCGCTGGTACATCGACCTGCTCGACGGGCTCTCGGTCGACCCCAGGACGAGCGCCACCTTCCAGGGCGTGCAGGCCTGGGCCGAGGCGGTCTGGGCCTATCGCCCCGGCGATCCGGCGGGCGGGTCGTTCGGCGACTACGGCTTCCCCACCCTGCCGACGCTGCTCGACGAAGCCATCGCGCAACCCGTGCCCTCGGTGGGACTGCCCGCGCCCTGGTACACGGTCTACGGCAACCACGACACCCTCCTGCTCGGCACCTTCGGCCTCGACACGCAGCTGCGCGGCCTTGCGGTCGGCGGTCAGAAGTCGTACACCGTGGAGGCCACGGCCTCGTCGATCCTCGGCGGGTACGCCGCGAGCACCGGACCGCTGCAGCAGCTGCTCGATTCCCTCGGAATCGCACTCGGCCTGCGCCCCGGCTTCCGCAGCGTGCCGTCGGATGCGGGCCGGGCGCTCTTCAGCCAGCGCGAGTTCATGGAGCAGCACTTCGCGACGGAGCAGTACCCCGGGCCCGTGGGCCACGGCTTCACGCAGCACAATCTCGACAGCGGCGAGACCTGGTGGAAGGCCGACCTCACTCCCTCGGTGCGGGCCTTCGGGCTCGACACCTGCAATCAGGTGGCCGGGCCGGATGGCGCCGTGCCCGACTCGCAGTTCCAGTGGCTTCGCAGCGAGCTCGAGCAGGCCACCCGCGAGCAGAAGCTCGCCCTGGTGTTCAGCCATCACAACAGCGACACCCTGGAGAACCGCGCGCAGCGGCCCGGACAGACCGAGGTGCTGCACGGCGCCGAGGAGTTCGTGGCGATGCTGCTCGAGTACCCCGTGATGGTCGGGTGGCTGAACGGGCACACGCACCTCAACCAGATCCTCGCGCACAAGGCGCCCGGTGGTGGCACGGGCTTCTGGGAGATCACCACGGCATCCTGCATCGACTTCCCGCAGCAGCAGCAGATGGTGGAGCTCGTCGACAACCGCGACGGCACTCTCTCCCTCTTCACGACCGTGGTCGACCACGCCGCGGATGCGGTGCCCGGCAGCGGCGGCGACTACCTCGCGCTCGCCTCCCGCAGTCGCGAGTTCGCCGCCAACGACTGGGCCGAGTCTCCCCTGATGCGTCGCGGTTCGGCTCTCGACCGCAACACGGAGCTGTTGCTGCCCGCCCCCTTCGATCTGTCCGCCATCACCGATGCCGCCCTCGAGCTGCAGCACCTCGTGGAGCGCACGCGCATCCTGGCCCACTCGGCGCGGTCGGGCGGCACGGATGCGGCAGGTGCCGCATGACCCGCGGGCGCACCGCTGGGGCGCTGATCTGTGCGTTCTCCGCCGCCGCCCTGCTCAGCGGCTGCTCGCAAGTCGCGGCGCTCGCCCCGGTGGGCGGCAACGGCGTGGCCGAGGTGCGCTACGGCGCCATCGACGTGCTGCTGGGTGACGGGGTCGAGATCCTCGAGGCGCCGGCGTGCGTCGCCTCCGGCGACGCCGTGACCTGCGAGGGCACCACGGCGGCGGGTGAGACGATCGCGGTGGTGTCGAGCACCCGCGCGGATGCCCAGCTCGAGGTGAAGGTCGCCACGCGCGTGCTCTACTCCGGCTCCCTGCAGACCGTGCTCGACGAGGCGGCCCGCTCGTGACCGCTCCCGACCGCGCCGGCGCCACCCCGGGCCCTGTGCCGTCAAACGTCTCGGCCGCGCAGCCGGCGGCGCTGGCAGGCCCCGCTGCACACCTCCCACGCGGACCCTGGCGCACGCTCGCGCACCGCGCTCCCGTGTTGGCGATCACGGTCGCGGCGAACGCGGCGATTCAGGCCCTGCTCGTGGCCCTCGAGCCCGGCCTCGCCCTGTCCCTCCTGGGCGTGGTGCTCGCGGTGCTCTCCGCGGCGGCGCTTCTCGCGGCATCCGTCGCGATGTGGCGCACGGCAGCCCGCGCACCGGGCGGCAGCACGTCATCCGGCGTGGGCGCGCTCATCCTGCGCTGCACAGCGGTGGGTGCCGTGGCCGCTCTGGCGGCCGTCCTCCTCCCGTACCTGGTGCCGATCGTGATCGCCCTTGGCTGCGCGGTGGTGGCCGCCGGTGGATTCCGCCCGTCCATCGCCCTCGCGGCCCGGCATCCCGTGCGGCTCACCGTCCTCGCCGTCGTGACGGTGATCGTGGTCGTGCTGATCGAGATCGTGGCCCTGCTCGTGGGGCTCTTCGTCACAGGCTGGCCGGCCGCTGCCGTAACCTGGCTGGCCGCCGGTAGCGCGGCCGCCATCCTCATCTCCCACTGGCAGTCCCTCGCAGCCCGCCCGTCACCGCGCCCGCGAGGATCCGAATTGAACTAGTTCGACCGTTATTTCGGTTTGCGGTTGTAGATCCGAAGTATCAGCGCGAGGCGGGAGGAGTACTTCACGGCGCGGTGCAGACGTACGCGGCGATCGATCGGCTCGTCGAGGCCGGAGTGATTCGCGAGATCACCGGCCGGAAGCGCGATCGCGTGTGGATGGCGGCCGAGCTCCTCGCCGAACTGGACGACCTCGACCGGCGCATCCAGCAGGCGATGGCCTGACCGACGAGCGGGTCAGGAGGCCTTCGTCGCGCGCTTGGCCGGGGCCTTCTTCGCCGGCGCCTTCTTGGCGGGGGTCTTCGCGGCCGGCTTCTTCGCGGTCGAGGTGACGGCGCCCGCATCCGAATCGTCGGCGGAGCCCGTGCGACCCGAACGGCTCTTGTCGACCGAGCGCTTCAGGGCCTCCATGAGGTCGAGCACCTCGCCGCCGGATGCGTCGTCCGCCCCGGGTTCGCGGCCGAAGGTCTCGTCGGTGTCCATGGTGTCGCCCTTCTCGAGTTTCGCCTCGATGAGGGTGCGCAACTGCTCCTGGTAGTCGTCGGTGAACTTCTCGGGCGCGAAGTCGCTCGAGAACTGGTCGACCAGCGACATCGCCATCTCGAGCTCCTGCGACGACACCCGCGTGGGCTCGTCGAGCGCCGGGAAGGCGGCTTCGCGCACCTCGTCGTCCCAGAGCAACGACTGCAGCACCAGCACATCGCCGCGCACCCGCAGGGCTCCGAGGCGCGTCTTCTGCCGCAGCGCGAAGTGCACGATCGCCGTGCGATCGGTGGTCTCGAGCGTCTTGCGCAACAGCGCGTAGGCCTTGGGCGACGAGGAGTCGGGCTCGAGGAAGTAGCTCTTGTCGAGCATGATGGGGTCGATCTGCTCGCTCGGCACGAACTCCACCACCTCGATCTCGCGGCTGCGCTCCTCGGGCAGCGACGCCAGATCCTCCTTGGTGAGGATGACCGTGCGGTCGCCGTCGTCGTAGGCGCGCGCGATGTCCTGGTAGTCGATGATCTTGCCGTCGATCTCGCACCGCCGCTGGTACCGGATGCGCCCGCCATCCTTCTCGTGCACCTGGTGCAGCGAGATGTCATGGTCTTCGGTCGCTCCGTAGACCTTCACGGGCACATTGACGAGCCCGAAGGTGATGGCGCCTTTCCAGATCGATCGCATAGCCAATTAGACCGCGCAACCGTGGGTTTCGGGTAGAGGATTGACGACATGGCGGCGACGGGGGGCGAGCAGACGGTGACCGTCGGGGGCCACCGGCTGCGCATCACCAATCTCGAGAAGGTGATCTACCCCGCCACCGGAACCACCAAGGCCGATGTCCTGCGCTACTACGCCGAGATCGCCAACGTGCTCATCCCCCATGCCCGCAACCGGCCCGCCACGCGCAAACGGTGGGTGCACGGTGTGGGCGACGACGAGCATCCGGGTGAGGTCTTCTTCCAGAAGAACCTCGGCGAGGGCACACCCGAGTGGGTGAAACGGGTGAGCATCCAGCACTCCGATCACGTGAACATCTACCCGCTCGTCAACAACCAGGCCACCCTCGCGTGGTTGGCGCAGATCGCGGCCCTCGAGATCCATGTTCCCCAGTGGAGGGTGGATGCGCACGGCCGACCCAAGAATCCCGACCGCTTCGTGATCGACCTCGACCCGGGCGAGGGCGCCGGCCTGCCCGAGTGCGTCGAGGTGGCGAAGCTGGCCCGCGGCATCCTCACCGACATGGGCCTCGACCCGGTTCCCGTCACGAGCGGCAGCAAGGGCATCCACCTCTACGCGGCCCTCGACGGAAAGCAGACCTCCGACGAGGTCTCCGCCGTCGCCCACGAGCTGGCCCGTGCGCTCGAAGCCGACCATCCCGATCTCGTGGTCTCCGACATGAAGAAGGCACTCCGCACCGGCAAGGTACTGGTCGACTGGAGCCAGAACAACGCGAACAAGACCACCATCTGCCCCTACTCGCTGCGGGGCCGTTCGCATCCCACCGTCGCCGTGCCGCGCACCTGGCGCGAACTCTCGGCGAAGGGGCTGCGGCAGCTCGAGCTCGACGAGGTGCTCGAGCGGATGACGACGCACGCCGATCCGCTGGCCGAGAGTGCGGACGCACCGGGCTCGATCGAGGCACCGGGCGGCGAGTGGCACTCCGATCGCCGCGCCGACGACCAGCCCGGACGCAACGCGGTTCCGGCATCCGACGACCGGCTCTCCGTCTACCGTTCGAAGCGCGACGGGGCGAAGACCCCGGAGCCGGTTCCGGATGCGACGCCCCCGCCGACCGACGGCCGCTCCTTCGTGATCCAGGAGCACCACGCGTCGAGCCTGCACTGGGACTTCCGCCTCGAGCACGACGGCGTGCTGGTCTCCTGGGCGCTGCCGAAGGGGTTCCCGACGGATGCGGGCAAGAACCACCTCGCCGTGATGACCGAAGACCACCCGATGGAGTACGGCACGTTCGAGGGCACCATCCCGAAGGGCGAATACGGTGCGGGCTCGGTCTCGATCTGGGACTTCGGCACCTTCGATCTCGAGAAGTGGCGCGACGGCACGGAGATCATCGCGACCCTGCACGGTCAGGAGTCGGGCGGACTCGGCGAACCTCGACGGTTCGCGCTCATCCATACAGGAGGCAAGGGGGGTAAGGGCGAGAACCAGTGGCTCATCCACTTGATGAAGGATCAGGCGCCGGTGCGCGCGGGAGCGGGAAGCGACGACCCGGCGGGTCGCCGCGACGCCGGGTCCAGCGCCGGGCGAGTCAGGCGCGCCCAGTCTTCACGCAGAACCTCCGATCGCGAGACGCAGGGCGTATCCGCTCGTGTGCCCAAGCCGATGCTCGCCACCCTCAGCGCCGAGGGGGCGCTCACCGACGAGGACGACTGGGCCTTCGAGATGAAGTGGGACGGCATCCGCGCCCTGGTGCGCGCGTCGGGCGGCGCCGTCTCCCTCTTCACCCGCAACGGCAACGACATCACCCCCACCTACCCCGAACTCGTCGCCGCGCTCGAGGCGCAGCTCGGCGACCGCGACATCGTGCTCGACAGCGAGATCGTGGCTCTCGACACGCGAGGGCGCCCGAGCTTCGGCCGACTGCAGCAACGGATGGGGCTCTCCAAGCCGCGCGACGTCGAGACCGCGCAGCGCGAGGTGAAGGTCGACCTCATGATCTTCGACGTGATCGAGCTCGACGGCGAGTCGCTCGCGAAGGAGGAGTACGACCGTCGCCGCGAGATCCTGCTCGACACCATGCCGGAATCGGAGGGGCCGCTGCACGTGCCGCCCGCCTTCGATGGCGACCTCGCGCACGCCGTGCAGGCGAGCCGCGAGCTCGGCCTCGAAGGCGTGATGGCCAAGCGCCGCGACAGCGGCTACGCGGCGGGCCGGCGCTCGGGCGCCTGGCTGAAGATCAAACACCATCTCACCCAGGAGGTGGTGATCGCGGGCTGGCGCCCGGGGAAGGGCCGCCGCGCCGCGCAGATCGGCTCGCTGCTGATGGGGGTTCCGGATGCCGACGGCACGCTGCGCTACGTCGGCCGCGTCGGAACCGGCTTCAGCGACAAGGAGCTCGACGCCATCGCCGCACGCCTCACGACGCTCGAACGCAAGACGAACCCCCTTCACGACGTGCCGGCCGTCGACGCGCGCGACGCGCACTGGGTGACCCCGAAGCTCGTGGGCGAGGTGGAGTTCGCGGAGTGGACCGGCACCGCTCGTCTGCGCCAGCCCTCCTGGCGCGGCTGGCGCCCCGACAAGTCGCCCTCCGACGTGGTGCGCGAGGACTGACCTGCAGCCTCCACCGCCCTCAGGCCGATGAGGGCACGTGTATCGTGATCGGAGCAGCCTGCGCGGGGGAGGTCTGCCATCGATCCCGCGCGCGCACCCCTTGGCACCTCGAAGCGCAACGGAGATCCGATGACGGCAGTCGTCCCCGCTGAAGGGCAGCACCCTGTCGCCCGATCCGATCGACGATCCCGCTCCTCAGCGATCGTCGGCAGGGCTGAGACGGTGGGCCGGTACGGCGCCGTAGCAGTACTGCTGGTGCTGGCCGTTCAGACCGTGTGGACGGCACGCGGGCTGGTCGCGGACGGCACCTTCTACCTCTGGAGCGTGCTCGACACCGAGACGTTCTTCCTCTACCCGTCACGGGTGTTCGCCCAGATCGTCGCCCAAGCCCCTCTTCTCGCCGCCATCGGTCTCGGTGTCAACGACGTCCCCACGCTGACCCGGATCTTCAGCTTCGGAGCAGGCGCTGTTCCGATTCTGATCTGGGCTCTGACGCTCGTCGTTCTCCGGCGGCACCGCACGTTCTGGATGTTCGTTCTCGCATTCTCGGTGACCTATCTCACGTCGGGGTTCATCACCATCGGGGAGTACAACCTCGCCTACGCTCTCGTGGCGCTGAGCGCGGCCCTCCTGATGAGTCACCCCGAGCGCACGTTCGTTCGTGTCGTGCTCGGAGTCACAGCGGTCGTTCTCGTTGCGTCCTACGAGTCCCTCGTGTTTCTCGGTCCCGCTCTCATCGTCTTCGCCTTCCTCCAGCGCCGGGCGCTCGGACGGGGGACGTTCTGGGTGCTGAGTGCCCTCTACGCACTCGCCACCGTCTACAGCGCCTATTGGATCCTGTCGCCCCGCGACGCCGCCAATCTGGGCAGCGCCGCCGACATCACGTTCGCGTTCAGGTTCGACCCCGCCCTGAGGCTGACCCTCGCCGTCGCCATCCCGTTGATCGTGCTGTGGATCGTGGCTCCGCCGCTCCTCCAGCGCATCGGAACGATCGCTCTGGTGATCATCGGTCTGTTCCTCCTCGATCCCACGACCTGGGCCGAGCCGTGGATGCACTATTCCGCGCGCTCGTACTCCGGCGCCCTGCTCTTCGCGATCCTTCTGGCCGTTGCCTTCCGGGAGTTCCGGCCCCGGCGAGGACCGGAGTCGGGAACGCTCTGGATGGCATCGCTGACTCTGCTCGTCACGCTCACGATCCCGTTCGGATACCGCTCGTTCGGATACGCCCACTGGCTGAGTCAGTTCGAGAGCGTGGCCACCCAGCCGGGCGGCCAGATCGCCCTCGACGATGCGGGGCTCCCGGTGAAAGGCACCTCCATCTACGGATGGACGTACACGAACAAGTACCTCAGCGTGCTCCTGCACACCGCCCCCGGGCAGCAGGTGATCCTGAACCCCGATGAGACTCCGTCCGACTCTGCCGTTCCCCCGGCCATCCGTTCGCGGTTCGTCAAGACGGGCACGCTCTTCTAGAGGGTTCGCTGCTACGGCCGGCGCGGCTGGCGTCCCCGGACCGGGAGCTCGCCGTACGACGGTGAGGCGGAGGCAGCCGCGCGCACTCCGGCGGCGGCGAGCCAGCCCACGAGCGCACCCGTGGTGTTCGTGATGATGTCGTTGATGTCGGCCGTGCGCCCGACGTCGAGCAGGTACTGCGTGACCTCGATCGTGCCGGTCGTGACCAGTCCGATGAGGAATGCTGGGCCCAGCCGCACGCCGCCCAGAACGAGCACGATGCCGAGCGGCACGAACACGCCGACGTTCAGCACGGCGTCGATGGCGGAGCCGCGTCCGTCGAAGGCGAGCGGAACGAGGTTCACTCTCATGCCCAGCCCCGATCCCGGGCGGAGCGTCATGAACGCCACGCTCACCGCCCACACCGTTCCGAGGGCGAGCGCGGCGCCGATGCTGCGGCGGCGGATGACCAGCACGCCCACGCCGACCAGCGTGACCGTGGCCAGCACGGCGGCGAACAGGAGATTGAGGGCGAGAGAAGACATCGTGCGGCAACGATGGCACGTGAAGCATCCGCGGAGCTGAATGCGGCGCCACGCCACGCCACGCCACACCTCGGCGAGGCGATGCGTGACGCACTGCGGGAGCCGGGGATGCACATCCGTGCGAAGTCCTGGTCGACCCGCGAGCCAGGTGGTAGCTTCGCGAACAAGCCGACGGCCCACGACATCGAGGAGGATCTCATGACCGAGAAGAAAGATCGCGGCGAGCGCGACGGAGAGTACACCGACACCGAGGCGGACGACGTCGAGGTTCCCGAGCCCCGCTCCGGCGAGTACACCGACAGCGTCATCCCCGAAGACGAGTGATCGGGCAGGCAGGAGCGGTCGCCGCCACCCTGCCTGACCGATGATCGAGAAGACGCCGTGAGCCGCGTGAAGACGCGCCGCACGGCGTCTTCGTCATGCCGGAGACGAATCGGGAATAATCCGGGGCCGGGTCAACTTGACACCGGTTCGCGCGCGAGTAGTGTTCTCACTCGTGGTCAACGAAACCCGCTCCGCGAAACGCTGGTTGATCGGCGATCCGCTGCCGAGCGACAAGCTCGACGGACAGCTCCTCCCGAAGCGGCTCGCTCTGCCCATCTTCGCCAGCGACCCGCTCTCCTCGGTGGCCTACGCGCCCCAGGAACTGCTCATGATCCTGCTCATCGGCGGGCTCGCGTTCCTCAGCTTCGCGCCCTGGGTGGCGGCGGCGGTCGTGCTGCTTCTGGTGGTCGTGGTGGCCAGCTACCGGCAGCTCGTGAAGGCCTACCCGAGCGGCGGCGGCGACTACGAGGTGGCCCACAAGAACCTCGGTGAGAAGGCCGGGCTGGTGGTCGCATCCGCTCTGCTCGTCGACTACGTGCTCACCGTCGCGGTGTCGGTGGCCTCGGGCGTCGACAACATCATCTCCGCACTGCCGGGCCTCAACCCCTACCGGGTCGAGATCGCCGTGGGCTTCGTCGTGGTGCTGATGGCCGTGAACCTGCGAGGCGTGGCGGAGTCGAGCAAGGCTTTCGCCATCCCCACCTACCTCTTCGTGGGCAGCGTGGCCGTGATGATCGTGACCGGGCTCGTGCGCACCGTGCTGGGCGACGCCCCCGTGGCCGAGTCGGCCGGCTTCGACGTGAAGGCCGAGCAGTTGACCCAGGCGGCGATGATCCTGCTGCTCCTGCGCGCCTTCTCGAGCGGATGCTCCGCCCTCACCGGCGTCGAGGCCATCTCGAACGGGGTACCCGCGTTCCGTGCGCCGAAGATCAAGAACGCGCAGCGCACTCTGGTGCTGATGGGATCCATCGCCATCTGCCTCTTCGCCGGCCTCACCGCCCTGGCGCTCATCTCGAACGTGCACTATGCCGAAGACGCCTGCCACCTGGTCGGCTTCGCCGACTGCGCCACCACACCACAGCGCAGCCTCATGGCCCAGGTGGCCGCGGCCACCTTCGGCAACAACTCCATCCTGTTCTTCATCATCCAGGCCGCCACGGCCGCGGTGCTGCTGCTCGCCGCCAACACCGCGTTCAACGGCTTCCCGCTGCTCGGCTCCGTGCTCGCGAAAGACTCCTACGCCCCCAAGGCGCTGCTCACCCGCGGTGACCGCCTCGTGTTCTCGAACGGCATGATCCTGCTCGCGCTGTTCGCCATCCTCATCCTCGTGGTCTACCAGGCGAACCTCACCCAGCTCATCCAGCTCTACATCATCGGTGTGTTCGTCTCGTTCACGCTCGGTCAGTCGGGCATGGTCAGACACTGGCTCCGGATGCTCCGCGAAGGCTGCTCCGACCGCGCCGCGGTCTATCGTGGCCTGGCCATCAACCTGCTCGGTGCCGTCTTCACGGCGGTGGTGCTGATCGTGGTGACCATCACCAAGTTCACCCATGGCGCCTGGCTGGTGTTCGCCATCATGCCGATCCTGTTCATCCTGATGATGGGCGTGAACCGCTACTACCGCGATGTGAGCAAAGAGGTCGAGGTCGACCCGCACACCACGTTCGGGGCATCCGGCGACCACGCCGTGGTGCTCGTGAACCGCATGCAGAAGCCCGTGCTGAAGGCGCTCGACTACGCCATCGCGGCCCGGCACGACTCGATCGAGGCGGTGCACCTCTCGATCGACGACGAGCAGACCGCCCAGCTCGAGGCCGACTGGCGGTCGATGAACATCGAGGTTCCGCTCAACATCATCGAGTCGCCGTATCGCGACGTAGCGGTGCCGCTGGCGAAGTACATCATGAAGCACCGGGCCGAGCACGGCTCCGAGGTGGTGACGGTGTACACGCCGATCTACATCGTGGGGCACTGGTGGGAGACGTTCCTGCACAACCACAAGGCGCGGCGCATCCGCAAGAAGCTGATGCTCGTGCACGGGGTCACGATCGCCCTCGTGCCCTGGCTGCTCGACTCCTCCGAGTTGCTCTACGGACGCCGCTCACGCCCCCTGCCCGGGCAGGAGCGCCGAGGCGAGCCCGTGCGGCCCGTTCCGCGGCGGCCCATCGCCGGAGAATCGCCCGCCCACAGCGTTCACAGCACTGTGCACAAACGCGGCTGGGACTGAAAGCCGACGCAGGCCTGCGTGCTAAACTGACCCAAGTTTTCGTAGTTATTCGTCTCCTCCGGGTGGCTTTCGCCTCCGGCCCGAATCATGAGGGGGTCTCGCATGGGGCGTGGCCGTCAGAAAGCCAAGCACACGAAGGTCGCTCGCGAGTTGAAGTACTTCAGCCCCGACACGAACTATTCGGCGCTCGAGCGTGAACTCACGAGCAGCCAGCCGGGCGAGCCCGACTACTCGAAGTGGATCGATGACGACGACGACGCCGACGAGGCGTTCGAGCCGAACGACGAGCAGAAGCGCGCCTGACGCGTCGCTCGTGTGAAAGGCCTGGCTGCGGTCAGGCCTTTTTTTCGTCGTCGGCGGGCTCGGCCACCACGACCTCGTGCTCCTCGATGCGCTCGGCGCGCACCGTGCGGGAGCGCTTGCGGCTGGCGCGATCGAGCACGAGTGCCACGAGCGCCCCGAGCGCGACGCAGATGGCCACCACGAAGATGCCGGTGAAACCCACCACCTGCAGCACGCTGAAGTCGTTCTGCTCGGGGAACGAGAGCGTCACGATGAGGGTGATGATCACACCGGCCACGGCACCTGCCGCCATGAAGCGGTAGAACTTCGGTGCGCGACGGACGGTCACCGCGCCGACGGTGTCGACGGTTTCGCGCGGCGCGGGCTGCTCGGGCTGTTCACTCACCCCTCCATTGTCGCGCACCCGGCTGGGCATCGCGTGCGGGTGTCAGCGCCGGATAGGCAGGTGGGCGCTGAGGTCGGCGCGCTGGCCCGAGGCGTGGATGCGGGCATCCGTCAGTCCGTCGGCCCACGCGAGGGCGCCGGTGGCGAGCGCGAGCCAGGTGCGGGCATCCATCTCCACCACGTTCGGCGGGGTGCCGCGGGTGTGGCCCGGCCCCTCGATGCACTGCACGGCCCCGAACGGCGGCACACGGACTTCGACGGAGTTGCCCGGTGCCTCGTCGGCGAGCCTCTGCAGCAGGTAGCGCACCGCCGCTGCCCGGATGTCGCGGCTCGCGCCCTCGAAATCCTCTGTCGCGGCTGCCACTGCAGCGGCACCAACGGCCTCGTCGATCCTCGCCTTGCCCATCCCTCCACGCTACCGCGCCTCTCGTGATGCGAGGGGTGCGCGCTCGCTAGGCTGAGGGGGTGAAGATCCTGGTTCTCGGCTCCGGCGCGCGCGAGCACGCCATCATCACCGCACTGCTCCGCGAGGGCGACGCCCACGAGATCGTGGCGGCCCCCGGCAACGCGGGCATCGCGGCCGATGTGCCCACCGTCGACCTCGACGCCTCAGACCCCCAGGCCGTGGCGAACTACGCCCTGGCCGAAGACGTGCAGTTCGTGGTGATCGGGCCCGAGGCACCCCTCGTGGCCGGGGTCGCCGATGCGCTGCGCACCCGAGGCATCCCCGTGTTCGGCCCCGGCAAGGAGGCCGCCGCCCTCGAGGGCAGCAAGGCCTTCGCGAAGAGGATCATGGATGCCGCCGGCGTTCCCACCGGCCGCGCCGTGAACGCGGCCACCCTCGCCGAGGCCGAGTCCACCCTCGCCGAGTTCGGCGCCCCCTACGTGGTGAAGGCCGACGGGCTCGCTGCGGGCAAGGGCGTGCTCGTCACCACCGACCTCGCCGAGGCCACCGCCCACGCGCGCCACTGGCTGCAGCACGGCGACGTGCTCATCGAGGAGTTCCTCGACGGCGAAGAGGTCTCGCTCTTCCTCCTCTCCGACGGGCACTCCGTCGCCGCCCTCTCCCCCGCCCAGGACTACAAGCGCCTGCTCGACGGCGACGAGGGGCCGAACACCGGCGGTATGGGCGCCTACTCCCCGCTGCCCTGGCTCGACGAGCGCTTCGGCAGCGAGAAGGCCTTCGTCGACGAGGTGATCGACACCGTCGCCCTGCCCACCATCCGGCAGCTCGCGGCCGAGAACACCCCGTTCATCGGGCTGCTGTACTGCGGCCTCATCCTCACCTCCAAGGGCATCCGGGTGATCGAGTTCAACGCCCGGTTCGGCGACCCGGAGACCCAGGTGGTGCTGCCGCGGCTCACCACGCCTCTCAGCACCCTCCTCTTCGCCGCCGCCACGGGCACGCTCGGCCAGGCACCGCGACCCGAGTTCGCTCCGGATGTCGCGGTCACGGTCGTGCTGGCCAGCGAGAACTACCCCGGCTCACCGGTCACCGGCCGCGTCATCACGGGGCTCGACGAGGCACTCAGCGTCGGAGCATCCGGGCTCTCGGGCACGGGCCTCGACGGAGTGACCGTGATGCACGCGGCCACCGACCGCGACGAGTCGGGCGACGCACCCGTCATCCGTGCCACGGGAGGACGCGTGCTCTCCGTGGTGGCCACGGCTCCCGACTTCGGCACCGCGCGCGACCGGGTGTACGGGGCGTTGGCGGGCATCGGGCTCGAGGGCTCGCAGTACCGCACCGACATCGCGGCGCGAGTGGCTCCCGCTGCGGCCCCGGCCCCGGCCACCGGCACCGCGGGAGGTGCAGCGTGAGCACCGAGACCACCACCTCGGCCGCATCCGTTCCCGGCTGGCGTCACCTCTACTCGGGCAAGGTGCGCGAGCTCTACGTGCCGCAGGCCACGGCCGAGGGCGCGCAGCCCGCCGCCCTGCTCGTGCTGGCCACCGACCGCGTGAGCGCGTTCGACCACGTGCTGGAGCCGGGCATCCACGGCAAGGGCGAGCTGCTCACGACGCTCAGCCGCTGGTGGTTCCACCAGCTGGCCGAGACGCCGAACCACCTGCTGACCGCGGCCGAGGCGGCGCGGCTGCCGGCCGTTCCCGACGACCTGGCGGCGCGCTCGATGGTGGTGAAGTCGCTCGCGATGTTCCCGATCGAGTGCGTGGTGCGCGGCTACCTCTCGGGCAGCGGCTGGAAGGAGTACCAGGCCACGCAGAGCGTGTGCGGCATCCGTCTTCCGGAGGGTCTGAGCGACGGCGACCGGCTGCCTGAGCCCATCTACACCCCCGCCTACAAGGCTCCGCTCGGTGAGCACGACGAGAACATCAGCTTCGAGAAGACGGTGGAGCTCGTCGGCGTCGACGACGCCACGGCACTGCGCGACCTCTCGCTCGCGATCTATTCGCGGGCGGCGGCGATCGCCGAGGCGCGGGGGGTCATCCTGGCCGACACGAAGTTCGAGTTCGGGCGGGATGAGGCCACCGGCGCCATCACGCTCGCCGACGAGGTGCTCACGAGCGACTCGAGCCGGTACTGGGATGCGGCGGCGTACGACTCGGGTGAGCGCACCGCGAGCTTCGACAAGCAGATCGTGCGCAACTGGCTGGCCGCGAACTGGGACCAGACGGGCACGCCCCCCACACTCCCCCACGAGATCGTGGAGCAGACCGTGGCGCGCTACCGCGAGCTGCTCGCGCGCCTGACGGGCTCCGACCCGGCCTGACGGGCCGCGGGCACCGATCCCGGTTCCGGATGTCGGTCGTGGGGCCTAGGGTCGGCACCATGAACGTGGTACTCATCGCAGGTTTCTGGCTCCAGGGCGACTCGTGGGGCGACGTCGTCGGCCCGCTCCGCGAGGCGGGGCTCACCGTCCACACCCCCACTCTCGAGGGGCTGCACTCGGTCGACGACGACCGGAGCGCCGTCACGCTGGCCTCGCAGACCGCCGAGGTGGTGGCGCTCGTCGACTCGCTCGACGAGCACGAGGCGCTGGTGCTGGTCGGCCACTCAGGCGGAGGCGCCATCGTGCACGGGGTTGTCGATGCCCGGCCCCACCGCATCCAGCGGGCCATCTACGTCGACAGCGGCCCCACTCCCGACGGCGTGGCCATCAATTCGTCGATCGAGGCGGTGGGAGCGGATGCGCCGCTTCCGCCGTGGGACGAGTTCAGCGACGACGATCTGCGCGACCTCACCGAGGAACAGCTCGACGGCTTCCGCGCGGTGGCGATCCCCGAGCCGGCTCGCGTGGCGCACGACCCGCAGAAGCTCGTGAACCGGGAGCGGTACGGCGTGCCGATCACCCTGATCTCCTGCACGTTCACCCGCGCAGAGATCGACGAGGCCATCGCGGCAGGAGTTCCGTACTTCGCGGAGGTGCCGCTGATGGACCGCGTCACCATCGTCGAACTGCCGACGGGTCACTGGCCGCAGTTCACGAAGCCGACCGAACTGGCCCGCGAGATCCTCACCGCACTGGGGCGCTGAAGCGGATCGCCCCGAATCGGTGTCGGTGTGAGGTAGACCGAGGCCAGAGAAGGCCCCGGTCCTCCGTGTTTCCGCACGGATCACTCACCTGCTCGTGGTCTTCGCCTCCGTCGCACGCGCTCAGGATGCCGGCGGAGCCGCCTCGATGGCGGCCGCCACCACCTTCGCCATCGGCTTGCGGATCATGTGATCGCTCGCGGGCACCACATGCATCGTCACACCGCGCATCTTGCCGATGATCGCGAGGTTGCCCTGCACCAGGAACTCGTCGAGCCGGCCGTAGACGACGTCGACCGGTCGGTCGACCCGCGCCAGGTCGCTGATCACCGTCTGCGACTCGATGCAGTGCTCCAGCGACTTCACGAACGGCTCCCAGTTCTGCTCCGTGACCTCCATCACGTGCTCGATCGGCAGCAGACGGCTCACCACGCTCGCCGTGGCCGTGGTGAAGTCCTTGTTGGCGCGGAAGTACTGGAAGGCCTGGAGGTACCCGCTCATCCGCGCCTTGGCCCTCGGATCGGAGATCTCATCCGGCGAGAGGTACACGGGCGGGCTCACGAGCACGAGCTTGTCGACGTGATCCTGATGCGTGGCGGCATAGCGGCTCGCGATGAGGCACCCGAGCGAGTGCCCCACGAGGATGAACTGCTTCTTCAGGTGCAGCGAACGGATGGTGTGGGCGATCGCGGCGACGTGCTCCTCGAGCGTGTACTCGGCTCCCTCGGGCTGGGGCGAACCGCCGAAGCCGAGCAGGTCGATGGCGATCACCCGGTGGGTCTGCTCGATCAGCGGGATCACGTAGGTGAAGGTGGCCGACGAGGAGGCGATGCCGTGCACCATCACCACGACGGGCCGCTCCTCGTCGCTCTTCGTCTTCGGGTCGCCGGTGTCGATCGCCACGTGCAGGAGCGGCGCCCGGGGATCGTGGAGGCCTTCGATCAGGTCGCGCAGCAAGGGTGCCATGGCTCCACTCTGGCGGCTGGTGCGCCACCAGGCAATGGATCAGGCGGTGAGCGCCTTCGCGATCTCGCCGCCGAGCGCCACGTTGCCGTTGTAGACCTCCACGTTGACGTCGAGGCTGGTTCCGGATGTCGCCCGCTGGATGTAGTCGAGCAGGAACGGCGTGATGTCGTGCCCCGACACCCCGTCGGCCTCGAGGGCGGCGAGCGCCTCCGCGAGCACCGCGTCGTGCACCGCGGGGTCGAGCTGCTTGTCGGTGGGCACCGGATTCGCCACCAGGACGGTCGACGCGATGCCGAGCGCGTCGCGGTGCGCGACCACGGAGGCGATCTCCTCGGGCGAGTCGACCGAGTACTCGATGTCGTAGCCCGAGTCGGAGATGTAGAAGCCGGGGTAGTCGGTGGTGCGGTAGCCCACCACCGCGATGTTGAGGGTCTCGAGCCGCTCGAGCGTGAGCGGGATGTCGAGGATCGACTTGACGCCCGCACTCACCACGACGAGCGGCAGCGTGGCGAGGGTGCCGAGGTCGGCCGACTCGTCGAAGGTCGCCTCGGCTCCGCGGTGCACGCCGCCGAGGCCGCCGGTGGAGAACACCTGGATGCCCGCCTTGGCCGCCAGATAGGCGGTCGCCGCGACGGTGGTTCCGCCGTTGAGGCCCTTGGCGCCGGCCACCGCGAGGTCGCGAAGGCTCACCTTCACCACCGCGTCGTCGTTCGACAGCTCTTCGATCTCGGCCACGGAGAGGCCCACGACGGGCTGGCCGTGCACCACGCCGATCGTGGCGGGCACGACCCCCGCGGCCCGCAGGCCCTCTTCGGCCTCGAGCGCCACCTGGATGTTGCGGGGCCGCGGCAGCCCGTGGGTGAAGATGGTGGACTCGAGGGCGAGCACCGGGCGTCCCTCGTCGAGGGCCGAGCGGACGTCATCCGAGATGCGGATGCCAGGCGTGGTCATGAAGCAGCGTCTCCCGAGGGTGGAGGGGTGATGGATGCTTCGACGCTACCAGGGGCTCAGCGATAACCCGACTTGCCACAAGTTGTGGCAAGTCGGCCGCGCACGCAGCAGTTCGCGGCAAGTAGATGGGCGGCGAGGCGCCAGCTCGGGGCCGGGCGGGACGGGGCCGGGCCGGGCGGGGCGGCGGACCTCCGCGGCTCACGCTGACGCGGCTGCCGTCACTCGGGCCGCTTCACGCGTCGCTCCCGCATTGCGCACGCCGGCTCGCGAGCCGGCGAGCTTCGCGGCGATGTGCTCGCCCACGGTGACGGGGTCGTAGAGGTTCGGATGCTCCGCACTCACGCAGGAGGGCAGCGTCTCGATGAGGGCGTCGACGTTGCCGTCGTGGAAGTAGGCCGCCGAGCGCCGACGCTCGATGGTGCCGTCGATGATGGGCGGCTTCACACGGTGGAGAGTCGACATCCAGCGCTCGTTGGTCCAGCGTGCGGTGACGTCGCCCAGGTTGATGAGCAGGGCGTCATCCGCGGGGCTCACGTCGTTCCACGAGCCGTCGGCGGCGAGCACTTGGAGGCCTCGCACCTGATCGGCCCAGAGCACGGTGACGATGCCGTAGTCGGTGTGCTCGCCCATGCCGGTGAGGTCGCCGTCGAGGTCGACGGTGCCGGGTGGCAGGGCGTAGTTGTTCATGCGCAGAACATCGAGCGAGTGGTCGGTGTAGCCGTCGAAGAAGTCGCCCGGAAGGCCCAGAGCATCGGCGAAGATGTCGGTCATGGTCTCGGCCACGCGGCGGGCCTCGGTGAAGTAGGCGGTGACGCGCGGCTCGAAGCCGGGCGCGGCATCCGGCCACAGGTTCTCGGCGTAGTTCACCGGGTCGACATCGGCACCCGGGTAGTCGGCCTGGGTGGCGCCGATGTTGAACGCCTCGAAGAAGTCGTTCATGCGCGAGGCCGACTCGACGCCGAGCGACAGGCTCAGCGACTCCGACTTCGGCGGCGAGTAGCCGCGGTTGATCTCCGGCGGGGTGCGGTAGCCCTTCTTGGTGGCGAGGTCGAGCGAGAAGAACTCGTCCATCGCCTCGGCGAGGCCCTGCAGGATCTCACGCGGGATGCCGTGCCCGAGGATCTGGATGAACCCGACCTCGGTGCAGGCCGCGTCGATCGCCCGGGCGACGGCCGCCTTGTCGTCCACGGTTCCGCCCTGCACGTATGCGGTGATGTCGACCGCAGGAACCTCGAACGCCATAGCCCCTCCTTCGTGAGGAACGACGCTACTCCGCGGGTGTTACAGCCGTGTATCGGCGCCTGGTCGCGGCCTAGTGCTCGTCGTACTTGCCCTCGAAGAGGATCTCGGAGACCTCATTGAACCGGTACTCGGCGGTGGCCGGGCCCTCGGAGTCGTCGGTGCTGGTGACGAGCTTGTACACGAGCTGGCCCTCGCTGTAGGGCAGCACGAGCTCGTCGGGGGCGCCGTCGTCCAGCGGGATGGTCTGGTCGTCGAGCGGTCCGCCGGAGAGGTGTGCGAGTGCGGGAGTAGTCATCTGCCCAGGGTACTCGGGGTGCTGCCCTTCCGCCGTCTTCACCCACGCCGTGCGGCTGCCGCACTGGCATCTGCCAGGCGCATCCCCCAGGATGGGCACAAGGAGGCAACATGGTCGACGCGCGCGGACTCGCGGCGGAAGCGCCGCGGGGATCGTTCACGATCGAACCGAAAGGGCCTTTCTCGCTCGAGTCGAGCATCCGGTTCCTCGAGGGCTTCACGCCGGCGGCGTATGCGGATGCTCCTCCCGACAGCCTCGACATGGCCTTCGCCCTCGAGGGCACCTGGCGAACGATCGGTGTCTCCGTCGATCAAGCCGGAAGCACCGTACGCGGGCGGCTCTTCGCCGCGCGGGCACTCACGCGCGACGAGATGTCGGCGGCCAAGTCGCAGGTGCTGCGCATCCTGTCGCTCGATGTCGACGGGAGCGGTTTCGCCGAGGTGGGTGAGCGCGATCCCGTCGTGGGCGCGCTGCAGAAGCGCTTCCACGGGCTGCGGCCGGTGAACTTCTACTCCTGGTACGAGGCTGCGGCCTGGGCGATCATCGGGCAGCGCACCCGCATGTCGCAGGCGGCGGCCCTCAAGGAGCGGATGTCGCAGCAGCTCGGTGTGGGCGTGCTCGTGAACGGCGTTCGACGCCATGCTTTTCCGGCGCCCCGGGTTCTTCAGGAGCTCACCGAGTTCCCCGGCCTGCCGAGCACAAAGGTCGAGTGGCTGCGGCATCTCGCCGATGTGGCCCGGCGCGGCACCATCGACAGCGAACTTCTGCGATCGATGCCGCGCGAGGATGCTCTCTCCGCGCTCGAGGAGCTGCCGGGCATCGGGCCGTTCTCGGCCGAGCTGATCCTGCTCAGGGGGGCCGGTGATCCCGACCAGGTGCCGAGCCGGGAGCCGCGGCTGGTGTCGGCGATGCAGCTCGCCTACTCGTTGCCCGCGCCGCCGTCGGTCGACGAGGTGGAGGCGATAGCCGACGGGTGGGCGCCGTATCGCACGTGGGCGACGGTGCTGCTGCGGGTGAAGCTCGAGCTGGACTCGGCGGGGACTGGGGGGATGGCTGCCGGGATGGCTCCCGGCGACGCGGTGGGCGACACCGTGGGCGACATGGTGGGCGACACGGTGGGCGATGAAGCGGCGGACGGCTCAGCGGAGGCGGGTGGGGAGGCGGAGGCCGCGGGCGTCGAGCCCGATGCGAGCCATGCGGATCCGGATGCGGCCGCGTCGGAGTCGGATGCGGCGGGGGCTGGTGGAGTCGGTGCCGCCGGCGCACGTGAAGCTGGCGCAACCGCTGGCGATGGAGGCCCTGTTGGAGGGGCCGGTTCTGGTGGGGGCCGTGCCGGAGGAACCGGCGCCGATGGAGACCACGACGGAGGAACCGGTGCCGGCGGAAACCGCGCCGGAGGAACCGGCACCGGCGGAAACCGCGCCGGAGGAACCGGCACCGGCGGAAACCGCGCCGGAGGAACCGGCACCGGCGGAGACCGCGCCGGAGGAACCGGTGGTGCCGCTGGAGGCAGTGGAGACAGCGCCGGTGGAACCGGCGGAGTCGGCGCTGCCCGTGATGGGAACCCCGCCGAGGTGATGGCCGCCGGTGGGGTGGCGGCTCGTGAAACTGGTGCGGGAGCTGATGCCGACAACGACGTGGCAGCCGATGAAGCTCTCGCCGGCGATGACAGAGGCTCGCTCGCACCGTCAAGCGAATCGGATGGTTCATCCCGCGCGAACCTCGACGGCGGCGATAGCGATGGCGAAGACGCAGACGCAGACGCAGAGGGCGCAGCTCCGGCTGCGACACCTGCGAAGGCACCGAAGAGGGCTCTCTCCTGGCTGCGTCGCCGACACGACAAGTCAGCCTAGATCGCACCATCCGACAACACGGCGAGTCATTCAAGGGCGCTCGGTCGGCTGGGCCAACGTGCCCACGAGCTGGCCGTCGGGGTGGCGGGCAGAGGTACCGCCCGCGAAGCCGTCGGCGAGATCGGTGCGCAGCTTCGAGAAGAGCCGGGGATCGCGCATCCGGAGCCTCAGCCCCGCACGAAGGCCAGGGCGTCGGATGCGAAGCGCGGCCACTCGGCGGCGGCGTCGGGCGCGAGACTCACCCAGTCCTTGAACGGGCGGCCCTTGCCCCCGGGATCGAAGAGCTCGGAGCCGGGAATCCTCAAGGCCGCCGTGTGCTCGGCCGTGCCTGCACCGAGCTTCAGGCCGAGCAGCTCACCGTTGAGGCAGGCGAACATCGTGCCGCGATAGGTGAGGATGGGCCGGCCCATCATGCGGCCGCGGGTGATGGCGGGATCGCCGAGCTCGGCCACGACGAGATCGAGGCGCTCGAGGGCCTCCTGGGAGTTCGTGGGTGCCGCCATCCGCCCGCCTCCTCCCGCTGTTCGGCGCGCCTGGCACGGGAACACCGTTCAGGCGTGCCGAAATCGTAGCGCCCGAGCACGCGGCAGGCGAGCACTGCGCATCGACTTGCCAGAAGCGGTGGGCTACGCCCCCGAGTTGCCACAACATGTGGCAACCCACCAGGCGCCGCCGCACGAGCGGATGCCGCACACACCCCGACTTGCCACTACTGGTTGCCCGCGGCCCCGAGTTGCCACAAGATGTGGCAACTCACCAGGCGCCGCCGCACGAGCGGATGCCGCACACACACCGACCTGCCAGAAACCGTTGCCCACCAGCCCGAGTTGCCACAACATGTGGCAACCGCCCTGAGCCGCTGAATGAGGGGATGGCCGCTCGCCCGCCGACTTGCCAGTAGTGGTTGCCCGCGGCCTCGGGTTGCCACAAGATGTGGCAACCCACCAGGCGCCGCCGCACAAGCGGATGCCGCACACACACCGACCTGCCAGAAACCGTTGCCCACCAGCCCGAGTTGCCACAACATGTGGCAACCCACCAAGCGCGGCCGCACAAGCCGATGCCACGAACACACCGACTTGCCAGAAACCGTTGCCCCGCAGCCCGAGTTGCCACAACTTGTGGCAAGCGACGGGCGGGTCAGTCGGCGTAGGCGCCCACGAGGCGCACCGCGCCGCCGTCGACGCCCTTGGCGCCCTGCTCGAAGCCCTCGGCAGGGTCGAAGGCGCGCGCCGCCGTCGAGACCGTGCCCACCGGCCAGGTGCGGATGCCCTCCGCCTCGATCGCGGCCGTCACCGCAGCGGCCTGCGCGGCGTCGACCACGGCGAAGAAGCCGATGCCGAGATTCCACGTGCCCTCGGCGCTCTCGAGAGTGGTACCGGCGAGCGACGACAGCACCCGGAACACGGACGACGGCGACCAGGTGGCCCGATCGACCTCGACCCACGACCCGCGCGGCAGCACCCGGGCGAGGTTCGCCGCGATGCCGCCGCCGGTGACGTGCGAGAGCGAGTGGATGGCCCCGGCGAGCGCCGGCGCGGCCAGCACGCGCACCAAGGGGCCCGTGTAGAGGCGGGTGGGCTCGAGGAGGACCTCGCCGACGATGCCGCCGAAGTCGGAGGAGTTGTCGGCGTAGCCGAGGCCGGCACCCGCCAGGATGTGCCTCACGAGTGAGAAGCCGTTCGAGTGCAGCCCCGATGATTCGAGGGCGAGCACCACGTCGCCGTGGCGCACGCGGTCGGCGCCGAGCACCGCATCCGCTTCGACCGCTCCGACCGCGGCGCCCGCCACGTCGTAGTCGTCAGCACCCATCAGCCCGGGGTGCTCTGCGGTCTCGCCGCCCACGAGGGCGGTGCCCGTTTCGGAGCAGGCGCGGGCGATGCCGGCCACGATCGTGGCGATGCGCTCGGGTACCACCCGGCCGCAGGCGATGTAGTCGGTCATGAACAACGGCTTGGCGCCCACCACGACGATGTCGTCGACGACCATGCCCACGAGGTCTTGCCCGATGGTGTCGTGCTTGTCGAGCGCCTGGGCGATGGCGATCTTGGTGCCCACGCCATCGGTGGAGGTGGCGAGCAGCGGATGCGCGTACCCCGCCAATGCCGATGCGTCGAACAGCCCGGCGAAGCCGCCGACCCCGCCCAGTACCTCGGGCCCGTGGGTGCGCTGCACCGCCGCCTTCATCAGCTCGACGGCGCGGTCGCCCGCCTCGGTGTCGACTCCGGCCTCGGCGTAACTGTTGCTCATGCGTCCATTCTCCCGGACAGCGGGTAGCGCAGGCGACATCCGGATCAGCGGATTGCTATACCGGTTTAAGATTTCCTACGCTATACCGGTTTAGAACGCGGCGTCAAGCCCCGGATCCGATGTTCGGTCGCGCCCTTGACAGACCCCGATCACGTCGCCGACGATGGGTCGCGACTGCAAGACAACGATGTTTCTGCCGTGCCGAATGAGGAGCCGATCCATGCACCACAGCCCAGCCGCTTCGACTGCTCCGGGCGCTGCGCGCCACTCGGCCCGAGGCCGCTCCACGGTCTCCGCCGCTCTCGCCCTGGTGCTCGCCGGAGCCTTCGTGGTCGCCGCGCCCGCCACCGCCCCGGCGACGGCCGTTCCCGCGCCGGTGCACTACGAGCTGCCGAACTCCGACTTCAGCGCTCCACTGGAGAGCGGGTGGACGGTGGAGGGCGCCGCTCATCAGGAGCGCACCCTGGAGCTCGCTCCCTCAGGCGTCGCCTACCAGGGCGTCCCCCTCACGACAGACGGATCGGGCGCGGCCCGGGGCGACCTCGTGCGGGCCGAGGTCGACGTGACGCTGCACGGTGACGTCACCGCCGACTCCACCGTGCTGGCTCGGGTGACCGACGGGAGCGCGGTTCTCTCCGAGTGGAGCGACCTCACGACCCTGCCGCGCGGTCAGCGGGTCACCGTCTCCACGCAGGTCGTGTCCGCGGGCGGTCGAATCGGCAGCGCGGCTGATGCGGTCTACATCGAACTCCACAACGACACCGGCGGCACGATCGAGTTCCACCAGGTTCGGCTCTGGGTCGACAGCGGTTCGGGCGAGCATCCGGTCGCCCTGCCGAACGCGGACTTCGCCCAGGAGCTCGACGGCTCGACCAACTGGTCGAGCGCGCAGGCCCGCATCGCGTCCGCCGCCGTACTCGAGCCCGGTTCCGTGGTGTCGCGCACGGTGCCCGTGGGCTCCGATCCCACTCTGCCGATGCGCGGCGACGACGACGTGGCCCTGACGCTCGGAGCCTTCATCGACCCGCGCACACCCAGCGGCACCGAGACCCTGGGCGAGGTACGGAACCAGGGGGCGAGCCTCCTCCGCGCGGCGGACTCCGCGGGGCTCGCCCGAGCGAGCTGGCAGGATGTCGCGGCCACCGCATCCGGTGACACCGTGCTCGATGCCACGACCGACGGCCTGACCCTCGAACTGCGCAACACCACCGCCTACCCGGTGCGGCTGCGCGATGTACGGCTCACCGGCCTGCGCAGTGAGGGCAGCGACGACCTCGACGGGAACGGCGTGGTGGACTCCGCCGACGCCTCGTGGTTCAGCGCCCAGATCGCGGCCGGCACGAGCGACCCCGCCCTGGACTACGACCACGACGGGCAGGTGACGAAGAAGGACCTGTCGTTCTTCGTGCGCTTCGTGCTCGGCGACACCTCCGAGGTCTACGCCAACCTCTCTCACCTCGACTTCCTGAGCGAGCACGTGGAGCTCGACGGCATCCCGATGATGATCGTGCACCTGTATGCCGAGCCGATCGATCGCAACGATCTCGACAGCGGCTACGAGTGGGTCGGCGACCCGCAGGAGGGAGTCTCCGCGCTCGACGACGTGGCGCGCGCCGTGATCGTGTACGCCGAGCACTACTCGACCTACGGCGACACCCACAGCTACGAGCAGATGAAACGCGGCCTCGAGTTCGCGATGTGGATGCAGGCGCCGAACGGCGACTTCGACAACTTCGTGGCCCGCGACGCCGACGGGAACCTGTTCAAGAAGGACAGCGCCTCCTCGCAGACCGCGTTCAGCTACTGGGCGGCGCGCGCCTATGAGGCCATGGCCACGGCACTCCCCCTGATCACGGATGCCGATGCCGAGCTGGCAGATCGCCTCACGCAGCGCCTACAGCTGTGTCTCGACCGGGTGGGCCAACTCGTCTCCCCGGACTACGGTCAGCACGAGGCCGACGGCTCGCCGTCGTGGCTGCTCTTCGACGACAGCTGGCTCTCCGCCACCGCGGTCGCCGCGCTCGTGAAGCACGCCGCGTTGCTGCAGGGCCCTGAGCACGCTGAGGCGGTGACGCTGGTGAGCGAGCTGGCCGAGGGGATCGCGTACTACCAGGAGGGTGACTTCGACCGCTATCCGCTCGGAGCGGTGAAGCACAGCAACGGCAACTGGTACGAGTGGGGCAGCATCCAGACGAAGGCCCTGGCCCTCGCCGGGCAGCTCACCGGACACTCCGCCTGGATCGACGCGGCCAAGCTCTCCGCCGACAGCTTCCTCGCCGACCTCCTGATCTCGGGGAGGTCGATGGAGATCGGTCCGAACAAGAGCGGCCTCCCCGAGATCAACTACGGGACCGCGAGCTATGTCGAGAACTACCTCGCGCTCTACGCCGTGACGGGCGAGGTGAAGTACGCGGACATGGCGGGAGTGGCAGCCACCTGGTGGATGGGCCAGAACTCGCTCGGCACACCGATGTTCGATCAGAGCCGGGGCCTCGCATTCGACGGGATCACGATCGACGGCCTGAACAGCAACAGCGGCGCCGAGTCGGTCGACGAGGCCCTGCGCGCCATCCTCCGTGTGCAGCGGGTACCGGAGGCGCTGGCGGTGATGACCGCCACGAAGGTGGAGGAACGCACCGCGACGACGGTCGAGATCGAAGATCTGATCGCCGAGGGCCGGCCGGCCGATGAGCTGCTCGACCTCCCCGACGGCGGACTCAACGACCCCGCCCGGGCCGTGGTGACGCAGGGCGCCGGTTCGGGAGTCGATGAGCTCGCGGTGTACCAGGACTCCCTGGCGATCGATTCGACGCAGCCGATCTACCAGAACTGGCAGGGGTCGAACGCCCTCTTCGTCTCGGGGTCGGGGTACAACAACATCCGCCTCTTCGACGGCGGCTCGATCGAGACCAGGATCGGGGTCGGAGCGCCGGGCCAGCCGCACCCGGGCGATGCGCTGATGCTCGACTTCGCCGCCCTGCTGCAGTTCGGAACCGACCTCGACGCGGAGGTCATCTCGGTCGACGCCGGCGGGTCGGAGACGCTCCTGGCCGACGACAGCGGCTTCGGCTACAACCCGCGCACCTGGTACTCGGGGGCGGGCTCCGTGCGCACCACCCTCATCGACGCGGTCCCCGACGATTCGGCGGGCATCATCGTGCGCTTCTCGAACAGCTCCACGAACCCCGTCGCTCACGAGGGCTACGCCACGGTGACCCTGGCCTCGCTGCACCGCCTGGGCGTTCCCGAGATCCGGTACGGTTCATCGGCCTTCTCGAACCGGTCGTACGCGCACCTCGACGCCGGTACCACCGACCATGTCGAGTTCGACAGTCCGACGTCGGGAGACCACCTGCTGTTCCTGAGCGCCATCGAGCGTCAAGACGCCGGCGCTGCGGCCACGCTCAGCTCGCCGGGAGTCTTCACCGCCGATGCCGTGCTGTCGGGAACGGAGGGGACGGTGTCGATCCGGGGTCTCGGGCGGGCCGACCTCGATGCAGGATCGGTGCCCCTCGACATCACCGTCGGGGCGGGGGGCGCCGCCGACCTCGACGCGCTCATCCTCTATCCGGTCGAGAGCTACGCCGTGTATCGGCTGCTCGATGGCAGGGAGGTGATGGTGCTGCGCGACGCCGACGCGCACGCCCTCTATTCGGGCACTCCTGAGGAGGTGCGCAACCGCAGTGGCGCGACCGAGGAGCCGACAACGAGCGCTCCGCCCGGGGGCGGCTCGGAGCCCGAGCGGGGTGCGGGAACGACCACTGCCGGCGCAGGGTCGGCACAGCTCGCCGCAACCGGCACATCGCCGAGTCCGCTTCTGCCGCTCGGGCTGTTCGCCCTCGCGCTCGGCGCGCTGCTGGCCGCGTGGAGGGTGCGACTCCGCAGGCGTCCGACCTCCGCGGACCGCCTCGGAGCCTGATCGGCAGGCGCTGCAACACGCGTCCGCCTCAGGTTCATTCGCGCGGTAGAAGAGAACGCACCCCCCTCGACCCTCTGGCGAGGGGGGTGCGTTCTGTCCTTCCGTTCCTCGTGCGCGGACTAGTTCGAGGGCGCGCCCGGGAACGAGGCGCCGTCGGGGATGGTGAATCCCTCGGGCGGGGTGAAGGTGCCGGTGCCCGTGGAACCCGAACCGCCCAGACCGCTGAGGCCCGAGCTCGACGAGTCGTCGCTCGTTGAGGTGTCGAGCACATCCGAGTTGAGGTCGGCGAGCACGACGACGTCGCCCACGAGCAGACCCGAGGTGATCTCGGTGCGCTCCGAGCCCATCGCTCCGATCTCCACCACGGTGGACTGCGAGGTGCCGTTCACCAGGGTGTCCACCGTGTATGAGGAACCGTCACGGTGCACCGCGGATGTCGGCACGGTGAGCACCTCGTCCTGCGCGGCCACCGACACCGAGACCTGCGCCGAGGCGCCGTTCAGGAGAGCCTGATCGGTGGGGTCGATCGCGATCGTGACGTCGTACGACGGGGTCGACGAGTCGCTCGCGACGTTCAGTACGCCGATCGACGAGACGGTTCCCGTGAGGGGCGTCGCGCTCGACGCTTGCGTGATCGTGGCGGTCTGGCCCACGGCGAGCTTCGGCACGTTCGACAGCGTCACGGTCGAGGAGACCACGAACCCGTCGTCGCCGATGATGGAGATGACCGCGTCGGAGGAGGCCGCGCTCACCGTGGTGCCGCTCGTGATCGACACGGCCGCGACGGTTCCCGTGATGGGAGCCGTGAGCGTGGCGAGGGTGAGGTTCTGCTGCGCGATCGCCAGATCCGCCTTCGCGAGGTCGATCTCGGCCTGGTCGGCGAGGATGGTCTCGGCCGTGATGGTGGCCGAGGTACCCCCGGTGATGGCGGTTCCCGTCGAGGTCGTCGTGCCGGTCCCGGTGCCCGAGGAGTCCGTCGCCGTCGGGGTGGTCGCCGCGACCACGGTCACGGCCGACGCCAGGTGAACGGATGCGGTGGTGCCGGTCGTCGACGTACTCGCGCTCGAGAGGTCGGCCGAGGTGGCGCTCTGGTCGGCCGCACCGGTCGGGGTGCTCGTGCCTCCGGCTCCGGTGCCGGCGGTCGCAGCCGCCGTGGCGTCGGCGACGGCCGTCTGGAGGGCGGCCACCGCGTCGTCGAGCTGAGTCATGAGGTCGAGCACCGCGCTCTGCGCGTCGTTCGCCGTGGACTGCTCGGTCTGCACCTCGGTGATAGCGCTCTGGCAGGCGGCCAGATCGGCCTTGATGGCGTCGAGCTGGGCGTTCGCGTCAGCGGTCGGATCGGTTGCGGTTGCATCGCCTTCCGCGCCGCCGCTGCCATCGGTCGAGCCGTCATCGGTGGTGAGCGACTCGATGGTGGCCTCGAGGAACGGCTGGCAGGTGGCATCCGAGGTGGCGATGGTCTCCTGGGTGGCGGCGAGGGCGTCTTGCGCGGTGGAGTACTGCGCGAGGAGCGCCTCCTGCGCCGACTTCACCGCGGCGACCGCGGCGTCGATGGCCGTGGTGTCGAGCGTGGTGCCCGAGCCGGAGCCCGAACCGGAGCCCGAGCCGGAGCCCGAGCCGCCCCCGGGCACGGTTCCCGTGCCGGCGTCGGTGGCCGCCCCACCGGTGCTGGGAAGGCCGGAGGTTCCGGATGTCCCGGTGGTCCCGGTGGCCCCCGGCAGCGTGCCGGTCGACGTCGACGTCGAGGTCGAGGTCGAGGCGCTGCTCGTGGTGCCCGACGACTGGGCATCGAGATCGCTCGTGAGCTGATCCTCGGCGGCGGTGACGGCATCCTCGGCGGAGTCGATCGCGTCCTGCAGATCGGAGGTGTCGAGGGTGGCGAGCTGCTGGCCCGCCGTCACGGTGTCGCCCACCTTCACCGAGACCGACGACACGGTGCCGCCCACCTGGAAGGCCGAGTCGCGGCGCGTGGCCGAGGCGATGGTGCCGGTGAGCGCCAGGTTCTCATCGACCGTGCCGAGCGTGGCGACGGTGGTGCGGTAGTCGTTGCCGGATCCCTGCGAGAGGGCGAAGGCCGCCCCACCGCCGACCGCGCAGAGCACGGCCGTGGCGGCGACCACCGCGATAATGCGCCGTCTGCGCTTCTGCCGCGCCTTCAGCTTCTTGGGCGACAGCGCCGGGCGAGCGGGTTTCGCCGATTCCGTGGCCACAGCCGTCGAGGCCGCGGTCTCGGTGCCGGCGGCCGTGGCCTCCGTGCCCGTGGTACTTGATGCAGCGTCGGCGGGAGTGGCCGCCGGCTGTCGGGGTGTGCGGGGGGTACGAGGCGCCATCTCAGCTTCCGCTCGTCGAGGTACCGGATCCGGTACCGCCGGGACGCTGACCGCCGGGGCCTGCACCGAAGCCGGTGCTGCAGCCGCTGTCGCCCGCTTCGGACACGGCGAGCGAGGTCGCCGCGACGGTACCGCTCGAGTCCGACTCGCCCTGCGCCAGCACGCACGCCCCCACCACGAGAGCGGATGCATCGGCCGTCTTGGTGGTCGAGTAGGTCGTGGTGCCGTCGACGGTGACGTCTGTGGTCGACGTCGTGCCGTCGGCCGAGGTGGTCTGCACCGTGATGGTGGTGCCGCTGACCGCGGTCACCAGTCCGCTCGCGAAGCCGCCGAAGCCGGCGGCGCCGGCGCCGCTCGAGCCGTCGGGCGCGCCCGTGGGCATCACACCGTCGGGCACGTCGGTCGGCATCGCTCCGTCGGGGAAGTCCGTCGGTGGCGTGCCGCCGCCCGCCGCAAAGCCGCCTGCGCCGCCGAAGCCGGTGGTGCAGGTGCCGTCGGTGGCCGCGGAGATCGTGACCGAGGTGGCCGCGGTGGATGCGGCATCCGTCGAGCTGGAGTCGGTGCTGCTCGATCCGGGCGCACCCGCACCGCCGAACCCGCCACTCACCGTGGTGACGCACACGCCCGCCGTGACGTCGGAGAGTGCGGCCGCGACCGTCTGGGTGATCGTGGTGGAGTCGGAGTAGGTCACGGCCGTCTGCGAATCGGTGTCCTGCACCTGGAGCGTGGTGCCGGTGATGGCCGCGATCTCGCCCGAGGTGCCTCCTCCGCCCGGCAGTCCGCCGGCCGGGGCGCCGGCCGCGCTGGTGGCGGCCGGCACCGAGTCACTCGAAGCGGTGGTCGACGCGCAGGCCGACATCGCGAACACGCCGGCGGCGGCGAGAAGGACCCCGGCGCTGATGTACCAGTGCCGGCCGGAGCGGCGGGTGGGGGAGGTCTGTTCGGTGGTGTTTCGGATTCTCATGGCAGTGGTTCCTTCTGTGCGTGAGGTGAGGCCTGAGGCGTCGGTGGGGTCGGAGGGTGCGGGGGTCATTCGCTGCGCAGCGCGTCGATCGGGGCCAGCCGGGCCGCCCGGGTGGCGGGGTAGACCCCGAAGATGAGGCCGATGGCGATCGCGACCCCGATGGAGAGGCCGACGGCCTCGGGCGAGATCACGATCGACGAGCCGACCACCCCCGGGAGCGCCAGGGCGGCACCCATTCCGAGCACGGCGCCCAGCACTCCGCCGGTGAGGCCGAGGATCGCGGCTTCGACGAGGAACTGCCTCCGGATCGCCCAGGGTGGCGCCCCGAGCGCCTTGCGCAGCCCGATCTCGCGAGTTCGCTCGGTGACCGAGACCAGCATGATGTTCATCACGCCGATGCCGCCGACGAGCAGCGACAGGGCCGCGACGCCCGTGAGCAGTACGGTCAGCGTCTGGTAGATCGAGGTGGCCGTGTCGACGAGCGCGTTCTGCGAGCTGATCGTGAAGTCGGCGGAGTCGGCCGACGAGATCGAGTGCAGGTTCAGCAGCACGGCCTCGGCCTCCTGATAGGCGGCGGCGAGCTGGCCATCCGATGCCGCTTTCAGATAGATCGTCGACACCGAGTTCGCCGTGGTTCCGCCCACCAGCTGGTTGGCGGCCGTCGACAGCGGCACGATCGCCACATCGTCGAGGTTCGACGACGAGTCGGACCCCGCGGATGCGAGCACCCCCACCACCTCGAAGGTGTGCCCGTCGATGGTCACCGACTGCCCCACCACGTTCGTGGTGCCGAACAGCTCGGTGGCCGTCTCCGATCCCAGCACGGTGACCGCGGCCTGGGACGCCTGATCCTCATCGGTGATGAACTCGCCCGCGATCAGGTCGCGGGAGCGCACATCGAGCCAGGACGCGGTGGTGCCGGTGACCGTGGTCGTCCAGTTGGTGTCGTTGGCCTCGAGCGCCAGCGACGTCGACTTCTCGGCGGCCACACCCTCGATGTCGGGGGCGTTCACGCTCGAGGCGAGAGCGGTCGCATCCGCCGCCGTGAGGGTGGCACTCGTGCCGAAGCCGCCGCGCACTCCCGAGCTGTCGGTGCTCGAGCCGGGCGAGACGATCAGCAGGTTACTGCCGAGCGACGAGATCGAGGCGCTGACGTCTTTCTGGGTGCCGAGGCCGAGGCCCACGGTGAGGATGACGGCGGCGATCCCGATCAGGATGCCGAGCACGGTGAGCAGCGAGCGGAGTCCGTGCGAGCGCACGGCCGCCCAGCTCGTGCGGAGGGTCTCGCTCCAGTTCATGCGGCACCTCCGGCGACGGTTGCGAGCAGGGCGCCCTCGGCCGTGTCGCCCTGGATCAGGCCGTCCTTGACCCTCACGATTCGCCGGGCACGCTGGGCCACCTCGAGCTCGTGCGTGATGAGCACGATCGTGCGGCCGAGATCGTGCAGTTCGTCGAAGAGCCCGAGCACGTCTTCGGTGGAGACCGAGTCGAGGTTTCCGGTGGGTTCGTCGGCCAGGATCATGGTGGGCTCACCGACCAGGGCGCGCGCCACGGCAACCCTCTGCTGCTGGCCGCCCGACAGCTCGCCCGGCTTGTTGACGAACCGCGATCCGAGTCCCACCCGCTCGAGCGCCCGCTCGGCGCGCGCCCGCCGTTCGTGGCCGGGTACCCGGGCGTACATCAGCGGCAGCTCCACGTTGCGCCAGGCCTCGAGCGAGGGCAGCAGGTTGAACTGCTGGAACACGAAGCCGATCTCCTTGTTGCGGATCTCGGCCAGCTCGGCCTCATCGAGGTCGTCGACATCGTGGCCGGCGAGGCGGTAGTGGCCCGTGGTGAGGGTGTCGAGGCATCCGAGGATGTTCATCAGCGTCGACTTGCCCGAACCGGAGGGGCCCATGATGGCCACGTACTCGCCCTGGCGGATCTCGAGGTCGACCCCGCGGAGGGCCTCGAACTCGATCGTGCCACTGCGGTACACCTTGCGGGCTGCCGTCAGTTCGATGACCGGTTCGCCGTATTCCTTGTCGGGCATGTTCCCGTTCGCGATCGCTCGTGTGGTGGTCATGGGCTCAGTTGCCGCCCGTCGTGCCGCCGGGGAACTGGCCGCCGCTCGGCAGCTGGCTCGGGTCGAAGCCCTCGGGCAGGGTGCCGCCGCCGGGGAAGCCGCCGGTGCCGGTGCCTGTACCTGTGCCTGTTCCGCCGTTGCCGGAGCCCGGGGTGAAGAGGGACACGGCCACGAGGTCGCCCTCGGCGATACCGCCGGTGATCTCGGTCAGCGTGCCGACCGTCTCGCCGACCGTGACGGTGGTGGTGGTCTCGTTGCCGTCGGCGTCGACCTTGTTCACCGTCGTGGTGCCGTCCTCGGCCGTGGTGACGGCCGCGCTGGGCACGGTGAGCACGTCGGTGCGGCGCTCGTAGACGATCTTGGCCGTCACGGAGACGCCGTCGTACAGGCCCTCGGGCGAGCCGGTCACGGCGACCGTGACCGGGTACGCGGCCGAGCCCGACGAGGTGGAGGGAAGCATCCCGACCGTGCTGACGGTGCCGAAGAAGGCCGTGCCGTCGTCGGTGGAGAGCTCGACCTGGTCGCCGACGGTGACGTTCGCGAGATCCGTCTCGCCGACGGAGAGGCTCACTTCCCAGGAGTCGGTGCTCACGATGGTGAAGGCGCTGGTGGAGGTCGTCGAGGTGGAGCTACCGGTTCCGGATGCGAGGCCACCCGTCGTGCTCGTGCTGGTGCCCGTGCTGGCGCTGCTGCTCGATCCGGTCGTGGTGTCGCCGACTTCGAGGTTCACCGCGGTGACGAGGCCCGAGACGGGCGCCACCAGCGTGGCGTCGGCGACGGCGGCATTGGCCTTGTCGGCGGCCGCCTGGGCTTTGGCGACGGATGCCTCATCCGCCGCGATCTGGGTGGCGGATGCGTCGGTGCCGTCGTCGTCGGCCTCGGCCGACGCCAGAGTGGCCTGCGCCTTGGCGAGCGTGGCCTGGGCGGAGAGGGCATCCGCCTGCACCGTGAGGGTGTCGACGGTGGCGAGCACCTGGCCCGCCGTGACGGTCGCGCCCGCCTCGACGTTCACCGCGGTCACGGTGCCGGCCACGGCGAAGTCCACGTCTTCCTGCACCGTCGGCGCCAGGGTGCCGCTCGTGTCGATGGTCTTCTCCATCGTCTCGAGCGAAGCCGCGACCGACGTGGTCCTGGTGGCGGCCTGGGCCGACGACGACGCGTTGGCCGAGAGAATCGCCCAGGTGGTGCCGCCGCCCGCCACGATGACCACCGCGACGGCGATCACGATCCAGGTTCGCGGACGAATCCGTTTTACAGTGTCGGCGAGTTTCATGATCTCCCTCTGAAAGGCCGGGCAACAGACTCGTCGACTGTAGGAAGGCGGACTATGCGCACCTTCTCAGCAACCTTTCACTTTCCTATGAGTGCGTCACCGGACGTGCGGCGGATGCCCGCACCGCACTGACATGGGGCGCGTTCGCGCAGGATAGAATCGGTGCAATGTGCGGCATCGTGGGCATCGTTTCGTCTGAGCCCGTCAACCAACTCGTCTACGACTCCCTTCTGCTGCTGCAGCATCGGGGTCAGGACTCGACGGGTATCGCCACCGCCGAAGGCGACATCTTCCACATCGTGAAGGCCAAGGGCCAGGTGCGCGAGGCGTTCCGCACGCGCGACATGCGGTCGCTGCTCGGCACGATGGGCCTCGGGCACGTGCGCTACGCGACGCAGGGCAAGGCCTCCTCCGAGCAGGAGGCGCAGCCGTTCTACGTGAATGCGCCCTACGGCATCATCCTGGTTCACAACGGCAACCTCACGAACACGCGCGAACTCACCAGCGAGCTCTACAACATCGACCGTCGGCACCTCAACACCGACAGCGACACCGAGGTGCTGCTGAACGTGTTCGCCAACGAGCTGCAGTCGCAGATCACGGGCCTCTCGCTCGACCCCGACCAGATCTTCACGGCCGTCTCCCGCGTGCACGAGCGCGTCGAGGGCTCCTACGCCACGATCGCGATGATCGCCGGGCACGGGCTGCTCGCCTTCCGTGACCCGTTCGGCATCCGGCCTCTGACCCTCGGCGGGCGACTGCTGGAGAACGGCCAGATGGAGTGGGTCGTGGCATCCGAGTCGCTCGTGATGGAGAGCCTCGGCTACGACGTGGTGCGGGATGTGGAACCCGGTGAGGCCGTGTTCATCACCCTCGACGGCGAGCTCATCGCGAAGCAGTGTGCGCCCGCGCCCCGGTTGGTGCCGTGTTCGTTCGAGTACGTCTACCTGGCCCGCCCCGACTCGGTGCTCTCGGGCATCTCGGTGTACGAGGCCCGGCTGCGACTCGGCAACTACCTCGCCGACACGGTGGCCCGCTATACGCCGATGGGCGACATCGACGTGGTGATGCCGATTCCGGATTCCTCGCGGCCGGCTGCCATGCAGGTGGCCCAGAAGCTCGGCGTCGAGTACCGCGAGGGCTTCTACAAGAACCGCTACGTGGGGCGCACGTTCATCATGCCCGGGCAGGCGGCGCGCAAGAAGTCGGTGCGGCAGAAGCTGAACGCGATGTCGAGCGAGTTCAAGGGCAAGAACATCCTCATCGTCGACGACTCGATCGTGCGCGGCACCACCTCGAAGGAGATCGTCGACATGGCGCGCCAGGCCGGCGCCAACAAGGTCACCTTCGCCTCGGCCGCTCCCCCGGTGCGCTTCCCGCACGTCTACGGCATCAACATGCCGTCGCGGCACGAACTCGTGGCGCACGACCGCAAGATCCCGGAGATCGCCGCGGCGATCGGCGCCGACCACCTCATCTACCAGGAGGTGGCCGACATGCAGGCCGCCATCACCGAGGGCTCGCCGTTCGTGCGCGACCTCGAGATGAGCTGCTTCACGGGCGACTACGTCACGGGCACGGTCTCGCCGGAGTACCTGTCCTGGGTGGAGAAGAACCAGCTCAGCTGATCATTCGAATGCCTGGCAATACCATGTGAGGTGAGCTATTCTCACTTCATGATCCGTAAGAAGCACCTCCTCGCTGTCCCCCTCGTCGCGGCCCTCGCCTTCGGAGGAGCGGCTGCCGCTCAGGCCGCCCCGCTGGTCGACACGTCGTTCGCCACGTTGCCCGCGGCGTCCCATCCCGTTGCGGTCACGAGCGAGGGGGTGGAGAATCTCTCGCTCTACTCCGCCAACTCCGACGGAACGATCTCCGAAGTGCGCGAAGACGGCACGGTGTCGACTCTCTTCGACTTCGGCCTGGGAGCGCACCCGTGCGCCATGATCACCTCCCATGCGGGCGAGCTCTGGATCGTCAACAGCGGCACGGGTACCATCGTCGAGGCCAACGTCTACAGGCGCACGTATACGAGCTTCCCCGCACCGGTCGGCAGCGAATGCTCGATCACCCAGGCTCCGGGCACCTTCGCGCCGATGTACGTCGTGAGCAGCGCATCCGACTCGGTGCTCGAGATCACCGACTCCGGGGCGGTGAACCCGTCGTTCGCAGTGCTCGCGGGCGGAGCGTCCCCTCGGTCCATCGACGCCGACTCGGTCGGAAACCTCTTCACGGCGAACTCGGGAGACGACACGGTATCGAAGATCACAGCGGCAGGGGTGGTGACTCGGGCGTTCGCGTCGCTCACGACCGCGGGCGGCCGCGTCGAGCCGCGTGCCGTCGCGACTGATCCGAGCACGGGTGACGTGATCGTCGCCGGATATCGGTCGGGAACGCTGTCACGGATCAGCCCCTCCGGAGTCGTCTCCACGATCGTCGAGCTGTCGGGAGCAGCCCATCCCCACTCTCTCGCCACCACATCGCTCGGAGACATCCTGGTCGCCGAGGAGGGCACAGCGAGCGTGGGCATGGTCGCAGCGGGAACCGGCACGACGTCAGTGCTGATCGATCGAACCGACACCGATTTCATTCCCACCGTCGTCGAAGACAGCCGCGGGATCGTCTTCTCGGCAGATGCTTCAACGAATGAGCTGATGAGAGTGGGCCTGGGCGCCGAGATCACCACACCTCCCTTCACGGCCCTCACGCTGACCACCGGAACGCCCTTCAGTCACCAGTTCACCGCGACGGGCGTCGATCCGATCACGTTCGAATCCCGGGGCCTGCCACCGGGTCTGACGTTCGATGCGAGCACCGGGCTGCTGAGCGGCACACCGACGGCGACCGGGGTCTATCGGTCGGCACTGTTCGCGCGCAACGCGCTGAGACTCGACCCACTCCAGATCTCCATCACCGTGCTTCCCGGCGTGCGCCCAGCCCCGCGCTTCTGAGTGGTAATTACTCAGGCGCCGCACGCTTGGGGGTGACATATGCTCACATGTTCATGACCCCTCAACGATTCGCACTCGCGCTTCCGCTCATCGTCGGCATGGTGTTCGCCGGCGTCGCCACCGCGCACGCCACCCCGCTCATCACTCCGTCGTACGCAACACTGCCCCCCGCGTCGCATCCGGTCGCCCTCGCCGGAGCCAGCGACGGCTCGGTGTACTCCGCCAACTCCGACGGAACCATCTCGTCGGTCGACAGCCACGGCGTGCTGACGGCGCGAGCGTTCGACTTCGGGCCGACCGCGCACCTGTGCGCCATGACGATCGACGATTCGGGCGATCTCTGGGTCGTGAACAGCGGGAGCGGCACGGTCTCCATCGTCAACCCGGGCTGGGGTTCGGTGAGAACCTACGGCGCTCCCGTCACCGGCGCGATCGACTGCGCGATCACTCGACCCCCCGGCTCGGCATCGCCCGCCTACATCGTCACCGATCTCGTGGATTCCGTGACCTCGATCAGTGAAGTCGGCGTCGTCGACGCGGCCTTCGGTGTCCTGCCGCCGGGGGCTGCACCTCGTGCTATCGCCTTCGACTCCTCGGGTTCGTTGTACACCGCGAACTCGGGGCTCGACACGGTGTCCCGCATCACCGCCTCCGGTGCGGTCACCGCCGACTTCGCTGCGCTGAGCGCGCCGACCGGCACGGTCGAACCACGGGCCATCGCGGTCGATTCCCGGAACAACGTGGTCGTCGCCGGATACGCGTCCGGAAGCATCTCGCGCATCACGCCGACCGGCACCGTGACGCCGGTGGTCGAGCTGGATCCGAGCGCTCAGCCGCGATCTCTCGCCATGAACGCCATGGGTGACCTGCTCTACGTCGACGAGAGCGACTCGAGCGTCTCTCTCATCCCTGGTGACGGCTCGGCGCCCTCGGTCCTCTTCGACCGGCCTGACGGCAACTCCCTCCCTGCCGTGACGGCTGACCGCAACGGCGCCATCACCGTGGCCGATGCCACGACCAACGAACTGATGAGGATCGATCTCGGAGCTCGGTTCCGCGATACTCCAACCGGCCCGATCGCCCTGGTGACCGGCGTGCCGTTCAGCTATCGTTTCGAAGCCACCGGCAACGAGCCGTTCACGTTCCGGGTGCCGTGGACGCCGAGCATTCCCGACGGTCTGTCGTTCGACCCTGCCACCGGCATCCTGAGCGGCACGCCGACGAAGACGGGTACCTTCCGCGTGGGCTTCGAGGTCAGCAACGCACTCAGCAAGAGCGAGTACCTCGCCACCTTCATCGTGACTCCCGGTGTGCGGCCCGCGCCGCACTTCTGACGCGACTCGTCGCGTTGGGTCGCAGCATTGGTCGCCTTCTGCCCGATTGCGCGACGGATGCTGCGACCCCACGGGTCGGTAGGCTCGGGGCATGGCTACCCCTGACTTCGTGCTGGCTCTGCGGGAGAAGATCGGGAGCGCTCCCCTGTGGCTGAGCGGGATCACGGCCGTCGTGACGCGGGAGAACGGCGACGTGCTACTGGTGCGCCGCGCCGACAACGGCGCCTGGACTCCCGTGACCGGCATCATCGATCCCGGTGAGCAGCCCGCGGTCGCGGCCGCACGCGAGGTGCTCGAAGAGGCCGACATCGTCGCCGAGCCCATGCACCTCGCCTGGGTGCACTCGATCCCCGAGATCGTGTACGCGAACGGCGACCGGTCGAGCTATCTCGACCTCACCTTCCGGTTCCGGTACGTCTCGGGCGAACCGTTCCCCGCAGACGGCGAGAACTCCGAGGCCGCCTGGTTCGCGCTCGACGCGCTGCCGCCGATGTCCGATGAGATGCACGCGCGCCTCGCCCACGCCCTCGACGGCGTGCCCGAGGCCCGCTTCGAGTTCTAAAGCGCGCGAGACGTCACATTCCGCGCATCCGGAGGCGTTTTCGCGGAGAGTGACGGCTCGGTGGGGGTCAGCGGCGCTGGAGGAGGCCGCGTACGAAGGAGGCCTGGCCGGCGTGCTGCAGGTCGTCGGAGATCACGCTGACGAGGCGCACCGCAAGGGTGACGGGCGGATCCCAGTTCTCGTCGACCACGCGATCGAGGGCGTTGCGCGCATCCGGCCCGGCGAGTGAGCGCAGGTAGGCGACGGTCGCCGCGTACACCGCCTCGTGGTACCCCACCAGAGACTCGGAAGTGACGCCGGGGCCCGCCACCTGCGCGACCTCGGCGGCCGACTGGCCGTACCCCGTGGCATCCGGATCGAAGGGCAGGACGAATCGCTGCTCCCAGCCGCCCGCCGTCCACACCTGCTCGGTGCCGGCCACCTCGGCGATGTGGTCGTCCTGCACGCGGGTGAGGTGCCAGACGAGCCAGGCGATCGTGTTGGCCTCGGAGTCGACCCGCGCCGTGAGGTCGTCGGGGTCGAGGCCACCCGCTGCCCGCCGCACGGTGTCGCGGATGCGGGTGAAGGCGTCTTCGAGGATGTCGATGCTCGCGGTCATGTCGTCAGCCTAGGCACGGATGCGCAGCAGGAGAAGCGGCGGCCTGCTGGCGGCGGCGACTGCGACTGCGGCTGCGGCTGCGGCGGACTCAGCGGATCCCCACCCGGGACGCGAGACCCTATCAGCTTCTTCCGGGCAGCCTCCCGTACGCTGGCACATATGCCCGAAAGTCCCCACCGCTTCGTGAGCGCGTTCCAGCGCCTGGTCGACGGCACCAAGCGCCCTGTGCTCCTCATTTTGGGCCTCAGCGTCATCGCCGCCCTGCTCGTGACCGTGATGGCCGTGCCCGCCATGGCCGTCACCGGCGTCTACGCCTCCCGCACCGCCGACGTGCTCGACACGCTGCCCGACTCCATCCGGCCCTCGACGCTGGCCCAGAAGTCGGAGATCTACGCCACCAACAGCGACGGATCGAACACCCTCCTCGCCACCGTGTTCGACCAGAACCGGCAGGAAGTCGGGTGGGACGCCATCTCGCCCTACGTGAAGGATGCCGTGGTCGCCACCGAAGACCCGCGCTTCTACGAGCACTCGGGCGTCGACATCGCGTCGACGCTTCGCGCGGCACTCGGCAACGTGGCATCCGGCGGGGTCTCGAGCGGAGCCTCCACCATCACGATGCAGTACGTGCGCAACATCCTGGTGCAGCAGGCCACCCAGCTCCCCACTCAGGCCGAACGCGACGCGGCCTACGAGGATGCGACCACCGAGTCGCTCGACCGCAAGCTCACCGAAATGCGGCTCGCGATCGCGCTCGAGAAGCAGTACTCGAAAGACGACATCCTCCTCGGGTACCTCAACATCGCGAACTTCGGCGGCTCGGTGTACGGCATCGAGGCGGCAGCCAACTACTACTTCGGTGTCTCCGCGGCCGACCTCACGCTCGCCCAGGCCGCCTCGCTCGCCGCCACGGTGAACGCGCCGAACGCGCTGCGCATCGACCAGGCCGAGAACATCCCCGACAACCAGGCCCGCCGCGACAAAGACGTGCTCGCCTCGATGCTCAAGCAGAAGACCATCACCCAGGCGCAGCACGACGAAGCCGTTGCCACCCCCGTGACGCCGAACATCACGGTGCCCACCACGGGCTGCCAGGCGGCCGCATCCGGGGCCACCTACTTCTGCGACTACGTCACCTGGATCGTGAAGAACGACCCCACCTTCGGCGACACCGCCGACGAGCGCTGGTCGAACTTCAAGCAGGGCGGCTACGAGATCTACACGACCCTGAACACCGAACTGCAGGCCAACGCCGACGAAACGATGAAGAAGTACATCCCGTCGTCGATGGAGGACATCGCCATCGGTTCGACGATCGTCACGGTCGAACCCGGCACGGGCCGCATCCTGGCGATGGCGCAGAACACCAACTTCACCGAAGACCCCTCTGTCACCACCGCCGGATCGACGGCCGTGAACTACAACACCGATATCGACTTCGGCGGTTCGTCGGGCTTCCAGGTGGGGTCGACCTACAAGGTGTTCGCGCTGGCGGAGTGGCTGAAACAGGGGCACACGCTGAGCGACCGGGTGAGCGGCAACGAGACCACCTGGGACATGTCGACGTTCCCGAACTCGTGCACGACCCTCGGTGGCGAGTGGGAGCCCGCGAACGACGGCAGCTCCCGGCCCGGCACGATGTCGGTGCAGAGCGCCCTCACGAACTCGGTGAACAACGCCTTCGTGGCGATGGCCCAGCAGATGGATCTCTGTCAGATCAAGGACACCGCACAGTCGCTCGGCGTGCACCGGGCCGATGGCGCCGACCTCGATACGCAGCCCTCGTCGGTGCTCGGCACGAACGAGATCGCGCCGCTCACCATGGCGGCCGCCTACGCCGGCATCGCGGCGAACGGGCTGTACTGCACGCCCGTCGCGATCGACCGCATCGTGGCTCCGGATGGCACGGAGCTCACGCCTCCGGCCGCATCCTGCACCCAGGCGCTCGACCCGAAGATCGCGTCGACCCTCGCGTATGCGATGCTCGGGCCGATCGAGAGCGGGACCGCGACGGCATCCGACCCCGACGACGGCATCACGCACATCGGCAAGACCGGAACCACCGACAACGAGAAGGACACCTGGATGGTGGGTGCCTCCACGAAGGCCGCCACAGCGGTGTGGGTGGGCAACGTCACGGGCAATGTGTCGATGACGGAGGTGGAGCCCAACGACTACTCCGGCAGCACCGTTCGGCACCGCATCTGGCGCGCCGTGATGACGGAGAACGACGACATCCTGGGCGGGGGCGACTTCCCCGACCCCGATCGCACGCTCGTGAACGGATCCTCGACCCGTTACGGCAGCGGCACCGACTCGACCCCCACGCCGACGCCGACCCCGACGGCCACCGCGGAGCCCACCCCGACGCAGACGCCGGTGGCGCCGGTCGACCCGGCAGTGCCGGCGACGCCCGCGGCCCCGGCCGCAGGCACGGGCGGCGCGGCCGGCGGCGCAGCCGGCAACTAGCCTGCTAGCCGGCGGCCCGAGTGCTGCCCACCCGCGAGCAATCGACGGACTTTCCCTGCCGATTCGGCCCGAGAGTCCGTCGTTTGCTCGAATCGCGCCGAATCTCCGTCGTTCCCGCCGCCGACCAGCAGGATGCTTGCGAGGCCGGGGACGACCACACCGATGACGGGAAGGCACCCGTCAGCACCAGCCACCACCCGGGAACACCAGTCCTCCGGGAACACCGGTCGCCACCCGGGAGCAGCGGGCGCCCGCGGAGAGGGGCGGCGCCCTGCGGCGGGCGGCGGGCGGCGGGCGGCGGCTCAGGCCGAGAGCTTTGCCAGGGCCTCTTCGATGACGGTGGCCGCGTCGTCGATGAGCTCTTCGGAGATGACGACGCTCGGGAGGAAGCGGAGAACGCTGTCCCACGAGCCGGCGTCGAGCACGATGACGCCCTGCGAGGCGGCGTGCGCGATGACGGCCTTCAGCGCCTCGGGGTTCGGCTTCTTCGTGCCCGGGAGCACGAGCTCGACGCCGATCATGGCGCCCTTGCCGCGCACCTCGCCCACGATCGGGAACCGTGACGGCCAGTCGCCGATGCGGTCGAAGAAGGCGCGTTCGACGCGCTGCGCCTCGGCGATGAGCCCGTCGCGCTCGATGATGTCGAACACGGCGAGAGCCGCGGCAGTGGAGACCGGGTTGCCGCCGAAGGTGCCGCCGATGCCGCCGGGCTGCACGGAATCCATGATCTCGGCGCGGCCCGTGACCGCGGCGAGCGGGAAGCCGCCCGCGATGCCCTTGGCCGAGGTGATGAGGTCGGGCACCACGCCGTGGTGCTCGATGGAGTACCAGGCACCCGAGCGGGCGATACCGGCCTGGATTTCGTCGGCCACGAACACGATCCCGTTCTCGGTGCAGAACTCCGAGAGCCGCTTGAAGAACCCGGGGGCGGGGATGACTATGCCGCCATCGCCCTGGATGGGCTCGACGAACAGCGCCGCCAGCTCGGTGGCCCCGATGTGGGTGGTGATGTAGTCGATGGTGCGCTCGGCGGCCTCTTCACCCGTCATGCCCTCCGGGTCGCGGAAGGGGTAGCTGATCGGCACGCTGTAGATGTCGCCCGGCATGGGGCCCATACCCGCGCGCTCGGGCCAGGGGCGGTACGTCATGGCCATGGTGAGGTTGGTGCGGCCGTGGAACGCGTGGTCGAGCGTGGCGATGACGCGGCGGCCCGTGTACTTGCGGGCGATCTTCACCGCGTTCTCCACGGCCTCCGCCCCCGAGTTCACGAGGATCGACCGCTTCTCGAAATCGCCCGGCGTGATCGATGCCAGCTTCTCGGCCACGAGCAGGTAGTTCTCGTAGGGGGTGACGGTGAAGAGGGTGTGGGTGAGCTTGGCGGCCTGCGCGGCAGCCGCCGCCGCGACATCCGGATGCGCGTGACCCACCGTGGTGACGCCGATGCCGCAGCCGAGGTCGATGATCTGATTACCGTCGACGTCGACGAGGATGGCGCCTGACCCGTGGTCCATGTAGATGTCGGCGAGGGTGCCCGCACCCCTCGACACGGTCTTGCGGCGCCGCTCGTGCATCTCGCGCGACTTCGGGCCGGGCAGCTCGGTGACGAGCTTGCGTTGCTGCGGAACGGAGAAGGAGTCGACAGAGATGGCCATGCTCCGAGCCTAACCGGCGACGTGTTTCGCCGCGGTTTCGCCCCGCGCGCTCACGGGGTGCGCACCTTGCACGGGCAGGAGTCGACGTGGTCGTCGACCACACCCACCGCCTCGAGGTAGGCGTAGAGGATGGTGGAGCCCACGAAGGTGAAGCCGCGCTTCTTGAGGTCTTTGCTGAGCGCATCCGACAGAGGAGTGGTGGTGGGCAGGTCGCCAAGGCCACGCGGGTGGTTCACCACGGTGACGCCCTCGACCCACCCCCAGAGATAGTCGGCGAAGGTGCCGAACTCCTCGCGCACACGCAGGAAGGCGAGCGCATTCTTGCGCGTGCCGAAGATCTTGAGCCGATTACGGATGATGCCCGGCTCGCCCATGAGAGCCTCGAGCTCGTCGTCGCGCATGGTGGAGACCGCGTCGTAGTCGAACTCTTTGAACGCCGCCGCATACCCCGCGCGCCGGCCGAGGATGGTGGACCACGACAACCCCGCCTGCGCTCCTTCGAGCACCAGCATCTCGAAGAGGTGCCGGTCGTCGCGCGAGGGCACACCCCACTCCTCGTCGTGGTACCGCCGCATCGCTTCGGAGCCGTTGGCCCAACCGCAGGTGCCGTCGTCGAGAGGGAAGGTGAGAGCTGAGGAGGTCATGACCCGATCCTCGCAGTCGCGGCCGACAGCGGGTGCGTCGCGGCACAACTGTGGGTAAATCGCATCCGTTTCGTCGCCTGTGGAGGAGAAGACACCGCAGCGGATCCTCAGCCGCCCGCCGACTCCCCGAACCCCGACTTGCCCGACGACCCGAACCCGCCCTTCAGCGGAGCCCGCTCCCCCACCCGTGAGCCCGCGGGCGCGGGTGACACGACATCCGACTGCACCTTCGCGCCGGGCGCCGCGAAGCCGCCGCTCGGCACCGTGGCCCATCCGGAGACGTTCGGCGAGTTCCAGCGCGAACCGGCGAACAACAGTGGCCCGAGCCACAGCCCCGAATAGTGCGCGTTGGGATAGCGACTCGAGGGCTCGCAGAGCTCCTCAGGAGTGTCGACGATGTCCTCCCCCTGCTTCTCGAGCACCGCGATCTGCTCGGTGACGTCGGCGATGCACGCCTCCTTCGAGTCGTACATGGGCCGCTCGGCATTCTCGGGCACGACGTACTTCTGGCCGTCGGCGCCCTCGAGAACCACGCCCTCCTCGGTGGGGGCGCATCCGGAGAGGGCGAGAACCGCGCCGGCCACGGAGGCCACCGCGACCCCGCGCCGAACCGAACCACGGTGCGACGCGGCGATGCCGGAGAGCACGACCCCGCCGCCGCCCACGCCACGAACAGTTCGAACGGCCATCAGCGGCCACCTCCCAGGGATTCGGCCTCGATGACATGCGGCACGAACTCGGCCAGGTCGCCCGTGATCGGCCCGCTGGTCTCCCGCAGGTCGATCCCGGCGGGCGTCTCGCCCACGATCCAGCTGCCGATGACGGCCGTCTTGCCCTCGATCGGAGCGAAGACCGCCCGCTCCTGGAACACGAACCCCTCGTCGCCGTAGGCCCCTTCCGCCGAAGCGACGAGATGCCCGCTGCCGTCGAAGAGCGACACGTTCGCGCCCTCCCGGCCGAGCCGCGGCTTCGACACGTGGGGCCGGCCGCGGAGAGCGGCCGCATCCGTGAACGCCGGAAGGAGATTCGGATGCCCCGGGAACAGTTCCCAGAGCACCACCAGCAGCTGTTTGTTGCTGAGCAGCAGCTTCCAGGCCGGCTCGACCCACTGGGTGGTGCCGCGGCTCGCGGCGAGGAAGCCGCCGAACTGCTCGGAGATCATCCACTCCCACGGGTAGAGCTTGAAGATGTGACGGATCGGCTCGTCGTCGGCGTCGAGGAAGGTGCCGGCATCGACGCTCCAGCGCACGTCCTCCATGAAGATCAGTTTGGGATCGAAGCCCGCTGCCGCCGCCGTCTCGGCCATGTAGGCCACGGTGTCGAAGTCCTCGACGATGAGCTCGCCGTCGCCCGTGTCGTGCAGCGAGGCGAGGTGCAGTCGAGCGCCCGGGGCGAGGCCCCACCGGGCGGTGCGGATGTGCTCCCACTGCTCGATCAGCAGTTCGTGCAGGGCATTGAACTGGTCGGTGCCCTGCGGCTGGGTCTCTTCCAGCCACTGCCACTGGGCCGCCGCGGTCTCCACGAGCGAGGTCGGGGTGTCGGCGTTGAACTCGAGGAGCTTGATCGAGCCGGAGCCGGCCCCGGATGCGCCCGCGCGCCCGTCGTAGGCCAGATCGAAGCGGCCGTAGACCGTGGGGTCGTCGTCATCCCAGGATGCGCGCACCAGCTCGTGGAAACGCTCCGGGATGCCGAACTCGTCGAACCGCCCGGCGCGCACGATCACCTCGACGGCGTCCATGCACCGGGCGAAGAGCTCCTTCGTCGCCGCTTCGAGCGCCTCGATCTCGGCGAGGGTGAACGAGTAGGCGGCACTCTCGTTCCAGTAGGGGCGGCCGCCCTCCGACTCGAGATCGTAGAAGCTGAAGCCCACGGCGTCGCAGCGTTCGCGCCAGTTCTCCCTCGGAGTCATGGGCACCCGTCGCATTCGTCAATTATGTCGCGGCCGCACTCCCCTCAGGTCCGTCACGCCGCACTCCGCTCGGTTCACTCGTCCGTCTTCGCCGCGGGCTCGCCGCCGCCATCCTCCTCGTGGAGCTTGCGCGTCTCGCTCTTGAAGATCCGCATGGATTGACCGAGGCTCCTCGACAGGGCGGGCAGCCGCGTCGCTCCGAAGAGCAGGAGGATGACCGCCAGGATCATGAGGAGGTGCCAGCCGGTGAGGTTTCCGAGCATGAGGGTGTCCGATCGTCGAGTGAGGCCGCGCGATCACGGCGTGATGGTCAGCAGCTGGGCCGTGGCATCCCAGGTGACGGTGAAACCGAGCGACTGGAAGTAGGTGGCCGCGATGTAGAAGCGACCGCCGACCCACTGGCAGGGCGCGTCCAGGTGGACGAGGGTCGCTCCGGCCCACGCCGAGCTGCTGCCGACCTGCGCGATGAGGGTGGTGCCGGAGCGCACGGCCACGAACCACTGCACGTCGGGCCGCCACTCGGGGCGACCTCCGATCGCCTCCACGACGTAGGCCGCCGGCACCATCGGCGTGCCGTTGGGGGCGATCACCGGAACCGCGGTGCGCGAGTACTTGCCGCTGACGAGCAGCGACAGAGCGGGGAGCGGCACCTTCACCACGCCGATCTCGTCGATCGTGAAGTCTCCGGCCGTCGACATCATGTCGAGCCGGATCTGCCGGATCGTGCCCACCCAATTGGGGTTGCCCCACACCGCGGCGTAGCCGATGCCGAACTCGTCGTTGTAGGCATCGAAGATCACCTGCGTGCCCTTGACCTGGGTCCACGCCGGATCGGCGTCGGTGATGAAGTACAGATACTCCGGGGGCGTGTCGCTCTTCATCCGCACCCGGACCCAGGGTGCCTGATTGGCGTCGATGCCGAGATGGTCGGGCGACACGAGCCCCGGGTCGGTGCCGATCGAGGTGGCTGTCAGAACACCGCCCTGCACCTGGATGTTCGTGACCTGGTTCTTCTCGCTGTTCGTCCACCCCTCGACATCGCCGTCGGTGTCGAAGGTCCACCGCGTCCAGTAGTCGTCGGGTTTCGCCGGAGCCGGCAGCTCCTTGAGCGGCTGCGTTCGCGCGGCCGGGTAGAGCAGGCCCAACCGCGCCGCCTGCGTGGTGGTGGGAGTGGCATTCGTTCCGTGCGCGCTCGCCCCGAAGACGTCGGCGACGGCGTTCACGTAGCCGAACCCGGCGAGGGCGCTCGGCATCACGAAGTGCCCCTCGCCGAACTCGTTCCAGTTGTCGACGAGCACCATCGACCGGCCGAGGCTCGTGCTCGGCAGCGCCGGCATGAAGGTGTCGCGCACCCAGGTCGCGTTCGCCTCGAAGTCGGTCACGCTCGCCCAGGCTCCCGGCGTCAGGTTCCACGGCAGCTGGTCCTGCCCCATCGAGATGGTGGGCACCACGTCGACCACGGCGTTGCCGCGCCAGGTGAGCAGGTTCTGCCGGTAGCCCTCGGTGAGCGCGGCCACGGGACCGACGCTGTACTTGTACTGGGCGTCGACGCCGACGGTCGGCGCGTTGGCATCGACCTGCGGGGCGATGATGATCAGATCGTCGAACCCGGCCGCCTGAACCGCCGTGCGGAGATACGCGACCTCCGCGGCCGCCGCTGCGGCGCTGCCGAAGGTGGTGATCAGCTTCGGGATGGAGTAGATGGAGAACACCGGCTTGTTGTCGATCACCAGATAGTCGGGGTCACGGAAGTAGTACTCGATCCAGTACGGCACCATCACCGTGCGGAAGTCGTTGCTGTTCGTGGCGCCGCTGCTGTTGTTCTCGTACATGATGGCGAACTTGACGAGCGACTTGTAGCGGGAGTTGAAGAGCCCCTGGTGGATGTGGTGGCCGAGGTCGGGCACCTTGATCGGCTGCCCCACACCGTCCAGCGGGCGGAACCAGCACGCCAGCTCGAACGAGATGCCGTTCTCCACCATCCACTTGATGCCCCAGTCGGTGACCTCCGGGTCACCTTCGTCGTACCAGCCGAGCAGCGGTTTGCGGCTCGGGTAGGGGCTGAGGGCATCCCAGCCCTGGTGGTGGCCCTCGCGCCAGCCGGCGAAGGTCTGCACACCGACGAGGTAGTCACCGGTGTCCAGCGGGACGGGGGTCGGCACGTAGTCGCTCGGCAGCGGTGGGGTGAGCGAGAGCCGGATGTCGTCGAGGTAGACCTTCCCCGACGGGCCCGCCCCGACTCCGAAGGTCAGCGTGTCGATGGCCGAGACGGCCGGGATCGCGACTCCGGATGCCGCCGTCTTGCCGTTCACCCACACCGTGGCCAGATTGCTCGTCGTGTCGGTCGTCACGCGGATGTGGTACCAGAGGTTGGGCTTGCAGTCGTAGCACACGACCGGCGTTCCGCTCGCATCCGCATAGGTGATGCTGCCTGCCGAGGCGCCGATCTGGAGCCCGGCCGTCGTGCCGGCCGAGAGCACGGCCGAGACGTTCTGGGCACCCGAGGGGGCGAGAAAGCGGAACTCGAGCGTGAGGTCGTCGTTCTGGGCGGTGAAGGTGCGCCGGAAGGTCGCGGTCTCGGTGGCCGCCATCGTGTTCACCAGGAGGCTGTAGCAGTCCGCATAGCTCGATCCGTGCAGTTCGGCGACCGAGAAGACCGCGCCCGCACCCGCCGCCGTCCAGTCGGCGGGAAGACCCGACGGCACGGTCACGAACGACTCGTTGACGAGGAATCCGCGGTGGATGCGCACCGTGTCGATGTAGAAGTTGCCGACGAAGGCCTCGCTCGTCTGCATGGTGAAGAGGTCGAGCACGGTCGCGGCCTGCGCGAAGGCGACCGCGCTGGCCACCAGGGCGCCGTTCACGGAGACCGTGAACTGCGCCGCGGCGAGGTCGAGCACCACCCGCACCCCCATCGGGGTTCCGATGGCGGTGCTCGCCAGGTTCTGGGAGCCCGAGGGCGTCTGCAGGCTCAGCTGCCCCGAGTTGGCGGTGAGCACGACGGCGTTCGCCCCCGTGGTTCCGATCGTCCAGGTCACGCCGTTGAGCTGGGTGATGGGCTCGAACCGGAAGTCGACGGTGAGCACGCCCGCCGTGTGCGCGGAGAAGCGCCGCTGCATGACGATGGGCAGGCCCCCGCCGTCCGTCACCTTCGCCCAGCGTCCGTAGGCGAAGGTGAAGCTTCCGCCGGCCTGGCGCACGTCCCACCCCGAGGGCACCACGAGAATCGGGTCGGTGACGGCGTTCGGCATGTGGAAGTCCTCCTCCACGAGATACCGGGCCGTACCGGTCGACCCGGAGACTCCGCTCGTGGCGAGGGTGGGGAGCGGCCGCGCCGACGCCTGCCCCGGCTTGTCCATCAGCAGCAGGCCACCGGCGGCCGAGGCCGCAGCGGCGATGGCCAGGAACGATCGGCGGCTCACCCCCCGCTTCTGCTCGGGTTCCAGCAGCCACTCGTTCTCGGCTACGGGCTCGGCATGTGGATCGATTGCATCGTGCACAAGGACTCCCTTATCCTCGAGTTCATACATCTGAACTTAAATACGCCAGAATGAACTTTCGCCTTGACGCTAGTCGAACAGATCCGTCGGAAGCAAGATGCGATCACGAAATCGGCCGCGGGAAATCGGCGGGGACGCGCAGCGGTTAAGCGCCGCGCGAAAGGTGAGACCGGGCGAACGTCGCTAAGGACGGATGGTCGCCTCGAGTTCGGTGACCGTGGCACGCAGCTGGCCGAGGATGTCGGCCGGCCACTGCTCGCTCGTGCGCGACGTCGGCATGGTGACGGAGAGCGCCATCTGCCGGTGCGCGTCGGAGAGGAAGGGCAGCGGCACGGCGACGCAACGGCACCCGCTGATGTACTCCTCGTCGTCGACCGCGAAGCCTTCGGCGCGAACGCGGTCGAGGAGAGCGACGAGTTCGTCGACGTCGGAGACCGTGTGCTCGGTGAGGTGGGCGAGGGGCGCAGCGGCCCGCAGACGCCGCTCGGCCTCCGCGGGCGGGAGCAGACCCAGCAGCGTCTTGCCGATTCCCGTGGCGTGGGCCGGCAGCTGCGTTCCCACCGACGACGCGAGGCGCATCGTGCGAGCAGCTTGGCTGATGGCGATGTAGACGTTGTTCACGCCATCGAGCTGCGCGAGCTGAACCGTCTCGCCCACGCCGGCGGCCAGCTTGTCCATGAACGGGCGCACGATGCCGAGCAAGTCGGTGTGGCCGCGGAAGTTCTGGCCGATCTGCCAGGCGCGGAGCCCCAGGGAGTACTGGCGGGTGCGGGGGTCGTGCGCGACCCAGCCCGACGCGGTGAGCGTCTGGAGAAGTCCGTGCGCGCTGGAACGGGGGATGGAGAGCTCGGTCAGGATCTCCCCGAAGCTCACACTGTCGTGCTCGCTCACGAACTCGATCAGTCCGAGCGCTCGCTCTGCGGACTTGACGCTGGTTGCTTTGTCGTCAGTCCCCATGATCTCCCTCTCCGTCGCGCGGCACCTCTGTGTGCCGTGCGTTTTCAAGCCGGATATCATCCCGTCTAGGGGACCAGAATACAGCTAGATGAACTTTTAGAGGGCGGTCGTCGGCATAGTTCACGGGTGTGAACGCCGATTCCTTGACATGAACCTTTTCGTCTGGGAGACTTTCGAGCGGTCGACCTGAGGCGGACCCCGAAGGGGGCCCCGGGTCGAGCACGTGAACGCTGACGCCGACGATCTGTCCACCTGATCGCGGCGGCCGGCGCCCGACTCATCGTGGAGGCGACATGGCTGTACAGACACCCGACCGGGTGGTGCCCGACACGGTGGCGATCCTCGCGGACACGAATCCGCCGAGGCGCCGCCCGTCCCGTCGGCGCATCAGCTGGGGCGCCTATATCGGCCTGGCCCCGCTGGCGATCATGTTGGGGGTGTTCTGCTATTACCCGGCCGCGAGCGGCATCTTCCACTCGTTCTGGAATTGGAACCCGGGCGGGGAGTCGACCTTCATCGGGTTCGACAACTACGCGACGATGATGACCGACCAGCTCTGGTGGGAATCCTTCAAGAACCTCGGCATCATCTTCGTCTTCGGAGTCGTCTCCTGGGTGATCCCCCTGGCGGCCGCCGAACTCCTGATCTCGCTGCGGAGTGAACGCGCGCAGTTCGTGTACCGCACCCTCTTGATCGTGCCGATGGCCTTCCCCGGGGTGGTCACCGCGCTCATCTGGTCGTTCCTCTACCAGCCGAACGACGGGGTGATCAACACCTTCCTCAGCTCTGTGGGGCTCGACGCCCTCGCCCAGAACTGGCTCGGCGACCCGCACCTCGCGCTGCTCTCGCTCCTGTTCATCGGGTTCCCCTTCATCGCGGGCCTGCCCTTCCTGATGTTCTACTCGACCCTGCAGAACATCCCGAAGGAGATCTTCGAGGCCTGCTCGCTCGACGGGGTGAACCGGATGCAGCGGCTCTTCCTCATCGACCTGCCGCTCATGGGCCGGCAGGTGCAGCTGCTACTCGTGCTGGTGATCATCGAGACGCTGCAATACGGGTTCGTCGCCTACATCCTCACCAACGGAGGGCCCGACAACGCGACGACGGTGCCCGTGCTCCGCATGCTGAACGAAGCGTTCTCCGGCGGCAACTGGGGCTACGCGGCGGCTCTCTCGACGACGCTCTTCGTGCTCACCGTCGTCTTCAGCACGATCGTCGCCGTCGCCAAACGCCGCGACTCGACCACCAATGTGAAAGGGATGTGACCCTCATGTCTGCAGCGACCATCGAGGCGCCGACCCGGGCACCTCGCGTCAGGAAGCACCGCCGCTCCGGCGCCGCCATCCACATCGCTCTCATCGCGATCGTGGCCGTGGGGCTACTCCCCTACCTCTTCGTGCTCACCACCTCGGTGAAGACCAACGAGCAGTTCGCCACGAGCTACTGGGCACCCTCCTTCCCCCTGCACTTCGAGAACTACACCACGGCGTGGAACCAGATCGCGCCCTTCATGGCGGTCTCCATCGTCGTGGCCGTGATCTCGATCGTCGGGATCGTCGCGCTCAGCCTCCTCTCGGGATTCGTCTTCGCGCGGTTCCAATTCCCCGGCCGGCGTTTCTTCTTCACGATGGTGATCGCCCTGCTCATGGTGCCCGGCATCGCGAGCCTCATCCCGCTGTTCGTCATGATGCGCGACCTCGACCTCCTGAACACTCTCTGGGTGCTGATCATCCCGAGGGTCGCCGGAGGCGCGATTCTCGGCACCATTCTGATGAAGACGTTCATCGAGGGCATCCCGCAGGAGCTCTTCGACGCGGCCCGGGTCGACGGCGCCGGCACGGGTCGTCTGTTCCGGTCGATCATGCTCCCGCTCTCCCTGCCCGTGGTGGGCACCGTGTCACTGCTCACCGTGATCGGCGTCTGGAACGACTTCTTCTGGCCGCTGCTCACGGTGACCGACAACGCGCTGAAGCCGGTGAGCGTCGGCCTGCTCTTCTTCCGCGGGCAGGCGGGAACCGACTACGGAGCGATGTTCGCGGGCTACATGATCGCGAGCCTGCCTCTGCTGCTGCTGTTCCTCTTTCTCTCCAAGTACTTCCTCGCCGGGATCCAGGGCGGGCTCCCGGGCTCGCACTGATCGCACCTCCCGCACCATCGTCACCAATCACACAGAAGGGCAATACAAGGATGTATAGAAAGCTCAAACCCCTCATCGCGATCGGGGTGGTCGCAGCCACCGCGATCTCGCTCGCCGGATGCGCTCCTGCCGAGAGTTCAGGCAAGACCACCATCACGATCGCCGGGCCCAACCAGTGGAACACCGACCCGCAGAGCTTCGGACCGGCCTGGGAGGACCTCGTCGCCCGATTCGAGGCGGCCGAGCCGAACATCGAGGTGAAGACGGTGGTGCTCCCGCTCACCGAGTTCTACCAGACGCTGTCGACGCAGCTCGCGGCGGGAACGGCACCGGAGCTGGTGTTCAACCAGGCCTCTCACAAGCCCGACCAGGTGGTTGCGCTCGACGACTACTTCAACCAGCCGAATCCCTACATCGAGGGCAACACCAAGTGGATCGACGCCTTCAACCCCGACTACATCGGCGGTGAGTCGAACGTGGGCCGCAATGCGGCGCAGCATTACGAGTTCGTGCCGTTCAACCTCTACCTCAGCGGCATCTACTACAACAAGGACGTGTTCGCCGCGGCCGGGATCGACGAGCCGCCGGCCACCTACGGCGACCTCATCGAGGACTGCAAGGCGATCACCGCGGCGGGCTACACGCCTCTCGCGTTCGACAACAGCTACCTCGCCCAGGAGAGCGTGGTGAAGCCCATCACCTCGATGCTGCTCACCAAGTACTTCGACGAGTTGAACTACTACGGCCCCGACGGCAAGCCCGGCACGTCGAAGCAGATCTCGGTGAAGGACTTCGCCAAGGGCGTGCTCACCGGGGAGTTCACCCCCGAGAACACTCCCGAGATCGGCGAGGCGTACACCCTCGCGAAGCAGGTCGTCGACGAGTGCGCCACCCCGAACTGGTCGGGCGTGGCCACAACGGGCGCCGCCTTCACGGGGGCGCAGGAGTTCCTCTCCGGCAAGGCCGGCATGTCGTTCGGAGCCAACTTCTCGGCGAACAGCCTCGACGACGTGAGCTGGGACTACGGCACGCTTCCGTTCCCGACGGTCACCAAGCAGGACAGCCCGCTGGCCACCGGTGAACCCGCCCGCTCCGGTGCGAACACGGGCGGAACGAGCTACATGATCCCGGCCACCACCGAGGGCGACAAGCTCGACGCGGCCGTCAAGTTCCTGCAGTTCGCCTCGAGCCCCGTGGGCATCCAGCCGTGGCTCGACAAGACCGGCGGCATCCCGGCCCTCGCCGATGCCGCACCGGCGCCCGGCCTCGAGGGCCTGACCACGGGCGACTGGGCTCTCAGCCCGACTGTTCCGCAGCCGTCCCTTCTCCCGAAGGCCGTTCTCGGGCAGTCGATCTACACGGGCTACCTGACGGGCAACAAGTCGCTCGACGACCAGCTCGCCGAGACGATGGCGAACTGGACGACCGGGGCGAAAGAGGTCGCCGCCGACGGCAAGTGGACCGACGACTGGGTGCAGCAGTAGCATCCGAACCCGCATGATCTGGCCCGCGACCACCCGTCGCGGGCCAGATCCGCATGAGGAGACACGATGATTCGAGTAGGTCTGGCCGGCTGCGGCTGGTGGGCCGCGCACGCGCACGTGCCGGCCATCCGCTCTCACCCGGATGCCGCCCTGGTCGCGGCGAGCGATCCCGACCGGGCGCGCCTCGACGCGGTGACCGCGGAGATCCCGGATGCGCGGCGCTTCGCCACGGTCGAGGAGATGCTGGCGGTGAGCGACCTCGACGTGCTGGTGGTCGCCTCCCCCGCCGCGTTCCACGCCGGCGCCGCACGGGCCGGCCTGCTGAGCGAGGTCAGCGTGCTCGTGGAGAAGCCCTTCACGCTGCACTCGGCCGAGGCGCACGAGCTCGTGCGGCTCGCGAGGGTGCACCGGCTCGGCCTCTCGGTGAGCCTGCCCTACCAGTACACCGCGGCGGCCCGGACGATTCGCGCGCTGCTGGCGGAGGGCAGGCTGGGCGACCTCGTCGGCGTGCACGCCGTGTTCGAGTCGTACACGGCCCCCCTCTATTCGGGCGACGTCGACGAGTACCTGCGGCGCGTGAACCGCCCGCACGCCGTCGCTCCGCTGCCCGGCACGTATGCGGATGTCGCGGTGTCCGGCGGCGGTCACGGCCAGTCCCAGACCTCCCACATCGTGTCGGCCATCCTGGACGCCACCGGGGCACGGCCCGAGCGGATCACCGGCGAGAGCGTGTTCGTCTCGCCCGGCATGGACACGGCCAATGCGATCTCGCTGCGACTCTCCGGCACGGCGGTCGCCACCGTCTTCTCCTCGGGTGGGGCCCTGCCCGGTCTCACCGCGCAGCAGTCCGTCACCTATCTCGGCACGGCCGGATCGGCGCGGCACGACCTCGCTCGGGCGACGCTCGAGTGGGCGACGGCGGATGGCGCGAGCGGCCACGTGCAACCGGGCGACGGCGAGTCGGCCTATCCGAACGGCGCCCCGGTGAGCACACTGATCGACGCAGTGGCACAGCTGCGCGCAGGGCACTCGGACGAGCCGCTGATGGAACTCACCGCGGGCGCGGAACGCGCCGCTCGCGCCGTCGAGGTGATCGAGCGCCTCTACAGCGAGGACACCGTGCGTGGCTGATCGGTCGGCGCCGTCGGTACCGGTCCGTTCAGGCGGTGCCGTCCGGCGGCCACCGTCCACTCCCGGTCTCCGAGCTGAACGATCGCCACGGCTCCGACCGGGATGTCGACGTCGATGACGAGTTCGGACTCCTCGATGCGCCAGCTGACTCCGGCCCGCCCGAGCGGCGTGAGCACGTCGGCCTCGGCGGAGGTGAGGCCGAGGCCGAGCACGGCCGGCTCGATCCGGATCTCGCGCCAGCCGGCCGCCGCCGGAGAGATGCCGGCGACCGAGCGGAACAGCCAGTCGTCGATGGTGCCGAGGAAGTAGTGGCCGTGCGATCGGGCGGCGGGGCTCCAGTGCTCCCACAACGAGGTGGCGCCCGACTCGACCCAGAGGCCCCAGCTCGGGTAGTCGGTCTGCAGGGCCACGGCGAGCGCCGTGTCGGCGTGGCCGTAGCGAGTGAGTTGCGGCAGGAGGTACTTGGTGCCGAGGGCTCCGGTGTTCAGATGGTCGCCGTTCTCCCGGATGATCCGGGCCAGGGTGTCGGCCACGGCCTGACGATGCCGTTCCGGCAGCAGGTCGAAGGCGAGCGCGAGCACCTGATGGGTCTGGCGGTCGCCCCGGTCTCCGGCGCCCACGACCTGGGCGCGCCCGGCGTCGAAGAACTCCTCCACGAATCGACGGCGCACTCGTTCGGCCTGGGCGTGCCAGTTGCGCGGGTCGTGGCCGAGCACGGCAGCGGTCGTGGCGGCGATGTCGAGACCGGCGATCAGGAACGCCGTGGCCGCGACGCGGGCATCCTCCGGAGCGTTCCCGCCTGCGGGGTCGGCATCCGGGCTCACCCAGTCGCCGAGCGTCGTATCGGCGATCCCGTCCGGCCACCGTGCCAGCTCGAACTCGAGGTAGGCGCTCGCGTCGGCCCAGGTGTCGGCGAGCACGCGCTCGTCTCCGCGCTGCCGGTAGATCTCCCACGGCACGAACAGCAGCGCGGCATGCCAGGTCGGCGCCGGCGTCCAGTCCATCGACCAGCCCCCGTGCGGCGCGATGACCTCGGGCGCACCCGCGCCGTGCCGCGATGCCGCGATGTCAGCCGCCCACTTCGCGAGGAGCTCGTGGCTGTCGAGGCTCAGCAGCATGAGCTCGGTGCCCAGCATCCCGTCTGCCGTCCAGCCGTTCTTCTCGTACATCGGCGTATCGGTGGGCAGACCGTGGAGGTTGTTGAGCACGGTGTCGACGGTGAGTTCATGCAGGCGGTTCAGCAGGGCGCTCGAGCAGTGGAAGCGGCCGATGCGGGCGACCGCGGTGTGCAGCAGCTCGGCCTCGACGACGGGCTGCGCGGATGCGTCGACCTCGACGTAGCGGAAGCCCTGGTAGCCGAAGCGCTGAGCCCACCGGAGCGGCTCGCCCGCGAGGGTGATGCGGCTCTCCTGGAACCGCCCCGCGTAATAGCCGTACGGATCGTCGTTGTCGGGCCGACCGTCGGCCCGCAGCCGCTCGGCCGTGCGGATGGTCACCACCTCGCCCGCCGCGCCGTCGACCTGGAGGCGCACTCGCCCCGCGATCACGCGGGGGAAGCTGAACAGCCACCGTCCCGGCGCGCTCTGCTCGACCCGATCGGGAGCGAAGACCTGCGCCACCGCAATCGGCTGCTGGCGCTGGTTGAGGCACCGGCCCCGGGGGCCTCGGGCGGGCGTGACCGGCGCCCATCCGGCGTCGTCGTAGCCCGCTTTGGAGAAGCCGGGGCGGTCGTCTCGCGCGTCGAAGTCCTCGCCGCCGTAGAGGTCGTCGTAGCGGGTGGGGCCGTCAATGGCCCTCCACCCCTCGTCGGAGACCACCACGACCTCATCGCCCGTGACGATCAGGATGCGCACGCAGGGCTCGTCGTGCCACGGCGCGGTCTCCCAGTTCCAGGTGGAGGGCGAGGCCATGCCGTAGAAGCCCCGGCCGAGCTCGACCCCGACGGCGTTGCGTCCGGGCCGCAGCAGCTCGGTGATCTCCACCACGCGGTACTGAGCGGTGACGTCGTAGTCGGTGAAGTCGGGCGCGAGGTCGAACCCGGGAACGAGTACGCCGTTGATCTCGGGGCGCGCGTAACCCCCGGCACCCACCACGAGGTAGCTCGGCGCGGTGAGCTGCGGAACGGTGAACTCCTGGCGCAGGAGTGGTGCGGCGCCGGACGGGGTCGGATGGGAGATCCACTGCGCTCCGCGCCAGTCGTCGTCGAGGAGGCCCGTGACGAACGACGAGGAGGCCCGCGCCAGGCCGTCGTCGGCGGCCACGGTCACCTGCCAGCGGTAGCGGGTCAGCGAGCGGAGTGCGGGTCCGTCGTACTCGACGTCGACGCCCGGGCCGCCGCTCGGGTCGTCGCGGCTCCAGAGGTGCCGGCCATCCGGCGCGAACAGGTCGAGCTGCCAGCTGCGCACCCGGATGCCCGCCCCACCGCCGTCGACCACCCAGCCGAACCGAGGCTGCACGTCGACGCCGAACGGCTCCTCGCTGTGTTCGACGGTGAGACGCGTGAGGCGCACGGCCATCGGCAGCTAGCCGATCCGGTAGCGGTCGAGCGCATCGTCATCGACGTCGATGCCGAGCCCCGGCGCCGTCGGCACGCTGATGCGCCCGCGGTCGATGCTCCACGGCGCACGGCGGAGCACACTCTCGTTGAGGCTCCATGCCTCATCCGGATGCAGCGTCGGCGGGATGATCGCGAGCTCCTGCCACTCCGGCCCGATGAGCGCGGCGGCCTGGAGCCACCCCGGCAGCCGCAGTCCGCCCGTGCCGTGCAGACACACCGACACGCCGAGCGCCTCGGCCATCGCCGCCACCCGCACGGTGGGCAGGATGCCGTTGGCGATCGATGCATCGGGCTGGATCACGTCGAAACTGCGCGCCACGAGCGCCGCGGCGAATTCCGCGGGCTCCGTGTATCCCTCGCCGCCCACGATCTGCATGTCGATCTCATCAGCGAGCCGAGCCTGGCCAGCGAGGTCATACCGATCGAGCGGTTCTTCGAGCCAGCGCACCCCGACGTCCTGAAGCTCGCGCGCCTCCGCGAGCGCCCGCTCGTAGGTCCAGGTCGTGCCGGAGACGTGGGCGGTGCGATCGACCATGAGGGTGAACTCCGGGCCGGTCGCGGCCAGGATCGCTTCGCACACTCGAGCGTTCTCGCCCGGACCCCGCCAGCATCGGATCTTCACGCCCTCGAACCCCGCCGCCTGATAGGCCAGCACGGCGTCGACGGTCTCGGCGGCGCTCACGTGCGACTGCGAGGGGTCGCCCGGCCAGACCAGGGTGACGTAGGCCTTCAGCTCCTGCGTCCGCGCGCCGCCCAGCAGAGCGTGCACGGGTTCGCCGAGCGTCTTGCCCAAGGCGTCCCAGGCGGCGTGCTCGGCACCGGCTCCGCGATTCAGGCCGCGGCGCAGCATCCCATCGATATCGGTGATCGACGATCCCTCGGTGGCTGCGATGACCGTCGGCCAGACCGTGCGGTCGATGGGCCCCGCGAAGCTGTGGCCGCGCACGCCCTCGGTCGTGGTCAGGCGCACCACGCAGTAGCGGTGGTAGTACCCGGCCGCGACCTGCTCGGGCGTTGCGGGCAGGTTGATGGGGAAGATCTCGGTGCGGGCGATCTGCACGCCAGCGGTTCTCGACTGTGAGCCGTCAATCATGATTCCGAACTATAGCCCGGCATGAGCAGAACAATCCAGGGTAAAAGTTCTCTATTTCGAACTGACTATCACTCTGCTGAACTTGTTGATAGGGTGGCATCGCCTCGACCGATGTCGAGCGACTCCGATGCGACGATGCGAGACGAGAGGAAATCGACCGTGCGAACACTGGTCCTGGAGGAATTCGGGCGCATGGCCCTGGCCGATCGCCCGATACCGGATGTCGCGAACGGCGATGTGCTGATCCGGGTGGCGTTCACGGGCATCTGCGGCTCCGACATCCACGGCTACACCGGTCACAACGGGCGGCGGGCGGTCGGCCAGGTGATGGGTCACGAGAGTTCGGGAACGATCGAGGGATTCGGCCCCGGTGATCAGCCGCACGGGCTCACGATCGGAGACGCGGTGACGTTCAACCCCGTCGTGCTGCCCGTCGAAGACCGGGTGGAGTTCGCCGACCGTGAGCAGCACTCGCCCCGCAAGTCGGTGATCGGCGTCGACCCGACGCGCAACGCCTCGTTCGCCGACTACATCGTGGTGCCGGCCGTCAATGTGCTCCGCCTCGCCGACGGCATGCCCGTCGAGCACGGTGCCCTCGTGGAGCCGACCGCCGTCGCGCTGCACGCCATCCGCCGGGCCGGGGTGATCGGGCACGAGCGGGTGCTGGTGATAGGCGGGGGGCCGATCGGCCAGTCGGTGGTGCTCGTGCTGCGAGCACTCGGCGTGCCGGAGGTCTACGTCAGTGAGATCAGCCCGGGCCGGCGCAGCTTGATCGAGGGGATGGGGGTTCCCGTGATCGACCCCTCGGCGGGCGATCTCGTCGAGGCCCTCGGCCGTCACGGCGGGCCCGTCGATGTCACCATCGACGCCGTGGGCAGCTCGCGCTCGCTCGCCGACGCGCTCGCCTGCACGGTGCTCGGCGGCACGGTGTGCCTGGTGGGCATGGGTGAGCCGCAGGTGCGCCTCGACGCCTTCCAGATCAGCACGGCCGAGCGCACCCTGGTCGGCAGCTTCACCTACTCGGCCCGCGACTTCGCCGATGCCGCCGAACTGGTGGCCGACAACCCGGTGACGGCAGCGTCGCTCATCAGCAGAGTGATCGAGCCCGAGAGCGCCGACGAGGCATTCATGAACCTGGCCAATGGCGACGAGATCCCGGGCAAAGTGCTCGTGGCCTTCGCCCAGTCGGCCGAATACGCGAAGTGAGGACGCGAGTGGCACAGAATCTGGTCTTCATCGGAGACAGCATCACCGAAGACGGGCGACGGATCGACGATCCGTACGACCTCGGAGTCGGCTACGTCGCGCGCGTGGCCCGCCGCCGCGCCGAGGCGGGCTTCGACGACCGCGTGGTCAACACCGGCATCGGCGGCAACCGGGCGGTCGACCTCGTGGCCCGCTTCGACCGCGACTGCCTCGCGCACGACCCCGACGTGGTGTCGATCCACGTGGGCATCAACGACACCTGGCGCCGCTACGACGGCGGCGAAGCCACCTCGACCGAGGCGTTCGAGGCGTCGTACCGCGACCTGGTGACGCGGGCGACGGATGCCGGTGCCCGCCTCGTTCTGATCGAGCCGTTCCTGCTCGCCCTCACGCCCGAGCAGTCAGCCTGGCGCGAGGATCTCAACCCCAAGATCGAGGTCGTGCGCTCGCTCGCGCGCGAGTTCGACGCCCAGCTCGTGGAGGCCGACGTGGCGTTCACCCGGGCGGGCTACGAGCGCGATCGGGCCGGGCTCCTCTGGGACGGCGTGCACCCCACCGACGCCGGTCGCGAACTGCTGGCGCGCACCTGGTTCGAGTCGGTGACGATCTGATGCGCGTCGCCAACCTCGACGGTCGTGCGGTGCTGCTCGGCGACATCCGCTCGCTCGACATCGCCTCGGCGAGCGCCGGCCGTTTCCCGGCCGACCCGCAGCAGGTCTACGCCTCGTGGGCAGAGCTGTGCGAGTGGGGCGAGGGGATCGACGTCGACCGGCACCCCCAATCGGTCGACGTCGATCGCACCACCCTCGGGCCGCCGGTGCCGCGGCCGGGCCAGATCCTCGCCGTCGGGCTCAACTACGCCGAGCACGCGGAGGAGTCGGGGCTCGAGCTGCCGCAGCATCCGCTGGTCTTCACGAAGTTCGCCTCGAGCCTCACCGGCCCCGATGCCGTGGTGCGGCTGTCGGGCCAGCGGGTCGACTGGGAGGCCGAGCTCGTGGTGGTGATCGGCACCGGCGGGCGCGACATCCCGGCCGGGGAGGCCTGGCACCGCATCGCCGGCCTCACGATCGGGCAGGACATCAGCGACCGCGACGTGCAGTGGTGGGGCGCATCCGCGCAGTTCAGCCTCGGCAAGTCGTTCGAGGGCTATGCGCCGACAGGGCCCGCGGTGGTGAGCGTGGCCGAGATCTCGGCGGGGAGCAACCGCGACGACCTGCGGGTGAGCTGCCGCAGCATCGACGCGTCCGGACGGGAGCGGGTGCTGCAGGATGGCCGCACCCGCGACCTGATCTTCACGATTCCGGCGATCATCGAGCAGCTCTCGGCCATCGTCGAGCTGCAGCCGGGCGATCTCATCTTCACGGGCACACCCTCCGGCGTCGGCCAGGGCCGCAGCCCGGAGGAGTACCTCACGCCCGGCCTCACCCTCGTGACCGAGATCGACGGGCTCGGGTCGATTCGCCAGGAGTTCGTCTGACATGCTGCTCGGGGTTCAGTACTACCGCCCGCCGTCGCCCGACCCGTCGCTGTGGGAGCAGGACATCGCCGACATCGCCCGGGCCGGGTTCGGCACTGTGCAGCTCTGGCTGATCTGGGGCTGGGTCGAGACGACGCAGGGCGAGTTCGAGTGGGGCGACTACGACCGCCTCCTGGATCTCGCGCACGCTCGTGGTCTGCGCGTGGTGATCAGCACGATCGCCGAGATGCAGCCGGCCTGGTTGCTGCGCCGGTATCCGGATGCGGCCATGGTCGACCATCTGGGCAGGGTCACGCCCTCGACCACCCGGGTGGAGGCGCAGGTCGGGGTGACGCCCGGCGGTTCGATCGACGATCCGCGGGTGCTGGGGCACATGCGGGACTTCCTCGATGCGGCGGCTCGGCACTTCGCCTCGCATCCCGCGCTGGTGGCGTGGGACTGCTGGAACGAGAACCGCTGGGCGATGGAGGGCGACGGGTACCTCGACTACAGTCCGGCGAGCATCCGGGCGTTCCACGCGTGGCTTGCTTCGCGGTACGGCAATCTCGACGGGGTGGCCCGGGCCTGGCGGCGGCGGTTCGCGACGTGGGATGACGTGCAGCCCGGCCGCAAGCCGGGGTTGCCGTACACCGACCTCGTGGCGTTCCAGCGCTTCCTCACGGAGCGGGCAGCCTCGCATCTGCGGTTTCGGCGCGACGTCATCCGCGCGGCTGACCCCGTGCATCCCATCTCGGCCCACTGCGGCGAACCCTCGGTGAACTCGGCCGGCAGCCTGTTCGAGCAGCCCCTGTCGCGCGGCAACGACTTCGCGCTGGCCGCCGAGCTCGACGGGTACGGATGCTCGAGCTTCCCGAACCTCGAAGGGATGTCGTTGCTCGACCTGGGCCTGCGCATCGAGGCGACTCGTAGTGCTGCCGGCGACCGGCCGTTCTGGCTGGCCGAGCTGCAGGGCGGCGGCGGCCGGCTGGGCCATCACGTGCTGCCGGCCGTGCGCGCCGATGAGCAGCAGCGCTGGCTGTGGAACGGGATGGGGCGCGGCGCCAAGGGCACGATCGTCTGGCAGTGGCGCGACGAGGTGCTCGGCCGCGAGTCGGGCGGCTTCGGCTTCGCCGGCGACGACGGGCACGCGTCGGCGCGGGTGGAAGCTATGGCGCGAACGGCCGGCATCCTCGCCGAGCACGGCGACTTCCTCGACGCCTATCGCCCCGAGCCCGCCCAGGTGGGAGTGCTGTTCCTGCCCGACACCTACTATCTCGAGTGGGCACAGGATGGCAACGACGGGCGCCAGGCCCGCGAGAGCGTGCTCGGCTGGATGCGGGCGTTCGAGGAGCTGCAGCTGCCCTACGAAGTGCTCGACCCGGACCACCTCTCACGCCTCTCGGATCTCAAGTTGCTCGTGCTCCCCTGGCCCCTGAGCGTTCCTGAACACGCGATGGCGGTTGTCACCGCCTGGGTGGAGCGGGGCGGGCTGCTGCTGACGGAGGCCGACCTCACGGCGTTCGATTCGGAGGCGTTCTACCATCCGCCGGGTTCGCGCGGTGCGAGCGCCCTCGGGCTACGCTCGCTAGGCCGACGAGAGCTGCCCGCATCCGGAACCCTCTCGCTGGAGCTCGACGGCGCGAGGTTCGAGCTCCCCGCCGCGAGCTGGCTCGAGCACTACGACCCGACGGATGCACGGGTGCTCGGCACCGACGATGGCCACCCGATCGCCGTGGAGCGAACTCTGGACGCCGGCTCGGTGATCTCGATCGGCAGCTTCCCCGGCCTCGCGCACAGCCTCACACCCTCCTCAGAGCTACTCGACTTCGCCAGCCACCTGGCAAGCCGCGCGGGAGTCACAACCTCGGCGCGGGTGCGCGGCACCGACGGCACGACGGTGCAGTGGCGCCGCGGAACGAGCGGCGACTGGTCGGTGCTCTTCCTCATCGGCGCCCCGCACAGCGAGCACTTCGTCGACATCCCCAACCTCGGCGAGGTCACCGAGATCGAGGAGCTCACGGATGGCCGCGCCATCGTCGCGCGCCAACGCCTCGTGCTCGGCCTCTCGGCGTGGGGCGTCGCGATGGTGCGGTGGCGATAATGCGCCTCCTGCTGCGCCGGCCCAGCATTAGCAAGATCGTGAAGAGCCAGCGACGGCGATCTCGTCACCCTACCCTCGGCGGCTTCAGGCAACACGCGACGGCCTGTGTTGCGGGCCCATCGCGCTCTCACCTTGGAGGACGAGGCCAATTTCGAGCTCAAGTCAGCAATGCCGGATGGTGCAAACCGGGTTGCACTCGACCTCGTTGAGGCCCAGCAGCCACTGATACTAGGCGCAGCGGTTGAGCACCTCGGGTTGCTGAACCTCGCGGACGTCTCTCCCGCGAGCTGTTGCCCGCCTGCACAGGACCTTCTATCGGGTTCTCGCGACGTCGCGCTGGTTCGATGATCGCAAGTCGCAATGTCATACATCGCGACTTTATGGTCCGAATGTAGTACATTCTGACCATGGCAAGCGCTCCAGTCACAATCACGATAACTGGCAAACTGTCTTACTCCGAGTAGTGCCCCGTAGAGTGGTGTAACGATCCCGGCCAGTAAACGTCAGCGTGGCCACCGGGATCTTCCTTCGAGGAAACTCTCACATCCCACTCGAAAGGCGTCACACCGATGACCAC
>NZ_SCVE01000009.1 GCF_004297105.1 Herbiconiux sp.
CAGCGCACCGCCCACAGGATCACATCACCCTGGAAATGGCGCCACTTGAAATCCGTCATCGTTCCGTCCGTCCAATCTCCGCCAAGCATGCTCAAGCTTCACGATTTTTGCAACAGAGCCGACGACACCGCCTACACGCCGAACGGGGGCATTCCCGAGCTGCGCCGCGCGATCGTCGACACGGTCGCCGAGCGCAACGGCATCCGAACGGATGTGGAACGCGTCTGGGTCACGAACGGCGCCACCCAGGGGCTCTATCTCGCGATGTCGCTCGTGCTCGATCCCGGCGACGAGGTGCTCGTGCCGGATCCGGGCTACACGACCTTCACGATGAACGCCCATCTGCTGTCCGCGGTGCCCGTGCCGTACCCGCTCCGCGCGGAGAACGGGTTCGAACCCGACCTCGAGGAGCTGGGCCGGCTGGTCACCGACCGCACGCGACTGCTGATCGTGAACTCGCCCTCGAACCCGCTCGGGGCGGTCTTCCACCGAGAAACACTGCAGGCGCTGCTCGACTTCGCCCGCGAGCACGACCTCTGGGTCATCAGCGACGAGGTCTACGAGCGCTTCTCCTACGGTTCGCCGCACACGAGTCTGGCAGCGCTCCGGGCGAGCGGCTCGAGCGGGTCGGATGGCGACGACGAGCGTGTACTCACCGTCTTCTCCGCCTCGAAGACCTATGCCCTCACCGGCGCCCGCGTGGGCTGGCTGCTCACGCCGTCGGGCTTCGCGCCGCTGCTCCGCTCGGCGCAGGAGGCCATGATCAGCTGCGTGAACACGCCGGCCCAGCGCGCGGTGGTGGCGGCGCTCACCGGTCCGCAGCACCACGTCGATGTCGCGGCCACCCACTACCGCGACAACCTCCAGGCGGCGACGCACCTGCTCGCCGAACGCGGCATCCGCTACCTCGAGCCGACCGGGGCGTTCTACCTCTGGGTCGACGTCTCGCACTCCACGAACGGCGATGTGGCGGCGTGGGCCGAGCACTTCCTGCTCACGCAGAAGGTCGCGGTGGCCCCGGGCGCCGCATTCGGGCGCCAGGGCGAGGGGTGGATCCGCCTCTGCGTCGCCGCCTCCCGGGCCGACCTCCTGGAAGGCATCCGCCGCCTCCCGGCCCCATCTGCGCCGGCACCGGCCGCTGTGCTTCCGGAGGCTTCCGCTCCCCGGGTCGCCTCGCCGCGCGCCGCCGTCGCGCCGCCCGAGGCCTCCGGTACCTCCACCGACGGCTCCGCGCCGGAGGCCGGTCGGCCGTGAGGATCGCCGTGATCGGTGCCGGCGCGGTCGGCGGAGTGATCGCCGCCGTCGCCGACCGCGCCGGCTACGAGGTCATGGTGACCGCGCGCGGGGATCAGCTCGAGGCGATCCGGGAACACGGGTTGCATCTCACCGGCGGCTGGGGTGAGCACACCGCCCGACCCCGTGCATCCGCGACTCTGGGCGGTGACGACCGCGCCGCGGGCAGCGGTCGCCACGGCCGTGGACTCGTCCGCGACGACGGCCCCGATGCCGGCGGGGGTGACGGTGGCCGCCCCCAGCTCGCCGTGCTCACGGTGAAGGCGCAGGATGCGCGTGCCGCGCTGGCCGAGAACGCGAACGCCCTGCACGGCGTGCCCCTCGTGGTCGTGCAGAACGGCCTCGGAGGTGCCGACGCGGCGGCGTCTCAGCTCCCCGGCACCCCCGTGATCGGCGGGCTTGCGCTCTTCGCCGCCTCTTACCTGTCGCCGGGCGAGGTGGCGATCACCACCGCCGAACCCACCTACCTGGGCCGCCTCCCCGGAACCTCTCTCGAGGCCTTCGACCTCGCCGCCGACACGCTCGGCGGCTTCCTGGAGATCGAGCGAGCACCCAACTTCCTCGGCGCGCAGTGGACGAAGCTGCTCGTGAACCAGGTCAACGCCCTCCCCGCGATCACGGGACTCTCGGTGCAGCAGACCGTCGCCGACGATGCGCTCCGCGCCGTGCTCACCGCGAGCATGCGCGAGGCCGTGGGCGTGGCCCGCGCTCGCGGCATCCGCTTCGAACCGCTCCTCGGCCTCGACGACGAAGTGCTCACGCGCCTGGCCGCCGCGACGCCCGCGGCCGCCGAAGACCTCCCGCGGGCGATGGCGGCTCGAATGGGACCGACGCCGAATCCCGCGTCGACGTTGCAGAGCATCCGTCGTGGTCAGCTCACCGAGATCGACCACCTCAACGGCGCCGTGGTGGCCGAAGCCGCGAAGGCCGGGCTCGAGGCCCCCGTGAACGCCGCCCTCGTGGCCCTGGTACACGACGTGGAGCGCACCGCCCACTTTCTCACCCCCGCGGAGGTCACCCGCGCCACCCCGCTCCCGCACTGACCCGCCCGCCCGGCGCGGGGTCGCAGAATGTGTCGCCGAATGGCCCGTTGCCCGACACATTCTGCGACCCCGCGTGAGTGCGAGCGGGTCAGCTCGCGTAGGAACCCGAGCGCAGCTCCTCCAGGAGCGAGGGGCCGTTCGGCTCCCAGCCCAGGTCGATGCGGGCGGCCGAGCCTGTGGCCTGCTGGTCGAGCAACAGCGCGTCGCCGAAGGCCTCACCCAGGCGTGCGTGCACGTCGGACACCGACGTCGGCGTCACCCGCCCCTCGAGACCCGCCGCGAGCGACGCGGCCTCGCCCAGCTCGCGCACGGTGGGATTCTGGCCGCTCGCGCCGATGTAGTACGAGCCGCTGTCGGCCAGGTCGAAGGCGAGGATGTAGAGCTCGGCGAGGTCGTCGACGAACACGGTCGTCCAGTGCTGCTCGCCCGAGCCGATCAGGTCGAGCGAGGGGACCGTGCCCGACCCGCGCGACGCATCCTTCACCAGGTTCGGGATGCCGCCCCCGTGTCCGAACACGATGCCGGGCGCGATGATCGTGGTCTTGACCCCGGCGGCCGAGCGCACCCGTGCTTCGACGGGCAGGCGCCAGGCGGTGAGGGCCGGCGGATCGAACGGCGACCGCTCGGTGAGATCGGAACCGTTGCCGAAGATCCAGATGCCACCGGTGTGCACGTAGGGCTTGTCGCTGCCCTCGAGGCCGGCGAAGACGGCGGAGACGAATGCGTCGTCGGTCGGGGCGCTCGTCTCGTCACCCGGGGAAGCCACATGGATGACGCCATCGCTCTCGAGGGCGAGGTGCGTCACGATCTCGCGGTCGGTGATGTCGCCGAGCACGGCGGTGGCGCCCAGCGCCTCCACCTCCCGCGCCTTGTCTTCTGTGCGCACGAGCGCGACGACGTCGCGGCCCTGTGCGCGGAGCTGACGGAGAACTGCGGATCCGATGTAGCCGGTCGCGCCGGTGAGGAAGATAGCCATACACCGATTCAACCCGGTCGGAGCGTCGGCATTCCAGTACATGGCAGAATGGGACGTCCGATCGAGTCCAGAGGAATGCGTGAGCCCCCAAGCCCTGAAGGCCCTTCAACCGGCCTCCACCGACCCCGCTTCCATCCGCAACTTCTGCATCATCGCGCACATCGACCACGGCAAGTCGACGTTGGCCGACCGCATGCTCGGCATCACCGGCATCGTCAGCGACCGCGACATGCGCGCGCAGTACCTCGACCGCATGGACATCGAGCGCGAGCGCGGCATCACCATCAAGAGCCAGGCCGTGCGCATGCCCTGGGCGCTGAACGGCGAGACCTTCGCCCTCAACATGATCGACACCCCGGGGCACGTCGACTTCTCGTACGAGGTGTCGAGAAGCCTCGCCGCCTGCGAGGGTGCCATCCTGCTGGTGGATGCGGCGCAGGGTATCGAGGCGCAGACCCTCGCCAACCTCTACCTGGCGCTCGAGAACGACCTCACCATCATCCCGGTGCTCAACAAGATCGACCTGCCGGCCGCCGACCCCGACAAGTACGCGAAGGAACTCGCGAGCCTCATCGGGGGCGACCCGAACGACGTGCTGCGCGTCTCCGGCAAGACGGGCCTCGGCGTCGAAGACCTCCTCGACCGAGTGGTCGAGCTCATCCCCGCTCCGGTCGGAGATCCGGATGCGGCGGCCCGCGCCATGATCTTCGACTCCGTCTACGACGCCTACCGTGGCGTCATCACCTACGTGCGCATGATCGACGGCAAGCTGAGCCCCCGCGAGCGCATCCAGATGATGTCGACGCGTGCCACCCACGAGATCCTCGAGATCGGGGTCTCGAGCCCCGAGCCCACGCCGTCGAAGGGTCTCGGCGTCGGCGAGGTGGGCTACCTCATCACCGGCGTGAAAGACGTGCGCCAGTCGAAGGTGGGCGACACCGTCACCACCGCGGCGAAGCCGGCCACCGTCGCGCTGCCCGGCTACACCGAGCCCCTTCCGATGGTGTTCTCGGGCCTCTACCCGATCGACGGCAGCGACTACCCGGTGCTCCGTGAGGCGCTCGACAAGCTGAAGCTCAGTGACGCGGCCCTCGTCTACGAGCCCGAGACATCCGTCGCCCTGGGCTTCGGGTTCCGCTGCGGCTTCCTCGGCCTGTTGCACCTCGAGATCATCACCGAGCGCCTCGAGCGCGAGTTCGACCTCGATCTGATCGCCACGGCCCCCAGCGTGATCTACGAGGTCACCACTGAAGACAAGAAGACCATCACGGTCACGAACCCGAGCGAGTTCCCGGGCGGCAAGATCCTGAACGTGAAGGAGCCCACGGTCAATGCCGCGATCCTCGCGCCGAAAGACTACGTGGGCACCATCATGGAGCTCTGCCAGAGCCGCCGCGGCACCCTGCAGGGCATGGACTACCTCGGCGAAGACCGGGTGGAGATCAAGTACACGATGCCGCTCGGCGAGATCGTGTTCGACTTCTTCGACAACCTGAAGTCGAAGACGGCGGGCTACGCCTCGCTCGACTACGAGCCCGCCGGCGAGCAGGAGGCCGACCTCGTGAAGGTCGACATCCTGCTGCAGGGCGAGCAGGTCGACGCGTTCAGCGCGATCGTGCACCGCGACAAGGCCTATGCCTACGGTGTGCTCATGACGGGCCGCCTGCGCGAGCTCATCCCGCGCCAGCAGTTCGAGGTGCCCATCCAGGCGGCGATCGGCGCCCGCATCATCGCGCGCGAGTCGATCCGCGCCATGCGCAAAGACGTTCTGGCCAAGTGCTACGGCGGTGACATCAGCCGAAAGCGCAAGCTGCTCGAGAAGCAGAAAGAGGGCAAGAAGCGCATGAAGATGGTGGGCCGCGTCGAGGTTCCCCAGGAGGCCTTCATCGCCGCGCTCTCGGGCGACGTCGAGAAGAAGGACAAGAAGTGACCGTGGCCGCGCCCCAGCCTGCGCCGGCCGCACCGATCGACACCCCGCTGAGTTACGCCGCCGTCGGCGCCACACAGGCCGCCGATCTGCTCTACTTCCCGCCGAAGGGGTTCCGCCCGATGGAGCGCCGTGCACGCATCGGCTCGGGTGGCGCCCGCTTCGAGACCGCGAGCGCCAAGCTCATGGCCTGGGGTGTGCAGCGCGGATCGGGCATCACCGTGGGCGACATCCAGCTTCCCGCGCCCACCGACACAGACTGGGCCGGGCTCGACTACGACGAGGCCGGCAACCCGCTCGGCCCGCGAGCGGCCGATGCCGAGCAGGGCTACAGCGAAGACGGCACCCCGCTGGTGTCGCCGGGCGCCACCGCGGTGCTCACCATCCGCGCTCTCGGCCGGCGGTTCACCGCGCCTGTTCGCGTGGTCTACGTGCTCGACGAGCCGCGGCGGCGCGGCTTCGCCTACGGAACCCTGCCCGGGCATCCGGAGTCGGGCGAAGAGCTCTTCTCGGTCGAGCACCTCTCCGACGATTCGGTGTGGATCGTCATCCGCGCCTTCTCCCGCCCGAGCACCTGGTTCTACCGCCTCGGCTATCCCGTGCTGCGGGTCATGCAGTGGCGCGCCACGAAGCGGTACCTGCGATCGCTCTCGCCCGCGCGGGGCGTGTAGGGCTCGACGTGCACTCCGTGCTCCCCGTGGGAGACCCCGCCCCCGCCGACGGCCTGCTGCCCCTGAGCGGCGCTGTGTCGTCGGTAGGCCGAGACTTCGGCCTCTACGTGCACGTGCCGTTCTGCCGCGTGCGCTGCGGGTACTGCGACTTCAACACCTACACGGCCACCGAGCTGCGCGGCGCGAAGCAGAGCGACTACTCCTCGCAGGCGATCGAGGAGATGCGGTTCGCAGCCGGCGTGCTCGAAGCATCCGGAGTCGACCAGCGGATGCTCTCCACCGTCTTCTTCGGCGGCGGCACCCCCACGCTCCTCCCGGCGAGCCAGCTCGTCGACATGCTGCACGCGGCTCGCGACATCTGGGGCCTGGCTCCGGATGCCGAGATCACCACCGAGGCCAACCCCGACTCGGTCGACGCCGCCTACCTGCAGACCCTCGCGGATGCCGGCTTCACCCGCGTGAGCTTCGGCATGCAGTCGGCCGTGCCGAGTGTGCTGGCCACCCTCGAGCGTACGCACGACCCCGAGCGCATCCCCGATGTCGTGCGCTGGGCGAAGGATGCCGGCGTCCAGGTGAGCCTCGACCTCATCTACGGCACCCCCGGCGAGACGATCGACGACTGGCAGCGCTCGCTCGACGCCGTGCTGGTCAACGAACCCGACCACGTCTCCGCGTACGCCCTCATCGTCGAAGACGGAACGAAGCTCGCCCGCCAGATCCGTTCGGGCGTCGTGGCCGAACCGTCCGACGACCTGCAGGCCGACATGTACGAGCGAGCGGATGCAGTGCTCGCCTCCGCGGGGTACGACTGGTACGAGGTGAGCAACTGGTCGCGCGACGCCTCCACGCGCTCGCGGCACAACCTCGGCTACTGGGTGGGCAACGACTGGTGGGGCATCGGGCCCGGATCGCACAGCTACGTGGGTGACACCCGGTGGTGGAACGTGAAGCATCCCGCCGCCTACGCTCAGCGCATCGCCGCGGGGGAGTCGCCCGCCGCCGGCCGCGAGACGATCGATGGCGACATCCGGGAACTCGAGCGGATCCTGCTGCTCGCGCGGGTTCGCGGCGCCCTCCCGGTGCGCACGCTGGCACCGGAGGCCCGTCAGGAGGTCGCGGGGCTCATCGCCGACGGGCTGATCGACGGCCCGGCAGCCATCCGGGGCTCTCTCGATCTCACCCTGAAGGGCCGTCTCCTGGCCGACGCGGTGGTACGCCGCCTCACCTGACCCGGAACCGCGGGCACAACGACAGACGTCGCGCCGACCCGACCGGTGAGAGCCGAGGTCGACGCGACGTCTGCAGAAGTCCGCGAGGTCTTACTTGATGAAGCGGAAGTTGAAGAAGTAGCGGTAGGTGCCGCCCTGGTTCACCTTCACGCCCGCGATGATCGCGAAGATGAGTCCGATGATCTGCGCGGCCCAGGCGAGGAAGTAGAACAGGAAGCCGATGAAGATGAAGGCCGTGATGGTGCCGATGATGTAGAGGCCCACCACGAAGATCGCGACCGTGATCTGGAAGTTCAGCGACTCCTTGGCCTCCTGGTTGGTGAGGGGGCCGCGGTCTTTGAAGACCAGCCAGATGATCAGCGGCGGGATCCAGCCGAGGATTCCGCCGAGCTGGCCGAGGAACGCCCACTGCTTGTCTTCGGCGGGCGACAGCGGCGCGGCAGCGACGGGAGCGCCCTGGTAGCCGGGGGGAGGAGTCTGCTGGTACCCGGGCGGCGGGGCCTGGTAGCCGGGGGGAGGGGTCTGTCCGGGCGTCGGCTGGCCAGCGGCCGGGTCGTAAGGCGGTGTTGCGTTGGGGTCGGACATGATGTGGCGCCTTTCAGACGGGGGGAAGATCCGCTCGGGTCTGCGGCCGGCAGGCACGTCGCGCCTTGGGCCACCTCGGCGAGGAACCCTACCGGTCGTGCGCGGGCTCGCGCACAGAGACAAGATAGCGCCCGGGCTGGCGTGCGGCAATGATTTTGCCTCAGGGAGTCCGGAACCGTGACGCCGTGTTGCGGGATATAATTGGCACTCCGGAAGCACGAGTGCCAAAACCGTGGCTCCGGATGTCGGCACATCGGCCGCGGCAGCTCGAGAGGATGGTGTTCCTGATGGTCTCAGAACGCAGTCTCGAAGTGCTCCGCGTGATCGTGCAGGACTACGTGGCCTCGCGCGAGCCGGTCGGCTCGAAGAGCATCGCCGAACGGCACTCCTTCGGGGTCTCGGCGGCCACCATCCGCAACGACATGGCTCTCCTCGAAGAAGAGGAGCTGATCGTCGCCCCCCACACCTCCTCGGGCCGGGTGCCCACCGACAAGGGCTACCGGCTCTTCGTCGACCACCTCTCCGACCTGCGACCGCTCTCGCCGGCTCAGCGCCACGCCATCGAGACCTTCCTCGATTCGTCGGTCGATGTCGACGACGTGCTCGCTCGCACCGTGCGCCTGCTCTCCCAGCTCACCCACCAGGTGGCCCTCGTGCAGTATCCGTTGCGCTCGCAGGCCCGGGTGCGCCACATCGAGCTCGTGGCCCTGGCGCCGCGCAAGCTGATGACCGTCATCATCACCGACAGCGGCCACGTCGAGCAGCGCATCGTGGATGTGCCGGCCGACATCGACGACCAGGTGATCGCCGATCTGCGCGCGAAGTTCAACGAGGCCATCGGCGGCCTCGGTCTCATCGAGGCGGCCGCAGCGCTCGAGGGCGTCACAGGCCGGTTCACCCCCGAACAGGCCCCCACCGCATCCGTCGTCGCCGCCACCCTGCACGAGCAGGTCTCGGCCAACCGTCAGGAGAAGCTCCTCATCGCGGGTGCCGCGAACCTGGTGCGCACCGAAGACGACTTCCACGGCAGCATCCTCCCGGTGCTCGAGGCGGTGGAGGAACAGGTGGTGCTGTTACGTCTCTTCAGCGAGATGGAGGCCGAGCAGCGCGGCGTGGTGGTGTCGATCGGGCGCGAGAACGAGTCGTTCGGCCTCGGCCAGACCTCGATCCTCGCGTCGGGCTACTCCGGAATCGGCAACTCCGTCTCGCGTCTCGGCGTGCTCGGCCCGACCCGCATGGACTACTCGAGCAACATCTCGGCAGTGCGCGCCGTGGCGCGCTACCTGTCCCGCACCCTGGGGGAGTCCGGCAGCGCCAGCTGACCGGCATCCCACCCGAATCCAGACCCAATCCGAAGGAGAAGCCCCTGGTGGCTGACCACTACGACGTGCTGGGCGTTTCGCGTGAGGCGACGCCCGAAGAGATCAAGAAGGCCTACCGTCGCCTGGCGCGCGAGCTGCACCCCGACGTGAATCCGAGCCCGGATGCGCAGGAGAAGTTCAAGCAGGTCACCCACGCCTACGACGTGCTGAGCGACCCCGGCCAGCGCCGCGACTACGATCGCGGCCCCCAGCAGGGCTTCGGCGGGGGAGGTGCGGGCGGCTTCGGCGGCTTCGGCGACATCTTCGAGACCTTCTTCGGCGGCCAGGGCGGCGGTTCGCGCGGCCCGAAGTCGCGTGCCGAGCGGGGCCAGGATGCGCTGCTCCGCGTGGAGGTCGATCTCTCCGAGGTGGTCTTCGGCACGCACCGCGACCTCGAGGTCGACACGGCCGTGATCTGCGAGACCTGCGAGGGCAGCTGCTGCCAGCCGGGCACGCAGCCCATCACCTGCGACATCTGCCACGGTCAGGGGTCGATCCAGCGCACCGTTCGGTCGCTGCTCGGCAACGTGGTCACGAGCGCCCCGTGCGGCACCTGCCGCGGCTACGGAACCATCATCCCGAACCCGTGCCCCACCTGCCAGGGCCAGGGCCGCGTGCGCGCCCGACGCACCATTCCGGTCGACATCCCGGCGGGCGTCGAGACGGGCCTGCGGCTCCAGATGCCCGGCCAGGGCGAGGTCGGCCCCGCCGGCGGCCCCCAGGGCGACGTCTACCTCGAGATGAAGGTCAAGCACCACGACGTCTTCTCGCGCAACGAAGACGACCTGCTCTGCACCCTCGAGGTGCAGATGTGGGATGCGGTGCTCGGCACCACTACCACCATCCAGGCGCTCGACGGCGACATCGAGATCGAGATCAAGCCGGGCACCCAGAGCGCTGAGGTGCTCACGGTGAAGGGCCGCGGCATCACGCACCTGCGCGGCAACGGCCGGGGCGACCTCCGGGTCGGCATCCAGGTGGTCACGCCTACGAAGCTCGACCACAAGCAGAAGGAGCTGATGAAGCAGCTGGCGTCGGCACACAAGTACCCGGCGCCGAGCCTCGGCCAGTTCCAGCAGGGTCTGTTCGCCAAGCTCCGCGACCGTTTCCTCAACGTCTGACGCGCATCCGGAACGCCTCATGAGCTCCCTCTTCCTCTGCGACGACCTCGCTGCAAGCCCCCACGACCGGGGCGACGTGGTGCGTCTCACCGGCGACGAGGCGCGGCACGCCGCCACGGTGAACCGGATGCGCGTGGGCGAGCACACGGCCATCGGCGATGGTCGCGGCGTCATCGTGCGCGGCATCGTCACGCGGGTGGATGCGCGCGAACTCGAGCTCGTGGTCGAGACCGTCGAGCGTCACGCCGAGGTTCGGCTGGCCATCGTGCTCGTGCAGGCCCTCGCGAAGGGCGACCGCGACGAGATGGCCATCCAGGCTGCAACCGAGCTCGGCGTGAGCGGGGTCGTCCCCTGGCAGGCCGAGCGATCGGTGTCGCGCTGGGCGGGACCCAAGATCGCGAAGGGCGTGGAGCGCTGGTCGAGCATCGTGCGCGAAGCGGCCAAGCAGTCGATCAGGCCCTTCGTGCCCGAGGTCGGCGACCTCGCCGACACCGCTGCGTTGGTGCGTCTCGCGGCAGACGTTCGGATGCTCGTGCTCGAGCCCTCGGCCGAGCAGAGGCTCACGGCGCTCACCTTCACCACCCCCACCCACGAGGCGACCGAGACGCCGATCGTGCTCGTCGTCGGCCCGGAGGGCGGCATCTCGCCGCGCGAACTCACACTGCTCACCGGCGCCGGCGCTACTCCCGTGCGCCTCGGCGATGAGGTGCTGCGCACCTCCACCGCGGGCCCGGCGGCGCTCGCCGTGCTGAACGCCGCGCTCGGGCGCTGGTAGCCGCGGGTATCCACAGCTCGACGCTCGTAGCGAACCTCTCCACAGATCCGCACCCGGGCCTCCTGCGTCACGGGGCGGAAAACTAAGATGGAATCATGACCACGCCGCAAACAGAGTCTCCATCGATCTTCACGCGCATCATCGCGCGTGAGATCCCGGCCACGATCGTCTTCGAGTCCGACCGCGTGATCGCGTTCGAAGACATCGCGCCGAAGGCTCCGGTGCACGTGCTCGTCGTCCCCAAGACCGAGCAGTACCGTGATGTGGTCGAGCTCGCCGCCGGCGATCCCGGCCTCCTGGCCGAGGTGGTCGAAGTGGCGAAGCAGATCGCGGCCGAGCGCGCCGACGGCGACTTCCGGCTCATCTTCAATTCAGGCCCGAACTCCGGGCAGACCGTCTTCCACGTGCACGCCCACGTCCTCGCGGGCGGCCTAAAGGAATCAACACTTGGCATCCTCTGAGAACACCTCAGCATCCGTCCCGCAGCCGGTGGGCGAGGCGAAACTCCACATCGACGGCATCGAGATGGTGCGGCTGCTCGGTCCGCAAGACCGGTTGCTCACCACGGTCGAGAGGCAGTTCCCGCTCGTCTCGGTGCTCGTGCGCGGCAACGACATCACCCTCTCCGGCGACCCGGCGCAGGTCGAAGCCGCGCGCCACCTGGTCGACGAACTTCTCGTGATGGTGCGCGGCGGCCACGACCTGACACCCACCGAGGTCAACTCCTCGGCCCGCATCCTCGAGAACGATCGCGCCGCGAGCCCTGCAGAGCTGCTCAGCCAGAGCATCCTCACCTCGCGCGGCAAGAGCGTGCGTCCGAAGACCATGGGGCAGAAGCAGTACGTCGACGCCATCGACGAGAACACCGTGGTGTTCGGCATCGGCCCCGCCGGCACCGGCAAGACCTATCTCGCCATGGCGAAGGCCGTGCAGGCCTTGCAGCGCAAAGAGGTCGAGCGCATCATCCTCACCCGGCCGGCCGTCGAAGCCGGCGAGCGACTCGGCTACCTGCCCGGCACACTCACCGACAAGATCGACCCCTATCTCCGCCCGCTCTACGACGCGCTGAACGAGATGATGGACCCGGAGATCGTGCCCAAGCTGCTGGCCGCCGGCACCATCGAGGTGGCGCCGCTCGCCTACATGCGCGGGCGCACCCTGAACAACTCGTTCATCGTGCTCGACGAGGCGCAGAACACCACGCCCGAGCAGATGAAGATGTTCCTCACCCGTCTCGGCTTCGGCTCGAAGATGGTGATCACGGGCGACATCACCCAGGTCGACCTGCCCACCGGCACCAGCGGTCTGCAGGTGGTGACGCGCATCCTCGACCGTATCGACGACATCCACTTCGCCACCCTCACCAGTGCGGATGTCGTGCGGCACACCCTGGTGGGCCAGATTGTCGATGCCTACACGAAGTACGACCAGATCCAGATGGCGCGCCGCGAGAACGCGGCTCAGCGTACCGATCACCCGAGCGACCGCGACCGGCGCTCCACCACCCCCAAACGATAGGGCCGCCGCACGTGTCAATTGAGGTCAACAACGAGTCGTCGATCCCCGTCGACGAGACCGCGCTGCTTCGTCTGGCGAGCTACGCGCTCGATCAGATGCACGTGCATCCCGATGCCGAGCTCGCGATCGTGCTGGTCGACGAAGCCGCCATGGAGCAGCTGCACGTGCAGTGGATGGACGAGCCCGGCCCCACCGACGTGCTGAGCTTCCCGATGGACGAACTGCGCCCCGGCACCGAAGACGCGCCCACTCCCGCGGGTCTTCTCGGCGACGTGGTGCTGTGCCCGCAGGTGGCCGAGGGTCAGGCGCAGACCGCAGGGCACTCCACTCTGGAGGAGTTGCTGCTGCTCACCACGCACGGCATCCTGCACCTGCTCGGCTTCGACCATGCGGAGCCCGAGGAGGAGCGCGAGATGTTCGGCATCCAGCGCGACATCCTGGTGGGCTTCGCGATGGCCGAGCGCAAACGACGGTAATGACCACCGCCCTGTTCCTCCTCGCCGCACTGGTGCTCGTCGCACTGGGCGGCTTCTTCGCGGCAGTCGATTCGGCCGTGCTGTCGCTCTCCCGCGCCGACGTGCTCGAGCTCGCGGAGCGCTCCCGCGCCAGGCGCTCGCTCGAGGCCATCGCCGACGACCCGGGCGCCCACCTCAACGCGGTCAACTTCACCCGCGTCGTGTTCGAGACCACCGCCGCGGTGCTCGTCACCATCGCCTTCGCCTTCTCGATCGACATCCTGTGGGTGGCCCTGCTCGTCTCGGCGGTGGTCATGACGGGCGTCTCATTCGTGCTCGTGGGCTCGAGCCCGCGCAGCGTCGGGCGGGTGCACGCCCGGGCGGTGCTGCGCTACGGAGCCGTGCCCGTGCACATCGTGCGACTCGTGCTCGGCCCCATCGCCAACGCCCTCGTGGCGATCGGCAACCGCGTCACGCCGGGCCGCATCCGGTCGGGCACCTTCTCGTCGGAGGAGCAGCTGCTGAGCATGGTCGACGAGGCCACAGAGCTCGACGTGCTCGAAGAAGACGATCGCGAGCTCATCCACTCCATCATCGAGTTCAACGACACCGTGGTGCGTGAGGTGATGATCCCGCGCACCGACATGGTCACCATCGAAGACGACGCCACGATCGGCCACGGGCTCGGTCTCTTCCTCAGCAAGGGCGTGTCGCGCATTCCCGTTGTGGCCGACGACGACGTCGACGCGATCTCGGGCGTGCTCTACCTGCGCGACGTGGCGCGCGAGAGCTACGAGCGGCCTGCGAAGCTCGACAGCATGCCGGTTCGCGAGCTCGCCCGCCCCGCGCTCTTCATCCCGGAGTCGAAGAAGGTCGACGACACGCTGCGCCAGATGCAGCTCGAGTCGAACCACCTCGCGATGGTGGTCGACGAGTACGGCGGCATCGCGGGGCTCGTCACCCTCGAAGACCTCATCGAAGAACTGGTGGGCGACATCTCCGACGAATACGACCGCGACGTGGTCGAGGTCGAGCCACTGCAGAACGACGACGGCGATCCCGACGGCTACCGGGTGAGCGCGCGCCTGCCCGTCGACGAGCTCGGCGAGCTCTTCGACCTCGAGCTCGACGACGACGACGTCGACTCCGTGGGGGGTCTCCTGTCGAAGGCGCTCGGCCGCCTGCCCGAGCCCGGATCCGTCGCGCACACCTCGGGCCTCGTGCTCACGGCCGACCGCACCGACGGGCGGCGCAAGCGCATCGTCACCGTGATCGTGCGGCGTGATCCGGATGCCCGTGCCGAGCCCTCGTCCAGCACCGGCCCGGTGCGCATCCACACCGGTCCCATTCGCGTCACCGAACGCACGAATACCGAACGCAAGAACACCGAACGCACCACCACCGAACGCAAGGAGAAGGCATGAGCGACGAGACATCCGGAGACGACTTCCGGGCCGGGTTCGTGACCTTCGTGGGGCGCCCGAACGTGGGCAAGTCCACTCTCACCAACGCGCTGGTGGGCGAGAAGGTGGCCATCACGAGCTCGAAGCCGCAGACCACGAGGCAGACCATCCGGGGCATCGTGCACGACCCTGCGGGCCAGGTGATCGTGGTCGACACCCCTGGAATGCACCGGCCCCGCACGCTGCTCGGCGAGCGGCTGAACTCGCTCGTGCAGTCCACGCTCGGCGACGTCGACGTCATCGGGTTCTGCCTGCCGGCGAATGAGAAGCTCGGCCCGGGCGACCGCTACATCAATGATCAGCTCGATCAGTTCCCGGGCGCGAAGAAGATCGCCATCGTCACGAAGATCGACTCGGCCTCGAAGCAGCAGGTGGGGGAGCAGTTGCTCGCCGTCTCCGAGCTGCGCAACTGGGAGACCGTCATCCCGGTGTCGGCCACGAGCCACGTGCAGCTCGACGTGCTGATCAGCGAGATCATCCGCATGCTGCCGCGGTCGGAGAGGCTCTACCCCGAAGACCAGTTCACCGATGAGGGGCTCGAGTCGCGTATCTCGGAGCTCATCCGGGAGGCCGCGCTCGAGGGCGTGCGTGACGAGCTGCCGCACTCCATCGCGGTCACGATCGACGACATGAGGGAGCGGGAAGACCGCGATCTCGTCGAGATCTTCGCCAATCTCTTCGTGGAGCGTGACTCGCAGAAGGGCATCATCATCGGGCCGAAAGGATCGCGGCTCGGCGAGGTGGGCGCTCGTGCGCGTGCCCAGATCGAACCTCTGCTCGGTCAGCAGGTGTATCTCAACATCCGGGTGAAGGTGGCGAAAGACTGGCAGCGCGACCCGAAACTGCTGGGCCGGCTGGGCTTCTGAGCGAACCATCGGGCAGATGCCCGGGAACGGCGCCTTCGGGAACCGATACCCTTGGAGTCGTGTCTACCGCTACGAATCCATTCGGCCAGGTCCTGGTCGCCATGGTCACCCCTTTCACGGCCGACGGCGAGGTCGATTGGCCCGCGGTCGAGAAGCTGATCGACGAGCTCATCACGGGCGGCGCCGACGGCATCGTCGTCTCCGGTACCACCGGTGAGACGTCGACGCTGACCGACCCGGAGAAGATCCGCCTGGTCGAGGTCGGTAAAGACGTCGCGGCGGGTCGCGCCAAGATCATCACCGGCGGCGGCTCGAACGAGACCGCGCACGCGATGCAGCTGGCGCGGCAGAGCGAGAAGGCGGGCGCCGACGGCAACCTCGTCGTCACGCCCTACTACAACAAGCCCACGCAGGCCGGCATCCTCACGCACTTCCGCATGATCGCCGATGCCACCGACCTGCCGGTGATTCTCTACGACATCCCGGGCCGCACCGGCGTGCCGATCAAGTACGAGACCATCCTGCGCCTGTCGAAGCACCCGAACATCCTCGCGGTGAAAGACGCCAAGGGCGATTTCAGCGAGGTGAGCCGGGTCATCAACCAGACCGACCTGCTGTACTTCTCGGGCGACGACGCCAATGTGCTGCCGCACCTGTCCATCGGCGCCACCGGCCTCATCGGGGTCACGGCCAACGTGGCTCCCGGCCCGTACCGCACCATCGTCGACGCGGTGAACTCCGGCGACCTGGCCACGGCCACCGCGGCGCACAAGTCACTCGAACCGCTCGTGCGGGCCATCATGACTCATGTGCCCGGCACGGTCGCGGCGAAGTACATCCTGCACGGGCTCGGCCGCATCGGCAGCCCCCGCGTGCGACTGCCCCTCGTGGGCCCCGAGGAGTGGGAGGCCGAGATGATCGAGAACGAGATCGACCTCGTTCGCGACATCCCCGGTCTGACCTTCACGAAGAACTTCCGCCCCGACCGCAATGCGGCCGCGGGCGGCGCCCTGCCGAAGGTGGCGGGCACGACGCGCTGAGCGTCGCGCACCCCCGGAGCAGGGCCTCCAACCACAGCGTGAGCACGAAGCCGCGCACCCGCACGACGATCGAGGAGGGCCCATGAGCCCCATTTCCACCCCGCCGGCGCTTGCCGCCGGCACTCTCAGAGTCATCCCGGTCGGAGGGCTCGGCGAGATCGGGCGCAACATGACCGTGTTCGAGTACGAGGGCAAGCTCCTCGTGGTCGACTGCGGAGTGCTCTTCCCCGAGGAGACCCAGCCCGGTGTCGACCTCATCCTCCCCGACTTCAGTGTGGTGCGCGACCGGCTCGAGGACATCGTCGGCATCGTGCTCACGCACGGTCATGAAGACCACATCGGCGCGGTTCCCTACCTCTTGCGCCTGCGCCAGGACATCCCGCTGATCGGCTCGGCGCTCACGCTGGCCCTCGTCGAGGCCAAGCTCAAAGAGCACCGCATCAAGCCGTACACCTTCGACGTCACCGAAGGTCAGATCGAGAACCTCGGTCCCTTCGAGTGCGAGTTCGTGGCCGTGAACCACTCCATCCCCGACGCTCTGGCCGTGGCCATCAAGACGCCCGCCGGCGTCGTGCTGCACACGGGCGACTTCAAGATGGACCAGCTTCCGCTCGACAACCGCCTCACCGACCTGCGTGCCTTCGCGCGTCTCGGCGAGGAGGGTGTCGACCTGTTCCTGGTCGACTCCACCAACGCCGACGTGCCCGGATTCACCGCCCCCGAGCGCGACATCGGCCCGGTGCTCGAGACCATCATCGAGCGGGCTCCGCGCCGTGTCATCGTGGCGAGCTTCTCGAGCCACATCCACCGTGTGCAACAGGTACTGGATGCCGCTGCCGCAGACGGCCGCCGGGTGGCGCTGCTCGGCCGGTCGATGGTGCGCAACATGACCATCGCCGCCGAACTCGGCTATCTCAAGGTGCCCGATGGGGTGCTGGTCGACTTCAAGAAGGCCGGCGACATCCCCGACGACAAGATCGTCTACATGTCCACGGGCTCGCAGGGCGAGCCGATGGCCGTGCTGTCGCGGATGGTCAACAACGAGCACCAGATCGAGGTCGGCCCGGGCGACACCGTCATTCTGGCCTCGAGCCTCATCCCCGGCAATGAGAACGCCGTCTACCGCATCATCAACGGCCTCACGAAACTCGGCGCCAACGTCGTCCACAAGGCGAATGCCAAGGTGCACGTCTCGGGCCACGCGGCCGCGGGCGAGCTGCTCTACTGCTACAACATCCTGAAGCCGAAGAACGTGCTGCCGGTGCACGGCGAGTACCGTCACCTGGTGGCCAACCAGAAGCTCGCGATCGAGACCGGTGTGAAGCCCGAGAACACGATCATCGCCGAAGACGGCACGGTCATCGACCTCCGCGACGGCGTGGCCACTGTGGTCGGCCAGTACGATCTCGGCTTCGTCTACGTCGACGGGTCGACCGTCGGCGAGATCACGGATGCCGACCTGAAAGATCGCCGCATCCTCGGCGAGGAGGGCTTCATCTCGATCATCGTCGTGGTCGAGGCCCAGACCGGCCGCATCGTTTCAGGCCCCGAGATCCACGCGAAGGGCTTCGCCGAAGACGACAAGGTCTTCGACGCGGTCAAGCCCAAGATCAGTGCGGCCCTCGCCGAGGCGGCGCAGAACGGCGTGCGTGAGCCCTACGCCCTGCAGCAGGTGGTGCGCCGCACCGTCGGCCGCTGGGTCAACACGAGCTTCCGTCGTCGCCCCATGATCGTGCCCTTGGTGATCGAGGCGTAACCCGCCCCCTCCCTCCCTCCCTCCTCGCGAGACGCCAAAATCCGGTCCAAAACCTTTCGGATGGACCGGATTTTGGCGTCTCGCGAAGAGTTTTCCCAACACCCAGAGCCGTGACGCCGTGAAGTCGGGGGTCGCCGGTAGCGTGCTTGCATGGCCACGAGTAGTAAGTCGACGCCGCGATCCAGGGCGTCAACCGGGCGCAGTACGGCGGCGACGCCGCGCAAGCCTGCGGCGCGCACCGCCGCGCAGAAGACCGTGAAGTACCCGGTCGCCGAAGAGAAGCCCGGGCTGGTCGTGCGCGCCTGGCTGGGTCTCGCCCACCTGGTCGGCGGCGCAGCCCGCGCGTTCGGGCCCGAGAAGCTCGCCAAAGAGGAGCGCCGCGACGGCCTCCCGTTCCTGTTCTTCCTCCTCGCCGTCACCGGCGCGCTCGTCGAGTGGTTCCTCGTGGCCACCCCGGCCGCCGTCACCCTCAACGCCTGGACGTTCGGGGGCCTGTTCGGCCGCGTCTCCTACGCGCTGCCCGTCATCCTGTTGCTGCTTGCTCTGTGGCTGTTCCGGCATCCGAGTTCCGTGCACGACAACGGTCGAATCGGCATCGGCCTCGCCGTCTTCCTCGTCTCGGTCTCCGGCCTCTGCCACGTCTTCGGCCAGACGCCCGACCCCGCCTCGGGCATCGACTCGCTCGCGGTCGCGGGTGGCATCCTGGGCTGGATCGTGGCGGCCCCTCTCGTGGCCCTCATCACGCCCATCGGCGCCACCATCGTCATGGTGTTCTTCGTGACGCTCTCGCTCTTCATCATCACCAAGACCCCGCCGAACAAGATCGGCCGTCGCGTTCGTGAGCTCTACGCCTACCTGTTCGGCGCCCCGGCGCCCGACCCCGAAGACGTGCAGCCGAAGCCCGGCAAGAAGGGCGACACGGGCACCACGCTCGACGACATGCTCGACTTCGACGCCGAGCAGGATGACTCGTCCGCCCTGCCCTGGTGGCGGCGCAACAAGAGCCAGCGCGAGGTCGACCCGGCGTTCGACACCCCGCTCATCTCACCGCGCATCGAAGACCGCACGCCGCCGGCCGACGGCCCGTTCCTGAGCGCGGCCGAGATCGACGTGCCGGCATCCGGGTCTGCCACCGAAGACTTCGGCAGCTCCCTCCTGCACGACATGGAGGCCGCCGAGGAGGCCATCAAGCGCATCACCGGCGAGATCCTCCCGGGCCGCCGGCAGACGACGGGCCTGCTCGACGACGAGGGAACCGAGGCGCTCGCCGCCTTCGCCACCCCGGTTCCGGATGCCGCCCTCACAGGTGAGGTCATCGCGCCGGCCGAACCCGCTCCCGCCTCCGAGCCGGTCAACTACCGCCTGCCGTCGGTGGCCAACCTCTCCACGGGTGCCCCCTCGAAGGCCCGCTCCGCCGTGAACGACGAGGTCGTGCGGGCCATCACCGATGTGCTCAAGCAGTTCTCGGTCGATGCCACGGTCACCGGCTTCTCCCGGGGCCCCACCGTCACGCGCTACGAGATCGAGCTCGGTCCGGGCGTGAAGGTCGAGCGCGTCACGGCGCTCTCGAAGAACCTCTCGTACGCGGTCGCCTCGAACGAGGTACGCATCCTGTCGCCCATCCCGGGCCGCAGTGCGATCGGCATCGAGATCCCGAACACCGACCGCGAGACGGTCTCGCTCGGAGACGTGCTGCGCTCGCAGAAGGCCATGAACGACCCGCACCCCATGACCATCGGCGTGGGCAAAGACGTCGAGGGCAAGTTCGTGCTCGCCAACCTGGCGAAGATGCCCCACCTCCTGGTGGCCGGTTCCACCGGGTCGGGCAAGTCGAGCTTCATCAACTCCATGGTCACGAGCGTGCTCATGCGTGCCAAGCCGAGCGAGGTGCGCATGGTGCTGATCGACCCGAAGCGGGTCGAACTCACCGCCTACCAGGGTGTTCCGCACCTGATCACGCCCATCATCACCAATCCCAAAAAGGCGGCCGAAGCGCTGTCGTGGGTGGTGAAGGAGATGGACATGCGGTACGACGACCTCGAGAGCTTCGGCTTCCGGCACATCGACGACTTCAACCGCGCGGTCATCAACGACGAGATCCAGCTCCCGCCGGCGTCGCAGCGGGTTCTGAAGCCCTACCCCTACCTGCTCGTGGTGGTCGACGAGCTGGCCGACCTCATGATGGTGGCGCCGAGAGACGTCGAAGACTCGATCGTGCGCATCACCCAGCTGGCGCGGGCATCCGGAATCCACCTCGTGCTCGCCACGCAGCGCCCCTCGGTCGACGTGGTCACCGGCCTCATCAAGGCGAACGTGCCCTCGCGGCTCGCCTTCGCCGTCACGAGCGTCACCGACTCCCGCGTCATCCTCGACCAGCCGGGTGCCGACAAGCTGATCGGCCAGGGCGATGCGCTCTTCCTGCCGATGGGCTCCTCCAAGTCGATCCGGGTGCAGGGCGCGTGGGTGAGCGAGGCCGAGATCGCCAAGGTGGTCGAGCACGTCACGCGCCAGGCGCGTCCGGAGTACCGCGACGATGTGGCGGTCACCGCGGAGAAGAAGCAGATCGACTCCGACATCGGTGACGACCTCGAGGTGCTTCTGGCGGCGGCCGAGCTCGTGGTGAACACCCAGTTCGGCTCCACATCGATGCTGCAGCGCAAGCTCAAGGTCGGTTTCGCCAAGGCGGGTCGCCTGATGGACCTGCTGGAGTCGCGTGAGATCGTCGGCCCCTCCGAGGGGTCGAAGGCCCGCGACGTGCTGGTCACGGCCGACCAGCTGCCTGACGTTCTCGCGATGCTCCGGGGCGAGTCGGGCTCCGGCCCGGCCGCAGCACCCTCGTCCGCGCCGTCGACGGCCGCGTCCTCCGTCACCTCCCGCGGAGGGGTGCCGTACCCCTCCGACAGCGCAGACCAGTACCCTGAAGTGGAGGGCGACTCAGATGAGGATGCCTGGGGTCTGACCGGCAGGGAGTAACACGTGAGCAGCACCGATCACGGCGACGAGGCGGTGACGAAGCCCAGCAACTGGAATCTTCCGAACGCCATCACCGTCCTCCGCATCCTGTTGGCGCCGGTCTTCTTCGTGATGCTGCTGGTCGACAACGGGGCCGACGGCGGGCTGCGCTGGGCGGCTGCGGTGCTCTTCATCCTCGCCATCGCCACCGACGGCATCGACGGGCACATCGCCCGCAGCCGGGGTCTCGTCACCGATCTGGGCAAGCTGCTCGACCCCATCGCCGACAAGGTGCTCACGGGCGCGGCGCTCATCGGCCTCTCGATCCTGAATGAGCTGCCCTGGTGGGTCACCATCGTCATCCTCGTGCGCGAGGTGGGCATCACGGTGTGGCGCTTCGTGCAGCTCTCCGACCGGGTCATCCCCGCCTCGCGGGGCGGCAAGCTCAAGACGCTGGTGCAGTCCATCGCCATCTCGCTGGCCCTGCTCCCGTTCGCCAACCTCCTGGGCGACTGGGTGAACTGGGTGAACGGGGTGTTCATGACTCTCGCCGTGATCCTCACCGTCGTCACCGGTATCGACTATCTGGTGCAGGCGTGGCGGCTCAACCGCAAGCCGGCCGCGACGCCGTGAGCGGGTCCTCGGTGAACGGCGACGCGCATCCGGATGCCGACGGCACCGCCACGCGGATCATCGAAGCCCTCACCGCCAGCCACACCACCATCGCCATCGCGGAGTCGCTCACCGGCGGTCTCCTCACCTCTGCCCTCGTCGACGTACCGGGAGCCTCCGCCGTTCTCCGTGGTGGGGTCATCGCCTACGACACCGCCATCAAGCACGCCGTGCTCGGCGTCGATGCGGAGGTCCTGGCCGCGCACGGTGCCGTGCATCCGGATGTCGCCATGCAGATGGCCGTTGGTGTGCGCACCGCATTGGCGGTCGACGGGGTACCCGCGGAGATCGGCATCGCGACGACGGGCGCGGCCGGCCCCGATCCTCAAGACGGGCAAGCACCGGGAACGGCGTTCGTGGGCCTGGCGATCCGCGGTGAGGTGCGCAGTTTCGCGCTTCACCTGACGGGCGACCGCAACGCCGTGCGAGCCGGTGTTGTGAGCCGCGCTCTCACGATTCTGCAAGAACACCTGTGATTCGACGGGGCGGGAATGCACCGCGTTTCGATCTCGTTACATCTCGTGTCATTCACAAGTATTGTCCAGTCCCAGTCGTTTAGAGTTTCTGCAACGAACCAATGGCAACAACGGTTCGAAAGCCACTCGAAGACACCGTGACCGGAACGCAAGGAGGGTCCAATGATTCTAGTTCGTCAGGAAATCGGCGACGTGCTTCGGGACTTCCGCCTGCAGAAGGGCCGCACCCTTCGTCAAGTGGCAAGCAAAGCGAGCGTCGCACTCGGGTACCTCAGTGAGGTCGAGCGTGGGCAGAAAGAAGCCTCCAGCGAGATCCTCGCCTCGGTCGCCGAAGCGCTCGACACCCCGATCTCCGTCATCATGCGCGAGGTGGGAGACCGTCTGGCCATCGTGGAGGGTATCGATCCGATCCCCGACACCGTGCCCGACGAGTTCGTGGCCGACTTCGACGTCGACCTCGTCGCGCGCTGAGCGGCGCAGGGCGTCTGTCAGACGCGCACTCTGTCGGTGAGCCGTGCGGCTGAGTGAGTTCACGCAGGCCGTCGCCGACGAGTTCGGTGCCGCTTACGGGCAGGTCGTCACGCGTGACCTGGTTCTCGTCGACCTCGGAGATCGAACACCCCAGCAGGCCCTGTCGGCAGGAATAGCACCGCGAGACGTGTGGCTCGCGATCTGCCGGACAGCGGATGTGCCGCCCGAACGGTGGCACGGAGCCGGTCTTCCCGCGGCTCCCCGAAACTGAAGCGAAAGCCCCGGGCTCCGGCCCGGGGCTTTTTCGCGCGCGGATGATTCGAACACGCATCGCGACACGCCGTGGCTTTATCGAACATATCTTCGGATGCGCGTAGGCTCCTGCACAGCGAGAGATTCGAAGAACTTCTCCACAGTTGAACGTCCTCCGGCTCCGATGTCGGCGGTGCTGCCTAACGTGGATGCAGTTCGACACCTCCCGTACAACGCCCTGTCGCCAATCGCTCGGAACGTTCGAACGCAACGACAGCCTGTGGGCACACCATCGCCGCCGAGAGGCCGCACAACGAAGAAGGAGAACCGAGATGCCATCAGACGCCAATCGCGAGAAAGCCCTCGAGACCGCGCTCGCCCAGATCGACCGCCAGTTCGGTAAGGGCTCCGTCATGCGGCTCGGCAGCGACGACCGTGCGCCGGTCGAGGTCGTGCCGACCGGCTCGATCGCGCTGGATGTCGCGCTCGGTATCGGGGGTCTCCCGCGCGGCCGTATCGTCGAGATCTACGGCCCGGAGTCATCGGGTAAGACCACGCTCACCCTGCACGCCATCGCCAACGCGCAGCGTGCCGGCGGCATCGCCGCCTTCATCGATGCGGAGCACGCGCTCGACCCCGATTACGCCAAGAAGCTCGGCGTCGACATCGACTCCCTCCTGGTGTCGCAGCCCGACACGGGTGAGCAGGCGCTCGAGATCGCCGACATGCTCGTGCGCTCCGGTTCGATCGACCTGATCGTCATCGACTCCGTCGCCGCGCTCGTGCCCCGCGCCGAGATCGAGGGCGAGATGGGCGACTCCCACGTCGGCCTCCAGGCCCGCCTCATGTCGCAGGCCCTCCGTAAGCTCACGGGTGGTCTCAACCAGACCAACACCACGATGATCTTCATCAACCAGCTCCGCGAGAAGATCGGCGTGTTCTTCGGCAGCCCCGAGACCACGGCCGGTGGTAAGGCGCTCAAGTTCTACGCCTCCGTGCGTCTCGACATCCGCCGCATCGAGACCCTCAAGGAGGGCACAGAGGCCGTCGGTAACCGCACTCGGGTCAAGGTCGTGAAGAACAAGATGGCGCCGCCCTTCAAGCAGGCGGAATTCGACATCCTCTACGGCATCGGCATCTCTCGCGAGGGCAGCCTGATCGACTTCGGTGTGGAGCACGAGATCGTGCGCAAGTCGGGTGCCTGGTACACCTACGACGGCGACCAGCTGGGTCAGGGCAAAGAGAACTCGCGTCGATTCCTCACCGAGAACCCCGACATCGCGCTGGAGATCGAGAACAAGATCCTCGCGAAGCTCGGTGTCGGCGAGGTGGGCGCGGCGGCGGCGGCTGCCGCGGCCGCTACTGCCGCCACGGCAGGCAACGTCGACTCGATCGCGCCCAAGCTCGCGAAAAAGGGTGCCTAGCCCTCGATGAACGACATCATCAGTCTGGATGCGGTGCGCCGAGGGCGTTCGGCGGCGCGGTCGTCGTCTTCCTCGGCGGCCGTTCCCGACGAGGTCGAGGAGCAGCTCTCCGATGAGGAGCGCATCGCCCGGGTGAGCGACACGGTCATCCGGGCCCTCGGCCGCCGGCAGCTCTCCTCGCGCGAGACGCACGAGCTCCTGGTGGCTCAGGGTGCTTCCGAGATCGAGGCCGACGACCTCGTGCAGCGCTACGAGGAGCTCGGCTACCTCAACGACTTCGCGCTCGCTGAGGCCTTGGTCGACCGGCTGAGCGACCGCAATCACAAGAGCCGCGGCATCATCTCTCGCGAACTCTCGGCTCGCAAGATCCCGGCTGAGCTGGCGAACGTGGCGCTCGAGTCGCTCGACGAGGCGCACGAGTTCGACCTCGCCCTCGAAGCCGCCGAGAAGCGGGTGGGCCAGCTCTCGAGCTACGACGACGCCACGGTGGAGCGCCGGCTGATGGGGTTCCTCTCTCGGCGCGGGTTCGCATCCGGAGTCGTGCGCGAGGCCACCCGACGAGCCATGGCCGGCCGCAAGTCGGTGGGCGGCCCCCGGTTCCGCTGAGCGACCGCCCCTCGCGTGGTTCGTACAATGGAGCCATCATGAACACAGTCAGTCACGCGCCGACGGTCATCGAACCCTCGGCAGCCGCGCTCGACGCGGCAGGCCGCGTGCGCACCTACGAGGTGCGCACCTTCGGCTGCCAGATGAACGTGCACGACTCCGAGCGCCTCAGTGGCTCACTCGAAGCGGCAGGCTACGTGAAGGCTGATGGGGTCGAAGCCGACGTCGTGGTCATCAACACGTGCGCTGTTCGCGAGAACGCCGACAACAAGCTCTACGGCAACCTGGGCCATCTCGCGTCGGTGAAACGGCGGCACGAGGGCATGCAGATCGCCGTGGGCGGCTGCCTGGCGCAGAAGGACAAGAACGTCATCCTCGACAAGGCGCCGTGGGTCGACGTGGTCTTCGGCACGCACAACATGGGTGCCTTGCCCAGCCTCCTCGAGCGGGCGCGGCACAACGAGGAGGCGCAGATCGAGATCCTCGACTCGCTGGAAACCTTCCCCTCCACCCTCCCCACGAAGCGCGACTCGAGCTACAGCGGCTGGGTGTCGATCTCAGTGGGGTGCAACAACACCTGCACCTTCTGCATCGTGCCGGCGCTTCGCGGCAAAGAGAAAGACCGTCGGCCGGGCGACGTGCTCGCCGAGATCCAGTCACTGGTCGACGACGGGGCCATCGAGGTCACGCTCCTCGGCCAGAACGTCAACTCCTACGGCGTCGAGTTCGGCGACCGGTTCGCGTTCGGCAAGCTACTGCGTGCGGCCGGGCAGATCGAAGGGCTCGAGCGAATCCGTTTCACGAGTCCTCATCCTGCCGCCTTCACCGACGACGTCATCGACGCGATGGCCGAGACCCCATCGGTGATGCCCCAGCTGCACATGCCGCTGCAGTCGGGTTCCGACCGCATCCTGCGCGCCATGCGGCGCTCCTACCGCTCGGCGAAGTTCCTGGGCATCCTCGACCGGGTGCGCGAGAAGATGCCCGACGCAGCCATCTCCACCGACATCATCGTGGGCTTCCCGGGCGAGACGGAAGACGACTTCCTCGAAACGCTGCGCGTGGTCGAAGCAGCGCGTTTTGCGTCGGCCTTCACCTTCCAGTACTCGATCCGCCCGGGAACTCCCGCGGCCACACTGCCCGACCAGGTTCCTCACGCTGTCGTGCAGGAGCGCTACGAGCGGCTCGTGGCCCTGCAGGAGCGTATCTCCCTGGAAGAGAACCAGAAGCAGATCGGCCGTCGCGTCGAACTCGTGGTGGCCAACGGCGAGGGCCGCAAAGACAGCGCCACCCACCGCTTGAGCGGCCGAGCCGAAGACAGCCGCCTCGTGCACTTCGAGGTGCCGGCGGGCTCGCCCGCCCCACGACCGGGCGATGTGGTCTCGGTCACCGTCACGCAGGCCGCTCCCTTCCATCTCCTCGCCGACACGGATGGCGCGCCGCTCGAGGTGCGCCGCACCCGCGCCGGCGATGCGTGGGACCGCGCCGCAGCCGAGTCGTGCGCCGTGCCCGCACCGAGCGGATCCGACACAGCCCCTGGTCGTGTCTCGCTCGGCCTGCCGTCACTCCGCGTCGGCAGCGGCGCGGCATCGCGTGACCTCGGCCTCACCGCCGCGACGCCGCACCTTCGGGCAGGGGATCACCAGCACGGCGCCACCATTCCGATCTACCGCTCCGACGACGAGTTGCGGGACTAGCGGGTGAGCACCCGCCTCCCCGATCTGGTCGCGATCGTCGGGGCGACGGGAACGGGCAAATCCGATCTCTCGCTGCAGCTCGCCCATCGCCTCGCCGAGCACGGTCGCGCCGCCGAGGTGGTCAACGCCGATGCCATGCAGCTCTACCGCGGTATGGACATCGGCACGGCCAAACTCTCCCTCGCCGAGCGCCAGGGGATCCCGCACCACCAGCTCGACGTACTCGACATCACCGACGACGCCTCCGTGGCCGCCTACCAGCGCGAGGCGCGTGCCACCATCGAGGCCATCACCGCGCGCGGTGCCACAGCTCTGCTCGTGGGTGGGAGCGGCCTCTACGTCTCCGCGGTGCTCTTCGACTTCCGCTTCCCGGCTCGCGACGACGCCGTGCGCGAGCGGCTCGAGACGGAGCTGGCGGCATCCGGGGAGCGCGCACTCTACGACCGGCTGAAGGCGATCGATCCGGCCGCCGCCGCGTCGATCGGTCAGTTCAACGGCCGCCGCCTCGTGCGTGCCCTCGAGGTGGTCGAACTCACGGGCGAACCCGTCTCCGGCACCCTGCCCGACGAACCGGTGCCCTGGCGCGCGGCGAGCATCCTGCGCCTGGGAATCCCTCGCGAGATCCTCGTGCCCCGCCTCGACGAGCGGGTCGAACGGATGTGGCAGGCCGGCCTGGTCGACGAAGTCGCCACCCTGCTCCCCGCGGGGCTTCGCAACGGCACCACTGCGGCCCGGGCCATCGGCTACGCCCAGGCGCTCGCCCAGCACGACGGCACGATGACCGAGGCCGACGCGATCGCTGAGGCGCAGGCGCTCACACGCCGTTACGCCCGCCGCCAGGTGAGCTGGTTCAAGCGCTACGCCGACGCCAGAGATGTCGATCCGCTCTCGGCGGACGCCGTGCGAGCGGCCCTCGACGCCGTCCTAGACTGATTCCCATGGCAGTCGAGCTTCACTTCACCAAGGGTCAGGGCACCGGCAACGACTTCGTGCTCTTCAGCGATCCCGATGGAGAGGTCGACCTCACCCCCAGCCAGATCGCCGCCATCTGCGACCGCCACTTCGGTGTCGGAGCCGACGGCGTGCTGCGCGCGGTTCGCTCGGCGAACATCGATGCGGGCGCGGCATCGCTCGCCGAAGACGACGCGGCCGAATGGTTCATGGATTACCACAACGGCGACGGTTCGATCGCCGAGATGTGCGGCAACGGCATCCGGGTGTTCGCGCGCTACCTCATCGACAACGGCCTCGCCACCCTCGCACCAGGAGACACTCTCGTGATCGGCACCCGCAGTGGCGTGCGCGACGTGCAGCTGAACAAGCTCGGCTTCCAGGTCGACCTCGGTCGCTGGTCCCTCGACGGTGGCGAGCCGCTGGTGCGTGCAAAGAACCTCCAGGTGGCCCGTCCCGGCCTCGGTATCAACGTGGGCAACCCGCACGTCGTGGTGGCCCTCGCCGACGACGAGGAGCTCGACGACGCCGATCTCTCCTTCATCCCGCACCTCGAGCCCGTTCCGGCGGATGGCGCCAACGTCGAGTTCGTGGTGCCGAGCGATCCGCTCGTGCGGGATGGTGTGGGGCGCATCCGGATGCGGGTGCACGAGCGGGGGAGCGGCGAGACGCTCTCCTGCGGCACCGGCGCGGCGGCGGCGGCCCTGGCCACGCGGTACTGGGCCGGCGAGGGCGCCCCCAACAACTGGAGTGTCACCGTTCCCGGCGGCGTGGTGGGCGTTCGGATGTTCCCCACCGAAGACGGTGAGCACGTCGCACTCTCCGGCCCCGCAGAGCTCGTCTACGAGGGCGATCTGTCGCTCGGCTGAATCGTCAGGCGACCGGAGCGGCGCGCTTTCGCGCCTTCAGGATGCGGAACCCCTTGTTGGTGCTCGCCCGCGTCACGCTCAGGTCGGCGAACTCGGCGTCGAGCCACCGCTGCAGCGAATCAGACCCGAGGTTCTTCTGCACCACGAGCCACGCGTCCGACCCCACCTCGAGCCGGGGGAGCCAGCGTTCGAGCATCGAGTGCAGCTCGTTCTTGCCCACCCGGATGGGCGGATTCGACCAGATCGTGGTGAAGGCCACGTCATCGGGAACATCTTCGGGCCGGCAGGCGTTGACATGATCGAGACCCAAAATGTGAGCATTCCGCCGAACCAACTCAAGCGCACGTTCGTTGACGTCGACCGCCCACACCGTGGCGCGCGGTGACTGGAGAGCGAGCGTCAGTGCGATCGGCCCCCATCCGCACCCGAGATCGAGCAGATTGCCGCCGGGAGGGGGCGGGGGAACCTGCGACAACAGCACCTGGGTGCCGACGTCGATGCGATCGGGACTGAAGATGCCGGAAGCCGTCGTGAGGCGGTAGTGCGAGCCGGCGAGAGCGACCGCGAGGTCTCTCGGCACGAGTTCCCCTGCGGGCTGCGCAGAGAAGTAGTGCTCGCCATCCATAGAGGGCAATCTAGCAAACAAGGAGGCTAGTCTTGACTGCAATGTCAGACCACGAGACCCGGGAATCAGATCCCACCGCAGCAGACGACGTCGTCGCGCGCGTTCTCGCGTCGGCCGAGAAGCGCTCGAGCGGCTACGCATTGTTCGAGCAGGGTTCGGCGCAGGCGCTCCAACGACCGGAGACGACCAGCGGATCCGGCTACGACGGCGAGCAGCTCGATCGCGAAGACCGGCAGTCGCTCCGGCGCGTGGCCGGGCTCTCCACCGAACTCGAAGACGTCACCGAGGTCGAGTACCGGCAGCTGCGACTCGAGAACGTCGTCATCATCGGCGTCTACTCGCAGGGCTCGCTCGACGACGCCGAGAACTCGCTGCGCGAGCTCGCCGCCCTCGCCGAGACCGCGGGAGCGGTGGTGCTCGACGGACTTCTGCAGCGGCGCCCGCATCCCGACCCCAGCACGTACTTCGGCAAGGGCAAGGCGGAGGAGCTGCGCGCCGTCGTCCAGTCACTCGGCGCAGACACCGTCATCGCCGACACCGAGCTCGCCCCGAGCCAGCGGCGTGCGCTGGAAGACGTGGTGAAGGTCAAGGTCATCGACCGCACGGCCGTCATCCTCGACATCTTCAGCCAGCACGCCAAGAGCCGGGAGGGCAAGGCCCAGGTCGAACTGGCGCAGCTCGAATACCTGCTGCCGAGGCTCCGTGGCTGGGGTGACTCGATGTCGCGCCAGGCCGGTGGTCAGGTGGGTGGCGCCGGCGCCGGTATGGGGTCGCGTGGCCCCGGTGAGACGAAGATCGAGCTCGATCGCCGCCGCATCCACACCCGCATGGCCAAGCTGCGCAAGCAGATCAAGGAGATGAAACCGGCGCGCGATGCGAAGCGGGCGAACCGCAAGCGCAACGCGGTGCCGTCGGTGGCCATCGCCGGGTACACCAACGCGGGCAAGTCATCGCTGCTCAACCGCATCACGAGCGCCGGCGTGCTGGTGGAGAACGCGTTGTTCGCCACGCTCGACGCCACGGTGCGCAAGAACCAGACGGCCGATGGGCGCCCCTACACGATCGCCGATACCGTGGGCTTCGTGCGGCACCTGCCGCATCAGCTGGTGGAGGCGTTCCGTTCGACGCTCGAAGAGGTCTCCGATTCGGATGTGCTGGTGCACGTCGTCGACGCATCGCACCCCGATCCGGCAAGCCAGATCACCACGGTGCGCGACGTGATCGGCGATGCGGGAGCCCGGGGCATCCCCGAGATCGTGGTGTTCAACAAGAGCGATCTGGTGTCGGATGACGACCGGCTCGTGCTGCGCGGCCTCGAGCCCACGGCCATCTTCGTGTCGGCCCGTACCGGCGAGGGCATCCCCGAGCTGCTCGCGGCGATCGACGAGATCATCCCGAAGCCGACCGTCGAGGTCGAGCTGCTCGTGCCCTACGAGCGGGGTGACCTCGTGACGTTGCTGCACGAGAAGAACACCGTGCTGAGCACGGATTACGAGGAGTCGGGCACTCACGTGCGCGCGCTGGTGAACCCGGAGTTCGAGGAGCGGCTCGTGGAGTTCGCCGTTTCTCGCTGAACGTCGCATCCGCCTGTCAGCGAGGCCCCCGCCGGTGATCCGGCGGGGGCCTCGCTGTTGTGAGGGACGTCTGGGTCAGACGGCCCGGAGGACCGCCACGACCTTGCCCAGCACGGTGGCGAAGTCGCCGAGGATGGGCTCGAAGTTCGAGTTGCGGGGGAGCAGCCAGGTGTGGCCGTCGCGCTGGCGAAAGACCTTGACGGTGGCCTCCTCGTCGAGCATGGCGGCCACGATGTCGCCGTTCTCGGCGGTGTTCTGCTGCCGGATGACCACCCAGTCGCCGTCGCAGATCGCGGCGTCGATCATCGACTCACCCACGACCTTCAGCATGAAGAGGTCGCCGTTGCCCACGAGCTGACGGGGGAGGGGGAACACCTCGTCGACCTGCTGCTCGGCCGTGATCGGGATGCCCGCGGCGATGCGGCCCACGAGAGGCACGAGGGTGGCGTCTCCCACGGGAGGAGCGGAGTCGGCATCCGGTGCGGGATCGGACTCGGGACTCGGGATGTCGATCAGCACCTCCATGGCGCGCGGCCGGTTGGGGTCACGTCGGAGGTAGCCGCTCAGTTCGAGCTGGTTGAGCTGATGGGTGACGCTCGAGAGCGAGGAGAGCCCGACCGCGTCGCCGATCTCACGCATGCTCGGCGGGTAGCCGCGTGCCACGACCGATCGCTGGATCACGTCGAGGATCGCGAGCTGCTTGTCGCTGAGGCTCTTGCGCCGCCTTGTGCGACCCGTGTCGTTGGCCACGTCTCCCTGCTTTCTCACTGCGCACCACCGGCGATGTCGGTGGCTGGTGATTGAGTTCACCTGTTGATCGAAACTGTATCCGAGAACTGCTCGAAAACGCACATGTCTTCGAGTGTGTCGCCGATTTCGGGTCTGTATTCGACTTGACGCATTCGAAAATCGAATATACATTCGGAACATAGCTTCGTACCGGCCCTCTCGGCCGAGGGTCGGTACGAATCCCTCAGGAGGAATCATGAGCATCGCAGCAGCACAGTTCGGTACCACCGCTTCTCGTCCCGCCGCGCGTCGTGCCGCATCCACCCCGGCTCCGCGTCCGGCTGCCGTGGTCGCCGCGCCGCGACTGCGCATCACCTCACGCGGCCGCAAGGTGCTCGCCGTGCTCATCGCTCTGCCGGTCATCACCGTGCTCGGCCTGCTCGCCATGTTCAGTGGCGGCTCCGCCATCGCGTCGCTCGGTTCGAGCAGCACCGAGTTCGACTACGTGACCGTGCAGGCGGGGCAGAGCCTGTGGAGCATCGCCGAGACCGTCGCGCCGTCGGCCGACCCGCGCGACGTCATCGCCGAGATCCGCTCGCTCAACCAGCTCGAGACCTCGTCGGTGCAGCCCGGCCAGCGCATCGCCATCCCGGCCGACCTGGCCGAGTAGCAGCGCCCGCCTCCGCTGCCTCCGTCTCCGGCGCATGGCGCCTTCTGATGGTTCGTCTTCGGTGTAGTCCGACGCCGATAGAATTCACCGGTGACTACCCTCGATGACCTGCCCATTCGAGACGACCTTCGCGGTCTGAGCCCGTACGGCGCTCCGCACCTGCACCTTCCGGTCGAACTGAATGTCAACGAGAACACGCACCCGATTCCCGAAGACGTCGCCCGCGACATCATCGAGTCGATCGCGCGCGAGCTGATGACGGTCAACCGCTACCCCGACCGCGAGTTCAGTGATCTGCGCGACTCGCTCGCCGCCTACCTCAACGCGGATTCCTCCGCCCCCGGCCTCACCCGAGAGAACATCTGGGCGGCGAACGGCTCCAACGAGGTGCTCCAGCACATCCTGCAGGCTTTCGGTGGGCCGGGGCGAACCGTGCTCGGTTTCCCTCCCACGTACTCCATGCACTCGATCATCGCCGCCTCCACCGGCACCGAGTGGGTGGCGGGAACACGCGACGCGGAGTTCCAGATCTCGCCGGCCACGGCCGTCGACTGGATCGAGCGCACCAAGCCCGACATCGTGTTCTTCTGCGCTCCCAACAACCCCACCGGCACCGCCCTCGGCCTCGACACCATCGCGGCGGCCTATGACGCCACCGACGGGATCGTGGTGGTCGACGAGGCCTACGCCGAATTCATGCCGGATGGCGATCCCACCGCCCTCTCGCTTCTCGAGGGCCGCCCCCGCCTCCTGGTGTCGCGCACCATGAGCAAGGCCTTCGCCTTCGCCGGGGCGCGTCTCGGCTATCTCGCCGCCGATCCCGCGGTGATCGACGCGATGCGGCTCGTTCGCCTCCCGTACCACCTGTCGGCGCTCACCCAGGCGGCCGCGGTCGCCGCGCTCGCTCACGCACCCGAGATGCTGGCCATGGTCGATGACATCAAGCACCAGCGCGACCGCATGGTCGAGGTGCTCACCGAGCTCGGCTACACCCCCTGGCCGAGTGCCGCGAACTTCGTGCTCTTCGGGGGTGTCTCCGACCCCGAGGGGCTCTGGCAGCAGCTGCTCGATAGGGGCATCATCATCCGCAATCTGAGCATCCCGGGTCACCTCCGGGTGAGTGCGGGCACTGCGGCCGAGACCACGGCCTTCCTCGACGCGATGCGCGAGCTGACGCCCATGGTCGCGCCCGGTGGGGCATCCGACGACCCTCGATAGGATTGCTGACATGACCGCACACCGCACCGCCCGACTGCAGCGGGAGACCAGCGAGTCGTCGATCGAGCTGTCGCTCGACCTCGACGGCACGGGCGTCTCCGACATCCAGACCTCGGTGCCGTTCTACGACCACCTGCTCACCGCCTTTGCGAAGCACTCGCTCACCGATCTCACCGTGCGCGCCAAGGGCGACATCGAGATCGATGTGCACCACACCGTCGAAGACATCGGGATCGTCCTCGGTCTGGCCATCCGTGAAGCGCTCGGTGACAAGGCAGGCATCTCCCGTTTCGGCGACGCCCTCGTGCCGCTCGACGAGGCGCTCGTGCAGGCCGTCGTCGACATCTCGGGCCGCCCCTACCTCGTGCACTCCGGCGAGCCCGAGGGCTACGAGTTCCACCTCATCGGCGGCCACTTCACCGGCTCCATGGTGCGCCACGTGTTCGAGGCCATCACCTTCAACGCGGGGCTCACCGTGCACGTCACCGTGCTCGGTGGCCGTGACCCGCACCACATCGCCGAGGCCGAGTTCAAGGCCTTCGCGCGCGCATTCCGTCAGGCCAAGGCCCTCGATCCGCTCGTCTCCGGCATTCCCTCCACCAAGGGTGCGCTGTGACCCGACCCTCGGTCGTGGTGCTCGACTACGGCAGTGGCAACATCCACTCGGCCGCGAAGGCGCTCGAGCGCGCCGGGGCCGATGTGCAGGTCACCGCGAACCGCGCGGCCGTCATGGAGGCCGACGGTCTCCTGGTGCCCGGGGTCGGTGCGTTCCAGGCCGTGATGGATCAGCTCGAGGCCGTGCGCGGGGGAGAGCTGATCGGCCGTCGTCTCGCCGGGGGTCGCCCGGTGCTCGGTATCTGCGTCGGCATGCAGGTGCTCTTCACCGACGGCATCGAGCGCGGCGTCGACTCCCAGGGTCTCGGCGAATGGCCGGGAACGGTCGAGCTGCTCGAAGCGGATGTCGTGCCCCACATGGGCTGGAACACCATCGACGCCCCCGAGAACTCGGTGCTCTTCGACGGAATCCGCGACGAGCGCTTCTACTTCGTGCACTCCTACGCCGCGCAGAAGTGGGAGCTCACCGACGAGGTCACCCGTCGTCCGCCCCTGGTCACCTGGGCGGAGCACGGATCCCGGTTCGTGGCGGCCGTCGAGAACGGTCCACTGTCGGCCACCCAGTTCCACCCCGAGAAGTCCGGCGACGCCGGCATCCGGCTGCTCTCGAACTGGCTCGGCACCCTGACTTGAGCTCGTTTCGACGTGGGCGACGCGAGTCGCTACGATCGCGGGGGGCCGTGGCACGCGCGGTACCCGAGACACCATCTACCGAGGGCACGCAATGAGTGAGTTCAACAAAGCACCGGGTCTTGTTCTGCTGCCCGCCGTCGATGTCGCAGGCGGCAAGGCCGTGCGCCTGACGCAGGGCGAAGCGGGCACCGAGACCTACCACGGCGACCCGGTCGACGCCGCCGCCGACTGGATCGCCCAGGGCGCGGAGTGGATCCACCTCGTCGATCTCGATGCCGCTTTCGGCCGGGGCAGCAACCTCGGGGTGATCAAGAAGGTCATCCGTCAGGCGAAAGGCGTGAACGTCGAGGTCTCGGGTGGCATCCGCGACGACGAGAGCCTCGAGACGGCGCTCGAGTCGGGCGCGAAGCGTATCAACCTCGGCACCGCGGCGCTCGAGAACCCCGAGTGGGCGGCGAACGTCATCGCGCAGTACGGCGACGCCATCGCGGTCGGCCTCGACGTGCGCGGCACCACCCTCGCCGCTCGCGGCTGGACGAAGGACGGCGGCGACATCTGGCAGGTCATGGACCGCCTCGAAGAGGCCGGCTGCGCCCGCTACGTCGTCACCGACGTCACCAAAGACGGCACGCTGAAGGGCCCGAACGTCGATCTGCTCCGCCAGGTGATGGAGCGCACCTCACGGCCGGTCATCGCCTCGGGCGGCATCTCCAGCCTCGACGACATCGCCGAGCTGCGTAGCCTCGTGCCGCTCGGCCTCGAGGGCGCCATCGTAGGACGTGCGCTCTACGCCGGCGCGTTCACGCTCGCCGAAGCACTGGACGTGGCAGCTGACTGAGCACGATCCGCACCTCACCGATTCGGCCGGCCAGCCCTGGAAGGGCCGGCACTTCGAGTCGCACGGCAGCGAGTCCGACGACGGTAGCGCTCCGGAGCGTCTGCTCGCCGCACTGACGGGTTTCCGCGCGGGAACGTCTACGAGCGTCGACGTCCTCGAGGCCCTCCGCGACGCGCGCCTGCTGGTTCCTCTCGTCGCCCACGCGGGCGAGGAGGGCCTGACGGATGCGGGCCTCCGCGTCGACAAGACCCAGGAACTCTCTCTCGTCACGGTCGAGGGTCCGGATGGCCGCACCGTGCTGCCCGCCTTCACCTCGGTGGAGGCGCTTACGGCCTGGAACCCGCGCGCGCGGCCCATCCCCGTGGCCGCGCGACGTGCCGCTCTCGCGGCCGCTGCGGAGTCGACAGAATTGATCGTGCTCGACCCGGGTTCGGTGACCGAGTTCGTGCTGCGCCGGCCCCTGGTGTGGGCGCTGGCTCAGGATGCGGCGTGGCAGCCGCCGCACGAGAGCGCCGAGGTGCTCGATGCCTTCGAGCTGTCGATCGCGAGCGAACCGGCGGTGGCGGGCATCCGTCTCGTGGCAGGCGACCCGGAGTCGCGCCAGCGAGGCCCGGAGCTCCTCGTGGTTCTCGCGCTCGTGCCCGGCCTCGATCAGGCCGCACTCGCCGATCTCGTGGCGCGACTGCAGACGACCTGGTCGTCGCATCCGGTGATCACCGAGCGCGTCGATTCGCTGGGCGTTCGCCTCACGGCCGTCTGAGCGGGCGCCGGCGCCGGCCGGTTCAGCTCACCGGGCCGGTGAACTTCTCGCCCGGGCCTTCGCCGATCGGGTCCTGCACGGCCGAAGCCTCGCGGAAGGCCAGCTGGAGCGAGCGCAGCCCGTCGCGCAGACTCCGCGCGTGCTGGTCGCCGAGGAACGGGGCGGAGGCGGTGACGAGCCCCGCGAGCGCCGTGATGAGCTTGCGCGCCTCGTCGAGATCCGTCTCCACCGACGGATCGTCGGAGAGTCCGCACTTGACGGCGGCGGCGCTCATGAGGTGCACCGCGGTGGTCGTGATGACCTCGATCGCGGGCACTTCTGCGATGTCGCGGATCGCATCCGATTCGTAGTTGTCGCTCATCGCGAGAGTTCCTTACTGATTTCGCCAAGTCTCTGATAGACTCTGTGCGGCTCTGAGACCATTGGCCTCAGCTCGAAAGTGGAGAATCTCCCACCCGCGCAAACCGCTTCATCAGGTTACCGGGTCGATTGCACTCCCTGCGTTTATGGTTCGGCCTTCGGCCGACACAGATGCGCAGAGTAAGGGTGCGGTTTGAATATGTGTGTAGTGCGGGTGACTGCAATGCGCACGCGGGATTCCTATGCTTTCGTGACAACGAACGAAACTAAGGAGTAACGCATCAGCGATCCCCGTACCAACGACCGTATTCGAGTCCCCGAGGTGCGCCTCGTGGGGCCGGGCGGCGAGCAGGTCGGCGTCGTCAGCATCGACGTCGCCCTTCGGCTTGCCCAGGAGGCTGACCTCGACCTCGTCGAGGTCGCACCCAACTCCAAGCCCCCGGTCGCGAAGATCATGGACTACGGAAAGTTCAAGTACGAAGCCGCGCAGAAGGCGAAGGAAGCCCGTCGCAACCAGGCGAACACCATCCTCAAAGAGGTGCGTTTCCGTCTGAAGATCGACGTGCACGACTACGAGACCAAGCGCAAGCGCGCCGAGGGATTCCTCAAGGCGGGCGACAAGGTGAAGGCCATGATCCTGTTCCGAGGCCGCGAGCAGTCGCGCCCCGACCAGGGTGTGCGCCTCCTTCAGCGCTTCGCCGAAGACGTGGCCGAGTTCGGCACCGTCGAATCCACCCCCACCATCGATGGCCGCAACATGGTCATGGTCATCGGCCCGTTGAAGAACAAGGCAGAAGCCAAGGCCGAGCAGAACGCCAAGCGCGATGCCTCGAAGGCCCGGGCGCACGAGACCGCGCCCACCACCCCCGAAGACTCCGACCAGGCACCGGCTCAGCCGGCCGCCTCGGCCGAGTAGTAAGCCCCGCCGGCCGTCCCGGCCGCGACAAGCCAGAACACACAAGGAGAACCCCATGCCGAAGATGAAGACGCACTCCGGTGCCAAGAAGCGATTCAAGGTCACCGGTACCGGCAAGCTCATGAAGCAGCAGGCCGGTATGCGCCACAACCTGGAGGTCAAGGCCCCGGGGCGCAAGGCTCGCCTGAACAAAGACCAGACGCTGTCCAAGGCCGACACCAAGGTCGCCAAGAAGCTTCTCGGCCTGTAGTCCTCGACTGCGCCGACCAGACACCAGAAGGAATAAAGAACAATGGCAAGAGTAAAGAGGGCTGTCAACGCCCACAAGAAGCGTCGCGTCATCCTCGAACGCGCCGAGGGCTACCGCGGTCAGCGTTCGCGCCTGTACCGCAAGGCCAAGGAGCAGGTCACCCACTCCCTCGTCTACTCGTACCGTGACCGCCGTGCGCGCAAGGGCGACTTCCGCCGCCTGTGGATCCAGCGCATCAACGCTGCGTCGCGCGCGAACGGCCTCACCTACAACCGCCTCATCCAGGGTCTCGGCCTCGCCGGCATCGAGGTCGACCGCCGCATCCTGGCCGAACTCGCCGTGAACGAGCCCGCCACCTTCGCGGCCCTCGTCCAGAGCGCGAAGTCGGCCCTTCCGGCCGACACCTCCGCGCCCAAGGCTGCAGCGTAGGCACTACGCCGATCGCGATAGGCCACGACACACAACTGAATAGATAGAGTGAGCCACATGCTGGACAATCCGAGATCACCTCGCGTTCGGGCAGTGGCGAAACTCGCCAAGAAGGGAGCCCGGTCTGAGACCGGGCTCTTCCTCTTGGAGGGGCCGCAGGCCGTCTCCGAGGCGCTGACCTTCGCCCCTCACCTGGTGGTCGACCTGTTCGCCACTCCCACGGCCCTCGAGCGCTACGGCGACATCGCCGCGGCCGCCGAGAAGGCCGAGCTCGAGGTGGAGTTCGTCACCGAGCAGGTGCTCGACACCATGGCCGACACGGTCACGCCCCAGGGCTTCGTGGCCGTCGCACGGCAGTTCCCCACCGCCGTGAAAGACATCTTCGCCGCGAAACCGCGACTCATCGCGGTGCTCGAAGAGGTGCGCGACCCCGGCAACGCGGGCACCATCATCCGGGCCGCGGATGCGGCGGGAGCGGATGCGGTCATCCTCACCGGTCGCTCGGTCGACCTCTACAACCCCAAGGTGGTGCGCTCCACCACCGGGTCGCTGTTCCACCTCCCGGTGGCCGTCGAGGCCACCCTCCAAGACGTTCTCGACCGCGCCCGTGCTGAGGGCCTCCAGACCCTGGCCGCCGACATCAAGGGCGACGACCTGCTCGACGTGCGTACCGCCGGTCTCCTCGATGCGCCCACCGCGTGGGTCTTCGGCAACGAGGCGCGCGGCCTCCCCGACGAGTACCTCACCCTCGTCGATCGCGCCGTGTCGCTGCCGATCTACGGGCAGGCCGAGTCGCTCAACCTGGCCACGGCCGCATCCGTCTGTCTCTACGAGAGCGCGTTCGCCCACCGCTCCTGAGCGCCGCCTCCGCGCACTGCGCCCTGTTTCCGCCGGGTTTCGGTTCGGTCACGGATCCCTATGTTTCGTTGCTACCCCCCGAAGGGGTGTGCTTATGTGTACCCCATGAGTTTGCCCAGTACCCCCGTTCGAGGCACAGGGGGTGTAGCTGATCCGCTCGTCGTCATCGATCACATCGACAAGCACTTCGGCGAACTCCACGTTCTGAGAGACATCTCCACCACGGTGGCCCGAGGCGAGGTCGTGGTCGTCATCGGCCCGAGCGGATCGGGCAAGTCCACCCTCTGTCGTGCCATCAACCGCCTCGAGACCATCGACTCCGGTTCCATCTCGATCGATGGCATCCGTCTGCCGAGTGAGGGCCGCGAGCTCGCAGCCCTTCGCGCCGACGTCGGCATGGTCTTCCAGTCGTTCAACCTTTTCGCCCACAAGACCGTGCTGCAGAACGTCACGCTGGCCCCGATGGCGGTGCGCAAGGTGTCGAAGAAAGAGGCGGAGCGCCGCGGCATGGAGTTGCTCGACCGCGTGGGAGTGGCGAACCAGGCTGCGAAACTCCCGGCGCAGCTCTCCGGTGGCCAGCAGCAGCGCGTGGCGATCGCCCGTTCGCTCGCCATGGACCCGAAGCTCATCCTGCTCGACGAGCCCACCAGCGCGCTCGACCCCGAGATGATCAACGAGGTGCTCGACGTCATGGTCTCCCTTGCCAAAGACGGCATGACCATGATCGTGGTCACCCACGAGATGGGGTTCGCGCGCAAGGCCGCCGACCGCGTGGTCTTCATGGCCGACGGGCGCATCGAGGAGCAGGCGACTCCGGAGGAGTTCTTCTCCAACCCCCAGTCACCGAGAGCGAAAGACTTCCTCTCCAAGATCCTCGCCCACTAGGCGTGGCTCGATCCATTCCTCACAAGGGGCCCGCCACAGCAGCTGAGCGGGAACAGCACACACGAGAGGTACGACCAATGAGGCACAAGAAGCTATCGTTTCTCGCACTTGCGGCGGCAACAGCCATCGCTCTGTCCGGATGCGCGGGCGATTCCGCCGGCGACACCGCGGTGACCCCGGTGGCGGAGCCCACCTTCGCCGCGGGCTCCACCATGGAGAAGCTGGCGAGCGCAGGTGAGATCACCATCGGCACCAAGTTCGACCAGCCCCTCTTCGGACTCGTCGGCCCCGACGGCACCCCCGAGGGCTTCGACGTCGAGATCGGCAAGATCATCGCCGCGAAGCTCGGCATCGCGGCCGAGAACATCAACTGGGTCGAGACCGTGTCGGCCAACCGTGAGCCCTTCATCCAGCAGGGTGAGGTCGATGTCGTCGTCGCCACCTACACGATCAACGACAAGCGCAAAGAGGTCATCTCGTTCGCCGGGCCCTACTACCAGGCCGGCCAGTCGATCCTGACCCTCTCCGACAACGACTCGATCTCGAGTGAAGACGACCTCGTGGGCCAGCCGGTCTGCTCGGTCACCGGTTCAACGCCGGCCGCCAACCTCGAAGCGCTCGGCGCGAACGTCGTACTCACCGACACGTACACCAACTGCCTCGAGCCGCTGCGCACCGGCCAGGTCGTGGCCGTGTCGACCGACAACGTCATCCTCGCGGGCCTCGCGGCTCAGAACGAGGGCGAGTTCAAGGTCGTGGGGGAGCCGTTCACCCAGGAGCCCTATGGCATCGGTCTGGCGCTCGACGACACCGACTTCCGCATGTTCATCAACGACGTGCTCGAGGAGTCGTACGCGGATGGCACCTACGAGGCGGCGTGGGAGGCGACGGCCGGCCAGGTGCTGCCCTTCGTCGAACCGCCGGCGGTCGACCGCTACTGATCGACTGACGGTGAGGGGCATCCGGATGACGGGTGCCCCTCGCTCCTGACATCCGAACCGACACCAGAGAGGAGGCCTCGTGAACGTCGTCATCGACAACCTCCCGCTGTACCTCGAGGGCTTCGGGCAGACGCTCTCGCTGCTCGTCATCGCGGGGCTCGCCGCCCTCGTGGTCGGCACGATCGTGGCCGTGATGCGGGTCTCGCCCGTGCCCGCGCTCACCGGGTTCGCCGCCGTCTACACCGAGGTGTTGCGCAACACGCCGCTCACTCTCGTGCTCTTCTTCTGCGCCATCATCCTTCCCTATCTGGGGTCGGAGCTGCCCTACTTCTGGTGTGCGATCATCGCGCTGACCGCCTACACCTCGCCCTTCGTGGCCGAGGCGCTGCGCTCGGGCATCAACGGCGTGCCCGTCGGCCAGGCCGAGGCCGCCCGTAGCCTCGGTCTCGGGTTCGGGCAGACCGTGAGCATCGTCGTGTTCCCCCAGGCGTTCCGGATGGTCATCCCACCCCTCATCAACGTGCTGATCGCTCTCACCAAGAACACCTCGGTGGCGGGCGCCTTCTTCGTGGCCGAGCTCTTCGGCGTGGGCCGTACGCTCGCCAACGCCAACGGCAACGCGGTGGTGCCCGTGCTGCTGGCCGTGGCCACCTTCTACCTCCTCATCACCATCCCGCTCGGCATCCTGGCCGGGCGGCTCGAGAAGAAATTCGTGGTGCAGCGATGAGCGCCTCCGTTCTGTTCGACGCCCCCGGTCCCCGGGCCCGCCGGCGGTCGCGCATCGCCTCCGTGGTGGTGATCGTCGTGGTGCTCGCCGGCCTCGGCTGGGTGGTGTTCACGCTCGCCCAGCCCCGCGAATCCGGCGGCATCACCGTGCCCGGGTACTTCGACTGGAGCCGCTGGGAGAAGCCGGTCACCGATCCGGAGTTCTGGGGTGCGGTGGGCCGCGGCCTCCTCAACACGCTGCAGGCCGCGGCCATCGCTGCGGTGATGGCGCTCATCGTGGGGGTGTTGTTCGCCCTGCTGCGCACCTCACCACGGGCCGCGGTGCGGGTGCCCGTCACGATCGTGCTCGAGTTCGTGCGGGGCATGCCGGTTCTCCTGATGATGCTCTTCATCCTCCTCGTGGCCTCGACCGGTGCCTTCTGGGCCGTGGTGCTCGCGCTCGGCCTCTACAACGGGGCCATCATCGGCGAGGCGCTGCGCGCGGGAATCGCCTCGCTGCCACGCGGCCAGCGCGAAGCAGGATTGAGCCTGGGGCTCACCCGGCTGCAGACGAAGATGCGCATCGAGTTCCCCCAGGCCTTCCGGCAGATGCTGCCGATCATCGTGGCCCAGCTCGTGGTGTTGCTGAAAGACACCAGCCTCGGTTTCATCGTGGGGTACAACGAGCTCATCCGCACCACGATGAACAACCTGTCGAGCTTCTACGGCAACCGCTACCTGTTCACCCTCTTCTTCATCACGCTCGCCATCTACCTCACCGTGAACCTCACCCTGTCCTGGGTGGCCCGCCGGCTGGCCCGCCGCCGCAGTGGAGTTGTGCAGAACCCCGAGAACGACGCCGTCGAATAGTCATCCACAGGCCGCCGCGGGTGGTTCGGCGGAGAAGCTAAACTTGTGAACCGTGTCTGAACCCATCGCAATCACCGAGCAGGCGGTGAACGACGCGGTCGACGCGGCGCTCGCAGCCCTCGAGACCGCCACCGATTCCGCCACGTTGCGCGCCGTGCGCTCGCAGCACGCCGGCGAGAACTCGGTGCTCGCTTCGCTGAACGGGGCGATCAAGTCGCTCCCCGGCGACCAGAAGGCCGCCGCGGGCAAGCTCGTCGGTCAGGCCCGGGCCCGTGTGAACCAGGCCATCGCGGCCCGGGAGGCCGAGGTCGTGACGCTGGAGGAGCAGCAGAAGCTCGCGGCCGAGGCGATCGACGTGACGGCGGTGGCCACCCGGCGCCGTATCGGTGCGCGCCATCCGCTCTCCCTGCTCCAAGACCGCATCGCCGACATTTTCGTGGGCATGGGCTGGGAGGTGGCCGAAGGCCCCGAGGTCGAGAGCGAGTGGTTCAACTTCGACGCCCTCAACTTCGACGCCGACCACCCGGCGCGCGCCATGCAAGACACCTTCTTCATCGACCCGCCCGAATCGCACCTCGTGCTGCGCACCCACACCTCTCCCGTGCAGGTGCGCAGCCTGCTCGAGCGCGACCTGCCGGTCTATGTCATCGCACCAGGTCGCGTCTACCGCACCGACGAGCTCGACGCCACGCACACGCCCGTGTTCAGCCAGGTCGAGGGCATTGCCATCGACAAGGGCCTCACCATGGCGCATCTGCGCGGCACGCTCGAGCACTTCGCCCGGCAGATGTTCGGCGATGGGGCGAAGATCCGCTTGCGCCCCAACTACTTCCCCTTCACCGAGCCGAGTGCCGAGATGGATGTCTGGCAGCCCAACGCCAAGGGCGGCGCGCGCTGGGTGGAGTGGGGCGGCTGCGGCATGGTGAACCCCAACGTGCTCCGTTCCGCCGGCATCGACCCCGACGAGTACTCGGGCTTCGCGTTCGGCATGGGCATCGAGCGCACCCTCCAGTTCCGCAACGACCTGAACGACATGCGCGACATGGTCGAGGGCGATATCCGGTTCAGTCAGCAGTTCGGAATGGTGGTCTAGAGATGCGGGTTCCGATCAGCTGGCTCGGCGAGTACGTCGACGTCCCGGCAGATGCGTCGATCGACGACATCCACGCCGCCCTCGTCAAGGTGGGCCTCGAAGAGGAGGGGTCGCACGACTTCGACCTCCAAGGTCCCATCGTCGTCGGCGAGGTGCTCTCGTTCGAGCCCGAGCCGCAGTCGAACGGCAAGACCATCCGCTGGTGCCAGGTGCGTGTCGCGCCCGAGGGCCAGCAGGCGGCCGACGGGGGAGCGGATGTGCGCGGCATCGTCTGCGGCGCCGGCAACTTCTTCGTCGGCGACAAGGTGGTGGTCACGCTCCCGGGCGCCGTTCTGCCCGGCGGCTTCACCATCGCGGCCCGCAAGACCTATGGCCACGTCTCCGACGGCATGATCGCCTCGGCGCGCGAGCTGGGCCTCGGCGACGACCACGACGGCATCCTGCGTCTCACCACGCTCGGCCTCGACCCCGAGGTGGGCACGGATGCCCTGGCCCTGTTGAGCCTGGATGACGCGGCCGTCGAGGTCAACGTCACCCCCGATCGCGGCTATGCATTCTCCATCCGCGGCATCGCGCGCGAGTTCTCGCACTCCACGGGCGCGGCCTTCCATGACCCGGTGGCACGGGTCGTTCCCGTCACCGGCACCGGGTTCCCTGTCGAGATCCACGACGAGGCTCCCATCCGCGGCCGCGTCGGGGCCACGGTCTTCGTCACGCGTGTGGTGCGCGGCATCGACCCCACCCGGCCGTCGCCGGCCTGGCTGGTGTCGCGCCTCACGCTCGCGGGCATCCGCTCGATCTCGCTCGTGGTCGACATCACCAACTACGTGATGCTCGAATTCGGGCAGCCCATCCACGCGTACGACCTGGATGCCCTTCAGGGCGGTATCGTCGTTCGCCGTGCGGCCGAGGGGGAGACCCTCGAGACCCTCGATGGCAACACGCGCGCTCTGCACGCTGAAGATCTGGTGATCGCCGATGACCGCGGTGCCATCGGCCTGGCCGGCGTGATGGGCGGCGCGTCGACCGAGATCGGCGACGGCACGACGAACGTGCTCATCGAGGCCGCGAACTTCGACCCCGTGTCGATCGCGCGCACCGCCCGCCGGCACAAGCTGCCGAGCGAGGCCTCGCGCCGCTTCGAGCGCGGCGTCGACCCCCAGGTCGCGCAGCCCGCGGCGGCCCGCGTGGTCGAGCTGCTCGAGACCCTCGCCGGAGGCACGGCCGACGGGCTCGGCTCGCTGCACCACGAGCACCCCGAGCTCGGCTCGATCATGCTCCCGTTCGGGTACGTGCAGCGCCTCGTCGGGGTCGACTTCACCGCCGACGAGACCGCGGGAGCGCTGGCCGAGATCGGTGCGCAGGTCGAGGAGAACGCCGCCGGCTTCGTGGTCACGCCTCCGTCGTGGCGGCCCGACATCATCGACAAGGCCTCGCTCGCCGAGGAGGTGGCCCGCATCGTCGGGTACGACCGCATCCCGAGCATCCTGCCCGTCGCCCCTCCCGGGCGCGGCCTCACCGTGGGTCAGCTCACGCGCCGGCGCGCCGCCGACGTGCTCGCGGCCGGAGGGCTCGTCGAAGTGCTCGCCTACCCGTTCCTCACCGAGGCGCAGAATCAGATGTTCGGCAGTGCCGACGGTTCGGTCGTGCCCGCCGTCCGCGTCGCCAACCCGCTCGACTCCGAGGCGGCCCTGCTGCGCACCTCCCTGTTGCCCGGCCTCGTCGACATAGCCCGTCGCAACCTCTCGCGCGGTCTCACCGACCTGGCACTGTTCGAGATCGGCCTCGTCTTCCTTCCCGAAGGCGGTCGTCGGTACGGGCAAGACGTCCTGCCGTTGGGTGCAGCCCTGCCGAGCGACGACGAGCTCGGCGAGCTCCACGCGGGCATCCCGCCGCAGCCGCGCCACGTGGGCGTGCTGATGCTCGGCAACTCGGTCGACAAGCAGCCGGGCCAGCCCGCCGTGGCCGCCGGCATCGCCGACGCGCTCGACGCGGTGCGGCTGCTCGAGTCGGCGCTCGCCGTCGAACTGCGGATCGAGACGGGCTCGCACAGTGCCCTTCACCCGGGCCGCACCGCCGATCTCTTCATCGAGACACCGGATGGCGCGGTCAAGGTCGGTGTGGCCGGCGAACTGCTCCCGGCTCTGGCCCACGAGCTCGACCTGCCGCGCGTGGTCGCGGTGGCCGAGGTCGACCTCGACGCTCTCATCGCGGCCGCCGGCTCAACCATCGATGTGGCCCCCATCAGCGGCTACCCGGCCGCCACGCAGGACCTGTCGCTCGTGGTGGCCGACGGCGTACCGGCCGGCGACGTGGAGCGCACGGTGGTCGAGGGGGCGGGGGAGCTGCTCGAGAGCATCCGCCTCGTCGACGACTACCGCGGCCCCGGGCTCCCGGATGCGTCGAAGTCGCTCACCTTCGCACTTCGCTTCCGCGCGTCCGACCGCACCCTGACGGCGGCCGAGGCCAGCGAGGCCAAGCTCGCCGGCGCAGCACGCGCTGCAGAGCGGCATGGCGCCGCGATCCGCGAGTAGCACCAGCGTCACCGCGCGAATTGCGCCGAATGGCCGCCCGTGGATCGATCGGGCGGCCATTCGGCGCAATTCAGAGCGACAGTTCGGAACGAGTAGGTTGGATTCATGGTCTTTTCAGTCGCAGTAGCCGGAGCCAGCGGATACGCGGGCGGCGAGTTGCTGCGCCTGCTTGCGGCCCACCCCGAGCTGGAAGTGCGAACCGTCACCGCGCACTCGAACGCCGGCAATCTGCTGACGGATGCGCATCCGCACCTCCGCTCGTATGCCGGCTTGCGCCTGGAAGCCACCACGGCCGAGAACCTGAAAGGCCATGACGTGGTCTTCCTGGCTCTGCCGCACGGTCATTCGGGTGCACTTGCCGAGGAGCTCGGTGACGCGAGCCTCGTGGTCGACTGCGGGGCCGATCATCGGCTCACGAGCGGTGGCGCCTGGGAGCAGTTCTACAAGTCGGAGTATCACGGCTCCTGGCCCTACGGCCTGCCCGAGCTTGTTCTCGCATCGGGCGGGAAGCAGCGTGAGAACCTCGCCGGGGTGAACCGCATCGCGGTGCCCGGCTGCAACGTCACGGCGGTGAGCCTCGGGCTGGCCCCGGGCATCCGAGCAGGCGTCATCCAGCCCACCGACATCGTCGCCGTGTTGGCGGTCGGTCCTTCGGGAGCAGGCAAGTCGCTGCGCGTCGACCTGCTCGCCGCGGAGCTCCTCGGCTCGGCGCACGCCTACGGCGTCGGGGGAGTGCACCGGCACGTGCCCGAGATCGTGCAGAACCTCGGCGGCGCGTCGAACGACCAGGAGACGGTCACCGTCTCGTTCACGCCGGTCCTCGTGCCGATGGCCCGTGGCATCCTCGCTACCTCCACTGCGCGTCTGCAGCCGGGTGTGAGCGCGGCCGACGTGCGTTCGGCGTGGGAGCTCGCCTACGCCGACGAGCCGTTCGTGCACCTCCTGCCCGAGGGGCAGTTCCCGTCGGTGAGCGACACGATCGGTGCCAACACGGCTCTCATCGGTCTCGCGGTCGATGAGGCCGCCGAACGCGTGGTCACCGTCACCGCGCTCGACAACCTCGTCAAGGGCACGGCCGGTGCCGCGATCCAGTCCACGAACATCGCCCTCGGCCTGCCCGAGAGCACAGGCCTCCCTGTGAACGGAGTCGCCCCGTGAGCGTCACCCATCCTGCCGGCTTCGTCGCGTCGGGCGTCGTCGCCGGTCTGAAGTCCACCGGCGCGCGCGACCTCGCCCTCGTCGTGAATCAGGGCCCGAGCATCGCCGCCGCTGCCGTGTTCACGTCGAACCGCGCCAAGGCCAACCCCGTGCTCTGGTCGGAGCAGGCCGTGAAAGACGGCCGCATCGCCGCCGTCGTGCTCAACTCCGGGGGAGCGAACTGCTTCACGGGCTCCTTCGGCTTCCAGACCACGCACGCCACGGCCGAGGCTGTCGCTACGGCGCTGGAGGTCTCGGCATCCGACGTGCTCGTGTGCTCCACGGGTCTCATCGGTGTAGGAGACCAGACGTTCCGCGACGCCATCCTCGACAACGTGCCCGCTGCGGCCGCGGCCCTGAGCCCCGATGGTGGAGCGGATGCGGCCCAGGCCATCATGACCACCGACACCAAGCCGAAGCAGTCGGTGGCCGAGTCTGCGGCCGGCTGGTCGATCGGCGGCATGGCCAAGGGCGCCGGGATGCTGGCGCCGGGCCTCGCCACCATGCTCGTGGTCATCACCACCGACGCCGACCTCCCCGCCGATGTGCTCGACCGCGCCCTCCGCGCGGCCACCCGGGTCACGTTCGACCGGGTCGATTCCGACGGCTGCATGTCCACCAACGACACCGTCACCCTGCTCGCGTCCGGCGCCTCCGGGGTTGCGGCCGACGAGGGGGAGTTCACGGCCGCTCTCACCGACCTGTGCCGCGACCTCGCCATCCAATTGCAGAAGGATGCCGAGGGCGCGAGTCACGACATCTCCATCGAGGTCGTCAACGCCGCGAGCGAAGACGACGCCGTCGTCGTGGGCCGCGCCGTGTCGCGCAGCAACCTGCTGAAGGCGGCCATCTTCGGCAACGACCCGAACTGGGGCCGCGTGCTCGCCGCGCTCGGCACCACCGACGCCGTCTTCGACCCCTATGAGATCGATGTCTCGATGAACGGCGTCATGGTGTGCCGCCGGGGCGAACCGTTCGAGAGCCGCGACCTGGTCGACCTCGCACCGCGGGCCACCACCATCCTCATCGACCTGAAGTCGGGTGACGCCGAGGCCACGATCTACACGAACGACCTCACGCACGACTACGTGCACGAGAACAGCGCGTACGCCAGCTGATGCCCGAGTACTCCAGCCCCTCCGCCGACGACGCCGCGCTCGCGCACGTCAAGGCGAGCACCCTCATCGAGTCGCTGCCCTGGCTCAAACGCTTCCACGGGCAGATCATCGTGGTGAAGTTCGGGGGCAACGCCATGGTCGACCCCGACCTGCAGCGCACCTTCGCCGAAGACATCGTGTACCTCCGCTACGCCGGCCTGCGCCCTGTGGTGGTGCACGGCGGTGGCCCCCAGATCTCGAAGATGCTCGACCGGCTCGGCATCCAGAGCGAGTTCCGTGGCGGCTACCGTGTCACGAGCCCCGAGGCGATGGACGTGGTGCGCATGGTGCTCACCGGCCAGATCTCGCGCGACATCGTCAGTCACATCAACGAGCACGGGCCCTTGGCCGCCGCACTCTCCGGCGAAGACGCGGGCCTGTTCGAGGGGCGCAAACGCGGCGTCGAGATCGACGGCGAACTCGTCGACCTCGGCCTCGTCGGCGACGTCATCGGCGTGAACCCCGAAGGTGTCATGGCCCAGCTCGAGGCGGGCCGCATCCCGGTCATCTCCTCGATCGCGCCCGACGTCGACGAGCCCGGCCAGGTTCTCAACGTCAACGCGGATGCGGCCGCTGCCGCGCTCGCAGTGGCTCTCGGCGCGGCGAAGCTCGTCATCCTCACCGATGTCGCCGGCCTCTACAGCGACTGGCCGAACCGCGATTCGCTCGTCTCGGTCATCGGCAGCGACGAGCTGCGCGCGCTGCTCCCGTCGCTCGAGTCGGGCATGATCCCGAAGATGGCCGCGTGCCTCGAGGCGGTCGACAACGGCGTGGCGAAAGCGGCCATCATCGATGGCCGCGAGCCGCATTCCATCCTGCTCGAAGTCTTCACCCAGGGCGGTGTGGGCACGGAGGTCGCGCCCACCGACGCTCATTGACCCCGCATCACCGACCCGAGATCACGAACCGGAGGCAGTACACGTGGTAGGCGCTGAGACCGACACGCCCTGGAAGGGTCGCTTCGACTCGTCCCTGATGCGCACGATGGGCATGCCGTTGCGCTGCCTCGTGCGCGGCGAGGGCGCGTGGGTCTGGGATGACGAGGGCACGAAGTACCTCGACTTCCTCGCCGGCATCGCGGTGAACTCGCTCGGTCACGCGCATCCGGTGTTCGTGGAGGCCGTCTCGAAGCAGGCCGGAACGCTCGCGCACGTCTCCAACTACTTCTCCACGCCGCCGCAGCTCGAGCTCGCCGAACGGCTGAAGCGCATCACGGGAGCCGGCGACGCGGGCCGCGCGTACTTCTGCAACTCGGGCGCGGAGGCCAACGAAGCCGCCTTCAAGCTGGCCCGCCTCAACTCCACCGATCGGCGCACGACGATCGTGGCCCTCACGAACGCCTTCCACGGCCGCACGATGGGTGCTCTCGCGCTCACGGGCAAGCCCGCGATGCGCGAGCCGTTCGAGCCGATGCCGGGCGGGGTCGTGCACATCGACAGCACGATCGAAGCCCTCGAGGCCACGATCGACGACACCGTGGCCGCCGTCTTCATCGAGCCCATCAAGGGTGAGGCCGGCGTGGTCGACCTTCCGCCGGGCTTCCTCGTGCGAGCCCGTGAGCTCACGGCCGAGCACGGTGCGCTGCTCATCATCGACGAGATCCAGACAGGCGTCGGGCGCACGGGCGCCTGGTTCGCGTACATGAACGCGGGAATCGTTCCGGATGCCGTCACGATCGCCAAGGGCATGGCCGGCGGTTTCCCCATCGGCTCGCTCGTGACCTTCGGCTGGGCCTCCGATCTCTTCCAGCGCGGTCAGCACGGCAGCACCTTCGGTGGCAACCCACTTGCTACGGCGACGGCCAACGCGGTGCTCGACCACATCGAGACGGCCGGCCTCGTCGAGAACGCCGTGCTGCGCGGCGGCCAGATCCGGGCCGTACTCAGTGAGATCGACACGGATCTGATCGACGAGGTGCGCGGGCACGGCCTGCTCATCGGGGTGGGCCTCCGCGAGCCCGTCGCCGCCCAGCTGTCGGATGCCGCACTCGCCCACGGCCTCATCATCAATGCCGCGAACGACTCCAGCCTGCGTCTCGCGCCTCCGCTCATCATCGGCGACGAGGAGGTGCGCGAGTTCGGCAACCGCATCCGCGCGGCCTTCGCGACGCTATCCTGATTCTTTCGACACCAACCCGAGGCGAACCATGACCAGGCACTTCCTCCGCGACGACGACATCACTCCCGACGAGCAGGCGCAGATCCTCGACCTCGCGGTGCAGCTGAAGCGCGACCGATTCCAGGCCCGTCCGCTCGAGGGCCCGCAGACCGTCGCGGTGATCTTCGACAAGTCGTCAACCCGCACCCGGGTCTCCTTCGCGGTCGGCATCGCCGATCTCGGCGGCATCCCGCTCATCATCTCCACCGCTTCGAGCCAGCTCGGCGGCAAGGAGACGGCGTCCGACACCGCTCGCGTGCTCGAGCGGCAGGTGGCCGCGATCGTGTGGCGCACCTACGCGCAGTCGGGTCTCGAGGAGATGGCGGCCGGCACCCGGGTGCCCGTGGTGAACGCGCTCTCCGACGACTTCCACCCCTGCCAGCTGCTGGCCGACTTCCTCACCATCCGTGAGCACCGCGGAGAGCTGAAGGGCCTCACGGTCTCGTTCCTCGGCGACGGCGCGAGCAACATGGCACAGTCGTACCTGCTCGCCGGAGCCACGGCGGGCATGCACGTGCGCATCGCCAGTCCCGCTGAGTACTCGCCGTCGGCGGATGTCGTCGCGGATGCCGCGAAGCGCGCGGCCGAGACCGGGGGATCGGTGGTGGTGCTGAACGATCCGGCCGCCGCGGCCGATGGTGCCGATGTCATCGTCACCGACACCTGGGTGTCGATGGGCAAGGAAGACGAGAAGGCCGCCCGCATCGCCACGTTCGGCGGGTACCAAGTCGACACCGCGATGATGGCCCGGGCCAAAGACGATGCGCTCTTCCTGCACTGCCTCCCCGCCGACCGCGGCTTCGAGGTGGCGGCCGACGTGATCGACGGCCCCCAGAGCGTCATCTGGGACGAGGCGGAGAACCGCCTGCACGCTCAGAAGGCCCTGCTCGTCTGGCTCTTCGAGCAGAACGAGAAGGCCAAAGCCCCTGCTCGCAAGGCGGGCTTCTGATGAGCGTCCACGACTCCGCAGCAACCGACACCAACCGCGCGGCAGAGGCGGGTGCTCTCTGGGGCGGCCGCTTCTCCGGCGGCCCTGCGCCAGAACTCGCCGAGCTCTCGCGTTCCACGCACTTCGACTGGCAACTCGCCCAGTACGACATCGACGGATCCCGCGCCCACGCGAAGGCCCTGGCCCGCGCCGGCTACCTCACGGCCGTCGAGCTCGAAGGCATGCTCGACGCGCTCGACAAGCTCTCGGCCGCCGTCGACTCGGGGGAGTTCGCACCCCTCTCCACTGACGAAGACGTGCACTCCGCCCTCGAACGAGGCCTGATCGAGTTCTCCGGTGCCGAGCTCGGCGGCAAACTCCGAGCCGGGCGCAGCCGCAACGACCAGATCGCCACCCTGGTGCGTATGCTCCTGCGTGACCACGCGGCCACCCTCATCCGCATGCTCGTCGACCTCATCGACGCCACGGCCTCGCAGGCCGACACGAACTTCGACGCCATCCTGCCGGGCCGAACGCACCTGCAGCACGCCCAGCCCGTGCTGCTCGCCCACCAGCTGCTGGCGCACTGCTGGCCGCTCGTGCGCGACATCGAGCGTTTCCGCGACTGGGATGCGCGGGCGAACGCCTCGCCCTACGGCTCCGGAGCACTCGCAGGCAACACCCTCGGCCTCGACGCCGAACTGGTGGCCCACGACCTCGGCTTCGCCCATGGCGTCGAGAACTCGATCGACGGCACCGCCTCGCGCGATGTCGTCGCCGAGTTCGCGTACATCACCGCACAGATCGGCATCGACCTCTCCCGGTTCGCCGAGGAGATCATCATCTGGAACACCAGGGAGTTCGGTTTCGTCACCCTGAGTGACTCGTACTCCACGGGCTCGTCGATCATGCCGCAGAAGAAGAACCCCGACATCGCCGAGCTCGCGCGCGGCAAGTCGGGCCGCCTGATCGGAAACCTGACGGGCCTGCTGGCCACGCTCAAGGGCCTGCCGCTCGCCTACAACCGTGACCTGCAGGAAGACAAAGAGCCGGTCTTCGACTCCATCAAGACACTCGAGGTGCTGCTGCCGGCCTTCACCGGCATGGTGGCGACGCTCACCTTCCACACCGAGCGCATGGCCGAGCTCGCACCCCAGGGCTTCTCCCTGGCCACGGATGTCGCCGAGTGGCTCGTGAAGCAGCACGTCACCTTCCGCGACGCGCACGAGATCACGGGGTCGCTCGTGAAGTTCGCCGAAGATCACGATCTCGATCTCGACGGCCTGAGCGACGAGGAGTTCGCTGCGATCTCCCCGCACCTCACTCCCGCGGTGCGGGAGGTGCTCACCATCGAGGGGTCGGTGGCGAGCCGTGACGGCTCAGGCGGCACCGCAGGCGTGCGGGTACGCGAGCAACTCGTCGCGCTCACCGAACGTGTGCGCGCACTCGTCGCGCAGAAGCCCGCACTGACCGGAGACGACCAATGAGCGATCCCACGAAACCCGAGAAGCCCGAGCGCAGCCCCGACGACCCGGGATTCTGGCGCCGACCGTTGTCGAGCCGTGTGGTGTGGGGGCTCATCGCCCTCGCCGCGGTAGTGCTCGTCGTGGGCATCGTGGTGAGCATCTCGATGGGCATCAAGCTCTTCTGACCGCGGTGATCGACCTCTCCGCCTCGGCACTCGAGGTCGCGCCGCTCCTCCTCGGGGCTGTGCTCCGGCACGACTCCCCAGAGGGAGCCGTGGCAGTGCGCCTCACCGAGGTGGAGGCCTATCTGGGCGAGGGCATCGATCCGGGTTCGCACGCCTTCCGCGGGCGCACCCCTCGGGTGTCCTCGATGTACGGTGATCCGGGCCATCTCTACACCTACTTCACCTACGGAATGCACGTCTGCGCGAACGTGGTGTGCTCGCCGGCAGGGGAGGCCTCCGCCGTTCTTCTGCGCGCGGGAGACGTGGTCGAGGGGCACGACGTGGCCCGGATGCGGCGCCCCACCGCCAAGAGCGACCGGGATCTCGCGCGCGGCCCGGCCAACCTCGTGCGTGCCTTGGGAATCACCCTCGCCGACGACGGCGCACTTCTCTTCGCTCCGCCTTTCGGGTTCACCTTCCCGGATCAGCCGGAATCGGATGTCGCGGAGAGCCTTCGCACAGGGGTGAGCGGTGACGGCGGGCGGGCCCCGTTCGCCTGGCGCTTCTACCTCGAGAACGAGCCATCCGTATCGCCCTACAGGCCGCATCCGAAGCTCTGACGGCAGCGACACGCCCGGGCGTCACAGTGATTTGCAGGGCACGAAACATACACGTAATGTTCTAACTCGTCACCCCACAGGTGCGGCAAGCGGAAGAGCTAGCCGGCCTCAAGCGGGACATCAATCCACCGCCTTCTGGCTGAGCTTTCTCCTTGAGAGAACCTTACCGAGGGCGTACGATTGAAACCCCTTCCACACCGAGTCGCTCGGCATGTCGAATTGACAGGCCAGCAGCAAGTGGTAGGGTTGAGAAGTTGCCCGGAGAGTCGCCCTGAGGGGTGTGGCTGGTGCATCCGATCCTTGAGAACTCAACAGCGTGCACAATGTCAAATGCCAAAAACCCGTGCGATTTTCGGATCGTTCGGATTCCTTTTGGGAAACATTTATAACGAAACAAAGCAAGTCAGTAATGATTTGTTCTGTCAGTTTCAAACTCGTGTGGCTTGGACCTATTCCGGTCGGGTTGCACAAAGAAATGTGCCGTCGGTTTTGCTGGCGTGCAGATAAACATTTACGGAGAGTTTGATCCTGGCTCAGGACGAACGCTGGCGGCGTGCTTAACACATGCAAGTCGAACGATGAAGCTGGGGCTTGCTCTGGTGGATTAGTGGCGAACGGGTGAGTAACACGTGAGTAACCTGCCCTTGACTCTGGGATAAGCGTTGGAAACGACGTCTAATACCGGATACGAGCCTCCGCCGCATGGTGAGGGGTTGGAAAGATTTTTTGGTCAAGGATGGACTCGCGGCCTATCAGCTTGTTGGTGAGGTAATGGCTCACCAAGGCGACGACGGGTAGCCGGCCTGAGAGGGTGACCGGCCACACTGGGACTGAGACACGGCCCAGACTCCTACGGGAGGCAGCAGTGGGGAATATTGCACAATGGGCG
>NZ_SCVE01000010.1 GCF_004297105.1 Herbiconiux sp.
CCTGCGCACAGCGAGCTGCAGAACGCGAAGCGGTGGGGGTCGACCCCGGGGGGGGAGGGGGTACCCACCCCACCCCCAGACTCCTGCGCACAGCGAGCTGCAGAACGCGAAGCGGTGGGGTACCCCCAGACCTTGGCGCACAGCGTTCGGCAGAACGCGAAGCGGGAGGCTGTGGGCTAGAGAACTGAGGTGACCACTGCTACTGCGAGTGATGCCACGGCTATGGCTATCGAGCTGAGAGAGATGGCTAGAGACCTTCGCTCTGCCCGCTTGGCGTCCTCGCGTGCCTGCTCTGTGAGTACCACACTGGCCTGGAGTGCTTCGGTGGCTAGCGTCATCTGTTCGGCGATGGTTGTCGTGTTCTCGGCTGTTCGCCCTGCGTGATCTGGGCCGGGCATCGAGAAGGTGATTGGCTGCTGTCCAGAACGGAGGAGTGCACGACGGTAGCTCTCGGCGTCGTGTGCCAACTATCGTCGTCCAGATGCTCGAGCGAGGCTTGCTTCAGGTCTCTCCATGACCGCGAGCGTACTAGCGGCGGAGCGTCGGGCGCGGCCCGTGGAAGGGGGTCAGTTCCAGCGCGGCCGTGCCGAACCTCGCGGCCGGCCTCCTTTGTTCACTGGCTTCATCATCTCGGCGTGCAGGGCTGGCATCCACATCACCAACGCCTTGCCCTGTCGTCCGGTGCTGATGCGGGGGTTAGCTTCGAGGCGCCGCCGGATGGTGCGCGTGGACTTGTCGTAGATGGTGGCTGCCATCTCCAGGGTTATGTACTCCTGCACGACCATCATGTTTTCTGACTCCAATCGTTACGCGTTGGGAAGCCACGTTCCCCAAATACCGGCAGTAAGACCGCACACGAGACCGATACCTAACAAGATCACGTCGACTCGACTTGAGCTGTCCAGCCCTCGAATCATTCGCTCGGCCAAGAGCTCTCGTCCCGTCTCGATCATTGTGTAGCTCCATGCCTCGAGCCCTTTGGCGGCGTGCGCTTTCATCCAGTACTGCGCCTGCTCGGCCTCGAGCTCCGCCTTTCGGTCCTTGCCCGTCTCGTTCTTAGCCAGCGCTCCAAGGCGCGCGTACTCCGCGCGAATGTCGGCGCGCTGCTGGCGCTCGACGTCCATCTGCATTGCAGCCTTGCGTGCTCCGCGACGCGCACCCCAGAGGCCAATGGCTGACAAGACGAAAGCGGCAACGGTTAGAACTGTGACGACAATCTGCTGTGCGAGAAGCGGCATGAGGCTATTGTCCTGCCCCCCTCCGACAATTTCTTTCACCGGGCGCACGTAACTACACTCCGACTCGGTAGCCGGCACCAAAGGTTTGACTCTCGGAGCTATCGAATTCAGCGAGAACTATGCGCGCTTCTCCGTTCGCCAATCGGCGGAGCCAGCCGACTACTCCGACCCCTTCGAGAACGATTTGCTGGTCGGTGAAGCCCTGAGCAGTCGCAGCAGTTTGGAGGCCTGAGCTGGCGAAGCTCGGCGAGAGAGTCGGCCCGGTCGGTACCGTGACGAGCCCTTCTATCGCGCGCACTGCACTCGGCGCATTGCGATTGATTCCCAGCACCAGGCCGGCGACAATCTGTGCGCCGACTTCGTCGCGGAACACCTTCGATGGCGACTGGATGCCAAAAACCCCCTTGGCACCGTTGATGATCTGCTGGCCGGCGCTCACGACGGCGGATATGGCCGCGCCGACCTTCTGCTGAATGCCTGAGACGAGGCCATTGATCAGGTCTCGTCCGGCTTGTACGAGCCAACCGCCGGCACCCGACAACGCGCCCTGGATGCGCGACCCCAGGGACATGACCGCTGCGATGACCCCGATGACGCCGTTGGACACGGTCGACTGGAGATTTGCCCACATTTGGCCCCACGCGGCGATGGCCAGACTCGCGACACCGGAAATGAGAGTGCCTACCTGCAGTAGGCCCTGGGCCCAACCGAGGATCATGGCGACGCCGTCGGCTACGACGGAGACGAGGTTGACGAAGAGGCCGTGCCAGAAGTTGGTCCAGTTGGCGCCGAAGTCGTTCCAGAATCCGACCCATCCGGCGTCGAAATCTCTCGTGAACGTGAAGATCTGTTGGAAGAATTCGCCAAATTCGCCGGCAATACCCGCGTCTTGGATCTTGTTCAGCGCATCATCGCTCACGAATGCATCTAGGTTCTCCATGATGGTGCCGAAGAGCTCGTAGATCGGGAAAGCGATCCCAGAGATGTATCCGGCTAGCCCCTTGATGCCTTCGACGAATCCGGGGAGGATGTCGACGGCAAATTCAGATAGGGCGCCCAGAAGTGGCAGAAGCGAGCTGCTGAGATCAGAGAGGGGCTGCTTCAGATCGTTGAGAGCGTCCGTGAGTGCAGGGCCTAGGACGGGGAGTACTTCGGTTGTCAGGTAGTCGAGGATCGGCGAGAGTACGTCCGAGAGGCCGCTGACGGCGGCACCGAGTACGGGGCCGATTTGGCGGGCAAGCTCGCCTGCGAAGCTCCACAGCGACGCCACCCCGAGGGCGATATCGGGAAGGGAGTCCCCGAAGCTGGCAAGGCCATCCTCGATGCCGCCGATGAGGTCACGGAGACCCTTGCCGATCTCCGGGCTATTCAGCGCCCCGGCAATGTCTGACACGAGCTGCGAGAAGGCGCGGCCGGCGATCGTGATGAACGCCTCTACATCGGTCCGCCGATCATAGAGAAGATCCCCCACAGACTCGAGCGCCCCGCCAAGCGATTCGGTTGCAGCCTCGGCGCCGTTGAAGATCGCCGTCATGGTCCGCTGGAAGCGGGGCCCGTTGACTACGTCAGCGATTCGCTCGAGCGAATCAGCAAACCCGGCTAGACCTTTCGAGCCGGCGTTCTCCGCGGCCTTCCAGATCCCAGCAAAGATGCGCCCCGTCGCCGTGAGAGCATCCCAGACGTCGTAAATGGCCTTGACAGCCTTGTCCATCCACTTGTCGAGCCGACCGTCATTGGCCACCTTGGCGAGCCACTTGTCGAAGCGGTTGGCGAGATCGACGAACCACTTCGCGAGCCGCGGCATGTACCGTGCACCGACCATGCCGAGCGACGTGATGGCTCCTGCAAATCCATCAGATCCGCTGGCAAGGATGTCCAGTGAGTCGGCAAGGCCAGCGAAGATCGCCTCGAGCCGCCCGCCCGAGAACGAGGTATCGAAGGAGCGGGCGAGGCTGCCCACGAAGGAGCCAACGGCCGTCGCGGTCCGATCGAACGAAGCCCGCAGCTGTGGCATCAGATTCGTGACCAGATCGACGATCGGCTGCCGTGCTTGTGCCCAAAAGTTCGTTCGGATGATCGAGGAGAGCTCCGACATGGCTGGCGCGAGTTCGGCCAATTCTGTCTTCGCGTCCTTGAGTGCCACGACGAGCACCGTCACCGTTGCGACGAGACCAGCGAACAGCCCGGGGATCACGAGTAGCGCGGGCAGGATCGAGTAGAGTCCGGCGCCAATTCCCGTGAGTCCCGACACTGAGGAGAACAGCACCGAGGCCAGAGAGGTGAGGCCCGTGAGTAGAACACTGAGCTTGGGAAGTGCCTTGTCGAGGTTCGCGACGCCATCGACAATGTCTTTGATCCAGTTGAAAGCGACCCGACCGCCGGAAAGCGCTGCAAGGGCTGTGGCCACCTTCACGAACGACGGTTCGTTGACGTTGGCGAAGAACGTCACGATCCGATCGCGGGCGAGGTACCGAAGCCGGGTGCTCGCGGAGAGCGTCTCCGCCTCGACCTGGATATGCAGCGCATCCTTCTCGACGCTGTCCACCATCTGATGGACCTTGTGCCGGAAGTTCGCCATCTCCTCTTCGGTCATCGTCGCGCCGATGGTGGCGTGCATGCTTTCGCTGATGATTCGGAGACGGTTCTGGAGCTCGCTGCGCAGCCGCTCACCGTCGACCGTGGCGGGGATCTTGGCCTCGATCGTCTTCGCGGCTGCCTCGACTTGCGACTTGAGGCGCTGCGCCCACACCTTGTCGAGCGTGTCCACTGACACCGGCACAGATGCGCGAGTTTCCTTCGCCCACTGCTGCGCCTTCCGGCCGGCGTCCCGCACCGACTCTCGGAGAGTCCCATCGTCGACAACAGCCTTGATGGAGACCTGCATCGACCGCTCGATGCGCTCGAGCGACTTCTTCAGGTCCTCCCGGAATCGCGAGGAGTCGGGTACCGCGCGAATGGAGACGCGGCCGACACTCTTGCCTCCGGGCGACTTGGCCACTGGCCTAGTCCGTCTCGGTGAAGTTGGCCGCGATGGTCTGGCTGAACGCGATGTCGATCGTTTGAACGTCGACGTACGAGTCGACGAAAGATTCGAGAGCGGGCATGAGCGTGGTCAGATTTCGGACCAACTCCAGGGTGCCGCTTAGAACCATTCCCAGGAACAGGAACTTGTAGTCGTCTTCTACCGCCGAGGCCTGCTGGCGGAGGTACTCGCCCTGCCGCTCTCGTCCGCTGTCTCTGAGGGCAATGAAGCCGAGGTAGGAGGCTTTGGCCCAGTCGTGCCATTCGGGCGACTCGGGCGTCAGTGGGGATGTGGGGGTGGTGATCTGAGCCGACATGCTGTGACCTTCGGGAACGGAAAAACCGAGCTCCGATTAGTCACTTGACTAGTCGTGCTCGGCTTGCATGTCGTTCACCGTTCGGCTTGCCGGGAATGTCTCCCAGCGCGCCTAGCGTCGGTTTTTAGATGTATGACAAGGTTACCTTGCAACTCGTGCAGTTGGGGGCTATTTCGCGCGGGCCGCCATCGCGGCGTCAGTAGTCAAAGTCGGCGTTCGTCTATGAACGATGCGTAATAGTCGCGGGTGAAGGGCATCGCAACTGCATTCATTGAGGGATATCCCCAGGGACCGGACGTGAATTCCGCGATCTCCCAACCAGCGTCGTTACCCGGTGTCTTTACGAGCATCGCGCCCCCTTGGATGACTTCGTGTCTCTCGATCGCGCCTGTGTCACCGGGGAAGACATAGGTGATTGTCGTAATCACGCAACTGCTCGTTTCGTGCTCGCTCGGGTCACCCAGGTGCAGCTTCGCGTACTCAATCCACGCCGCCAGGGTGTGGATTCGCTCGAGATAGAAGTGCTTGGACTTGCCTACATCGAGCATGTGCTCGTGCAGCTTGCGGTCTCCGTGGTCCGAGCCCAATTTGATCAGTGCGCGGCGCGGGCCGTCGTTTGATACGACAATCCCGATGCGCACCCCAATTTCGCGGGCCGCGTCCTGCGGCAGGATGAACTTCGTTCCCGGCTGGATGACGGAGAGATCAGCCAGCGTATCTTCGTCTCGCTGTCCGCGCAGAAGGGGATCCAAGCTGTCTTTCGCTTGATGAGTGACTTCTACGGTGAGCCGTGGCATCTCGGCGTCGATTCGGGCCTTCGCGTTGTCGACCAGAGTGTTGCGCGTGACTTCTTGCTCGGAACGTGCCAGATCTAGAGTCAACTCCGTTGCCTTGACGCTACGTTGTGTCTGCCGAATCTGGAGGTAAATCAGGATGCCGGTCACGGCGGTAACCACTGCGGCGCCTAGGGTGGCCCAGGCTTCCAGTTGGGCTACCCAGGTGATTGATTCGGATGCAGCGGATGTCGCCGCCGGCGTGGGGACACTCATCATGCCGCGAGCTTATCGATAGCTGCCGATCCTGAAGTAGCTAGGCGCCGCCCAGGCGTTGGCTGATCGAGTTGGCAACCACGCGTGTGGAGAGAAGTGCCGTTCGTAGTTTGGTCGGATCTCCGTCACCCTTCGCGAGACGCTCTTCCAGGCTGTCGATCGTTCGATCGATGAGCACCTTACGCTCGCTGAGCTTTTCGAACTGCTGTGCGGGCGTGGGCGGCGAGTATGGCGCTCGTCCGATTTCCGCGGGATCACGAAAATGGTCTGCCTCCCGGACGAGCACGGGGCCGATCTCTCCGTGCATTCCGATCGCGATGCGAACCTCTTTGAGAGAGTCACGATCGTTGCCGCCGGCGCCCTCGTAGATTCGATCGAGGTCTTCGCGATTGAGCTGCAGACCGGGGTCCGCTGCCGCGGTGATCGGCATCGTTTCGCACTTGCACTCGTCGTGGATGTCGAGGAGATCGTCACTGGAGTAGTAGTTGCTCGCGGCCACCACGCATAGACCGCACGTACCGGACTCGGAGAGTTCAGGATGGATCACACGTCGATAGCCGATCACGAGCGGCGCGGCGCTCATAACCACGCGCGCTTCGTCCCTGTTGACGATCCCTAGGTCGGTCTCGACCAGATCTTTCAACCGCCTCTCTGCGACGTCGCGCGCCTGCTGGACGCTCTTCCCCTGAGAGAGCGCGTAGCGGTATTGGACGGCCGGCCGCTGGTAGACCTCGAGCATGTCAATGTTCGCTCGCGGGTACAGATCGTCGATTGGATCGAGGGTCGGCGTTTGTGCGCCAATCTCTCTCAGCACAGCCAGCATGTAGGCGCGTGACAGCCTGCGGGATTGCTTTAGCGCTGCGTCGACGTACACGGATGAGCGTGCTGACTGCGCGGTCACCAAGTCGCTGTCGTACCAGTCGTCGAAAGACCCCCACATGCCTAGCAGTAGCCGTATCAGCTTCTCAGCGATGGTGCGGCGCTCCAGCGCATGTCGATCAACGATAGCCGCGACCCTACGTGTGGATATCGCCATGATGAGATTTCCCCTTTCCTCTGGTCGTGCGTTCCGCGCGGCCTGTTAGTATTCGGTCGATCTGGGCGCCGGTCAAGCCCCATGAGTTGGGTGCCGGAGGTTCGGTGTGGTCGTGAATGAAGGCTTCAATCACGGCCCGGGGAAACAGTGTGCGGCGGCCAATTCGCATGACTCCGATGCGCTTCTCTCGTGCGAGGGCGATCAGTTGGGATTCGGAAATTCGGAGGTATTCGGCGGCCTCTGCGGCGGTGGCGACGTCGGGTAGTTGGTTCTGCATCTGCCGAGTATCGCCGTTCTGGCCCGCTACCTGATGGTGCCGGCGAGTCTGGAGGATTGGTAGGTCGGGCGCCCGGCTGGTGGAGGCTCGTGAGCTCAGCCGGGCGCCCTTGACTGTGCGCAGTGCGGCCCGCGCGCAGTCAGTCGTGGGCTACTTGCGGCGGAGCCGCTCCCGGGCGGACTCGCGAGCTTTCCCGATCTCGCCGTTTCCTGCCGGCGCGACTCGGGAAGGCTTCAGCCTTTCTACAGCCTGTTCCCTCATCTCGGCCATCGACGGCGGAGGCGTCTCAGACTCGTGCTCGCCCGGCGCGTCGGTCATCGGCGTGCCTTCTCTGCGGCCGCGGCATAGTCACGGGTCAATGCAAATCGCCTTGCCGTTGCGTCCTGATCGATGCGGGCGCTCGTCGTCTTGAGCTGTGACGCGGTGGGCGTCCAGATCTCCGAGCTAGCGATGACTTTGATCGTGGCGAGCGCCGAATCGCCATCCCATGGTGGTTGGCTTCCGTTCCGAATCGCCGCGAGAAGAGTCCCGTCGATGTCCAAGCGCTCGGGAGATGCCCAGCGATTGTCTGTCCGCTCAAGCGGCACGCGGAGGTAGAACATCGGCCACACCTCGGCGTAGTTCTTGATGAACTCGAGGTGTGTCCAGACGTTGGACGCGCCGTTGATGACTCCGCGATGGATCACCGATAACTGCTGCCATTCCTCGAGCAGGGGCAAAGCTCCTGCGTAGGCGGCTGCTGCGTCTGGCCGGGATGAGATGTCTTCCAGGGCTGACACGTCGTGGAGGAGGTTCGCGCGTTCGGAGATCGCCGCTGCGATCACGGATCGGCGATCTTGGATTTCTTGACACAGTTCCGACTGGTGGGCATCAACCCAGGAGTTCGCCCGTTCGACTAGCAGTCGTCGTGCGTTCTCCTCGAGCTTGAACGCCCACTGGCGGAGCTTTGCCTGATCCTCTCTTGCTATCGCCGCCTCGGCCGCGCGCGTGAGGTCAATCTCTGTCGCTTCGAGGAGTGCGCGGGCATCCGCTAATTCGGCTCGATCGTTTCGAGACCGTGGACCGATCTCGTCTATCTGTGCTCGGAGCGTCTGAGACTGGGCAACGAAACTGAGCCAGCCTTCATCGATGGATGCAGCCAGTTCTGCGAACTGCTCGTTTCCGTCGAGCGCATCTCGCTCCACTCCGCTCGAGCCGGCGATGAGGATGCTCTTGCGAAGCAATCCCGTCGTGTCCTGCGTGGTCGTCATCTGATCTCCATTTCATCGTGGGCTTGGTGCATTTGTCTTGCGTCGCGTTCGCAGCGATCGCATGGCATCGGGTAGTCGGAGTGCAATTCGCACTCCGAGCCGGGGACGTAGATTTTGGCGGCCGGGTGGTCGCGCCTGAATTCCTCCTCGGCCTCGGCGCACTCTTCGCATCTCGGCGGGAAGACTTCACCGGCGTGGGTCTCGCATCGGATTCCGGTGTCGACTTCGTACATGGTGGAGCTCCCTTCGATTTGGATCTGAACCGGCCAAGTGAGGTGCTCACCCGAGCCGAGGTTTTTCTTCTGTCTGGTCCTGTTGTTCCTCGTTGTTCCTTGGGGGGCCGCTTTCCGACCCCCCAACAGTCGTTTTCCGACCCCTTGAGGGGTCGTTTTCCGGCCCTTTGGGAGGTCGCATTCCGACCGGCTAGGTACCCCTGAGACTCCTGCGCACAGCGAGCTGATTCACTTTCGCTAGGGGTCTCTTTCCGACCCTTTGAGGCGACCTAGGGTTAGCGCGTATTCAGACCTACGTCCGTTGCGGCCGTTCACCACGCGCAGGATGGCGCCGGCTCGAACTAGTCCCCTGAGTGCGACCTTCACCCTTGCGAAGGCCGCCTCACGGTCTGCCAGGGCTACCGGATCTTCGCAAGATGCGTCGACCACTCGGCGACCAAGAGCGAAGGCGGACTCCTCCCGAGACGCGAAGTAGCGCGGCGGGTTGTCCGCGTCCATCGCCGATAGCGCCATGAAGAGAAGAAGGCGCATCTCGTTGCCGCTTATGTCGCGGCCTGCAGCGAACGCGTATGCCTGTGAGACCAGTTGTGCTCCCACCCAGTGGGTCCTTCCGAAGACGAGCTTGATGAATGTTTGCCAGCCGGATCAGCCCTTACATGTTCGAACTACCGGAAAGCAACTCCTTGAGCACTCCGCGCCACTCGACGAGCTTGGAAGGAAACTCGTTGAACTTCGCGATCTCGGCCTCAAGCTCGTGGAGCGAGACATCACCTTCGCTCTCCGAAATGGAGAGCGAAGCGACGTATGTTGAATGTCGTTCGACGAAGCGAATCTCGAACAGTACGCAGTCGTCGTCGAATGTGTCGTAGAAGACGACGTGCTCCTGAGCTCCGGACTCGGCTTGCGGGTCGTGCTTGGATGGGTCGCAGCCCGAAATTGAACATGCTTCGGAAATAGGCGCTTCGTGAGTTATTGTTGACGTGAGCATGGTGCCTCTTTCATTTGGATGGTGAGACTGGTACTTTCGGCCCCCGTGAGATCCTCTCGGGGGCCGTTTTCGATTGGCGGGCCTGCCCCCTGATCAGACGGCCTCTGCTGCTGTCCCCTGCCGAGCCGTAGCCTCGACCCAGTCGATGACGTCCGACTCGCGATAAAGCACGGTGCGAGCAGTCGGCTTCCTGTATCTCGGGCCGGATCCGACATAGCGCAAGTGCGCGAGGTTCGACTTAGTCATCCCCGGAATGAGATCGCAGACCTCTTGCGGTGAGAGATACTTCTCCACGTTTGGCTCCCTTCAGTGGCCAAGCTAATTTTTTGCTTGGCCACACGCAGATAGTAGATCAATGTGGCCTAGCTATGCAACAGGTTGGCCACATAAGATGAGATCGTGACGGATGAAGAGAGTTACTCGCCGCGGCCCCTTCGCGGAGTCGTTGTGACACACGTGGGTGAAGAAGTCTTAGGCCCGCTCATTTCGGTGAGACCAGATCTGCGTGTTCCGTCACGTATCCATGCCCGGGTGGTCTTCAGTGATCAACCCATGGCGTTTGAGGTAGCACTGGAGTGGGACAGTGCCGAGCTCTCTTACCTCGTGAAGCGGCTCGTCATCGACGCCGACGGCGCGGTTTCCACTGCCGATCTCCATAAGGTCTCACTGCCAACACTCATCAGGCTTGCGGCGTCAGGTGATCCGGAAGTCATGACAGAGGAGGGTGACTGGGAGCGATTCGAGTTGGTACTTGCGTCTTTGGACCTGACCGAGTTTCAAAGCGAGATTGCTGCGGCCGGCCCAACCGATGACGTTCTGAAATGGGTGGGGCGAATTTACGCCTGGGGTCGCATCATGGGCGGCAATCCAAATCAGCTCGTCGTCTCCACGCTCGGCTTGCCCAAGCGGACGGCCACACGCTGGATAGCGCGCGCCCGCCAGATCGGCCACCTCGACTAATGGCGACCATAAGCTCTTACGCAACCGCTTCCGGCCGCAGGTACCGTGTTCGCTACCGCAAACCGGACCACACACAGACAGACCGGCGAGGATTCAAGACAAAGCGCGAAGCGGAACTCTTCGCGGCGTCACTCGAGGTCTCGATCGCGCGCGGTGAGTTTGTGGACGCCACGGCCGCTCGCGTGACGGTGGGTGCTCTAGGGCCAGCCTGGCTCAATTCAAAGGCTCGGCTCAAGCCCAGCTCAGTGGAGCCTCTTCGACTCGCGTGGAGACTCTACGTGGCACCTCAGTGGGGCGACCGCTCAGTCGCTTCGATCCGTCATTCCGAGGTGCAAGCGTGGGTCGCTGACCTTGGTGTCGGCGCGGCTAAGACAACCCACACAAAACCCGGTCCCCGCGGCGCTTCGACCGTGATACGCACTTACGGAGTGCTCGCAGCGATTCTTGACATCGCGGTGAAGGATCGACGGATTGCCACCAACCCCGCTCGAGGGGTGGAACTGCCTCGAAAGGTGAAGAAGGCGCATCCATACCTGACACATGATCAGGTCGAATTGCTAGCCAGTTCCGCGAATGACCGCGGCACACTAGTTCGCTTTCTTGCGTACACAGGATTGCGATGGGGCGAGGCGACTGCACTGCGTGTGCGAGACCTTGATACCTTGCGTCGGCGCGCCAATGTGCGAGAGAACGCCGTGCGGGTGCGGGGGCGCATCATCGTAGGCACCCCGAAGAGCCACGAGGCTAGGAGCGTTCCCTATCCGGCATTCCTCTCCGAGTCACTCGCGCAGCTCTGCGAGGGAAAGAGATTCGACCAGCTGGTCTTTGGCGATGGCGTGAATCACCTTGTCACCCCATCTACCCGAGACGGCTGGTACATGTACGCCAAGAAGAGGGCACGAGCTATACAGCCCTCGTTTCCCAACCTGACGCTCCACGACCTCCGACATACCGCGGCTAGTCTCGCTGTGTCGGCCGGCGCCAACGTGAAGGTAGTCCAGAAAATGCTTGGCCATGCCTCCGCAGCCATGACGCTCGACACCTATGCCGACCTCTTCGATGACGATCTAGACGCAGTTTCCGAGGCCCTCGATCAGGCACGAGCCAAGTCGATTGTGGGCAAAATGTGGGCAAATGGCACCGCACCGGAGACAATCGTGACGCCACTTCCGCTCAAAGACAAGCAAGTAGAGCCATCAAATGCAGTACCCCCACTGGGACTCGAACCCAGACTGAAACGATTTTAAGTCGTCTGCCTCTGCCGATTGGGCTATGGGGGCGGGCGCCCTCATCGTAGCGGGAGGGGCCGGGAACAGCGGCGCCGCGCATCCGGAACGCGGTGAGCGAGCGGATGCGCGGCGCGCAGGTGACGGGGAGGTCTACTCCGGCGACGGAGCCGTCTTCGCAGCAGCCTTGGCCCGGGGCTTCGTGGCCTTGGGGGCATCCGGAGCCGAGTCGACCGCCGCTACGCCGTTGACCTCGGCCGTGGCCGCGGGCTCGGACGAGTGCGAGCCCGGCAGTTCGGCATTCGCGGGCTTCTCGGCGAGTGCCGTCGCTGCCTTGGCGGGGGCCGCAGGGGCTGCGGCCGGAGCCGCCGCAGGCGCCGCCGGACGCGGGCGGGCCGCGAACTGCTCGAACGCAGCGCGCGGGTGCACACGGGCCTCGAGCGAGACGTTGTCGCGGCCGAGGAAGAAGTTGTTCACCCAGCCCCAGATCACGCGGAACTTGCGCTCCCACGACGGCATCGCCAGGCCGTGGTAGCCACGGTGCGCGAACCAGGCCGGCAGGCCCTTCATCGCGATCTTGCCCGACTGGAACACTCCGACACCGAGGCCGAGGCCGGCCACCGCGCCCATGTTCTTGTGGAAGTAGTCCTTGACGCCCTCGCCGCGCAGGTCGGCCACGATGTTCTTCGCGAGCAGCTTGCCCTGACGCACCGCGTGCTGGGCGTTCGGCACGCAGAAGCCGCCGACGCCGCCACCCGTGAGGTCGGGCACGGCCGACACATCGCCGGCACCCCAGGCGCCCTCGACGATCCCGTCGTCGCCCTCGACCCGCAGGTCGGCGCGCACGCGCAGACGACCACGCTCCTCGATGGGGAGGTCGGAGTTCTTGATGTCGGGCGTGGCCATGACGCCCGCCGTCCAGATGATGGTGTCGCTCTCGAACGACTCACCGGTCGAGAGCTCGATCACGCCGCCGACGGCCGACTTGAGCTGCGTGTCGAGGTGGATCTGCGCCCCGCGCTCGGCGAGGTTCTTGATGACCCACAGCGACGTCGGCAGGCTGACCTCGGGCATGATGCGGCCCATGGCCTCGATGAGGTGGAAATGCGTGTCTTCGAAGCCGATCTCGGGGTACGACTCCACCAGCGCGGAGACGAACGACCGCAGCTCGGCGAAGACCTCGATGCCGGCGAAGCCGCCGCCGACCACCACGACGGTGAGCAGGCGGTCGCGCTCGGGACCGGCCGGCAGCAGGGCGGCCTTGTCGAAGTTGGTGAGGATGCGGTCACGGATCGCCGTGGCCTCCTCGATGGTCTTCAGGCCGATGGCCTCATCCGCCACACCCGGGATCGGGAACGTGCGCGACACGGCGCCCGCGGTGACGACGATGATGTCGTACTCCTCTTCCCACGGTTCCCCCGCACCCTCGACCGGCGTGATGGTGGCCGTCTTCGTGGCGTGCGAGATGTGGGTGACCTTCGCGGCGATGACGCGGGTCTTCTTGAGGTGACGGCGGATGCCGACCACCGCGTGACGTGGCTCGATGGAGCCCGCGGCGACCTCGGGGAGGAAGGGCTGGTAGGTCATGTACGGCAGCGGGTCGACCACCGTGACCTCGGCCTCACCGGAACGAAGCCACTTCTCGAGCTTCCAGGCGGTGTAGAAACCGGCGTATCCGCCGCCGACAATCAGGATCTTGGGCACAGTGAAACGATCTCCTCAATACAGGGGCCTGGCTAAAGGCTACTACTTGCGAAGCAGCCGTCTGAAACGCGAGACCGCCCCTAGAGCGAAAGTCGCCATAAGGATGAGGAACCCGAGCAGGAGCCCCAGCGGCACCGCCCAATGAATGAGAGTGTACACCCCACCCGACGCCTCCGATCGGCTCGGCTCTGCGCGAGTGACGGGTGGAGCCGTGGGTGCCGGGATGGCCAGGGAATCGACGGAGACGGTGCCCGATGACGGCCGGTAGGTGGCGATCCACGCGGTGAGATCGCCGATGGGGTTCGTGGCCACCGACGCGACATCCGCGTTCACCGCACGCTCGGCATCGATGAGCCCGTAGCCGTAGATCGGGCCGGGCACCGGCGAGCCCTTCGGCGTGGCCGTGGAGATGATGCGGTTGATGATGTTCGCGGCGTCGAGTTCCGGATGCGCGGCCTTCACGAGTGCCGCGAGCCCGCTCACGATCGGCGCGGCACCCGAGGTGCCGTTCCAGAGCACGTAGCCGCCACCCGGCACGATGCCGACCAGCTGTTCGCTGGGAGCGGCGGCGGCGATGGTGATGCCCTGCGATGAGGCATCGAAGCTCGCGTCGCCGTTGCGGTCGACGCCGGCCACCGCCACGACCCCGGGGATGGTGGCGGGCGCCCCCACCTCGGTGGTGCCGTCGACCCGGTTGCCCGCGGCCGCCACGATGACGACATTGTGGTCGAAGGCGTAGGAGAACGCGTCGTCCCAGCTCTCAGGCCAGTCGAGGCTGTTGCGGGTGAGCGACATGTTGATGACATCGGCACCGTGGTCGACCGCCCAGCGCACCGCGTGCGCGATCTGCTCGTCGGAACTGACGGAGCCTGTTCCGAGCGCCACCGAGATCGACAGCAGCGATGCCTCCGGCGCGACCCCGATCACGCCGTTGCCGGAGCTCGTGCCGCGACCCGCGATCAAGGAGGCCACCATGGTGCCGTGGTCGGGGGTGTCGCCCACGGGGGTCTGGCCGTTGGAGGAACCGAGGCCCGAGACATCCGTTCCGTCGACGACGGCGCCCTTCAGCTCGGCGACACTGCCGTCGACCCCCGTGTCGATGATGGCGACCGTGGCGCCCTTGCCGCGCGTGGTGTCCCAGGCATCCGTGAAGCCGTAGTCGGCCAGCCAGTACTCCATGTCACGGATCGAATCGGCGCGGGCCGCGGGCACCGCTCCTGCCGGCGCGATCGCACCCAGGGCGATGCCGACCGCCACCATCGCTCCGAGCCCGACCGCGAACCGGGGGCGCATCAGAGGTCGATCGCGTAGTCGACGCACTCGCACACGGCGGGCGACCAGTCGCCCCGCGCGAGCGCGAGATCGCCGATGGGATTCACACCTTGTCCTGCCGCCAGGGCGTGGCCCGCGAGAGCGTGCAGGCACTTGACCCGCGTGGGCATGCCCCCCGCGGAGATGCCCGCGATCTCGGGCACCTGGCCGTAGTACTCGCGATCGGCGAGGTAGGCGGCGTGCGCGGCCGCGTAGTGGTCCGCGAGCTCGTCGTCGGCCAGCGCATCCTGGAACTCGACCATCACGTGCTCGGCCTCGAGGTCGCTCATCGCGGCCGTCGCGGCGGGGTGGCTGAGGTAGTAGAGCGTGGGGAACGGGCTGCCGTCAGCCAGCCGCGGAGCCGTGGCGAGCACGGTGGGATTGCCGCAGACGCACCGCGCGGCGACGCCGAGCACATTGCGCACCGGCCGGCCGAGCTGAGCGGATGCGACCGCGATGTCGCGCTCGGAGGCGGGCTCGAAGGGCGGGGTGGTCACTGCACGGTCCCATCCGTCTGGAGTTGGTCGGGCGTCTGGGTCGAGAGGCCTGCGGACATACCGGAGGCGAAGAGCGACGACAGCCAGTCGACCTGAGTGGTGGAGATGGTGTCGCTCACCGAAGAGCTGTCGTCTGCCGCGGGCGGCGCATCGTCGATGACCAGGAAGCTCGTCTCGCCGGGCATCACGTAATACAGCCGGTCGCGCGCCTCGGCCTTGATGTAGGCGGGGTCGCTCCAGCGCGCGATCTCGGCGCCGAGCTGATCGTTCTGGGAGTTCTTCGCATCCACGTCCGCGTGCAGCGCGGCGAGCTGCTGGCGCTGCTCGATGTACACGCGCAGACCCGGAGAGATGATGACGACGAACATCACGATCACCACGAGCATGAGCACGGTGAAACCCGAGAAGCGGATGCTGCGCAGCCAGTTCGCCGAACCGGCCGCGGCGGCAGAGGCCTGCGGCAGCGCAACCGGAACCCGCAAGGGGCGGGAAGCCGGTGTGCGCTGCCGCATGAAAACTACCTTCGGTCGGATCTCCTATGCAGAGAAACGAGGGAACGCGCCACGACCGGCGTAGACCGCCGCCTCGGCGAGCTCTTCTTCGATCCTCAGCAACTGATTGTACTTTGCGACCCGCTCGCTTCGGGCAGGCGCACCGGTCTTGATCTGACCGGCATCGACGGCCACGGCGAGGTCGGCGATGGTGGTGTCCTCGGTCTCACCGGAGCGGTGCGACAGGATCGCCGTCATGCCGGAACGCTGCGCCAGCGCGACGGCGTCGAGCGTCTCGGTGAGCGTGCCGATCTGGTTGACCTTGACCAGGATCGAGTTGCCGGCCTTCTCGGCGATGCCCTGGGCCAGACGCTTCGGGTTGGTGACGTAGAGGTCGTCGCCGACCAGCTGCACCTTCGAGCCGACCTCTGCCGTGAGGTGGGCCCAGCCCTCCCAGTCGTCTTCGTTCAGCGGGTCTTCGATGGAGACGAGCGGGTAGTTCGCCACGAGGTCGGCGTAGTACGCCGACATCTCCTGGGCGGAGCGCTTCTGACCCTCGAAGTTGTAGACGCCACCCTCGAAGAACTCGCTCGCGGCGCAGTCCAACGCCAGCGCGATCTCTTTACCGGGGGTGAAACCGGCCTGGGTGATGGCCTCGAGGATGAAGTCGAGCGCCTCACGGTTGTTCGGCAGCTCGGGGGCGAAGCCGCCCTCGTCGCCCAGGCCGGTGGAGAGGCCCTTCGACTTCAGGAGCGACTTGAGCGAGTGGTAGGTCTCGACGCCCCAGCGGAGAGCCTCGGAGAAGGTCTCCGCACCGAGCGGAACCGCCATGAACTCCTGGATGTCGACGCCGGTGTCGGCGTGCGCGCCACCGTTGACGATGTTCATGAGCGGCACCGGAAGGGTGTGGGCGTTGGGGCCGCCGATGTAGCGGAAGAGCGGCAGGTCGGCCGAGTCGGCCGCGGCGCGGGCGACGGCCAGGGAGACGCCCAGGATGGCGTTGGCGCCGAGGCGCTTCTTGTTGTCGGTGCCGTCGAGCTCGATCATGGCGGCGTCGACGAGACGCTGGTCGGTGGCGTCGAAGCCCTCGAGGGCCGGACCGATCTCGTCGATGACGGCGTCGACGGCCTTCTCCACGCCCTTGCCGAGGTAACGGCCCTTGTCGCCGTCGCGCAGTTCGTAGGCCTCGAAGGCGCCCGTGGAGGCGCCGGAGGGAACAGCGGCACGGGAGACCACACCGTCGTCGAGCAGAACCTCGACCTCGACGGTCGGGTTCCCTCGGGAGTCAAGAATTTCGCGAGCGCCAACGGCTTCGATGAGTGCCACGGGTGGTTTCTCCTCTGTATCAGGCAGGGTGGGAGCGCTTACCTGCGCCCGCCGCTGGCTAGTCTAACGAGTCGCAGGCGTCGGCCTGAATGGTGGTCGCGGCACCGCACCGTTCGCCCGGCCGGGCACCGTCATCGCCGCTCCATCCGGTCGTTGAACGAACCGAGGAGGCGCACGAAGTCGCTCACGTCGGTGTCGCTCCAGTCATCGAGCACGTCGGCGTAGGCCGCCTTGATCTCGCGGTGCACCTCATCGAGGCGGGCGAGGGCGAGCGGGGTCGGCGAATAGAGGCTCGCCCGCCGATCGTCGGGCGCCGGGGCGCTGGTGACGAAGCCGAGGTCTTTCAGCACCCGGAGCTGCCGGCTCACCGCACTCTTGTCCATGCCGACGTCGGCGATGATGGCACCGGGCGGTGTGGGGTCGTTGGCCACGATGGACCGCAGTACGGAGTACCCCGATGGCTGCACCTCGGAGGAGAAGCGGAGCGCGTTCTGCAGCAGCGTCGAGCGGATGGCCCGCACGAGCCGACCCATCTCGCTCTCGACGGCGAGAAGCGCGCCTGACCGTTCCTCGTTCACAGCCACCAGGGTATCCGGGCCAACCCCCTCCATCCCGCTCGATCCGCCTGTCTCGCAGGGATTGCGGAGTCTTTCGGGTCACTCCCCCGCGGTGATCGCCTGGGCCTCTTCGAGCTCGTCCTCCACCTCGTGGTCGACATGGGCGATGGCCCGGTGACCGATGATGACGACGAGTGACGCGATGACGACGGATGCGGCAGCGACGTAGTACGGCGTCGCCGCGGTGAACCACACCGCGAGCAGGGAGGCGAGGGGCGGGGCGACGGCACCACCCATGAAGCGCACAGCCGAATAGGCCGACGAGGCCACGGGGCGCGGCAGGTCGGTGGCGGCCATGACCGACTCGGTGAGCACGGTGTTCATCACCCCGAGCAGGGCGCCGCCGACCACCACGCAGGTGATGAGGCCGGCGGTGCTGCTGACGAGGAGTCCCGCAGCCACGAGATCGGCACCCAGAAGGAGCAGCACGCTCCAGAGCACCCGGGTGCGCGGGATACGACGGGTGAGCCACGGGGCCACCCACACCGAGGTGATGGCCACGGCGAGACCCCAGCCGAAGAAGGTCAGACCGAGGCCGATCTCATCGAGGCCCAGGGGGAACGGCGTGTAGGCCAGCAGGATGAAGAAGCCGATGTTGTAGAACAGCGCGGCCACCGCGAGGGTGGTGAGCGCCGGCTTCGTCAGGGCTTTGAAGGGAGCGGAGAGCGGCGTCGGAACGGGCTTGGCCGCATCCTTCTTCATGAGGGTGAAGATGGCGATGAAGCCGATGGCCATGAGCACCGAGGTGCCGAAGAACGGGCCGCGCCAGCTGAGCGAGCCGAGCAGGCCGCCGAGAAGTGGACCGATCGCGATGCCGAGGCCGAGCGCCGCCTCGTACAGGATGATGGCCGAGCTCGCGCCTCCGGAGGCCGCACCCACGATCGTGGCGAGGGCCGTGGAGATGAAGAGGGCGTTGCCGAGTCCCCAGCCGGCGCGGAAGCCGATGACCGACTCGACATTGCCCGACAGGCCTGCCGCGAGGGCGAAGACCACGATCAGCGCGAGGCCGATCAGCAGTGTGCGGCGGGCGCCGATGCGGGTGGAGATCCAGCTGGTGAAGAGCATCGCGAAGCCGGTGATGAGCAGGTAGCTCGTGAAGAGCAGGCTCGTCTGGGTCTGGGTGGCGTCGAGGCTGTCGGCGATGGCCGGGAGGATCGGGTCGACCAGCCCGATGCCCATGAAGGCGATGACGCAGGCGAAGGCGACCGCCCAGACGGCCTTGGGCTGGTGCAGGATCGAGTTCTTCGGAGCCGTGGGGGCGGGCTGCGATGCGGTGGCGTTCGTGCTCGCCGTGTCGGGGAGTGTGGTGGCCACGTCAGGCCGCCTTCACGACGTCGGTGGCGCGCACGTCGGTGCATTCGTGCAGCAGGTCGACCGCGCGGGAGATCACCTCGATCTGGGTGGCGTCGAGGTCATCGAAGAGCGGGGCGAGCGCCTCGCCGAGGCGGGTGCGCCACTCGGCCAGGGCGCGGATGCCCTTCGGGGCCAGAGCGATCTGCCAGGCGCGGGCGTCGTCGACGTCGGCGATGCGGCGGATCCACTCGACCTCATTCAGGTTGGCGACGATCTTGGTCATCGTGGGCTGCGAGACGCGGCTCTGCTTGGCGAGTTCGCCGAGCCGCATGGGGCCGAAGGTGCTGAGCACGCTGAGGGTTCGCCAGGTGGCGGGCGACGTCGACTCACCGGTGGCCTTAGCGGCGATGCGGGTGAGGCGGTTCGTGACCGACACGAGGTCGGCGAGGAGCTCGGAGAGTTCGGGGGAAGTCGGGTTTTCGCTATTCACGAGAATCTATTTTACATAGCTCAACTATGTATCGGTCACTCCGGGCAAAACTCCTCCTCGCGACTCGCCAGAATTCGGTCCATTCGGCGCAACTTAGGCCGGATTTTGGCGACTCGCGAGGAGGTTGCGGTTACGGGGTACTCAGGGGGCGGAGGTCGAGTTGGTCGGCGTCTACCGTTTCGGTGCCTACCAGGGCGAAGGAGGTGAAGCCCGACGCGGCGGCGCGGTCGAGGAGCGGAGCCAGGTTCTTGGTGCGGCGCTCGAGGCGCACGCGGGCGCCCCGGGCCACGAGCTGCGCCTTGAGTGTGAGCAGTCGGGTGGCGCCGGCGTTCTTGTCGTGCACGAGCACGATCGACTCGCGCGACTCCCCCGCCGGGTCGTCGATCAGGTCGATGATGCGCTCGAACCCGATCGAGAACCCGCAGGCGGGCACGTCCTCGCCGAGGAAGCGGCCGATCATGCCGTCGTAACGCCCCCCTCCGCCGAGCGAGAACGTGAAGTCGGGGTGCTCGATCTCGAAGATCGTGCCCGTGTAGTAGCCCATGCCCCGCACGAGGAACGGGTCGAACACGAGTGCGCCCTCCACACCGGCCTCACGCAGGGCGGTGCCGATGGCGGCGAGGTCGGCGACGGCATCCGGAGCGACGCCCTCCGGTAGCGCGGCCGCGACGCTGTCGGCCGTGAGGGGGGTGGACTCGACGGCGAGCTCGTCGTCGCCGGGGTGCGCCTGCTCCCCCGGGGCCGCCGCAGCGGGAGGGCTCTGCGCGAAATACCGCTCGAGGGCGTCGACCGCCCCGGCCGTCGCCTCCTTGGCGCGTAGCTCGTCGATGACGCCGGTGGTGCCGACCTTGTCGAGCTTGTCGACCGTGATCAGCACCGACGCGAACTCTCCAGGATCGAAGCCGAACGACTCGAGGAGGCCGGTGAGGATGCGGCGGTCGTTGATACGGATGCGGCAGCCCGCGAGCCCCAACGTGTCGAGCGTGGCGAGCGTCGCCGTGAGCAGCTCGATCTCGGCAAGGATGCCGGCCTCTCCGATGATGTCGATGTCGCACTGCACGAACTGCCGGTAGCGACCCTTCTGGGGTCGCTCGGCGCGCCAGACCGGGGCGATCTGAACCGCCCGGAACACCTGCGGCAGGGCGGCGCGGTGCGTGGCGTAGAACCGGGCGAGCGGCACGGTGAGGTCGAAGCGCAGGCCGAGATCGGCGAGCTGGTCGGGATCGTCGGCGGTGGCCGCATCCGTGAGGGCAGCCGCATCCAGGCCCCGCTTCATCACGTTGAACGCCAGCTTCTCGTTGTCGCCGCCGAGGCCGGAGTGCAGGCGCCCGAAGTCTTCGACCACGGGCGTCTCGATCTCGTCGAACCCGTGTGCGGCATAGGTGGAGCGGATGAGGCCCAGCACCCGCTCCCTCTTCGCCTTGTCGCCCGGCAGGAAGTCGCGCATACCGCGCGGGGGTGAGACCTGTGATGCCATGGCATCCAGGTTAGCGAGTGGTGGAGCATCGAATACTCATGCGCCTCCGGCCCGGGGTGTCTCTGGGCTCGATCGGAACGCCGCGACCCCCGGAGGCACCATGGCCGAGACGCAACCCGCTCCCTTTCCACCCGAGCCTCCACGCAGCGAGCCGGCCGGCATCGTGGTGCACGATGTCGGCCGCTCGTTCGGTGCGGTCGCCGCCGTGCGATCGGTGACCTTCGAGGCCCGACCTGGTTCGATCACCGCGCTCATCGGCCCGAACGGCGCCGGCAAGACGACGTTGATAATGATGCTCGCGACCCTGTTGCGGCCCGACCGCGGCAGCATCCGGATCGGCGGCATCGACCCCGTGGCCGAGCCTGCACGCGTGCGAGGGGCGCACCATCCTCCTCTCGAGCCACGTGCTCTCCGAGCTCGACGAGCTCGTCACCGACGCGGTGTATCTCGACGCCGGTGTCACGGCCTCGCAGGAAGCGGTGTCACGCGCCCGGGCAGCCTCGCGGCTGTGGCGGGTGACGGCGGTCGACGACCTCGTGCTCGGCCCGGTGCTCCAGTAGATCGGGGTGCCGCGAGAACGCATCGGCGCCGACAGTCAGGGCTTCACCGTGGCGATGGCCGACGAGGCGGATGCCGCCGCGGTGCCGTCGGCGCCGGGGTGCGGGTGAGCTGGTTCGCCCCGGCATCCGGAGAGCTGGAGCGAACGCTGCAGGGGCTCGGGAGAGGAGACGTGCGATGAGTGCATTCTGGCGTGGCGTGGGCCTCATCATGGCTCTTGAGCTGAAGCAACGGGTACGCGGGGTGGCCTGGTACGTCATCCTGGGCATCTTCTTCGTGCTGGTCGGGCTGGTGACCATCGGGGGGTGGGTGATCACGGGTTTCGGCCACTCGAGCGGCGTGCTGTTCTCCTCGATCGTGTATTTCGTGCTCCTGCTCGCGAGCCTCATCTCCCCCGCCCTCTCGGGCAACGCCATCAACGGCGAACGCGAGGGCGGCACGCTCGCCACCATTCAGGTGACGAGCATCACCACGGCACAGATCGTGATCGGCAAGTGGCTCGCCGCATGGTTGGCGTCGCTGGTACTGCTCGTGGCGACCCTGCCGTTCCTCGGCATCGTGGTGGCGATCGGCGATGTGTCGGCGGCCACCGTTGCTTCATCGCTCGCGGTGCTCACCGCCGAGCTGGGCATCCTCTCCGCCTTCGGGGTGGGACTGTCAGGGCTCATCCGCAATCCGGTGTTCTCGGTGGTGGTGAGCTACCTCCTCGTGGCCGCCCTCAGCCTCGGCACGCTGATCGCCTTCAGCATCGCCGGGTCGGTGACCCAGGTGACGGTGAGCTCCACCTCCATAGAGGCGCGGTACGACTCCGACGGCGACTACCTCGGCTGCGGGGCGCCCTCCACCTCCACGTACACGATGCCGCGCTTCGATCCCTACTGGGGACTGCTCGTGGTCAACCCGTACGTCGTGGTGGCGGACGCGTCGACGGGTGACTTCGACGAGGGCGGCCAGCCGCTGGACCTGTTCGGGTTCATCGCCGTGGCTGTGCGTCAAGCCCAGATCATGCCGGACACCGATCCCTACTACGACTACTGCGTGGACTCGACCTCCACCTCGTGGGGCGGACCTGAAATCGCCACCGGCGAGGAGCTCATGCGGTCAGGGGCGCCGAGCTGGTTCATCGGGCTCGGGCTGCAGACGGTGCTGGCCGGGCTGGCGTTGTTCGGCGCGTGGCGGGCGACGCGCACCCCGTCGGGGCGGCTCGCCTCGGGCAGCCGCATGGCCTGACACTGCTCTCGGCGTCCGGCTGTGCCCGGAGACGACGGGGTTCAGAGCCGTTTCGGGCAGACAACGGAGTCGGACGCCGTCGTTGGCCGAATCATCCGTCGTTTTCGGAGGGGCGAGCCACGATGCCCGCGTCGGCGGCGGCGAGTGCCTCCGCCTCCGTGATCTCCGCGCGGAGGCCGCGGAGGGTGGTGCGGAGCGCGCGCTCGGCGTCGAGTCCCTGCGCCCTGGCCGAGGCCACGATGGCGAGCAGCAGGGGGCCGAGTTCGTCTTCGCTGGCCACGGGGATGGCGGCGGGGGCATCCGTCTCCAGCACGCCGATCTTCTGCGCCTTGCCGATCAGCTTGTCGGCGAGGGCGAGCGAGGGCATACCGAGCGGGATGCCGTCGAGCACGCTGGTTCGCTCGGGCTTCTCCTCGGCCTTGAAGGCGTCCCAGGCGTTCTCGACGTCGCCCGCGGTGGCCAGGTCGAGGTCGCCGAAGACATGCGGATGCCGCCCCACCATCTTCTGGGTCATGTGCGCGGCCACGTCGTTGATGTCGAACCGCTCGCCCGGGGTGTTCGCAGCGATGTCGGCGTGGAAGATCACCTGGTAGAGCACATCGCCGAGTTCCTCGATCATCTCCTCACGGGAGCCCGACTCGATGGCCTCGATCAGCTCGTGCGACTCCTCCACGAGGTACTGCACGAGGCTCGCGTGGGTCTGCTCCGCGTCCCACGGGCAGCCGCCGGGCGCCCGCAGCAGCGCCGTGACGGCGACGAGCCGATCGAGCTCGGTGGCAGCATCCGGAATCGGCGTCTCAGGCATAGGAAGAGACTATTCGGCCAACACCTATGTCGGCAGTGAGAGCCGCGGGCCGTACTCGACAACCCAAGGTGAGCGCGCCGCCGCGCGCTGGAGCTAGGAGCGACGATCCGGTGGATCGTCGCCGCGACGCCAGCGCCGAGCGAGCTGTGCTCGCTCGGTCCCGAGCAACACGGACGCGTTGCGATCTAGTTGGACGCCGCCGGCGCCTTCGCAGCCGCGAAGATCGTGTCCAAGAAGTTCGTCACCCACGCCACCAGGTCGGCGCCCGCCAGGGGCACTCCGTCGACCACCGGCATGGGCACCGAGACCGCGTTGGTCTGGGCGAAGTACTTCGATCCTGCATACATGCGCTGAAGTCGTACCTGGAGCGAGTCGGGCAGGTCGGCCGGTGCCACCCGCAGGTTCGAGCCCATCGTCACCACCTCGCTGAGCGACGCCTTCTGCGCCTTGCGCCGCAGGCGCGACACCGCGATGAGGTTCTGCACCTCGAGCGGAGGCTCGCCGTAGCGGTCGGTGAGCTCCTCGATGACCCGGTCGATCGAGTCATCCGAGGCCGCGGGTGCCGAGGCCGTCGAGAGCTTCTGGTAGGCCTCGAGGCGCAGCCGCTCGCTGTCGACATAGTCTTCGGGGATGTGCGCCTCCACCGGCAGCTCGAGCCGCAGCTCGGTCTGGCCTTCGGCCACGTCGCCGCGGAAGGTCGACACCGCTTCGCCGATCATCCTCAGGTAGAGGTCGAACCCCACCCCTGCGATGTGGCCTGCCTGTTCGCCGCCGAGCAGGTTTCCGGCCCCGCGGATCTCGAGGTCTTTCAGCGCCACCTGGATGCCCGAACCCAGCTCGTTGTTGGCCGCGAGCGTCGAGAGCCGGTCGTTCGCCGTCTCGGAGAGGGGCTTGTGCTCGTCGAACAGCAGATAGGCATAGGCGCGCTCGCGCCCGCGGCCGACGCGACCGCGCAGCTGATGCAACTGGCTGAGCCCGTACTTGTCGGCCCGGTCGACAATGAGCGTGTTCGCGTTGGCGATGTCGATGCCGGTCTCGATGATGGTGGTCGACACGAGCACGTCGAACTTTCGCTCCCAGAAGTCGACGATCACCTGTTCGAGTGCGTGCTCGTTCATCTGCCCGTGCGCCACCGCGATGCGCGCCTCGGGCACGAGTTCGGCGAGCTGGGCCGCGACCCGGTTGATCGACGACACACGGTTGTGCACGAAGAACACCTGACCCTCGCGCAGCAGCTCGCGCCGGATGGCCGCCGCCACCTGCTTGTCGGAATACGGCCCCACGAAGGTGAGAATCGGATGCCGGTCTTCCGGCGGCGTGGCGAGCGTCGACATCTCGCGGATGCCGGTCACCGCCATCTCGAGCGTGCGCGGAATCGGCGTGGCACTCATCGCCAGGATGTCGACGTTGGTCTTGAGCTTCTTGAGCTGGTCTTTGTGCTCCACCCCGAAGCGCTGCTCCTCGTCGATGATGAGCAGACCGAGGTCTTTGAAGGCGATGTTGTCGCTGAGGATGCGGTGCGTGGCGATGACGACGTCGACCGTGCCATCCGCGAGCCCCGCGATGGTCTCCTTCACCTCCTTGTCGGTCTGGAAGCGGCTGAGCGCCTTGAGGTGCACCGGGAAACCGGCGAAGCGCTCGGCGAAGGTCTCCATGTGCTGGCGCACGAGGAGCGTGGTGGGCACGAGCATGGCGACCTGCTTGCCCTCCTGCACGGCCTTGAACGCCGCCCGCACGGCGATCTCGGTCTTGCCGAAGCCGACGTCGCCCGAGAGCAGGCGGTCCATGGGGATGGGCCGCTCCATGTCGGCTTTCACCTCGTCGATGACGGTGAGCTGGTCGGGGGTCTCCTGGAACGGGAACGACTCCTCGAGCTCGTGCTGCCAGGGGGTGTCGGGGCCGAAGGCGTAGCCCTTCGACGCCATCCGGGCGCTGTAGAGCTTCACCAGTTCCACGGCGATGTCGCGCACCGCCTTGCGGGCCTTGCTCTTGGCACCGGCCCAGTCGCTGCCGCCCATCTTGCTGAGCGCCGGCGCCTCGCCGCCGACGTAGCGGCTGAGGAGGTCGAGCTGGTCGGTGGGCACGTACAGCTTGTCGCCGGGGTAGCCGCGCTTCGACGGGGCGTACTCGATCACCAGGTACTCGCGCGTGGTCTTGACCGCGTTGCGCCCGCCGCTCGACACCTCGCGCTGCGTGAGCTCGAGGAACTTGCCGATGCCGTGGGTGGTGTGCACCACGAAGTCGCCGGCCTTCAGCTGCAGCGGGTCGACCACGTTCTTGCGCCGGCTCGCGAGCTTCTTGACCTGGCGGTTGTCGTAGCCCACGGTTCGCCCGTAGAACTCCGTCTCGCCGATCAGGGCGAGCTTCAGCTCGGGCAGCTCGAAGCCGTGCTCGACGGCGGCGCGGATGGCGAGCACCACGTGCTCGTCGGCGTCGCGGCCGCTCTCCCCCACTGCGTCGGCCGGGAAGTCGTCGATGATGCGGGCCGGGACGCTGCGCTCGCTGAGCACATCGACAGCGCGTTCGACGAGGCCTTGGCCTTTTGCGGCCACGGCGACCGTCCAGCCCTCGGCCAGCCGCGAGGCGACGTGGGCGATGGCACCGTCGGCGTTGCCGGAGAAGCTGGGAACGGCATCCGCCTGGATGCGCAGCGTGAGGTGCTCCTCGAGTTCGCGGTGCTCGGGCAGCACCTCTTCCTCGCTCGGGCCCTGCTGGAACTCGCTGAGAGTCCACCAGGCACGGTCGACGCCGGCCGCGTGCCGCAGCTGGGTGAGGGTGATGAACTCGCCCGAGGCCAGGTCGATGGGGACTTCGGCTCCGGCGGTCGCGGCCGTCCAGGCGGCGGCGAGGAACTCGCGGTTCGTCTCGGAGAGGTGGATGGCGCGCGTGGCCACCTTCTCGGGCGAGACGACGGCGACGGCGGCGGCCTTCGGCAGGTAGTGGGCGATGGTGACGAGCTGGTCGAGCAGGGCGGGCGCCAGGGATTCCATGCCCTCGACGGGGATGCCCGCGGCGATCTTCTCGAGCAGGCCGGCGAGGCTCGGGAACTCGTGCTGCATCTCACGCGCGCGCTGGCGCACGGGTTCGCTGAGCAGCAGTTCGCGGCTCGGCGGGAGCACGACGGAGTCGACCGCGTCAGGCAGCGAACGTTGATCGGCTACCGAGAACGCGCGGATCTCGTCGACCTCGTCGCCGAAGAAGTCGACCCGGTAGGGGTGCTCGGCGATGGGCGGGAACACATCGAGGATGCCGCCGCGCACCGCGTATTCACCGCGGCGGGTCACCATGTCGACGCGCGAGTAGGCGAGCTCGACGAGCTGCAGCGAGAGGGCGGAAAGGTCGAAGCCGCGGCCGCCCTTGCGGAGCACGATCGGCTCGAGGTCGGTGAGGTTGGAGGCGATGGGCTGCAAGGCGGCGCGCACGGAGGCGACCACCACGAGGGGACGGGGGCCGGTCGACCCGCCGGCCGATCGCGCCCGATCTGACGGTTCGCGCCCGTCAGGATCAACGCGATTCGTCAGATCGGCGGCGGCCGATGTGCCTAGGCCAGCGGCATCCGTCGCCCGTTGCCACTCGACGAGACGGCGGAGCGCGTCGATGCGGCGGCCCACGATCTCGGCGCTCGGGCTGAGGCGCTCGTGCGGCAATGTCTCCCAGGCGGGGAACTCCACGATCTCGGCTTCGGGCAGGAAGCTCGCGAGCGACTCGCGGAGCTTCTCCGACTCGCGACCGGTGGCGGTGACCACGAGCATCGCGGCGGGCAGCCCGCGCTCGATGCGGCGCTGCATCAATGCGGCGAGGAACGGTGTGCGCACCCCTTCGGGCAGCGAGAAGTCGCTGTCGCGCCCGGCGTTCACCAGGGCTCGTTCGACGGTGGAGGCGCGCGAAATCGCCGTAACTAAGCCCTGAAGGATCACTCACATGAGTTTACGCGCCACCCACGACACCGCCGTCGGCGTCGGATGCCGCAGGCCAAGCCGCGCGTCACGCCCGTGCGGGTTGCCGTCTGGCGGCGGGCCGAGCATCCATTTGCCACAAGATGTGGCAAGTGACAGCCCCAGGCCACAAGAAGTGGCAAGTCGCTCCGGGCCGAGCATCCACTTGCCACAAGAAGTGGCAACCCCGCGGCGGGCCGGGCATCCAGTTGCCACAAGAAGTGGCAACTGACAGCCTCAGGCCACAAGAAGTGGCAAGTCGCTCCGGGCCGAGCATCCACTTGCCACAAGATGTGGCAACCTGCGGCAAGCCGGGCATCCAGTTGCCACAAGAAGTGGCAACTGACAGCCTCAGGCCACAAGAAGTGGCAAGTCGCTCCGGGCCGAGCATCCACTTGCCACAAGAAGTGGCAACCCCGCGGCGGGCCGGGCATCCACTTGCCACAAGATGTGGCAAGTGACAGCCTCAGGCCACAAGGAGTGTCAAGTCGCGCCGGCTCGCCCGTCAGGCCGGTGGGGCGGTGTGCACCCTCAGCTGGGCGGCGGTGAGGCCTTCGGAGGCGATGAGCTCGACCGCATCCGCTGCGTCGACGATGAGGTTCGGCAGGGTGTCGCGCTCGGTGCCCGAGAAGTTCTGCAGCACGAAGTCGGCGGCCTGCTGCCGGCCGGGCGGGCGGCCGATACCGACCCGAACCCGGATGAAGTCGGCGCTGCCCGAGGCCGCGATGATGTCGCGCAGGCCATTGTGGCCGCCGTGGCCGCCGCCCTGCTTGAGCTTCAGGGTGTCGAACGGGATGTCGAGCTCGTCGTGCAGCACGATGAGGTGGTCGGGCTCGATGCCGTAGTACTTCAGCAGTGCGTTCACCGGCCCGCCGGAGACGTTCATGTACGTGTTCGGCTTCGCCAGAACGAAGCGCGGGCCGCCCGGAACGACGCGCCCTTCGGCCACACGGGCGTTCGCCTTGTGTGACGTGAAGGATGCGCGCATCCGGTCGGCCAGCTCGTCGACCACCATCTGGCCGACGTTGTGACGGTTGGCGGCGTAGCCGGGCCCGGGGTTGCCGAGCCCGACTACGAGCCACAGATCGGGATTCACTCGATCAGTCCGCCGTTCAGGAAATGCGGGAGGTGGGGTCGACTACTCGGCGTCGGGAGCCGGGGTGGTGGACTCGGCAGCGCCTTCGCCCTCGGCGGGCTCGTCGGTGGGCTCCTCCTCGGGGATGCTGATGCCGACGATGACGGCATCCTCATCGGTGATGAGGGTGGCACCCGCGGGCAGCGTGATGTCGGCGGCACGCACGACGGAACCCTCTTCGAGGCCCTCGATCGACACGACGACGCTCTCGGGGATGTGGATGGCCTCGACCTCGAGCAGAACGGTCTGCGAGTCCTGGGTGGCCATGGTGCCGGGGGCGGACTCGCCCTCGAGGTGCACGTTGACCTCGACCTGCACCTTCTCACCCTTGCGGATGACGATGAGGTCGATGTGCTCGATGATCTGCAGCACGGGGTCTTTCTGCACGTCTTTCACCAGGGCGAGCGACTCGACGCCGTCGATGGTGAGCTCGAGAACCTGGTTCGACTTGCGCAGGATGAGCGCGGTCTGGTGACCGGGCAGCGTGATGTGCTGGGGCTCGGTGCCGTGACCGTAGATGACCGCGGGGATCTTGCCGGCGGCGCGCGTGCGGCGGGCGAAGCCCTTGCCGAACTGGGTGCGGGTCTCGGCAGTGACCTTGGTGTCGTCAGCCATGATTGTGCTCCTTCATGTGCGAGCTCTGGGCCCGCCTCGTCTGTGTGCTTTCTCAAGCACTGTGTGGTTTCAACTCGACCGCGTGAAGCGAGAGGAAAGACGTATTAAGGCCCAGTCCACCGCGTCGATAACGGATGCTCGCGGTTGCGTGTGCATCCCTCGCCGAAGTTCAGTGGCCTAGCTTAGCGCATCTGCTCTACTACGCTGGGAGGGTTCGCCGTCTACGGCCGTCTTTGAGGAGTCACGCCATGTCATCCCCCGCTGGAAGCGCCAACATCGGAGTCGTCGGGATGGCGGTGATGGGCTCGAACCTCGCTCGTAACCTCGCCAGCCGCGAAGGCAACACCGTGGCCGTGTACAATCGCTCGCCCGAGCGCACCCGCAAGCTCGTGTCGGAGCATCCTGAGGCCGGCTTCGTGGCCTCCGAGTCGGTCGACGACTTCGTGGCGTCGCTCGCCAAGCCCCGCACGGCCATCATCATGGTTCAGGCCGGCGCCGGCACCGATGCCGTGATCTCGGAGCTGGCCGCGCGTTTCGAGCCGGGTGACATCATCGTCGACGGCGGCAACGCCAACTTCCACGACACCATCCGCCGGGAGAAGGACGTGTCGGCCACGGGCATCCACTTCGTGGGCACCGGCATCTCGGGCGGCGAGGAGGGCGCGCTCAACGGCCCGTCGATCATGCCCGGCGGAACGGTCGAGGCCTACAAGACGCTCGGCCCCATCCTCGCGTCGATCGCCGCGGTGGCCGAGGGCGAGCCCTGCGTCACCCACATCGGAACCGACGGCGCGGGCCACTTCGTGAAGATGGTGCACAACGGCATCGAGTACGCCGACATGCAGCTCATCGCCGAGGCCTACGACCTGCTGCGTACCATCACGAAGCGCGAGCCGGCCGAGCTGGCCGAGGTGTTCGAGACCTGGAACTCGGGCGATCTCGAGTCGTACCTGATCGAGATCACGGCGGAGATCCTGAAGCAGGTCGACGCATCGACGGGCAAGCCGTTCGTCGACATCGTGCTCGACCAGGCCGGCGCCAAGGGCACCGGCAACTGGACGGTGCAGAACGCCCTCGACCTCGGCACCCCCGTCGGCGGAATCGCCGAGGCCGTGTTCGCACGGTCGGTGTCGTCGAAGCCCGAGCAGCGTGCGGCCGTGCAGGCCACCATCACGTCGCGGCCGGCCGTCGTCGACGTGGATGTCGACGCTTTCGCCGACGACATCCGCGCCGCCCTCTACGCCTCGAAGGTCGTGGCCTACGCCCAGGGATTCGACGAGATCATCGCCGGTGCCGCGCAGTACGGCTGGAACATCGACAAGGGCGCCGTGGCGAAGATCTGGCGCGCCGGATGCATCATCCGCGCCCAGTTCCTCAACCGCATCGTGGAGGCCTACGAGAACAACCCCGACATCGCGACGCTGCTCGAAGACCCGTATTTCGCCAAGGCCGTGGCCGATGGCGAGGCGGCCTGGCGTCGTGTGGTGTCGACGGCGGCGCTCTCGGGCGTGCCGGTTCCCGGTTTCGGTGCGGCGCTGTCGTACTACGACTCCCTGTCGGTGAAGCGCCTGCCGGCCGCACTCGTGCAGGGCCAGCGCGACTTCTTCGGAGCCCACACCTACAAGCGCGTCGACCGCGAGGGCACGTTCCACACCCTGTGGTCGGGCGACCGCACCGAGATCGAGTCGGAGCCGAGCACCCACTGATTGCCGCGCCGCCGCCTCTGCGGCGCGGGCGACATGCTGCGCAGTCCGTCGGACGCCGTCGCTAACGCGGCGCCGCCCGGCGGCTGTGCAGCCCTGGGTCGTCGAGTACGGCCTGCAGCCAAGGCGGACCCGCTCTCCATGCGTTCTGCTACGCGCTCTCCGTGCGTGCTGCTACGCGCTCTCCTGCTCGGCTTTCACGCGCTGGCCTACCACGGCCGAGACGCCGTCTTGACGCATGGAGACGCCGTAGAGCGCATCCGCGATCTCCATCGTGCGCTTCTGGTGCGTGATGACGATGAGCTGGCTGGTCTGGCGCAGGTCTTCGAAGATGGTGAGGAGGCGGCCGAGATTGGCGTCGTCGAGGGCGGCCTCGACCTCGTCCATGATGTAGAACGGGCTGGGACGCGCCTTGAAGATCGCGATCAGCAGTGCCACCGCGGCGAGCGATCGTTCACCGCCCGAGAGCAGTGAGAGCCGCTCGATCTTCTTGCCCGCGGGCTTCACACTCACCTCGATGCCCGTGGTGAGCATGTTCTCGGGGTCGGTGAGGTGGATCGAGCCTGTGCCACCCGGGAACAGCACCGGGAACACCTGGGTGAACGCCTCTTTCGTGTCGTTGAAGGCGCTCTCGAAGATGGTCTGCATGCGCTCGTCGATCTCGTCGATGATCGTGAGCAGGTCTTTGCGGGTGTTCGTGAGATCGGTGAGCTGCTCGGTGAGGAACTTGTGGCGCTGTTCGAGGGCGTCGAACTCCTCGAGCGCCAGCGGGTTCACGCGCCCGAGCTCGGCGAGCTTGCGCTCGGCGCGGGCGAGGCGCTGCTGCTGTTCGGCCCGCACGAAGGGGCGGCCGGTGGGGGCGGCCGGTTCGGCGTGGGAACGGTCGCCGTCTTCGTCGTAGGCACCGGATGCCGCCGCGGAGGTCTCGGGGGCGTCGGCGCCCCGCTCGGCGTCGGCGCCACCGTCGGCGGCCCCCGCGTCGGCCTCGCCCTCGGCGGCGGCAGCAGCAGCCGCCAGCTCCGCGGTGGCGGCCTCGACCGCGGCGGCACTCGTGTCGATCAGCACGACGGCGTCGTCATCCGGAATCAGCTGCCCGGGCCCGTACTCGGCCACCAGCACGTCTTCGACCAGCCCGAGCTCCGATGCGGCGCGCTCGAGCAGACCCGACAGGTGCAGCTTCTTCTCGTAGATCTGCAGCTCGAGGCCGTGCACGTTCTCGGTGATGGCCTGCAGCCGCTCGCGCAGGGCGGCCTCGTCGCGCCGCAGGGCCAAGAGCTCCTCGTTCTGCTCGGCGCGCTCGGCTTCACGGCGAGCGAGCTCGACCTTGGCCTGGGTGACCGAGCGGTCGATCGACTCGAGTACCGGGGGCAGCGAATCCGCCACATCCGTGGCCGCGGCGATCTGGCGGCGGCGGATGACGGCCCGCCGGGCCGCGGCCTCGGCAGCCGCCCGTTCGGCCTCGAGCTGACGTTCGAGCGACGCAGTGCGCTGCTGCTCCGCCCGTACCCGTTCGCGCGCGGTCTCGACCCCGAGCCGCGCCTCGACCTCGCGGTCGCGCGCGGCCTCGAGCTCGGCCAGAAGTCCGTCGCGCGACGACACATCGAGGATGGGCCGGGGCCGCTCCCGCACCGTGTCGAGGTCTCCGCGCGCCTTCTCGACGGCAGCTTCGGCGTGGGCCACGTTCTCCTGCGCGAGCTGCAGCGACCGCCCGAGGCGCTCGAGCTCGCCCGCGCTCGCCTCGACCTGCGCCCTCAGCCGGCTGAGCCGCTCGGTGCGCGCCGCCAGCGTGGCGTCGTGCTCGCGGAGCGCACTGAGCGCGGCCTGCGACTGCTGTTTCGACTGCTGCACGATCTCGCGCTGCTCGGTGAGGGCGAACCGCGCGCGCTCGATGATCGAGTTCTCCTCGTCGAGAGCCGCGGCGGCGGCGTCGCGCTCGGCCACGAGTTCGATGCGTGACCGGGTGGCGCCCGATCCGCCCCGCAGCGCGTAGCGGGTGAGCACCTCGCCGGCCTTCGTGACCACGGTGATGCTCTCGACCGAGAACGTCCCGGATGCGGCGGCCCCTGATTCGGCAGACGCCGCGTCGAGCGTGGCCCAGGCGCGGCGCGCGGTGTCGAGGTCGTCGGCGATGGCGACGGCGGAGAGCACACCGTGCACACCGCCCGGCGCAGTCAGCACCGTGGTGGCAGCCACCACGCCGTCGACGCCGAGGAGCGCACTCGGCAGAGCGGCCGAGCCGGCGGACCCACCAGGGTCGGCGATGATCAGCTCGACCCGACCCATGTCGGCGTCGCCCGCCGCGGTCGCCGCGGCGACGGCCGCGCCGAGGTCATCGGCCAGCACGGCGTCGGCGAGCGAGCCGAGGGCGGCCGCGATGGCGGCCTCGTAGCCGGGCTGCACGCGCACGTGCTCCGCCACCAGCCCACGGATGCCATCGAGCCGCGCCGCCACGAGGTCGGCCGATCCGTCTTTCTGATTGAGCGCCAGGCTGAGGGCGCTCGTGCGAGCGGCCAGCGCATCCCGTTCGCGTTCGTGGGTGTGCAGTGCTTCGCGCAGCGTCTCGATCTCGGCCTCGGCCTCGAACACCTGCGACTGGCTGAACTCGTAGGCCTCGTCGAGGTCGGTCTCGTCGACCTCGCTCTCGGCCGACTCCGCCTCGGCGAGCGCGAAGGCGGCGGATGCCTCGGAGCGTCGCCCCTCGGCGGCATCGAGTGCGTTCTGCTGGCGCAGCACCTCACCCCGCACGGCGGCGAGCCGCGAGTTCGCCGACTCCAGCTGACCGGTGAGCTTCGATAGTTCGAGGTCGTGCTTCGACACGAGCGACGACTGGTAGGCGATCTGCTCGTCCAGGGCGTCGAGCGAGCTGCGGGCGCGACCAGTCCCGACCTGCGCGGCCTCCCAGGCCGCCTGCGACTCGGCCACCGAGGCCTGCAGCCGCACCACCTCGTCGCGCGAGTCGGCCACCATCGAGGGGGTGACGCTCGGCCCCGCATCCGGAACCCCCTCCTCGGTGCCGAGCAGGGCGAGCCGCTGGTGGGCGAGGTTGTGAAGGTTGCGGAGCCGCTCCTGCACCGATTCGAGGCCGAAGCTGGTGCGGCGGGCGAGATCGACGGCGTCGCCCACCTGCGCCTGTTCGAGACGGTTGATGCGCAGCTGGTTCTGCTCGAGTCGCTCCTGCAGCACGAGGCGCTCGGTGTGCCGCTCGCTCTCGTTGCGGGCCGCGGCGTCGAGGGTGGTGCGGAGCCCCACGATCTCGTCGGCGAGCAGGCGGGCCTTGGCGTCGCGCACGATGGCGGCGATCGACTGGGCCTCCTTGGCGATCTCGGCCTGGCGCCCGAGAGGCTTCAGCTGGCGCCGGATCTCGCCCGCGAGGTCGCTCAGCCGCGTGAGGTTGGCCTGCATGGCTTCGAGCTTGCGCTGTGTCTTCTCCTTGCGCCGGCGGTGCTTGAGGATGCCCGCGGCCTCCTCGATGAAGCCGCGCCGGCCCTCGGGGGTGGCGTGCAGCACGGCATCGAGCTGGCCCTGGCCCACGATGACGTGCATCTCGCGGCCGAGTCCGGAGTCGGAGAGCAGCTCCTGCACGTCGAGCAGGCGGCAGCTGTCGCCGTTGATGGCGTACTCGCTGCCGCCGTTGCGGAACAGGGTGCGCGAGATCGTGACCTCGGAGTACTCGATCGGGAGGGCACCATCCGCGTTGTCGATGGTGAGGGTGACCTCGGCGCGACCGAGGGGACCCTTGGTGCTGGTGCCGGCGAAGATGACGTCTTCCATCTTGCCGCCGCGGAGCGTCTTCGCCCCTTGCTCGCCCATCACCCAGGCGAGGGCGTCGACCACGTTCGACTTGCCGGAGCCGTTCGGACCCACGACACAGGTGACCCCGGTCTCGAAGGCGAAGGTCGTGGGGTTGGCGAAGCTCTTGAATCCCTTGAGGGTCAAGCTCTTCAGGTACACGGCGGCCTCTCGTGGATGGAGTGACCCCTACGGTACCCAATCGGCGACCGGATGCGCGCAACGACGGGCGGCCAGCCGGGCGACGGATGCGGCAGGCAGCCGCCCGGGTTCAGCTCACCGTGCGCTCAGAACGCAGAATTCGTTGCCCTCCGGGTCGGCCAGGACCACCCAGGACACGTCGCTCTGCCCCACGTCGGCCCGGGTCGCCCCGAGCGCGATCAGACGCTCGACCTCCGCCGCCTGGTCGTCGGGAACGAAGTCGAAGTGCAGCCGGTTCTTGACCGTCTTCTTCTCGGGAACGGGCACGAAGAGCAGGCTCGGGTGCACCGAGGCATCCGGGGCGATCTCGATCTCGGTGTCTTCGACGGCGGCCTCGGCGGCGGACTCGTAGGTGATCTGCCAGTCGAGGGCGTCTTTCCACCAGATGGCGAGAGCGCGGGGGTCGAGGCTGTCGATCACGATCTGTTCGAAGCGGAGTGTCATGCGGCAGACCCTACTCCGGGCCTCCGTTGCTCCACAGCGGGGACCGAGTGCCGGGGGTCGCTCCGCAGACCGTACGCTGGAGGGGCACGAAAGGACGCCCCGATGGCCTTGCCGGCACTCGTCTCCCCCGCCTCCGACCTGACCCGCGCGGAACTGCTCCGCTACGCGCGCCAGATCGCGCTGCCCCACGTCGGGATCGACGGGCAGCGCCGCCTGAAAGACGCGCGCGTGCTCGTTCTGGGCGCCGGCGGCCTCGGCTCGCCCGTGCTGCAGTACCTCGCAGCGGCGGGTGTGGGCACCATCGGCATCGCCGACCACGACACCGTCGAGGTGTCGAATCTGCAGCGGCAGACGATCCATCCCGAAGCCTCGGTCGGCCTGCGCAAGACGGCGTCGGCCGCTGCGGCGGTTCGTGCTCTCAATCCGCTCGTCGAGGTGGTGGAGCACGACGTCGAGGTCACCCCCTCGACCGTGCTCGAAGTGGTGTCGGAGTACGACGTGATCGTCGACGGCACCGACAACTTCGAGGTGCAGTACGTGGTCGACGCGGCCTGCGCACTCGTGGGCAAGCCACTCGTCTGGGGGTCGGCGCTGCGCTTCGACGGGCAGGTCACGATCTTCTGGGCCACCGCGCCCGCCGGGCTCGACCGCACCCTCGACGATCTCTACCCCGAGCAACCCGATGCCAATCCCGCGGAGAGCTGCTCCGTGGCGGGCGTGCTCGGCCCGGTGTGCGCGGCGATCGGAGCCGTCATGGCCACCGAGACGCTGAAGCTGCTGGGCGGTTACGGCGAACCGCTGCTCGGACGGCTGCTCGTGCACGACGCGCTCGATGCGACGTGGCGCGAGGTGCCATTCGGACCGTCCGCCGGCCGGGCGAATCTCGGGTCGTCGGCGCGCGGCCGGTCTGGCTCGGCCGGCGCGGCGAACATCGGCGAACCGTACAGTGTGACCCGGCAGGGAGCGGGTGCCTCCGGGCCCGCCACCCGTCTCTTCGAAAGGCAGGACGCATCCGTGAACTCGACATCCCCCACCTCGATCTCCGTCACCGAGTTGCAGGAGCTGCTCGCCGCCCGCTCGCGCGACGAGGCCGACTTCGTGCTCGTCGACGTGCGCGAGCCGCACGAGCACGCGCTGGTGTCGATCGAGGGCGCCGAGCTGGTGCCGCTCGGCCGCATCCTGAGCGATGCCGCGCGGGAGGTGCTGCCGCCGCAGGAGAAGGTGATCGTGCACTGCCACCACGACGGCCGCTCGCAGCAGGCCGCCGCGATGCTGCGGGCGAACGGGTGGGACGACGTGGTGTTCGTGCGCGGCGGGATCGACGCCTGGGCGGCCGAGATCGAGCCGGAGAAGCCGCGGTACTGATCGCGCCTCGGGGTCGCATGGCCGAATCGCATAAGAAAGCGGGGGTTCGTCGACACTATGTCGATGAACCCCCTTTTTCTTATGCGATTCGGAACCCGGCGAAGGGCGTCAGCCGCCCGCGAAGGGCGGGAGCACGTCGAGCGTGTCGCCGTCGGCCAGCACGATGCGCCGGTCGGTGGTGGCCTGGCCGTTGTGCAGGAACGAGCACCGCGCGAGCACAGGTTCGGCGCCGGGCACTCCGGATGCCGCATCCGCGAGCACCTGGGCGATGGAGGTTCCGGCCTCCCGCTGCTGCTGCCCCACGCCGAGGGCCGACTTCGCCGCGGCGAAGTACCGAATTGTGATCACCGTCAGCCGCCGATCGCGCTCATGGGGCGGTCGGGCTGGGCGAACCCGGTCTCGTTCATGCGGTGACCCGAGGGCTTCGCCCACATGGCGCCCCGCCACAGATCGGCCACCTCGACGTCGTCGGCGCCCGCACGAATCGGGCCGAGCAGGTCGGTCTCGACGTGCGAGAAGAGGCAGCTGCGCACGGCGCCCTCAGCGGTGAGCCGGGTGCGCCGGCAGTCGGCACAGAACGGTTCGCTCACGCTGGCGATGATGCCCACGAGGCCGAGCATCCGGCTGTCCGGGCCCTCCGCTCGCTCACGCACCTGGAACAGTTCGGCCGGTGCACCATCGCGCGGCGCGTCGTCAGGGCTGAGGAGATAGCGGGCCGAGAGCCGCTCGCGGATGCCCGCGGCGGTGATCATCGAGTCGCGGTCCCAGGTGTGGTCGGCATCGAGTGGCATCTGCTCGATGAACCGCAGCTGGTGCCCCCCGGCGAGAGCCCACTCGAGCAGTTCGACGGCCTGGTGGTCGTTGACGCCGGGCATGAGCACGGCGTTGATCTTGGTCTCGCGGAGGCCCGCGGCGCGCACCGCGTCGATGCCCCCGAGCACCCGGTCGAGGAAGGGGCGGCGGGTGATCTTGGCGAAGGTCTCGGGGTGGATCGAGTCGAGCGACACATTGATGCGATCGAGCCCCGCCTCGGCCAGGGCCTCGGCCCGGCTCGAGAGGCCGATGGCGTTGGTGGTGAGCGAGATCTCGGGGCGCGGTTCGAGCGAGGCCACGGAGCGGATGATCTCGACGAGGTCGTTGCGCAGCAACGGCTCCCCGCCGGTGAACCGGATCTGCCGCACCCCGAACTCGGTCACCGCGATGCGGGCGAGGCGCGTGATCTCGTCGAGCGACATCAGCGCGGGCGGCGGCAGGAACGGCAGGCCTTCGGCGGGCATGCAGTAGGTGCAGCGCAGGTTGCAGCGGTCGGTGAGCGAGATGCGGAGGTCGGTGGCCTCGCGCCCGAACCGGTCGATGAGGCCGGATGCGGCCGGCCGCTCGGTCGGCAGGGCGACGGGTGGTCGCGTTCCGCTCGCCGCGACGGGCGCATCGCCGATCCCGCCGCTCCCGCTGGGGAGGCGGCGAGGCATTCCGAGGACCACGCTCATGCCACAACCCTACGTGCTCCCGCGGGGAGGCGGTCGTGGGCGACTCAGGTCGCGCGAATGTGTCTTCGTTGCTGCCTGAAGACAGATTCGCGCGACCTCGAGGGGTGCGGCCGGGTCAGGCGGGCGGGGTGCGGCATGGGGCAGACTGGGGCGATGCGAACGATCGAGGATCACCGTCGTGAGGTGACGGCTCTCGTCGGCACGATCTCGGCCGGCACCGAGGTGCTGACGGTGTCGGGTGAGGCGATGGCCTCCGATCCTTCGGCCTACGCGCATCGCGTGCTGGCCGCCGACGTGGTGGCGATGTCGAGCCTTCCCGCCTTCGACAACTCGCAGATGGACGGCTATGCGGTGCTCGCCGCCGACCTCGCCGGTGCCGCCCGTGACGCTGCCGCCCATCCACGCGATGGCGGAGGCAGCGGCTCCGGCGGCAGTGCAGGTCGGGGTTCCGGGCCCGTCACTCTGCCCGTGGCCGCCCGGGTGGCCGCCGGCGATCCGTTCGCCACCCACCTGCCGGGCACCGCCACGCCCGTGATGACCGGCGCGCCCATTCCCGTCGGGGCGGATGCCGTGGTGCAGATCGAGCGCGCCGACCCGCCGGTGTTTCCCGCCGAGGGGGGCGAGGCATCCGTCACCTTCACTGCGCCGGTCGAGCCGGGCACGTTCGTTCGTGCCGCCGGGAGCGATGTGAGTCGTGGCGAGCGTCTGCTGGCGGCGGGCACGGTGCTCGGGCCCGCGCACTACGGCGTGATCGCGGGCACGGGCGACACCTCGGTGAGCGTTCGCCGCCGGCCCGTGGTGCTGCTGGTGTCGACGGGTCACGAGATCCGGGAGCCGGGCACGACCCTCGCGCCCGGCCAGATCTTCGACGCCAACACCGCGGCCCTCACCGCGGCTCTGACACCCATCGGCGTCGTGGTGCGGCCCGCGCCGTGCCGTTCGGACGACGCGGCCGACCTGCTGGCCTTGCTCGAGCGCGAATGCGGTGGCGAACGAGACCGCGCCGGTGACCGCAACGCTGACCTCGCCATCGACAGCGACGGTAACGGCGACTCACTCACCGCAGCCGACCGCACGAGCGAGCACCCCATCGACCTCGTCGTCACGGTCGGCGGAGTCAGTGCCGGCGCCCGCGAGGTGGTGCGCGACGCCCTCGAACCACTCGGGGTCGAGTTCATGAAGGTGGCGATGCAGCCCGGAGGCCCGCAGGGCTTCGGGCTCGCGCGACTCGGCGATGCCGAGCTGCCCGTCGTGTGCCTTCCCGGCAACCCGGTGAGCGCCCTCGTCTCCTTCGAGGCATTCCTGCGACCGGCCCTCCTCTCCGCGCTCGGCATCGCCGACCCGCTGCGCGAACGGCGGCGCGGGCGAGCGGCGCATCCGTTCGACTCCCCGGCCACCCACCACCAGCTGCGCCGCGGCATCGTGCGCCCGGATGGCTCGCTCGAACTCATCGGGGGGCCCTCGAGTCACCTCCTGCACTCCTACGCGAACTCGACGGTGCTGGTGCACGTGCCGGTGGGCGTCACCGCGGTCGCGGAGGGCGACGAACTCGACTACTGGAGGATCGATGGCTGAGGGATCAGAACTCACGCATGTCGGCGCCGATGGGTCTGCCCACATGGTGGACGTCTCGGGCAAGGCTGTGACCGCGCGCATCGCCACGGCGCAGGCCGTGCTGCACACCCGACCCGACGTGATCGCCCTGCTCGTGGCGGGTGAGCTCCCGAAGGGTGAAGCCCTCGCGGTGGCGCGCGTGGCCGGCATCCTGGCCGCGAAGAAGACCTCCGACCTCATCCCGCTCTGCCACCCCCTGCCCATCAGCGGCGTGAACGTCGACTTCAGCGCCACCGACGACACCGTGCGGATCGTGGCCACCGTCACGACCACCGGCGTGACCGGAGTGGAGATGGAGGCGCTGACCGCCGCGTCCGTCGCCGCGCTCACCGTGTACGACATGATCAAGGCCGTCGACCGTGCCGCGCGGATCACCGACATCGAGGTGCTCGCCAAATCAGGTGGGGCGAGCGGCGACTGGGAGCGGGGATGAGCGACGCGGGAGGCCGCACCGAGCGACGCGCGCGCGTGATCGTGGCATCGAACCGCGCCGCAGCGGGTGTCTACGAAGACACGACCGGGCCCCTCATCCGGGACTGGTTCGAGACCCGGGGCTGGACCGTGTCGGTCGACGTGGTTCCGGATGGCGAGCCGGTGGGCATGGCGTTGCGCACGGCTGTGGCCGAAGGCGTCGACACCGTGGTGACCACGGGCGGAACCGGCGCCTCGCCGACCGATCGTACGCCGGAGCAGACCCGCTCCGTGCTCGATTTCGAGATCGCCGGCCTCGGCGAGGAGATCAGGCGGCGCGGGGCCGCGCACACGCCGCTCGCCCTGCTCTCCCGGGGAACCGCGGGCGTGGCAGGAAGCACTCTCGTGGTGAACCTCCCGGGCTCGACCGGCGGCGTGCGCGACGGGCTCGCGGTGCTGGGCGAGGTGCTCGATCACCTCATCGATCAGATCCATGGAGGCGACCATGCCAGGACCGACTGACATCGGCGGAATCCCGGGCGACGGCGCCTCACGAGCGGTGCGATTCGCCCGGATCTCGGAGGTGACGATCACCGTCGAGGAGTGCGTCGCGGCGGTGCAGGAGCGACAGGCCGGCGCGGTCGTCACCTTCGCCGGGGTCGTCCGCGACCACGACGAGGGGCGGGGCGTGCAGGGGCTGTCGTACTCGGCGCATCCGGCCGCCGGCGAGGCCATGGCGGCCTCCGCCGACCGGGTGGCCGCCGCGCATCCGGAGGTCGTGATCGCGGTCTCGCACCGCATCGGCGACCTCACCGTGGGAGATGTGGCGCTCGCGTGCGCGGTGTCGTCGGCCCACCGCGCCGCGGCATTCGCGGCCTGCGCGGAGCTGATCGACGACATCAAGGCGACCGTGCCGATCTGGAAGGAGCAGGCCTTCGACGACGGCAGCACCGAGTGGGTGGCGTCGCTCGGGTGATCCACTCCTGCACAACCTGGGAAGAGATGCGATTTCATCCCCAACAGGGGCTGCGTTACATCTCAGACACATTGTTGCGGTCTACTGAGTCGTGCACCTGCACTCGATCGGAGCCACTGTGGACTTGAACACCATCTCCCGCATCGTCCCCGCGCGCACCCGGGCCGATCTGGCCCCGCTCGACGCCCGAACCGCCCCGCTCGCCGGAGGCTCGTGGCTGTTCTCCGAAGAGCAAGACCACCTCACCGGCCTCATCGACCTGATGACCTTCGGCTGGCCGTCACTCACCCTCACGCCCGACGGCCTCACGGTTGCGGCCACGTGCACGCTCGCCGAGCTCGCAGCTCTGCCCGATGATCAGGGGTGGCCCGCGCATCCGCTGTTCTTCCAGTGCTGCACCGCCCTTCTGGGCTCGTTCAAGGTGTGGAACGTCGCCACGGTCGGCGGCAACATCTGCGCCTCGCTGCCGGCGGGCCCGATGACCTCGCTCTTCTCTGGCCTCGGGGCGGATGCGCTGGTCTGGCGTTCCGATGGCTCCGACGAGCGCATCCCGGTCGCCGCGTTCGTCACGGGCAACGGCACGAATCAGCTGCAGCCCGGCGACATCCTGCGCGCACTGCTCGTGCCACTGACCTCGCTGCAGGCCCGCACGGCCTACCGCAAGATCGCCCTCTCGCCCCTCGGCCGTTCGGGTGCGGTCATCGTCGGCCGGCTCGATGCCGACGGCGCCTTCACGCTCACGGTCTCGGGTGCCACGCTCCATCCCGAGCAGCTCGTGTACCGCACGGTTCCGGATGCGGCCACCCTCTCGTCCGACGTCGGCGCCATCGCCAGCTGGTTCACCGATCCGCACGGGGCCGCCGATTGGCGGCGCGCCGTGTCGACCGTTCTCGCCCTCGAGATCCTGGAGGAACTGCGATGAGGTTCATCATGAACGGTGAGCAGCTCGATGCCGAGCCCGCCGCCGGCCAGTGCCTGCGCACCTTCATCCGCGATCAGGGCCACTTCGAAGTCAAGAAGGGCTGCGACTCGGGTGACTGCGGAGCCTGCTCCGTGATCGTCGACGGCTTGCCCGTGCACTCCTGTGTCTACCCCGCCTACCGGGCCGAAGACCGCATCATCACCACGGTGGCCGGGCTCGGCGAGCCCGGCGACCTGAGCCCGGTGCAGCAGAGCTTCGTCGACAACGCCGGGTTCCAGTGCGGGTTCTGCACGGCGGGCATGGTGGTCACCGCCACGACGCTGAAGCCCGAACAGCTGGACGATCTGCCCCGGCTGCTGAAGGGCAACCTCTGCCGCTGCACGGGCTACCGCTCGGTGCGCACAGCGGTCACCGAGGGCGTCTGCGCGGCGGCCGCCCTGCGGGGCGACTCGGCCGTGGGCGGCTGCGGCGGCATCTGCGGCGGGCACCAGGATGCGGCGGCCGGTCACGCCGATTCTCCCGTCGAGGCGGCGAACGCTGCTCCCCCCGTGGCCGAGGTCGTCGACGTTCCCGTCACCGAGCCGCCCGCGAGCGTTCCCACGACGCTCACCGTGGGGCGCTCGATCGGAGCGCCCGCCGGCCCGCGCATCGTGAGCGGGCGCGAGCCGTACACGCTCGACATCGCAGTCCCCGGGGTCACGCACCTGAAACTGCTGCAGAGCCCCCACGCGCACGCCCGCATCCTGTCGATGGACACCTCGGCCGCCGAGGCATTGCCGGGTGTGCGCGCCGTCCTCACGGCCGCCGACTCGCCTGAGGCGCTCTACTCCACCGGTCGCCACCAGTTCCGCACCGACGACCCCGACGACACCCGGCTCTTCGACACGGTCGTGCGCTACCGCGGGCAGCGCATCGCAGCGGTGGTGGCCGACTCGATCGCCATCGCCGAGGAGGCGTGCCGGCTCATCCAGGTCGACTACGAGCTGCTCCCCGCCGTCTTCGACCCGGAGCAGGCCCGCCAGCCGGGCGCGCCGAGACTGCATGCAGACAAGGTGTCCTCCCGGTCGCGCATCGCGGAGCCCGATCGCAACGTGATCGCGGCGGTGCACAGCGAGATCGGCTCGGTCTCAGAGGCATTCGAGGCCGCCGATGCGCGGGTCTCCGGCACCTGGCAGACCCACCGCGTGTCGCATGCCGCCCTCGAGACGCACGCCACCATCGGCTGGGTCGACGACGACGGCCGGCTCGTGCTGCGCACGAGCAGCCAGGTGCCGTTCCTCGTGCGCGACGAGATCGCCCACATCTTCCAGCTCGACCCCGAGCGCGTGCGCGTGTTCACGGCCCGCGTCGGGGGCGGATTCGGCGGCAAGCAGGAGATCCTCACCGAAGACGTGGTCACCGCCGCGGTGCTGAAGACCGGTCTGCCGGTGCAGTTCGAGTTCACCCGCAGCGACGAGTTCTCCATCGCACCGTGCCGCCATCCGATGCGCGTGTCGGTCGAACTCTCCGCCTCGGCCGATGGCAAGCTCACCGCGATGGCCCTCGACGTGCTGAGCGACACCGGTGCCTACGGCAACCACGGTCCGGGCGTGATGTTCCACAGCGTCGGCGAGACCGTGAGCATCTACACGGCGCCGAACAAGAAGATCGACGCCGAGGTGGTCTACACGAACAACATCCCGTCGGGCGCGTTCCGCGGGTATGGGCTCGGCCAGGTGGTCTTCGCCATGGAGGCGGCGATGGACGAGCTGGCGGTGGAGCTCGGTATCGATCCCTTCGAACTTCGCCGCATCAACCGGGTGCGCCCCGGCGAGCCCCTCGTGGCCTCGCACGTCGAGGGCGACGACCTGGTGTTCGGCAGCTACGGGCTCGACCAGTGCCTCGATCTCGTCGAGAGCGCGCTGCGGCGCGGCAACGACGTGCCGTCGCCCGAGGGGGCGGAGTGGTCGGTCGGCACCGGGATGGCGTCGACCATGATCGCCACGATGCCGCCCCGCGGGCACTTCTCCACGGTCTCGATCACACTCGACGCCGATGGCTCCTACACCGCGGGCGTCGGCACCTCGGAGTTCGGCAACGGCACCACCACCGTGCACACCCAGATCGCCTCGAGTGTGCTGGGTACGGGAACGGAGCGCATCCGCATCCGTCAGTCCGACACGGATGCGGCGCAGTTCGACACCGGGGCGTTCGGCTCGGCGGGTACGGTCGTGGCCGGCAAGGCACTGCACGCGGCGGCCCTGGCCCTCAAGGCGTCGATCCTCCGAACGGCGTCGGAGATCGTGGGTGCGTGGAGTGAGGGTCACCTCGAGGCCGACGGTGTGCGCATCGGCGAGGATTTCGTGCCGCTGACCGCGATCGCGGCGGCCGCCGGCGGGTCGATCACAGAGACCGGTAGCGAAGACGGAGCACTGCGGTCGCTCGCGTTCAATGTGCATGCGTTCCGGGTGGGGGTGAACTCTGCCACGGGTGAGGTGCGCATCCTGCAGTCGGCGCACGCGGCCGACGCGGGGTTCGTCTTGAACCCCGAGCAGCTCCGGGGGCAGATCGAGGGCGGCGTGGCCCAGGCCATCGGGTCGGCCCTCTACGAGGAGATGATCCTCGACGAGGGCCTCGTCACGACCCAGGTGTTCCGGAGCTACCACCTTCCGCAGCTGGCCGACATCCCCGAGACCGAGGTGTACTTCGCCGAGACGGATGATTCGGTCGGTCCGTTCGGCGCGAAGTCGATGAGCGAGGCTCCCTACAACCCGGTGGCGGCTGCGCTCGCGAACGCGATCCGCAACGCGACGGGCGTGCGGCCGCACGAGCTCCCGATGTCGCGCGACCGCATCTGGAGGATGCTGCAGCCGGCCGGGTGAGCGGCGAAGCGCCGAAGCGCCGCAGTCCGAAGCCTCGGAGGCCAGCGCCGGAGGCCGAAGCGCCCCAGGCCCAAGCGCCGCAGCCCTAACCGCCCCAGCCCTAAGCGCCGAAGGCCCAAGGGCCGGAGGCCGAAGCGCCCCAGCCCTAAGCGCCGAAAGCCCAAGGGCCGGAGGCCGAAGCGCCCCAGCCCTCAGCACCGAAGGCCGAAGCTGCGGAGTCGGATGCCCAGGAGTCCGGGCGCCGACCTCAGTGGGCGAGCGGCTTCAGCGCCGCCGCGGCAGCGCGGCGCACCGTCGCGGCCACCTGCTCCAACGACGGCGTGTGCAATTGCCACTGCTGCCAGTAGAGCGGCACATCGATCGTGGCCTCCGGATCGACGAGCACGAGGTCGTCGACGCCATCGGCCTGGAGCTCGGGAACCATGCCCCAGCCGAACCCCAGACGTACCGCCTCCACGAAGTCGACCGAAGCGGGCACATAGTGGCGCGGCGGATCGACCACGCTGCCCGAACGTGCGGCGCGGCGCCGAAGCACCACATCCTGCAGATCGTCACGCCGGTCGAAGATCACCACCGGAGCGTGGGCGAAGGGCTCGTCCGAAGCATCCGGGGCCCCCGCGAACCAGCGGGCCGCGAACGCCCGACTCGCCATCGGCTGGTACCGCATCGCCCCGAGCGGCGTCGACGAGCACCCTTGCACCGCCTCGGCGACGCCCGTGATCGCCGCCATCGCGGTGCCGTCGCGCAACAGCGAGAGGGTGTGGCTCTGATCTTCGCGGTGGAAGTCGAATGCGATCTCGGCGGCAAGGGGTGCCAGTGCCGGCAGAATCCACGTGGCGAGGGAATCGGCGTTCACGGCGATGGGCATGCGGCTGCGGGACGCGTTCTCCTGCCCGAGCCCGCGACGCACGTCGTCGCCGAGAGCGTCGATCTGACGGGCGAAGCGCAAGATGATGCGTCCGGACTCCGTGGGCTCGATCGGCTTGCTCCGTTGCAGCAGCACCCGGCCCACGGATGTCTCGAGCGCCTTGATGCGCTGGCTCACCGCCGACGGAGTGACCCGAAGGCGACGGGCGGCCGCCTCGAAGGTGCCCTCGGAGACCGCAGCCTCCAACGCGGCCAGCTGTGAGATCTCGAAATCCACATTAGTCACTCTAATGTAGCCAAAGAAACATTAGCTGTACTTGCGATGAGATCGGCCTTAGCGTCACTTCTGTGACTCCCGCTCTCGACCCCCTCGCTCTCGTGGCCGGCCTCGGCTTCGGGCTCTCGCTCATCGTCGCGATCGGCGCGCAGAACGCCTTCGTCTTGCGGCAGGGTCTCCTTCGCCGCCACGTGTTCTCCGTGGTGGCGGTGTGCGCGATCTCCGACATCGTGCTCATCGGGCTCGGCATCGCCGGCGTAGGCGTGGCCTTCGAGCAGGTGCCCTGGCTCATGGTCGTGGCCCGCGCAGGCGGCGCCGCATTCCTCCTCGTCTACGCCGCCCTCGCGGCTCGACGCGCCCTTCGGCCCACTGCCCTCACCGCCGACGACCCGGAGCCGGATGAGGCATCCGACGCCCTGGTGAGCGCAGCGCAGGCATCCACCACAGCCGAATCCAGGCCCTCCCCCGTCACCACGTCGACCACACCCGCGATCGCTCGGCCCGGAGTTCCGTCCACCCCATCCGTCACACCCGCCATGCCACAGACCCCAGCCCCGGCCGACTCCGCGCAATCGGGGCACCCGCCCGCGGAGCGCGCATCCGTCACCCCGCTGCACCGCTCATCCGCCGGGCTGCTCGCCACCGTGCTCACCTGCGTGGCGCTCACCTGGCTGAACCCGCACGTCTACCTCGACACCGTGGTGCTCCTCGGCTCGGTGGCCAACACGCATGGTGACTCGCGGTGGCTCTTCGGCATCGGCGCCGCGATCGGCAGCATCGTGTGGTTCAGCGCCCTGGGCTACGGCGCGCGCTTCCTGCGCCCGCTGTTCGCACGGCCCGCGGCCTGGCGCGTGCTCGACGGCATCATCGCACTGATGATGGCGGGGATCGCCGTCTCACTGCTCCTCGGTCTCTGACCGCGGCAGGCCGACGCCGGCAGCCCGGGTCAGCGGCCGAGCAGCGCGGAGACCGCGCCCGTCACCCCCGCCGCGATGCGCCCCTCATCCGCATTCACCAACGCGCCCGAGCGCACCACCTCGCGCCCGTTCACGAGCAGCAGTGCGAGCGGCGGCTGCGAGCCGAGGGTCAGCGCCGCAACCGGATCCACGATGCCCGCGTGCGCGACGCCGTCGACCTTCCATAAGGCCAGATCTGCGAGCTTGCCCGTCTCGATCGACCCCAGCTCCGCCTCCCGGCCGAGCACCTTCGCGCCGCCGCGGGTGGCGACGTACAACGCATCCCGCCCACTCATCGCCGTGGCACCCGAGCGCAGACGGTTCATCAGAACCGCCATCCGGATCTCCGTTCCGAGCTCCCCCGACTCGTTGGAGGCCGAGCCGTCGACCCCGAGCCCGACCGGCACTCCGGCGGCCAGCAGCTGCGGAATCGGCGCGATTCCCGCGGCCAGCCGCGCGTTCGACGAGGGACAGTGCGCCACACCCGTGCCGGTGGCGGCGAAGCGGCCGATCGCGTCGTCGTCGAGGTGCACGCAGTGCGCCATCCACACGTCGTCGCCGAGCCAGCCGAGATCGTCGAGATACTGCGTGGGCGTTCGGCCGAAGCGCTCGAGGCAGAACGCATCCTCCTCCACCGTCTCCGAGCCGTGCGTGTGCAGCCGCACATCGAGCGATCGGGCCAGCACGGCCGCCTCCCGCAGCAGATCGGCGGTGACGGAGAAGGGCGAGCAAGGCGCGATGGCGATCTTCACCATCGCCTCGCGGGAGGGATCATGGAAGCGGGCCACCGCATCCGCGCTCGCCTGCAGCGCGTCGGCCGTGGTCTCCACCGCGAAGTCGGGCGGCAGGCCTCCCTGCGACGCGCCGAGGTCCATCGACCCGCGCGTGCCGTGCAGGCGCACTCCGAGAGTGCCGGCGGCATCGACGATGGAGCCCAGGATGTCGCCACCACCCTGCGGGAAGACGTAGTGGTGGTCGCCCATCGTGGTGCACCCCGAGAGCGCACCCACGGCGAGGCCGCCGAGAGCACCCGGCCCCACCGTGTCGGCCGTGATGCGCGACCACGTCGGGTAGAGGGCGGTGAGCCAGTCGAAGAGGATGGCGTCTTGAGCGATACCGCGGGTGAGCCACTGGTAGAGGTGGTGGTGGGTGTTGATGAGTCCGGGCGTGAGCAGATGGCCGCGGCCGTCGATGCGTGTGACCGAGCGCGGCGCGGATCGCCCCGCATCCGCCGACGCGGTGCCCGCGATCGAGGCCGAAACAGGAGCCGAAGCGGGCGCATCCCACCCCTGAAGCGCCCACTCAGGCGCCGCGCCAGCGCCTACGGCCACGATCTCCGCGCCGTCGATCACGACATGGCCGGCGTCGTATTCCGTTCCGGCTCTGTCGACCGTCGCGATGTAGGCGCCGTCGATCACGAGCCGGGAATCCAGTGCGCCGTTCGCGCTCATGCTCCTCCTCCGCCTGCTCCGGGCCGTTCGGCGAGCTGCCGGGCCGCGTGGATGGCACCTGTCGTCGCACACAACGACCGCCTGCTGGCGCCATTCCTGACCGCCAGCACCTCAGCCAGGATCGACACCGCCGTCTCCTCGGGGCTCGACGCACCGAGGTCGAGCCCGATCGGCGAGTGCAGCGACGCGAGGGCGGATTCGTCGATGCCGCGTTCGCGCAGCTTCGCGATCCGCCGCTCATGGGTGGCGCGCGAGCCCATCGCGCCCACGTAAGCCACGGGCAGCGCCAAGGCGGCCTCGATCAGGGGTACGTCGAACTTGTCGTCGTGAGTCAGGATGCACACCACGGTGCGCTCGTCGACCTCCGTCTGGGCGAGGTAGTCGGTGGGCCACTGGTTCACCACCTCGGCGGCGGGGAAACGATCCGGGGTGGCGAAGACCGGCCGCGCATCGCACACGGTGACCCGGTAGCCGAGCAGAGCCGCGGCGTTCGAGAGCGCCACCGAGAAGTCGACCGCCCCGAACACGATCAGGCGCGCGGGCGGAGCACTCACGAGGAACACCGCATCGACCGCCGCCCCCTCGCACTCGACCTGCCGTCGCACCGATCGCCCCGCGTGGATGCTCGCCCGCAACTCCTCGCGCACCCGCTGCCGCACGCGCCCTGACGTGTGGTTCACGAGCGGCGCGGCGGTGCCGGCGGATGCGGCGAGGAGCTCGAGCGGACCCTCCGCGCTCTCGCACAGCAGCGCTACCCCCGCTGCGCGGCCGTCGCGAGCGTTCTCGAGTTCCGCTCGCACGTCGTCGGGGACGGCATTCCGCGCGCCCACGGGAGCGATCTCCTGCACCGACACCGTCAGGCGGCCGCCGCAGGAGAGTCCGACCGCGAACGCGTCATCATCCGTGAAACCGAATGTGCAGACCTCCGCCGAACCGGTCTCCAGAACCCGGGTGCACGCCTCGTACACGGCGCCTTCGACGCAGCCGCCGGAGATGCTGCCGATCACGCGGCCCTCGTCGTCGACCGCCATGGATGTGCCCAAGGCACGCGGCGCACTGCCGTCGACGGCGATCACGGTCGCCACCGCGAGACGGCGCCCGCTCGCGAGCGAGGAGAGCAGAGCCGACGCGAGTTCGAGCATCCGTTCACCGTCCTCTCCGTCATCAGCCTGACACACGGGCGTGTTAGAAATTCCCCATGATCATCATCCACGATGCCGACCATGTCTTCGTCGACGCCCAGACGGAGAGCACCGGCACCACCCTGACCGTCACGGATGTGGTGCAGGGCATCGGCGATCGGGCGCACACGCAGGCAGCCGCATCCGGGGCACCCCTCGACGCGGAGGTCGTTCACCTCGACGCCACGGGATGCGTCGTGACCCCCGGGCTCGTCAATGCTCATCACCACCTGCTGCAGAGCGCCTTCCGAACCCTCCCCGGCACCCGGGGCGTGCCGATGCACGTCTGGCTGCCCACGATGGCCGCCGAGTATGCGCGCATCGGAATCGATCCCGAACTCGCGCGTGCCTCTGCGCTCGTCGGGGTCGCCGAAGGTCTCTTGAGCGGCGTCACCACCGTCGCCGACCACCACCTCACCTGGCCGTCCGGCGCCGACACGGTCGGCATCGCCCGTGCCACGGCCGACGCTGCCCGCGAGCTCGGGGGTCGCCTCGCTTTAGTGCGCGGGTCGGCCCGCGACGACCCCGAGGAGGCCGCCGCATCCGCCGACGCGATCGCCGATGCGCTGGTTCCGGATGCTCCGCACGGCATCACCGCCGACGGTCTCTTCCAGCTCGCGGTCGGCCCGGCCGGCGTGCACAGCGACAGCGAGGCCACGTTCCGGCTGCTCGGCGAGGTGGCCTCACGTCGCGGACTCCGCCGCCGCACCCAGGCCAATGAGCAGGTCGACGTGGCGATCGCGCTCGAGAAGTACGGCCGGCGCCCGATCGCGCTGCTCGAGGAGTGGGGCTGGCTCGCCGACGACGTCACGCTCGCGCACCTCTGCGCCGTCACCGACGACGAGATCGCCCAGCTCGCCGCGCACGGTGTGACCGCGACGCACGCCCCCGGATGCGACCTGCCGATGGGCTGGGGCATCGCCCCCGTCGCGGCGCTGCGCGAGGCGGGCATCCCGGTGGGGCTCGGCACGAGCGGCGGCGGCAGCAACGACGCGGGCCATCTGCTCGCGGATGCCCGGCTGGCGATGCAGGTCGCCCCGCTCGTCGGGCCGCCCATCGATGCTCGCGGCATCCTGTCGATGGCAACGTCGGGCTCGGCGATCGGCCTCGGCCGCCCCGAGCTCGGCCACCTGCGGCCGGGCGCCGCCGCCGACCTCTGCGTCTGGGACGTGTCGGGCGTCGCCGACGCGGGCGTCGCCGACCCCGTGGCCGGCCTGCTGTGGGCGTCGCCGGGCCGCCGCCCGAGGCACGTCGTGGTGGCCGGCCGGGTCGTGGTGCGCGACTACGAGCTCGTCGCCCACGACCAGCGTTCCCTCGCGGCAGACCTCACGCGACTTCTGGCCGCCCGCCGCGCCGCCCGGTGACGGCATCTGCGGCGGAACGCGCGCGCCGGTTGCCACAACGCATGGCAACCCGCATCCGACCCCACCCACTCATCGACCCACGCACGCGCACACACCACGCCGACGTGCCACAAACTGCGGCCTACACGCGCCACTTGCCACAACTTGTGGCAACCAGAAGTAGGGCACACCCGCCCGCACGCTCCCGGCCCCATCGAGTCGCCACCAAGTGTTGCCCAGGGGCGCGGGTTGCCACAACTTGTGGCAACCAGAAGTAGGGCACACCCGCCCGCATGCTCCCGGCCCCATCGAGTTGCCGCCAAGTGTTGCCCAGGGGCGCGGGTTGCCACAACTTGTGGCAACCCGGAGTAGGGCCGCACCTGCACGTACCCGCGCGCGGCATCGAGTTGCCACCACGTGTTGCCCAGGCCCGGCAATTGCCACAACTTGTGGCAATCCGGAGCGGGGCCACACCTACACGCACCCGCCCGCAACATCGAGTTGCCACCACATGTTGCCCAGGGGCGCTGGTTGCCACAACTTGTGGCAACCAGGAGTGGAGCCGCGCGTGCACGCACCCGCGCGCGGCATCGAGTTGCCACCACGTGTTGCCCAGGGGCGCGGGTTGCCACAACTTGTGGCAACCCGGAGGAGGGGCGCGGCTAGAGCTCGAGCACCAGGCGCGGGCACGCCGCGCGCGAGACGCAGATCATCATGACCTCGTTCGCCTCCTGCTCGTCGGGGGTGAGCACCGAGTCGCGGTGCTCGACCTCGCCCGACACCACGGGCGTCTCGCAGGTACCGCAGGTGCCCTCGCGGCACGACGACAACACCAGTACGCCGGCATCCTCCACCACCTCGAGGATCGTGCGATCCGGCGGCACCGTCACGGTGAGCCCCGAGATCTCGAGCTCCACCTCGAAGGCCTCATGCCGCACCGGTTCGGCCACCGCACGAGCCTCGAAGCGCTCGAGATGCAGGGTGCCCGACGGCCAGCGAGCGGATGCGGCAAACGACTCGAGCTCGGTGAGCATCCGCGCCGGCCCGCAGCAGTACACCGCAACAGGTTTCGAGACAGAACCACCGGAGAGAGACGCGAGGTCGAGCCGGTGCCCCGCCTCCGGCGTGTACACCGAGACGTGTGACCCGTACGAGGCGACGAGCTCGTCGACGAAGGGCATCCGCTCGAGCGAGCGCCCGGCGTAGTGCAGCTCCCAGGAGACCCCGGCCGCGGCCACGGCGCGCACCATCGGCAGGATCGGCGTGATGCCGATGCCCCCCGCCACGAACACGTAGTGCGGCATCAACGGAGTCGACGCGGGCGGCAGCGACAGCGCGAAGTGGTTGAGCGGCCCCCGCACCCGTAGCGACGTGCCCTCGACGATGTGCTCGTGCACGTGCAGCGATCCGCCGCGCCCGTCGGGCTCGCGCAGCACGGCGACCGTGTACCGGGAGAGATCCGACGGGTCGCCGCAGAGCGAGTACTGCCGCTCCACGCCCTCCTGCACCGTCACGTCGAGGTGCGCTCCCGGCGCCCAGGCGGGCAGCGACGACCCGTCGGCGGCCCGCAGCTCGAGCAGCACGACATCCGTCGCCACCGCCCGCGCCGCCGACACGACCATCTCGATCTCGGCCAGCTCGACACTCACGACACGACCCCCACGAACGAGACGACCGCGAACAAGACGAACGACACGAGCAAGACGAACGACACGAGCAACACGAACGACTCGGACAACACGATCACGACCCCGCCCGCCGCTCTTTCACGATGAACAGGTGGTACTCGCCGTCGCCCCGCGAGCACCAGCGGTGCAGGGTGCCTCCGGCGTAGTGGATCGAGTCGCCCGGCTCCAGCTCGAACTCCCCCTCGTCGGCGAGGTCGACGAGCACGGAACCGCCCACGACGTGCAGGAACTCGTCTTCCTCGTGGGTGTAGAACTCGCCGAGCGAACGGTTCGAACCGCGGAACTCCAGGGGGATGAAGGGCACGTCGCCGTGCACCAGGATGCGGGCCTCGCCACCGCCGAACGGCCCCTGCGGCCCCTCCCTCCGCCGCACCATCGACACCCGCCCGGTGCCGGTCGTGGGGGGCAGCAGGTCGTCGGTGGCCGCGGCGATCAGCTCGATCTGGCTGGAGCCGAGTGCCCGCGCGATCTTCTCGAGCGACACCATGCTGGGCCGCGCCTGCCCACGTTCGAGCTGGCTGAGGAACGGATGCGACAGCCCGGCGAGCCGCGCCAGCTCCACGAGCGTGAGGCCGCGAGCGCGGCGGAACGAGCGGATGCGCGCGCCGAGGCGCACGGTCTGCTCGTCGAGTGCGACGCTTCCAGACGTGATGGGGCACCTCCTTCTGCTCGCCCTGTCAGTGAGACAGTAACCACGAAACGCGCCCCGCGCGAAATCGTCCCCACCCGCAATTTACATTCGGAAATGCTCGCGTTACGCGCCGGAAACGAGCCGTCCGTAGCGTGGCCCATGTTGAACCCATCAACATCCATGCCAACGATCACCTCGACGACGCGATGATCATCACCCGGGTCTGAGAGACCTGTCGTCTGAGGGGAGATCGCTTCGATGAACGTCCTCCCCCGCACCCTCACCCGGCTAACGGATGCCACCCTCGCCGACGGTTCGCGGGTCGACGTGGAGATCACCGGCGACACGGTCACGGCGGTCACGCCGGCCGGCAGCGGTGACGGCGACAGTCACATCAGCCGCCGAGGAACCACCGGCGCCGACGCCGACGCCGACTCCACCCTCAACCTCGACGGCTTCCTGCTCCTCACGGCCCCGGCCGAGCCGCACGCCCACCTCGACAAGGCCCTCAGCTGGGATCTGATCGAGCCGCCGATGGGAGACCTCGTTCTCGCCATCGAGTCGTGGAAGCGCTACTCGGCGGGCATGACCACGGAGTCGATCGCCGACCGCGCCCGGCAGCAGGCCCTCGCGATGCTGGCGAACGGCATCACCGCCATCCGCTGCCACGTCGACCTGCTCTCGGGCGATGAGCCGATGCGCGGCGTGCGCGCCCTCGTGCAGGTGCGCGATGAACTCAGGGAGCTGCTCGACCTCGAACTCGTGGCCCTCGCCGGCCCGAACGTGCCGAGCGGGCAGGTGCTCGAGGCCCTCGAACTCGGCGTCGACCTCGTGGGCGGCGCCCCCCACCTCGCCGACGACCCCGATGCCGACCTCCGCCGCCTGCTCGCCATCGCCGCGAGCCAGGGGGTCGGGGTCGACATGCACACCGATGAGAGTCTCGGCGGAGCGCTCACCCTGCGCACCCTGGCCTCCGTGGTGCGCGACTGGCCCTCCACCCAGCCGGTGACCGCGGGGCACTGCGTGCGGCTCGGCACCCTCGAGCAGGCCGAACTGGCCGAGGTCGTGGCCGAGATCGTGCGGAGCGACATCGGCATCGTCACGCTCCCCATCACGAACCTCTACCTGCAGGGCTGGGAGCATCCGGTCTCCACCCCTCGCGGTCTCACCGCCGTGCGCGCCCTGCTCGACGCGGGAGCGCGGCTGGGCGCCGGCGCCGACAACGTGCGCGACCCCTTCAACCCCGTAGGGCGCAGCGACGCTCTCGAGACCGCCTCGCTGCTGGTCACGGCCGGCCACCTCACGCTCGACGAGGCCTACGCCGCCGTGTCGAGCGGCGCTCGCTCGGTCATGAGCCTGCCCGAGGCCGGCGTGGTGGTCGGCGCCAAGGCCGAGCTCCTCGCGGTGCGTGGCGTGAACCTCTCGGATGTCGTCGCCAACGCCTCGGCCGACCGCTACGTCGTGCACGCCGGCCGTCTGGTCGCCCAGAGCGAAGTCACCCGCCACATCGCCCCCATCATCACGTCCCGATCCACCGAAGCCATTCTCGAAACGAGGTGAGAAGCTCCATGTCCATCGCCACCCCTCCTGTCGCTCCCGCGACCACGACCGATCAGCTGTTGCATTTCGAGGACGTCGCCATGACGTTCCCGAACGGCACGACGGCGCTCTCCGGAGTGTCACTGACCGTCAACCGCGGCGAGTTCGTCACCGTCGTCGGCCCCTCCGGATGCGGCAAGAGCACCCTGTTGCGCATCGCATCCGGTCTCACCCCCGCCACCGAGGGCGTCACGCAGGTCGACACGAGCCGCATCGGCTACGTCTTCCAGGATGCGACGCTGCTCCCCTGGCGCGACGTGCAGTCCAACGTGGAACTGCTCGCCGAGCTGAACGGAAAGCCCAAGAAGGACAGGCAGAAGACGGCCAAGGAGGCCATCGACCTCGTGGGCCTGACCGGCTTCGAGAAGCATCTCCCCCGCACGCTCTCGGGCGGCATGAAGATGCGCACGAGCCTCGCCCGCAGCCTCACCCTCGACCCCGAGCTCTTCCTCTTCGACGAGCCGTTCGGCGCACTCGACGAGATCACCCGCGAGCGCCTCAACGACGAGCTCATCAAGCTCTTCACCGAGCAGCAGTTCGCCGGCCTCTTCATCACGCACTCCGTGTCGGAAGCGGTGTACCTCTCCACCAAGGTCGTCGTCATGTCGGGCCGCCCCGGCAAGATCGTCGACGAGTTCCCGGTGGAGTTCCCCTTCCCCCGCGACCCCGACATCCGCTTCACCGCCGAATTCGCCGAACTCTGCGGCCAGGTCTCGCACGCACTCCGAGAGGGCCACCACTGATGATCCCCGCAGCTCCCCGAGAAGGCGACCGCTCATGACCACCACGCCCCCGGCTCCCCCGAAGAACCGCACCCTGATGCGGCCCGCCACCGTGCGCACCACGAAGAACCGGACGGCGACCTGGCTGCCGCCGATCGCGGTGTTCGCGGGCGTTCTGGCCATCTGGTACGCCATCAGCTACCTGATCCTCGACGAGAAGCGCCGCTTCCTGATGCCTCCGCCCCACGAGGTGCTCGCGGCGTTCTTCGACCCGAAGACCTTCAACGAACTCGTGGTGGCGCTGGGGCGCACCACCTTCGTGGCTCTCATCGGCCTCGCCGTGGCGATCGTGATCGGCGTGCTCTGGGCCATCGCGATGAGCCAGGCCAAATGGGTCGAGCGCTCGCTCTACCCCTACGCGGTGGTGCTCCAGTGCATCCCGATCCTGGCGCTCGTGCCGCTGATCGGCTTCTGGTTCGGCTTCGACTACCCGGCCCGCATCATCGTGTGCGTGATGATCGCGCTGTTCCCGATGGTCTCGAACACCCTCTTCGGCCTCCAGTCGGTCGATCGCGGGCAGCGTGAGCTCTTCCAGCTGCAGCGCGCCAACCGCTGGACGGTGCTCACCAAGCTCGAGTTCCCCGCCGCCCTGCCGGCGATCTTCGCCGGGATGCGCATCTCCGCCGGTCTCGCCGTGGTCGGCGCCATCGTCGGCGACTTCTTCTTCCGCCGCGGAGACCCGGGTCTCGGGTCCCTGCTCAGCACCTACACCTCGCGGCTCCAGTCCGCAGAGCTGTTCGCCGCGATCATCACCGCAGCGCTCCTCGGAGTGGCGATCTTCGCCATCTTCGGCTGGATCGGCAAGCGCGTCGTCGGTCGTTGGTACGACTTCTCGGCCAGCTGAGCCACGACGACCTCCGGATGCGGCCCTCGGGCGGCATCCGGCCCCACCTGTCCCACCGCACCACAATCACACGCACCGCACCCACTACAAGGAGATGACATGCGCAGCACCCGAACACGGCTCGTCCTCGCAGCCGGACTGGTCGCCACCACCGCACTCGCCCTGACTGCCTGCAGCAGTTCAGGCGGCACCGACACCTCGACCTCCTCGGCCGACACCGCCATCGGCGCCACCGACCTCTCCGGCGTGTGCCCGGCGAACGTGGTGCTGCAGACCGACTGGAACCCGGAGGCCGAGCACGGCCACCTCTACGAGCTGCTCGGGCCGAACCCGACGATCGACGCCGCCAACAAGAAGGTCTCCGGCCCGCTCTACTCGAACGGCGAGTACACGGGGGTCAACGTCGAGATCCGCTCGGGCGGACCCGCGATCGGATTCCAGAACGTCACCTCGACGATGTACCAGGACCCCGACATCCTGCTCGGCTACGTCTCCACCGACGAGCAGATCCAGAACTCGGCCGACTTCCCCACCACGGCCGTCTTCGCTCCGCTGGAGAAGAGCCCGCTGATGATCATGTGGGACCCGGCGACCTACCCCGACGCCAAGACGATCAAGGACGTCACGAGCCAGGGCGCCGTGGTGCGCTACTTCGCGAACTCCGCCTACATGGAGTACCTGACGTCGGCCGGCATCGTGCCCGCGGCCCAGGCGGACGGCTCCTACGACGGCACCCCGGCCAACTTCGTGGCCGACCAGGGCAAGGCCGCGCAGCAGGGCTTCGCCACCGCTGAGCCGTACATCTACGAGAACGAGGTCGCCGACTGGATGAAGCCGGTGAACTTCCAGCTGATCAACGACACGGGCTACGACTACTACCAGTCGGTGATGGCCATCCGCACGGGCGACCTCGAGAAGAACTCGGACTGCCTCAAGGCGCTGGTTCCCGTTCTGCAGCAGGCCGAGGTGGACTACTTCGCCGACCCGACCGCGGTCAACTCGCTGATCCTCGACCTGGTCTCCCAGTTCGACACCGGCTGGGTCTACTCGCAGGGCGTCGCCGACTACTCGTTCAAGACCATGACCGACCTCGGCATCGTCTCGAACGGCGACAACGACACGATCGGCGACTTCGACGATGCGCGACTGTCGGACTTCTTCGACCAGACCCTGCCGATCTTCCAGAACCTCGGCACCCCGCCGGCCGACGGCCTGAAGGCCACCGACCTGTACACGAACGACTACATCGACACCTCCATCGGTCTCAAGTAGTCCTCTCCGGTGGCCGGTCCTCGGGCCGGCCACCGGGCCACCCTCCAGAAAGGCACCCTCGCCATGGCGCTCCCCTCCACGGTCACCGCCCGACCAGCTCTCCCCCGGCTCGAGGGAAAGCGCGTCGTGGTCACGGGTGGGGCGCGTGGCATCGGGGCGGCCATCGCCCGGCGCTGCGCGGCCGAGGGTGCTGAGGTCAGCGTCCTCGACCGCCTCGCCGAGCAGGGCAGCGCCTTCGCCCAGGAGATCGGCTGCCACTTCTTCCCCGTCGACCTCACCGACGGCGCGAGCACCACGGATGCCCTCGGTGCAGCCATCGAGAAGCTCGACGGCATCGACGTGCTCATCAACAACGCCGGCATCCTCCGTTTCTCCCCGCTTCTCGACATCTCGGTCGAGGAATGGGACGCCATGTTCGCCATCAACACCACGGCGATGCTCGTCACCACGCAGATCGCCGCGCGCGCCATGATCGCCGCCGGATCCGGCGGAACGATCATCAACCTGGCCAGCATGGCCGGCAAGACCGGTGGCGCCGGACAGGGTCACTACGCCGCCTCCAAGGCCGCCGTGATCGCTCTCACCCGGGTGACCGCGCTGGAACTCGGCGCATCCGGGATCACCGCCAACTGCATCTGCCCCGGCTACGTGCTCACCGAGATGGGCGCCGCCACGCGCACCAAAGCCGACGTGGCCGAGTGGTCGACCTACTCGCCGCTCGGCCGTCTGGCCGACCCCGACGACGTGGCCGGGGTCGCCGTCTTCCTCGCCTCCGCCGATGCCGGCTACATGACCGGCCAGGCGGTGAACGTCACCGGCGGGATGCTCATGCACTGAGCATCCGCTCCGCACGCCTCCCACCCGACCGCCCGCCCGACCGCCCGCCCGCAACCGCGCACCAAAGGATCCACCATGACTGCCACCGCCGAACAGATCGCCGCCCTCGCCGAAGAACTCGTGGGCATCCTGGGAGACCGGGGGGTGACCACCGAACTGCGCGGGCGCGAGAAGGCCTCCGTCGACGGCGCGAAGATGTCGCCCATCCTGGCCGAGCAGCTGCCGCTCGGCCTCGCCGACATCGTGGCGTTCCCCGCGAACGCGCAGCAGATCGCCGAGACGGTCGCAGCGGCCGTTCGGCACGGCGTGTCGGTGACCCCGCGCGGCAAGGGAACGGGCAACTACGGCCAGGCCATCCCGATGCAGGGCGGGCTCGTGCTCGACATGTCGAAGGCCCGCGCCATCGTCGAGGTCGGCGACGGCTACCTCACCGCCGAAGCCGGCACACCGATGGTGAACATCGAGCAGGCCGCCCGCGAGTCGGGCCAGCAGATCCTCATGTACCCCTCCACGGCGCAGTCGTCGATCGGCGGCTTCCTCTCCGGCGGGTCGGGCGGCACCGGGTCGATCAAGCACGGCTCCAACATGAGCGGCGACTACGTGCTCGCCCTCGACGTGGTCTACGCCTCCCCCGAGGCGTCGCTGGTGCACGTCGAAGGCGAGGCGGCCCAGCCCTACGTGCACACCTACGGCACCGCCGGCATCATCGCCCGGGCCACCATCGCCCTCGAGCCGATCCAGGAGTGGGTGGGTTTCTACGCGAGCTTCCCCACCTTCGAGAACGCCACCTCGATCATCCAGCAGATCGGATGGCTCGATCCCACGCCTCGGCTCGTCTCCGCCGACCTCCCCACCATCGCGAACGCGCTGCCCGCCGACACGGCCATCCCGAAAGACCGCGCCTCACTGCGGGCCATCCTCGACGCCTCGACGATCGAGGCGGCGACCGCGCTCGTCGAAGCCGCCGGGGGCCGGGTCGAGGAGGTGCGTGAGGGCCCGCAGGCCACCGTGAAGATCTCGATGCTCAGCTACAACCACCCCATCGAGTGGCTGCAGAAGTCGACCGACGAGACCTACTTCCATGTCGAGGTCTCGGGATCCGCCCTCGTCGACAAGCTCGACGACCTGCACCAGGTGTACCCGGGCGCGATGCTGCACATCGAGGCGCAGCGCGACCATCCCATCGGCATGCTCGCCGCGCCCTACATCAGCCCCGAGGCCGTGTACGCGGGGTACGACCGGCTGACCGCGCTCGGTGTGGGCTTCCACAGCCCGCACCAGTGGTTCGTCGATCACGAGGTGGAGCGCACCAAGGCCCTGGCGGCCTCGACCGACCCGGACGGCCTGCTCAACCCGGGCAAGATCCCCACCGGTTCGACCGTTCCCACGGGTACGAAGTGGGCGGGGGCGAAGTCGGCATGACGCTCTCCCAGCCCGCCTCCCGCAAGCTCGTCGAGCTCTCCGGAACGGCCGCCGAGGCGGCCCTCTCGGCCGATTCCGTCATCGTGCTGCCGACCGGCGCCATCGAGTTCCATGGCCCCCATCTGCCGCTGATCACCGACTACCTCATCGCCGACAGTGTGGCGAACGCGGCCGTCGAGGCCGCCGCAGCCGAGGGTCAGGACGTCTGGATCCTCCCCACCATCGCCTACACCAAGTCGGACGAGCACCACTGGGCGCCCGGCACGATGTGGATCTCGTGGGACACCCTCATGCAGACCGTGGTCGAGCTCGGCAACTCGATCGCCGCCACCCCGGCCCGCAAGCTCGTGTTCTTCAACGGGCACGGGGGCAACCTCGCCCTGTTGCAGGTGGCGTGCCGCGAATTGCGGCGGCGCTTCGGCCTCGAGACGTTCCTCATGGGCGCCACGGTTCCCCCGGGCGATCACGACGGCCCCGAGGAGCTGGGTCTCGGCATCCACGCCGGGCACTCGGAGACCTCGCTCGTGCTGCACCTGCGGCCCGAGCTCGTCGATCTGTCGGTGGCCGAGCGGAGTGTTCCCGCGCACCTCGCTGACTACGAGCACATCGGGTTCCGCAAGCGTGTGACGTTCGGGTGGCTCTCGAACGACTTCTCGACCAATGGCACCCTCGGCGATCCCACGGGTGCCTCAGCGGCCTACGGTGCCGAGCTATTCGATGCCTCGGTGGCGGATGCCGTGGCGGCCTTCGGCGAGATCGCGCGGTTCGATGCATCCGGGGCTTCGGCGTGACTGCCGCCGACCTCCTGGCATCGTGGCTGCCCGCCAATGAGGATCCTGCCCGGCCGTTGATGACGCTGTCGACCGTGTCGGCCAGCGGGTATCCGGATGCGCGCACCGTGCTGCTGAGCGAGTACGACGCCTCGGGGTTCTACTTCCACACCGACTCGCGGTCGCGGAAAGTGGCGGATGTGACGCGGGATCCGCGGGTGGCGCTGACGCTGGTGTGGCCGGGGCGGCAGCTCGTGGTGCAGGGGGACGTGTCGCGGGCTTCTGCTGATGAGCTGTCGTGGGCTTACGGACATCGGTCGCGCTACCTCCAGTTACTCGCCTGGCTCAATACGAACGAGTATGCGGCGCTGCCCCTCTCAGAGCGGCGCGCGGTGTGGGCGTCGTTCGGTGACGAGCATCCCGGAGGCACGTTGACACCTCCCGGCACGTGGGACGGCTTCCTCGTGCGCCCCGTGCGCCTCACGTTCTGGGAGGGCGACCCGGATGCGGCGAGCCGCCGCACCGAGTACCGCCGGGCCTCTCCCACCGACGAGTGGCTCACGCCCGTCACCCTCGCGGGCTGACATCATCCCCCACGTGCGCTGGGTCGCACGATTTGTCGCCTTATTGTCGATCTGGCGACAAATCGTGCGACCCGACGCGGGGCGCGCCGTTAGTGTTTGGCGGCGGCGGCTGCGATCGCTTCGGTGAGCACGGTCAAGAGGCGCGGGGAGTCCATCGGCGGCAGCACCACCTCGATGAACACCGCCTTGTCGTCGGCGGAGTGCGCCAGCTCCAGCGCTGCAGCCAGTTCGTCCTCCGTGCGGGCCGTCGCGGTGAGCGCGAGATCGCCGGCGCCGAAGGCGGCCGGGATGAGGGTCCAGTCCCACGGGGTGATGTCCTGATACACCGCCGCCGGGCTCTGGATCTTGCGCTCCACCGTGTAGCCGTCGTTGTTCAGCAGGAACACCACAGGGGTGTAGCCGCGATGCAGGATGGTGGCGAGCTCCTGCACGGTCAGCTGCGCGGCACCGTCGCCCACGAAGAGCACCGCGCGGTGATCGGGCATCGCCACACAGGCACCGAGCGTCGCCGGGATCGTATAGCCGATGGCCGACCAGACCGGCTGGCCGAGCAGCGCCGAATCGTCGGGCAGCACGAGGTCGAGCGCCCCGTAGAAGGAGGTGCCCGCATCCGCGATCACCGTGGTTCCGGGGCGCAGCCAGTCTTGAACGGCCGCCCAGAAATGCTCCTGCGAGAGCGCGGCACCGGGCTCGGGCGAGTGCGCCGAAGCGGCTTCCGGATGCCCCACCGGTGTCACCGAGGAGCGAGACGACGCGCCCAGCGCGGCATGCAGTGCCGCCAGCGAGTCGTCGAGCCGAACGCCGTAGAACGTGGTGTCGGCGATGCGCGCCTGGGTGAGGCCGAGCTCCACCGCCGCGTCCTCGTCGAACTTCTGCGTGAAGAACCCGGTGAGGAAGTCGCTCATCACCGTGCCCGCCAAGACGAGGAGCGGAGCCTCGTCGACGGCGTCGCGCGCATCCGGAACCCGCGTGAACGCGCCCATGTAGGTGCCGAGCGAGGCCGGGTGCGACTCGTCGAGGATGGCCTTCGACATGTTCTGCGACGCCACATAGACGCCGTCGTGATCGGCGATCTGCCGGATGAGCGGCTCGAGACTGCGGCGATGCACCTGAGGCCCCACGAGCACCGTGACGCGGGGCTGCTCCGCCACGAGCTCGGCGAGCGCCTCGCTGAAGCGCGCCAGCTCGCCGGCATCGGAGGAGGCGGCGACGAGGGGGTAACGCAGGTTCGCGGCGTGCACGGGGGCGATGGCGACATCCGCGGGGATGCCGAGGTAGACGGGCTTCGACTCGCGGAGCGCCGTCATCAACGCCGCGTCGATGTCGCGGGTGGCGGATGCCGCGCGCACGATCGTGGCCGAGGCCGTGACCTCGCGGTAGGCCCGGTAGAAGTGCTCGTAGTCGCCGTCGATGAGGGTGTGGTGGAGGTGGAGTCCCGCGGCGCGCGCGGTGGTGGACGGCATTCCGGTGATCTGCACCACGGGCACGTCTTCGGAGAAGCTGCCGGCGACGCCGTTGATGGCCGAGAGCTCCCCCACCCCGAAGGTGGTGACGAGGGCGCCGATGCCGCGTTTGAGACGCGCGTAGCCGTCGGCCGCGTAGGCGGCGTTCAGCTCGTTGGTGGAGCCCACCCAGTGGAAGCCCTCGACTGTCACCATCTGATCGAGAAGGCTCAAGTTGAAGTCGCCGGGAAGGCCGAAGACGTGGTCGGAGCCGAGCTGCACGAGGCGGGTGGCGAGGTACTGCCCGACGGTGACGGTTGATTGTGTCTGGTCACTCATGCGACCAGCTTCTCATTCCCCGATTGCGCGCAGGTGACCCGCCACGGCGTCGATCACGAGTTGCACCTCGGCGAAGCTCGTGGAGAGTGGGGAGAGGCCGAGCCGGAGGCCCGTCGGCGGCCGGAAATCGGGGATCAGCCCGCGCTCCCAGAGGTCGCCGGTCAGGCCCACGAAGGCCGGGTGGTCGATCGTGATGTGGCTGCCGCGCTCCGCCGCGTCGCGAGGAGTCGACAGCTCGACGCCGTAGGGGGCGAGCTGCTCGTCGACCAGCTCGATGGCGAACTCCGTGAGGGCGAGCGATTTCGTGCGGATCGCCTCGATGCCCGCTTCCTCGATGAGCGCCAGCATCTCCTGCATCGCGATCATGCCCACGATCGACGGAGTACCGCTGAGGAACGAACGGATGCCCGTGGCCGGCCGGTAGTCGCCGGCCATCGCGAAGGGGTCGCCGTCGCCCATCCACCCCTGGATCGGCTGGCGCGCCGGGCCGAGTTGGCGTTCGGCGACGTACAGGAAGGAGGGTGAACCCGGGCCGCCGTTGAGGTACTTGTACGTGCATCCGGTGGCGAAGTCGACCTGCCAGGCGTCGAGTTCGATGGGAACGGCGCCGACCGAGTGGCAGAGGTCCCACAGCACGAGCGCGCCGTGCTCGTGCACGAGCGACGTGATGCCGGGCACGTCGGCGAGATGCCCCGAGCGGTAGGCCACCTGGCTCAGCACCACGACGGCGGTGCGGGCGCCGACGACCTCGCGCACCTGCTCGAGCGTGACTCCCGAGCCCTGTTCGCTGTCGATCCAGCGGATGCTCGCACCGGTCTCGGCCGCGATGCCCTGCACCACGAAGCGATCGGTGGGGAAGTTGCCGCGGTCGATCACGATCTCGTCGCGCCCGGGCCGCAGCGCGAGTGCCGCCCGTACCAGCTTGTAGAGCGACACCGTGGTGGAGTCGGCCACCGCGGTCTGCCCGGGTGCCGCGCCGAGTGTCGCCCGAGCGATACGGTCGCCGAGCGTGAGCGGCAGGTCGAACCACGACTCGTCCCAGCCGCGGATCAGGCGGCCTCCCCACTGCTCCTCAGCGAACTGCGCCAGTCGCGCGGGAACGGACGCCACCGGCCGCCCGAGCGAGTTGCCATCGAGATACGCGGGCAGAGCCGGATCGTCGGCGCCGACGAAGCGGGAGCGGAAGGCCGCGAGCGGGTCACGGGCGTCGAGGGCGGCGGCGGATTCGCGGGGCATGGATCGAGACTAGCCGCGGAGGAGGCCGTCGACCGCCGATAGGCGCCAGGTCGGCGGCGTGGCACGCGGCAGGCCGGCGGCGTGCTCAGTGACAGGTCAGCGGCGGAGGCCGAGGCGGTCGGCGACCGTGGCCATCGCATCCGCGAAGGCCACCTCGCCGCCCGCCGAGGCCCCGCCCGAGAGATTCACTCCGGCGACACCCTCGAGCTGCAACAGCTCCTCGCAGAGCGCGAGGGTGGCATCGAGTCCGGCGCGGTAGGTGTCGGCCGCATCGAGGATTCCGTCGAGGAAACCGTCGGGCAGCACGAGCGTGGTGAACGACTTGAGCAACGCGGCGCTCCCCCGGTCGATCACCATCGGGACGCACGGGATGAACGCGGGTGCGACACCCGTCTCATGGCTGGCCCGGATGAAGCGGCGCACGGGTTCGGCCCCGCCCGCGTGGTTGACGAAGCACACATCCGCACCGGCACGCACCTTCTCGGCGAGGCGCGCGGCCCGCTTCTCCACGGGTGGCGTGAGAGGCGATTCGCCCACCGACACGAGGTGCCCTGCCTGGCGCGCCAGCGCGGCCACCTGGGTGGAGTCGAGATCGAAGACCGGCAGAGCGTCCTGCCGGTCGCCCGTGGCGGTGTGGTCGCCGGTCACGCAGTGCACGCCCGCGACGCCCACCTCGGCGAGGCCGGCGAGCTCGCCCTCGATGGCGACGCGGTTGCGGTCGCGACAGTTCATTCCCGTCCAGACGGCGAGGCCGGCATCCTGGATCAGGTGGGCTCGGTACGCGGGCGGGAACTGCACGCGGGAGCGCCCGGAGTCGCCCGCGAGCGTGGCGTCGACCCGCCCGGCGAGGGCCTGCGCGCAATCGAGCAGGGATGCCCGGTCGATCGGCTTGCCGGGGAAGTCGGCGACCACGATCTGGCGGGTGCCGAGCAGGGCGCGCATCGCGGCCGCTCCCGGCTGGGGGTCGACGGGGAACTCGTGCGCATCCGCCAGCTGCCGCACCTCGATGTGCACTCCGACGCGCTGCGGCGACTCCCCGTCAGCCGGCGAGACCTCCAGCGCGGCCTGCCACTCCGGATTCGGCGCGATCCCGTGCCAGCGCACCGTGTCGACGTCGAGGAACACGCAGCGGAAGTCGCCCACCTCGCACGTGCCGTCGAACTCCACCCCGCCGCACGGCCCGTACTCCATGTGCTTGGGGCAGGCGGTGCGCCGCTCGAGTGCCACGTTCATCCGCTCATGCTAGCCGCGCCGCGTAACGCCCACGTTTCGCGCCGCCCCCACCCCGCCCTCCTCGCGACCCGTCGATTTCGGCCCCACACGGCAGGTTTTACGACCAAAATCGACGGGTCGCGAGGAGTTTAGGCTTGGGGGAGGCCGATACCCCCTTGGAGAGACGATGCCTGAGCTGTACGACCTGGTTGTCCGCGCCGAGAAGGCCTTCGTCGAGGGTGAGTGGAGGGCGGCATCCGTCGCCGTGCGGGACGGCGTGATCGCCGCCATCGCCGAGTTCGATGAGGGGTTCCCGGCGCACACCGTGGTGACTCTGCCTTCGTCGCAGGTGCTCATCCCGGGCATCGTCGACACCCACGTGCACGTGAACGAGCCCGGGCGCACCGAGTGGGAGGGGTTCACCACCGCCACCCGCGCGGCAGCTGCGGGCGGCGTCACCACCATCGTCGACATGCCGCTCAACAGCATCCCGCCCACCACCACCGTCGAGGGGCTCGCCGTGAAGCGGGAGGCGGCCGCCCCGCAGGCGAGCGTCGACGTCGGGTTCTGGGGCGGCGCCATCCCCTCGAGCCTCGGATCGCTCGAACCCCTCTGGAACGACGGCGTCTACGGCTTCAAGGCGTTTCTCTCCCCCTCGGGCGTCGACGAGTTCCCCCACCTCTCCACGCCGCAGCTGCGGGCCGCGCTCGAGGAGATCGCCTCGTTCGGCGGGCTGCTCATCGTGCACGCCGAAGACCCCGAGGTGCTGGACCGCGCCGCCGACGCCGTGCACGGGCCCGACTACCTCGCGTTCGTCGCCTCCCGCCCCGACCTCGCGGAGGAGGATGCGATCGCGCACGTCATCGCCGGGGTGCGCGCCACGGGTGCCCGCGCCCACATCCTGCACCTCTCCAGCGCCCGGGCGCTCGACCAGATCCGGGCCGCGAAGGCGGAGGGGCTGCCGCTCACCGTCGAGACCTGCCCGCACTACCTCTCCTTCTCGGCCGAGCACATCCCCGACGGCGCGACGCAGTACAAGTGCTGCCCGCCGATCCGCGACGAGGGCAACCGCGAGCTGCTCTGGGAGGCGCTCCTCGACGGCACCATCGACCTGATCGCGAGCGATCACTCCCCCTCCACGGCCGCCCTCAAGTTCGCGGGCAACGGCGACTTCACCGAGGCCTGGGGCGGCATCTCGGGCCTTCAGCTCGCGTTCCCCGCGGTGTGGTCGGGGGCACGCGCGCGCGGCATCCCGCTCGAGCGGGTGCTCGGCTGGATGAGCGTGAACACCTCGGCGCTCATCGGCCTCACCTCGAAGGGCGTCATCGCGGCCGGCGCCGATGCCGACCTCGTGGCCCTCGCGCCCGACGAGTCGTTCACCGTGTCGGCCGACGCACTCGAGCACAAGAACAAGGTGTCGGCCTACGACGGGTCGACGCTGCACGGGGTGGTGCACACCACATGGGTGCGGGGCGAGGTGGCTCACCTGCTCGGTGAGCAGGCCGCATCCTCACCCCGCGGAAGGCTGCTCACCCGCTCCACGGATTGATCGCCGTTGCACCGGATGAGCCGCCACGTAAATTGGTCGTAAATTCCGGGGCGCGGGGCGGGCATCCGTCGATCCACGGCGGATGCGGGCGACAGACTGGTGGTGCGCGATCCGCCCGTGCCGCGCAGTGAGCAGGAGCCATGTCAATCGTCCTCGGTCCGCACCAGTACGGAAAAGCGGAGAACCGCGTCGTTCGCATCTACCGCGATTCGCCTCGGCACGAGATCCACGACATCAACGTGTCGACCGCGTTGCGCGGTGCATTCGATGCCGCTCACCTCGTGGGCGACCAGAGCGCGGTGCTTCCCACCGACACGCAGAAGCAGACCGCCTACTCCTACGCCAAGGAGAAGGGGCTGGTGTCGATCGAGCCGTACGGCTTCGAGCTGGCCCGCCACTTCGTCTCCGACGTCGAGCCCGTCACCGGCGCCCGCATCGAGATCGAGGAGTACGCCTGGGAACGCGTGCTCGTCGACGGCACCGAGCACGACCACACGTTCGTGCGCCGGGGGCAGGAGGTGCGCACGGCCGCCATCACGGTGGAGGGCAAGGGAGCATCTCAGCAGGAGTGGGTCGTGGGCGGCTTCAAGGATCTGGTTCTGCTGAAGACCACCGGATCGGAGTTCCACGACTTCCTCGAAGACCCTTACACGATCCTCCAGCCCACCAGCGACCGCATCATGGCCACCTCGCTCGTGGCGCAGTGGCGTTTCATCACGCCGGCCGCGGGCTGGGAGGGATTCGACTGGGAGGGCACCTACGCGGGCATCAAGCAGACCATGGTCTCGGTGTTCGCCACGCTGCACTCCCTGGCGCTGCAGCAGACGCTCTACGAGATGGGCACGGCCGTGCTCGAGGCCTTTCCGTTCCTCGCGGAGATCCGGATGTCGGCCCCCAACAAGCATCACTTCCTCTACGACCTCTCGCCCTTCGGCGTGGAGAACGACAACGAGGTCTTCAACGCCGACGACCGGCCCTACGGCCTGATCCAGGCCTCGGTGCTGCGCGACGACGCGCCTGCGGCAGGGCCGGCGTGGGACATCGCGGGGGGCTTCGCGTAGATCGCCCCGGTCGTCACCCGGGCCTAGCTCCCCCGGTACGTGCTGTACGCGAACGGGCTCAGCAGGAGCGGCACGTGGTAGTGGGCGGCGGCGTCGGTGAGTTCGAAGGTGATCTGCACCTCCGGGTAGAACGCGTTCACCTCCTGCTCGGCGAAGTAGGTCGCGGTGTCGAAGCTCACGCGGTAGCGGCCCGGTTGCAGGGCGACGGGGCCGAGCGCGTTGACGCGGCCGTCGGCATCCGTCTCGGCGGAGCCGATCATCACCCAGTTGCCCACGTCGTCGTGCTCGAGGATCACCGGCACTCCCGCGGCGGGGAGGCCGATCGTGGAGTCGAGCACGTGGCTCGTGACGTGGCTGCGCTCGGTCATCGTGTTCCTGTCGGTTCGGCGGAGCGTGGAACGGGCGGATGCGAGGCCGGCGCACCCGGATGGAGGGTGGCGAGGCGGAGCATCGTGATGTCGTGCAGCTCGGATGCCACGGTCGCGGCCTCGGTCGAATCGTCGTTCTCGAGCCGGCGGGTGAGCTCGGCCAGGATCTCGGCACGGCCACGCCCGGCGGCGCGAATGAGGAAGACCCGGTCGAAGCGCGCCTCGTAGGCCCGGTTGCCGGCGGCGATCGCGTCGGCGAGGGCGGCATCCGAGGCCTCGGCCGCCGACTGCTCCGAGCGGCTGAACCGCTGCGCCTGCCCCTCGCCCGCTGCCCGTTCGCCGATACGCGGATGATGCGCCAGGGCGGCATCCACCTCGGCCGGCGTCAGCGACGACGCCACCCGATCGGCGGCGGCGAGCAGCGCCGCATTGTCCGTGTAGGGCGCGCCGGATGCCACGTCATCGACGAATCGGTCGACCGCGAGGCACGACCGCAACTCCTCGCGCAGGCCAGGCGTGTCGACGATGGGGCCGGATGCCGCGCCCGGGGTCTGCTCCATGCCCTCAAGCTTACGATGGGGGCATGTCGGCAGAGAGCGAGCACTCGGGCGATCACCCGGCGGGCCCGACGGTCGGCATCGTGCTGGCAGCCGGTGCGGGCACGCGGATGGGGCGCCCGAAGGCCCTCGTCGTCGGCCACGACCGCGAGCCCTGGCTGCGCCGTGCCGTGCGCGTGCTATCTGCCGGAGGATGCGCGGAGGTGATCGTGGTGCTGGGTGCGGCCGCCGACGACGCGCGCGCCCTCCTGTCCCCCGGCTTGGACGGTTCCCCCACCGCACCGGCCGGTCCCTCCGCCACTCCGGTCGCGACCACCCACGTCGTCGTGACCGACCACTGGGCGGACGGGCTCTCCGCCTCCCTCCGCGCGGGTCTCGACGCTGCCCGAGCGCTCGGCGCCGCCGCCGCCGTGGTCACCCTGGTCGACCTCCCCTGGTTGACGGCCGGTGCCGTGCAGCGGCTGCTCACGCCGCATCCGCTCTCCACCACCCTTCGCCAAGCGGTGTACGACGGCCGGCCCGGGCATCCGGTGGTCATCGGTCGCGTCCACTTCGAGGCCCTGATCGCCACCCTGCACGGCGACGTCGGTGCTCGCCCCTACCTAGCGGCCCAGGGTGCCGAGACGGTCGACTGCACCGATCTGGGCGGAGGCGACGACGTCGACTCACCGCGCGGCCAGCTCGACGCCGGCTGAACATAGCCGGGGCGTCTTCCGCGAACCGGAAGAGAACGGATGCCCGCGGAGTTGAGTGGACACATGACAGCTACAGGACTCACCACCATCGGATTCATCGGCGCCGGCCACATCGGCAGCCAGCTCGCCCGCCTCGCCGTGTCGCACGGCTACACCGTGGTCATCAGCAACTCCCGCGGCCCCGAGACGCTCGCCGACCTCGTCGCGGAGCTCGGGCCGCAGGCATCCGCCGCCACCGCGGCCCAGGCCGGCGCGGCGGGCGACATCGTGGTCGTGACCGTGCCCTTCAAGAACTACCTCGACGTGCCCGCCGAGCCGCTCGCCGGCAAGCTCGTGATCGACACGAACAACTACTACTGGGAGCGCGACGGCCGCATCACGTCGCTCGAGGACGAGACCACGACGGTCTCCGAACTGCTCCAGGCCCACCTTCCGACCTCGAAGGTGGTCAAGGGCTTCAACAACATCATGGCCGCCGACCTCACCACCGATGGGTCGCCCGCGGGCGGTGCCGACCGCCGGGCCCTGCCGATCGCGGGCGACGACGCATCCGCGAAGGCCGTGGTGACCACGCTGCTCGACGAGTTCGGCTTCGACGCCGTCGACGCCGGCCCCCTCGCCGAGGGCTGGCGCTTCCAGCGTGACACTCCGGCCTACGGCACCCGGATGACGGCCCCCGAAGCCCGGCAGAAGCTCGCCGAGGCACGCCGCGCGTCGGACGGCGCCGAGCGCGACATCCCGCACCCGTCCGAGAGCTGAACCGGGCTCGACCGCGTCCGAGGCCGTCACGGGAACGACGGAGTCCGGCCCTCGAGTCGGACCGAGGCTCCGTCTTTCCCCGAACCTGGCCCGAAACTCCGTCGTTGCCGTGCCCGCAGCACCTCTACGGCGTCGGCACCTCGAGCTCGCCGAACGCCTCGTAGAGGCCGTTGATCGCGCCGATGCGGGTACGGCTCTCGCGCGTGCGCGCGGCGAGCGCGTTGCTCGCCAGCACGTTGGCCACGCTCATGGCGCTCGCATAGCTGTCGAGCGGGGAGACGCTGTCGATCGGGCACTCGATCCACACGGCCGCGAACTCCGCGTAGCGCCGGGCCGACGGGTCACCGATCAGCACGATCGGCACCCCGCGAGCCGCGATGCCCGCGATCAGGCGGGCGAACCCGGCGGGGCGCCGCCGGAATCCGAACACCACGGCCACGTCGCGCGCATCCCGTTCGGCGAACTCCTCGGCGAGCGTCTGCCCCGGAAGCGGAGCGACGTGCACCGCGGGCCGGCACTGCGCCAGCTGTTCGCGCAGGTGCAACGCCATCGAATAGCTGTTGCGCAGCCCGACCACCGTCACCGAACGGCTGCGCACGATCAGAGACGTCGCCTGCTCGAGCCGCTCGGGGCCGAGCGCGTCGAGGCAGCGTCGCAGGTTCTCCACCTCGCGCACGAGGTGCGCCGACAGATCGGCGGATGCGCCCGGCGTCGCCCCACCCACGGGCACCCCCGACGACCGCAACGAGCGAGCGTGCTCCCGCACCTCCTGCGCGTTCTCGAACCCGAGCCGCCGGAACAACCGCGACACGGTGGCCTTCGACACGCCGCTGCGCTGGGCGAGCTCGGTGCCGGAGTAGATGGCGAGGTCACTCAGGTGGTCGAGGATGAAATCGGCCGCCCGTTGCTCCTGCGGCGACAGCTCGCCGTAGGCGCGGTCGATGCGCTGCCCGATGTTCATCGCCACCTCCGCGCCGGCGACACCGCCGCCCGCGGTCTCGGTGCCCGCGATCTCGGTGCCCGCGGTCATGAGGCCGCAGCCTCCGCCTGGGCTTCGTGTACGTCGGCGAGTGCCAGCACCGCTCTCTCGAAGGCATCGAGGGTCTTTGCCACATCCGCCTCCGTCACGCGCTCGTCGGGGTTGTGGCTCACCCCGCCCTCGCAGCGCACGAACAGCATCCCGATCTCGCTGATCTCGGCCACGGCCATCGCATCGTGCCCGGCCTTCGAGAACAACGACATGGGCCGGGAATCACCGGTCGAGCGGATGCCCTCCCCCACCGCCTTGCGCAGCCTCTCGCTGCACACGGCGGCCGGTGCCGAGTGCGTCTCCACGCTCTCCCAGCGCAGCCGGCGCTGCCTACAGATGTCGGTGAGCAGACCCTGGATGACCGTCCAGATGCGGTCCCGCTCGCTGTCGTACTCACCACGCAGGTCGAGGCTGAACTCGACCTTGCCCGGGATGACGTTGACCGCATCCGGGAACACCTCGAGGTGCCCCACGGTGGCGATGAGCTGCGCCGACCGGGCGATGCGTTCGATGGCGATGATGGCATCGGCGGCGCCGGCGAGAGCATCGCGGCGGCGCTCGTAGGGGGTGCCGGAGTGGCCGGCCTTGCCGATGACGGTGATCTGGAAGCGGCGCGCTCCCGCGATCGACGACACGATGCCGAGCGCCTTGTTCTCGTCTTCGAGGTACGGACCCTGTTCGATGTGCGCCTCGAGGTAACCCACGAGTTCCTCGGGCGTGCGGGCCGCATCCCCGATGGTCGCGGGGTCGAGCCCCCACGCGGTGAATGCGTCGCGAAGGGTCACGCCGTCTTCGCCGCGGAGCTCCCACCATGCGTCATCCCAGGTACCGGCCAGGGCGCGGCTGCCGAGCAGAGCGCGACCGAAGCGGGTGCCCTCCTCATCGGCGAAGGCGACGACCTCGAGCGCGAACGGCAGCGCCCGTCCGGAATCCCGGATGCGGTGCACCACCGCGATGGCCGTGAGCACGCCGAGGATGCCGTCGTACCTGCCGGCCGCGGGCACGGTGTCGAGGTGGCTGCCGAGCAGCAGCGCAGGGAGGCCCGGCACGGCGCCCTCGAGGCGGCCGCACTGGTTGCCGGCGGCGTCCTGCCAGGTGGTCATGCCCGCTTCGGCCATCCAGCGGGCGGCGATCGCGTTCACCTCGGCGTGCTCCTTCGAGAGGTAGACGCGCTCGATCAGGCCGTCGGGCAGGGAGGAGTGTGTGGCGAGCTCGTCGCAGCGCGCCAGGATCGTCTGGGCGCTCGTGGTTTCGGTCACGGTGCTGACCCCTCTCCGCGCCGCCGCCTCTGCGGCGCGGGCGACATGCTGCGCAGTCCGTCGTTCCGTGTCGCTACGCGGCACGGCCCGGCGGCTGTGCAGCCCTGGGTCGCCTGGGAGCGGCCCGTCGCGTTCGGTCGCGTAGCCATCGATTGGATCATGACGCGGCTCCCGCCTGGGTGTCCTGGTAGAGGTCGTAGGCCGCGCCGGCTCCGCCGCCTGCGGCCACGGAGGCGCCGTGGCGCCGGAGAACCTGTTCGAGGGAGGCGAGGGTGGTGAGCACCGCGTCTCTACGGGCGTTGTAGCCCATGGTGCCGATGCGCCAGACCTTGCCGTGCAGCGGCCCGAACGACGTGCCGATCTCGATGCCGAAGTCGTTCAGCAGCTCGCCGCGCACGGCGTCGCCGTTCACCGCATCCGGGATCACGACGGCGACGACATTGTTCATCTTCGCCGCCGGGTCGCCGAACACCTCGAGGCCGAGGCCCTGCACGCCCGCCAGCATCGCGGCGCCGTGCAGCCGGTGGCGCTCGACGGCCGCGGCCATCCCCTCCTCCACGAGCAGCCGGGCGCACTCGCGCGCGCCGTAGAGCATGCTCGTGGCCTCGGTGTGGTGGTTGAGACGCTTCTCGCCCCAGTAGTCGAAGATCATGGCGAGATCGAAGTAGTTCGAGCGGATGCGGGACTCGTGGATCTCGGCGTCACTGCCCGCGATCCCGGCCTCGATGCTCTTTCGGCTGTTGATCACCTCGACGGCGCGCGGCGAGAAGGTGGCGGGAGCGGATCCGGATGGCCCGGCCAGGCATTTCTGCAGGCCGGCGGTGACGGCGTCGAGGCCGAGCGCATCCGTGTCGAAGGCGTTGCCGGCGAGCGAGGCGGTGACGTCGGTGTAGAACAGCACGCCGTGCTTCTCGCAGATCTCGCCGAGGCCCTCGAGCGGCTGGGCGACGGTGGTGCTGGTGTCGCCGTGCACGACGGCGAGCAGTTTCGGCTTGGTCTCGCGGATGGCGGCCTCGATCTCGGCGGCGGTGAACACGGTGCCCCACTCGCGCTCGATCACGTGCACCTCGGCCCCGGCGCGCTCGGCGATCTCACGCAGCAGATGCCCGAACCGGCCGAAGATCGGCACCAGAACCCGGTCGCCGGGTGCCACGAGCGACACGAGGGCCGCCTCGATACCGGCACGACTCGTGCCGTCGATGAGCAGCGTCTGCTCGTTCTGCGTCTGGAACACCTGGCGGTAGAGCGCCATCGTCTCGTTCATGTACTCGGTCATCGCGGGGTCGTACTGACCCACGAGCTGTGCCGACATGGCCCGGAGCACACGCGGGTCGGCGTTGATCGGCCCGGGGCCCATGAGCAGCCGCGGCGGCGGATTGATCGGCTGAACGGTGATAGCGGCCTCCTCGAAATCTTCGTTTCTCACCACCGACTCTACGAAACGAACGTTTCAACCATGTTTCACGCTCCTGGTTGAGCGGAAGATCCGACTGAGTTATCCTCATCTCGGTGGTGGGCCGATCCGATCAGAAAGTCCGTCATGAAACACACCTCCTTCCCCGCGCCGAGCTCGGCACGGGCGCGAATCGGTCTCCTCGCCGCGGCACTCGCGCTCGCGTCCGCCTTCGTCGTCGGGCTGGCTCCCGCGCCATCGGCATCGGCGCTCACGATCGACTGCAGCTATACCCCCGGGCTCAAGTCGTACCTCGACGACGGCAAGATCCCGGGGCTGCGATGCAACGGCGGTACTGCGGCGACCGGAAGCGGAACCAGCACCGGCACAGGCAGCGGAACCACCACCGGGGGCACTTCCGGCGGTGCCGGTACTCCCTGTACCCCCTCGACGAACACACTTCCGCCCGCGTTCTTCGCCAATGTCGCACTCAATGATGTGTCGACCTGGAGCAGCGACCAGCACGCCGGCGGATGGAGCGTCGGCGTGCGCCGAAACTACATCGACTCCAAGCTTCACAGCGAGCTGTCGATCTATCGCATCCCGAACGGCACGCAGATCAACTACAAGCTGGTCTATCGGCTGTGGGACGGTGATACCTACAGCGTCGCCACGTACTCCTCCACACAGCCCTGCGGCAGTGCGTTCTCCTTCACCTCGACGACGGGCGGTGGCCCCGTGGCGCCGCAGCTCCTCGTCGGCCCCGGCCTTCCCATGACACCGGCAGCCGGGCAGCTGGAGACGCACGCGTCGCTCTCCGCTGTTCCGGGCGCACTCGAGTCGTACCTGCTGAGACTCGACGTGACGAACCCGACATCCAGCACCACCACCACGCCCGCGTTCGTCTCACTCGACTTCGGAGGGCCGATCGCCCTCACATCGATAGCCTCATTCCCGAGCGGTACCGAGTGCGACATCTTCGGCAGCGCGACGGAAGAGTGCACTGTTCCCGATGTTGCGCCGGGCCAGACCAAGACACTGATCTTCGCTGTGCACGCCAGCAGTGCGCTGACGTCGGCCAGCCATCTCTCCGTGCTCGTCTCGAACCTCGGTTACGACCGGATGACGTTCCGAGACTTCGCGGGCAATGAACGCACCACTACCACGCGAGTCCCCGTGACGAACTTCTATACGATCGCCGCTCCCGCACCGTACCTCGCTCCCCCGGCGTGCACCCTTGCGGGGTCGGCCGGGTCGACGCCACATCCTGCTGCCGTTCCCTCCACGCAGACGCAGAGCGTATTGACGGGCGCCACAACCGTCCTCGACACGTTCTGCACCACTGCGGCAGGCAAGCCCATGCGCGCGAGTGCGCTCCACGGCACAGCGACGATCGACACCCATGGTGCGATCTCTTACTCACCTCTGGCCGGATACCTCGGCACCGACACCATCTCGGTGGTGACGTCAGATCCGAGCTGGGACTCTGAGAGCGTACCCACCACGTTCGGGATAACCGTCGAGCCTGCAGCGGTCGCTTCCGATGACTCGTTCTCGGTCGGTCTCGACGGATCACTCACCGCAGACGTGGGCCTTCTCGCCAATGACTCTGTTCCCACAGTCGGCCCCTGGCTGATTCAGCAGGGCGCGACTCCGCCGGCGCACGGAACCCTGACGCTCGATACGGTGACCGGCACGTTCACCTACACGCCTGCCGCCGGCTACGTGGGAGCGGATTCCTTCCTGTACCGGCTCTCCGGACCTCTCGGAACGTTCTCGAATGTCGCGACGGTCACAGTGAGGGTCGGCGCCTCGTAGATGCCTCGCCGGCTCTCGGGCCGACACGGGACAGCGCGAGAGGTTCATCGTGTCGACGGGCCGACTCCCCGTCGACACGATGAACGGCGCCTGGAATCACCCGCTCGGGTCAGGAGCGGAGGGCCTCCGCGACCGCGGCCGCCACGTCGATGAGGTCGAGGTCGGTGCCGCGCGGGCCCACGAAGCACAGGCCGACGGGAGCCGTGCCCCCGGGCGCCGGTACCGTCATGAGGGGGGCCGAGATCGCGGGGTAGCCGCCCGTGCCCGCCACGGCGGTCATCCGCAGGGTCGACGAGCGAGCCACCGCGATGTCCTCGCCCGAGGCGGTGAGCGCGGGAGCGGCCGACGACGCGGAGGGCAGCAGCAGGATGCGGCCCGCGAGCACCTCGTCGAACCGGGCCCGGGCTGCCGCCAGCACGTCTCTCGCTGCGGACTCCTGTTGCGCGGTGACCTCTGACGCGATGTCGAATCGTTCCGCGACATCCATGGCGAGAACGCCCGGGTGCGCTTCGATCCACGCGCCGTCCTGCCTCCAGGCCTCCGCGCCCTGAACCGTGCGGAAGGCCGCGAACACCTCGTCGAGAGAACCGAGTTCCACCTGCTCCACCTCGGCGAACACCGGATCCGCGACCAACGCCGCGAACGCCGCTCGCACGTCAGGAGCGCACGACGCCGTCAGATCGGCAGACACCACGAACCGCGCCGCCAGCGACGCCGCCGCCGACCCGCCCGGACTCGGCATGGGCTCGAACCCTGCACCGGGCGCACGGTCGAGTGACGCGGCAGTCGCAGCGCGCAGCGCCGGCGCCGACCGTGTCAGCCACCCCACCGTGTCGAACGACGGCGCGAGCGGCCACAGCCCCGATGCACTCACCGCCCCGTGCGTCGTGCGGATCCCCCACAGCCCCTGGTACGACGCCGGCACCCGGATCGACCCGGCCGTGTCGGTGGCCAACCCGATCGTGGCCTGCCCGAGGGCGACAGCGGAGGCCGGCCCGCTCGACGAACCACCGGGAATCGCACCCGGCACCGCCGCATTCGGAGGGGTGCCGTAGTGCACGTTCCTCCCCGCGATGCTGTAGGCGAACTCGTCGGTCTGGGCGATGCCCTGCACCGCTGCCCCGGCGGCTCGCAGCGCGGCGACGGCCGGCGCATCCACCGTGGCCACCGGCGCCTCCGCCAGGAACTCCGGGATGCCGGCCCCCACCGCGAAACCGGCCACGTCGTAGAGGTCCTTCACCGCCACCGTCATGCCCGTCAGCGGTTGGGGCACCGTGACCGGGAGGCCATCCGGATCGAGGACGCCCTCGGCCACCACCGCCGGCAGCGCCGGCACCAACGGATTCCCGACCACCCGCCAGATGGTGCCGTTGAGGGCCGGCGCCGCGCCGTGCACGTGCGCCGCCGTGATCACCCAGTCGCCCGCCGTCGACTCCCCGAGAGCCGACCCGGATGCCGCACGCGACATCCGCTGCCACAGCTGCGTCTGCAGCCCCGAGCCGCCCTTCACGGGCACACTTACCGACACGAGCAGCACCGCGGTCGGCGAGACGACCCGCACGTGCAGTTCGGTGATCGTGCGCCGCGGCAGTCCGCCGCGCAGCCCCCGGAACGCACTGATTCGGTCGTGCCCCACGAGCAGCGCGCTCGGGTCGCCCCGCAGTGTGGTGGGTCCGGGTGCGAAGTAGCGGTCGAGCGCCTCGAGGTCGTTCGTCATGAGCGCCGACTCGTAGCCGGAGAAGGCGGCGAGCAGCTCATCGAGAGACGACGGATCGAGCGACCCGTCGATCGAAATCACGTCGAGGGGCGCATCCGCTCGTCCATGCCTAGCCACGCCGGCCCCCGATCGACGAACCACCCCGGGCGACACCCGCGAAATCCGCCAACCGTACCCGCGCGTGGACGCCCTTCACGATGTCGACCACCTGCGAGATGTCGAAGTCGGTGGCGGCACTGAGGTAGGCGTAGGCAAGGGCGCGGTCCATGCCGTACCGCGCCTCGAGCAGCCCCAGAGCAGCGCGCACGCAGTTCTGCACGGCCACATCCAGGTCTTCGTCCATGCCGGTCGGCACGAGGAACTCGCTCGTCTCGGCCAGCGGGCCGGTGACCTCGCCGAACTCGGCGAGCGCATCCGCCTGCGAGAGCAGGTCGAAGCGGATGGTGACGCGCAGCGACGCCTCCATCGCTGTGAGGGCGACCTCCCCGTCGCCCTGCGCGAAGTGCGGGTCACCGACGTAGGCGAGCGCGCCCGGAACCTGCACCGGCAGATACAGCGACGACCCCACCGTCAGCAGGTTGATGTCGATGTTGCCGCCGTGCGCTCCGGGAGGCACGGAGTGCGGGCGTGACGACCCGGCGACGGCGACACCCATGATGCCGAGGAACGGGTCGAGCGGGAAACGCACCGAGCGTTCGCCCCCGGGCACGAGCGGGAGCGTGCCGACGCGAGAGCCGTCCAGGGCGTCCTGCAGCTCGGCGAAGATGCTGACGTTGTGCTCGACCAGCGGCATCTCCCCCACGAGTGCACCCTTGCCGTGCCGGTTCGAGATCACCCCGTAGGGCACCCGTGGGCTGGTCTCGAGCACCGTCATCTTGAGAAGGTCGCCCGGCCGTGCCCCGCGCACCGCGATCGGCCCGGTGATCACGTGCGGCCCATCGGATGCGCGGCGATCGTAGTCGGAGGCAGCGAGCGCCACCGCGTCGTCGAGCACGAAGTCGCGGGTCACCCCGTGTGCGGCGAAGAAGGCGGCGGGGTCGCGGCCCTGGTCCTCGAGGATGCCCTCGTGGCTGATCGTGTCGATCGTGACGTCGGTGCCCGGGTCGATCTCGAGCACGGCCCGGTCGGCCGCGCAGGGCAGCCGACCCCACATCACCGTGTCGCGGCTGGCCGCCAGGTACTCGGTGGCGCGGATCTCCCCCGCGCCGGGTTGTAGTGCCGCCAACATCGACATCAGGTTCCGTCCTCGTGGTTCGTTCCCTGAGGGTATCGCCCGTTTGCACGGCTCCGGATGCACCGGCTACCGTTCAGGGGCATTGTTAGCACGGCCGAAACGGCTCTTAATACCGTCGAAACGTGCGCCCTCCACTCTTGGAACAGCCCGGATGAATCATCCGGAACTCCGAGCACCGACCACCGACAGGACCCCCGTGCTGCAGCGACTCCGTTCGAACCGCGACAACCTCCACCTCGCCCTGATGCTGGCGCTCACCTTCTCCACCGGAGTGGTCGACGCGGTCGGCTATCTCGGGCTCGACAAGGTGTTCGCGGGCAACATGACCGGCAACGTCGTCATCCTGGGCATGGCCCTCGCGGGGGCCGACGACCTGCCCTGGTTCGGGCCCCTGCTGGCACTGTTCGCGTTCATGTTCGGCGCCGTGATCGGCGGTCGCGTGCTGCGCCCCGTCAAGGCGGGCTGGACCACGCGCACGACCTGGCTCTTCACCGTCGTCGGCATCGTGCTGGCCGGGCTCGCCATCGCCCTGTTCATCCTGGGCGGCAAGCCGCCGCAGCCGTGGGAGCTCGTGATCACGTTCTTCCTCGCCTCGGCCATGGGGCTGCAGGCGGCCACCGCGCGGCACATCGCGGTGAAGGATGTCACCACCGTGGTCGTCACGTCGACCATCACGGGTTTCGCCGCCGACTCCCGCCTGGCGGGCGGCACAGGCCAGCCCTGGTTCCGCCGTGCCGCGGCGATCGTGCTGATCGCCGCGGGCGCCGGCCTCGGTGCACTGCTGCTCGTGGCGCACATCGGCTGGGGCGTGGCGGTCGCGGCGATCGTCACCCTCATCGCCGCGCTGCTCGGCCACATCGCGGCCCACGTGAAGCACGCGGCCCCGGCCGCTCCCGCCGACGCCTGACCGTCATTCACTTGCCACAAGTTGTGGCAACCGCCCCCGAGTTGCCACATCTTGTGGCACCCGGATGCCACGCCCACAGCCACGCCCGCATCCACTTGCCACTCGTCGTGGGCTCGCGGGGCGAGTTGCCACAACATGTGGCAACGGGATGCCGCGCCCGCAGCCACGTGCCACTCGTAGCGGGCTCCCGGCGCGAGTCGCCACAACATGTGGCAACCGGATGCCGCGCCCACAGCCACGTGCCACTCGTAGCGGGCTCCCGGCGCGAGTCGCCACAACATGTGGCAACCGGATGCCGCGCCCACACCCACTTGCCACTTGTTGCGGGCTCCCGAGGCGAGTTGCCACAACATTTGGCAACCGGATGCCGCGCCCACACCCACTTGCCACTCGTCGTGGGCTCGCGGAGCGAGTTGCCACAACATGTGGCAACTCGACGCGGAACGCCCGCCCCTCCGCGCTCCCCGAGGGGAGGCGGCAGGGCGGGCGTCCGGATGCGGGGCCGCGGCTGCGATCAGTCGAGCGGGCCGTACAGCGCGGGCGTGGTGCGCGCGTGCGTCGCCTGCTCGAAGGCGTAGCCGAGACCGATGATCGTGCTCTCATCGTAGGAACGCCCGAGGAACTCGAGGTTGACCCCCGCTCCGACCGTCGTGTTGTCGGCGGCGATCGCCTGACCCATCGGCACCGTGATCGACGGCATCCCGGTGTTCGGACTCAGCCGCATGTTGGTGCTGTACGTGCCGTACGGAGTGCCCGACGGGTAGATGAGGGCGTCCAGATCCTGGTCGTCCATCATCTGCGTCACGTACGCCTTGCCGGTCGCGATCTGCGTCGTGTGCGTGCCTGTCGGGCCCGCCCAGTTCTGGTAGGTCTCCTCGCTCACGTTGTTGCGCGGCGTGTACGTGCCGTTGATCCGCGAGGGCACCATCTTGCCCGAGGCGATGATGTCACCGAGGCTCCGCAGCGTCACATCCGACGACAGGTGGTTCTCGATGTACGTGTTCAGGTCGTGCTTGAACTCGTTCGTCGAACCGCTGCTCTCGTTGAGCACCTTGTTGAACGGATCGTTGCGGTCGGTGGGCACCGTGATCGGCACCACGGTGGCGCCCTGGGCCGTCAGGGTCGCCACGGCCTCGTTGAACAGGCGCAGCGTGGTGGCGTTGGTGCTCACCATCGACGTGACGTAGCCGATGCGGGTGCCGGCGAGCGCATCGGGGTCGAGCGCCTCGGTGTACGACTCGGGAACCAGACCCTCCTGTGCCGACGTGGCCGGGTCGGCCGCATCCACACCGGTCACCGCGTCGAGCGCCACGGCCGCGTCGGTCACGCTCCGGGCGATCGGCCCGCCGGTGTCCTGCGAGAGGGCGAGCGGGATGATGCCGTCGCGGCTCGTGAGGCCGACGGTCGGCCGGATGCCCACGAGCTGGTTGTACGTCGAAGGCACCCGGATCGAACCACCGGTGTCGGTACCGAACCCGATCCCGGCGAGGTTCGCCGAGATGGCCGCGCCCGTTCCGCCGCTCGAACCGCCCGCGGTCTTTGTGGTGTTGTACGGGCTGGCCACGAGGGTGGTGAGCTGCTGGCCGCTGGTGGGGTCCGTGCCCTGGAACGAGGTGTACTCCGAGGCGAACCCGTAGGCGAACTCGTCGAGGCTCGCCTTGGCGAGGATGACGGCGCCCGCGTCGCGGAGACCCGCCACCATGGCCGCATCCGTCGTGGTCTGGTTCGCATCCCAGCACGCACAACCGCCCGTGGTGGGCATGTCGGTGGTGTCGTAGTTGTCCTTCACGGCGATCGGGATGCCGAGCAGCATGCTCGTCATGCCGTTCGCGGCACGCTCGGCATCGGCGGCCGCAGCGGCCTCGAGAGCGACGTCGCTGGTGGTGATGATCGAGTTGAGCGCGCGACCGCCGGCACCCGTGTCGACCACCGTCTTGTCGTAGGCGGCGATGCGGTCGAGGTAGTCCTGGGTGAGCTGCACCGAGGTCACGACCCCCGCGTTCATGGCGGCCTGCATGTCGATCGCCGAGGCCTCGACGATCTCGAAGGGCCCGTCGTCATAGACCATGCGGCCCGAGACGGCCGCGAGGTCGGTCACCGTGATGGCGCCGTCGGCATCCGCGTCGGCAGCCGAGACGGATGCCCAGTCGCCGTCGGCGCTGGTGGCGCCGAGGTGCGCGGAGACCACCGCGAGGTCATCCGTGGTCACCTGGCGATCGCCCGTCACGTCGAGCTCGGTGTAGAACGGGGCCAGCAGCGCGGCCGTCGGGGTCTCCGGCGCCGCATTGGCGGGCACGGCGACGAGAGTGCCGAGGGCGAGTGCCGAGACGAGGCACGTCGCGGCAGCGGCCATGGTTCGGAGGTGTCGAGAATTCACAGAGGTCTTCCTCACAGAGGCGGGAGCGTGGGAGATGGGGTTCATCGTGCGCTCGCAGCCCGGCGCCGAAGCACCACGACGAGACCGATGGCGACAGCCACGACGGCGAACAGGATGAGTCCGCCGACACCGAACCCGGTGAGGGCGAGGTTGCCGTCCGAGACCGCGACGGCAGCGGGGGTCGACGTCGCGGTGGGCGCCGCAGAGGTCGGAGCAGGCGTGGCCGTCGGCTCCGCGGTGGGCTCGGGCTCGGTGACCGGCGGCGCGGTGATCGTCACCGGGGCGGTCGGCTCGTCGGCCAGCACCGTCGTGGCCCCGTCGCCGTCGACCAGGGTCACGGATGCGGTGATCACGGCGTCCCCGGGGGCGAGCGAGGTGAACTGCGCGGTGGCCGCCAGGTCACCCGACAGGGCGGGCGAGGTGCCCAGCCGCGTCTGCAGGAGGGTCATCGATCCGGGGGCGGTGGTGGCCGAGATGAATCCGCCGTCAGGCCCGGTGACCGAGTCGGGCACGTAGGCGAGCAGTGCCGGGTCGAACTGCAGCTCGATCTCGTAGGCGAAGACGTCGGAGGTGGCGACGAGACCGACGGCCACGTCGACGACGGCGCCGGGGGCGACATCCGGTGTCGCGGTGAGGGTGACCGAGGTCGCGGCGGGCGCGGCCACGGCGGCGCCCGCGCCGCCCAGCAGGGAGAGGCCGACGGCGAGTCCGCCGGCCAGGACGGCCGCTCGGATCCGCCGGCGGCGGGTCGGTGTTGTGTGCATCAGGACGTGGTCCTACTTTCGCTGATCGAGAGCGGCGTCAGTCGCTCGGACCGCAAGAGAACGCGGCGCGACGCAGGCCCGGCCGTGGCCGGGTGGAAGGCGTCGGTGAGATCGTCACCGCGTAGCGAGCCAGGAGCGAACCGCTCGTGGATGGTGCAGGGATGCCTACGCTAGCGACGCCAATGTCGCGAATCGTTACATGAAGATTTCCTGCAGATTACAGCTCACCAGGGGGAACTTTCCGGCACGGATTGCAGGATGCAGAGAAGTTCTCAGACGGATTCGGCCCGTGGAGCCCTCGGCAGGCGCTGACAGCGCGGGCAGAGGTGCGAGGAGCGGTTCATGAAGGCCTCGCGCACGATCGGCGTGCCGCAGCGGGAACACGACTTGCCCTGTTGCCCGTAGGCGTTGAGGCTGTGCGAGAAATACCCCGACGCCCCGTTCACGTTCACGTACTGTGCATCGAAGCTCGTGCCGCCCTCGGCCAGCGCCTTCTCGAGCACGTGCCGCACCTCGGCGAGCAGCTCGCGGGCTCGCGCGCGCGCGAGGCGATCGGTCGGGTACTCGTAGTGCAGTCGCGCGGCCCAGAGCGATTCGTCGGCGTAGATGTTGCCGATGCCGGAGATGAGCGTCTGATCGAGCAGCGCTCGCTTGAGCCCCGTGCGCCGCCGCGCCAAGGCCGCGAAGAACCGGCGCTCGTCGAAGGCAGGATCGAGCGGATCGCGCGCGATGTGCGCCACCTGCGACGGCACGCGCATTCGCCAGTCATCGGCGGACCGAGCGTCAGCGGGCCCGGTCCAGGTCGCGGACGCCGACACGGAATCTCTCGCGGGTGCACCTGCCGCCGCGGACCCGAAGTACCCGCCCGCATGCCCGTCCGAGGTCGGCACGAGCGAATCCACCGCCATCGACCCGAAGATGCGCTGGTCGACGAAATTCACCCAGAACTCGCCGTGCTCCGGGTGCTCGATGTGCAACCGGATGCGCAGCAGCCCGCCCTCCTCGACCCCCGGTGTGCGCAACAGCACCTGGCCGCTCATGCCGAGGTGGGTCACGAGCGCCTGAGCCCTGCCGCCGGCATCTGACAGCGGGAACCACAAGAACTTGCCCCGTCGTGCGGCCGCCAGGATGCGGCGGCCCTCCAGGAGGTCGACGAACGACCCCTCGAGCGCGCTGTGCCGCTTCAGCGACCGCTGGTCGAACACTTCCACCGCGGTGACGAGGGCCCCCGCCACCGCCGGTTCGAGGCCGGCCCGCACCACCTCGACCTCGGGGAGCTCGGGCACCGCCTAGGCCTTCGCGGCCGGAGGGGCCAGCAGGGCGAATGCCGTCGCGGCCGCAATCGATTCGGCCTGCTTCTTGCTGCTGCCATCGCCCGTGGCCGTGAGGGGCTCGCCGCCGCCCTTCGCCCGCGTGAGGGTCACCGTGGCGTGGAACGCCTTCTGGTGGTCCGGCCCGCTCTCGGCGATCGAATACACCGGCGCCTCGTAGCCATTGGCGGCGGCGCGCTCCTGCAGGGAGGTCTTCGGGTCCATGGTGACGCCGAAGCGCGACGGGTCGCTGGCCAGCGGCGCCACCAGGCGCAGAACGAGGGCGGTGGCGACATCCGCACCCTGGTCGAGGAAGGTCGCCCCGATGAGCGCCTCCATCGTGTCGGCGAGGATCGACGCCTTGTCGCGGCCGCCCGTGAGCTCTTCGCCGCGACCGAGCTTCAGAAATGGCCCGAGTCCGATGGTGCGGGCGATCTCGGCCAGAGCCACGGTCGAGACGAGCGACGCCCGCCTCTTCGCGAGTTCGCCCTCGTCGAGGGCGTCGTAGGTGGTGTAGAGCATCACCGTGACGGCCTGGCCCAGGATGGAGTCGCCGAGAAACTCGAGGCGCTCGTTCGTGGGCACGCCACCGTGCTCGTAGGAGTACGAGCGGTGCGTCAGCGCGAGATCGAGGAGCTCAGGATCGAGCTCGATCTGCAGGGTCGCCAAAAGGTGCGACCGGTCACCTTCGAATTCAGAAGTCACCGTGTCGCACCCTGCCGATATTGCCTGCTCGCAGCACGCCCCCGTAGGGCACCGTGCCGAGACTGCCTGCTCGCAGCACGCCCCCGTAGGGCACCGTGCCGATATTGCCTGCTCGCGGCACGTCCCCGTAGGGCACCGTGCCGATATTGCCTGCTCGCGGCACGTCCCCGTAGGGCACCGTGCCGATATTGCCTGCTCGCGGCACGTCCTTGAAAATCAACGCCCCACGACCCGTGACAATAAACTCAGACGTCGGCGACCTTGCGCCCCTTGTACTCCATGAAGAGCGGGGTGCCGGCGGAGTCTTCGACGACCTTCGCGCGGTGCGGAAGGCTGTAGGTGGTCTTGCCGTTCTCCACGGTCTTGACGAGCGTGGGGATCTCGGCCTTCCACTGCGAACGACGCGCGTGGGTGTTGGAACGTGACTGCTTCCGCTTCGGAACCGCCATGACTATCTCTCTTCTGTTCGGCCGGATCTGCGCTGCTCGCACACAACCGGCGGTCTCGACACCGCGACTACTTGCCGCTTGCGTCCATGTCTTCGGAAGCCTTCTCCGCGCCGCCCGACTTCTCAGGCAGACTCAGGCCGGCCAGCGCCGACCATCTCGGGTCGATCACATCGGGCACACGTTGTACCGGCTGATCGGCCAGTCTCTCGCCCGTCACCGGGTCGAGGCCTGGGCAATCCGGCGTGCACACCGGCTGGAACGGAAGTGACAGCACCACCGTATCCCTGATCAGAGGTTCGAGATCGACATGGTCGTCGTGAACCTCGTAATCGAAAGCTTCGTCAGAAGAATACGCGAAAATCTCCTGGAATTCGACTTCGACGGGCTGGATGATGTCGCGGAGGCATCTCCCGCAGACACCGGATGCCTCTGCGGAGAGCTCTGCGCTCACGAGAACACCCTCGTGCACCGACTCCAGCCGCAGGTCGAGATCGAGCTCCGCGCCGGCCTGCACCGCCACCAGACCCTCGCCCAGCTTGTCTTTCGTGACGATGGCGAGGGAGTGCTCGCGCATCTCTCCGGGCTTGTGGATGAGATCGCGCACGTTGACCGTGTAAGGGGTCTTCCTGAATGTGCTCACTGCGAGATTCTACCGTCGATCGTGGGGGCCTCCGTCAGTCGCGGGGCGGGTTGCGGTGCACGTTCGCGGCCACCACCGCATCCGCCTCGGCGCGCAACGCGTCGATCACGGTGCGCACGGCCAGCCGCTCAGCGCGGTCGGGGCGCATCAGCGCGAAGATGTGGCGTTCGGCGACGACGCCACGCAGGTTCTTCAGCACGATCTCACTTCGGTACGCGCCGCCGGCCGTGTAGCAGGGCAGGATGGCGATGCCGAGCCCGCCCGCCACGAACGCCTCGGTGACGCGGGTGTCACCGAACCGTTGCACCACGTTCATCGGCGCCCCGGCTGCGGTCGAGATGTCCTGGATGGTGCGCTCGAAGGGGTATCCCCAAGGCACCCCGATCCAGCGCTCCCCCACCAGATCCTCCGGGTCGAGCATGTCCTTCGACGCCAGCGGATGCCCCGGGGGCAGTGCGATGTCGAGCGGCTCCGTCATGAGCTTCACGGCCGTGATCTCCCGCGCGGGCCAGTTCGTGGCCGCAGACGAGGCGGTGTGCGCGAGGACGATGTCGAAGTCGGCCGTCAGCGCGGGGAAGTCGTCGCTCTCGGGGTCGCGGTCGGAACAGTGCAGCGTGAGCCCGCCCACCTCGTCGAGGCGCTTCACCACACCGGGCAGCAGCATCTGGCCCCCGGTCGGGAAGGTGGCCAGCGACACCTCGCCGGTGGGGTCGTTGCGGAACTCGTCCCACAACGCATTCGCGTGCTCGATGGCGACAGCGACATCGGAGGCACTGCGGGCGAGCGCACGGCCCGCATCCGTCAGGACGATGCCGCGTCCGGCCTTCTCGGTGAGCGGCAGCCCTGCCTCTCGCTCGAGCACGCGCAGCTGCTGAGACACCGCGGAAGGCGTGCGGTGGGTGGCGCGCGCCACCTCGGTGATGCTCCCGCGCTCGGCGAGTTCACGCAGCAGTTCGAGCCGTCTGACATCCATGAAGGAACTCTACAACGAGACAGCAGAACTACTCGATTGATCTAATCACAATCCGCTGCCACGGTGAGGGGACCAGGCACCGCACCCTCGTTGCCCTCCCGGAAGGAAGCACACCATGATCGCACTCCTCGTCGTTCTCGCCCTTCTCGCCGCCACCGGGATCGCCGCCACCGTCGACACGCTGGTGCGCGACGGCCACCGCCGGGTGCCCACCGCCGACCCGACGGCGGGCACCTGGGCGCAGCGGCTCGAACACCGCTGATCCCGGGCTGGGGTCGGACTAGGCGAGCGAGGCGAACGCCTCGTCGTAGAGCGCGAGCGCCTTCTCCACCTCGGCATCGGTGACGACGCAGGGCGGCACGACGTGCAGCCGGTTGTCGGCCGTGAAGGGCAGTAGCCCCCGAAAGAGCAGCGCAGCCTTCAGCGCCCCGATCACGGATGCGGGCACCGGCTCGCGCGTCTCCCGGTCGGTCACGAGGTCGAGCGCCCAGAACACGCCGAGACCACGCACGTCTCCGATGATCTCGTACTTCTCCGCGAGTGCCGCGAGGCCCGGGGCGAGGAGTTCCCGACCGATTCGCTCGGCGTTCGTCACGATGCCCTCCGATTCCATGGCGTCGAGAGTGCCGACGATGGCCGCCATCGCGAGCGGATGCCCCGAGTAGGTGAGGCCGCCCGGGAACACGGCGTCGTCGAAGATCTCGGCGATCGACGGAGAGATGATCACACCACCGGCCGGCACGTAGCCCGAGTTGACCCCCTTGGCGAAGGTGATGAGGTCGGGCTCGACGACACCGCCCTCCTGCTCGGCGAGCGACTGGAACGCGAACCAGCCGCCGGTGCGGCCGAATCCGGCCATCACCTCGTCGAAGATCAGCACGATGCCGTACTTGTCGGCCAGGGCTCGCACTCCCGTGAGGTATCCGGGCGGCGGCACGAGCACGCCGGCGGTGCCGGGCACGGTCTCGATGAGGATGGCCGCGATCGAGGCCGCACCCTCCGACACGATCACCCGCTCGAGGTGGTGCAGCGCCCGCTCGCACTCCTGCTGGGGCGTCGACGACCAGAACTCGGAACGGTATGCGAACGGCCCGAAGAAGTGCGCGTGGCCGCGCGCATACTCGTTGGGCACACGCCGCCAGTCGCCCGTGGCCACCACGGCCGCACCGGTGTTGCCGTGGTAGGAGCGGTAGGTCGAGAGCACCTTGTCCCGGCCCGTGTAGAGCCGCGCCATCCGGATCGCGTTCTCGTTCGCATCCGCACCGCCGTTGGTGAAGAACACGTTGTTGAACGAGGCGCCCGCCCGGTCGAGGATGCGCTGAGCGGCCTTGCCCCGGGTCAGGTTGGCGTGGGCGGGGGCCACGGTGGTGAGGATGTCGGCCTGCTCCTTGATGGCGGACACGACCGCAGGATGCTGATGCCCGATGTTCGTGTTCACGAGCTGCGACGAGAAGTCGAGGTACTCGTTGCCCTCGAAGTCCCACACCGTCGACCCGAGACCGCCGGCGATCACCATGGGGTTCAACGCCCCCTGGGCCGACCACGAATGGAAGACGTGGGCACGATCGAGTTCGCGCGTGAGCTGCTGGTCGGCGGGGTCGAGAGTCATGGTGCGTGCTTCTTTCTGGGTAGTGCGAGTAGATCCTCGCGACTCGCCAATATCCTGTCCAACTGCGGTCAGGTAGACCGGATTTTGGCGAGTCGCGAGGAGGAAGGGGTGGCTAGTTGCCACCCTCCTTCAGGGTGACCGTGATGGGCTTGTAGTCGGTGCCCATGACATCGACCCCTTCGTCCTTCAGTTCGGCGAGCGCCTTCTCCACGTACTCGTTCGAGAACGCGGTGGCCGGCGGCTCCGAGGTGATCACGGTGGAGCCCGTCTCGTTGGGGGTGTCCATGGCGATCTTCACCGTCTGGTCCCACTGGTCCTGGTTGATCGTGCCGACACCCGAGGTGGAGGGCCAGATCAGCTTGTTGACCTCGTTGGTCATCCAGAGCTGGTGGCTCTCACCGAGCTGGGAGCCGGAGGCGGTGACGATCTTCGCGGCTTCCTCCGGGTTGTCGCGGGCGTAGGCCCAGCCCTCGATGGAGGCCTTGATGAACTTCACCGCGGTGTCGGCGTAGGCGGAGTCGCTCGCGAGGCGGTCGGAGTCGGCCCAGATCGCATCCTGGAGCATCGCGGTGCCCTCGTCGTTCCAGTCGATGACGTTCAGGTCGTCGGGCGTGTACAGCTCGCCCGTGGCCGGGTTGATCGTCTCGAGCACCTGCGCGTACTCGTTGTAGGTCATGGCCTGAGCGGCCTGGATGTCGCCGGCCAGGAACCCGTTCATGTCGAACGCCTGGGAGACGAGCGAGATGTCGGAGAGGTTCACCCCGGCCTTGCCCATGCCCGCGAAGAGCTCCCACTCGTTGCCGTAGCCCCAGCTGCCGACGGTCTTGCCCTTGAGGTCGGCGGTGCTCGTGATTCCGGCATCCTTCATGGAGATCTGGGTGGTGCCGCTCCGCTCGAAGATCTGCGCGATGTCGGTCACCGCCGCGCCCTGCTCGATCGAGCCGAGCACCTTGGGCACCCAGGAGATCGCGAAGTCGGCGTCGCCGCCCGTGAGCACGTCGATCGGCACGATGTCGGCCGCACCCTCGAGGATGGTGACGTCGAGGCCCTCCTTCTCGTAGAAACCCTGGTCGACCGCCGCGTAGTAGCCGGCGAACTGGGCCTGCGAGAACCACTGCAGCTGCAGGGTCACCGGGGTGAGATCACCGCTGGCGGAATCGGTCGAATCGGTCGACGAGCCCCCGCTCGAGCAACCGGCGAGCGCGAGCGCGGTGACGGCCAGAGCCCCGACGCCCGTGATGAGACGTGTGCTGTGTTTCATTGCTTCCTCCTTGTGTGGTGCTGGCGGTGGTGCGGACATCCAACGCCTCCCGGAAGTGCTGTGCGGGAGCGCGAGGCCTGTTCGATCAGCTCGTCGGCCGGTAGTGCCGGGTGGCGAACATCTCGATTGCGAGGGTGACGCAGTAGAACACGAGACCCACGAGGATGGCGCCGAGCACATAGGCCCAGGCGAGGTTGTAGTTCGACGATGAGGCGGCCGAGGTGATCGACTTGCCGAGGCCGCCGACGGGTCCGCCGAAGTACTCGGCGATCAGCGCGGAGATCACGGCGAGGCTCGACGCGATGCGCAGCCCGGTGAAGATGAACGGCAACGCACCGGGCACGGTGACGGTGCGCGTCATCTGCCACGCGGATGCCGCATACACATGCAGAAGATCGCGGTGCACCGGGCGCACCTGCCGCAGGCCCCGGAGAGTGTTGATGTACACGGGGATGAACACGGCGATGGCGGCCACCAGCTGCCGCGCCGTCTCGGCACCGGCCCCGAACATCGTGTAGAGCACGGGGGCCAGCGCGACGATCGGGATGACGGCGAGGGCCGCGACGATGGCCACGGAGAGCTCGTCGACCACCCGCACGAGGGCGGCGAGGATGGCGAACACGATGCCCACGATGCCGCCGATGACGAGTCCCACCAGGGCATTGCCCCCGGTGACGACCGCGCCCGCCACCACCGTGGCGATGTTCGTGCCGAACTCCCCACCGATCGACAGCGGGGCGGGGACGATGAACGGCTTGATGTCGAACACGACCACGGCGAGCTGCCACAGCAGCAGTGCGACGACTCCGAGAAGCACGGGCGCGAGGATCGTGCGCAGACGGCCGGCACCTGCCCCGCCCGCCGCCGGCTGCTTCGACGCCGTGCCCGCACCGGGGGCCGGTGCGGTGACCGTGGTGGCGGTCATCGCGTCTCGACCCCGCGCACGCCCACGGGCGCCTCGCCGTGCAGCAGCTCGCGCACCTTGCTGACGTTCTCGAAGAAGGCCTCGTTCTCGCGCAGCTGCTCGTTGCGCTCGGCAGCCGACCCGAGCGAGACGGTGAGGATGTCGCGGATGCGCCCGGGCCTCGGCGACATGACCACCACGCGGTTCGACAGGTACACGGCCTCGGGGATGGAGTGGGTGACGAACACCACGGCGGCGCCCGTCTCGGCGGTGATCTTCACGAGTTCGGTCTGCATCCGTTCGCGGGTCATCTCGTCGAGCGCGCCGAACGGCTCGTCCATGAGCAGCAGGCGCGGGCTCTCGGCGAGGGCACGGGCGATGGCCACGCGCTGCTGCATGCCTCCCGAGAGCTGGTCGGGGTAGCTCTCCGCGAAGTCGGAGAGGCCCACGAGGGCGAGCAGCTCGGCGGAGCGCGCCTTCCGGGCGGCGGAACCCACCTTGTGCAGCTCGAGCGGCAGCTCGATGTTGCCCGTGACGGTGCGCCAGGGCAGGAGGCCGGCCTGCTGGAAGGCGATGCCGTACTCCTGGTCGATGCGCGCTTGGCGAGCCGTCTTGCCGAACACGGTGACCGAGCCCGTCGACGGGGTGTCGAGATCGGCGATGAGCCGGAGCAGCGTCGACTTGCCGCATCCGGAGGGCCCGATGAGCGACACGAACTCGCCCGGCGCGACCGTGAGATCGATGTTCTCGAGTGCCGTCACGGTGGCCTTCTTCTTGCCCACGAAGACCTTGTCGACGCCGGTGACCTGCACGGCGGCGGCGACATCGGTGGCCGTCACGGGCTGGGTGGCGGATGCTGCGGGCGCCTCGCTCATGCGGGCACCTCCCCTCTGCGGTAGCGACGGAGCAGGACTCCGAGAAGTGCGATGAAGCCGGCGGCCACGAGCCCCACGGCGATGGCCCCGAAGATCGGCGCCCAGGTCTTGGCCGGGTCGCCCGAAGCCTGCTGGGCGAACTCGATGATCATGCGGCCGAGACCGCCGCGCAGGCCGATCGAGACCTCGGCCACGACCGTGCCGATGACGGCGTTGGCGGCCGCGAGCCGCAGGGCCGGCAGGAGGTACGGAACGCTTGCGGGGAGGCGGAGAGTGAACAGGGTGCGCCACCATCCGACTCCGTAGCTGCGGAACAGCTCGACGTGGATGGTGTCGGGCGAGTTGAGACCGCGCAGAGCGCCGATCGACACGGGGAAGAACGCGAGATATGAGGCGATCACGGCCACCGACATCCAGTTCTCCCAGGTGAAGTCGCCGAACTCGAGCTGCGAACCCCAGCGCCGCACGAGGGGTGCGATCGCGATGAGCGGAACGGTCTGGCTGAGGATGATCCACGGCAGCACCGCCGACTCCGCCGTGCGGAAGCGCTGCATGAGCACGGCGAGCAGCATCCCCACGACGACACCGACCACCCAGCCCACGGCGGCCACGCCGAGAGTGAACACCGAGGCCTGCAGCACATCGACCCACACCGGAGCGGCGTTACGGCCGCCGCCGCTGTTCTCGAACAACCGGCCCACCATGTCCCAGACGTGGGGCATGGCGAGATCCGTGGTGCGCGGCAGGATCGTGAGGTCGCCCACCACGACTCCGGATGCCGGCCCGAGGGCCTTGTAGAGCTCCCACAGCACCACGAGCAGCACGATGCCTGCCGCCCCGAAGGCGATGCGCCTCAGGGTCTGGTTGCCGCGCGGGGCGCCCTTCTCGGAGCCTCGGCTCATGCCTTGGCCGTGATGTGGTCGCGGAGGGCCGGCATGACCGTCTCGCCGTAGACGCGGAGCGTCTCCTCCTTGTTGTCGTGCTGGAGGTAGCCGGCGAACTGGGTGCAGCCGATCTCCTTGTACTGCTCGAGCTTCTCGATGTGGTCCTTCGCGGTGCCGAGCACGCAGAACCGGTCGACGATCTCATCGGGCACGAAGCTCGTGTGGGTGTTGCCCGCTCGGCCGTGCTCGTTGTAGTCGTAGCCCTCGCGACCCGCGATGTAGTCGGTGAGGGCCTGCGGAACCGCGCCATCCGTGCCGTACTTCGACACGATGTCGGCCACGTGGTTGCCCACCATGCCGCCGAACCAGCGGCACTGGTCGCGCATGTGCTCCCAGTCGTCGCCGATGTACATCGGGGCGGCGATGCAGAACTTGATGGCCATGGGGTCGCGGCCCGCGTCGGAGGCGGCCGTGCGCACCCGCTCGATCATCCACTTGGCGATGTCGACGTCACCGCACTGGAGGATGAAGCCGTCTCCCACCTCGCCCGTGAGCTTCAGGGCGAGCGGGCCGTAGGCGGCCACCCACATCTCGAGCTCGGAGCCCTGGCTCCAGGGGAACTGCAACGTGGCTCCGTTGTACTCCACGGCCCGGCTGCTGGCCAGTTCGCGGATGACGTGGATCGATTCGCGCAATGACTTCAGCGTGGTGGGCGCCCCATTGGTGACGCGCACTGCCGAGTCGCCGCGGCCGATGCCGCACACCGTGCGGTTGCCGTACATCTCGTTGAGCGTGGCGTAGACGGATGCGGTGACCGTCCAGTCGCGGGTGGCCGGGTTCGTCACCATCGGGCCGACCTTGATCTTGTGCGTCTCGGCCAGGATCTGGCTGTAGATCACATAGGGCTCCTGCCAGAGCAGGTGCGAGTCGAAGGTCCAGAAGTAGTCGAAGCCGAACTGCTCGCTGAGCTTGGCGAGCCCGACGGTGCGGGCGGCGGGCGGGTTGGTCTGTACGACGGCGCCGAAATCCATGCTGTGGTTCCTTTTTCTCTCGGAGATCGGTCAGATCAGGTACTGGCTGAGGCCGCGCTTGAAGTACGCGCCGTCGCCCTTGCGACCGAGGTAGCTGTTGTCATCCACGATCTTGCGGCCGCGGGAGAACACGGTGTCGACGTGGCCGTCGATCTCGTAGCCTTCCCAGGCCGAGTAGTCCATGTTCATGTGATGGGTCTTGCCCACACCGATCGACGTGTGGCCGTTCGGGTCGTAGATCACCACGTCGCCGTCGGCCCCGGGCTGGATGACGCCCTTCTTGCCGTAGATGCCGAACATCCGCGCCGGCGTGGTGCTCGTGAGCTCGACCCAGCGCGGGAGGCTGATCTCTCCCATCACGACACCCTGGTAGATGAGGTCCATGCGGTGCTCGACCGAGCCGATGCCGTTCGGGATCTTCGAGAAGTTGCCGATCCCCATGTCTTTCTGGCCCTTCATGCAGAAGGGGCAGTGGTCGGTGGAGATCACCTGGAGATCGTTCGTACGCAGGCCCTGCCACATGTGGTGCTGGTGGCCCTCGTGCTTCGAGCGCAGCGGCGTCGAGCACACCCACTTCGCGCCCTCGAAATCGCCCCACTCCGGGCTGGTGGCACCGAGCTGGTCTTCCAGGCTCAGGTACAGGTACTGGGGGCAGGTCTCGGCGAACACGTTCTGGCCCGTGTCGCGCGCCTGGGTGATCTGCGCGAGGGCCTCCTTCGCGGAGACGTGCACGATGTAGAGCGGGGCGCCGGTGAGGTTCGCGAGCATGATCGCCCGGTGGGTGGCCTCCTCCTCCGCCTGCCACGGGCGCGAGATGCCGTGGTAGAACGGCGTGGTCTCGCCGCGCTCGATGTGCTGCTGCACGAGCAGGTCGATGACCGACCCGTTCTCGGCGTGCATCATCATGAGGGCTCCGTTCTGGGAGCCCTTCTGCATCGCCTTCACGATCTGGCCGTCGTCGGAGAGGAACACGCCCTTGTAGGCCATGAAGAGCTTGAAGGAGGTGACACCCTCGTTGATCAGCTCATCCATCGCGGTGAGGCTCGAGTCCTGCACGTCGGAGAGGATCTGGTGGAAGCCGTAGTCGACGGCGCACTCGCCGGCGGCCTTCTGCTGCCACAGGTTGTACTGGTCGAGGATGTTCTCGCCGGCGTACTGCACCACGAAGTCGATGATGCTCGTGGTGCCGCCGTGAGCCGCCGCACGGGTTCCGGTCTCGAACGTGTCGCTGGCCTCGGTGCCGCCGAACGGCATCTGCATGTGCGTGTGCGCGTCGATCCCGCCCGGGATGACGTACTTGCCGGAGGCGTCGACGACCTCGTCGACGTTGCGTGCCAGATCGAACCCGAGAAGCGTGCTTCCCGGGGCCAGAACCGCAGCGATCGTGTCGCCATCGATCAGGACATCCGCTTGGGCGGTTCCGGTCGCATTCACGACGGTCCCGTTGGTGATCAGTGTCTTCGTCATCGTCAGCTCCGTTGCTCTGCTCGGCGGGTCACGGTTTCGGGATGCTCGTGTACGAGTCAGGCCGGCGGTCGCGGTAGAACTGCCAGTCGTTGCGCACCGCGCGGATCATGTCGAGATCGAGGTCGCGGATCACGATCTCCTCCTGGTCGCCTGAGGCGTACCCGCCCACGATGTTGCCCTGCGGGTCGGCGAACTGGCTGGTGCCGTAGAAGGTGACGGCGAGGTCGCCGTACTCGTTGTCCTCACGGCCCACGCGGTTCGGGGCGGCCACGAAGTAGCCGTTCGCCGCCGCGGCCGCGGGCTGCTCGAGCTCCCAGAGCCGGTTCGAGAGGCCGGGCTTCGTGGCGTTGGGGTTGAACACGATCTCGGCTCCGTTCAGGCCGAGTTCGCGCCATCCTTCCGGGAAGTGCCGGTCGTAGCAGATGTAGACGCCGATCTTGCCGACGGCGGTGTCGAACACGGGGTAGCCGAGGTTTCCGGGCCGGAAGTAGAACTTCTCCCAGAAGCGGTCGACGTGCGGGATGTGGTGCTTGCGGTACGAGCCGAGGATCGTGCCGTCGGCATCCACCACCACGGCCGTGTTGTAGTACACGCCGGGCTGGTCCTCTTCGTAGATCGGAAGGATGATCACGAGGTTCAGCTCTTTGGCGAGGGCGGCGAAGCGCTGCACGATGGGGCCGTCGGCCGCCTCGGCGTAGTCGTAGTACTTCTTGTCCTGCGTGATGCCGAAGTAGGGCCCGTAGAACAGCTCCTGGAAGCAGATCACCTGCGCACCGTCGGCTGCCGCATCACGAGCGAACTGCTCGTGCTTGGCGATCATCGATTCCTTGTCGCCTGTCCAGGTCGCTTGGGTGATCGCAGCGCGCACCGTCGTCATCGGCAAATCCTCTCCCACAAGACGAGGTGGTGGTTCATCCCCGTTTTGTTATTATTCGACTTGAACATTTCTCTCGTGTTTCAGATTGTGACGTGAGAGTAAATATGTCAAGAGTTCCGAGCACCACCGTCTCCTCCTGGCTCCTCCCCTCCCGATGAATCGGATACCGATGCTCGATCAGATCGTCTCCGCGGTGGAACACCGCACGCCCGAGGGCATCGCCGCCGCCATCTCGCGGCTGATCCGCTCGGGCGCGCTCAGCGCGGGCGACCGCCTGCCGACCGTGCGCGACGTCGCGGCCACCCTCGGAGTCAGTCCGGCCACCGTGAGCAACGCCTGGCAGGCCCTCTCCGGCGTGGGACTGATCACGTCGCGCGGGCGCGCCGGCAGCTACGTGCTGCAGGCCGCGACGCCGTGGATGCCGCCCCACTTCGGCGAGCTGGCCGGGTCGCACGTGGTGGCGCGGCTCGACCTGTCCAGCGGAACACCCGACCCCGAGCTGCTGCCCGACCTCCGGGCCGCGTTCACGAAGCTGCCGGCCCGGGCCGACACCGCGAGCTACCTCAGCTCCCCTGTGCTGCCCGAGCTCGAACTGCAGCTGCGAGCATCCTGGCCCTATCCCGTCGCGTCGCTCACGATCGTCGACGGCGCTCTGGATGCGATCTCCCGCGCGCTCGAGACGCTCGTGCGGTTCGGCGACCGCGTGGTGGTGGAGAACCCCGGATTCCCGCCCTTCTTCGACCTCCTCGACCACTTCGGCGTCGAGCGCATCCCCGTCTCGCTCGACGGAGCGGGGATGCGGCCCGACTCGCTCGACCGGGCGTTGCGGATGGCGCCGGCCGCGATCATCCTGCAGCCGCGGGCGCAGAACCCCACCGGCATCTCGATGACGGAGGAGCGGGCGCGGGAACTGGCGCGGGTCGTGCGGGCGAACTCGCACCTCGGCGACCCGGTGATCATCGAGGACGACCACTCGGGCGAGATCTCGAACTCGGCCGCGCACAGCCTCGGCACCTGGCTGCCGAACCGCACACTGCACGTGAGGAGCTACGGCAAGTCGCACGGGCCGGATCTGCGCATCGCCGCCCTCGGCGGCCCGGAGGCGCTGATCGACCGCATCGTGGCGCGGCGTCTGCTGGGACCGGGATGGACATCGCGGATGCTGCAGACCATCCTCTACGAGCTGCTCACGGCGAATGCCTCCGTGTCGACCATCCACGACGCGCGCCGCATCTACCAGGCGAGGCAGCGGATGCTGTCGGAGGCTCTCGTGGCCCACGGCCTGGCGCACACGCCCTCCGACGGCATCAACACGTGGATCCCCGTGGCCGACGAGAAGGCCGCCATCGTGACGCTGGCGGCGAGCGGAATCCGAGCAGCGGCGGGCTCCTCGTTCTGGGCCGCGCCGGGTGGCGCGTCTTTCCTCCGCGTGACCGCGGGCCGCGTCTCGGACGATTTCGACCTCGTGGGCGGGCTCCTCGCATCGGCCGCCGCGGCACGCTGACATAATCTCGCTTTTCGCCCACTCCGCTGCTAGCATTGACAGCACGACCTTGAGGGGGCGAGATGGCGACGATCACCGTTCGAGATCTCGACGAGGCAACCCGGAGCAAACTGCGCACCCGGGCGGCCCGTAACGGGCGCTCCATGGAGGCAGAAGTGCGCGAGATTCTGACGGCGGCCGTGGCCGCCGAACCCGCCAACAACATCGGTCTGGGTACCCGAATACACGCCATGTTCGCCGAAATCGGCGGGGCGGATGAGATTGTGGCGAACATCCCACCGCGCGAACATCATGAACCCGGGGTGGTCTTCGACGACTCGGCTTCGAACGATCCTGCTCGGCGATGATCATTGTCGACACCAATGTGATCTCAGAGATCGTCCACAGCCGAGGAGACCCGAAGATCGTCGACTGGTTGAATCGGCAGCCACCAAACGAGTTGTCGACGACCGCGGTCACCATCGCCGAGCTGCTCTACGGCGTCGCGGTCATGCCGCGTGGGGTGCGTCGCGCCGAGCTCTCGATGAAGATCGCGCGCGCCGTCACGGCGATGTTCGACGAGCGAGTGCTGCCCTTCGATTCGGATGCGGCTCTCGAGTATGCCGACATCCTCGCCACGCGCAAGCGAATCGGGCGGCCCATGAAGACCCTCGACGCACAGATCGCCGCGATCGCTCGATCCACCGACTCCGTAGTCGCCACCCGGAATGTTCGCGACTTCGAGCAGGTCGGCGTGCCGATCGTCGATCCGTGGGGGTGACGATTCCGATTCGGGTCGGGAACCCTTTTCAGGTGAGCGGACACTAGGGGGTATGGAGCAAGGGGAGATCGACGAGGCCACGGTGTGGGCCTCGGCACGTGGGGGTGACCCGGCCGCGTTCGGGGTCGTATTCGACCGGCATCGCGACCGGGTGTTCGGGCAGGCGTTGCGCCTGATGCGATCGCCGCACGATGCAGAGGATGTGACCGCGCTCGTGTTCCTCGAGGCGTGGCGCAAGCGCGAGGCCGTGCGGGTGGTCGATGGTTCGATCATCGGCTGGCTCCTCGTCACCACGAACTTCGTGGTGCGCAACCTCGTGCGCACGATGCGCCGCTATCGCGACGCGATGGCGCAGCTGCCGCCCGCGACAGCGGCCGGCACGTCCGCCGACGACCACGCGGATGCCGTCGGCGAGCGCCTCGACCGCTCCGCTCGCGACCGCCGGGTGCGCGACGCCTTCGCCCAGCTGTCGCGCGCCGATCAGGACGTGATCACGCTCTGCGTGCTCGAGGAGTTCACCACCGGACAGACCGCTGCCGCGCTCGGCATCCCGGTCGGCACGGTGAAGTCACGGCTCTCGCGAGCGAAACGGCGGCTCGCCGCACTCACCGGCGACATCGCCATCGACACACCGACCCTTCACGACGATCCGACCACCAGCACGGGAGGTGCACGATGACGAACAGGCCCGAATTCGACCCAGCGCGCAGTGCCGCCATCCGTTCGCTGCTCGTGCAGACGGCCGCGGCGAGCGCCCCCGCCTCCGGCCATCCACGCCGCCGCACCATCGTGCTCGTGGCACTCGCGGTGCTGGCAGGACTCCTCGCGTCGGGCACCGCCGCAGTCGCCCTCATGGGTGACTCGCTCTTCGGCGCCCCGGCCCCGGTCACGACCACGGTCGCACCCACCGCCACTCCGACGCCCACCCCGACACCGACCCCCACTCCGACACCCGCACAGCCGCCAGCCCCGACGGCACCGGTGGTGCGGGTCCCGGCCACCTGCGACCAGCTGCTCCCCCAGTCAGAAGCCGAGGCGATTTCGGGGGTCACCCTCACCGCCACACCCGACGGAGACTTCAGCAACCCGGTCTTCTACACCGACAGGCGTGTCGGCACCCTCACATGCGCGTGGTCAGAAGGCGTCTGGACCGGCGAATCGGCACCGCCACGGGGGGTCAGCCTGTCGGTCTATCCCGATGTCACGGCCGAGGGATTCCTCGCCGAGGCCAACCGGGAGGGTACCTACACGCAGCTCGGTCAGCCGGAGCCCGATGTCGGACCCGAGGCGTATTCCGCGTGCGGCACCTACGGGACCGCCTATGACGCCACCTGGTGCGGCTACATCGGCCGCGTCAATGGCTACGCCGTCAGCGTCACCGCCACCGGCGGCTCGGACCAGCCCCTGACCGAGGCCCGGGTGGCAGAGGTCAGAGAGCTGTTCGTCGAGACGATGGCGAGCGCCGCGGACTTCGGCGCTCCCGACGCACTCTGGCAGCCCCCGGGCGAGATCGTCTCGGGTGCGACAAGCTGCGATGATCTGGCCGACCCGACAGCACTGGCGAGCATCCTCGGGGTGAATGGTGTGGAGCCCTACAAGGCTGAAGGCGGTGAGTACGCGAATGCCCGCTTCGAGACCTCACTGCAGGTGGGTGCGTACTGGTGCGCGTGGATGGACAGCGATCCCGATGGAAATGTCGGCGCGTCTGCCGCAGTGCTCCCCGGCGGCGCGACCTACTTCGCCGCTTCCGCCGCTGCGACACCTGATGTGGTGTGGGTGGTCGCACCCGACTACCCGGGCGAAGCGTACATCCGAGAGATCGATTCGGCGACGAGCGAGGTGACCGTGCTCATCGACGGAGCGTGGGTGCGGGTGAGCGCCCCCACGGAGTCCCTGCGGGCTCTCACCGATCTCGTGCTGGAGAACGTCGGGGCCGGGTGACGCGGAGCGGCGCCGGGATGGGATTGAATGGGGGCGTGAAGATCACAGTGCTGGCGGGCGGTGTCGGGGGTGCGCGGTTCCTGCGGGGGCTGCGCACGCATCTGCGGGAGGCGTATCCGAACGGCGACGGCGGATCGACCGCCGAGGTCACCGCCGTGGTGAACACCGGTGACGACATGTGGCTCACGGGCCTGCGGGTCTGCCCCGACCTCGACTCGATCATGTACACGCTCGGCGGCGCGAACGACGACGAGCGCGGCTGGGGCCGCAAAGACGAGAGCGAGCGCGTGAGCGCCGAGCTCACCGCCTACGGTGTCGGCTGGCCCTGGTTCACCCTCGGCGACCTCGATCTCGGCACGCATATCGCCCGCTCGAGCTTCTTGCGCGACGGCCTCACCCTCACCGAGGCCACCGCGCGTCTCGCCGAGCGCTGGCCCCTCGGCATCCGCCTGCTTCCGATGAGCGACCAGCCGATCGAGACCCACGTCGACATCCTGGTCGACGGCAAGCGGCGCATCGTGCACTTCGAGGAGTGGTGGGTGAAGTACCGCGCCGGCGTTCCCGCGCAGCGCTTCATCCAGGTCGGCGTGGAGGCGGCACGGCCCACGCCTTCGGTGCTGCGCGCGATCGAGCAGGCCGACGTCATCCTGCTGGCCCCGTCGAACCCGGTGGTGTCGATCGGCACCATTCTCGGGGTCCCCGGCCTGCGCGCCGCCGTGCTGGCGGCCCGCGCCCCGATCGTGGGCGTCTCCCCCATCATCGCCGGAGCCGCCGTGCGCGGCATGGCCGACGCCTGCCTCACCGCCATCGGCGTCGAGACCACCACCACCGCCGTCGCCAAGCACTACGGCGCCCGCAGCCGAGGCGGCCTCCTCGATGCCTGGCTCGTCGATGAGGCGGATGCGGCGAGCACCCCCGTTCTCGCAGCCGCCGGCATCCGCACCACCGCTGTCCCGCTCTGGATGAGCGACGTGGCGAAGAGCTCTCGGCTCGCCGCCGACGCCCTCGCGGCCGCGCGCCGCGGCTGACGCCCACCCAGGAGCGTCAGAGCGGAGCGGTGAGGGTCTCCCGTGGGGCGAGTTCATCGGGCGCCGGGCACACCCGCGCCTCACCTTGTTCTGACGTGATCGCGCGCCTGACCGCGCGGCGTCTGCGGCGGAAGACGAAGTGCCGTTGCACCGCGAAGCCGGTGAGGTAGAGCACGGCCTCCGTGAGAAGCTTCGACGCGAGGAGCGAGACTCCGGCCCAGGTGAGAAGTTCGAGCAGACCGAGGTTCGCGGCGAGCAACGTCACGGCGAGAATGGCGTAGCGTGCCGCATCGCGGCTCATCCGCCGTCGCTCGCGTTCGCGGAACACGAGCTGACGGTTGACGAAGAAGTTCACCGATCCGCTCAGCATGCGTGATCCGACGACGGCGAGCACGAGGGATCCCGTGACGGTGAACAGCACCTGCAGCATGACCAGGTCGATGACGAACGCCGCCAACGACGATCCGACGTAGCGGAGAAAGGGACGGAGCACACGTATCGAGTCGATCACCGGCCGGAAGTGCGACGAGGCATTGTGCTCGAGATAGACCGTCGCGATCTCGAGCTCCACGATGCAGTACCCGGCCGCCTGTGCGCCGAGGAGGACATTGAGCTCGTACTCGAACCGGTCCCCTTTCACCCCGAGGAGCCAGTCCAGCATCCCGGGGTGGTAGGCGCGCAGCCCGGTCTGAGTATCCCCGACGGCGATACCCGTGGCTGACCGGAAGATGGCCCGGGAGGTGGCGTTGCCGAACCGGCTGCGCAGAGGCACCGTTCCCGTGAAGCGCCGCCCGCCTATCGCGATCACATCCCGGCCCGCTCGCCCGGCGACGCGGAGGATGTCGGAGGTGCGGTGCTGTCCGTCGCTGTCGGCACAGACGACGACCTCTCCCGGGTGATGCGCCTGCACATGTCGCAGGCCGTGCTTGAGCGCGTGCCCCTTGCCCCGGTTGAGTGGATATCCGATCACTTCGGCGCCGGCCAGACGGGCCCGGGCGAATTCCGCGGCGTATCGCGCGCCGGAGCCGTCATCGACGACGACCACGGTCGTCTCCGGCGCGGTGGCGCGCAGCTCGCGCACGACGTCGACCAGACGGCCATCCGGCTCGTACGACGGGATGAGGACGATCATGCCCGCGCCTCTCAACCTGCGATGTAGAGGATGTCGGAGGTGCCACGCTCCGTGCCGGTGCCGAGCGGGTCATTGACGAGCGCGCCATCGAAGTACATGGTCGACGACCCCCCGCCGTCGAGGTTGTAGGCGGTGGTCGCACCGAGGGACTGCATGATCTCGGCCAGGCCCGTCAGAGTCACGCCCTTGCTGTAGCCCGGGCTGCGCCCGTCCACCAACACGAAGACGAGGTGGTTGTCATCGATCACGCCCACCGCCGTGCGGGGCTGCTCACCCTGGATCGTGTGGTTGCCGAAATTGGTGTCGATCTCGACGTTCTCGATGCCGTCGACGATCGCGCCGTCCTCGACGATCGCCGGGCCGAACGAGAGCGTGTTCCACACGCCGTCCGCCACGAGCTGATCGGCGGTGGTCGTGGTCTCGTCATAGACCTCGACCGATCCGTCCGTGTAGAACGCCAGTCCCTCGCGGGCACCGTCGTCGCGGTAGACGACCCCGTTGCGCACCACGATGCCGGTGTCGCGGAACCCGTAGTAGTCGCCGTTGATGGCGAAGACCGCGTTGTTGTCGGCGGCGGTGTCGGAGGTGGTCTCGGTGATGTTCTCTCCGAACGCGTTCTGCGCGAACGCGGATCTGAGCACGGTGGCGTCGCTGATCGTGACGTCGGCCACGTAGTAGGTGACGGTGTCGTCTCCGGAGCCGGTGGTGACCGTGGAGATCTGGATGTCGGCATCGTTGGACGCGTAGCTCGTCTCCGTGGTGACCGCATCCGCCGCTTCATCTTCAGCAGAGGTGGCGGAATCGCCCGTCAAGGCGGACTGTTCGGCTTCGTAGGCGTCGACGTCGGAGATCGCGACATGCGCGATGACGTAGCGTTCGAGCGCCCACGTCGTACCGACGCCGACCGCAAGGGCCACGCCCAGCGACGCCGCGATGATGACGTTACGGCGCCGGAGCCATTGCCGGCGACGGTTCACGGGTTGTGCGTGCTCGGATATCGGAGTCTGTTTTTCGCGCATACCTCACTGCAGCCTCTGGTTCTAGGTACGGGATTGCAGCGAGGTTGCGAGAGCCGAAGACTGACTATGAGCCCTCGATGAACGGATCGACCCGCGTCAACGAGAAAGGCCCCCACCGCGCCGTGGAAGGCGATCGCGGTGGGGGCGTACGGGGGAGGTGGACCGGGCGGAGGCGGCTCAGCTGGTCGCACCGGGTTCCGTCGAGGATGTTCCCGAGCCCGTGTCGGTGCCGGAGTCGGTCCCCGAGCCGGGCGGGGTACCGCTACCCATGTCGGGCGGACTACCGGTGCCCATGTCGGGCGGGGTACCCATCTCGGGTGGGGTGAAACCCTGGGTGCCCGCGGAGGACGATCCGTCCGAACCGACGGCGGCACCAATGGCAGCACCGGCCCCACCGCCGACCAGCAGGCCCACCACGAGGGCGCCTGCGCCGACACCGGCGACTGCACGGCGGGAGAAAGCGGACCGCTTTGCCGCCGGTTCGGCCGCGGAGGCCGGGTGCTCTGGTTCTTCGCCCGGCAGCATCAGTCCGCCTGAAGTGGGCTCATATCTCTTCGTCATGGAACGAGTGTCTGATGGAGCGCTATGGGCCTCCATTGTGATCTCTAAGGAGTTCCTATGTGGCATGAGACCCGACGTGTTCGAAAGCTCACCATAGCCGCCTCATAGCAATCGCAGATGAGGTGCCCACGGAATAGACACCATCGGTTTCACATCCATACATTCTGGAGCACCCCATGTCCTACGTCCTCTTGATCGCCGTCGACATCCTGGCGATCAGCATCCTCACCTTCGGCCTCTACTTCCGTCGCCACCACCGCCGCGATCTGGTGGTCGCGTTTCTTGGAGTGAACGTCGGCGTTCTGGCCGTGTCGATGGTGCTGGGATCCTCGACCATCGGCGCAGGGCTCGGTCTCGGGCTGTTCGGCGTGCTGTCGATCATCCGCCTGCGATCGGACGAGATCGCACAGCACGAGGTGGCCTACTACTTCTCAGCACTGGCCTTGGGGCTCCTCGCCGGCCTCACGGCCGTGCCGAGTGCGCTCAACATCGGCCTGATGGCACTCATCCTCGCTGTGATGTTCGTCGGCGACAACGTGCGGCTGTTCCCGCGGTACCGGCAGCAGAGCATGCACCTCGACAGAGCTTTCACCGACGAGCCGGCACTCGAGGCCTACCTCGAACAGGTGCTCGGCGGGCGGATCAAACAGGTCCAGGTGAAACATGTCGACCTCGTCAATGACACCACGACCGTGGACGTCCGGTTCCTGGTGCCCATCGGCGACCGCCCGCGGAACGCCGCGCACGCGTCGGTCGCTCCCGCGGTGTCGCTCGACAAGACCGACGTGCGATGAGCGACGCCGAAGCCGCGTCGCGTCTGGCGACCTTGGCACCCATCGGGCTCGACGAGCTCATCGAACGAGCCGCCCTGCAGACCCGAGTCGATCGCAAGTATGTGATCCCCATCGGCGCGCTGCCCGCACTTCTCGACGGAGTCGATCCCCGCACTCAGGTTCTCGAGACCGCGGGCGTTCGTGATTTCCGGTACGAGTCGGTCTACTTCGATACTCCTGAGCTCACGAGCTATTGGATGGCCGCCCGGCAGCGCCGACGTCGATTCAAGATGCGCACCCGCTCGTACGTCGATTCCACTGCCGCATATCTGGAGGTGAAGACGAAGGGTGCCCGGTCGGCGACGGTGAAGGACCGCATGGAGTACGTCTTCGAGGAGCGGAGACTCCTCAACCAGCACGGGCTCGACTATGTCGAGGACACCCTGGCCGGGGCGGGATTCACCGACGTCGACCTCGACTCGCTGGCCCCGACCCTCATCACGCGCTATCGACGCACCACGCTCATCGTTCCGGGAGAGGCGGGTGACAGTCGCGCGACGATCGACACGCACCTCGACTGGGCACTCGACGACGAGCGGCGGATGCACACCCCGGGGATCGTCGTCATCGAGACCAAGTCCGGGTCGAGGGCCTCCCCTGTCGACAGACACCTCTGGGCGCACGGTCACCGACCCTCCACCATCTCCAAGTACGGCACGGGGCTCGCGGCTCTCCGCCCCGAACTGGCCTCCAACAAGTGGACACGCGTCCTCACACGCCACTTCCGCCCTGACACCGCTCCGACACCACGACACCCGATCAACGACCAAGGAATCACTCATGCTCCCCTCACGTAGACCACTCGTCTTCCCCCTCCTCGCTGGAGGAATCGTGACCGTCGGCCTCCTCGCCGGCTGTGCCACGGTCGCCTCCGTCGGCACCGGAACCGGCGGCGACGGCGCGGCGTCGACGGTGCTCGATGCCGTCGCCGGCACGGACGCCACCCAGGACGCCGCCGCCGTGCTCGCCGCGAACGACAGCATCCATGAGTTCACCGACGACGACTCTGCCGATGGCACGGCCACGCTCATCACGCTCGCCGGCGACTCGGCGAGCGTCGACGACAGCGGGGCGGATTCGTCCGGAGTGGCCGTCGAGGGTTCGACCGTCACCATCACCGCGTCCGGCACCTATCGGGTGAGCGGCGCGCTCACGGATGGCCAGCTCCTCGTGAACAGCACCGACGAGGGAACCGTGCGCCTCATCCTCGACGACGCGTCGATCACGAGCTCGACCAGTTCGGCTATCGACGTGGCAGCCGCCGCCGAGGTGGTGCTCGTGCTGGCCGCCGGTTCCACCAATTCACTCAGCGACACCGCAGGCTACGCCGACACCGATGAGTCGAACGCCGCCCTCTACAGCGCGGCCGACCTGCTCATCACCGGGACCGGGGCCCTGAACGTCACCGGGAACGGCAACGACGGCATCACCGGCAAGGACGGGCTGGTCATCGCGTCCGGCACCGTCACGGTCGACGCGGTCGACGACGGTGTTCGCGGCAAGGACTACCTCGTGATCACCGGCGGCACCCTCGCCGTGACCGCGGGCGGCGACGGGCTGAAGAGCGACAACGACGAGGACACGACGCGCGGTTTCGTCGATCTCGCCGGCGGCGCCGTCACCGTGACGGCCGGAGACGACGGCATCCAGGCGCAGACCGACGTGGTGGTCACCGCGGGAACGCTGGACATCACGGCCGGCGGCGGCTCGTCGCAGGCCGCTGCGCACTCGACCGCGATGGGCGCCGGGCCGGCGGATGACACGGCCGACACGTCCGACGACAGCTCGACCGACGACTCCGCCACCTCGAAGGGCATCACGAGCGAGGTCATCACGGTGATCGAGGGTGGCGAGACCACGATCGACGCAGCCGACGACGCCGTGAATTCCGCGGCCTACGTGCATGTGACCGGCGACGCGACGGTCGCGGCTTCGGCGGGTGACGACGGCATCCACGCCGACACCGCCCTGGTGGTCGACGGAGGTACGGTCGACATCACGACCTCCTACGAGGGCCTGGAATCGGCGGACGTCACCGTGGCGGGCGGCTCGACCACCGTCACGTCGAGTGACGACGGCTTGAACGCGGCCGGTGCCTCCACCGCGGAGACAGGGGGCGGCGCCGGAGGTGAAATGGCGGCGGGTGACTACTCCATCGTCATCTCAGGCGGCACTCTCGTGGTCGACGCGGACGGCGACGGCCTCGACTCGAATGGATCGATGACCATCACCGGCGGCACGACGGTGGTGAGCGGGCCCACGGACAACGGCAACGGTGCCCTCGATGTGAATGGTGACTTCACCATATCCGGCGGCACCCTGCTCGCGGCAGGGAGCATGGGAATGGCGGTGTCGCCGAGCACCTCCTCGGCGCAGGGCTGGTTGTCGGCGAACCTCTCCGACGCGGTCGACGCCGGCACGATCGTGCAGGTCGTGGCCGAGGACGGCTCGGTCGTGGCCTCGTTCGAGTCGAGCAAGAGCTTTCAGAACCTGGTCTACTCGTCCCCGACCGTGACGACCGGCGCGACGTACAGCATCGCGGTCGGAGGGACCGTCTCAGGCGACGTACTGGGTGGCCTCGCCACGTCCGGGACCGCCGACGGCGCCACCGTGTCCACGACGCTGACCGCAGGCGAGGCCACCCAGGGCGGCATGGGCGGGGGTGGGACAGGAGGCGGCCCCGGGTCGGGAACCGGGGCTCGCAACTAGCCGGCCTGCCCGCAGCGCGCCGGCAGGTCGTCTCACCCGCGGATGGCGATCAGCCAGGCGTAGACCGCCATCGAGACGGCGTACAGGGCCACCACGATCGCGTAGCCGTAGAGGTGCACCCGGGCTGGCTGGTTGCGCTTGATCCACCAGCTGAAACGCTTGAACGCCCACGGCACGAGGAACCAGCCGAGCAGCTGAGTCGACACCAGGTTGCCCACGAACAGCGACAGCCAGAACGGCACCCCGTGGCTGTCGAACAGCGGCGCCGCCACGAAGTAGCCCCAGAGGAACACGACGGGATAGAGCATCAGCAGCACGAGCAGATTGCTCTTGAAGATGGGGTCGGGTAGGGCCGTCTTGTTGCCCGTCCAGAAGCCGAAGCCATAGCTCGCCTTGGTGAGCGTGAGCTGCTCGTTGTAGGCCTTGCCCGAGTCGAGCAGCTCCTTGCGCTCGGCCGAATCGATCCAGGCGTTCAGGTGCTCGTCGGTGTCGAAGCTGAGCACCACCACCCAGTCGTCCTGCACCCCGGGCACCGGTCGCTCGATCTTGTGGCCGAGGAAGCCGTCGAATCGCGACTCGGCCGCCGAGATGCGCCGCTGCCAGTCGAGGAACGCGCCCTCTTCGTCTGCCGGAACCCTGCTCGAGATCAGTACCGATGCGGCCTCAGACGGATGCTTCGCCTCCTCCGTGAAGAGATGGATGTCGTCGTTGCCGATGAACTCGTCCTTGATCTCGGCCATGAGCGTCGTGCGCTCGGCGCTCTGCAGCCAGCCGCGCGCCGAATCGACGTCGCGGAAGCGCTGCACGACCACCCAGTCGACCTGCAGCGGAGGCTTCGGCGCGATGACCTGACGGTCGAGGAAGCCCGGCCAGTTCGCGATGCGCGCGCCCACCTTCTGCTGCCAGGCCGCGTACTTCTCGTAGCTCTCCTCGGCCAGCCGCCGGTGCACGACGAGCGAGACGGGGGTGCCGACATCCGTCGCTCCCGTCGTGTCGGAGCTGGTCTCGGTCATGGGCGTCAGGCCTTCTGGTAGGCGAGCTCGCCCATCACCCAGGTCTGGTCGACGGCGCGCTCGTCGGAGACCATCATGATGCCGAACAGCAGGTCGGAGACCGTCTCGAGCGACAGCGGGCCGTCGCCGGCCTTCTCGAGCAGCAACGAGGCGTGCCACGGAGCGGCCGGGGGGCCCGCCGTGTAGTCGAGGGCCACGAAGTCGGCCTCCTTGCCGATGTCGAAGGTGCCGACCAGGTCGTCGATGTAGAGCGACTCGGCGCCACCGCGGGTGAGCAGGTAGAAGGCGCGGAAGGCGGAGAGCTTGTTGCGCTCCGACTCCGCCAGGTCCTGCTGGCTCGGCACGATGGAGCCGTCGAGGATGGTGTTGTTGAGCATCCCCACCTTGTAGCCGTCTTCGAGCGAGTTGAGGAGGCTGAAGCGGTTGCCGCCGCCCATGTCGGTGCCCACCGAGAGCAGCACACGGTGCTCGGGGTCGGTGGCGCGGCCGAGGCGGAAGAGGCCCGATCCGAGGTAGAGGTTCGACGAGGGGCAGAACGCGACGGCCGCGCCCGACTCCGAGAAACGGCGGAACTCGCCATCCGACAGCCACACTCCATGACCGCCCGTGAACTTGGGGCCGACGAGACCGTATTTCTCGTAGACCTCCAGGTAGTCGGTGCAGTCGTCGTGGAGCGCCAGAACACCGTGGATCTCGGCCGGATTCTCGGAGATGTGGGTGTTGACCCAGGTGTCGGGGAACTCCTCCTTCAGCCTCTGAGTGGCGGCCATGAGCTCGTTCGAGGCGCCGAAGCCGAATCTCGGGGTGATGGCGTAGAGGTTGCGTCCGGTGCCGTGCCACTTCTCGATCAGCGTCTTCGAGTCGGCGTAGTACTGCTCGGGAGTGTTCGCGAAGTAGTCGGGAACATGCCGGTCGATACCCGTGAGGCCGGCGATCATGCGCATGTTGCGCTTCGTGGCTTCTTCGAAGAAGACCTCGTTGCAGAGCAGGTTGCCGGTGGTGAAGGTCTGCGCGGTGGTGGTTCCGGAAGCCAGCAGGTTGTCGAAGAAGTGCTTCGTGCCCTCCTCGGCGTAGTCGCGCTCGGCGTACTTGTGCTCCTCGGGGAACACCCATTTCTGCAGCCACGGCAGCAGCTGCTCGCCGTAGGCGCCCAGCACGCGGGTCTGCGCGAGATGGATGTGCCCGTCGATGAATCCTGGCAGGATGATGCGGTCGCGGATCTCCGTGATCTCGATTCCGGGGTGCTTCGGCGCGATCTCGTCGTAGGGCCCGAAATCGGTGATGATGCCGTCTTCGGTGACCAGCAGGCCGTCGACGTGGAAGCGGGTGGCTGCGGCTTCGTCGCCCACGTGTTTCCACGGGTCGTCGATGAAATCAAGGAACGTACCGCGGACTGCCTTCTCGGCCATGAGATCCCCATCTATGAGTCGTGTGCGGCAATAGTGACACACGGATGCCGCCACCACAGTCTCCCTAACAGGGGACACTCGAAGCGCGTCACCGATCTCCGATGTTGGTGACCGTGACCGTGCGGCTCACCGTCTGGCCGTCGGCGCCCAGGACCGTGAGGGTGTACCGGTGGTCGTCGGCGCAGAGGTACTGGAGGTCGGTGGTGGAGCCCGCCTCGGCCGAGACCTCCGCGTAGGGCTCGGCCATGGCATCGTCGGTGTCGACGCCGACCCAGGCGCGCAGGCCGCCGACGATCGACCACGAGATGGTGAGGGGCGTGCTGGTGAGCCCCGGCACTCCCGGCGCCGGCGCCGAACAGGTGACGGTCTGCGGCCCGACGGAGAACGACTCGATTGCCGGCGCCGGCGCCGATGCAGATGCCGGGGGCGGTGCGGCCTGCGAGCCGGACGGCAGCGCACCAGATGCTCCAGGAGAGACGGCAGGCGACGCGGGAGCGGGAGACGGCGTGCGGGAAAAAGACGAGGTGGCGGTGCCACTGATCACCGGAGCGGCCGCATCCTGCATCGACGCACGAAGAAGGAAGAATCCGCCCACGCCGGCCGCGCCGATCACCAGGATCAGGCCGACCACCAACGGCACCACCCGCTGGCGCCGCGGCCTCTCGCCCTCGCCCGAAACGGAGAGCATGATCTCGGTCGGCTGCTCACTCATCGAGCAACTCTGACAGATCCTCAGCTCTGAAGCAACCACGGAGGGGCAAACGGCGCAGCCGCCACCGACCGAGGGTCAGTGACGGCTGCGCGATGGCAAACAGAATCTATTCGGTGTCGTCGCCTGCGCCGCCGGAGCGGCGGCGCAGGCGAGGCACAGCCCCAGGTCGACGAAGGCGCCGAATTTATTCGGTGTCTTCGTCGACCCAGTCGAGGGTCTTCGTGACGGCCTTCTTCCAGTTGCGCAGCTGGCGCTCGCGCTCGGCGGGCTCCATCGAGGGCTCCCAGCGGGAGTCCTCCTGCCAGTTGGCGCGGAGTTCGTCGAGGTTGGCCCAGAAGCCCACCGCGAGGCCGGCCGCGTACGCCGCACCGAGCGCGGTCGTCTCGGCGACGACCGGCCGGATGACCGGCACGCCCAGGATGTCGGCCTGGAACTGCATGAGCGTGTTGTTCGCGATCATGCCGCCGTCGACCTTGAGCTCCGTCAGGTCCACACCGGAGTCGGCGTTCACGGCGTCCAGAACCTCGCGGGTCTGGAAGGCCGTGGCCTCCAGCGCGGCGCGGGCGATGTGGCCCTTGTTGACGTAGCGGGTGAGCCCCACGAGGGCACCGCGCGCATCCGACCGCCAGTACGGGGCGAAGAGACCCGAGAACGCGGGCACGAAGTAGGCGCCACCGTTGTCGTCGACCGTCTTCGCCAGCTCCTCCACCTCGGGGGCCGAGGAGATGATGCCGAGGTTGTCGCGCAGCCACTGGATGAGCGACCCGGTCACCGCGATCGAGCCCTCGAGCGCGTAGTGAGCCGGCTGGTCGCCCAGCTTGTAGCCGAGGGTGGTGAGCAGCCCGTTCTTCGAGTGCACGATCTCCGTGTCGGTGTTGAAGATCAGGAAGTTACCGGTGCCGTAGGTGTTCTTCGACTCGCCGGCGTCGAACGCCGCCTGGCCGAAGGTGGCCGCCTGCTGGTCGCCCAGGATGCCGGACACCGGAACCTCGCGCAGGAGGTTCGACGACTCGACGGTGCCGTAGACCTCGGACGACGACTTGATCTCGGGGAGCATCGACTTCGGAACGCCGAACGCCTCGAGGATGTCGTCGCGCCACTCGAGCGTCTCGAGGTCCATGAACAGGGTGCGCGAGGCATTGGTGACGTCGGTGGCGTGCACGCCGCCCTCGGTGCCGCCGGTGAGGTTCCAGAGAACCCACGAGTCGGTGGTGCCGAACAGCAGGTCGCCGGCATCCGCGGCCTCACGGGCGCCCTCGACGTTCTCCAGGATCCACACGATCTTGGTGCCCGAGAAGTAGGTGGCGAGCGGCAGGCCGACGATCGGCTTGAAGCGCTCCACTCCCCCATCGGCCGCCAGGCGGTCGACGATCGACTGGGTGCGGGTGTCCTGCCAGACGATGGCGTTGTAGACGGGCTTGCCGGTGTTCTTGTTCCACACCACCGCGGTCTCGCGCTGGTTGGTGATGCCGACCGCCGCGATGTCGTGACGGGTCAGGTCGGCCTTCGAGAGGGCCTGACCGATGACCTCGCGCACGTTGTCCCAGATCTCGACCGGGTTGTGCTCGACCCAGCCCGCCTTCGGGAAGATCTGCTCGTGCTCCTTCTGACCGGTCGACACGATGGTGCCGGCGTGATCGAAGATGATCGCGCGCGACGAGGTGGTGCCCTGGTCGATGGCGAGAACGTACTTCTGTTCAGTCATGTCTAACTCCTTTGTAGAGATGCTTCTGATGTCTCAGTTGATCGGATGCGGGTGAACGCTAGGTGAGGATGGGGAGCAGCGGGATGGCGAGCAGCCCCGCGAGCACACCACCGATGATCGGGCCCACCACGGGAACCCACGAGTACGACCAGTCGGAAGACCCCTTGCCCTTGATCG
>NZ_SCVE01000011.1 GCF_004297105.1 Herbiconiux sp.
GACCCCCACCGCTTCGCGTTCTGCAGCTCGCTGTGCGCAGGAGTCTGGGGGTGGGGTGGGTACCCCCTCCCCCCCCGGGGTCGACCCCCACCGCTTCGCGTTCTGCAGCTCGCTGTGCGCGCGACTCTGGGGGGTACCTCAGTTGGCTCGCGTAAGGGCTAGCGGAGTGCCACCCGCGTGAGCGTGCCCACAGTTTGCCCACACTTCGCTGAAATCCAATGTGATTTACCTGATCGTAAGTAACCAAGATTCGCCGTAATCATGCGGATCTAGGCGATTGCTCTACTGATCGAGCCCCTCGGATAAGGGTTCGAGTCCCAGTGGGGGTACGAGCTGATTTGCGAGACCGATCGCTGCGCTGGCGAGGATCGCGGCTCCCAGATGAGCGCACACCGCGCCATTCACTCGAATCAAGCCCGATCCTCTAATCTGCAGATGGGGGTGGTTGAGTGGACGAGGTCAGTGCTCAGCAATGTTCAGTGCGAACCCTGAGCATTCTTAGCCGGACGGGGTTCACGCTAGGGCTCGCGGTGGGCTTGGTGGTGCCAATTCTGCTCTTGGTGTTTTCGGCCGCGGCAAGTCCATTTACAGGAGCCGCGATCGACAGCTACGACAGCAACATCCTCGAACCGGCGGAGAGAGCAACGCTCAACAGCATTGCATCTGCGATGGGCTTGACGCTGCTGGCCGGCACTGTTCTCGGGATAACCGCTCTTGCCCTCGGCATGCTGACGCGGCGCTCCGGCGGACTCGCCACGGCCACGATCGTTTTGGCGTGCGTGGCGCCAGTCGTCGCCTTGTTCATCTCATTCTGGACTCTCGCTGCGGCCGCATCGCCGGACTACATCGCCGGCTGAACAATGAGGCACCGACAAAAGCGACGCAGGATCTCGACCGTCTGACCGTGACCGCAAGAGCCATCATTGCTGAGATGCCCCGCAGGAGGTCACCGGTGCATTGTCACCCTTGCACTGCGCGGTGCCGCACAAGAACGAATCCACATCGGGCCCGGGGCGCCCACACTTGGTGCAGAACATCACGAAGTCTGGCAAAAGTCCCAGTGGAGTACCGTGATCGATCGCCCCGCATCCCTCACCACGCGAGGCGGATCCCCGCCGAGGACTTGCTGACGCTGGAGACGCCCACCTCACGCCTGACACCTCACGGCCACCGGGGGTTGCCCGCCGCGCGGATGGGGATCAACGCGGCGGGCGTCATCAGACTAAGCGAGCCTATTCGCCAGTTGTAGATGTGGGTGAGGACTTCACCTCATGATTCACCCATTGAACGAGGTGCTGTTCTCCGACGTATGCAAGGTGCGTTCGCGCTAGGTGTTATCGGGCGCGGTTTCGCCACAGTGAGTGGACGACCCGGTAAGGTGGGGGCGAACACACGGGAGCCCGGTGAGCCGGGCTGAGAGGAAGCGAACCACGCTTCGACCGTCGAACTTGATCTGGATAATGCCAGCGCAGGGAGAGTGAGAGCGAATGCTCATCGTCGATCGACGCCGCCACAGGGCCGCCGTCACCGTGATCGGTCGTGCTTCACAGCCGGAGACATCCGGCGTCTTCAGCGCACCCGCACGCACGCCCTGATCAGTCGGCAGCTCTGCGCCCACCGCCGGTGAGCGCGACCCGTGCGCAGTGAAAGGCACGCACACATGTCACCCCTTCCGACGCTGTCTCCCGCAGCGACCAACCCCGTCCTCAGCCCGCAGGATCTCGGCGTGGGCGCCCGCTTCACCCTCGCGGTGATGCACGACGGTTTCGCCGAGACCATCCTGGGCGCCCTGGCGGCCGCCGACTCCGCCGATCTCGAAGTCGTGACCGACCCGGTGAGCACTCTCGTGCGCGGTTCCGAGCAACGGGTGCTCGAGTACCTGACCGACGTGATCGCCGCAGCCGCGCGAGGCGGCCACCACGTCACCGCCTCGGTGCTGCTCTCGCGCGGCTGCCCGGGTGAGGTCACCTGCAGCACCACGCCGGGGCTGCTCGCCGAAGCGGCGGCGGTACCGGTTCTGGCAGCCACCGGCATCCGGGCCTCGGCCCACTGGTCGCTGTATCCGCTCGACGACACCGGGCGGCCCGGCGAGCAACCCGACCACCTGCGCGACATCTACGCCGCGATCGATCATGCCAAACAGCTCGGCACCTACGTGCGCGGTGAGCACTACGCCACGCTGCTCGAGGGAGACCTCGCCGACGTGCTCGGCACCGTGGCGGCCGGCTGGGTGCTGGTGGGGCGCAGCGTGCAGCACGTCACCAGCCACGCTGTTCTGTCCATCGCCAGCCCGACGGAGGTGTGAGCGATGACCACCACGACCTCCTCACGTCGCAGTACCCCTTCCCTCTTCGCCTGGCAGCTCAAAGACATCATGCTGCTCGTGGTGCTCGGTGCCGTCTTCGGCTTTCTCTACTGGGCCCTGGTGCAGGGCTGGATCGCCCTCTCCGTGGCCACCGGCCCGTTCGGCGACCTCACCCAGCACGTGCTGCTCGGCGGCTGGCTGCTCGTGGCGCCGATCGCCATCGCGATCATCCGCCGCCCCTTCGCCGGGGTGATCGCCGAGATCATCGCCTCCGTGATCGAGGTGGTCTTCCTCGGCTCGGCGGTCGGACCGCTGCTGTTCGTGGCCGCCGCCATCCAGGGCGTCGGGAGCGAGCTGCCCTTCGCGCTCACCCGCTACCGCCGGTACAACTGGTTCGTCTACGCCCTGTCGGGCGCACTCGGAGCCGGCCTGGTGTTCTTCTTCTCGGCGTTCCGATCGGGGTGGTATGGCACCGACCTGTTGCTCGTGCGTCTGGTCATCCAGGTGGTGTCCGGCATCGTGCTGGGTGGGCTGCTCGCCAAGGTGATCGTCGATGCCCTCGCCCGCACCGGGGTCGTCGACAACTTCGCCATCGGCCGAGCCCACCTTGGCTCCTGAACCCGACCGCTCGGCCGCGCGCATCGTGGAGGCCACGGTGCGGGCCCCCGGGCGGTCCACCCCGCTGCTGAGCGACGTGTCGCTCCACCTGGGGGCGGGCGAGCGGATGCTCGTGCTCGGCCCGTCGGGCTCGGGCAAGTCGAGCCTGCTGCAGGTGCTCACAGGCGTCATCCCGTTCTCGCAGAACCTCGCTCTCGAGGGGGCAGTGCACCTCGGCGGTGTCGACGCGACCGAGCTTCCGGTGATCGAGCGCTCGCGCCGGCTGGGCGTGGTCGCCCAGGACCCGGCGGCCGCCGTCTGCCTCGCCCGCGTCGACCAGGAGGTGGCCCTGCCTCTGGAGAACCACGGCGTGGACCGCTCCGAGATCTCCGGTCGCATCGACGACGCGCTCGGCCTCGCCGGGGCCGGCGATCTCCGCGAGCGGGCGACCGGTGGGCTTTCCGGCGGTGAGGTGCAGCGCGTCGCCCTCGCCGCAGCTCTCGCCGCCCGACCCGCGGTGCTCCTGCTCGACGAACCCACGTCGATGCTCGACCCGGCGGGCGTCCGAGCAGTGCGCGCGGCTGTCGACGGGGTCGTCGAGCGGGGCGAGTCGGCGGTGCTGATGGTCGAGCACCGCCTCGACGAGCTCGCCGGTGCGCGAGGTCCCCGAGGTCTTCCCGAGCACGCCGTGGTTCTGGATGGCGAAGGGCGGATGCTCGCGGCGGGCCCGACCGTGCAGGTGCTCGCCGAGAACGCAGCGCGGCTGCACGACGCGGGCTGCTGGCTCCCGCTGGAGAGCGAATTGCTCGCCGTCGTGGGGCATCCCGGCGGTCTGCAGGCCGAACCGGTGCGGGAGTGGCTGCGCGAGCGACCGACGGGAGAACCCCAGACGGCCGGGACGCCGCAGATCGACCCTCCGGCCGCCGCCCTTGGCGAGCCCCTGCTCTCGGCCCGATCGCTGCAGGTCGGGCATCCGTCGCCCGGTGGGCGCAGCGCGAGGCGCAGGCGACCTCTTGCCCCACCCGTGCTCGCCGGAGTCGACCTCGACCTCCGGGCCGGCGAAGTGGTCGCCCTGCTCGGGTCGAACGGATCGGGGAAGACATCTCTGCTCCTCACCCTCGCCGGTCTGCTGCCGGCCCAGGCAGGCGCCGTCATCGGGGCGCGTCCGAGCATGGTGTTCCAGTATCCCGAGTTGCAGTTCGTGGGCCATCGCGTGCGCGACGAGATCGCGTTCGGTCTCACGGGCAGCGGCAGTGAGGTCGCACAGGTCGTCGACCGGCAGTTGCGCCTGCACCGCCTCGAGCACGTGGCCGACCGGGATCCCTATCGCCTCTCGGGCGGGGAGAAACGGAGGCTGAGTCTCGCCGCGATGCTCGCGCACGTCGATCGCCGCGTGCTGCTGGCCGACGAGCCCACCTTCGGCCTCGATCGCCGCGACACCGTCGCCACCGCCGACGTGTTGCGGGGCGAAGCCGCCCAAGGCCGCGCCGTGCTGTTCTCCAGCCACGACCTCCGCTTTGTAGCGACGGTCGCCGATCGTGTCATCGTGCTCGCTGACGGTCGGAAGGCGGCCGAGGGGGAAACCACCGCGGTGCTGCGGGATGCATCGGTTGTGCAGCGCGCCGGCCTCGAGCTTCCCGCGCTGGTCGCGTGGGTGCTCGCCGAGTTCGACGATGTCGATGCCGTGCGCGCTCTTCGCCGGCTCTCCGCGGCCAGCGCGCCTCAGGAACCCCCCGCGGGGAGTGGTGGACCACGCCGGGCCACGCCTTCGCCCGCGGAGGTGTCCCGATGAGCGGGGCGGAGACGGTGCGTGATTCCCCACTTGCCCGCCGTAATCCCACGGTCAAGCTCGCGGTGCTGTTTCTCGCCTCCGTGGCCCTGCTCTTCGTGCTCGACCCGGTCACACCGTCGGTCGTCTATCTGCTCGGCTTGATCGGAGTGATCGTCGGTGGCCGGCTCCCGCTTCGCACCGTGCTGGCCGCTCAACTGCCGTTCCTGGCGTTCGCGGTCGGTGTCTTCAGCATCAATGTGCTGAGTCGGCCGGGCACCGTCGTCTGGCAGGAGGGACCGCTGCGGGTGACCGTCGACGGCCTCATCGTGGGGGCCGCGCTGGCGGTCCGAACGCTCGCCATCGGCATCCTGTCGATCGGCTTCGTGCTCACCACCGACAGCTTGGCTCTGATGACGAGCCTGCATCAGAACGCCCACCTCGGCGCCCGACCGAGCTACGCGCTGATGGCCGGATACCGCCTGCTGCAGCAGCTGCCGGGGGAGTGGACCGCGATCCGCGATGCGCAGGCGGTGCGGGCGCCTCTCCGCCGCAACGGCAGCGTGCATCGAACCCCCGCATCCTTCGGGCGCGCAGCCTTCACCCTGCTCGTTCTGGCCATCAGGCGAGGAGAGCGGATGGCGCAGTCGCTCGAATCGCGCGGTCTCGGCCTTCAGCCCCGCACGGTGTGGAATCCGGTTCGGGTCGGCTCTCTCGACGTGGTGTTCGGCGCTTCGATCGTGGCGGGCCTCGGCGTCGTGATCGGCATCGCCGGCCTGCTCGGCGTTCTCCGGGGGCCGGGAGCGCTGTTCTGAGGGCACCTGAGGCGTCGGGTCGGCCTCGGTGAATCTCCTTGTGGGATTGATCGGAGACAGCGCGCAGGCGTCGACGATGGTGATCGCGAATTGGTCTGCCGGCAGGTCGATGGGCTTCATCCCGGTGAAGCCGTTCACCTCCGGATGGGAGTTCGGCCGAATTCTCCGGTGGGCCGCGCAAAACCGGCGGATGTCGGTAGGTTCAGTAGTGCGGCGCCGCTCGGCGCAGGTGCACCCCCGGTTGGAGACACGGATGTCGAAGGCGGCGCCGACCACTGTCGGCTTGTTCGATGCCGACCCCGGCGAGCTTGCCCGCAAGCAGCTCGAGCTGGCCGGCCGACCGGGTGTCGACGTGCGCATCGCCGCCGGAACCCTCGGCCAGCTGCTCACCGATCCGGAGTTCCCCACCGAGGTCGTGATCATGGAACAGCGACCCGGCGAGCGCGTGTCGATCGACTACAAGATCCGGGTCTGCCGACTCGCGGATGCCCGCGTGATCGTGGTCTCGAACGGCCGCGAGGCGCTCGCCCGCGACGTGGGGCTGCTCATGACACCCGTGAACAGCTTCACCGAAGCGATCGCACTGATCACCGATCCGCCTGCGCCCGCCTAGCGGGTCCGCTAGACGATCTTCGAGTGCTCGCCGAGCCGGTGCCAGGTGCGGTTGTGATACACCAGGGGCTCGGCCTCGGAGGCATCCGCCGACGGGTCGCCTGCGGGCGGTGCCTTGGTCTCGAGGGCCTGAACGGCCACCACGGTCGAACCGCCCGCCTCCATCTTGTTCACCACGCGACCACGGATCCACGCGTGCGCGGCCGGGAAATACGGCTCGCCCGTGGGCAGCCGGGCCCAGATGGACGTGTCCGCGAAGCGGTCGATGCCACTCGTCGCTCCGAGGCGCGCGATGTCGAGCTGCGCGGCGCCGAGCAGGTGCACCACCACCGTGTCGGCCTTGCGGATGGTGGGCGTCGACGACGACAGCTCCGAGATCGAGAACACCAGCAGCGGCGGCTCGGCACTGACGGAGAACACGGATGTCGCGGTGAGCGCCACGGGGCCGTCGCCCGCATCCGCGGTGATCACGGCCACCCCGGCCGGGTGGTTGCGGAACGCGGCCTTGAACTCATCGGCCGTCACGATGCTCTCGGAACTCGGATGCGCGACGAGGTTGTTCTCGCCTCGCACGGTGTGCGGGTGGGAGTTCTCGTCTCGGGAGGATGCCTGCGTGTTCGTCACCGTTCGATCCTATGTGCGGCGGACCGTCTGGCTGCCGTGAGGTCGTAACACGCGTAACAGAGCGAGCGGAGAGCCTCGCGGCACTATTCGAGGTCGTCCTCGACCGCCACGAACCGCATCCACACCCACACCGAGAGGCTCACCGCCGCGAATGCCGCCACCGCGATGCCGAGAACCAGCAGTTCACCGTCGGCAGCGGCGGCGATGAGGGCGGGCACGAAGAGCATCGCGAGGGCGGCGAAGGCGGCGACCGTGAGCAGCACCCAGGTGGCGGGCGACCAGTCGAGGATGCGTCGCCCGCACGACCGCCCGAACGGCAGGAGGAGGACGGCAGCGCCCCCGAACGACGACAGCGCGACCACGTTGCTGAACTCCCGCAGGGCCGTGCTCCAGAGCTCGGGCGACTCGGCAGACCCGAGGGCACCGGCCAGCATCCACCCGGCCGCGCCCGTGACGAGCAGGCAGAGCACCTGCACCGTTCCGAGCCGCCCACGATCGCTCTGCCGGGTGGTGGCCGCCACCGTCAGTGCGCCGACGATGCCGAACACGAGCGCGGGCTGGATGTCACCCACTCGCGATGCGAGGGCCAGAACCGCCGACACCAGAAGCAATGAGGGCTGCAGTCGCGCCGTGCTCGGGATGCCGAACGCACGCCGCGCGAGCAGGCCGGGCAGCAGGGTGGCCGCGAGATTCACCACGACCACTGCCACCACCACCGCGACGTAGAGCCGCAGGTAGGCCGGCTGCCCGAGCACGGGACCCGAGAGCGTGACGATGGCCGCCGAGGTGAGCACGGCGGCGGCGATCTTCACCGCGGGAGTGAGCGTGACATCCGGTGCCCGGTCGTATTCGCGATCGTGTCTGCTGCGATTTCGGCCGAGCAGGGAGGCGAGACCCCGGCGGATGCGGGTGAGGGCGCTCTCGGGCGCCGACCGTGCCCCGGCAGGGGAGTGCGGGTCGACGCCCGCCACCGCGCTCTCCACCGCTCCGCTGAGCAACCGGGCGGGCAGGGCGACCAGCAGGAGGGCGGCCGCCGCGGCGGCCAGGGCGAGCCACCAGAGCGAGCCCGCCTGCCCGCCGATCGCCGGCTGCAGGGAGGCGGTGAACTGGGTGGACTCGGTCCAGGCGCCGGGGGGCTCGGAACCCGGGACCGCGGGAGTCGGTGCGCTCGGGCCGGGCTGGTCGGGCGCGCTCGGCGCATCCGGATCCGGATCCACCGGCGTGCCGGGGTCTGTCGCCGACCCCGAGGGTGCGGGGGCGCCGGTGGCGCTCGGCGCCGGCGTGGCAGCGGCCGAGGTGCCGGGTGCCGGGGTGGGCGCGGCCGACGGGGGCGTCGACGCGGCCGCCTGGAAGTCGATCGTGAGCGGGCTGCTCTGCACGCTCACGTTGCCGGCCGCATCCTGCTGGAGCACCGACACCGTGTAGCGCCCTGCCGGCACCGCGGAGGTCGCGCACGACCAGGCCCCGTTCGCCACGGGCGACTCGCAGAGCACCCCTGCGCCCGCGAAGACCGAGACGGTGGCGCCGTCCTCTCCCGCTCCGCTGAACACCGCTCCCGACAGCGGCAGCACGGCTCCGGATGCGGGCGACAGCACCTGCGGGGCCGCCGGCACCGTGACGTCCACCGTGATCGCCACGGGCGCACTCGCGGGTGATGCCACGCCCGAGCTCCAGCTCGTGGTCTGCGTGGCCGAGACGACGTGCGGGCCGTCTTCGATCCCACGCGCGAGGGGACACGACCAGGCGCCGGAGGCGTCGGCCGTGGCCGTGCAGTCGTAGCCGCTCGCCGACGCGGTGACCGTCGCTCCGGGGAAGGCGGTGCCTTGCACGACAGCGTTGGTGAGTGAACCGCGCGGCCCTCCGGTGACGACCGGCGCGTTGAGCACGCGCACGGTGACCGAGGAGGAGACATCGTCACCCCCGGGAACGAGTTCGACCACGCGCACGGTCGCCGACTGTGCCGAGTCGAGCGACCGGACCGCGCACGACCAGGCGCCCGCGTCGTCGGCGGTGACGATGCAGAGGGGTTCGGAGGATCCGGGCGGCAGGATCTGCACGGTGCTCCCCGGCGTGGCCGTTCCCGACACGGAGAACGTGCCCGAGAGCAGCTCGCCCGCGACAGGCGTGTCGATGACCGGTGGTGCGGGCGGTGGCGCAGGACTGACGGTCTCGGCCGGCGGCACGGTCTCGTTCGGAGCTGCGGACTCGGAGGGCGGAGCCGGCGTCGTCGACGCGACCGCGGACCCTGCGCCGAGGCCGAGGAAGGCGGTGCTCGTGACGGCGGCGAGGGCCAGGAGAAGCCCGACCGCGATGATCCGTGATCGCCGATGTGCGCCGCCGCGTGCGTGCGACGCCGTTCGTTCCCCACCGCTCTGCAATGCCGACACCTCCGACTATTCAGCCGGACGATGGCGGAATGTCCAAGCCCGCCCGCGGAGTTTCGGATGAAATTCGGAGGCGGGCATGTACAGCCGGGCCTGCCGTGGGGCATACTGACGCAACTGGGACATCTGACCCACTTCTGACCCCGTCCGGGGCGATCTGCGATCGAGGAGGCGATGCGATGACGCACATGCCCGTGGCCGAGCGCCGCAGCCGGCTGCTCGCCGCCGCCTTCGCGGTGATCGCGCGCACCGGCGTGAGCGGTGCCACGACCCGCGCCATCGTGGAGGAGGCCGGCATGAAGCTGGCGAGCTTCCACTACGCCTTCGAGTCGCGTGAAGAGCTGATGGCCGAACTCGTGAACGAGGTGGTGGAGACGCAGGAGGTGGTGCTCGAGGTCGCCACGGCGGCCGACGGCTCGCTCGTCGGCACCCTCGAGCAGGGGCTGCTGCGCTACTTCGACCAGGTGCGCCAGGATCCCCGACGTGAGCGCGCGATGTTCGAGCTCACCCAGTACGCCATGCGCTCTCCGGCGATGGAGGGGTTCGCGGCCCGTCAGTACGAGCGCTACCGCCGGTTGGCGGTGCAGTCGCTCGACGAGGCGGCCACCCGCACCGGCCACCGCTGGGCTCGCCCCCTCGACGAACTGGCCGCCGACCTCGTGGCCCTCACCGACGGGATCACGCTGGCCTGGCTGGCCGACGGCGACGACGGCCGGGCCCGCCGCACCATCGCCTTCGCGGCCCGGGCGATCGCCGCGGAGGCATCGCCCGGTCCTGAGCGGCCAGCCACGACCGCCGGCACCACCCGCACCACGACCCGCACCATCCGCACCACCCGCACCATCGGCACCCGAGGAGGGGCGGCATGACCGCAGAACGTGAGCACGTCGCATCCGGAGCCTTCGCCGAGCCGGTGCGCCGGGTCGGGGGCGTCTGGATCGCCCTCTTCGGAGCCGCCTGGCTCGGCATCTGGATGGCACAGCTCACCCCGGTGCAGCTCCTGCTGCCGCTGCAGATCGAGGAGCGCCTGCACGCGGCGAGCTGGACCGACAGCGTGGTGGCGTTCGGCGTGATCTCGGCCATCGCCGGAGTCTTCGCCCTGATCACCTTCCCGATCACGGGTGCACTCTCCGACCGCACCACCTCGCGCTTCGGCCGCCGCCGCCCGTGGATCGCCGCGGGCGCGCTGCTCTTCGCGGTGTCGCTGTTCGTGCTCGGCCTGCAGAGCGAGCTCCTGGGCGTCGGTGTGTGGTGGACTCTCGCCATCGTCGGTTTCTGCGTTCTCTCGGCGGCGCTCACCGCCGCGATCTCCGACCAGGTGCCGGTGGATCAGCGCGGGTTCGTGTCGAGCTGGATCTCGGCCCCTCAGGCGGTGGGCCTCATCCTCGGCGTGCTTCTCGTCACCACCCTCTTCACCGGGCAGTTCTTCGGGTACACGGCCGTGGCGCTGCTCCTGATCGTGCTGGTGGCGCCCTTCTGCCTCTGGATGCCGGATGAGCGGCTCGCGCGCGGCGACCGGCCGCCGCTCACCGCCCGCGCCCTGATCGAGGGGATGTGGGTGAGCCCCCGCGAGCATCCCGACTTCGGCTGGACGCTCTCGAGCCGCATCCTGGTGAACATCGGCAACGCGCTCGGCACCACTCTGCTGCTCTACTTCCTGATGTTCGGCCTGAACGACCAGAATGCCGAAGACGACCTGCTCGTCCTGATCGTGATCTACACGGTGTTCGTGGTGATCGCCTCGATCGCGGCGGGTGCCCTCTCCGACAAGCTCGGCCGGCGCCGCGTCTTCGTGCTGGCCGCCGCGGTGCTGCAGGCGGTGGCCGCGCTGTTGCTCGCGTTCGTACCCGAACTCACGGCCACCATGATCGGAGCGGCGCTGCTCGGCCTCGGCTACGGATCCTTCCTCTCGGTCGACCAGGCGCTCGCCACCCAGGTGCTGCCCGACCCCGCATCCCGCGGCAAAGACCTCGGCATCATGAACATCGCCACCGCCGTTCCGCAGGCGATCGCACCGCTGCTCGGCGCCGCGATCGTGACCTGGCTCGGCGGCTTCCCCGCCCTGTTCCTCGTGTCCGCGCTCTTCGGCTTCGCCGGAGCGTTCGCCGTCTCCCGCGTCAGGAGTGTCCGATGACCCCACGACCCGTTCCGCCGAAGGCCGTGCCCGTGAACCCCCTCGATCTCGCCCGCACGTCTGCGAGCCCGAAGGTCTGGCGTGATGAGCAGCGCTATTGGCGCAGCCTCACTGCGGCCACCGCCCACCTCGATCCGCCCGTCGCCGTCATCGGCGTCGAGGCGCTCGTGCACAACGCGCACTCGATGCTCGCCCGGGCGAACGGGATGCCCATCCGGGTGGCCAGCAAGTCGATCCGGGTGCGCGCGGTTCAGGATGCGGTGCTCGCCCTGCCCGGCTACGCCGGCATCCTCGCCTACACCCTGCCCGAGGCGCTGTGGCTGGCCGAGACCGTCGACGACGTGGTGGTGGGCTACCCGAGCGCCGACCGCGCCGCCCTCCGGATGCTGGCCGCCGACGAGGCGCTCGCCGCCCGTGTCACGCTCATGGTCGACTCCGTAGCGCACCTCGACCTCATCGATGCGGCCGTGGCCCCGGGCTCCCGCCCCGCGTTGCGGGTGGCGATCGAACTGGATGCCGCCTACACCGCCCCCGGCCTCGGCCGGCTCGGGGTGTGGCGATCACCGATCTCCACGGTCGGCGACGCCGTCGCCCTGGCCCGGGAGATCGAGGCACGTCCCGGTTTCGCGCTCGTCGGCATGATGGCCTACGAGTCGCAGATCGCCGGGGTCGGCAACCGGCCGTCGGGCAACCCGCTCAGGTCGTTCGCCACGGGCCGCGTGATCGATTGGATGCAGCGCCGGTCGGTCGCCGAACTCGCCGAGCGGCGCGGTGCGGTCGTGGCCGCCGTGCGGCAGATCGCCGACCTCGAGTTCGTGAACGGCGGCGGCACCGGATCGCTCGAGACCACGAGCGCCGATCCGTCGGTCACGGAGGTCGCGGCGGGCAGCGGGCTGTTCGGGGGCCACCTCTTCGACACCTACTCCCGCTTCACGCCCGCACCCGCGGCCGCGTTCGCGCTCCCGGTGGTGCGCAAACCGCGCCCCGACATGGCCACGCTGCTCGGCGGTGGGTGGGTCGCATCCGGACCCCCTGCCCCCGATCGCCTGCCCGAGGTGGTGTGGCCGCGCGGCACCCGGATGCAGGCCCGCGAGATGGCCGGTGAGGTGCAGACCCCGCTCTCCGGACGTGGCGCGGCCGCGCTCACCGTCGGCGACCGGGTGTGGCTGCGCCACACGAAGTCGGGCGAGCTCTCCGAACACGTGAACGAGTTCGCGGTGGTCGAAGACGGTGCCGTCGTGGGCACGGTGCCGAGCTACCGCGGGGAAGGGAAGGCGTTCCTATGACCGCGCTCAACGGGGTCTGGCGCAACTGGGCGCGCACCGAGACCGTGAAGCCGGTGCGGGTCGAGAGGCCCGGCAGCATCGCGGCGGTGCAGCGGGCGGTCACGGGCGCGGTGCGCAGCGGACTGCGCATCAAGGCCGTGGGCGCCGGCCACAGCTTCACCGGCATCGCGGTGGCGACCGGCGTCCTCCTCGATCTCGACGAGCTGTCGGGCATCGTCGCGGTCGACCGCGACCGCGGGCGGGTCACCCTGCTCGCCGGCACGCACCTCTACGACCTCCCGCGCCTTCTGCGGCCGCACGGACTCGCGCTCACGAACATGGGCGACATCGACCGGCAGACCATCGCCGGTGCCATCTCGACCGGAACCCACGGCACGGGTTCGGAGTTCGGCGGCATCTCGACGCAGGTGGTGGGAGCCACTCTCGTCACGGCCGACGGCGAGCTGCTGACCATCGACGAGTCGCAGAACTCCGACCTGCTGCCGGCGGTCGCGGTGGGACTCGGGGCGCTCGGCATCCTGGTGGAGGTCACGCTGCAGTGCGTGCCCGCGTTCGTGCTCGAGGCGGTGGAGCGCCCGCAGGCCCTCGACGAGGTGCTCGGTGGGCTCGACGCGCTCGTGCAGGAGAACGACCACTTCGAGTTCTACTGGTTCCCCGGCACACGCATCGCATCGACGAAGACGAACTCGCGGCTGCCATCGTCGACGCCCATGCGGCCGCTCGGACGGATGCGCTCCTTCGTCGACGACAGCCTGATGACCAATGGAGTGTTCCGGGTCACGTGTGCGGCCGGCACCGTGGTGCCCGCGATCATCCCGCGGGTGAACGCGCTGGCGGAGCAGCTCTGGTCGAACCGAACGTTCTCCGACCACTCGCACCGCGTCTTCGCCACCTCGCGAACCGTGCGCTTCCGCGAGATGGAGTACGCGGTGCCGGCGGCCGACGTGCCCGTCGTGCTGGCCGAGATCGACGCGCTCATCCGGGAGCGGGGCTGGCGCATCTCGTTCCCGATCGAGGTGCGGTTCGCCGCAGCGGATACGCTGTGGCTGTCGACCGCATCCGGTCGGGCGAGCGGCTACATCGCCGTTCACCGGTACTTCCGCGAAGACCACACCGAGTACTTCCAGGCGGTCGAGGAGATCATGGCGCGACATTCCGGGCGGCCCCACTGGGGCAAGCTGCACACCCTCGACGCGACGGCGCTTGCCGCGCTGTATCCGCGGCACGGGGAGTTCGTGGCGCTGCGCGATCGGCTCGACCCGGCGCGCGCCTTCTCGAACGCCTATCTCGATCGCGTGCTCGGCGCGTGAGCGCATCCGTCGTCACGGCCGGAGCCCGGGCGTGAAGCCCGAGGAGCGGCGCGAGTTCGCGCGCGATCTGGCGGGGCGTCTGCCTGGCGGGTTCGAGCTGGGGGTCGCCACGAGCGCGTTCCAGATCGAGGGCGCCACCCACGAGGGCGGCCGGGGCGAGTCGGTGTGGGATGCCTTCACCACGCAGCCGGGCCGCATCCTCGACGGGTCCACGGCCGATCGCGCCACCGACCACTTCTCGCGCATGCCCGAGGATGTCGCCCTGATGCACGATCTCGGCATCGACTCCTACCGGTTCTCCTTCTCCTGGCCCCGCCTCCAGGCGGAAGGCCGCGGGGCGCTCCGCACCGCCGGCGTCGACTTCTACGAGCGCCTGCTCGACCAGCTGGACGCGGCGGGCATCGCATCGATGGCCACGCTCTTCCACTGGGACACCCCGAACGCGCTCGAGCGCGGCTGGTTCGCGCGCGACACGGCGTTACGGTTCGGTGACTTCGCGCACGCGATGGGGGAGCGCTTCGGCGACCGCATCGGGCGCTGGGTCACCATCAACGAACCCGCCACGGTGACGCTGAACGGCTACGCCCTCGGCGTGCACGCACCCGGAGCCACCCGGCTGTTCAACGCGCTGCCGGCTGCGCACCACCAGTTGCTCGGGCACGGGCTCGCGGTGCAGGCACTCCGGGCAGCGGGCGTCGCCGGCTCGGTGGGGATCGTGAACGTGCACTCGCCGGTGGAGCCGGCATCCGGTTCCGAAGCCGATGCCGCGTTCGCCGCCCTCTTCGACCTGCTCCACAACCGCATCTTCGCCGACCCGGTGCTGCTCGGCGGCTACCCGACCTTCCCTGAGGAGTTCGCGCCCCTCTTCTCGGCTCTCACCGAGGCGTCGCCCGCCGATCTGGCGGTGATCGCCCAACCGCTCGACTTCTGGGGCCTCAACTACTACATGCCCACACGCGTCGCGGCGGGGTCGGGCGGCTCGGCGACTCCCGACGGCACCTCCGCCGCCATGGCGTCGCTGCCGTTCCACCTGGCCGATTGGCCCGAGTTCCCGCGCACGGGTTTCGGCTGGCCGATCGCGCCCGAGTTCCTCGGCACGGCGCTCGCGGAGCTCGCCTCGCGCTACGGGTCGCTGCTGCCGCCGGTTCACCTCACCGAGATCGGCGCGAGCTTCGCCGACGCGATCGAGCTCGACCCGGATGACGGCACCCCCCGCATCCACGACGGCTCCCGCATCGACTTCCTCGCGTCGCACCTCGACGCCGCCCTCCGTGCCACGGCGCCGGGTGCTGCGGCCGCCTCGATCGACCTCCGCAGCTTCCACGTCTGGTCGCTCCTCGACAACTTCGAGTGGGCGGCGGGCTACACCCAGCGCTTCGGCCTCGTGCACGTCGACTTCGACGACTTCACCCGCACCCCGAAGGACTCCTCCGCGTGGCTGAGGTACCTGGCAGAGAACCGGTAGCTGTGAGGACGCCTCAATCTCGGTTCTGCCCGGAATGTATCGGGGCCCCAAAGCTATAGTTGTCGCATGGAATGGCTCATCCCGGTTCTCATCGTCGTCGTGCTCGTCGTCATCGTCGGCATCTACCTCTGGGCGACCTACAACTCGCTCGTCACCCTCAATGTGCGCGTCGACGAGGCCTGGAGCGACATCACCGTGCAGCTCAAGCGCCGAGCCGATCTGCTGCCCAACCTGATCGAGTCGGTCAAGGGCTACGCCGCGCATGAGAAGGCGGTGTTCGAGAACGTCACGAAGGCTCGAGCGGAGACTCTGTCTGCGCAGGGCCCGGCTGAGGCATCCGTTGCCGAGAACCACATGCAGACCGCTCTGAAGAGCATCTTCGCGGTGGCGGAGGCCTATCCGCAGCTCCAGGCGAGCCAGAACTTCCTGCAGTTGCAGGCCGAGATCGTCGACACCGAAGACAAGGTGCAGGCGTCGCGCCGCTTCTACAACGGCGGGGTGCGCGAGCTCAACACGAAGATCAAGGTCTTCCCGAACACCCTCTTCGCCCGCCGCCTCGGCTTCAGCGAGCGCGAGTTCTTCGAGGTCTCCGACGTCGCGGCCATCGCCGAGCCGCCCCGCGTGCAGTTCTGATCCGTTCCGTTCCGTTCAGGGCATCCGGCATTCACCCACACCCTCTCCCGAAAGAGTGATCCAGCGCTTCCATGTACAGCGCCATAGCGAAGAACAAACGCAACACCGTCATCATCATCGTGCTCTTCCTGCTGATCATCGGCGGGCTCGGCTATCTCGCCAGTGTGATCTACGGCAACCTGTCGATCGTGGTCATCACGATCGTGGTGTCGCTCGGCTACGCGCTCATCCAGTACTTCGCCGCGTCCGGCCAGGCGCTGCTGATGAGTGGTGCGCAGGAGATCCAGAAGCGTGACAACCCGCGGCTGTGGCGCGTGGTCGAGAACCTGTCGATCACCACGGGCACGCCGATGCCGAAGGTGTACATCATCAACGACCCGGCACCGAATGCGTTCGCCACGGGCCGCGACCCGCAGCACGCCGTCGTGGCGGCCACGACCGGCCTTCTCGACATCATGGACGACGCCGAACTCGAGGGCGTCATGGCCCACGAGATCGGCCACGTGCGCAACTACGACATCCGGGTCTCGATGATCGTGTTCGGCCTCGTGGTGGCGGTGGGCTTCATCGCCGACATGTTCCTGCGCATGGCGTTCTTCGGCCGCAACAACAACAACCAGAACCCGATCGTCCTCGTGTTCGGCCTCGTGGCCATCATCATCGCGCCGCTCGTTGCCACCGTGGTGCAGCTGGCGGTCTCCCGTCAGCGCGAATACCTCGCGGATGCCACCGGGGCGCTCACCACGCGGCATCCGGATGCCCTCGCTTCCGCCCTCGAGAAGCTCGCCGCCTATGGGCGGCCGATGCAACGCCAGTCCACGTCGATGTCGCACATGTGGATCGCCGACCCCAACAAGCCGGGCATCATCGACCGCCTCTTCAGCACGCACCCGCCCATCCCCGACCGGGTGGCGCGCCTGCACAAGATGGGCGGCAGCTTCTAGCTGTGTTTGCTGCCGCAGGCGGCTGTGCCGCTTCGCGGCGCAGCCGTCTGCGGGTCGCGCCGGTCCCCGCCCGGCGCGACGCGACATGTTCGCGTGCCTCCCTCTGAAACCGAGCGAGCGCAGCTCGCTCGGCGCTGGCGTCGCAGCGACGATCCACCGGATCGTCGCCCCCAGCTCCAGCGCGCGGC
>NZ_SCVE01000012.1 GCF_004297105.1 Herbiconiux sp.
AACGGCCCGGGTCAGAGCCAGCCCAGGACGGAACGGCCCGGGTCAGAGCCAGCCCAGGACGGAACGGCCCGGGTCAGAGCCAGCCCAGGACGGAACGGCCCGGGTCAGAGCCAGCCCAGGGTGGAGCGGCCCATGTCGTTGAACCAGAGGGAGTCGCCGACCATCGCGAGGTCCCAGGGGACGGCACCGCTGGGAGCGGTCTCGTAGGTGACGGTGCCGTGGGCATCCAGGACACCGATACCGCGATTGAGGTCGGTGAAGTAGAGCTGGCCGAGGGAGTCGAACGTGATCGATCGCGGGGCGATGTGCTCGAACGACCGCGCCGCGAGGGTCACCACCGCCACGGAATCGTCGGTGGCCACGTGCATCAAGGCGTTGTCACCGCCGACCCAGACGCTGCCATCGGGCGCCACCGCGATGTCGCTGAGCGCGCCCACGCCCACATCGATCATGCGAGTAGTGGTCGTGGCGGGATCGTAGACCCCGATCGAGGTGCCGCCGGAGACCGCGAACCAGACGCGCCCGTCGGGAGCGACATCGATCGAGTCGATCGTCGTCGCTCCGCCGAGGCGGGCGTAGTCGACCTCCCCACTCGGAAAGATGTAGCCGAGGCCGGCTGGGCCCGCCGCGAACCAGACACGGTCGATCCCGGCCGCGAGCGACGTGGCGTTGACTCGCGCGTCGTCGAGACGATATCTCTTCTCCAACCCACTGCCTGGGAAGATGCGGCCGATTGTGCGGTGTGCCTGATCGCTGAACCAGACGGTGCCATCCGGGCCGGCGACGATGCTGGTGACATGGGCTTTCGGGCCGGAGAGGCCGAAGACCCGTTCGCCTCCCGAGATGTCGATGCGAACGAGCTGATCGTGCGTGTAGTCGGCGTACCACAGCGAGCCGGCGGGGTCGACCGCGACCGTCGTGGGCAGCCCCCCTGGCGTCGCGGTCGCCGCCTCGTGCCAGGCCGACGAAACCGTGACGAGTGATGGCGCCGCCGCGCCCTCGTGAGCAGTCAGTGGGATGGCGGCGACCGGCGAGGACACGATGAGGCCGGCGGCGGGGGCCATCAACGCGAGGGCGAGCGCAGCCGCCGTGCTGCCACGGCCGAGTCGATTGGGGGATGTGGACACGGAGAACTCCTCAGGTCGACCGCCGACGATCGGCAGACGTGACCACGCTAAGAGAGCGAACGCGGGACCATACCCCAGTACTTTCTACTCAATCGTGCCGGGTGGATGCCCGAGCACGCTGAGCACACCGGCTCAGTCGGTGACCTGGACCTCTTTCCAGAAGGCCACGTAGTCGGTGAAGTCTTTGCCCACGCGGTCGAACGCCGTGGGGTAGGGATGCGGGTAGCTCCACGCGCGGTCTTGGAGGGACACATCACCGTTCTTCACGGTGAAGTACTGGCACTCGCCCTTCCAGGGGCAGGTGTACGGAGTGGGGCTCTTCTCGAGGAACTCGGCCTTCACGCTCGCCGGTGGGAAGTACCAGTTGCCTTCGATGGCGATCAGGTCTTCCTTCGGAGCTTCGGCGATGACGGTGCCATCCAGGACTGCCTTCATGATGTGACCTCCAATGTCACCCCAACGCTACGCCTTCGCGGCGACATCGGCGTCGGCGCCGGCGTCGATGCGGCAGGCCTCCACCATCTCGGCAGTGCGGCCCCGAGCCGCCCACTCGGCACCCGTGGCGGACGCCGTGACGAGATGGCCCACCGCACGGTGCAGGCTCGTGAAGGCGGCACACGCTGCCGCGGCCTCGGGCGAGGAGAAGTCGATGCCCCTGGCGGCGAGCGCGTCGACGACGGCACCGGCCACGAGGAAGTCCTCCACATTGAACGCCCGCGACGGGCCGGCCAGCGTGACGATGCTGACGATGGCGCGGTCGCCTCGTCGCGCCTGCACCTCGAGCACGTCGGCCGCGGCCCTCTCGCGCGTGCGGAACCCCACCACCCGCACGGTCGCATCCTCGAGCGGCGGAATCGCGGCCATGTCTCCGTCATCGAGCGCGTCGGCCACGAGCACGAGGTGCGCGGTGCCGGCCAGCTCCGGAACCTCGGCTGCCGGGACGCCGACGTGCAGACGCACCTGGTAGCGGGACTGCGAGTCGAGGAACTCGCTCGATGTGGTGGGCATCCGTCGATATTACGAGCACACTGGGGACGTGCGCGTGCTTCTGAAACTCGTCCTCGACTGTGATCCCGACGCGGCGTGGCGCGCCATCCGCAGCCCGGCGGTGTTCCGTGAGGTGTCGAGTCCGCTCGTGCAGATCGAATCGCTCGCCGCAGACGGGTTCCCGACCGTGTGGGAGCCGGGGCAGCATCCGGTCTCCATGCGCGGCGGCGGAGTGATCCCGATGGGGAAGCAGATCATCCGGCTGAACTTCGAGACCGCTCGCCACGGGTCGGTGCGCATCGTGCACGACTCGGGCCAGGGGGTCACGGGCGCGGTGAGCGCGGTGACGCTGTGGGATCACCGGATGGCGATCGCCCCCGATCCCGCCGGCACCGGCAAGACGCTGTACCGCGACCAGCTGATCGTGAAGGCGGGTCTGCTCACGCCCCTGGCCTGGTACAGCCTGTGGGCGTTCTGGCAGTGGCGCGGGCACAAGCTCCAGCAGCTGGCCCCCGGCTGGGCCTATGACCCCGGCACCGATGAACTCGAGGAGACCACATGAACGCCCGCGCCGACACCGCCCTGCAGACCGCCGACTGGCGGATGCGCGTATTCAGCATCTACGAGGAGGTGCGGCGGCTGCGCACCGTGGATGCGGCGGAGGCGCACGAGTTCTGGCGCGAGTCGCGCGACGACCTGTTCCGGCTGCATCCGGCATCCCCCCTTCTCGCCGAGGACCTTGCGGGATTCGCGGGATTGCCGATCGCTCCCTACGACCCCGCGTGGAGCTTCGAAGTGTCGATCGAGGAGGTGGGCGACGACGACCCGCGGCCTCGCGGCTTCGAGTTCGCCACCGGCACCGATGGCGTCGTGCCGTTCGAACTGCTCGGCCTCGCCCGCATCGAGGGTGTCGGCACGCTCGACGTCTGGCGGCTCGCCTCCTACGGCGGCGGCCTCTTCGTGCCGGTGAAGGATGCGCTCGCCGGCACCCCAGGGGGCACGTACGGCGGCGGCCGCTACCTCGTGGACACGATCAAGGGCGCGAGCCTGAACTCCAGCCCGATGCTCGGCATCGAGACCCCGCAGACGCTCGTGCTCGACTTCAACTTCGCCTACAACCCGTCGTGCGCGTACGACCCCGCCTGGGCTTGCCCGCTGGCGCAGCCCGGCAACCGGGTGACCGTGGAAATACCGGTCGGCGAGAGTTATCCCGGTTCCGTGCACTAGGCTGGTGGTACTCGAGGGCTCAATCGCGAGCCCCGTGCGTCGAAAGAACGCTCCCTCTTCACTCTGATCACAGCACCGGGCACCACTTGCCAGGCTGGATCACTTGCAGATACTTCTTGCGGCGAACGGATGCACCGTCGGTGCGTTCGCCATCATTCCGAGTGGGAATCGTTCAGACGTGCCACTCGGTCTCATGCCCCGAAAGGCACGCACTTTGTCCAACACCCCCTCATCCTTCGGCGCGCTCGGCGTGCCCGCTCCCCTCGTCACCGCCCTCACGGCGGCCGGGATCACGGAGCCCTTCCCCATCCAGGTCGACACCCTCCCCGACACTCTCAACGGGCGCGACGTGCTCGGCCGCGGTAAGACCGGCTCCGGCAAGACCCTCGCCTTCTCGATTCCCATGGTCGCCCGCCTCGCCGGCGCCCTCTCCGGCGGCAAGCGCCGCCCGGGCCGCCCGGTGGGCCTCATCCTCGCTCCCACGCGGGAGCTCGCCACCCAGATCGACGCCGTCATCGCGCCGCTCGCCAAGGCCTACGGCATGACCACCACCACGATCTTCGGCGGCGTTTCGCAGGGCCGTCAGGTCACCGCGCTGAAGGCCGGCGTCGACATCGTCGTGGCCTGCCCCGGTCGCCTCGAAGACCTCATGAAGCAGGGCTTCGTGTCGCTCGACGCCGTGGAGATCACCGTGCTCGACGAGGCCGACCACATGGCCGACCTGGGCTTCCTGCCCGTCGTCACGCGCATCCTCGACAAGACGCCCTCGACCGGTCAGCGCCTGCTGTTCTCGGCCACGCTCGACAACGGCGTGGACAAGCTGGTGCGCAAGTTCCTCCACAACGAGGTGCTGCACTCGGTCGACGAGGCGAACTCCCCCGTCGCCGCCATGACCCACCACGTGTTCGAGACCGAATCGGTGGAGTCGAAGCGCGTTCTGGTCGAGAAGCTCGCCTCGGGCACCGGCCGCCGCATCCTCTTCATGCGCACCAAGCACCACGCCAAGAAGCTCGCGAAGCAGCTGACGGATGCGGGCATCCCCTCCGTCGACCTGCACGGCAACCTCTCGCAGGTGGCCCGCGACCGCAACCTCGCGGCCTTCTCGGCCGGTTCTGTGCGGGTGCTCGTGGCGACGGATGTCGCGGCGCGCGGTGTGCACGTCGACGACATCGAGCTCGTCATCCACGTCGACCCGCCGGCGGAGCACAAGGCGTACCTGCACCGCTCGGGCCGCACCGCTCGTGCCGGCTCGGCCGGGGACGTGGTGACGATCATGCTCCCGGCACAGCGCAAAGACGTGAAGGACCTGCTCCGCAAGGCGGCCATCACCGTGACACCCGAGGTCGTCTCGGCCGAGTCGGCGTCGGTCAACGCGCTGGTGGGCGATGTGGCGGCGTACGTCAAGCCGGCACCGCGCACCACCAGCCAGCTCCCCGCCTCGGGTCAGCGCCGAACGGGCAATGACGGAACGGGTCGCGGCGGCGGACAGTCGCAGGGCGCGAACGCACAGCGCAAGCGCGCGCGACGCGGTGGCGCCGAGGGCCAGGGCGGTGCCGGTGGCGGCGCCCGTTCGGGCCAGGGCGGCAACGGCGGCGGTTCACGTCGTGGCGGTCAGGGCGGCAACGCCTCGGGCGGAAGCCGTTCGTTCTACAGCACCTCGTCGGGCAGCACCGGCGGCTCGGGCTCGGCATCGGGCTCGGGTTCGGGCGACGGCGGCGGACGCCGCGGTGGCCAGGGCGGCAATGGCGGCCAGGGCGGCAACGCCTCGGGCCGCCCGCGCCAGTCGGCGGCCAGCTTCTCGGCGGGCTCCGGCGGTGGACGCCGCTCCCGCTAGAGCCTCGCTCGCAGTCTCACTTGAACGGCCCGTCTCCTCGGAGGCGGGCCGTTCTCTCTGCGAGGGCGCGGGCGGCACCCGCATCCGTCACTTTTCGCGCGAAACCCGGGATTCTCGAACCAAAACTGACGGATCCCGGTGGATGGTGGCGGCAGGTTCGTCAGTTTCTGTTCGAAAACTCGGCTTTTTGGACAAATAGTGACGGATCTGCCGTCAGGGCTTGGCGGGGGGCTGGGGGTAGATGGTCTCGTGGGCGGCGAGCATGGCCACGAACTTCGCGATGCTGCGGGTGCGGGTCTCCGGGCGCTTGGCGTTGTGGAGGCGGAAGAGGATCGCGTAGCGGTTCTGCGCCGAGAGCGTGGCGAAGAAGGCGTCCGCCTCGGGATTCGCCCTCAGCGCCTCAGCCAGTTCGGGCGAGACCTCGATTGACTTCGACGAGGCGTAGGCCGCATCCCACCGGCCGTCGGCCATCGCCCGGTCGATCTCGCGCTGACCGCCCGCGCGCATCCGGCCGGCCTCGATGAGCATGGCCACCTTGTCGCGGTTCACCTGCGACCACAGGCTCCTGGCGCGGCGGAGGGTGAAGGTCTGCAGGAAGTAGTCGGCGTCGAGCGCGTTTCGGCGGGCGTCGATCCAGCCGTGGCAGAGGGCGACGTCGAGCGCCTCCTGGTGGCTCACCGTGGTGTGGGCGCTGCCCTTCTTCGCGATGCGCAGGCGTACACCGCCGATGGTCTCGGCGTTGACCTCGAGCCACGCCTCCCAGGCGGCGGCATCGATGAACTCGAGTTCGTTGTACTCGTCGGCCATGACGGTATCGGTGCTCGGATGCCCGGCGCGGCTAGATCAGCTTGCCCACGGAGGCGAGGGCGGAGCGGAGCAGCGAGCCGCGGCCGCCCTCCATCTCCTCGGACACGGCGGCGGAGGCTGCCTCCTCCGGCGTCATCCAGGTGAGCTCGAGCGCGTCCTGCCTCGGCTCGCAGGTGCCTGTGACGGGAACGACGTAGGCCAGCGACACGGCGTGCTGCCGCTCGTCGTAGAACGCCGACACCCCGGGGAGCGGGAAGTACTCGGCCACCTGGAAGGGCACCGGACTCGCGGGCAGCTGGGGGAATGCCATCGGCCCGAGGTCTTTCTCGAGGTGGCGGAAGAGTGCGTCGCGGAGGGTCTCGCCGTACATCACACGGCCTGAGACGAGCGTGCGGGCGATGGTGCCGCTCGATCCGACGCGGAGGAGCACGCCGACCTCGACCACCTGGCCGAGCCCGTCGACCCGCACCGGCACGGCCTCGACGTAGAGCAGGGGCAGGCGCTGCCTGATCTCCGCGAGTTCGCTGTCACTCAACCAGCCGGAGTTGGGGTCAGGGGTGCGCACGCTCATAGTTCATTGTTGCGCACCGGGGCCGATGCCGTTGTCAGCGGCATGGGTGAGGATTGGGGGATGGTCGAAGCGCTCGACGGCTTCTCCCCCGCGACCCGAGAATGGTTCCTGGGGGCGTTCCGCGCGCCGACCGCCGCGCAGGAGGGTGCCTGGAACGCGGTGTCGAGCGGGGCGCACGCACTCGTCGTGGCCCCGACGGGGTCGGGCAAGACCTTGGCGGCCTTCCTCTGGGCGCTCGACCGCCTGGCTTCGAGCGGCGCGACGGATGGCGCGGTCACGGCCGGCGCGGCTTCCCGAGCGCCGGGCGGCGAGCGCAAGACCTCCGTGCTCTACGTGTCACCGCTCAAGGCGCTGGCGGTCGACGTCGAACGCAACCTGCGTGCGCCGCTCGTCGGCATCACCCAGACGGCCAAGCGGATGGGCGCCACTCCCCCGGTGATAACCGTGGGCGTGCGCTCGGGCGACACCCCTGCGAACGAGCGGCGGGCGCTGGCGAAGACACCACCCGACATCCTCATCACCACGCCCGAGTCGCTCTTCCTGATGCTCACCTCGGCCGCACGCGAATCGCTCTCCGAGGTCACCACGGTGATCATCGACGAGGTGCACGCGGTGGCGGCCACGAAGCGCGGCGCACATCTCGCCGTGAGTCTCGACCGGCTCGACATGCTCCTCGCCCAGCCCGCACAGCGCATCGGCCTCTCGGCCACCGTGCGTCCTCGCGAAGAGGTGGCGCGCTTCCTGGCCGGCGGGCGGCCCGTCACCATCGTGGCTCCGCCCTCGACCAAGAAGTTCGACCTGCGCGTCGTCGTTCCGGTGGAGGACATGACGCAGATCCCCGCGCCCGAGCGTTCGCTCGAGGGCTCCGCGGCGGGAGCGGATGCGCCCGAGCAGGGCTCGATCTGGCCCCACGTCGAAGAGGACATCGTCGACCGCATCCTCGAGCACCGGTCGTCGATCGTGTTCGCGAATTCACGACGGCTCGCGGAGCGGCTCACGGCTCGACTCAACGAGATCTTCGCCGAACGGATGGGCGAGGCATCCGGAGGCCCCTCTGAACCCCACGCCGAGGCCGGAACCGAGGTTGCTGCGAACCGCACCCCGGCCCGCCCGCCCGCCCAGTCGATGGGGCAGGCCGGCCAGACCGAGGGCGCCGAACCCGTTCTCGCACGGGCCCACCACGGCTCGGTGAGCAAAGAGCAGCGGGCCATCATCGAAGACGACCTGAAGTCGGGCCGGCTGCGGTGCGTGGTGGCCACCTCGAGCCTCGAGCTGGGCATCGACATGGGCGCTGTCGACCTGGTGATCCAGGTCGAGGCTCCGCCGTCGGTGGCGAGCGGACTGCAGCGGGTGGGCCGAGCCGGCCATCAGGTGGGCGAGGTGTCGAAGGGGCTGCTCTATCCGAAGCACCGGGCCGACCTCATCCATTCCGCCGTGGTGGCCACGCGCATGTCGGAGGGGCTCATCGAGAGCATCTCCATCCCCGCGAATCCGCTCGACATCCTGGCCCAGCAGACCGTCGCGGCGTGCGCCCTCGAGCCGATCGACGTCGAGGAGTGGTTCGACGTGATGCGGCGGAGCGCGTCGTTCACGAACATGCCCCGTTCGGCATACGATGCCACACTCGACCTGCTGGCCGGCCTGTACCCTTCCGACGAGTTCGCCGGGCTGCGCCCCCGCCTGGTGTGGGACAGAGATGCAGGCACGCTCACCGGACGGCCGGGGGCTCAGCGCCTCGCCGTGACGAGTGGCGGAACCATCCCCGATCGCGGTCTGTTCGGCGTGTTCATGGTGGGCGGCGAGCCGAAGGATGCCGACCCCTCATCCGGCTCCCCGCGTTCGGCACCAGGCCGGCGCGTGGGCGAACTCGACGAGGAGATGGTGTACGAATCGCGCGTGGGCGACGTGTTCGCGCTGGGTGCGACGAGCTGGCGCATCAACGAGATCACCCACGACCAGGTGCTCGTGACGCCCGCGTTCGGCCAGCCCGGGCGGTTGCCGTTCTGGCGGGGTGAGGGGCTCGGGCGGCCCGCCGAGCTCGGCCTGGCCATCGGGGAGTTCACGCGCACGGTCGCCTCCGCGAGCCCGGAGGAGGCCGAGGTGCTGGCCGAGCACGCGGGTCTCGATGCCTGGGCCGCGAGCAACCTCGTGGCCTTCGTGACCGAGCAGCGCGACGCCACCGGGCACGTGCCGAGCGACAAGACCCTCGTGGTGGAACGCTTTCGCGATGAACTGGGCGACTGGCGCGTCATCCTGCATTCCCCGTTCGGCATGCCCGTGCACTCGCCGTGGGCGCTTGCGATCAATGCGCGCATCCGGGAGCGGTTCGGGATGGATGCGAACGCCGTGGCCAGCGACGACGGCATCGTGGTGCGGCTGCCCGACACCGATGGCGAGCCGCCCTCTGCCGAACTCTTCCTCTTCGACGCGGCCGAGCTCGAGCAGATCGTCACCGAGGAGGTGGGCGGGTCGGCACTGTTCGCCTCACGCTTCCGTGAGAACGCCGCCCGCGCGCTCCTGCTCCCGCGGCAGAATCCCGGCCGGCGGTCTCCGCTCTGGCAGCAGCGACAGCGGTCGGCCCAGTTGCTCGAGGTGGCCCGCAAGTACCCGAGCTTCCCGATCGTTCTGGAGACGGTTCGGGAGTGCCTGCAAGACGTCTACGACCTACCGGCGCTGCTCGGCATCGCCCGCGATCTGGAGGCACGCCGCATCCGCGTGGTGGAGACGGAGTCGGCCGAGGCGTCGCCGTTCGCCCGGTCGCTGCTGTTCGGGTACGTCGCGTCGTTCGTGTACGAGGGTGACAGCCCGCTGGCCGAGCGCCGGGCCGCTGCGCTCTCGCTCGACCCGAGTCTGCTCTCCGAACTGCTGGGGCGGGCGGAGCTGCGCGAGCTGCTCGACCCCGGCGTCATCGTCGACACCCAGCGCGAACTGCAGCGCCTCACCGACGAGCGCAAGGCACGCGACATCGAAGGCGTCGCCGACCTGCTCCGGATGCTCGGGCCGCTCACCACCGAGGAGGTGGGCGAACGCTCGCGCGAGTTCGATGTGCGGGGCGCCCTCGACGAGCTCGTGCTCTCGAAGCGGGCGCTGCGCGTGACGTTCGCAGGCGCCGAGTGGTGGGCACCGATCGAAGACGCCGGGAGGTTGCGCGACGCCCTCGGTGTGCCGATCCCGTTCGGGGTGCCCGATGCCTTCATCGCGCCGGTCGAGCATCCGGTGCACGATCTCGTGAGCCGCTACGCGCGCACCCACGGGCCCTTCCTCGCTCAGGAAGCAGCATCCCGTTTCGGTCTGGGTGTGGCCGTGGTCACCGAGGCGCTGCGCCGGCTCGCGGTCGACCGGCGGGTGATCGAAGGGGAGTTCCGGCCCAGCGGTCTCGCGGTCGACACCGCCCTCCTCGGCCAGTCGGGCGGCACGGAATGGTGCGATGCCGAGGTACTGCGCCGGCTGAGAAGCCGCTCGCTGGCCGCACTGCGCCACGAGGTGGAGCCCGTGCCCATCACCACTCTCGCCCGGTTCCTGCCGGCCTGGCAGCACGTGGGCGGCACGCTGCGCGGAACGGATGGCGTGCTCACGGTGGTGGAGCAGCTCGCCGGAGTGCCGGTTCCGGCCTCCGCGTGGGAGACGCTCGTGTTCCCCGCCCGGGTGCGCGACTACAGCCCAGCCATGCTCGACGAGCTCACCGCCTCGGGCGAGGTCGTCTGGTCGGGGCGAGGGAGCCTGCCCGGCAGCGACGGGTGGGTGGCCTTCCACACGCTCGACACCCTCCCGGTGTCCGGCGTGCCCGCCGAGGAGTTCGACGACACCGAGGTGCACCGCGCGCTCCTCGCCGCGCTCGCGGGAGGTGGCGCCTACTTCTTCCGCGCCCTCGCCGACCAGCTCGTGGCGGCGCTCGATGGCGAGGCGCCCGCCGACTCGGCCGTGGTCGATGCGCTGTGGGACCTCGTGTGGGCCGGTCTCGTCACCAACGACACGGTCGCACCGCTCCGCACGCTCACCGGCTCGGGCTCCTCAGCCCACAGCACGAAACGCCCCGCGCCCCGCTCGCGCATGTACCGCGGGCGCAGCCTCGCGCGCGCGTCGATGCAGACGCGAGTGGGCCCCCCGACCGCCGGCGGCCGGTGGTCGCTGCTGCCCGAACCCACGAGCGACCCCACGATCAGGGCCGCCGCCACCGCCGAACTGCTGCTCGACCGGTACGGCGTGGTCACCCGGGGCTCAGTGGTGAGCGAGCGGGTGCCCGGTGGCTTCGCCCTGGTCTACCGCGTGCTCAGCCAGTTCGAGGAGGCGGCCCGCTGCCGCCGTGGCTATTTCGTGGAGTCGCTCGGCGCAGCTCAATTCGCCACGGGCGGCACGATCGACCGGCTGCGCGGCTTCGCACCGGATGCCGTCGGCCGCGACAGCGGCCGCGACCGGCCGCCTGAGGCGCTCACCCTCGCGGCCACCGATCCCGCCAACCCCTACGGCGCCGCGCTGCCCTGGCCCGCCACCGAGGGCCATCGACCCGGCCGCAAGGCGGGCGCGCTCGTCGCGGTGGTCGACGGCGAGCTGGTGCTCTATCTCGAGCGAGGGGGCAAGACGGCATTGGCGTTCAGCGATGACGAGGGCCTGCTCTCATCCGCTGCTCGGTCGATCGCGGCGGCGGTGACCGCGGGCCGGGTCGACAAGCTGGCGGTGGAGAAGGTCAACGGCGAATTCGTGCTCGGCACCCCCCTCGGCACCGCCCTCGAGGTGGCGGGCTTCACCGGCACACCGCGAGGGCTGAGGCTCCGTGCCTGAGGGCGATACCGTCTACCGATCGGCGGTGCACCTGGATGCCGCTCTGCGTGGGCGGGCATTGACCGTGTGCGACGTGCGTGTGCCGAAGTACGCCTCCGTCGATCTCACAGGCGAGGTGGTGGAGGGCGTCGTCTCGCGCGGCAAGCATCTGCTCACGCGGGTGGGCGGGTACAGCATCCACTCGCACCTGAAGATGGAGGGCTCGTGGCACATCTATCGCCACGGCACCCGCTGGCGGCGGCCCGCCTACCAGGCGCGCATCGTGCTCGAGAACGAGGAGTGGGTGACCGTGGGCTTCGATCTCGGCACACTCGAGATCGTGCCGCGGGAGGAGGAAGACGAACTGGTGGGCCACCTCGGGCCCGATCTGCTCGGTGCCGATTGGGACGCCGCTGAGGCCGTGCGCCGTCTGGCCGCCCAGGGCTCGCGCGAGATCGATGTGGCACTGCTCGACCAGCGCAATCTCGCGGGGCTCGGCAATGTCTACGCCAATGAGCTGTGCTTTCTGCGGGGTGTGCTGCCACAGCGTGCGGTGGCGGATGTCGCGGCGCTGCCGAAAGTGGTCGACCTCGCTCACCGGCTGATCACCGCCAACCGGGACCGGGTCGAGCGCACCACCACCGGAGATCTGCGCCCCGGTCGGCAGACCTGGGTGTACGGGCGGGAGGGCAAGCCGTGCCGACGGTGCGGTACGCCGATCGTGAAGGGTGCGCTCGGGGCGAACGACCTGGCGCTCCGGGACACCTATTGGTGCCCGCACTGCCAGACCTGACCGGCGAGTCGCCTCAGTCGGCACCCCGCGCATCGAGCAGTTTCAGCTGGCGCTTGAGGGCGACCTGCCGGTAGGAGGTGTCGAGCAGTTCGGCCACGAAAGCCCAGTCGGTGCGGTCGTCGAGCTCGAGGGCGAGCCATCCGGAAGGCCCGAAATACGGCGGAACGAACACGTCCGAGAGCTCGAGCAGCGCGGGATGCTCCTCGGGATCGGGCTTGAACACGAGCGTGTGCGCGCGGTCCATCATCGCTCCGGCCACCGCGAAGATCTTCTTGCCGGCCCGGAACGTAGGCCGGCCCCACGCCTCGACCTCGATGCTCTCGGGGAACGGCGCACAGAGGGCGCGCAGCCGTTCGACCATCGGGTCGTCGGCCTCGAAGAGCGGCGGATGCGACATGCCTCGCAGGATACCGCTGCGCGGGCGGGCGCGGCAGGGGTGCCCGCCGCCGGTGTTAGATTCGGCGGGTGAGCGAATCATCCGTGCCTTCTCTGCAGATCGACGACGACGCCGTGGTGTGGTCGGTGCCCCGCTCCGAGATCTCCGAGCGGCTCTCCGACGAGCCGCTCGTGATCGTGATGCACGGGCGCGGATCGCACGAGAACGATCTGCCCTCACTCTTCCCGCTGCTGCCCTCCGGCGTGGTGTACGCCTCACTGAGGGCGCCGATCTCGGGGGCTTCTTACGGCCTCGGCGGATGGACCTGGTTCCCGCTCGACGTGCCCGACGGGCCGGCCCCCGCTGATGTGAGCGCTGCCGCTCACGCGGTGCTCCACTGGGTCGACCGGGTCGAGGCGGAGTTCGGCGCACCGGCAGCCCTCGCGGCGCTCGGGTTCTCGCAGGGCGGCATGATGTCGATCCAGCTTCTGCGCGAGGCACCCTACCGATTCGCCGCCGCGGTCGATCTCTCGGGGGTCGCGGCCGGAGGCTCGGTGCCCGGAGACGAGGTTCTGGCCGCGCGACGCCCGCCGCTGTTCTGGGGGCGCGACGTCGACGACCCGATCATCGCGGCATCCGGTGTGGCGCACACGCAGACGTGGGCGCCTTCGCATTTCTCGGTGACCGCCCGCGAGTACGCAGGGATCGCGCACTCGATCTCTCCGTCCGAGCTCGACGACGTGGCTGCCTTTCTCCGCGAGGTGCTGCCGCTGGATGTCGCCGACCAGGTTCCGTCGGAGCTCGGCGACTGATGGCGAAGAAGGCAGGGCGGGCATCCGGGAGCGGCGCATCCGGACCGTCGACGGCGGCGACCGTGGCGCTGGAGCGGGCCGGTATCTCCTACACGCCGCATGTCTACGTGCACGATGCCGCCTCCTCGGATTTCGGCGCCGAGGCGGCGCGCGAACTCGGGGTCGACCCGTCGCGGGTGTTCAAGACGCTCATGATCGACACCGATCAGGGGCTCGGCATCGGCATCGTCGCGGTGCGCGACCAGCTCGACGTGAAGGCGCTGGCCGGTGAGCTCGGTGCGAAGAAGGCGGCGATGGCCGACAAGGCCGTGGCCGAGCGCAAGAGCGGCTACGTGGTGGGCGGCATCAGTCCTGTGGGGCAGAAGACACGGCTGCCGACGGTTGTCGACGAGACGGCATTCGGGTTCGACACGATCTTCGTGTCGGGCGGGCGGCGCGGGTTCGACATCGAGATCGCACCGGACGACCTGCTGGCGGCGACCGCGGGGCGACGGGCGAGCATCCGGCGCAGCTGAGCCCCGCGGGTTCACCTGTGTGCTCTGGCAGAGACGACGGAGTTTCGGGGCGGATCGCGAAAACGACGGAGCACCGGCCCGTTACGACCTCGGACCTCCGTCGATCTGTGCGGGGATGGGGGCGGGGCCGCTCAGGTCAGGCGGGGTGGTCGTCGGGGGCGGTGCCCTCGACGATCCGGGACGCCCAGCGGCGGAGGAAGACGGCGCCCGCGGCATCGTTCGTGAGTGCCGCCGCCGCCGTGAGAACGGGGTAGGGCTTCTCGGGCACGCCGTCGGCCGGACGCACGTCGACGTGGGCGATCTCGTAGTCGGCTGCGTGCAGCCAGTCGGCCATGGCGTAGTCGACGCGGGAGTCGCCCATCGTGCGCCACACGGCGGGCACGGGGCCGGAGGCCGCCACGAGGGTGAGGGCGCGCTCGGCACCGAAGTCTTTGCCGACCCGCACCGACTCGATGTCGGTGGAGATGATCGAGGGATCGAGACGGATGCTGATGCTCCCGTCGGGCGCCGGGTGCCGCTCATTCCTCCACATCGTGCCGAGACCCGATTCTGTGCACAGATCGATGACCGCGCGGTCGATCACCGACTGCTGCGCGAGATAGTCGTCGGAGGCGACATCCAGTCGCTGTTCGACCGCGATCATGGTGCGCTTCGTGCGGTCGAAGAACACCGTGTCGGCGAAGCGTTCGGTGACGAGGTCGTCGACCGCCGTCACCAAGTCGGGGTAGGGGAAGAGGGATTCATCGATGGACAGGTCGCCGGCGCCGGTGGGAGTGATGCGGAACCACGACCCGCCTTTTTCGCACACGCCGAACACGCGGGCGTGGGGCAGGAGTCCGCCCTCGACGAGCGGGCCCACCACCTCGTCTTTCAGGAACTGGTCGGAACGGCCCGTGTTGAACACCACGGGAACGCCCGCGTTGGCGAGCGCCACGATGTCGGTGGCGATCGACGGGATGGCGATGCTGCGAGTGACCGGGCTGGCCACCGGCCCGTCGACATCGAGGAGGAGACCGAGGGCGGGCACGTCTGACATCACTGCTCCATTATCCCGGGAGACGAACGAGGCGGTCGCCCGGTCTCGGCCGGCCGGCCACGCACGGGAGGCCCGGACCCGGGGCCTCGCGAGCCACGAGCGACGCGGTCAGAGCGGGAGCGCGCGGCCGAAGCCCGTGTGCACCCCGGGCGAGAAGAGCACGGAGTCGGGGGCACGGTCGGCGAGACCTGGGAATCCAGCGGCGGCGAGGAGTTCGTCGTCGAGGAAGCGCAGCTCGGCATCCACGATCTGCCAGGGCTCGTGCTCGTTCGGGATGTAGCGGGTGCGCCCTCCACGGGCGACGTGAAGGCCCCAGCGTGCGGTGAGGAACACCGCGAGGTCATCGGTGGAGCGATCCGCCGTGCCCGGGCGGGCATCCACCCGGCAGTGCGGGCCGGGTGCGCCTCCGAAGCCGTTCTCGCCGAGACGCTCAGATCGATAGCTGATGACACCGTCGGCCGCCGTCGAGATCGACATCCGCGCCCAGCGGTACGGAAGGCCGAACAGCGCGTGGGCGGCGCTCACCGCGGCGAGCCGCGAGGACTCGAGTGAGGAGAACACCACACCGTGGCGGCCCGCGTCGTCGACGGAATAGAGACGCACGTTGATCTCGGGGAAGGTTCCCGCATAGGGGATGGGTCCGAGCGAGCGGAAGCCCGGGGCGGTCGCGTTGGCGAGCCGGAACGGGATGAGGCCCACCCACGCCGATCCGTCGAACACGTCGGGGCGCGACCCCGGCGGCAGGTGCGGTGCCACCAAGGCGGGGTCGACCCGCCAGTGCAGGAAGGTGAGCGACTGCCAGTCCTGCTCGTGCAGCGCACCTCCCTTGAGGGGCGGTGCGGTGAGCGACAAAGTGGCGGGAAGGCGGGACGACGAGGTCTCGGATGCCAGCGATGGCTCCGGCGACGACGACTCCGGCGAGGGGATCACGGCTGGCTCAGTCGTCCGCGTCGATGCCGATCACGGCGAGGTCGACACCCGGGCTCAGCAGGATGTCAGCGCGCTTGTACTTGCCCTCGCCGACGTTCACCTCGAGCCAGCTGGGCTCGGCCGCCGCCACTGCGGCACGGATCTGCTCCTTCATCTCATCGACATCCCGGCCCGACACGGAGTACTGCTTTCCGCCATAGATGATGTTGATCCGCTTCACCGCGCACTGCCTTTCTTCGGGTGTCTCTCGCCGGTCATCGCCCGGCGTCGCCCTAGGGTACTTCGACTCGGCACCCACCGTCGCACATCCGGGCCGGATTCGCTCTACGCTCGATGCTGTGACCACCGTGAGCCCGAAAACCGCCTCGCCCTACGAAGACCTGCTGCGTGACACTCTCGAGCACGGCACGCTGAAATCCGACCGCACGGGCACCGGTACCCGGAGCGTCTTCGGCCGCCAGCTGCGGTTCGATCTCGCCGAGGGATTCCCGCTCATCACCACGAAGCGCGTGCACTTCAAGTCGATCGCCTATGAGCTGCTCTGGTTCCTGCGGGGCGAGGGCAACGTGCGCTGGCTGCAGGAGAACGGGGTCACGATCTGGGACGAGTGGGCCGACGAGAACGGCGAACTCGGCCCGGTGTACGGGGTGCAGTGGCGCTCGTGGCCGAACCCCGAGGGCGGTCAGATCGACCAGATCTCGCAGGTGATCGACACCATCCGCACCGACCCCGACTCGCGCCGCATGATCGTCTCGGCCTGGAACGTGGCCGAGATCCCGCAGATGGCGCTCGCACCGTGCCACGCGCTCTTCCAGTTCTACGTGGCCGACGGCAAGCTCTCCTGCCAGCTCTACCAGCGCAGCGCCGACCTCTTTCTCGGCGTGCCCTTCAACATCGCGAGCTACGCCCTGCTCACGCACCTCATCGCGGCGCAGACGGGCCTCGGCGTGGGCGACTTCGTGTGGACGGGGGGCGACTGCCACATCTACGACAACCACGTCGATCAGGTGCGCACGCAGCTGGAGCGCGAGCCGTTCCCCGCTCCGACGCTGCACCTCACACGCGAGCGGGCCAGCATCTTCGACTACGAGTACGGCGACCTCGAGATCGTGGGTTACGAGCACCACCCCGCCATCCGCGGAGCCGTCGCGGTATGAGCGATTCGGGCAGCATCGCCGTCGCCCTCATCTGGGCCGAGGCCCGGAACGGCGTCATCGGCCACGACGGGTCGATCCCCTGGCACGTGCCCGAAGACCTCGCCCACTTCCGCGCGGTGACGGATGGCTCCACCGTGGTGATGGGCCGCCGCACCTGGGACTCGCTCCCGCCCCGCTTCCGCCCGCTGCCGGGACGGCGCAACGTCGTGGTCACGCGCCAGACCGGCTGGCACGCGGAGGGCGCCGTCGTCGCACACTCCCTTGAGGAGGCGCTGCGGGAGGCGGGCACGGGCGGCCACAGCACCACGTGGGTGATGGGTGGCGGAGAGATCTACCGTCAGGCGTTGCCGTTCGCAACCCGAGTGGAGATCACGGAGGTCGACCTCACGATCGAGGGCGACACGCGGGCACCCGGACTCGGCGCCGACGGCTGGCACCGCACACCCACACCGCCGGCTGGCTGGCTGGAGTCGCGAAGCGGCATCCGCTACCGCTTCATCAGCTGCATCCGTACAACACCCGAGCTGATGCCGCCCGCCTGAGCGCCGTTCACTCGTAGACGTGCGCCACGGTCCAGTGCGGTGTGCCGTGCTGCCGCACCAGATCGAACACATGGCTGACCCCGGCCTCGTCGGTGGCCTGGAACCGCCACGCCGCGAAGTCGGGTGCATGCGTGCCCCAGTAGAGCCCCTCGGGCTCCGTGGGGCGATCGCTCACCCGCCATCGCCGCCCGTGCCACATCATGCGGATCGGTACGGCCTCGGAGAACCACAGCACAGCGGTCTCGGTCAGATCGATGGTGCTCATGCACGCCTCCAGACATTCGAAAGTATGTTCGAATGTCCATCATGAGCCCTGTCGATGCGACACGCCAAGAACGGGCGTACGGTCGCATGAAGAAGCGGAGAGCGAGACCGGGATAGGGTCGCTCTCCGCTTCATCACGATGATATCGGCCGGGATTCTCCGCCGAGGGGGCTTGACTCTCCCCCTCGATGGCCGCTAGCGGACTAGCTCGCGGCGGACGCCGATGTCGCCTCCTGCGAGCGCCGCGGCAGGGTCCAGCCCGGCCGCACGTAGTGGCAGGTGTACCCGTTGGGGTAGCGCTCGAGGTAGTCCTGGTGCTCGGGCTCGGCCTCCCAGAACGCACCCGCCGGGCTCACCTCGGTCACGACCTTGCCCGGCCAGAGACCCGAGGCGTCGACATCCGCGATGGTGTCCTCGGCCACGGCCCGCTGGTCGGCGTTCTCGTAGAAGATGCCGGAGCGGTAGCTGGTGCCCACGTCATTGCCCTGGCGGTTCTTGGTCGACGGGTCGTGGATCTGGAAGAAGAACTCCAGCAGCTCGCGGTAGCTCGTTCGCGTGGGATCGTAGGTGATCTCGATCGCCTCGGCATGGCTCCCGTGGTTGCGGTACGTGGCGTTCGGCACATCGCCGCCCGTGTAGCCGACGCGGGTGTCGAGCACGCCAGGGCGCCGGCGGATCAAGTCCTCCATGCCCCAGAAACAGCCGCCGGCGAGGATCGCCTTCTCGGTGGTGGTGGTCGTCATCGTGCGTTCTCCTTGGTGTCGAAAAGTGCGGTGAAGTCGCCGTAGCCCTCGGCCTCGAGATCCTCGAGCGCCACGAAGCGCAGCGCGGCGGAGTTGATGCAGTAGCGCAACCCGCCCGCCTCGCGCGGCCCGTCGGGGAAGACGTGCCCGAGATGGCTGTCACCGTGGGTCGAACGAACCTCGGTGCGTGCCATCCCCCAGCTGCGGTCGGTCTTCTCGACCACATTGCTGCGATCGATCGGGGCGGTGAAGCTCGGCCAGCCCGATCCGCTGTCGTACTTGTCGACGGATGCGAACAGCGGCTCTCCCGACACGACATCGACGTAGATGCCGGGCTGGTGATTGTCCCAGTACTCGTTGCGGAACGCGGGCTCGGTCTGGTCGTCCTGCGTCACACGGAACTGCTGGCGGGTGAGGCGGGAAATCGCCTCGGGGGTCTTGCGGTACTCCTGTGTCACGGTGAAGCTCCTCGGGGTTTCGCGCCACTGGATGCGGCGGTCATTGACTAGAACGTCCGTTCTTCCCGTTTTGGTCCCGAGCGGTTCGGCTCTCAGCTGAATCCCAGCCTCAGTCCGGTCTCCTCCGCCCAGCACGCCGGGACGGTCGGGTGCGGAGGAGACCACGCCCGACCGACCACGGCGTTCACACGAGGTCGGGGTCACCGCCCGGGCGCACCGGTGAATCGTCGCGGATGTCGATCCGCACGGCTCCCTCCGCCGTCTCCGACACGTCGATGCGGGGTCGCGCGTCGTCGTCGGTCGACTTCGGCGCGGCGGTGAGCTGATCGCGCCGCTTCTCCTCGGCGGAGCGCTCGCCCGCGGACTCCGTCACTCTTCCTGCTTCAGGGCGATCCCGATGGCGAAGAACGTCGGCGCCCAGTGGCCGATGAAGATGCCCCAACGGTCGGACTGCGCCTTGTCGTCGCTCTTCTTGCCGCGCGACACGAGCCACGCGACCAGCGAGATCACGATCGAGGCGAAGCCCGCCAGGTAGGCGTGCTTGCTCTGGATGCCGAGATCGTGCACGAACTCGATGGGGTCGAAACCGACCTTCTGGATGTCTTTCTTGGCCATGGGGTTTCCTCTCGAAGCGGGCACGAAGCGTCCCACTCCACAGCCTGCTCCCGACCGCTCCGCGGGAGAAGGGGCCTCAGGCCGTCAGCGCGATGTACTTCTCCTCGAGGAACTCCAGAATGCCCTCGCTCGACCCCTCCCGGCCGAGTCCGCTCTGCTTCACACCGCCGAACGGCGCCGCCGGGTCGCTCACCACGCCACGGTTGATCGCCACCATCCCCGCCTCCAGCCGCCCGGCGACCGCGATCGCCTCGCGCTCCTCGCCGAACACGTACGCCATGAGCCCGAAGATCGTGTCGTTGGCCATCCATACGGCCTCGTCGACGTCATCGAAGCGCACCACGGCGGTGACCGGCCCGAAGATCTCGTTCTCGGTGATGTCCGACCCGTGGCGCACGCCCGCCACCAGGGTCGCGTCGTAGAACGCGCCGGACTCCGAGCTGTGGCCGCCCTGCACGATCGTGGCGCCGTCCTGCACGGCGGAGTCGACGAGAGCGGCCACCTTGTCGCGTTCGCGCACCGAGACGAGCGACCCCAGCTGATTGGCATGATCGAGCCCCGGGCCGACACGGAGGCTGCGCAGCTCCTTCGCCATCCGTTCGACGAACTCGTCGTGCAGAGAGGAGTGAACATAGAAGCGATTCGCCGCGGTGCAGGCTGACCCGCCGTTGCGCATCTTGGCGAGCAGGGACTCGCGCACCGTGAGGTCGAGATCGGCCCCCGGCAGCACGATCACCGGCGCGTTGCCACCGAGCTCCATCGAGGCGCTCACCACGGTGTCGGCGCAGGCATGAAGCAGCTCGCGGCCCACCTCCGTGGAGCCCGTGAACGACAGCTTGCGAACCGCCGGGTGGGCGAGCATCTCGGCCACGATGGGCCCGGTGCGCTCCGGTGTGACGAGGTTGACGACACCCTCGGGGAAGCCGACCCGGCGAAGCACGTCGACGACGTACGCGGCGGTCAGCGGTGTCTCACGAGCCGGCTTCAGGATGACCGTGCACCCCGCGGCGAGCGCCGGCGCGAGCTTGCGGGTGGCCATCGCGGCCGGGAAGTTCCAGGGCGTGATCAGCAGCGACACACCGATCGGCTTGCGGTCGACCACGATGCGCTTGTCGCCCCCGGGCGAGAGCCGGTATTCCCCCGGAATGCGCACGGCCTCCTCGGCGAACCATCGGAAGAACTCTTTCGCGTAGTTCGCCTCGCCGATGGCGTCGGCGTACGACTTTCCGTTCTCACGGATCATGATCTCGGCGAACAGCTCCACCTCGTCGGTCAAGACCTCGTAGGCCGCGCGCAGCAGCTCGCTCCGCTGCCTCGGCGCGGTGGCTGCCCATGACGCCTGGGCGCCCGCCGCGGCTTCGACCGCCTCGAGGCAGTCCTCCCTGCTGGCGATGGCGAAGGAGGCGATGGTGCTGCCGTCGGAGGGATCGATGACAGGGAAGGTCGCGCCCTCCGAGCCGGCTCGCCATCGCCCATCGATGAACAGCTCGGCGATGAGCGATCCGGACGACGGACCGGATGAGGCGGGGGTGTTCGTCGTGGTGGTCATGATCTGGCTCCCGGGGTTCGGCGGCCGCGGTCGGCCGGGTCGGCGATGAGGGTGCGATCGCCCGCGTGGGCGGCCTCGAGGATCGTGAGGAGGGTCTGCGGATGCGACCCGATCGGTGACATGTCGACGAGGCGCTTCGAGCGCAGGGCGAGTTCGGCGATGCGCGGAAGGTCATCCTGTGCGACTCCGATGTCGGCGAGCCCCCGGGGGATGCCGATGGTGTGGCACAGCTCCGCCACCCGGTCGACGGCGTCGTGCGCCGCGATCGAGGGGTCGCTCTCCGACCCGCCGAGGGCGGCGTCGATCGCCGCAAGCCTGAGCGGGATGACAGGCACGCACGCCTGCAGCACGTAGGGGATCATCAGGCCGGTGCCGAGCCCGTGCGGCGTCTTCGTGATCGCACCGATCGGGTACTGCAGGGCGTGCGAGAGATGGGTGCCGCTCGGCCCGAACGACATACCGGCCAACAGGCTCCCGTAGGCCACCTGGGCGCGTGCTTCGCGATCGCCTCCGTCGGCGACTGCTCGCGCCAGGTTCGGCGCGATCTGCCTCACGGCCTCGAGCGCGAGATGGCCGGCGAACAGGTTGTGACCGGTGAAGACCGGCAGGGTCTCCGACCAGTCGACCGGGAGCACGGCGGCGGTGTACGACTCCAGGGCGTGCACGAGGGCATCGATGCCGGCGAAGGCCGTGACCGACGCCGGCGCGCCGAGGGTCAGCTCCGGGTCGACGACCGCTGCGACGGGGATGAGGTAGGGGCTCGAGATCCCGATCTTCATCTCCTGAGCCGGGTCGGAGACGACTGCGACAGGAGTGACCTCCGACCCGGTGCCCGCCGTGGTGGGTACCGCCACGATCGGCAGCACCGGGCCAGGAACCTTGTTCTCGCCGTAGTACGCACCGAGCGGACCGCCGTGCGCCACGAGAAGGGCGATGAGCTTTGCCGCATCGAGCGCACTCCCGCCGCCGTACGCGAGCACGACGTCGGGCGAGAAGCTCGCCGCCACCGTCCCGGATGCGGTGAGCGAGTCCACGGGCAGCTCCGGCAGCACCTCGGTGTGCACCTCGACGGTGAACCCGTCGGCGATCAGCTCGTCGTGCAGCCGCACGAACTCGGGTGAGCCCGCGAGGAAGGGGTCGACCACCGCGAACACCCTGCGGCCGTGCTCGGCCAGGATCGTGCGAAGCTGCCGACGCACCCCGTAGCCGAAGTGGATGCGGGACGGGAGCCTCAGCGTGCCCGTCTCGTGCAGCTCCCCGCTCCTCCGGCGGTCGGAGTCCGTGTCCCTAAGCACTGAATCCTCCGTCCACCGGCAGAACCACGCCGCTGACATGGCTGGCGAGATCGCTCATCAGCCACGCCGCGGCCTCGCCCACCTCGGCGCCGGTGCCGGCCTTGCGCAGAGGGGTGGCGGCGATCCGCGCCTCGACTCCCCCGGGGATCGCGATGCGGGTCTGTTCGAGCATCGGCGTCTCGGTGGGCCCCGGGGCGAGCGCGTTCACCCGCACACCGAGGGGCCCGTTGTCGTGGGCCGCCGTGCGCGTCAGGCCGATCACGGCGTGCTTCGTGGCCTGGTAGGCGCCCATGCCCGAGCTGCCTCGTAGTCCGCCGATGCTGCTCACGTTCACGATCGAGCCCGTGCCCGCCTGGCGCATCACCCGCAATTCCTCGCGCAGGCACAGCCAGACACCCTTGACGTTCACCGCGAGAATTCGGTCGAAGGCCTCCTCCGACACCTCGTCGAGGCGGCCGCCCTGTGTGAGCCCGGCGTTGTTGAACGCTCCATCGAGGCGACCGAACCGGTCGACCGCCGCGTCGACGACCCGCGCGACATCCCGTCCCGAGCTGATGTCACCGACCGCCCACGCGGCGTCGAAGCCCGCCGCGGTGAGCCCGTCGGCCGTCTCCCTGAGCGGTCCCTCGGTGCGCGCCACGAGCATGACGGATGCCCCGTGCCCGGCGAAGACCCGGGCCGCGTCGGCCCCGATGCCCGCGCTCGCGCCCACGACGAGCACGACCTTGCCGTGCAGCATCCGGGTGTGGTCATGGTCTGTCATTGCTGTTCCTCTCGAGTGGTGCTGAATCGATTGTGATCGCGGTCGGCGATTCAGTCATACGACACCGTGCGACCCTCCCGCACGGCAGCCGCCGCCGCAGCGCCGAGCAAGCTCGCATCGTTGCTCATCAGGGTGAACCGGTAGCCCGCGTCCACCGCCGCCTGGACGGAGGCCGCGGTCGCGCCACCGGCGTTGCCGATCGGCACGCCCACGGCGAGGGTGTCGCGGATCGCGTCGGCGATCAGGCCCACGACCGCGGGATCGTCTTCGCTGCGGCCCTCGCTCGTCGACAGATCGGCCGCGCCGATCAGCAGCGCATCCACCCCGTCGACCGAGGCGATGGCACCCGCCTCGCGGGCCGCGGTCGCGCTCTCGATCTGTGCGATCAAGACCACCTCCTCCTGACCGAAACGGAGGTACTCCTCGCGTGGCAGAGCCCCCCACGCGCCCGCGCGGCTCGTGCCGCCCACCCCTCGGGTGCCCCGCGGGGGGAACCGCACGGCCGCCGCAGCGGCCTGCGCCTCGGCCACGGTGTCGACGTGCGGCAGCATGATGCCCTCGGCGCCCGCATCGAGCACGCGCTGCACCACCCCGGAGTCGAGGGACGGGATGCGCACGATGGGCGACACACCCGCGAACAGGGCGACGCCGATCTGTCGGTAGGCCGACTCGATACTCATCGCCGAGTGCTCCAGATCGATGACCGCGAAGTCGAAGCCCGCCAGCGCGATCAGCTCCATGCTCTCCATGGCCGGGATCTTCACCCAGGTGCCGATGGCCGGCCCATGCGGCCTGGCCAACGCCGCTCTGAACAGGCTCGAGGGCCTGGGAAGCGCGGTCATTTCGACGGATAGTCGTCGGCGTTGAGCACCCAGCCCGAAGCCGAGAAGTCCTCTCGCGGAGGCGAGAAGATGTCCAACAGCTGCTGGTGGGGCCCGACACCCTGGGTGGTGTGAACGGTGGGTGGAGGGATGATGCAGATCGACGGAGTGCCGATCTCGCGGTGCTCGTCGGGCCGCCACCTCGCGGAGTCGGGCCCCCAGGGATAGCGGATGTGGTGCACGAAGCGGCCCTTCACGCCGAAGGAGATCTGCTCGAAGTCGTCGTGGTGGTGGGGGGAGAGCTTGTGCTCGTTGCGCGGCGCCGGCTCCTCGGCCAGAAAATTCACCATCAGGTTGGTCGTGCGGAAGATGCGGCCGAAGCGGCCCTCGGTGATCGGCGTCTCCGACAGGGGGTAGACGCGCAGGGCGAAGCCACCGACGGGATCAGGCCACGGCACGAGCGGCGTGGCCCGCCCATCGGGCTCGGCGTAGGCCTGCGCATTGAGTGCCGATTCGCGCAGCTGCTCGTCGACACGCGAGAACACACGGATGAGCGGCCCGTCGGCAACGACTTCGATCCGGCTGTCGCCCGGCGGAACGACGACGAATGCCTCCTCGTCGACCTCCACGTGGGCGTCACCCGCGGTCACCCGCAGGGGTGCGCTCTCCGAATACATCAGCACCGCGTACTCGTCGGGCTGCCCGATGCGCACGAAAACCTCTCCCGCCTTCGCGTCGGTATAGGCGATCACGAGGTTCGCGGCGCGCGCGATCCACGTGCGACTGCCGGCCTCACCCACCTCTGTGGGCTCGGTGTCGTGGAAGGCGATCCACTGCGAGGGCTTGATGGGGGTGGACGGGTCGACCGCACGCGCCGGGGCGGTCGGGGCGGCGAGCCGTGAACGGATGTCGTCGTCGGCATACATCGTCATCTTCGTGATCCTTGTCGTTCGTGTCGTCTTAGAGGGTGACCTTGTCGCCGCCCTTGAGGGCGAGCATCCGGCGCGCGTCGGCCGGGGTGGCGATGGCCTTGCCGAGGTCTTCGACCACGGCGCGCGCCTTCCGCACCTGCTGTGCGTTGCTCGTGGCGAGCCGGCCCTTGCCGATCCACAGACTGTCCTCGAGCCCCACCCGGACATGCCCGCCCAGCCAGGCACTGTGCGTGCCGAACTGCATCTGAGCCCGGCCGGCGGCGAAGGCGGAGAAGTAGTACTCGTTGCCGAACAGCTTGTCGGCGATCGCCACCATGTGCGTGAGATTCTCGTGATCGGCACCGATGCCGCCCAGGATGCCGAACACGCCCTGGATCAGGAACGGCGGCCGGATCAATCCCCGCTCCACGAAATACGCCAACGTGTAGAGATGACCGATGTCGTAGCACTCGAACTCGAACCGGGTTCCGAGATTCTCGCCCAGCTCGCGGAGGGTGTACTCGATGCGGTCGAAGGAGTTGATGAAGGGGTGTGAATACGTGTTGAGCACGTACTGCCTCTCCCAGTCGTACTTCCAGTCGGTGACCTTGTCGGCGATTCCGGAGTAGACGAAGTTCATCGAGCCCATGTTGAGCGACGCGAGCTCGGGCGCGAAGCGAAGTGCTCCCGCCAGCCGTTCCGGCATGGTCATCGCCGACGACCCTCCGGTGGTGATGTTGATCACCACGTCGGTCTTCTCGAGGATGCGCGGCACGATCTGCTCATAGATCTCGGCCTCCCAGGCCGGCCGGCCATCGGGGTGCCGGGCGTGCAGATGGATGATCGCCGAGCCGGCCTCGACGGCCTCCAAGGCGGAGGCCACGATCTGGTCGGCGTCGCGCGGCAGATACTCGCTCTGCGACGGAACGTTGACCGAGCCGGTGACGGCCGTGCTGATGATGACCTTCTCGGCGGTGCGCATCAGATGGTCTCCTCGAGGCCGAGGAGGAAGGCGGTGTTGCGGCAGATCATCTGGCGCACATCCTTCTCCGGTATGCCGTGATCGAGCAGCTGCTGCACCACATAGATGTAGCCGTCGACCGGCAGCGGGTTGGTCTTCTGGCCGAGATCGGAATCGATGACGGTGCGCTCCGGGCCGACCTTCCGGATCCAGTCGACCAGTTGGGAGATGGGGAAACCCGGGGCAGGAACGCCCGGGTGGTACATCGACATCTCATGCTCGACGAAAGCCCCGTAGCCGAGCATCTCCTCGACATCGCCCTCCGAGGCGTTCACGATGAAGTCGGGGTGGTGCAGCAGAAGCCGGCGTACGCCGTTCTCCTTCGCGGTCGCGAAGAGGGCCTTCATCGACTCCGCATCGAGGTGACCGCCCGACAGCATGATCCCGGCCTCGCCCACCAACTGGGTGACGCGCACCGTCTCCGGCGAGACGACGCCGGGGCTCGCCCACACCGACTCCTCCTTCTCCTCGAGGTTGGAGCCCGCCGTCGGAAACCCGTCGTCGTGACTGTGGGCCCGGATGTGCTGGCCGGCCGAGACCGTCGGGCCCCACACGGCCCGCCCGCCCATCTGGATCGCCACCGCGACCGCCGAGGGATTGATGCCGCCGACCTCGGAGTTGAGCGCCACGCCGCCGTAGACCGGGGTCGGCGCATCCTTCAGCAATTCCTTCATCGCCAGCAGGTCCATCACGGTGTTGTGGTGGTGCGACTTGATCAGGATCGCGCGCATGTTGATGCGGGCCGCGTCGTAGGAGGCGTCGACGTGGTCGAGCCGGCGCGGAAACGGGCTGGGGCCGGAGTGCACGTGCAGGTCGACCGCTCCGTCGAGCACTTTGAGTAGAGCGGGCGTTGGTGTGGTCATGTCGTCGGCGACGAGCATCCGAGAACCTCCTTGTGTTCGGATTGCGTACTTTTGGTTCAGAATACGGACTTTCGCCGGAACTGTCCAGCGCAGTTCCGCTGATCTTCACGGTTTGATGACCCTCCATCATGTTCGTGATGCGAAATTGGTAATTGCATTATGAACATTTGCTTGCTTTACTGGTGCTCGTACAAGTCCGCAGAAACCTCGATGAGGAGGTGAGAGATGACCGAGACGGCAACCGAGTCCGGAGACGACCAGCGGGTCTTCCCCCTCCCCGAGGCCGAGCGAGGCGCGATCCAGTCGATCGAGCGCGCAGCCATGGTGCTGGCGCTCTTCGACCAGAACACCCGCAGGCTGTCCCCGGCACTGGTGTCGGAGCGCCTCGGACTGAATCGCACGACCGCGCACCGCTATCTGCAGTCGCTGCAGGCATCCGGATTCCTCGGTGCCTCGTACGGCCCCGGACCACTGATCGACCAGCTCTCGGGTCTCGTCTCGGGGCGGCAGCAGATCCTGTCCCTCGCCCCGACCATGCTCCGGCAGCTCTCCGACCGCACCGGTCTGACCGCGGTGCTCAGCTTCCTCGGCCGGTCAGGAGCGGTCGTGGGTCACGTCGAGGAGGCCAACGCGGGCACGATCGTGCTCACGGTGCGAGTCGGCACGGTGCTGGAGCTGAAGGCCGCGCAGTCCCGCGCACTCCTGGCCTTCCAGTCCGACCCCGCCGTGGTGGCACGTCTGCACGCGGGCCTCACCCCCGAGGAAGCGCGCAAAGAGAACGCCGAACTGGCGCTCGTGCGCCGCGACCGTGTGGCGTGGGCCGATCTCGGGCGGGTAGGACTGGCATCGGTCGCCGTACCCGTGTTCGGCAGCGGTGATGTGCAGGCGGCCATGGCCGTGCTCGGAACCACAACGATGCTGCCCTCCTCCGAACAGTCGGCGGAGCGCGTGATGATGCTGAGAGACGCCGCAGAGCAACTCAGCGCGATGGTGAACGGATGACCCCCATGACGACAACACCCCGACCACGGCGGGCCCCGCGCCCGAGTTGGCTCCTGTTGGTGCCCGCTCTCGCGCTGCTCGCCGGGATCCTGCTCGTGCCGCTCGGGCAGAGCCTGTTGAGGAGCATCGGCGCGCCGGAGTTCACCCTCGAGCACTACGCGAGCCTCTTCACCGACGGCGTGACGCTGACCGTGCTGGGCCGCACGGCGATGACCGCGGTGATCGTGACGGCCGTGGCGTTCCTGCTCGGCTACCCCTACGCCTACCTCATGACGCGAGTGGGTCCACGGCTGCGCGGTGTGCTGCTCGTGATCGTGCTGATCCCTTTCTGGACCTCGGTGATGGCCCGCAACTACGCGTGGATCGTGCTGCTCCAGCGCGGCGGCCCGGTGCAGAGCGTCTTCGAGTTCTTCGGGGCCGGCGACATCGTCTTCCAGGGCAGTGTGGTGGGCGTCACCATCGCGATGAGCCAGGTTCTGTTGCCGTTCATGGTTCTTCCGCTGTTCAGTTCGCTCGGCGGAATCGACCGGAAGCTGCTGCTCGCCGCCCGTGGACTCGGATCGTCACCGCTCATGGCGTTCTGGAAGATCTACTGGCCGCTGTCGCGTGGTGGGGTGGTCTCGGGCCTGATCCTCGTGTTCACCCTGAGTCTCGGCTTCTACGTCACTCCCGCGCTGCTCGGCTCCCCCCAGCAGTCACTGATCGCCCAGCTCCTCGCCCAGCGCACCACCCAGTTGCTGGACTTCGCCGGCGCGGGCGCCCTGGGCATCCTCGTGCTCGTGATCACGCTCGTGCTCGTCGCCTGGGCGAATCGCTTCGGCGGCACCATCTCGGCGATCGGGGTCGCCAGCACCTCACGAACGAAGGAGACCCGATGACCGCCGCCCGCCGCCGCGAGCGGGGAGTCGACCCGATCCCCTGGTGGCTGATCGCCGTCGGCACGCTCGTGGCGCTCTACTTCATCCTCCCCACCCTGATCGTCATCCCGTTGAGCTTCAGCTCGGCGTCGGCGTTCGAGTTTCCGCCGAAAGACTTCTCACTCCGCTGGTACGAGAACTTCTTCACCGATCCGGTCTGGCTGAAGTCGCTCGGCAACTCGTTCCTGGTGGCCATACTCGCCGCCCTTATCGCCACGGTGGTCGGCACGGCTGCCGCGGTGGGGCTCAACCGGCTGACCGGCCGGCTCGCAGGCTTCCTTCGCACGCTGCTCATGATCTCGATGGTCACCCCGGCCATCGTGGTGGCGGTGGCCGTGTACATCTCGTTCCTGCAGTGGCACCTCACCGGCAGTCTCCTGGGCTACGTGCTCGCGCACGCCGCACTCGGCGTACCGTTCGTGCTCGTGTCGGTGACGACTGCGCTCGGCGGGTTCGACTCCACGTTGCTCCGCGCCTCCGCGTCCCTGGGTGCACCGCCGCTTCGGTCGTTCCTGCGGGTGACGATGCCACTGATCAGTCGAGGCGTGATCACGGGAGCCATCTTCGCCTTCGTGACCTCCTTCGACGAGGTCGTGATCGCGCTCTTCCTCCGCTCGCCCACGTTCCAGACCCTGCCCGTGCAGATGTACAACAGCGTGACCTTCGAGCTCGACCCCACCATCTCCGCCTCGTCGAGTCTCGTCGTCGTCGTGGTGACCATCATCTTCCTGGTGCCGCTGCTCATCGGCAGCCGCAAGAAGACCCGTTAGGAGACCGACTTGACCATCTCGAGCAAAGTAGCCGCCGCCGCGCCGGCACCGGCATCCACGCCGGATTCCGCACGGCAGGGAACGCAGATCCGGTTGTCAGGCGTCACGAAGGACTACGGACTCGCTTCTCCCGCCGTCGACGCCGTCTCGCTCACGATCCAGCCCGGCGAGTTCATGACCCTGTTGGGACCGAGCGGATCGGGCAAGACCACCACTCTCAACCTCATCGCCGGCTTCGAGACCCTCTCCTCCGGCACCATCGCGCTCGACGGCGCCGATGTGGGTACCCTCCCTCCGCACAAGCGCAACCTCGGCATGCTCTTCCAGAACTACGCCCTCTTCCCCCACATGACGGTCGCGCAGAACGTGGCGTACCCGTTGCGGGAACGAAAGGTGCCGAAGGACGAGATCGCGCGTCGTGTCGCCGAGGTGCTCGAGCTCGTGCAGCTGCCCGGACGCGATCAGAACTATCCGTCGCAGCTCTCCGGAGGCCAGCAGCAGCGTGTCGCCCTCGCACGGGCGATCGTGTTCGACCCGGCTGCACTCCTGCTGGACGAGCCGCTCGGAGCACTCGACCGCAATCTGCGCGGAGCCCTGCAGATGGAGATCCGTCGCATCCACCGCGAGGTGGGCTCGACCTTCGTGTTCGTCACGCACGACCAGGAGGAGGCGATGAACCTCTCCGATCGGATCGCGCTGTTCAACACCGGACGAATCGAGCAGGTCGGCACTCCGGAGGAGCTCTACCGCCGCCCCGACACCCTCTTCACGGCTCGCTTCCTGGGCGATTCGAACGTGTTCGATCTCGGCGAAGCCGCAGTCGGCACGCAGGCGACGTGGGAGGACCACATCTGGTCGGTCGATCCGGCCACCGTGGCCGAACATCCGGGTGTGAAGGCTCACGGCGCGGTCGTCGTCAGACCGGAAGACGTTCGGATCTCTCACGATCCCCAAGCGGTCGCGCCCGGCGCCAATGCGGTGCGCGCGACCGTTCGCGACCTCGAGTACATGGGGTCGTACCGCACGGTCATGCTCGACGTCGGTCACTCCCGGCAGCTCGGCCGCGCCAGGATCGATGCCCTCGACGCCGCCTTCGCGGTGGGCGACGAGGTCACGGCCTGGTGGAAGCCGGAACGCCAGCGCATCGTCGCCGCGTGACCTGGAACGCCGTCGAACCGTCCCCCTCCTCCCGTCCATCCATCCATCCATCCATCCGACCACCACAACCACCACAGCACCCGGCCCCCGGGTACCCGATCGAAGGAAACGACAATGGTGTCCAGATCCAGAACCCTCTCCGTCAGCCTCGGCCTCCTCGCCGTGACCGCGCTGCTCTCGGGCTGCGCCGGAGGCTCAAGCGACCCCGGCAGCAGCACTGCGGCGGGCGATGCCGATGCGCCAGCCACCATCACGTTCGTGGGCTACGGCGGAGGTGGCCAGGACGCCCAGATCGAGGCCTGGCAGAAGCCGTACACCGAGGCGCACCCGAATGTGACCTTCGTGAACACCTCACCGCCCGACGTCGCCCAGGTCAAGGCGCAGGTCGAGAGCGGTTCCGTGCAGTGGGACGTCATGGCGACCGCTCCGTACGCAGCTCAACAGAACTGCGGCACGCTCTTCGAGAAGCTCGACCTCAGCGCGATCGACCAGACCGACCTCGTCGAGGGCACGGTCGGTGAGTGCTACCTCGGCAACTGGATCAATGCCACCCCGATCGCCTACCGAACCGACGCCTTCCCTGCCGGACAGGGACCCAAGACGGTCGCCGACTTCTTCGACACCGACAAGTTCCCCGGGCAGCGCGGCATCGTCACCAACCTGCAGAACGGCATCCTCGAGTACCCGTTGCTCGCCGACGGCGTCGACCCCGACGAGCTCTACCCGCTGGACGTCGATCGCGCCCTGAACAAGCTCGACACCATCCGCGACGTCACGACGTTCGCTCCCAACGTGGGCGCGCTGCAGCAGGCCGTCGAGGCCGACCAGGTCGACATGTTCCTGCTGCCCGACTCCCGTCTGGTCCCCCTGCTGCAGAGCGGCATGGACATCACGATCGTGTGGGACGAGACCGTGGCATCGCTGAACGCCTTCGCCATCCCGAAGGGTGCGCCCAACAAGGATGCCGCCGTCGACTTCATCTCGAGCGTGGTGGAGCCCGACCAGGTGGCGAAGATCTCCGAACTGCTCGGTGTCGCACCGGTGAATACGGCGGCGAAGCCGCAGCTCGACGAGTTCACGAAGCAAGTGGAGGTCTACGGGCCCGCGAACACGGGCGGCACGGTGCTGCAGGATGTCGACTGGTACGCCGAGAACTTCAATGACGTGTCGACCAAGCTGACCACCTGGTTGGCCGGATGACCCCCGGGCCCGCGCTCACGCTCCGCCCCTCCGGAGATGTTCTGCCTCTGAACTACGCTTCAGGCATGGTGAACACCGATGGCACAGGCGAGGCGTCCGGTTCCGACATCCAGGCGGTGGCGCGAGTCGGCCAGATCTGCTCCCTCTTCGGCCCGAACACGATCGAGCTGACGGCGGCGGATGTGGCTGAGCGCCTCCACCTGAACCGCACGACGGCGTACCGCTACTGCGCGTCGCTCGTCGCGGCCGGAATCCTCGAGCGCGGGCCCCGCCGGGGCACCTTCGTGCTGGGCGGCTTGATGTTGCAGCTCGGCATCCATGCCCTGAGCCGCCGGCAGGTCGTCGAGATCGCCCCCCGCCACCTCACCGAGCTGGGTGCGGCCGTTCGTATGACGGCCGTGCTCAGCCTCTGGGGGGCTCGTGGCCCCGTTGTCGCGCTGGTCGAGGAGGACACGAGCCGCACGGCCGTCGTGACGGTGCGGGCCGGCTCCCAGCTGGACGCCACCGCCGCGCAGACCCGCGTCTTCCTCGGTCATCTCGCCGACGAGCGCGCGATCGAGGGGCTGACCGAGGGCGCCAGTTCTGCCCAGCGCGCCGAGCTCGAGGCGGCCGTCTACACCGCTCGGCGAGCGGGCTACTGCATCGCCTCGCAGTCGGGCGGCGTCTTCTCCGTGGCCGCACCGGTGTTCGATGAACTCGGTATCGCTGCCACGGTGGGCCTTCTGGGGGCAGACCCGCACGCAGACCTCTCCCCCGGCTCCCCCATCGTCACCCAGTTGCTGAAGACCACTCGGGCTCTCAGCGACGAACTGCGCAACACCCGAGAGGCGCGACAGAATGAGACCTCCGACGTATGACGAGCTCGCCTCGGCCGATCCGCCCGGATCGAGCTGGGACGTCTTCGGCCGACACGACCAGCTCGGCACCATCAACTTCCTGACCCCTGAGCGCATCGCCGCCGCGGCACGGCTCGTCCGCACCGGCCGCCGCTTCGGGCTCGACCACCCGGTGACGGCGTTCGAGCCCTACCCGACCGGCACCCGGCATCCGCTCGACCACCACGTGTTCTCGAACAACGAATGGCACCGCGACGACTGGGTCGACTCGTTCTACCTGCAGGCGTCGTCTCAGATCGACGCCCTCCGTCACATCGGCCACCCCGAGCACGGCTTCTACAACGGGTTGACCCCCGAGGCGAACAGCCCGGCGAGCACGGCACTCGGCGTGCACACCTGGGCGAACGCGGGCATCGCCGGGCGAGGAGTGCTGCTCGACCTGCCGCGTTATTTCGAGCGCCTCGGGCTCCCCTACGATGCGGCGACCACGATTGTCGTGGATGCCCGGATGCTGGACGACATCGCCGAGAGCCAGGGGGTGTCGTGGCAGCCGGGTGACATGCTGCTGCTGCGCACCGGATGGGCCGAGCAGTATCTCGCGAAGACCACCGAGGAGAGGGCGGCGACACCGTGGCGGCGCTCTCCCGGACTCGCGCAGCGCGAGGAGATCGTGCGCTGGCTGTGGGACCACGAGATCGCCCTGGTGGCCGCCGACAACCTCGCGGTCGAGGCCGATCCCGTGATCGACAGCGACTTCCGCGCCCCGGGGGACGTGCCACCCGAACGTGGAGTGGACCACAGCGGCATGCTGCACCGGCCCCTGATCGCGCTGCTGGGCATGGCGCTCGGTGAGCTCTGGAAGCTGGACGAGCTCGCAGCCGACTGCGCCGCCGACGGGCGGTACGAGTTCCTGCTCACCTGCAAACCCTTGAACCTGATCGGCGGAGTCGGTTCGCCGCCGAACGCGATCGCCCTCAAGTAGCACCACAGCGCTGGTCGAACCGGCCGTGTCAGGGGCGGGCACCTCGACACCCAGGAGCACTCGCCGAGATGCGGGATGCGTTCAGGTCAGTGGCCGACACCGAGCTTTCCGGCGAGCCGACCACGGAACTGACTGCTGGCCTCGTTGAGGCCTTCGAAGACGACGTGTTTGCCGTGGCTCTCGTATTTGGTCGCGATGGCGTCGAGGGCTGCGACGGTCGACGCATCCCAGATGTGGCTGGCGGACATGTCGATGACCACTCTGTCGGGGTCGGCGACGTACTCGAACTGCGTGGTGAGGTCGTTCGAGGATGCGAAGAACAGTTCCCCGTCGACGGTGTAACGGGCGGTCGGAACGGTCTCATCGAGCCGCACATCCCGGGTGACGGTGGCGAAGTGGGCAACACGGCGAGCGAAGATCACCATGGCCACGAACACGCCGACGATCACGCCGATCGCGAGGTTGTGGGTGACCACGACCACGACCACTGTGGCCACCATGACGGCGGTCTCTCCGACGGGCATCGCCTTGAGGGTCGAGGGCTTGATCGAGTGCCAGTCGAATGTCGCCACCGACACCATTATCATCACGGCCACCAGTGCAGCCATCGGGATGATCGACACCAGGTCGCCGAGGCCGACCACGAGGACGAGGAGGAACACGCCGGCGAGGAACGTCGAGATGCGGGTGCGGGCACCGGACGCCTTGACGTTGATCATCGTCTGGCCGATCATGGCGCAGCCGCCCATTCCTCCGAAGAAGCCGGAGAGCACGTTCGCGGCGCCCTGACCCCACGCTTCGCGGGTCTTGCGGGAGTGGGTGTCGGTGATGTCGTCGACGAGCTTCGCGGTCATCAACGACTCGAGCAGCCCGACGACAGCCATCGCGGCCGCGAACGGGGCGATGATCGTGAACGTCTCCCAGGTGAACGGCACGTTCGGGAGGAACAACGACGGCAGGCTGCGCGGCAGCTCCCCCTGGTCGCCGACGGTCGGCACGGTGAATGCGAACAGCACAGCGGCACCGGTGACCAGCACGATCGCCACCAGCGGGGCGGGAATCACTTTCGTGATCCTCGGCATGAACACCATGATCAGGATGCCCGCTGCGACCAATGGGTACACCAGCCATGGCACTCCGATGAGGTTCGGAACCTGGGCGACGAAGATCAGGATCGCGAGGGAGTTCACGAAGCCGACCATCACGCTGCGCGGGATGAATCGCATCAGCTTCGCAACGCCGAGCACGGCGAAGAGCACCTGGAAGATGCCGGCCAGGATGACCGTTGCGATGAAGTAGTCCATCCCGTAGTCGCGCGCGACGGGTGCGATGACGAGTGCGACGGCACCGGTCGCGGCGGTGATCATCGCGGGGCGGCCGCCGAGGAATGCGATCGCGATCGCCATCACGAACGAGGAGAACAGACCGACCTGAGGATCGACGCCGGCGATGATCGAGAACGAGATCGCTTCGGGAATGAGCGCGAGGGCGACGACCAGTCCGGCGAGCACTTCGCGGGTCAGCAGGCGCGGGGTACGCAAGGCGGTGAGCACGGAGGGATTCGCTGTGTAACGATCGGGGGAGTCGGATTTCCGGGCGAGAGCCAAAGCTGTCTCCAATGGGCGGGGCCATCCTCGGAGGGCCGGTGGACTATGTCGGGTCCGGCGCCCCATTGCGCACGCCACCGGTCTCGTGGCCGAGAATGGTGGGGAAGAGTGTGCGTCTCACCGATCTCTCAGTGGACACTGCAACACTACCCTAACGTAAGGGTTGATTTACAGGAGGGTGTCATGGAGCCCGAGAAGACGACCCCGATGATGCACATCGGGGAACTGGCCGAACGCACCGAACTTTCGCTGCGCACCATCCGCCACTACGACGAGGTCGGCCTGTTGAAGCCCTCCGGGCGCACCGAAGGCGGTTTCCGGCTCTACACCGAGAGCGACTTCTCGCGGCTGATGCTGATCCGGCGGATGAAGCCGCTCGGGTTCCCGCTCGAGGAGATGAGCGAGCTGCTGCGTATCATCACCGTGCTCGAACAGGCCGATGACCCGTCACTCCGCGCAGAGCTCGAGGGGTTCATCGCGCGCGCCACCGAGCAGCGGCAGAAGCTCCAGAAGCAGCTCGACATGGCCGACGAGTTCCTCGACCTCCTACGCCAGCGGTAGGAGCCCGAGCCGTCGACGTGGGTCGGTGGGTGCGGGGGCGTCAGGCGAGGAGACTCTCACCGATGAATCCGGTCTCGGCGCACCCGGGTGGGATCGCGAACACGGCTGACCCGATCGGGGTGATCCACTCGTTCAGCAGGTCGAGGTCGTCGAGCCTCTTCTGGATGGGGACGAACTGTTTGTCGACGTCGGCCTGGTAGGAGCCGAACAGCAGGCCCGAGTTCGAGACGCTGCCCGGGTTGGGGGTGTCGTCGTAGTTGTAGCCGCGGCGGTGGATGCGTTCGGCGGGGTTGTCGGAGCGGGCGCGGCGGATGTGGGAGAACTCCGGGATGACTGGGAACCCGATCGGGGTGACTGCGGTGAAGTCGGGTTCGTCGGTTTCGTTGATGCCGGTGAGGGGTGCGCCGTTGGCGAGGTCTCGGCCGACGGATTGTTCGCGGCCGGAGCGGTCAAGGAGGTCCCACTTGTCGAGGTTCATGTGGATGCGGCGCAGCACGAACGACGTCCCGCCCGCCATCCACGCCGGGTCGCCCTGCGACCAGACGAGCTGGTCGAAGTCGGTGTCCTGGGTGTGCGGGTTGACGGTGCCGTCGACCTGTCCGAAGAGGTTCCGCATCGTCGTGCCCGGCTTCTCCGAGCCGGGGGCGCGCCGGAATCCGGCTTGGGTCCAGCGGACGGTGCCGAAGGAGCGGGTGTCTTTCAGCAGCATCCGGGTCGCGTGCGCGACCGTGAGTGGGTCGTCGGCGGCGACGATCATCAGGAAGTCGCCCCCGGTCCAGGCGTCCTCGAGCCGGTCGACACCGAACGCCGGCAGCGGCCGCAACCACGATGGCACGACCCCGGCGGCGCGGGTCACGAATTCGTGGCCGAACCCGAACGTGACCGTGAGCCGGGCAGGGACGGTCGCCAGTTCCGGTTCGGAGTCGGCGAGGGCGTGCTGGCCTTGGGAGAGTCGGGCGGCGTCGTCGGTGAGGATCTGCATCATCCGCACCAGGGAGGCCCGGTCGGTGCCGGCGGCGAGATCGACAGCGATGTGGGTCGCGTGGGATTGCGGGATGACCGCGATGCCCGCCTGATGGGCGCCATAGAAGGGCACGGTCTCGGCACCGTTCGGCACCACCTCGACCGGCGGTGTCACGGCCGCAGTGGACTGCTGGACGGTGAGGATGCCCACACCGGCACCGGCTGCGGCGGCCGCGCCGAGGCCGGCGGCGGCACCTCCGAAGAGGAGATGCCGCCGGCTCAGCCCGCGACCAGCCCGCCCCGCACCCGTGGCGGATGCGGGAGTGTTCTGATCGCTGGTCATCAGTTCCCCATGTCCATGCTGTCGGTCGGGGTGCCGGTTCCCATGTCCATGTCCATGTCGCCGCCTTCGTAGTTCTCGTTCGCGCCGGTGTAGTCCTTCGCCGGCGCGGTGAACTCGTAGGTGGAACCGTCTTCGAGGGTGAGGGTGAAGTCGACATCGGTGCCGGCGGTGATCGGGGCGGTGAGGTCCATCAGCATCAGGTGGTTGCCGCCGGGGGCGAGTTCGAAGCTGCCGCCGGCGGGGATGGTGAAGCCGCCGTCCTTCTCGCGCATGACCATCGCGCCGGACTCGTTCTCGACCGTCTCGTGCAGCTGCATCGTGGTCGACGCGGCGGACTCGACACCGGTGACGACGAGGTCGGTGTCGCTGGCGTTCTCGAGGGTGCCGAACGCCGCCGACATGCCGCTGTCGGCGGCCTTGACCCACGCGTCCTGGATCGTCAGACTGTCCGCCTCCGGCGCTGCGGTGCTGGTCTCTGCGGCGGTGGTGGTGCCGGCGCAGCCGGCGAGGGTGAGCATCGCTGCGGCGGCGAGGGCCGTGATCGTGGTAGCGGTGCGGAACTTCATGGGGTTTCTCCTTGCGGTGGTTGCGGATTCTTCTTGGGGGTCCGGCCTGGTGGGCCGGAGGTTCACGGGGTCACCTTCCGGCGACGGATCAGGATGGCGATCAGGGCGTAGACGCCGATTCCCGCAGCGGCTCCACCGATCGCCCAGGCTGCGATGACGACGATGCCGAGATCGGGTGGCGTCGAGGAACTCGCGACAGCCGCATCCGACGTCGAGGTCGGATCGCCGCCGGTCTCGTCGGCGGAGGAGGGTTGCTGGCCCGTGGTGAGCGGGGGTTGGGCGGTCTCGCCGATGGTGAAGTTGATGACGTCGGAAATGGGATGGCCGTCGGCCGAGACGACCCGCCACCGGATCTGGTAAGCCCCATCCGGCGCCCCCGGGATCACGGGTTGGGTGACGGTGCCCCCGTTCAGGCTGAGGGCGCCGTCGGCCCAGTTCGTGCCGGCGGCATCGGCGACCACCACGACGCCACCGATGTCGAGGACGTCGTCGGAGAACTGCATCGAGATCTCCGCAGGCGCCTCTGCCAGCACCTGCCCCTCGGCCGGTGTGGACGAGAGGAGCTGGTCGTGTGCGGTCGCCGTGCCGGCACCGATTCCCACGGTCAGCAACAGGACTGTGGCGGCGCTGATCGCAGTGAGCGCTCGGGTGCGTGGTGCGGTCATGGGGTGTCTCCGGTTCTGTCGCCGACGGTCGTGGAGCCGCCATCTCGCGAGGTCGTGCGGTTGTCGTGCTCGGCGAGGCCCGCGAGGCGGGCGTTGTAGGCGGCGAGGTCGGCGTCGCCGTCGCGGTCGGCTTTGCGGTCGAGGCGCTTCGCCGTGCGCTCGTCCGACCGCACCCACTGCCTCACCACCGCCAACGCGACCAGCACCACCGGGATCTCCCCGGCGCCCCAGGCAATGCCCCCGCCGACTCTCTGGTCGGCCAGCAGAGCATCGGTGTCGGTGAAGCCGAGCGCATGCCACCAGTCCTCGGCGAGCACGGTGGTCTGGCTCATGATCGCGAGGCCGAAGAACGCGTGGAACGCCAGGGTCGCCAGCAGCAGGATCAGCCGCATCGGATACGACGGCCGTGCCGGGCCGGGGTCGATGCCGATGAGCACGAAGAAGAACAAGTACCCGGATGCGAGGAAGTGCACGGTCATGACGAAGTGCCCCTGATGGGTCTGCAGCGACCACTCGAACCAGTCGGTGTAGTAGAACGCGACCAGGCTGCCCGCGAAGAGCACCGCGGCGACGATGGGGTTGGCGAACAAGCGCAGCAGCGGGGAGTGCACGAGCAGCAGGATCCATTCCCGGATGCCGCGACCGCCGTCGCGTCGCGCCGGAAGCGTCCGGAGGGCGAGGAGGACAGGTCCGCCGAGCACGAGCAGCGGTGCGACGACCATCATCAAGGACATGTGCTGGATCATGTGCGTCGAGAAGGACACTGCCCCGTACACGCCCGGACCACCGCTCGTCGCCCAGATGAGCGCGGCGCAGCCGGCCAGCCACGGTACCGTCCTCCCCCACGGCCAGGTGTCCCCGCGGCGGCGCAGCCTCAGCACGGCGGCGACGTAGAGTCCGGCCATCGTGCCGGCGAGCAGCACCCAGAACCAGTCGACATGCACCGAGGTCAGCATCCGCCACACGGTCACCGGTTCGGGCCACTCGAATCCCAGCAGCGACTTCCGGATGTCGATCGCCGCCAGCGACTCCTGGGACACCGGAGGCGCACTCCGCGAGAGCCCGACGGACACGCCGATGGCAATCGCCATGAACACGGTCTCGGTGACCGCGAGCCGCACGAACGCGCGGGTGCGCGTCGGTTCACGAACCAGGCCCGGGATGATTCGTCGCCGCTGCCACGCCCCCGCGACCCCGAGGCCGGTGAGGATCGCGATCTTCACCGAGATCAGCGCACCGTAGGGAGTGGTCAGCAACTCGATGGGGCTGCCGAGCCGAAGGGATGCGTTGATCGTTCCGGAGATCGCGACGAGCACGAAGGCCCACAGCGCCAAGGTCGAGTACCGGGACACGACCCGCGCGATGTCGTCGCCTAGTCGCTTGCGCAGCAGCACGATCGCGACCAGGCCCCCGACCCAGGCGGTGACGCCGACCAAGTGCATCGCGAGACTGTCGACGGCGTTCGCATGCTCATCCGACCCGGCGGCATGCCCGGACAGCGCCAGCGGCAGAAGGGCGAGCACGGCGACGACGGCGGCGAATCCGATCGCCGTCACGTGCTTGGACACCAGCAGAACCACGAGCACGAGGAGGATGAGGAGGATCGACACCAGCAGCGACTGGCCCAGCTCGATGCCTGTGGCGAAGAACCAGAACTGCGGCCAGAACCGCGGCTCGTCCACCGGGATGGCCACCGTGTTGGCCGCGGTGAAGATCAGCACCGCGATCGCGGCGGCAGCCCACACCGATGCGGATCGCGCGGCCCAACGCGCCGCCGTCCACTGTGTGAACGAAGCGATTCCCGGCACTCTGCTCTGCCCGGGCAGAGCGAACGCGGCGATCAGCAGCAATCCGACCGTGACGCAGGCGGCCGCATCGTGCAGCACCCGCGCGATCGGGAGCCCGCGGGTCACCAGTACGCCGGGATCGATCAGCAGAGTTCCGCTGAACGCATCCGTGAAGACCATCCCCGCCAACGCCGCACCGACGGCCAGCGGAACACACACGAGCAGCACCGTCTCGACGACCCCGATCCGGGGAAGCGTCAACGTGCGCGGCTCGCGCGTCTCCTGGTCTTCGATCGTCGATTTCTCGACCACGAAGAACACATCCTCTCGCCACGCCCATCACCGGGTCGAGGCAGAACCCGCCCCAGCCTCGGGGCGGCAGCACACCACGCGACGGATCACACGTCGTGGGAGCGTGCCGAATACGAACCCACACCACACGCGCTCACGGCGACCCATGCTGCGCGAGAGCGCGCAGCGGTCACACCGGTGAGGTGAGGGAAGGAATCAGAACGAGAGGATGCTCGCAGGCGGGCCGCGGTGCCGCAATGACGACAGCACCACACCCAGATCATCACGGAACACCGTTCGGGAAACGGTCGGCACGCGCACGGCCACGCCCCTCGATGCCACCGGCACGAACACCAGGTGGTCGATCAGTACCGTGGCGAGGTGACGGGTCGCTGTCGACAGCACCCTCCACAGTCCGCGCTCACCGCGCCAGAGGAAGACGATGGTGACTACCGCAGCGACCGCGTGAGCAACCCACATCCAGCCGCCCGAGTGATCCATGGACGCCATCGGATCTGCGGCGCCTTCGACGATGACCGCGCCGTGGTGACCGTTCTGCGTCATCGTCATCGATGACGCCCCGCCGAGGGAGAACACGAGGTGGAAGAAGAACTGACTGACCGTGACCGCGACTGCGATCCGCGGAAGAGTGAGGCGCTTGCCGGTCACGGCAATGCTTGCCAGAAGTGCGAACGCAATGGCGATCGCGGTGCCCGCTACTCCTGGAGCGGAGCCGCCGGCGGCGACATGGGAGAACGCGGCGAGGAAGACCGCGATCGACGCCACGAGGCCACCGCGCGCGACCCGCGCCCACCTCGACGTCATCCGGAACTCCCTCTGATCGAGTTCAAGCCTATCCGAGCGCGTCCGAGCCTCCCTCCACTCGAGATCGACACGACCGGGATGGGCGGGTCAGCGCGCCGGGAGCGCGGCAGCCAGGAAGGGCGCCGTGACGCTCCGCTCGGCGTCGGCGACCTGGCGCGGAGTACCCTCGGCCATCACCTGGCCGCCGGCGTCGCCCGCGCCCGGGCCGAGGTCGATCACCCAGTCGGCCTGGGCCACCACCCGCATGTCGTGCTCGACCATGATCACCGTGTTGCCGCCGTCGACCAGCTGCTGCAGGTGCTCCAGCAGGCGGTCGGTGTCGGCCGGATGCAGGCCCGACGTCGGCTCGTCGAGCAGGTACAGCGTGTCCCCACGCTGCACGCGACGGAGCTCCGAGGCGAGCTTCACGCGCTGCGCCTCCCCGCCTGACAGCTCTGTGGCCGGCTGCCCGAGGGCGACGTAGCCCAGCCCGACGTCGAGCAGAGCATCCAGGTGCCGCACCGCCTCGGGGTCGCGGGCGAACAGCTCGCGGGCCCGGGTGACGCTGAGACCGAGCACGTCGGCGATGGTCGCACCGTCGAACCGGATCTCGAGCGTCTCACTGTTGTACCGGGCACCATGGCACGTGCTGCAGGGCGCGTGCACCGTCGGCAGGAAGAGCAGTTCGACCTCCATGGTGCCCTCGCCCTTGCACGTCGGGCACCGGCCACTCGGCAGGTTGAACGAGAAGCGGCTCGCGGCGTACCGCCGCTTCCGAGCCTCCGGTGTCGCCGCGAACAGGGTGCGGATCCGGTCGAACAGACCCGTGTAGGTCGCCACGTTCGATCGCGGAGTGCGCCCGATCGGCTTCTGGCTGACCTGCACGACCCGCCGCAGCCGATCTGCGGGCCCGGAGGCGCGACCCGTGGTGGCCGTGGGCGAGGGCGTGAGCAGGAGGTCGTCGGCGCGCGCATCCGCTGCCGACTTCCCGGCGCTCGACCCGCCATCCCGCTCCTCCCGCTCCTCCACCTCGCTGTCGAGGCTGGCGCGCAGCAGTTCGGGCACGGCCTGGTTGACGAGCGTCGACTTGCCCGAACCCGAGACGCCGGTGACCGCCGTCAGGCAGCCCAGAGGGAACGACACCGACAGCCCCTCGATGTTGTTGCGGGTCACGTCGCGCATTTCCAGCCGGCCATCGGCGACGCGAGGGGCGGATGCACGGGGCTGCACGTCGGAGGGATCGGCATCGTGGAACAGATACCGGCGTGTGACCGACTCTTTCGCCGAACGCAGACCCTCGAGCTCGCCCGAGTAGACCACTCGTCCACCCGCCGCCCCGGGGCCCGGGCCGATGTCGACGATCCAGTCGGCCTCGCGGATGACGTCGAGGGAGTGCTCGACGAAGAACACCGTGTTGCCACTGTCGCGCAGCCGGCGCAGGATGCCGAGCAGAGCCGTCGTGTCGGCAGGATGGAGCCCTGCCGACGGCTCATCGAGAACGAACACGACGCCGAACAGTTGCGACAGCACCTGTGTGGCCAGCCTCATCCGCTGCAGCTCCCCCGAGGAGAGTGTGATCGTGGTACGGCTGAGCGACAGGTAACCGAGGCCGAGGTCGGTGATGGGCGACAACCGGGCGAGCAACTCGCCCACCAGCCGCTGTGCGGCCAGGCGCTTCTCCGGGGCGAGCGGCTCCGCGCCGAGCGGCTCCCACTCGGGCGCCAGCGCGACGGCCATCAGCTGCGCCACCTCGTCGAGCGGCATCGCCGCGACATCGGTGATGGAGCGGCCCTCGAAGGTCACGGCCAGGGCCTCGGGCTTGAGCCGCCGGCCGCCGCAGGTCGGGCAGGACACGCTGCGCATGAACGTGGACGCCCGCTCGCGCATCCGGGCGCTCTTGGAATTGGCGAAGGTGTCGAGCACGTAGCGTCGCACCCCGAGGAAGGTGCTCATGTACCGCGGCGACCGCCCGGCGGCCACGGCCTTGCGCACCTCGGCCGGCGAGCGGTCGGTGAAGATGGGCACCTGCGGCGACTCGTCGGTGAGCAGCGCCCAGGTTCGCTGCTCCTCGGGGAGGTCGCGCCACGGCACATCGATGTCGTAGCCGAGCGAGATCAGGCTGTCACGCAGCTGCTTGCCGTGCCAGGCGGTGGGCCAGGCGGCCAGGGCGCCCTCCCGAATGCTCAGCGAGTCGTCGGGCACCATGAGTTCGAGCGGAACGTCGAACACACGGCCGATCCCGTGGCAGGTGGGGCAGGCGCCTTGCACGGTGTTGGCCGAGAAGTCCTCCGCGAAGAGCATCGGCGCTCCGGGCGGGTACGTGCCCACTCGTGAGAAGAGCATGCGCACCACGCTGGAGATGGTGGTGGCGCTGCCCACGGTCGAGCGCGCGCTGCCCCCCGTGCGCTGCTGCGGCAGAGCCACGGCCGGCGGGAGCCCTTCGATGGAGTCGACGTCGGCCACGCCGACCTGGTCGATCAGTCGGCGGGCATACGGCGCGACCGACTCGAAGTACCGGCGCTGAGCCTCGGCGTAGAGCGTGCCGAAAGCGAGCGAGCTCTTGCCCGACCCCGAGACACCCGTGAAGGCCACGAGGGCGTCGCGGGGCAGATCGACGTCGACGTTCTGCAGGTTGTGCTCGCGGGCGCCCCGCACCTGAACCAGATCGAGGAGCGTTCGGGCGGCGCGGGCGTTGTGTGGAGTCATTCCTCCCAGTGTGGCCCCGCCCGCCGCTTCCGCACCGGGTCGGTCGCCGAAAGGCCGCCGAACGCAGATCAGGGGCACTTCGAAAAGTGCCCCTGATGAGGTGTTCTGATGGCGGTACCGGTGGGATTTGGACTCTAGCCAGGGCCTCAGAAATGAGCGGCCCAGCCTGGAAAACCCGGGTTTTGCAGAGATCTAGGCACTCATGTGATCACGTTGACGCGACTCGCTGGGGTTCCGAATGTAGTCGGAATGTAGTCACGCTCGCGAACTGCTTACGGCGCACGTTTAGTCGATCCTCGAGGCTCAACTGATCGGCGGTTTCGGAGCATTTCCCGTCTCGATTCCCGTCGATGGATATGCTCAGTGGGTGAGCACCACCGGGGGGTGGGTTTTCGGGGGGGGGCAGAGGTGAGCATGCAGTCAACGACACTTTCACGTGGCGGCCGATGGTAAGTCACGTCATCCCGGCGGTTGCCGACCAGTCGACCGTGCGCGAGTTCGAGGAGCGCATCTTTCGCGCACCCGACGCGCGACTGGTTTGGCACGAGCCGACGAGCTACGCAACTCCGCTCGATCGATCGAACCTGCTCCACGCCATCATCACCTGGGGTCGCCTCACGCAGAGTTCCACGCTCGTCGTGGGCGAAGCCGTGTCCAGCGCAGCGGATCTGACGCGGTTCATGGAGTGCGACGAATTGCTGCTCGCTGGCATCTCGGCACGCCAGGTTCGGCGATTCAACGACGCCCAGATCACACCGGACGCCCGTTCCTCCGCGAGCCACGAGTTGGCCCGGCGTCGGGCCATCCCGAGCGAAGGCACCCACCGAACCCTCGTTCTGAACAACACCGAACCCTCGTGGAACACCTCCCCGGACGCGATGGCTGGTGCTCCGCCGTCGGTAAGCACCGATGCCGGCGCACGCAGCCTGTTCTTCCGCGTCAGTCTCGAAGGAACGTCCACCGATGAGAGGTCCATGCTGCTGGGTGCTGGCGAGACGGTGGTCACGGATGAGTTCACCCGTGACTGGCTGGTCCGGGCACGCTGGCCCGAGGCGCATCCGCTCGGGGGAAGCGGGCCGTTCACCACCCTGGGGCAGAGGATCCTGAACCCGACACGGCCCATGATCGACGCCTGGGAGCGGGGCCATCCCCGCGGGTCCAGTCCGGCTGACTGGCTCGGTCAGGCGCTGTGGGAGATCTTCCAGAACACCGAGCACCACGCGAGCAGCACGGGCGGAACACGCATCGATCGCGCAACTCGCATGCTCCTGTGCACCCGGTGGTCGAAGACGGAGCTGATGTCCGCTCCCGAGACTATGTCGCGCTATGTCGACGGCGTGGAACGCGCATCCGGAACGAAGGTGGACGGCTACCTCATGGTCACGGTCCTCGACAGCGGTGACGGACTGGCGTACACCGCGGCGGCGCGCGACGATGTGGGGTTCCTCGACGAGAGTGATGAGATCGCCTACCTGAAGTCGGCCGTCCGCGGAACGAGCCAGTCCCCGGAACGTCCGATGCACGGATTCGGGATGCCCATCGTGTCGCAGTTGCTGACCGACCTCGGCGGTCTGCTCCGGATTCGCAGCGGCTCCCTGTCGCTCAGCCGAGACTTCGCCGCGCGCCCTCGGTCCGCCAATGAGCGAGACGATCCGCTGGACTGGCACTTCGACCTGGATGACTCCGCTCGGCCGTTCAGGCGATTCGGGTCTGCGGTGACCGTGGTCCTGCCCTCGTACGGAGACGCGGAATGAGTGACGACTCTGTCAGCGACCCGGGCCGTCGCCAACGCTCGGCGAGCATCGTCACCGAATTCACCTACATCTACACCGCCTCGGTCGACCTACCGGCCGCCCCACCGTTGAACATCGCGGTGGCGTTCATGCCGCATGACAGCGCACCGGCCGCTTTAGTCTTCGCTGCACTCTCCGACCACCTCGACCGGGTTCCCCTCGCTCAGGAGATCTGGCTGGTCGCGCACGCACCCCATCGCCGGCATCTCGAATCCCTGGTCGACCACGGGGCGAGGGAGCCGAGGCTCGATCGACCCGTCGTGGGAATGGTAGTCGAGTCGGACGGGCGGTGGCGACCGCTGGCGGAACCGGACGCGAATGCGCTCTCCGCGCATGAGAGCGATAGCCGGGCGGTGCACGTGCAAAGTGCGGGATTGCGGCAGCAGTTCCGTGACAGCCGCGCCCTCCTCACCGCCCACGGTAACTTCCACTTCGGCAAGCCCGGCCGGACCCACACCAAGCACTTTCTCCGCGCACAGCCAGCGGTCGCCCGCGATGCGCACGCCCACTTCGTCGCCGCCGGCCTCTTGCGTCATCTCGACCTCGAGAGCATCAGGCGCGTGTGGGTCGACACCGCTGGAATCGTCGGGGTCGCAGCGGCACTCGGCGCGATCCGCTCGGTGCACCATCCGGAATCGCCGCTCCTCCTGGTCGACACGTTCGGGGGCTATGACGGCCTGGACGAGGTCGCCTTGCGCGTGGCCGCGGACGACGTAGCCCTGATCTCCTGCAGCACCTCGGGCAATCTGGCGGGCGATGTCATCAGGAAGACCGAGCTCACCCACGGACGAGCGGTAACCCTGTTCTACCTCATGGCAACGCTCAAGGGGGGCTCCCCGGGCGTGGCGTTGCAGGCACGGGACACGCCGCCTACGGCAAACATGGCCGGGATCGCCACACTGGTCGGCGCTCCCGGACATCCAATCGTCTGCGACCTCACCGAGTACGGTCCCGGGCGCGACGATTCCTACATCGAGCCGTTCGAGTCGTACCCGGCCAACGAGTGCGTGCTGTGCATCGATCAAGGAGAACCCGCCGTTCCGTTGGAGGGCGATGGCTTCTTGCCGGCGACCGGGACCCTAACTGCGCGCCGGATTCTCGCGAGCGACACCACGGATTCACTGAGCGACTTCGTCCGGATCGCGGTCGCGCACCCCTCGTCGCTCCGGGTCAGGCATCGGACCAGACCCGACCGCGTGAGGACGATCGCGACGCAGCTGGCGCCCCTCATCTCGCCGATGTCCTCGGCGTTCGAAGCGAAGTGTCGCGAGCTGATCGCCTCGGTCGAGAGCACGAACAAGGAGTACGGCCCAGTCGAGATGATCGCCCACACGCGGGGAGAGAACTCGACCGGCTTCGCTCAGGCCGTGAGCGGATTGCAACGGAATCATCCGCCTGTGCTCGACATCGACAAGGCCGTCCAGGAGTTGGAGAGACGGGTCGCGGTGGGCGATCCGCTTCCGCGACACCTGCAGGTCGTCTGCGCGGTCGCGTCGAGTGGGCGGACACTCTTGGAGGCGAGCCGTCGACTCCGGTTCCTCCCGGAGTCGACGGGGCTCAGCTTCCTGGTCGCGGTCGCTCACCCGGAGACCGAGCACGGGTGGCATCTGGTCTCGACGACGCTGCAGAAACGGTCCTCCTCGGCGAACAACGCGCTGGCCGTCGGCTGGAGGATCTATCGGGAAGCCAGCGAGGGCGACGACGCCTGGACCCGCGAAACGCGACTACTCAACGATCTGATCAGTCACGACGATGGAAGCATCCCGGGCCTGACGGATGCCGTCTTCTCCCGGCTGCAGACGCTCGAGGGCCATGTGGACACCGACGATCCCAAGTGGCTCTTCTTGGGAAGCGGCGTGGGACCGTACGGGAGCCGGTTGCCCACGCTGAATCGAGGGTTCGTATTCTGGTCGTTCGCTTACGATCACGAACCGACCGAAGAGCAAGTGTTCTGGACCATCACCAGCGTCATGCAAACCAACCGGTGGAGTGCAGCAACCACCAAAGACGGTGGCCGGTACATGCATGTCTCCGGCGGTGGCCAATTCTTCGTGATCGAGCCGGCAATGTTCGACCGGTTCAACGATCCGGTGATCCAGGCGAGTCTGCTCCGCGCGGCCGGTCAGGGAGAACTCGATTACTCGATGGACGACTCGCGAAGCAACTATGTCAGCGACCTGATCGTTGATGCCGCCGTGAACGGAAACCGCGAACGGGGAGCAGCCGTCAACGAGTTCGTATTGTCACTGACCCTCGGGATCTCTTACCCCCAGAGCCGCCGCGACCTGCGCCTCAAGCCGCTGGCCACTCGCAATCTGCTCTCCAAGCTGGAGACGCTTCCTGGCCTGCCGCCCCTGACTCAAGGTTTCGTGCAGCACGCTCTACGCCTGCTCGGCCTACGTCGGGAGGCCTCGACGGAGAGACCCTGGAGTTGATGCCGCGGAGACTGTGGGTGAGACTTCTAACGCGCCGCCGGCGGCAAGGCCCGACCGACTAGCGCGGCGGCACTCGCGACCGCCGCCGCGCCGATCCCGAACACGATGCGCAACCCGAGGTCCATCCCCTCCGCGCCCTCCCCTGGCGCGGACGCCGTGACCGCGGGGAACACATTGCAGCATTGCGGGCTGGCATTTGCGCCCCGGCCCAGTCCGAGCTACTCAAACTCGCCGGACAAAATGGCGGCGCGGACGCGGTGAGCGTCCGGAGGATCCAAACGGCTGACTAGGTCGAACACGACTAGCGCCGCTTCTTCATGACTGGTGCGAGCCGCAAGAATCTCGTAGTAGCGAAAGATTCCCCGCAGCAGCATCGGCACCGCATCCGCCTTGCCGGTCGTAGCACGGAACGCGTTCAGGCAGTAGGGCAGGGTGGACGAGCTGATCCACGGGCGATGCATGATATCGACGGTGAGCACCTGAAGGTTCCTGGCGGCGGTGGGTTCGTCAGCAGCGATGTTGATTAGCCACTGTGCCATGGCGTGCACGAACATTGCCAGCTCGCTCGGATCTCCAACGTGCGTGTTGATCATCTCGATCGCGAAATGCGCTCGATCCGGCACGTCGTCTGCACCGGCATTGCGGATCGCATTGGCGAGACCGAAGGGCGAGCCGGCCAGCCCCGCGGCGAGATCCCAGACCGGCCGCCGAAATCGGATGCCAACATAACCGGCCGCGATGAGGTGGGCCTCGGCGAGATCGACGAGCGCCTCGTCGATGAATCCTTCCGTACGGAGGCGGACCATCAGCTCCGGGGTGCCGAACGCGTGCCCACCCTGCTGCCGGACGAGTTCCTTCAGGGCAAAGTCATCGACCCACAGGCTGAGGTCCGCGCCCACTGCGTGGTCGGCTCCGAGCAGGAAGGTCTGGTTGAAGTCGCGCTCGGCGAGCGGGTCGAACGCGGTAATGGCCGGGTGGGAATCGGTGGCGAACTGCTCGAAGGACGCTTCTACCTGGTCAGCTAGGGTGGATTGCGCAGCGACTGCTTCCTCGTCTATTTGCTCGACAGTGCCCAATTCGCCGTTGATGCCTGGACGGTATGTCATTCCACTTTCGCGTCGCTTCAGGCGCGCGCCGTTGACCGCGTCGGCATGTTGCTCCCGCAGGACTCGGGCGTTCGCGAAATGCCCGATTAGTTGGGGTCGGATCTGCTCGGGCAGACGGGCGATGGTGACAAGCGCCGATAGGTCGAGAACGGCGCCCACGGCGTGCGCGTGCTCGATCGCAGTCCGCTCCGCCTCGGTGTCACGTGAGGCGCTGAAGACAGGGCCATAGTCTCGAGCGAGCAGTGTCTCGAGATAGCCCTTTCCATACATGAGCCCGGCGAGCCCCAGCGGGGCGCCACCCGTAGAAATCTGTTCCTCAAGCCCGACGTTCCGCGGTCGGTCACCGATGAAGTCCTGCATCGACTGGAGAGGGTTCTCCATGTCGATGGCGACCTGGCGGATCCCTCCCTCGGGGAACTGATCGACGTAGTTCTGCAACATCTCCCGGAATGCGTCGCGGTCCGGGTCAGGCGTCTCTTCGTCAGGCTCGTCTTCTGAGTCGTCGAGATCCGACCTTGGGCCGAAGAAAAAGGCGCCCAGAAGCGCCCCCTGGACATCCTCCTCGGTGGGAAAACGCGCGGAGATGCGGAGCGCGTCCTGCGCGGTACCGACCTCAGGGCCGTACTCCGTGACCAGCTCGATCCAGGCGGCGACCTCGTTGTGTGTATGCGGCTCGGGAGTTCCCTGCTCACGCCATGTGCGCAGGGCGCCGGGCAGGTCGTGTGTTTTGACCTGGCAGATGACCACAGCCCACGCTGCACCCGTACTACCGGGCCGGTCGGCGAGCAGGCGCCCAGCGGCCGTCAACGCCCCCTGCCAATCGCCGTTCGCCGAGTACGCTTCGACCAGGAGCCGGTACGCGCCCGCTCTGCCGCCCCAGGCCTCGGTTGCGCTGCTAAGGGCGCTTTGAAGGTCGGCGATAGCCTCCGGAATCTGGCCTCCGGGGATCCGAGACTTCGCCGATGCCACCCAGAGATCCGGGTCGCCCCACCGCGCGGCGCCGTCCCGTGCCACCGCCGCGGCAGTGTCATCGTCGCCGACTTTCTTGTAGTACATGTAGAGGAATAGGGTGCCGCGGTAGTTGGCATTCGCGAACCCGCGGAAGGCTTCGAGTGCACCGGGCTCATGGCCGTAGAGCGCGGCGATCATACTCAGTTCTTGCGCGGTCTCCGCGTTTTCGGATCCAAGCTGGTGGACGAATTCTGCTCGGACGCCTTGGAATGCGAGCTGGAGCGAGAGATCCGCCTTCTCTCCCCAGTCCTCGGTCTGCTCGACCGCCGCATGCCAGTGCGTGATGGCGTCATCATGCCGACCCTCGCTTTCGGCGATTACGGCGGAGATGTGCTCGCGCTTTGCTGCCGGTGCAGTAGAGAGGAGCCTTTTTGCGACGTCGATGTCGCCGAACTCGGCGTGGAACAATGCCGCCTCTGCGACAACGTCGGGATGCTGGAACTCCTCGCTCGTGGCGGGAAGCTCCCCGGTCCCGTTCACCAGATCCAACACCCCCTGCTGGTCGGTGAGAGCGCGGCGGACGCGGATCTCCAGAGCGAGCGCCGTTCCGGATTCCAGTCCCCATCGACGCCTCTTCGCGCGGGCCTCCATCACCATCTGCAGCGCCGTCGACAGGTCCGCGGCGTGAACCGCCGACGGCTGAATCATCTGCCGTGCGATGAGTGCTCGAACGGCGGCCATCGCTGCGCTGGTCGAGTCATACAGGTCGGCAGTCTCCCGCGACAGAGTCACACCGTCGTCGATCCGCTTCGAACCGAGGTAGAGGTCGGCGAGCATGACGCGACGTTGGAGGTCCTCGAGCTTGGACGGGGCGTTCCATTGCTCAAGGTTCTCGATCGCTCCTTCAATGCCTCCGTCGCGGAGAGCGCCCTTTACAAGCGGGTAGTCGCGCACATCGCGCAGGAACTGGTCGGCCTCGGCGAGGTCGGTGATCCCTTGCGCGCCTGAAAGGCGAAGCATCCAGTACCCGGCTGGCTGAAGGCCGCGCTCAAGACCAACCTCAATGAGACGGACTGAGGTCCGCAGGTCGTCCGGAGCCGAGAGTTCGGCGGCCATGTCGGCAAGCAGCCCGAATACAGAGGCTGGCGCCCCTTCTAGATATTTCGGCGGGTACGCGGCCAGGCGACGCAGGTGCTCGGTGCGATCGGGTGCCGTCGCAAGATCCGCGATCAGGCGGGTCACCATCGGCCACTCAATTCGGAGATCGCGCAGCACCTCCGAGCGAAGCGGCGGCATCGCGTTGAGGCGGGCTTCCCACGCGCTTTCGTCGGCGGCAGCGAAGGTGGACATGGCCTCGTCGTGTCGCGCGTCCGCCCGATCCTCGCGAAACTCGGCAGATTGGGTGCTGCCCTCGAGCCCCGCACGGAACGCTTTGGTCAGTGTCTGACGCAGCAGCGCGATGCTCTGGGGGGTGGACGGCACGATGACCGCGCTGAGCGCAAGGTCGAGCTCGTCGTCGGCGCGCGGCTGCTTGACTAGTCGGTCCCGGAATCCGGCTGCGTACATCACCTCGCGCAACTGCTTGCTGTTCACAGTGCAGCCAGCCCTGCGGAGCTTGCGCCGGACGGCGATTCCGACGCGGACCTCGATGAAGAAACGCTTAAGCCACCGCAGAATCGGACCGCCGGTGAGTTTCAGGGCTGAGAACAAAATGTCGCTCATGACGACGCTCCCCTTCGTCGGGTACGTGTCGATGATAACGTCGGCCTCCAACGTCAGTCCGATCTGGATCTGGGTACGACCAATCCCGGCCACCGCCCGGGTCAGGTCAGCAATGGTGTCGCTCAGTCCGACCTGGGAGCCTGCGTCGCACTTCGATCGCGAGAGGTGCCGTTGCAGCGCTGGCCGGTGTCGTCAGACTGCATCAGGCCCGTCGACGACGTGCCATTGCGTGCCCTCCCAGAGCCGCCCGTGTTCGGTTCGTTCGTGAACTCATCAACTGCTGAGGCATCGATTTAGGGGTCGTTGATGGCCGGGTCGCCCAGCACGAGGTTGGGGACTGGGACCCGTCGACGCTCGCGATCGCGGGCAATGACGCTACTGCCGCATCGGGGACGAGGTAGGCCTCGACCGCAGCGGTGGTGGTCCCGTTGGATACCGACAGGCCCTGCGTTTGGAACTTGTCCAGGTTGGTGCAGCGGATCGAGGAGACCTTCGGCTCGTCGACTAGGGAGATGATCGTGCAGAGCTCGTACCGGGCGTCGGTTCCGACCCACACGCAACCCGGGGAGCTCGTGCCGAGTAGGTGGGTGGAGGCGACGTCGATGGTCGCGTTGATGGCAGCCTGCGCGAGAACTGCCGGCAGGGTGTCCGCAGCCCAGAACTGACCCGTAGGCAGAACCACTCGAGCACCGCCCAATCACGCGTGGGTAGGACTAAGAGGTAAGGGCCCAGTTTTAGCGCGAGAATAGAGAAATGACCCCTGAAAATGGCCCGCGCCCCGTGGATCTGGGTCGCTTTCACCTGGTCGCGTCGTACTCGGACCAGATCCGGGAGGACGCGGAGCGCGGGAAGTCCAGGATCTTCGGCCTGACGGGCCCGTGGGGCTCCGGAAAGTCTTGGCTGCTCGAGCGGATGATGGAGCACTTGAAGTCATCCACCTCGGACTCTGGGGACATCGTCGTTGAGTTCAACCCGTGGATTTTTCCAGACGAGACCGCGCTGTATCGGGGCTTCACGCTGATGCTTCTGGGTCGCGACGCCCTCCGGAGGAAGTGGCGTCATTGGTTCGCAGTCGGTATCGGCCTGATCAAGGCAGACGCGTCCTTTTGGTTCTTCGGCGCTGGGCTTGCACCTTTCACCGACAAGCTCGCGAACAGTCTTTCCCCTATCGGGTCTCCGAAGGCGATGCGCGAGGCAATCGCGAACGCGATGAACTTGCGCGGGCGCAGGGTGTTCGTTGTTATGGACGATCTTGACCGGCTCTCTCCGGGTGAACTGCTCACTGTCTTTCGCTTGGTGCGCCTCCTCGGCGACATACCGAACTTGCACTACATACTCGCCTACGACCAGGACACAGTGCTTCGGCTTCTGGACCAGACAGATGTCTCGGCGGGCGATCCATCACGGTCTGAGCAGTACCTCGAGAAGATCGTCGAAACCCGCATCCCGGTCCCGACTCTGACAACTGAACAGATCGAGGCGCTGGCTATCGCTCCTGTTCTCGAGTGGGCCAGAAGCGTCGATCCTGATCTGTCCGAAGGTGATGAGGCGATGATCAACCTGCGGTTGGCGTCGATCGTGTTTCGGTGCGTGGCGACACCTCGGGCTGCGCAACGCTACCTGAGTACGGTTCGATCACTTCGCCCGCAAATGGTGGCCGAGGTCCGGCTCGAACACTGGGTACTGGCATGCCTGCTCCGCACGTTCTTTCCTCGAGTGTGGGAACTTGCCGTTTCGGAGCGAGACCTTCTCACTGGAGTCACTCACGGCCACATCTCCAACAGGGACGAGGTCGTTCAGGACCGCGCGTCACGGCTCCGAGACAGATTCGCCGCCCTCCTCGGTGATGTTCCGATAGCCGTGGACATACTGATACTCCTGGAGCTTTTGTTCCCCGCCTACGACAGGCTTGTCACCGGTGGCAACAAGGTCAGTGCCGACTTCGATCCCAATTCCTCTGTCGACGCCCGCGGTATCGGACACCCCGCGTTCTTCCACCGCTACGTGTGGCCCGACATCCCACCTGGCCACGTCCCCGAGGGCGAGGTTCGCGCTTACCTCCGAGCCCTCCCTGCACCCGACGCCAGCACAGGTATCCGTCGACTCTTCACCTCTTCCCCGCTGGCAGTCATCGAGGCGATCGAGCGGAACTTCAACTTCACAAGGTCACAACCTGTGGAACGCGTCCACATCGTCGAGCTATGCGAACAGCTATACGGCCCTGCAGGCGAAGTTTCGCCCATGGCACCACACAGTGCTCGCGCCCTGCTCACGCGACTGACCGCCCGAACCATCCCCTGGATGAGCCCGGAAGAACTCGGTCAGTTCTGGAACCCGACGAACGGCCCAGATATCGCCGCGATGAATGTCTTCCGCGACGCTCTGACAGATCCTGGACTCCTACGGGACATACCCGACAAGCCGCTGAAGGGATGGGTCGCCTCGGCGCGCCAAGCGCTCAGAGACCGTCTCGCAGAGCGGTTGAAGTCTGCTCCTTCACCGTCGTTGGACGCACCCGAAAGCCGACGCGATTTCGTCAATCTCCTTAGGCTTGACGCAGCCGCCCTCCGCAACATCACCGCAGCCCAACACACTGCCGGCAGCTGGAGCGCTCTCGATATCGCGGGCATTTACGTCCAAACTCGCGCAGGGAATCCCTCCACGGTCTACGGGATCTCCATCGACCAACTCGAGCGTGATCTCGGCCCGGACCTCCTGCAATCCCTTATTGATGACGCGCTTTCCGTCGATGTCCCGGACGAGGGCGCAGATGCCCTCAGTTCCAGGGATGGCATTCCACAGGCCACCGAGAACATCAACCGCATCGTCCGAGCACAGTTCCAATCCCACGTCGCCGAATCCACCTGACCTCAGCAGCTACGGGATTACGCGCCCGGAGTCGTCAGCGTCAGCGGAATGCTGGGGGTTCTTGGGGGATCAATCGCCTTGCCCGTGGTGGTCAGGTACAGGTAGAAATACAGCGAGGTCAGCCGGCGGCACCGGTCGCAGTTCCTGTAGCTGCTGGAGAAATGACGCCCATCCCGCATCCGCTCTCCCGACGTCACTGTAATCGCCCAGCAACGCATCGAACGGCGGGGTAACGACGAGCTTCACCTCGACTCGCAGGGAATATTGGATGCCGTCGCGGGTGATCTTCGGGACCATGGACACGATGTGTTCGGGTTGATCCACATCCGTGCCGCGCGGGCCGGTCTTGCCGGGGAGCGCAACGAAGTGGCGCATACGCCCACTGTGGCGGCGCTTACCGCCCTCCCGCAAGCGTCACTCCTGCCCTGCCGGCGAAGACGTAGCCGGCTAGACAACACTCGCTACCGCCGAACCAACCGCCCGACCCTAACCACTGCCTGTCAACCCCAAAGCCTTCAGAGGCTCTCGGCAGGGCAGATCAAGAGGTGTCTCGCATCCATCGGGATGTGAGGCGAATTTTCGCAAGGAGGCTCAAGTGCCCGCATCCCCTAGTATCGCGACTATGGTCTCCAATGCTGAAGAGCCGGACCAGGAGTCAGATGACGCTTCTGCCGAGCAGTCATCCGCGGAGCCCAGCTCCGATAGTAGCCTCTCGGCGAGCGTCGGCGCCGGGGCTCGTGCTGTTGCTGGGTTGTCGGCGAGTGGCTTGGGGCAGAGCGCACTGAGTCAAGTGCGTGCTGATGTCGCTTCTGGTGCCGTGGTCTCCGGCGCACTCGCGAAGGCTCAGGCCGATATCGCGTCCGGGGCGCTCACCGCCGGCGCTATCGCTCAGGCAGAGGCAGCCCTGGCCTCTGGGGCAGCCCTGCAGGGTGCCTTGTCTCGAGCCCAAGCTGCAATTTTTGAGAGCGGCGTGATGCAAGCGTCGATCGCAAAGCTAGAAGCTGCAATAGCTGCTGGGCAATTCAGAACGCGCTCGTCCGCAGAAGAGACGCCGTCGTCGTATTCGGACGAGATGAAGTCGGCGGCCAGCTATTTTTCTCACACAGAAAAGCGAATCGGCTCCCTCCAGGAGTTACACGCGTCAGTCGCTCAACTGACGTCAAAGAATCCCAGTTTGAGATTCGTTTGGAGAGGGGTCCGGGATGCTAGCTGGGGATTACATAGCGGGCTCTTTTTAGAGCTCATGAAGCTCAATGAGGTAGTTCCTCCGAAGGACCAGCCATCAGGCCCTCAGCCTTATCCCAATGAACACCAGATGATCGAGACAGAAGCCAGCATGCTTGAGATCGCGCGCACTGACTGGCGCATGGATGACGGCTCACCCCTCGAGCTGCTTGCACGCATGCAGCATTACGGTGCGCCAACTCGACTGATAGACGTAACCAAGAACCCGTACATCGGCGCTTGGTTCGCAACAGAGGCAAGCGAAGACACCGACCACATTGACGGGCGATTGTTTGCAATCGCTACAGCATCCCCGATCGCTGGAGCGACGACGCCAAAGCAGGCTGATACGCCCACTCGTAATCTAACTATCAACGGCCAACCATTCTGGTTCGGGCTTTCAACACCAGAAGCGCGAGAAGATTACCAGTGGGGAACGGGATCTCGGCGCCGCATCTGGGTACCTCCAGCCTACGACCCTCGCATTGTTGCCCAAAATGCCGCGTTCATTCTCGATGGCGTCCCACTAACTTCGAGGAGGGTCGCTCCCTACTTCAAGATCAATACCGAAAGTAACTACTGGAAGCGCTCAGATCTACTCGCGGCGAGCTCCATCTACGCCAAGATGTACAACCCAGAGCGGAGAGCGCAAGCGAATAAGATCCAGCTGGTTCCAACTTTCAGCTGGCGAGTCTCTCCTGAGGCGAAGGACGAAATTAGGTCCGCGCTCGAGGCAGTCTTCGGATACACAAGAGCAACTATCTATCCGGACATCGGAGCCCTCAGTAGTCACCTGAGGTCCGAATTCGCATCATTCGCGACGCCGCTCGAAGCAGGCTAAAAGACTCCAACCCTTCGGGAGTATCAACGCTTAGTCCTGCAGCCCTCCACGGGCCAGAATCTCTATCGGACGCGTGAAGGGAGACGTCCGGAGCGGGTGCGTCGCTCATTGACGCTCACCCCGTCGTTACGTGCGCGAGATCATCTGCGTCAGCGCCACACCGGGCTTCTCGGGGTTCGTGCTCGACGATCGCGGATCGCCCAGCACGAAGACCCCACTTGGGCGGGAGGCTAATGGGGGTGCCATCAACGGGAGCCCCGGCTCGATCACGCAATCACGCACCGATGTGGACAAACCCGATCAACCCGGTTTTCTGCCAACGCAGCGCGATAACGCTCCGAATGCAGTCAAGATGTAGTCAAACGCAGATCAGGGGCACTTCGGAAAGTGCCCCTGATGAGGTGTTCTGATGGCGGTACCGGTGGGATTTGAACCCACGGTGGAGTCTCCCCCACACAACTTTTCGAGAGTTGCACCTTCGGCCGCTCGGACACGGTACCGGGGACGAGTGTACGCGAGCCGCCGCCGTCTCGCCAATCCGGCGCGGCTAGGCTGAGCGCATGGGAGTCACGATCTCTGTCGTCATCCCCGCGCGGGATGACGCCGAGTTCCTTCGACGCGCCCTGAACGCACTCACCGCGCAGAGCCGGATGGCCGACGAGGTGGTCGTGGTCGACAACGGCTCGAGCGACCACACCGCCGCGGTGGCGCGCGAATACGGGGCCGTGGTCGTGAGCGAGCCGGTGCAGGGGATCCTCAGGGCCGCCGCCGCCGGGTTCGACCGGGCCACCGGGCAGGTGCTGGCGCGCATGGATGCCGATTCGGTGCCGCACCCCGATTGGCTCGAGCGGATCGACAGCGTGTTCACCGCACCGGATGCCCCCACCGGGCTCACCGGGCCGGGCAGGTTCTACGGCATCAGCAGGGCCGGCGCCTGGGCCGGCGAGACGTTCTATCTCGGCGGCTACGTCACCTGGATGAGCCTCTTCCTCGGGCACGCCCCCCTGTTCGGCTCGAACATGGCGATCACCAAGGAGGCCTGGCTGCGCATCCGCGACGACGTGCACCGCACCGACCGCCGCGTGCACGACGACCTCGACATCTCCTACCACCTCCTGCCCGACATGACGGTGGAGTACGACCCCACCCTCGTCATGCCCATCTCCGGACGCCCCTTCCACAGCTACGAGGGGCTGCTCCGGCGCCTCGGCTGGGCGTTCCGCACGATCGGTGTCAACATCCCCGGTCACTGGCCGTGGCAGCGCTGGGCCCGACGGCAGGCTGCGCGCCGGCGGGCCGCCGACGAGGCGTCCGGCGCGCAAGAGCGCGAAGCCTTCTAGGCGCCAGCCTTGTCGTACAGGGACAGCAGGTCGAGGCTCAACTCATAGGGCGCGTCTTCACACGGGCTGTGCCCGGTTCGGTACACGTGGATGGATGCGCCGATCGCCTGGGCGAACCGCGCATGCCTCGACAGCGGCCAGAGATCGTGCTCGCCCACCGCCACCGCCTTGGGCACACGCAGCGCGGCGAGCTCGCCCTCGAGGTCGGGTGCCTGCATCATGATGGCCATGATGTCGCGGTGCGAGTCACGCCGCGTCAGGTGGAAGCGCGCCCGCACGAACGCGATCCGGCCGGGCTTCACCCGCAGCACGTTCGCCTGCACGCCCCAGCGCATGAGGTTCGCCGCCGCCCCCGGAGTCGCCGCCCCGGAGAAGCGGCCCAGACGGCTGACCCCCGCGAAGCTCTGGCCGGGATCCGGTGGCGTGCCGAGCAGTGCGAGACTCGCCACGAGCTGCGGATGCCGCGCGGCCACCACTTGCGCCACCACACCCGCGAACGAATAGCCGAGCAGATGCACGGCCCGCGAGGGCGACCCCGGTGCGCCACGCTCGAGGAACGCGACCATGTCGTCGACGAACAGCCCCAACGTGTAGTGCGGTTGGGGCGGGTCGAGATTCCACGGACCGGCCCGGTTCGACTCGTACTGCCCCGCCAGGTCGTAGCTCTGAACGTAGTACCCGGCGGCAGCCAGCTCGGGCATCACGAAGTGGAAATCCTCCTTCGAACCCGTGACCCCCGCCACCAGCACGACCCGCGGATGCGCGGGGTCGCCGAGCGAGACCACCGCGAGTTCTCCGCTGGGCGCGCGGAACGTCGAGACGACCGCCCCCACCGGCGGTGTCGACCAATCGATGTCGGGAAGGCTCTCGTCGCGCGCGACGGCAAGCGATCTCGACTCCAGAGCCGGGTCCAACACGCCCCCAACTTACCCTCTGCCTCCCCGCCGACGTGCCATTCTGAGCCCGAAGGGATGGTCCGATGAATGAGCCCCACGACCGGCGCGCCTCCTGGGAGGCCTCGACCGGCACTCCCCTGGTGTCGCTCTCGCTGGTCTTCATCGTCTGCTACTCGGTGGTGGTGATCGACACCGGGCTCGAGCCGGCCGCATCCGCCGTTCTGAACATCGTGATCGCGGTGATCTGGGTGGCCTTCGCCACCGACTACGTGGTGCGGCTCGCGCTCGCCACCCACAAGCTCGCCTTCGTGCGCTCGGCGCCGCTGGACCTGTTGTCGGTGGCCGTGCCCGTGTTCCGGCCGTTCCTGCTGCTGACCCGGCTGAAGGATGTTCCCTACTTCCGCCGGCACAGCGGCTCGTCGGTGCGGCTGCGCCTCGTCATCCAGGCCACCCTCTTCGTGGTCCTGTTCGTGTATTCGATCTCGTTGGCCGAGCTGTCGGCCGAGCGTGGCGCGCCCGGCGCGACCATCGACAGCTTCGGCGACGCCATCTGGTGGGCCTGCGTGACCATGACCACGGTCGGCTACGGCGACTATGTGCCCGTCACCCTGCTCGGCCGGGTGCTCGCGGTCATCCTGATGTTCGGCGGTGTCGCCATCGTCGGCGTCTCCACCGCCACGATCGTGTCGTACCTCAACGAGCGGATCGGCCGGCAGCGCACCAGCCGCTGACCCCCGCACTGGGGGTGTCCCCCCGAGAGGTGGCCGACAACACTTGGTTTTCGGCCGACTCGCGGGCGAACGTTCTCTTTCCGTTCAGATTCGCGTGCTTGAGTCGTTGCAGCACCACGGACGGGCATCAATCCCTGAAGCTCGCACCTCACCCGAATTGAGAAGTCTTGTGACTATCAGAACGGCCGAGTACCCGAGGCCGAACCATTTCCTCCTCCACCTGAGCGACACGCACCTGCTCGCGGGAGGCGCCAAGCTCTACGGTTCCGTCGACAGCGAGAACCACCTGCGCGACGTGTTCGCCGAGCTGGAGGCCTCGGGGGGCCGTCCCGAGGCCATCATCTTCACCGGCGACCTCGCCGACAAGGGCGAGCCGGATGCCTACGCCCGGCTCCGCGCGATCGTCGAGCCGGCCGCCGCGCGGCTCGGGGCCCACGTGATCTGGGTGATGGGCAATCACGACGACCGCGCCTCCTTCCGCGAAGGACTCTTCGGCGAGGTGCCGACCGACCGCAGCGTCGACCGCGTGTACGACATCAACGGCCTGCGCGTGATCACCCTCGACTCCACCGTTCCGGGCCACCACTACGGCGAGGTCTCGAGCGACCAGCTCGACTGGCTCGCCGAGGAACTGGCCTTCCCCGCCCCGCACGGCACCATCCTCGCGATGCACCACCCGCCCGTGCCGAGCGTGCTCGACCTGGCCGTGGCCGTCGAACTGCGCGACCAGAAGAGCCTCGCCGAGGTGCTCGAGGGCTCGGATGTGCGCTCCATCATCGCCGGGCACCTGCACTACTCCACCAACGCGACCTTCGCCGGCATCCCCGTCTCCGTGGCATCCGCCACCTGCTACACGCAGGACCTGAACGTGGAGGTCGGCGGCACCAAGGGCCGCGCCGGCGCGCAGGCCTTCAACCTCGTGCACGTCTACGAGAACACGGTGCTGCACTCGGTGGTGCCGATCGGCACCTACCCCACCCTCGACTACATCACGGCCGACGAGACCCGCCGCCGCCTGGCGGCCGACGGCATCCGGATCGCGGATGCGGTCAGCCCGCGGGTATCGCCCGAACCGCCGATGACGATGCCGATCCTTCTGCCGACGGGCGTCTAGGAACAGCGGCCTCGACCGGCTGTTCCCATGGGGCCGGGAACGGGAAGTACCGCTCGAGGAACGAGATGACCGCGGTGGTGCGCTCCTCCACCTCGATCTCGGGCTTCGACCCGTCGTTGAGGCAGAACATGTCCATCGACCGCTTCTTGAGCAGCGTGTCCATCTCTTTGAGGGCCGAGCGCAACGTGGTCTCGATGTACTTGACCTTCGCCTCGGTCTGCACCACGGCACGCCCGGTCATCAACGCGTAGTAGTGGTAGAAGGAGTTCGTGACCGAGATGTCGGTGGCCGATCGGAACGGGCTCGCCGCCGTGCGCGCGAACTCGGCCGAGAACTCCTCCTCCATCTCGAACAGCACGCTCTTGCGCAGTGGCGCCGCGCAGTGTTCGAGATGACGGGTGGTGATGCGGCCGAAGCGGGCCTGCAGCAGCTCCCGGTTCACGCGGGCGGCGTTCTCGAAGCCGCTGCGGTGCACCGCGTTGGCGCCCAGACCGATCCGGGTGTCGGCTTCGACGAACTTCGTGATGCCACCGGGTGAGAAGAAGAGATCGGGAGTCACGGGGCGGCCGAAGAACATGTCGTCGTTCGAATACAGGAAGTGCTCGGCGATGCCCGGGATGCGGTGCAGCTGCGCCTCGACGGCGTGCGAGTTGTGGGTGGGGAGGTCGCTCAGGTCTTTGAAGAACTCCTCGCTCGGCATGATCGTGACCCGGGGGTCGTCGGCCAGCCACGCGGGTCTGGGCGAGTCGGTGGCGATGAAGATGCGGCGCACCCACGGGGCGAACATGTAGACACTGCGCAGGGCGTACTTCAGTTCGTCGATCTGGCGGTAGCGGGCCTCGGAGTCGTCGCCGTCGCCCACCACATAGCTGGCCATGCGCTTGGCGCGGGCCCGCTGGAACTCGATCGCGGTGCCGTCGACCCAGGAGAACACGAGGTCGACGTCGAAGCCGATGTCGCTCGCGAGCTGGTTGAACATGCCCTCGATGGTTGTCCAGGTGCGGCCGTAGAGGTCGACAGTGGTCTCGACCATCTCGTCGGCCGGAATGGTGCGGCGGGTGAGCGAATTCTCGACCGGCGCTTCGACGACGTCGCCGATGCGCTGCCAGAACTCGATCTGGACGGCCGACTCGGCGCCGTAGCGCAGGCGGCCGATCGGCTCGATGCGCGGCCGGAAGAGCCGCATCACGCGCGCCTTCGGGTCGCGTGCCAGCTTGCCGTCGGCCACGAGGAGGGCAGGGGCACCGGGCGCCTTCGAGTAGAAGGGCTCGCCGGCCATGCTCTCGATGAGGGCGCTCTTCGCCCGCTTGCGGTCGTTCCAGCGCACGGCCAGCACGGGTCGCTCGTCGTTGCCCCGCACCAGCATGAAGGGCACGTGCGCCGCATCGAGGGCGTCGGCGATGAAGAAGAGGTCTTCGATCATCGATTCACGCGGAGTCGCGTGGCCGTTGAGAAGGGTCAGCTGGCCTTTGCGCAGAACGAGGTCGTGGCGGTCGAGACCGATCGGATGCGACGTCGCGACTCGCAGGACTGATTCGAGGTGGGGGGCTCCGGATACATCATCGGTCAAAGTCGCCTCCTAGGCTCGGGTTCGGTGGATCTCCTGCCGTCGTCGCCAGTCGATTCACCTTACGCCCGCATTCGCCTGTCGCAGGACGCTGTTCTCGCAGGGCGCAGTTCAGATCGCGCGCATCCGGTTGTTGCGGGCATCGTGGGTGAGTTCGGCGAGGCCGAGGTGTTCGAGCAGCGGCGGCAGGTACATGCCGAATCGGCCACGGTATCCCTTGCGCACGCCGTACCAGCCGCCGGCCGGGTTGTCGTCGGCACGACCCCACGCCTCAACGGTTCCGGATGCGGCGGGCTTCTGCTCATCGGCGGCGCCGAGTGCCACCCACCCGTCGTCTCCGTTGTCTTTCTGCGACAGCAGCCAGGCATGGAGGTCGTCGACCGCGGTGGCGAGGTAGCTCAACTTCGTCGAGCCCACCTGGCACACGAGGAGGGCGGGGTCGGCATCCTCGTCGCGATGCATCGTGTAGCTCGAGGTACCGGGAGCCGTGGTGAGCTGCCAGGGGTCGTCTTTCGTTCCAGCGGTCATGCGCTCATCATCCTCCGGCAGGTGCCGCGGTGTCACGCCCCGCGATCTCCCGGCCCACGATCTCGCGCATGATCTCGTTGCTGCCGCCGTAGATGCGGTGCACCCGCGCCTCCGTGTAGGCGCGCGCCACCGGGTACTCGTTCATGTAGCCGTAGCCGCCGTGCAGTTGCAGGCACTCGTCGAGCACCTCACCCTCGCGCTCGGAGGCCCACAACTTCACCTTGGCGGCATCCTCCGGGGTCAGCGCCTCCTTCGAATAGGCCACGATCGCACGATCGAGGTAGGCCCAGAGGGCGTCGATGGTGGCGGCCATCTCCGCCAGCCGGAAGCGGGTGTTCTGGTGATCGATCACCCGCTTGCCGAAGGTGCGGCGGTCTTTCGTGTAGGCCACCGTCCAGTCGAAGCCGGCCTGGGCTGCCGCCGCGCCCGCGGCACCGATCGACAGGCGCTCGAGCGGGAGGTTCTTCATGAGCTGAACGAAGCCGGCACCTGCCTCCCCGCCGATGAGGTTCTCGTCGGGCACGAAGACGTCGGTGAAGGTGAGCTCTGCCGTGTCGTGGCCGTGGTAGCCGAGCTTGTCGAGCACGCGGCTGTGCTCGAAGCCCTCCATGCCGTCTTCGATCAGCACGAGGCTGAACGCATCCGGGCGGTTCCCCTCACCGGTCTTCACGAAGGTCACGAGGAGGTCGGCGGTGCGGCCGCTCGAGATGAAGATCTTCGAGCCGTTCACGCGGTAGCCGCCGTCGACCTTCGTCGCAGTGGTGCGGATGCTGCGCAGGTCGCTGCCCGCATCCGGCTCCGTCATCGCCAGCGCGCCGAGCACCTCCCCCGTCGCCATGCGGGGCAGCCACTTCTCCTGCTGGGCGGGCGTGCCCATGCGAGCGATGTAGGGCACGGCGAGATCGTCGTGGATGGAGAAGGCCTCGGCCAGCGAACCCGATCCGGCGGCGATGACCTCCTCGGTCACGATCATGCGGAACCGGAAGTCCTGCAGCATCCCACCGCCCCCGAATTCCTCCGGCACGGAGAGGCCGATGATGCCGAGCTCGGCGGCCGACTGCATCGTCGCGCGGTCGATCTCGCCCTCACGATCCCAGCGCTGCCGCGACTCGGCGGTGACGTGCCGGGCGGTCCAGTCGCGCACGAGTTCACGGAAGGCATTGTGGTCATCGTCATAGATGTCTCGTTGCATGTCGTCATCATGCTCTCGCAACCTTCCGTCGTCCAGGGTGACTGCGGGATCGCGGATGTTAGCCTTGCCTAAGTCGGGCATGTTGAAACGTGCTGGTCCTCTTACCGAAAGGGTTCATTTCACGATGAGCTACATCCGATCACGAGCATTCGAGAAAGACGGCTATGTCGTTCTCGATCCCTACGACCAGTCGGCCGATCCGAAGGAATGGCTCGACCTGGAGTACGTCGACTGGAAGTCATCGGGAGAGACCCGCTTCGCGCCGCTCGCCAGCGCCTCGGGCGACATGGACTGCAACGGCTTCTGGAACCACACGCCTCCCCGCACCGACAAAGACGGTGTCTGGGTCGAGGCGAATGTGGCCAAGGCCCCCATCCTCAAGGCCCGTGCCGAGGAGCCCGGTGCCAACATCGGCCGCTGCCGCGTGATCGAGCTGCAGCCGAACGACTACGCCACCGCGCTCTACAACCTGCACCAGGACGACAACAACCGCCTGAACCCCGACGGCACCGGCTGGATCGTGCGCGGCTACTTCAATCTCTCCGACGACAAGGACTCCGTGCTCATCCTGCGCGAAGACCGTTTCGACCCCGACACCGAGGTGCGCATCGCGCTGCCCGCGGGCGCACAGCTCATCATCGACACCCAGCGCTTCTGGCACGCGGTCTGGCACCAGGGCACGGAACCGCGCTACTGCCTCATCACGTCGTGGGAGTCGGGCCCCGAGCTCGACGCCTACATCGAGAAGTACCACGGCACATCCGGTTACCCCACCACGCCGCTCGACCCGGCCTTCGTGGAGAAGGCCCAGACGGAGGTGCGCCGCCGCCTCGCGGAGCGCGCCGCCACCCTCTCGGCCAAGGGCCGCGCGAGCTACCCGGCCTACGACGACGAGGACTCCGACGACTAACCCCTGACCGCTTCCCTGGGGAGACGGCCGCGGATGTCCGGGGTCGGCTCTAGGGTGATGCTCATGGCCACGAAATCGCAGAGCGCATACCGCTGCACCGAGTGCGGGTGGCAGACGGCCAAGTGGGTGGGCCGCTGCAGCGAGTGCCAGTCGTGGGGCACCGTGGTGTCGGCGGCCGAGAACGAGGGCATCACGCGGGCCGTGCGCGCCACGGTGCTCGGCGCCGAGCGCATCGCGCGGCCCATCACCGAGATCTCCTCCGACGTCGCCTCGCACTGGGCCACGGGCATCGGCGAGTTCGACCGGGTGCTCGGCGGCGGGCTCGTGCCCGGCGCCGCCATCCTGCTCTCCGGTGAACCCGGCGTGGGCAAGTCGACGCTGCTGCTCGAAGTGGCGGCCAAAGCGGCCGAAGAGCACCTGCGGGTGCTCTACGTCTCGGCCGAGGAGTCGGTGTCGCAGGTGAAGCTGCGCGCCGAGCGCACCCACTCCCTCTCACCCACGCTCATGCTGGCGGCCGAGACCGATCTGGCCACGGTGCTCGGGCAGATCGACGCGGTGCAGCCGCACCTCGTCATCGTCGACTCGGTGCAGACGGTGTCGTCAGCGTCGCTCGAGAGTGCGGCCGGGTCGCCGACGCAGGTGCGGGAGGTGGCATCCTCGCTCATCCGCGTGGCGAAGGAGCGATCGCTGCCCGTGCTGCTCGTGGGGCACGTCACGAAAGACGGGTCGATCGCGGGGCCACGGGTGCTCGAGCACCTCGTCGACGTGGTGTGCCAGTTCGAGGGCGACCGGCAGACCTCGTTGCGCTTCGTGCGGGCGCTCAAGAACCGCTTCGGGCCCACCGACGAGGTGGGCTGCTTCGAGATGACCTCCGACGGCATCGCCGAGGTGCCCGACCCGAGCGGGCTGTTCCTCTCACGCGGGTCGGATGCCGTCTCCGGCACCTGCGTCACCGTCGCGCTCGAGGGGCGGCGGGCCCTTCCGGTGGAGGTGCAGGCGCTCGTGGTGTCGACGCCGTCGCCGAATCCGCGGCGGGTCACGAACGGGGTCGACTCGTCGCGGGTGGCGATGATCCTCGCCGTTCTCGAGCGGCGTGCGCGCATCCCGCTGAGCGACAAAGATGTCTACGTGTCGACGGTCGGCGGCGTGAAGCTCACGGAGCCGGCGGCCGATCTGGCCATCGCTCTCGCGCTCGCATCCGCGTCGAACGACAAGCCGCTGGCGCACGATCTGGCGGCGTTCGGTGAGATCAGCCTCGCGGGCGAGATCCGCCCGGTGTCGTCGAGCCGCATCCGGGCCTCCGAGGCCAAGCGGCTGGGCTTCGGCACCATCATCGACGACGACGTGCGCCAACTCACCCGCGCCCTGGGCCGCGCCTTCGGCTGACCTGCGTCCCCGTCCCCGTCCCTCTCCGCGAACGACGGGGATTCAACCCGAATCCAGCGAACGACGGAGCTTCGGCCCGTATCGCCCGGCACAGTCCGTCGTTTCCCACCCCTCATCACCCCGTGGACAGCCGGAGCGTCAGACGTGGGGCACGAACTCCTGCCAGGCAAGGCGCTTCGAGGCGCGGGGGTCGGATTCGACACGGTCGGTCTCGTCGAAGATGAGGGTGAGGCGCTCGGTCTCGTCGTAGCGCGGCCACACCGATTCGTCGACGCTGCCGTCGCGGGCGAAGGCGAGCCAGAAGGCGCGCATCCGCTTGCCTGCCGCCGTGAAGGTGCGGCGGCCACCGAGGATCGTCATCGTGCGGCCGAACCAGCCGTCCATCCGGTCGAAGATGGCGTAGAGGTCGAGGCCGTGGGTGGCATCGAATCCCGCGAGGTGCACGAGGCGCGGCGCGATGTCGAAGCGGTAGAAGTGCACGGGCATGAAGCGGGAGTGTCGTTCGGCCACCTTCACGGTGGGGTACCAGAACGCGTAGTCGCCGCCGAAATCGGCCGCGGGGCGCTTCGCGGGCAGCTCGGGATACTCCGCCTTGATGGCCTTGCGCGGCTTCTTCTTGGTGCGGCCGAAGATGGCGCGGATGCGCTTCGGCGTCGTGGCGAGGATGTCGAGCCGCCCGGTGAACAGCGATCCCTCCCGGTCGTTCGTGCCGATGATCAGCGGCGCCCGAGCCACCCGTCCCTCCTTGAAGGCATCGAGGGGTCGTTCGGGCAGGAAGTCTCCGTCGATCACCGGTGACATCACGATGGTGCCCGGATGCGCATCCGGGGTTCTGAGGGTCAGGGTCACGGCGGCGTCGATCAGTTCGACGGCAGCGGCATCGACCAGGATCTGGCCCGCCGTGTCGTCGGAGGTGTTCTCCACGCCGTCGGTGTCGATGTTCTCCGCGAGCAGCTCCACGAACTCGTCGGCCCAGACGGCTGCCATCTCGGGCAGGTAGACGGCGTTCGGGGGCGCACTCTGGGCGATGGCCCGGGCGAACAGACCGTGAGCGGCGGGCACGGCCATGAGCGTGGTGACGGCGTTGCCACCGGCCGATTCGCCGAAGAGGGTGACGTTCGCGGGGTCGCCGCCGAATGCGGCGATGTTGTCACGCACCCAGGCGAGCGCGGCCACCTGGTCGCGAAGGCCCAGGTTCGACTCGATCGGGCGCTCGGGCGTGGAGTAGCGGGTGAAGTCGAGGTAGCCGAGGGCCCCCAGCCGGTAGTTGAAGCTCACGTAGATCACGCCGCCCTCCCGCACGAGCGTCTCGCCGTTCTTCGGGTACTCGGCCGACGAGCCGACGCTGTAGGCGCCGCCGTGGATGAACACCATGACGGGAAGGCCGTCGGTGTCGGATGCGGGCCGGATCACGTTGATCGTGAGACAGTCCTCGTCCATGGGCGTCGAGCGGGAAGCCCCGATGAAGTTGCCGTTGCGCGACTGCATCGAGACGGGGCCGAACTCGCTCGCGTCGCGCACGCCGGCCCACGGCACCACCGGGCGAGGCGCCCGGAAGCGGAGCGAGCCCACGGGCGGCGCGGCATAGGGGATTCCGCGCCACGTGTGCAGGCCCCGGCGCGTGACGCCTCGCACGAGGCCACCGGTCACGGCGATCTCGAGAGCATCCGTTCGTGTTCGCAGAGCCACGTGCCGAATCGTAGCCCCGCCGGATGAACATCAGGAGGGCTTGCGCTCGAGGCGCGAGTGCGCCGCGGGCGCAAGCCCTCCTGGTGCGGGGTGACCTCAGTCGCCTTTCACGTTCACGATCTGCCGGAGTGTGTGCCGTACCTCCACGAGGTCGGCGGCATCCGCCATCACCTGGTCGATGGGCTTGTAGGCCTGCGGGATCTCGTCGAGGAACGCATCGGTGGCCCGCCACTCGATGCCCGCCATCGCCTCGTCGAGCTGCTGGCGCGTGAAGGTGCGGCGCGCCGCCGACCGCGAGTACTCGCGGCCCGCCCCGTGGGGCGACGAGTTCAACGACAGTCGGTTGCCCTTGCCCGTCACCACGTACGACGCGGTGCCCATCGACCCCGGGATGAGGCCCGGCAGGCCCGCGCTCGCATCGATCGCGCCCTTGCGGGAGAGCCACACGTCTTTGCCGTAGTGGTGCTCCTTCTCGGTGTAGTTGTGGTGGCAGTTCACGCGCTCGGCCTCGACCACGGGCCGGCCCACCCAGGCCTCGACCTCGGCGACCACGCGATCCATCATCTCCTCGCGGTTGAGGAAGGCGAAGCGCTGGGCCCAGCGCAGTTCGGCGATGTAGCGGTCGAACTCCACGGTGCCCTCGACGAGGTAGGCGAGGTCGCGGTCGGGCAGCACGATCCAGTTGCGCGCGTCGTACTCCTGGGCGGCCTGGATGTGGGCGCCCGCGATGCGGTTGCCCACACCGCGCGAGCCGGAGTGCAGGAACAGCCACACCCGCTCGTCTTCGTCGAGGCTCACCTCGATGAAGTGGTTGCCCGAGCCGAGCGTTCCGAGCTGCAGCCGCCAGTTGGCCGCGTAGTCGGCGGGGTCGAACCGGTGCGCGGGTGCGCCTTCGGCTCCGGATGCGGCCAGCTCCTCGAGTTCGGCGATGCGCGGCGCGGCCGTCGCGGTGATCTCGGTGTTGTACACCCCGGCCGACAGCGGAACGGCGCGCTCGATCGCCTCACGGAGGGGCTGCCGGTCGCTCGGCAGGTCGTCGGCGGTGAAGCCGGTACGAACGGCGATCATGCCGCATCCGATGTCCACACCCACGGCGGCCGGGATGATGGCACCGAGCGTGGGGATGACCGAGCCGACGGTGGCCCCCTTGCCGAGGTGCGCATCCGGCATCAGGGCGATGTGCGGGTGGATGAAGGGCATCCGGGATGCCGTCACCGCCTGCGCCTCGGTCTCGTCATCGAGGATCGATGCCCAACTGAAGAGTGTCTTGCTGATGCGCCTCATGTCCGCTTCCCTGTTCGCCCTGCTGTGAGCGAAACGTTCCAGAATACGGATGCGCGGCGGCCTCGTCCAGCACTATTTTCAGGAGGCACACGAAAGCCCCTGCGGCCTTCTCCGAAGGAGAAGTCGCAGGGGCTTCGGCCAGGTCGCTACTCCGCGGCTTCGTCGCCGTCTTCCTCTTCCTGGTTGAAGTGCGAGCCGTCGGGGTCGTGGCCGACCGCGATGCCGGTGTCGGAGTTGGGGATCGTGCCGTCTTTGCCGAGGTTCGGGCCGTCGGTTCCGGGCTGGTCAACGTCGCTCATCGGTGCTCCTTGCTGTCGTTGCGCTCACCCTACGTCGATCGGCCCCGGCGGAGAACAGACCACCAGCACACTGCAAGCCGATGTCGAGGAGGTCACCCGCCGATCCCGTACCGGCCGTTAGGCTCACCACCATGGACCCGTTGACACTCATCGTGGTGGCCCTGCTCGGCATCGGCACGTTCATCCTGATCGCCGCGGCCATCATCGCCCTGGTGATCTCCCGCCGAAGCGCCGCCGCCCGATCGGCGCGCGGAGACCTGTCCACCGTCGCACCCCAGCGCAGGAGTCCACTGCTCCGCGTGGGAGGGGTGCTGCTGATTCTCGGAATCATCGGCTTCGTCGTGGGCCTGGTGTGGATCCTCACGTTCTTCCTGTCGCAGGGGCGAGCCCCGATCGCCGGCGTGTTCGCGTGGAACATCCTGATCGGCTTCGCGGTTCTCGTGCCCGGCTTCATCGTCGCGGTCCTCGGGCTGGTGCTGACGCTGGTGGGTCGAGGCCCGACCGTCAGTCGAGGATGAACTGGGTGGTGGTGGCCGCGGAGACTCCGCCCACCTCCACGTTCAGGTGGTACGAGGAGCCGCCGCCCGGCACCTGGGCGCGGTCGGCGGCACCGCAGGTGCTGGCCGAGGAGCGGGTGCGGTCCCAGGCGAACGGCGTCGAGGAGACCGGCACGTTCGGCTCGAGGAGCGCCTCGGTGTCGGATGCACCCGACTGGCAGTCGGTGGAGACCCAGTAGGTCTCGGCACCGCTCGTGATCGTGTACTTCTGCTGCGAGGTGCCCGCGTTCACCGTGCAGGCGACAGAGCCGGTGTTCGTGATGGTGAAGGAGATCTGGGGGTTCACCCCGGGCGCGTAGGTCACCGCATCCGTCACCGGCTCCACCCGGATCGTCGAGGGATCGCACGCATCGCCCGCCTCGACCGCAGGGGCGGCGGGGGTCTCGGCGGCGGAGTCGGAACCGGAGGCGGGTGTGGCCGCGGGATCGGCCGGCGCATCCGTCGAGGCGGCTGCGGTCGACGAGGCGGAGGGTGCGGCCACCGGCGCCGGCTCACCCTGAGCGCCCGACCCGGGGCGCACCACGATCAGCACCACCACCGCGATGACGGCCAGCAGCACGAAGAGCACCACCAGCCGTCGCCGCCAGTACACCTTCTTGGGCTGCGGCCCCACGGGATGCCTGATCGTCGACATGAGATCAGGGTAACCAGCGGATGCGCGACTACGCGGTCACACCATCGCGAGTCGCCAGTCCGAAGGCTGCGAGTTCGCTGTCTTCGAGCAGGCGCGACCGGATCATGAACCTCTTGCCCTCCGGCGCCTCGATCGAGAAGCCGCTCCCCCGCCCGTCGACGAGGTCGATGGTGAGGAACGTGTACTTCCAGTACTCGAACTGCGACCGCGACATGTACACCTCGATGGGGTACGTGCCCTCGACGTGCAGCGTGCCGATCAGGATGTCGGACGCCCCGACCCGGAACATGCCCACCGGGTAGCACATCGGCGACGAGCCGTCGCAGCATCCGCCCGACTGGTGGAACATCAGCTGCCCGTACGAGGTGGCGAGATGCCGCAGCATGTCTGCTGCGGCATCCGTCACATCGACCCGGGTGAGCGCCGGAGCGCCCGACGAGGGGGTCTCGGGCATCAGAAGAATCCCATCGGCCCATCGGCGTAGGAGACGAGGAGGTTCTTCGTCTGCTGGTAGTGGTCGAGCATCATCCGGTGGTTCTCCCGGCCGATGCCCGACTGCTTGTAGCCACCGAACGCGGCGTGCGCGGGGTACTGGTGATAGGTGTTCGACCACACGCGGCCGGCCTGGATGGCGCGGCCCGCCCGGTAGAGCTGCGACCCCGAGCGCGACCACACGCCGGCGCCCAACCCGTAGAGGGTGTCGTTGGCGATGGAGATGGCGTCGTCGTAGTCGTCGAAGCTCGTGAGGGCGAGCACCGGGCCGAAGATCTCCTCCTGGAAGATGCGCATCGAGTTCGTGCCCTCGAACACCGTCGGCTGCACGTAGAAGCCGCCGGAGAGCTCGCCGCCGAGATCGGCCCGCTCGCCGCCCGCCAGCAGGCGAGCGCCTTCCTGCTTGCCGATGTCCATGTAGCTGAGGATCTTCTCGAGCTGGTCGTTCGAGGCCTGCGCCCCGATCATGGTGGAGGTGTCGAGCGGGTTGCCCTGCTTCACCTTCGCCACCCGGTCGAGGCCGTCGGCCACGAAGCCGTCGTAGATCGAGCGCTGCACGAGCGCGCGCGACGGGCAGGTGCACACCTCGCCCTGGTTGAGCGCGAAGAACGTGAAGCCCTCGAGCGCCTTGTCGTAGAAGGAGTCCTTCTCGTCGGCCACGTCGGCGAAGAACACGTTCGGGCTCTTGCCGCCGAGTTCCAGCGTGACGGGGATGAGGTTCTCGCTCGCGTACTGCATGATCAGGCGGCCCGTGGTGGTCTCACCGGTGAACGCGATCTTGCGGATGTTCTTGTGCGACGCGAGCGGAGCACCGGCCTCGATTCCGAAGCCGTTCACGATGTTCAGCACACCGGCGGGCAGCAGGTCCTCGATGAGGCCCATCAGCACGTGGATCGACGCCGGGGTCTGCTCGGCCGGCTTCAGCACGACGCAGTTGCCGGCGGCGAGCGCGGGCGCGAGCTTCCAGACCGCCATCAGGATGGGGAAGTTCCAGGGGATGATCTGCCCCACGACCCCGAGCGGCTCGTGGAAGTGGTACGCCACGGTGTCGTTGTCGAGTTCGGAGATGCCGCCCTCCTGGGCGCGGATGCAGCCGGCGAAGTAACGGAAGTGGTCGATGGCGAGCGGGATGTCGGCCGCGAGCGTCTCCCGCACCGGCTTGCCGTTCTCCCACGTCTCGGCCACGGCCAGCAGCTCGAGGTTCTGCTCCATGCGGTCGGCGATCTTGTTGAGGATGACGGCGCGCTCGGCGACGCTCGTCTTGCCCCAGGCCTCGAACGCCTTCCAGCCGGCCTCGACGGCCCGGTCGACGTCGGCCGCCGTGCCGCGCGCGATCTCGGTGAAGTTCTGGCCCGTGATGGGGGTCGGGTTCTGGAAGTACTGGCCGTTCGCCGGCGGAACGTACTCGCCGCCGATGTAGTTGTCGTACCGCGGCTTGAACTGCATTACGGCACCCGCGGTTCCGGGGTTCGCGTAGACGGTGGAGCCGGGCGCCGCGGGGGCGGTCTCCTGCTCGGCCGGACGATCGATGATGGTCATGGACTGCTCCTTTTGCGACGACGGTGTCGGATGCGCGCAAAGCTACGCCTCAGGAGGTTGCATCGGGTTGCACGCGCAGGCCCGCCGGCGGGCAGCAGGGAATGCCCACCGCGTCGTCGGCATTGCACCCAGCATGAGGCCGACGACGACGCATCCGGATGCACTGAGCGAGTTGCTCGCCCGGCTGCGCTTCCGCGCCCGCGCCGTGACGATCGGGGCCCTCGCCGCGGGCCACCGGCGAGAGCTCGACGACGGCTCCGCGGTGGTGCACCATGTGCTTTCGGGCTCGGCCAGCGTCTCGGGCCTCGACGCGTGTGCGATCGTGCGGACGGGCGACGTCGTGCTGCTCCCCCTCGGCCGGGCGCACACCCTCACCGCCATCGCTGACTCCGAGATCCTGACCGGGACCCTTCGATACGAGGGCAGCGCGCTCCCCCGCGGTGCCGCGTCGGTCGACCTGGGTGCGGTGGTGGCGCCCGCCTCGATCCTCGACGGCGGTCTGCCCGAGCTCATGATGAGCTGCGGTCTCGCGGAGACATCCGCCCTCGTCGACGGTCTCGTGCGGGGCATCCGGGAGGAGCAGGATGCGGGCCGCTCGGCGGCCTCGTCGCTGACCGAAGCACTCGCCACCCTGATCGTGGCGGCGACGGTGCGCAGCTGGGCGGAGCAGGTCTGCGACCACCTCGACGGAGGCTGGCAGTTGGCGTTGCGTGACCCGGACATCGCGCGCGCGGTGGAGGCCATCCAGAGCCGGCCCGGAGCCCGGTGGAGCGTGGCCGGACTCGCCCGGGTGGCGAACTCGTCCCGCTCGGTGTTCGCCGAGCAGTTCCGGCTCGCAGTGGGCGCTCCGCCGCTCACCTACCTCACGCGCGTGCGGATGGAGCGGGCCAAGCAGCTGCTCGCTGGTGACGGGCTCAGCGTGGGGCAGACGGCCACCGCGCTCGGCTATGTCTCCGACGTGGCTTTCAGCCGCGCCTTCCGCCGGCACACCGGCCTGTCACCCAGGGCGTGGCGGCAGGGTGCCGAGAGCGCGCTGCCCGAGTAACGACTCACCCGCCGCACCCCGGTCCGCTGCAACTCAGCCCGCAGGCCGCATCCGGAGCGATGTCAGCAGCATCCCGCCGGCGAGCGCCGCGAGGCCGCCCGCCAGGAGTGCTGCTCCCACGCCGACTCCGTCGACGAGCACTCCGCCCACCACCGCGCCGAGAGCGATCGACACCTGGAAGGTCGCGGCCTGGAGGCCACCCACACTCTCCAACCGGCTCGGTTCGGCGCGGGCCATCCAGGTCTGCAGAGTGGTGGGCACCGCACCGAAGCCGAATCCCCAGAGCGCCACCGCCACCAGCACGACGGCCTGATTGCCGCCGGAGAAGGCGAACAGCAGGAGCGCGGCGCCTAGCACAACGGGGAAGACGAACGCGGCCACGCGCATCCGCTTGTCGACCAGGGGCCCGGCAATGAGATTGCCGGCGAACGCCGCGAGCCCGTAGACGAGCAACAGGACCGCCAGGCCCGCCGGGTCGAACCCGCCCACGTCGGTGGCGGCGGGGCGGATGTAGGTGAACGCCGCGAAGTGCCCACCGGCCACGAGACCCGTGGCGATCAGGGCGAGCAGGATCAGACGCGAGCGCAGCGTCGCGAACAGCGCACCGAATCCGACCGAGCCTGTGGCGCGGATCGATGGCAGCACGAACAGTTGCGCGAGCAGGGCGACCGCGCCGACGCCGGCGGCGAGCAGGAACACGGGCCGCCACCCCCACACCTCGCCGAGCCAGGTGCCGAGCGGGATGGCCGCGACGGTGGCGAGCGAGACGCCCATGTTGACCACGGTCATCGCGCGCCCGAGGCGCTCGGGCGAGACGAGTCGCGCCGTGACCGAGATGGCGAGGGCCCAGAACCCGCCGAGCGCGATGCCGAGCAGCACTCGCGCGGCGAGCAGCACCGGGTAGCTCGGAGCGATGGCCACCATCAGATCGGAGAGCACGGCGAGCAGGCCGAGCCCGAGCATGAGGTGCCGGCGGTCGACCCGGGGCAGCAGCACGGGGATGGTGAGCCCCGCGATGGCGGCCACGATCGCCGTGACGCTCACCGACTGACCGGCCACGCCCTCGCTCACGCCCAGGTCGCTCGCCACACGGGTGAGCAGGCTCGCCGGAAGGAATTCGGCCATCACCAGGGCGAACACCCCGAGTCCGAGGGAGATGACACCGGCCCAGGAGTCCTTGCGGGGCGATGTCGAGGTCGGTGTCGGCGAGCTCAGGTCGAGCGAGGCGGTTTCTGCGGTCATGCAGGGTGCAACGCGACGAACGCCGGATCCATCCCGCCGATCGTCGCAGAGACCATGCCGATCGTCCGGGGTCGCCTCACTCCGAGCGCTCGAGCGCCTCCAGCTGCGCGACGACCCCGGCGCGCTTCGGCGAGCGCGCCGGCAGGAGGCGGAGCGCGGCCGTCCACACTTCCGCGTCGGTCAGCCCGTCCTCGGTGGCGGCATAGTCGAGCAGCACGTCGATGGCGGCATCCGTGAGGATCGCCTCGCGGAGACGCACCCGCACACGGTCACGGATGTCGACGATGCCGGGCGCATCCGAGCCCGGGAGCAGCGCACCGCGGTAGGCGGCGAGCGCCACCCGGTGGGCGCCCTTGTCGAGCAGGGAGGTGACGTGGTGGGCGTCGAGTTCGATGGGTGAGCCGAGGCGGTACGGTCGCGACTCCAGCTCGATGCCCGAGCTCTGCAGGATGCGGCGCAACCGCACGATCTCGGCGCGCAGCGTCACCGTTGCGGCGTCGTCGCCGTACACGAGCCCGGCGAGGCGCGCCGCCGAGAGGCCCTCGCGATGCCAGGCGAGCAGGGTCACGATCTCGGAGTGCCGGATGCTGAGCTCCCGCACGCCTCCCGACGCCCCCGTGATCTCACCCGTGTCGCGCCCCAGGACATGCATCGAGACAGGGCGCTGCCGGGGAGCACGGCCCGGCGCCGTCGCCGTCGCCGTCGCCGCGAAGCCGGCCACGCTCATCCGGGTTCCCGCGGTGCGGTGCTCGCTCGCGGCGCGCAGCCTCAGCACCATGAGTTCGGCCTCGGCTGCCGCCGCCGTGGCCTCGATGAGCGGCAGCGTATGGGGGTCGACGGCACGGGCGTCGCCCGTGATGTCGATCACGCCCAGGATGCGCCGGGTCTCGGGATCGTGCACCGGCACCGCCGTGCAGCTCCAGCCGTGCACGAGCCGGTTGAAGTGCTCGGCGTCGTGGATCTGGATGCCGTGATCGAGTTCGAGGGCCGTGCCGGGCGCCGAGGTTCCCACCCGCCGCTCCGACCAGCCGGCGCCTTCCACGAACCGCATCTCCTCGGCCGCTCGTTTCGAGGCCCGGTCACCGTCGACCCAGAGCAGGCGGCCCATCTCGTCGCCCACCGCGACGAGCAGCCCCGAGCCCTCGGCGTCGCGCACGAGCAGGCGCTGGATGACGGGCAGCACGAGCGAGAGTGGATGGGCGCGACGGTAGTCGGAGAGCACGTCCTCCGGCACCTCGAGATCGGGCAACAGGTGCTCGGGGTCGAGCGCGTTGTCGCGTGCCCGCTGCCACGACTCGTGCACCACCGCACGGGTGCGGCGACGGTCTTCGGGATCGGGATGAGCCAGCCAAGGACTCGACATGGTCTACCGCCAATCGCCGTCGATCGTGGGGTGGGAGCCCGGACACGGATGCTCGCGCACCCAGTATCGCGCGCGAACCTCCGCACGACCAGAGCGTGGGCCCGTTCGGGGTGCGCGCGACCCGGTCAGCCGAGCGGGTGCGTTCTCACCACGAGCCCGGCGCGTAGTCCTTCAGGAAGACCCCGAACAGATCCTCCCCGCCCTCGCCGCGCACGATCGGGTCGTACACCCGGGCCGCGCCGTCGACGAGATCGAGCGGAGCATGGAAGCCTTCTTCGGCGAGCCGGATCTTGGTGGGATGCGGCCGCTCGTCGGTGATCCAGCCCGTGTCGACACTCGTCATCAGGATGCGATCGGTCTCGAACATCTCGCGCGAACTCGTGCGGGTGAGCATGTTCACCGCCGCCTTCGCCATGTTGGTGTGCGGATGCCCCGGGCCCTTGTAGCCGCGGCCGAACACCCCCTCCATCGCACTCACATTCACGATGTAGCGGCGTCGCGCCGGACTCGCGGCGAGCGCGGATCGCAGCCGCGAGATCAGGAGGAACGGCGCCGTGGTGTTGGCGAGCTGCACCTCGAGCATCTCGAGCGGATCGACCTCGTCGACGCGCTGGGTCCACGAATTGACGTCGTGGAGATCCGGCACGAGCCCTCCGGCATCGATCGCCGTACCGGTGGTGTGCCGCTCCAGTGAGCTCGACCCGGGCGCAAGGGCCTGAGCCGTGAGCTCCTCCGCCCGTGCGGCGGCGGCGGCGAGGATCGGATGGGCACTCACCGAGTCGGCGAGGGCCTGCGGATGCTGGTCGTTCGTGTGGCCGAAGGTGATCAGCTCGGGAAGCGGGCCGCCCGGCAGCGGCGCGAGTTCGGCATCCACCAGAGGCTGGTACGCACCAGTTGAGCGTCTCACGGTCTGGGTGGCGTTGTTGATGAGGATGTCGAGCGGCCCCGCAGCCGCCACATCGTCGGCGAGCCCGATCACCTGGGCGGGGTCGCGGAGGTCGATGCCGACGATCTTGAGCCGATGCATCCAGTCGGCCGAGTCGGGGAGACCGGCGAACCGGCGCACGGCGTCGCGGGGGAAGCGCGTGGTGATGGTGGTGTGGGCGCCGTCGCGCAGCAGCCGCAGGGCGATGTACATGCCGATCTTGGCGCGCCCGCCGGTGAGCAGCGCGCGCCGGCCGGTGAGGTCGGTTCGTGCCTCGCGCTTGGCGTGACTCATCGCGGCGCAGGAGGGGCAGAGCTGATGGTAGAACGCGTCGACCACCGTGTACGGCTGCTTGCAGATGTAGCAGTTGCGCGGCTTCAGCAGGGTGCCGGCGCTCGCAGCCGTCGTGGACGTGCGGATCGGCACGCCGCGTGTCTCGTCGTCGATGCGGTCGGGCGCTCCCGTGGCGGTGGCGGCGATGACCTCGCGATCGGCATCGGCGACGCTCGCGCGGATCTCGCGACGCCGATGGTTCTTCACGGCCTTGAACATCTTCGCGGTGGCCTTGCGCATCACCACGAAGTCGGGATGATCCTCGGCGAGGTCGGACATCTGCGCGAGAACCTTCAGCGACACGGCGAGATCATGCGGGTCGATACCGGCCTTCGGCGGGTCGGGAGTCTCGGAGGGCACAGGAGATTCTACGTCCTGCCCCTCGCCGAACTAGCGCCGCCGCCCGTTCCTGCGATTGAGCGCGCCGATGCGACGGGCGAGAACGATGCACGTCACAGCTCCCGCGACCACCACCACGGCGCTCAGCACCAGGGTGATGGTGAGAGCGACGCCGAGGCCGGCGGAGTGCGCCGGATAGAGGAACACCAGCGAGGCGAGAAGGCCGAGGCATCCGACGATCACCACCACGAGGGCGCCGAGGAACTGGCGGGTCAGGCGGTTGTGTTCGGGTCCGGGTTCCAGCACCCGTCAATGCTACGCGCGCTCGCCGGCGTCGAAGAGCTCGTACGACGAGACGGTGGCGCAGTCCTCACCGAAGGTGAAGTCGCCGAGCACCCGGCTGCCGGCGAGCACGCCGGGGAGCCAGTACTTGGCGTCATCCCACATGCCGTCGAGGGGCAGCTCGTCGACGGGGTACCAGTCGGGCGAGACCTCGTCGGACTCCTGCGGCGTGCCCGTCCAGCGCGACGCCACGAACACCGTCGAGTCCTGACTCCAGTTCTCCCGGTACGGGAACGCGAACTTCACGAGACCCATCTCGGTGAGGTCGGCGGCGGCGACCACGAGGCTCGACTCCTCCTCGATCTCGCGCACGATCGCGTCGAGCGCCGATTCGCCCACCTCGACCTTGCCCCCGAGGCCCACGATGTTGCCCGAGCCGAGGCCTGTCTTCTTGCGACCGAGCAGCACTTCGACGCGACCGTCTTCGCCCACCCGCGTGAGGAAGGCGACGCACACCTGGTACGGAGAGACGGGAGACATCTGTGGATGATAACTCCCGGATGTGTTCGGGATGTTTCGGGCCGCGCGACGCAGGCGTACCCTCGTGCACATGAGTACTTTCATCGATCCCCCCACGCCGGAGTCGTTCGAGCACAACGGGCAGCACCCGGAGGTCGACGAGGACGAGGAGCAGGACAGCTTCGACAAGGAGGTCGAGGCCGAGCTGCGCGAGTTCATCGGCGAAGCCACCCCCACCGACGGCCCGGCTCCCGCGGGCTGATCGTCTCCCAACCGGATGCTGCGCCCCCGCCGTTCGATCCGGTGGCGGCCCTGACAGGCGAACGCGAAGCGGCGCTCGCGCAGATCGGCGAGCTGCGCGCATCGATGGCGGAGCTGCGCACCGTGCGCGAGTCATCGCCCGACGACGACGAGCACGACCCCGAGGGGCCGACGCTGTCGAGCGAGTGGTCGCGCATCCGAGGCCTTGAGCTGGCCGCCGCACGACGCCTCGAGGCGACGGATGCCGCCCTCGCCCGCGTGGCGGCGGGCACCTACGGCCTCTGCCTCACGTGCGGCCTCCCGATCCCCGTGGGCCGGCTCGAGATCCGCCCGGCCGCCACGCACTGCGTGAACTGCGCCTAGCGGTCGACGGCGTTCTTGTCGCCGGGGTCTTCGTCGCCGCCCAGCTCCCACGGGAGCGGGCCCTCGAGCTCCACCGGCTCATCCGGCGGGGTGTCGAAGCCGCCCGGGCGCTGCACGCGGCCGAAGAAGCCCATCTGGTTCGACTTCGGGAGAACGGATTCCGCCGCCTCCGCCTCGACCGCGGTCTCGTCGGGGCGGCGCTTGCCGAAGTACCGGGCCCGCAAGCGCTCGTTGAAGCTCCGGCGGGGAGCCTCAGACCCGGTTGCGTCGAGGCGTTCGTCGCCCGCCTCCGGAGTCGTGTCGTCGGCCGCCATCAGAGGTGCTTCAGCATTCGCGTGTTGCCGAGGGTGTTGGGCTTCACCCGGGCCAGATCGAGGAACTCGGCGACACCCTCGTCGGGTGAGCGCACGAGTTCGGCGTAGACCTCGGGCTCCACGAGCGCCAGCGGCGACGCGATGAAGCCGTTGCGCTCGAAGAAGGGCACCTCGAAGGTGAGGCAGAAGAGTCGGCTCAGGCCGAGTTCGCGAGCCTCTTCCTCGAGAGCGGCGAGCAGCATCCGGCCCACACCCTGGCCGAGCCAGGCGTCGCTCACGGCGAGGGTGCGCACCTCGCCGAGGTCTTCCCAGAAGACGTGGAGGGCGCCGCAGCCGATGATCGCACCGCGGTCGTCGACGGCGACCTTGAACTCCTGCACGGCCTCGTAGAACACCACGGCGTCTTTGCCGAGCAGGATTCGTCGCTGCACCAGGGGCTCCACCATCTGCTGGATGCCGGGTATGTCACTGGTGCGCGCCCGCCGAACGGTGACGGGCGCCTTGCTCGAACTCATCGCACCAGCGTATCGCCCTCCCCACCCCCACCGTCCTCCTCGCGAGTCGCCAGAATCCGGTCTAAAAGGGGTCAATTGCACCGGATTTTGGCGACTCGCGAGGAGGACGGCGAAGGGCCGGGCACCGTGGTGCCCGGCCCTTCGAGGGGGTTGCTAGTCGAGGTCGCCCAGCGCTGCGGCGGCCGCAGCGGCCGAGGCCTGCTGCTGGTCGCCCACGCCGGCGCCGATGGCGACCGGCTCGCGCGAGGTCTGCACGAAGGTGAACTTGCCGTCTTCGAAGTCGACGTGGATGTGGTCGCCCGCGTTGAGCTCACCCTGCAGGATGCGCTCCGACAGCTGGTCTTCGACCTCGTGCTGCATGGCACGACGCAGCGGACGCGCACCGAGCGACGGGTCGAAGCCCACCTCGATGAGGCGCTCCTTGGCGGCGAGCGTGAGCTCGATCGTCATGTCGCGGTCGAGCAGGCGGTCGCGCAGGCGCTTGATGAACAGATCGACGATCTGCAGCAGCTCTTCCTTGTTCAGCTGCGGGAAGACGATGGTGTCGTCGACGCGGTTGAGGAACTCCGGCTTGAAGTTCTTCTTCAGCTCCTCCGAGACCTTCGCCTTCATGCGGTCGTACGAGGTGGACTCATTGCCCGACACCTGGAAGCCGATGGGGCTGCCCGTGATGTCTTTGGTACCGAGGTTGGTGGTCATGATGATGACCGTGTTCTTGAAGTCGACGACGCGACCCTGGCCATCCGTCAACCGGCCCTCTTCCAGCACCTGGAGGAGCGAGTTGAAGATGTCGGGGTGGGCCTTCTCGATCTCGTCGAACAGCACCACGCTGAACGGCTTGCGCCGCACCTTCTCGGTGAGCTGACCGCCCTCTTCGAAGCCGACGAACCCGGGAGGGGCACCGAACAGTCGCGAGACCGTGTGCTTCTCGCCGTACTCCGACATGTCGAGGGAGATGAGCGCGTTCTCGTCGTCGAACAGGAACTCGGCGAGCGCCTTGGCGAGCTCGGTCTTACCGACACCCGTGGGGCCGGCGAAGATGAACGAACCGGAGGGGCGCTTCGGGTCTTTCAGGCCGGCGCGCGTGCGGCGGATGGTGCGGGAGAGCGCGGCGATGGCCTCGTTCTGGCCGATGACCCGCTGGTGCAGGGCCTTCTCCATGAACACGAGCCGAGCCGACTCCTCCTCGGTGAGCTTGAAGACCGGGATGCCCGTGGCCTGGGCCAGCACCTCGGCGATGAGCCCCTCATCCACGATGCCGGAGGTCTGCACGTCGCCCGACTTCCACTGCTTCTCGAGGCGCAGGCGCTCGCCGAGGAGGTTCTTCTCCTCGTCGCGGAGCGATGCGGCCTTCTCGAAGTCCTGGTCTTCGATCGCGGCTTCCTTCTGGCCGCGCACGGCGGCGATGCGCTCGTCGAACTCGCGCAGCTCCGGCGGGGCCGACAGGATGCTGAGGCGAAGGCGCGCGCCGGCCTCGTCGATCAGGTCGATGGCCTTGTCGGGCAGGAAGCGGTCTTGCACGTAGCGGTCGGCGAGGTTCGCGGCGGCGACGATGGCGCCATCCGTGATCGACACCTTGTGGAACGCCTCGTACTTGTCGCGCAGCCCCTTGAGGATGTTGATGGCGTGGGGCAGCGACGGCTCAGCGACCTGGATGGGCTGGAACCGGCGCTCGAGCGCCGCGTCTTTCTCGAAGTGCTTGCGGTACTCGTCGAGCGTGGTGGCGCCGATGGTCTGCAGCTCACCGCGGGCGAGCAGCGGCTTCAGGATGCTGGCCGCGTCGATGGCGCCCTCGGCGGCACCCGCGCCGACGAGGGTGTGGATCTCGTCGATGAAGGTGATGATGTCGCCGCGGGTGCGGATCTCCTTGGTGACCTTCTTGAGGCGCTCCTCGAAGTCACCGCGGTAGCGGGAACCGGCGATGAGCGAGCCGAGGTCGAGCGTGTAGAGCTGCTTGTCTTTCAGCGTCTCCGGCACGTCTCCGCGCACGATGGCCTGGGCGAGGCCCTCGACCACGGCGGTCTTGCCGACGCCGGGCTCGCCGATCAGAACGGGGTTGTTCTTCGAGCGACGCGAGAGGATCTGCATGACCCGCTCGATCTCCTTCTCGCGGCCGATCACGGGGTCGAGCTTGTTGTCGCGCGCGGCCTGTGTGAGGTTGCGGCCGAACTGGTCGAGGATCTGCGAGCCCTTGTCGGGTGCCTGGTCGTTGCCGCCGACGGCGACCTGCTCCTTGCCCTGGTAACCGGAGAGGAGCTGGATGACCTGCTGGCGCACGCGGTTCAGGTCGGCGCCCAGCTTGACGAGCACCTGAGCGGCGACGCCTTCACCCTCACGGATGAGGCCGAGCAGGATGTGCTCGGTGCCGATGTAGTTGTGGCCGAGCTGCAGGGCCTCGCGCAGCGAGAGCTCGAGCACCTTCTTCGCGCGCGGCGTGAAGGGGATGTGCCCCGTGGGCTGCTGCTGGCCCTGGCCGATGATGTCCTGCACCTGCTCGCGCACGGCGTCGAGCGAGATGTTCAGCGACTCGAGCGCCTTGGCGGCGACGCCCTCACCCTCGTGGATGAGGCCGAGCAGGATGTGCTCGGTGCCGATGTAGTTGTGGTTGAGCATCTTGGCTTCTTCTTGCGCCAAGACGACGACGCGACGAGCTCGGTCGGTGAATCTCTCAAACATGTCTGTCTCCCTGGCCGCCAGGGCAGGTAGATGACGGCCGTTACGAAGAGACTAGCCAGCGAACAGGGGCCGGACAGCCCCTGTTCGCCGTGGGCGTGACAGCTTTCTGTCCACTCCTCCACAGCGGTCGTTGAGGCAGTGGCTCTCCGCAGATCTGCCGGACCGATGATCGGTGAAGCCGGAGAGGGTCACGCTTGCGGATGACCATTTCTCAATGCAAGTTAACTTGTTAGACTTTGATGGACTGGCATATTGCCCGCTCCGCCCGTAAGCACGGCACGTCTGAGGAGGACATAGAGCATGCGCTCGATCACTGGATCTACAGCCATGACATTGGTGAAGGCTTCGCCATGTTCGTGGGCCCTGCGACCAACGCCGCACTGCTCGAGGTCGGCCTTGTGACCATCGCTGGAGACACTCACGTCGTGCACGCAATGCCTGCGCGATCCAAATATCTGCGGGGCCGGTGATGCCGAAATCGCTGAGACAAATACTCGCGCGCGCCGATGAATACGCGGCCGTCTTCGAAGCCTACGAGCCAAAGCCAGAAGATGAGATGGACGGTAACGCCTACCTCGCCTTGCATGAAGCCGCCGCCGCCCGGGTCCAGGCGGAAGTTCGACTCACCAAGGCTGTCGCTGCAGCGCGGGCAGGCCGTGTCACGTGGAGCACGATCGGGGCGATCCTGGGCACCTCCGGCGAGGCGGCCCGGCAGCGATATGGCGTGCCGAAAAGCGCCCAGGCGTGACAGAAGTCAGATCGCGACGGCGGGAGCGCCCGTGCCGGGCTTCTCGCCGAGGTACTGGGCACTACCGAACGCGAGGATCGGGTAGCCGATGAACGGGAACGGCCAGAAGAGCAGGAAGAAGCCGAATGCGCCGCCCTTGCCGAAATTGCGCGCGACGTTCACGGCCACGATGATGCCGATCACGATGTTCACGATCGGGATGATGTAGAGGATCCACCACCAACCCGGCTTGCCCGCCACCTTGCAGAGCACGTAGATGTTGTAGAACGGGATGATCGCCGCCCACCCGTGACGACCGGCTTTGTCGAACGTGATCCACATGCCCACGATCACCAGCGCGGTGATGACGAGGCTCGCGAACGAGGAGAACGGATCGAACTGGTAGCTGTAGGAGAAGGAGTTGCTCTCGGCGAGAGTGGATGCGATCACAGGATGTCCCCCGACTGTCGGTGTCCGGGCCGCGGATGCACGGATGTGCGCGACCCCGATGGAGATCGTAGCGGCACCATAGGATTCTGCTATGAGCAACCTCGAGGAGGCGCCGACGGAGACCTGGGTCGAGTGCGACGCCACGGCGGTCGGCGCTCCGCAGGTCGTCGAGATCATGACCGCGCGCGAGGTGCCGCTCGGCGGTCCGCGGGCGATGACGGTTCACCGCACCCTGCCCAGCCGCGAACGCACCATGATCGGCGCCTGGTGCTTCATCGACCACTACGGGCCGGCGGATGTCTCGCACACCGGTGGAATGGTGGTGCCGCCGCATCCGCACACCGGGCTGCAGACCGTGAGCTGGCTGTTCGAGGGCGAGATCGAGCACCGCGACAGCGTCGGCAGCCACGCCTTCGTTCGGCCGGGTGTGCTCAACCTGATGACGGCCGGGCACGGCATCTCGCACTCCGAGGTGTCGACCGACGACACCCGGGTTCTGCACGGCGCCCAGCTCTGGGTCGCGCTTCCGTCGGCGTCGCGCGAGGTGGACCCCTTCTTCGAGAGCCATGAGGCCGCCACGACACAGCTCGGCGACGCCGACCTCAGCATCTTCATCGGCGATTTCGCCGGATGCTCGGTGGGCGCGACCACCTTCACACCGCTCGTGGCGGTCGAGGTGCGCCTGCCGGCCGGCGGTGCGGTCGAGCTGCCGCTCCGCCCCGACTTCGAGTACGGCCTTCTGGTGGATTCGGGGCCCGTCTCGGTCGATGGCACGGCCGTCGAGCGCACCGAGCTGGCGTACACCGGCCTCGGCCGCCCCTCCCTCGACGTGCGCGCCGGCACGGAGCCCGCACGCCTGCTCCTCATCGGCGGCGAGCCGCTCGACGAGAAGATCTTGATGTGGTGGAACTTCGTCGGCCGAAGCCACGAGGAGATCGTGGCCTACCGCACCCAATGGCAGCGGGAGTCGGGTGCTCCCGAGCCGGATGGCGGCGTGCCGGCTCCGGATGCCGCGGGCGAGGCCTCCGCCGAAGCCGCCGACCCGTCGCATCCGGAGTCCGTCTTCACCACCGCACGCTTCGGCGCGAGCGACCATCACTTCGCCGGCGCTCCCCTCCCGGCCCCGGTGCTGCCCGGGGTGCGCCTCCAACCCCGCAACCGCTGAGGCCAGCGCGTCGGAGCGTCAGGGCGTCAGGGCGACCTCTGCCGGCTTCCCGAACGTGAGACCCCCGGCGATGCCCGCGAACGTGAGCACCAGCGTGGTGGGCCCGATCGTCACGGTCGGTGAGTCGGTCTCGACGACCGAGACGGAGAGGAACGCGAGCGGGACAGCGCCCCTACTGGATGGCCGAGGTGAGACGCGCCAGGTTGTCGAGCACCGTCGACCGCAGGGGCTGCTTGTGCCACTCGTCGAGAGTGAGCTCGCGAGACACAGCACGGTAGCCGTCTTCGACCGCCCGCATCTGGTCGACGAAGGTACGCCCACGCACCATCAGCGACACCTCCATGTTGAGACTGAACGAACGCATGTCCATGTTGCTCGAGCCGATCACGGCCACGTCGTCGTCGATCGTGAAGTGCTTCGCGTGCAGGATGTAGGGCGCCTGGTACATGTAGATACGCACTCCGGCCCTCAGCAGCACCTCGTAGTAGGAGCGCTGGGCGTGGTAGACGAGCGCCTGGTCGCCGATCTCGGAGACGAACAGCTGCACCTCGAGGCCCCGCTCGGTGGCGGTGGTGATGGCGTACATCATCGCGTCATCCGGCACGAAATAGGGGCTCGTGATGATGATGCGCTTCTGCGCGCTGTAGAGCAGCGCCAAGAAGAGCCTCAGGTTGTTCTCGCCGTCGAACCCCGGGCCGGATGGCACGACCTGCATGTCGAGCGCCTCCTCGCCCTCCTCGATCACGTCGTCGGTGATCGGCCGGGTCTCGCGCAGCAGCAGCTCGTTCGACTCGCTGTACCAGTCGGTGATGAAGATGGCGTTGATACCGGCGACGATGGGGCCCTCGAGCCGCGTCATGAGGTCTTGCCACATCAGCCCGCGCTTGATGTTGCCCTTCTTGTTGTAGCTGCGGTCGACCACGTTCTGCGAACCCATGTAGGCCACGTCGCCATCGATCACCAGGATCTTGCGGTGGTTGCGCAGGTCGGGCCGCTGCCACTTGCCCTTCAAGGGCTGCACGGGCAGCATGAAGTGCCATTTCACGCCCATCGAATTGAGCCGCTTCACCGTCTTGCGGTTGCCCGGCGCACGCACGGATGCGATGTGGTCGAGCAGCACGCGCACGGTCACGCCGCGCTTGGCCGCCGCTTCGAGCGCGTCGAAGAAGGGCGCCGTGGTCGCGTCGAGCGACAGGATGTAGAACTCGGCGTGCACGTAGCGCTCCGCCTTGGCGATGTCGGCGGTCATCTGCCGGATCGACTCGTCGTAGTCCCCCACGAGTGACGCGTCGTTGCCGCCGACGAGCGGCATGGCGCCGAGATTGCGGTTGAGCTCCACCACGTTGCGGAACCACGGGGGCCACGGCGAGTCCTCGCTGACCTTGTCGATGCCCTCCGTGGTCTCGATGATGAACTCGTTGATGGCGTGCTGCTTCTCGCGCCGCGACTTCGGCAGCTTGTAGCTTCCGATGAGGAGGAACAGCAGAAAGCCCACGAAGGGCAGCACGAAGATGGCCATCAGCCACGCGATGCCGGTGGAGGGCCGCCGGTTGCGCGGCACCACGATCACCGAGACGACACGGATGACGAAGTCGAGGGCGAGCAGCAGAAGGAAGACGAGAACCGCGACGTCAGTACCCGACATGCGGCCTCCTCCTCGGCGAACTCCCCAGGGATACCGTAGCGGGTCGGAGGGTCAGGAGACGTCGGCCTTGGCCGACGGCAGACCGAGTCGCGCTCGCTCTTCGGCCTCGATCTTGGCGAGGGCCTTGCGTTCGGACTTGTCCGAGCGGATGAGCGCACGCATGATGAACCAGAACACCAGGCCGATCAGTACGGTGGGCGCCAATGCGAAGATCGCGGGCCAGAAATCATCCATCGGTTCAACGATACGTCATGCGGGATGTGCGCGTCATGAGTGGGTGGCGATGCCGATGATGCCGGACACGATGAAGTAGACGCCCACCGCCCCCACGATGATCCAGATGGCGATGCGCGTGGTCGTGGGCTTGTTGGGATTGGGCTCGTCGCCGACGGGGCCGCCGCGGCCCTTCTCGAGGTTCTCGCGCTCGGTCTTGCCGGGCTCGAAGGGATCCTTGCTGCCGCCGCCGAGAAAGCTCATGCGCTCATCCTGTCACGCGCACCTGATGGCCCGCCGGTCACTTGACCAGCGGGAAGAGGATGGTCTCCCGGATGCCGAGGCCCGTGAGCGCCATCAGCAGGCGGTCGACGCCCATGCCCATGCCGCCCGACGGGGGCATACCGAACTCGAGCGCCCGCAGGAACTCCTCGTCGAGGCGCATCGCCTCGTCGTCGCCCGCGGCGGCCTGCTTGGCCTGCTCCACGAAGCGCTCACGCTGGATGACGGGGTCGACCAGCTCGGAATAGCCGGTGGCCAGCTCGAAGCCCCTGATGTACAGATCCCACTTCTCCACGACACCCGGGATGCTGCGGTGGGCGCGGGTGAGCGGACTGGTCTCCACGGGGAAGTCGAGCACGAAGGTGGGGCGCACGAGGCCGCCCTTCACGAAGTGCTCCCAGAGCTCCTCGACGAGCTTGCCGTGGTTGGGCAGGTGCACCTCCACGCCCTCACGGTCGGCGATCGCCTGCAGCTCCGCCACCGACGTCGCCGGCGTGACGGAGACCCCGGATGCGGCGCTGAGCGACTCGTACATGCTGATGCGGTCCCACTGGCCACCGAGGTCGTACTCGGTTCCGTCGGCCCAGGTGACGACGTGCGAGCCGGCCACGGCGAGGGCCGCGTTCTGGATGAGGGACTGCGTGAGCTCGGCGATGGAGGTGTAGTCGCCGTAGGCCTCGTAGGCCTCGAGCATCGCGAACTCGGGCGAGTGCGTGGAGTCGGCGCCCTCGTTGCGGAAGTTGCGGTTGATCTCGAACACCCGGTCGATCCCGCCCACCACGGCGCGCTTGAGGAACAGCTCGGGCGCGATGCGGAGGTAGAGCTCGGTGTCGAAGGCGTTGGAGTGCGTGGCGAAGGGGCGGGCCGCGGCGCCGCCGTGCATCGTCTGCAGCATCGGGGTCTCGACCTCGAGGTAATCGCGCTCGGCGAAGGTGGCGCGCATCGACGCCATTGTGAGGGCACGGGTGCGCACCACCTGGCGGGCCTGGTCGCGCACGATGAGATCGAGGTAGCGGCTGCGCATCCGGGTCTCCTCGGAGAGCTCGGTGTGCAGGTTCGGCAGCGGCTGGATGGCCTTCGACGCGATCTTCCACTCGGTGACCATGATCGACAGCTCGCCGCGACGCGAGGATATGACCTCGCCGGCCACGAACAGGTGGTCACCCAGGTCGACGAGCTCCTTGAACGCCGCCAGCGCCTCCTCGCCCACGGCGGCGAGCGAGATCATCGCCTGGATACGGGTGCCGTCGCCCGACTGGAGCGACACGAAGCAGAGCTTGCCGGTGTTGCGCAGGTGCACCACGCGGCCGGCGATGCCGACGGTCTCGCCCGAGACCTCGTCGGCCGCGAGGTGTCCCCACTTCGCCCGCACGGCGGGGATGGTGGTGGTGACCGGTACCGCGACGGGGTACGCCTCGGCGCCCGACTCGATCAGCCGGTCGCGCTTGGCCAGGCGCACGGCCTTCTGCTCCGAGACCTCCGCCTCGGTGAGCTCGGGGGTGTCGTGCGGGTTCGGGGCGGATGCATCGGTCATGCGGGGCGGTTCTCCTCGGAAGTCGGCCCAAGTTTACCGGGCGCCGACCCTCGCCGGAGCCGCGGACGCTCCTGCCACGCTCTCGGGAGGGGGCCGCTCAGCGGCCGAGGTAGATGGCCGCGGTGTCGATGAGACGCGTGGCGCCCACCTTCGCCGCGATCACCACGCGCGCCTTGCCGGTGTAGTCGTCGTCGACCGGCAGGAAGGTCACCGGATGCACCACCGCGAGATAGTCGACCTCGACGAGCTGCTCCCCCATCGCCGCCGCCTGCGCGGCCGCGAGCACGGCGTCGATGCCACGATCGGACGCCGACTCCGCGGCCTCGAGCACGTGCGGCAGCGTGAGCGCTGCACGGCGCTCCCGGGAATCGAGGAAGCGGTTGCGGCTCGACAGCGCCAGGCCGTCGTCGTCGCGCACGGTGTCGACCACCTCGACCTCGACGGGCATGTTGAGGTCGGCGATCATTCTGCCCACCAGGTAGACCTGCTGGGCATCCTTCTCGCCGAAGAGCACGACGTCGGGTCCGACGGAGTTGATGAGCTTCGAGACGACCGTGAGCACGCCGTCGAAGTGGCCGGGGCGGCTGCGGCCCTCGAACAGGCCGCCCACGCGGCCGCCCGTCACGCGGGTGGTGGCGTCGCCGTTCGGGTAGAGCTCGGTGACCTCGGGTGCGAACACCAGATCGGCACCGTGCCCGGTGAGGATGCGCACATCCGCGTCGAGGTCGCGCGGGTAGCGCTCGAGGTCGGCCGGGTCGTTGAACTGCAACGGGTTCACGAAGATCGACACCACCACGATGTCGGCGAGTTCGGCGGCCCGCTCGACGAGGGCGAGGTGACCCGCATGCAGAGCACCCATCGTGGGCACGAGGGCGACACGGGCGCCCGGAGCGGTGACGCGGGCGTCGGCGATGGCCTGGCGCACGCCGGCCACACTGGTGGTGATGCGGGGAGGCTCGAGGCCGACGGCATCCGAAACGGCTTCTGCCACCGGAACTCCTTACTGGAACGGGCGTCGAAGTGCACGACCGCGTCGCCATGTTACCGGGCTTCGCGCGCCTTTCGGCACCGCGAGCGCCGCCCGTCAGCCGGGCAGGGCGCCCCCGTTTCGCGACAGGGCGTTCTCGACCGACGAGCGGATGAGGGGGGCGAGCACACGCCCGGGACCCTCCACCCCGATCCCACCGAGAAGACCGACCGCCTGCTCCACGATCGCGGTGGAGAACGTCGTGGCGGTCTCGATGGCCTCGGCGTAGGCGGCCCGATCGGCCTCCGCCACCACCACCGGCTCCCCACCCATCTCCACCACGAGCGCCTGGGCGATCGGCAGCACGGGGGTGGGAGCCGTCACGGCGAAGTACGTTCCGGCCAGGCGGGCGAGATCGATGCTCGTTCCGGTGAATGACATGGCGGGGTGCACGGCGAGCGGGATGATCCCGGATGCCCGTGCCGGTGCCAGCACGTCGACCCCGAACCGGGCGGCGGTGTGCATCACCAGCTGCCCCATCTGCCAGGTTCCCGTCTCGGCGAGCCCGGCCACGAGCGTGGCGAGTTCATCCGAGGGCACCGCGAGCACGACGAGCTCGCTGCGCTCGACGAGCTCGGGGATGGTGAGCACGGGGACTCCCGGGAGCATCGCATCCGCGCGTTCCCGGCTCGCGTCCGAGATGGCGGAGACGCCCACGACGGCGTGACCGGCCCCGGCGAGCGCGGCACCGAGCACGGTGCCCACCCGGCCGGCGCCGACGATGCCGACCCCGAGTCGACCTGTTCGTTCCGACGGCTTCATCGTTCTCCTTCTGCCCAGCGGTGCGACCGGTCGGCGGCGGCGGCGCGAACGGCGCCGGCCGACCACTCCTCGAAGGCCGCGGTGCCCTGCGCACGGTCGGCGACACCCACGGAGGCGCGCACCGGCCCCGACACGGTCTGCAGGGTGAGCTCTACGAGGTCGAGGCGCCGCCGCACGGGCCCCTGCGTGATGCGCACGCTCTGCACCCGCGCGAGCGGCACCACCGAGAGATGCCGCCACAGGAAGCCCGAGCGCACGAGCACGGCGTCGCCCGAGCGGGCGTAGCCGGTGCGTCGCCAGGAGAACGGGCGGAGCGGCCAGGCCCGACGGGGCGCGTCGGTGAACGCGCTCTCCACCCGGCCGGAACGGCCCACGAGCCCGTCCAGCACCAGCTCGCGGGTCTGCTCGCCCGCCAGCCCCGGAAGCAGCAGCCCGAGCACCTTGCGCACGTCGTCGACGGTGCCCACTGGCAGCATCGTGGTGCTCGTCTGGGCGTTCGACTCACCGGCCGCCCCTGCCCGGTTGATGCGGATCATCCACCATCCGACCGGCCGCCAGAGCAGCGGCTGCGAGACCTCGATGGCGTGGATGCGGCCGGGCGGCAGGGTGTCGTTGCTCGTCGAGAGCAGGCCGAAGCCCACCCGCACGCCGTCGGGAGTGGCGGCGATGCTGTAGCGCAGCGACTTCGTGAAGCGGTTGAAGTAATAGCCGAAGGCGGCGGCGAGCCCCGGGATGATGAGGATGAAGAAGAACTCGCGCCGCCCGAGCAGGCTCGTGGTGAGCACGAACACCGCCACCACGATCAGCGCCACCGTGAAGCCGCTGAGCACCAGGGAGAGGATGAGGCGCACGGGCGGGATGCGCACCACGGACTCGGGGGGAGCCGCATCCGGATCGAGCTCGGGAGCGAGGAATTCGCGCATCCGCTGGTTCACGACGCCGGATTCGGCCCCCGTCACGGCCGGCGATACCGGCACCGGGGCGGATGCGGCCGCCTCCTCCTGCGGCTGAGCGCGGGCGCCCGACGCCAGCTGCAGCACGTCGCGTCGCAGCCGGTCGGCCTCGGCCGAGCCGAGGTAGGAGAGCTGCACCTTCGCGTCCTGCCCTGCGACGCTCACGTCGAGCTTGGCCGCGCCGAAGATCCGTGCGAAGAGCGGCCGGCTGATCGCGACACCCTGCACGCGGTCGAGCCGCGCCCGGCGGTGCGTGCGGAAGAGGATGCCACTGCGCACCTCCACCACGTCGTCGCCCACGCGGAAGGTGTGCATGCGCCAGGAGGCGTAGAAGATCACGATGCCGAGGATGAGCACGGCCGCCACGATCACGGCGGCCCAGCCGATCTGGCCGCGCTCGTATGCGGTCTGCAACGGATCACCCGGCAGGTCGGGCGCGCCGAACACCCACTCCACGAGCCGCTCGCGGAAGTTCGAGAGCACGAAGCCGAGCACGGCGATCAGGATGATTCCGCCGCGCAGCAGCGGGGTGGCCGGGTGGAGCCGGTGCCACTCGCCGTCGGTGAGGTCGTTCACGGCTGAGCGGTCACAATCCCACGCGGCGCGATTCGGCCAGCGACACGAGCTCGTCGCGCAGACGGTTGGCGTCGGCCTCGACGAGGCCCGGGATGCTCACTCCCGTGGCCGCCGCGGCCGTGACGAACTTCAACTCGGCGAGGCCGAGCGCCCGGGCGACGGGGCCCCGGTTGATGTCGATGAGCTGCATCCGGCCGTAGGGAACCGACACCACGCGGTGGAACATGATGCCGCGTCTGAACTCGAGGTCGTCGTCCCGCAGCCGGTAGCCGATCGAGCGCACCCGGCGCGGAGCGAAGGCGAGCACGAGCCCACCCACGACGGCGGCCGCCGCGAGGGCGGCCCAGCCGAACCAGGCGCCGAGCAGGATGAACGGCACCGTGATGCCGCAGAGCACCAACGCTCCGATGGCGCTCGACACGAGCTCGACGCCGACGTACTTCGGGCTGACCCCGCGCCACTCCCCGTCGAAGGTCAAGCGGTTCGACGCGGTGACGGGTTCTCCGCTCTCGGACACTCGGTTCTCACTTCGCTTCCGGTTCGTCAGGCGGCAGGGTGCACATCCGCTCGGCCACGAGGCCGGCGACGAGAAGCGTCGCACCGCCCAGGGCGGCGGCGAACCCGGGCCACAACGAGCCTACATCGGCCACGACGGGGCGGGTCAGGAGGAAGACCACGATGCCCACGCCGAAGCCTGCGATCAGGCCGCCGACGAGGCTCGACGCCTTGGCGAGCACGACGACGCGCATGGCCCGGAACGGGTTGATGCGGGTCGCCGAGGTGCCGCGGATGGAGCGCCGGATGGGCACGGCGAGCGCCACCACGACGGCCGCAGCGGCCACCAGGGTGATCGCGAGCGTGTACGGAGGGATGAGCACGGGCATGCCGCCCGCGGCCAGCGCCACCTCGAGCACGAAGCCCACGATCGCGCCCACCAGGCCGAAGGCGATCACGGTCCAGGAGCGGGTGTGCGTCACCGCGGCTCCCCGGCATAGGGGCGCAGGGTGGTCTCGGGGATGCGGGCCAGCAGCGCGTCGATGCGGCCGTGACCCGGCAGCACCGCATCCGGTTCGATCTCGAGCCACGGCACCAGCACGAAGTCGCGCACGGCGGCGCGCGGATGCGGCAGCGTGAGACGCTCGGTGTCGAGCTCGACCGAGGCGAAGGTGATGATGTCGACGTCGAGCGTGCGGTCGCCCCAGCGTTCGGCGCGCACCCGGCCGTGGTCGTTCTCGATGCGGTTCACCACGGTGAGCAGCTCGTCGGGGTGGAGGCTGGTGCGGATGGCGGCGACCGCGTTCAGGTACGACGGAGCATCGAGGTCGATGCCATCCGGTTTCACGGCCGTGGTCTCGTAGAGGCGCGACATCGCGGTGACCTCCACACCCTCGGTGGCGCGCAGCTCGTCGACCGCCGCGAGGATGGTGGCCTCGCGGTCGCCCAGGTTGCTGCCGAAGGCGAGCACCGCGGGGAGACGGATGGTGCGCCGCTCGACGCTCTCGACGGCCCGGTTGTTCGGATTCATGTGGTGGCCCCTGGTCGTGCGCGTCGGCGGGTGATCGTGATGGAGACGTCGGAGAAGGGAACGGTGATGGGAGCGTCGGGCTTGTGCACCACGACCCTCACACGCTCGACCGGAGGATGCGCGAGCACCACGCCCGCGACACGCTCGGCGAGCGTCTCGATCAGGTCGACGGGGTCGGCGGACACGGCCTCGGCGATCTCGACGGAGAGCTCGCCGTAGTGCACGGTCTGCGCGAGATCGTCGCCGGATGCGGCACCCGCGGTGTCGAGGGCGAGCTCGACGTCGATCACGAAGCGCTGGCCGTTCTCGCGCTCGAAGTCGAACACGCCATGGTGGGCGAACACCTCGAGGCCGGTGATGGTGAGGAGGTCGAGCTCGGTCACATCCGCTCCCCTGCTGGTTCTTCGGCGCCGGCGGTCCATGCGGCGGCGACGTCGAGTGCCGCTCTGGTCATCGTCACATCATGCACCCGCACGCCCCACACGCCCTCGCGGGCGGCGAGCGCGGCCAGCACCGCCGAGGCCAGGTCGCGCTCGGAGGCGTGGGCGCTGCCCGGAACGAGCTCGCCGAGGAAGCGCTTGCGCGATGCACCGATGAGCACCGGCAGGCCGAGGGCGGTGAAGCGGTCGAGGTGGCCGAGGAGCGTCCAGTTGTGGGCCGCGTGCTTGGCGAAACCGAGCCCGGGGTCGATGATCAGGCGCGACGGGTCGACCCCCTTGATGATGAGCTGGGCGGCGCGGTACTCGATCTCGCCGAGCACCTCGCTCACGACATCGCGATAGCGGGCGTTGAGCGCCATCGTGTCGCTCTGGCCGCGCCAGTGCATCACCACGAAGCGGGCTCCGGAGGCGACGATCAGGTCGTCCATCTCGGGATCGGCGAGCCCGCCCGACACATCGTTGACGATCGAGGCGCCGGCCGCGATGGCCGCGTCGGCGGTGGCGGCGTTCATGGTGTCGATGCTCACCGTGATACCGCGGGCCACGAGCTCCCGCACCACGGGGAGCACGCGGCGCTGCTCCTCCGAGATCGCGATGCGTGTCGCACCGGGGCGGGTGGATTCGCCGCCGACGTCGATGATGTCGGCGCCGCGGGCCACGAGGCCGACGGCATGGCGCACGGCGGCGTCGCGGTCGAACCAGAGTCCGCCGTCGCTGAACGAGTCGGGGGTGACGTTGACGATGCCGAGGATCTCGGTCACGGCGTGGCTCCTCGGGTGGGGGCGGCGATGAGCGACATCAGTTCGGCGCGGGCCGCCGGCTCCGCGAGCGAGCCGCGCGCCGCGAGCGTGACGGTGGTGCTGGCGGTCTGGCGGGGGCCGCGAGCGGTGACGCAGCCGTGCCGGGCGTCGAGCACCACGAGCACGCCGCGGGCACCGAGACCGCGTTCGATCGCTTCGGCGATGTCGTCGGTGAGGCGCTCCTGCAGCTGGGGGCGGGATGCGGCGCACTCGATCACGGAGACGATCCCGCCGAGGCCCGCGATGATGCGGTCGGGCTCATAGGCGACGTGGGCGACACCCTCGAAGGGCAGCAGATGGTGCTCGCAGACGGAGCGGAAGGCGATGTCGCGGAGCAGCACGGGGCGGCCGGAGGGCGACGACTCGGGTTCACCGGCGGCAGCCTGGGCAGGTGGCCGCGGGTTCGCCGGAGTGGCCGCATCCGGGGTCTCGAAGGTGGAGCCCAGAGCGCCGGCAGGGTCGTGCCCGACGCCCGCGTACAGCTCGGCGTACAGCTCGGCCACGCGCCGAGGGGTGTCGCGGAGCTCTGCGCGCGCGGGGTCGTCTCCGACCGCGGCCAGCAGCTCGGCGACCGCGGCCTCGATCCGCTGCCGGTCGACGGTGGCCACGGCGGCTACGCGGTGGCGGGGCGGGGGTTGATGCGCGGGGTGCGCTTCGGCTTTGCCTCGGGCTCCGGGTCGGAATCGACTCCCCCGTCGACGGCGCTGCTGTCGATGGGCGCCTTGGCCGTGGGGAACTCCACGGGCGGCAGAGACGACACCGGACGGTTCTCGCTCGAGAGCCACTGCGGCCGGAGCGGGAGCTTCTTGACGTCTTTGAAGAGATCGGCGAGCTGCTCGTGGTCGAGCGTCTCTTTCTCGAGCAGCATCGCAGCGAGCTTGTCGAGGATGTCGCGGTTGTCGTTCAGTACCTGCCACGCCTCGTCGTGCGCCGACTCGATGAGCTGGCGCACCTCGGCGTCGACCTGCTGGGCGAGGCTCTCGGAGTAGTCGCGCTCGTGGCCCATGTTGCGGCCGAGGAACATCTCGCCGGAGGCGCTGCCGAGCTTCACCGCGCCGAGAGTGGCGGTCATGCCGTACTCGGTGACCATCTTCTTCGCGGTGGCGGTGGCCTTCTCGATGTCGTTCGAGGCGCCGGTGGTGGGGTCGTGGAACACGACCTCCTCGGCGACGCGGCCGCCCATGGCGTAGGCGAGCTGGTCGAGCAGCTCGTTGCGGCTCACGGAATAGCGGTCTTCGAGCGGGAGCACCATCGTGTAGCCGAGGGCACGACCACGCGGGAGGATGGTGATCTTCGTCACCGGGTCGGTGTAGTTCATGGCCGTGGCCACCAGGGCGTGGCCGCCCTCGTGGTAGGCGGTGACGAGCTTCTCCTGGTCGCGCATGATGCGGGTGCGGCGCTGGGGGCCGGCGATGACGCGGTCGATGGCCTCGTCGAGCGCGCGGTTGTCGATCAGCTGCGCATTGCTGCGAGCCGTGAGCAGCGCGGCCTCGTTGAGCACGTTCGCGAGGTCGGCGCCGGTGAAGCCCGGCGTCTTGCGGGCGACGACCTCGAGGTCGACACCGGCGGCGAGGGGCTTGCCCTTGCCGTGCACCTCGAGGATCTTCTTGCGGCCGTTGAGATCGGGGGCGTCGACGCCGATCTGGCGGTCGAAGCGGCCCGGGCGCAGCAGCGCGGGGTCGAGGATGTCGGGCCGGTTGGTGGCGGCGATGAGGATGACGTTCGTCTTGACGTCGAAGCCGTCCATCTCGACCAGGAGCTGGTTGAGCGTCTGCTCGCGCTCGTCGTGACCGCCGCCCATTCCGGCGCCACGGTGACGGCCCACGGCGTCGATCTCGTCGATGAAGATGATGGCGGGGGAGTTCTCCTTCGCCTGCTGGAACAGGTCGCGCACGCGGCTCGCACCGACACCCACGAACATCTCGACGAAGTCGGATCCGGAGATCGAGTAGAACGGCACGCCCGCCTCGCCGGCCACGGCCCGGGCGAGCAGGGTCTTACCGGTACCGGGAGGGCCGTAGAGCAGCACACCCTTCGGGATGCGGGCGCCCACGGCGAGGAACTTCGCGGGCTCCTTCAGGAAGTCTTTGATCTCCTCCAGTTCTTCGAGCGCCTCCTCGGCGCCGGCGACGTCGTCGAAGGTGACCTTCGGGGTCTCCTTGGTGACGAGCTTCGCCTTCGACTTGCCGAACTGCATCACCTTGCTGCCGCCGCCCTGCATGCCCGAGAGCATGAACCAGAAGAACGCGCCAATCAGCAGGATGGGGAGGAAGATGCTGAGGGCCGAGAGGAACCAGTTGGTCTGCGGAACCTGGTCGTTGTACCCGTCGGAGGGGTTCGCCTCCGTCACCGCCGCGACCACTTCGGAACCACGGGGGGCGACGTAGTAGAACTGCACCTTGTCGCCGTACTTGTCGTCTTTGCTCGTCAGCGTCATGTCGACGCGCTGCTCACCATCGATGATGGTGGCTTCGGAGACCTTGCCGCTCGAGAGGAAGCCGAGACCCTCCTGCGTGGTGACCTGCTGATAACCGGCGCTGGTGATCAGGCTGAAGCCGATCCAGAGGGCGATCGCACCCAAGAGGATGTACGGAATGGGAGATCGAAGGATGCGCTTTGCGTTCATGTCTCTTCATCGCTTTGGTGCCGCGGGTACCGGCACGATGCTTATGTCGTTGTGCCAGGGTACCCGCCGCGCGCTGGACGCCGCCTCCATGTTCCCCGTGGGCGTAACAAGCGCTCCGCCGTGCCGCACACGGCGCGCTTGCGCGCCCATCCTGACGGTTCGCTCGAGTCATGACGAGCGCGGGACGTCAGGCCCGACGCGGCCCTCGCGCACACCCGCCTCGAGGAGCAGGGCGCGGAGCACAGGTGGGCGGATCGCCTCCGCCCAACCCCAGCGAACGACCCGGTGCCCGCGGTGCCGGATCGCATCCTCCCGGCGCTTCTCCTCCCACACGATCTCACCGGGCGAGCGCCCGTTCGCGAACTCCTCGTCGATGTACTTGCCCTTGCCGTCGGATTCACCCACGACGTTCTCGGCCTCCCACCAGAAGTCCACCTCGTAGTGACGGCCGTGCTCAACCCGTCGGCCCGCAACGTCGTGAGGTGCTCGATCATGCGGCCATCGTTTCGCGGCCACGCCCCGTTCGGATGCCCTCACCGCGTTCTGGGGAGAAGCACCCCCGATGCATCCGCCGTGCAGGAGCAGTGGATGCGCCCGTTCTGACGAAGTGCACGTGTCATGACAAGCGCGCACCGTCAGAACGGGCGCATGTGCCAGGCGCTAGCTGTAGACGTGCGGGGCGAGGATGCCGATCGACTTGAGGTTGCGGTAGCGCTCGGCGTAGTCGAGGCCGTACCCCACCACGAAGGCGTTCGGGATCTCGTACCCCACGTACTTCACGTCGATCTCGACCTTGGCCGCCTCCGGCTTGCGGAGCAGGGCGCAGATCTCCACCGACTCCGGGCCGCGCGAACGGAGGTTGGCGAGCAACCACGAGAGGGTGAGGCCCGAGTCGATGATGTCTTCGACGATGAGCACCTTGCGGCCGGTGATGTCGGTGTCGAGGTCTTTCAGGATGCGCACGACGCCGCTCGACTGCGTGCCCGAACCGTAGGAGGAGACCGCCATCCAGTCCATGTTGATCTGCATGGTGAGGGCCCGAGCGAGGTCGGCCATCACCATCACCGCACCCTTCAGAACGCCCACGATCAGCAGGTCTTGACCCGCGTAGTCGGCCTCGATCTGGCGCGCCAGCTCCTCGATCTTCGCCTGGATCTGTTCCTTCGTGAACAGAACCTCGCTGATGTCCGACGGCACGTCGACGGTGTCCATGTAATCTCCTACTCGCCCTGCCCGGCCCTCTGGAACACCAGCCGGGCACCCTGCCGCACCACTCTAATCCCTGGCAGATCGACGCCCTTCTGCCCCGTCCACGCCGTGACGAGTTCGGCCACGGCGAGCGTCTGGCTGCGCGACAGCGACACCCCGAACTCGCTGTCGACCACGTACCGGATGACGCGGTTGCGCAGTGCCGGCGGGTTCGCCGCGAGGGCTCCCACCGAGACCGCGATGCCCGCCTCCGCGTGCTCCACGAGGTCTTCGATGGTCTCGGTGGCGATGTCGTGCAGGGTCTCGTCGTCTTCGCGCAACTGCTCGGCGGTGCGGGCGAGCGCCTCGGCGATGCCGGGTCCGAGCTCGGCTTCGAGCAGGGGCAGCACACTCCGGCGCACCCGCACGCGGGCGTACGCGCTGCTCTGGTTGTGCGGGTCGTGCCAGGGCTCGAGGCCGGAGTCGGCGCAGAACTGTTCGGTGACACGGCGACGGATGCCGAGCAGTGGCCGGATGCGCGCTCCGAACGGCGGCCCGGCGACCGTTGAGGCGGTGCCGTGGGCATGGTTGTCGGCATGGTCGTGGCTGGGCACCCCCGGTGGTGGAGTCACCACCGCCATCCCCGAGAGGCTCGCCGCCCCCGCGCCCCGGGCGAGACCGAGGAGCACGGTCTCTGCCTGATCGTCGAGTGTGTGCCCGAGCAGCACCGCGCGGGCCCCCGTCTCGGCGAGAGCCGCATCGATGGCCGCGTAGCGTGCCGCACGGGCGGCGGCCTCCGGCCCGCCCGCGGAACCAGCCCCGACGACGGCCCCGGTCCCGGTCCCGGCCCCGGTCCCGGCCCCGGCCTCGGTCTCAGCCCCGGTCCCGGCCTCGGTCTCAGCCCCGGTCTCGGCCCCGACCTCGGTCCCGGCCTCGGTCGCGGCCCCGGTCACGGTCGCGGTCACGGTCGCGGTCTCGGTCTCGGTCGCGGTCTCGGTCGCGGCCTCGGTCGCGGCCTCGGTCGCGGTCGCGGTCGCGGTCTCGGTCTCGGTCGCGGTCTCGGTCTCGGTCGCGGTCTCGGTCTCGGTCGCGGTCTCGGCGGAGACAGCCCGAGACGCGGCGGCCCCACTGAGCGCGGCGGATGCCAGCGCGACGCGGTCGCCGACGGATTCGCCATCGACCGCAGGCGCGCTGGCACCGGCGGGGATGACGGGAGCACCGACGGTGGTGGTGGCGCGGGTGGAGGGCTCACCGCGAGCGGCGGAGGTCGAAGGCTCAACGCGAACAGCGGAGGTCAACGGCTCAACGCGAACAGCGGAGGTCAACGGCTCAACGCGACCGGCGGGAGCCGACGTCGGGATCATGGCCCTCACGACGAGCACGGGATCGAGGCCGAGGGCGCGCGCCTGCTCGGCCGCGCGCGCGGCGACCGCATCCGACCCCGCCTGCAGACCGTGGTCGACGATCACGGCACCCGCCCGCAGCCCGGCCCGGGGCGCCTCGAACGCGGTGGCCGCCGCGAGCGCCAGCGAGTCGGGGCCGCCACTCAGCGCTACCAGCAGGTCAGCGCCCGGGGTGACCGCGCCGGGTCGCGCACTCGGTCGCGAATCGCCCCGCTCGGCGACCTCGCGCGCCGCGAGGGGGAACTGCGCCAGGAGCGTCTCGCGCACCGCTCGACGCACGTCGGCGATCGCGGGCGTGAGGCGCGGTCGGCGGTCGGGCATGTGCATCCAGTAACGTTATTGCAGTTTCGGGGCGCACATCCGGGCCCCGACCGCCGAACCACGCACGCAGATGAGGGAGCACCACACATGGCCGCGTACGACGTCGTCGTCGAAATTCCCAAGGGAAGCCGCAACAAGTACGAAGTCGACCACGAGACCGGTCGCGTCTACCTCGACCGCGTGCTCTTCACGAGCTTCGTCTACCCCACCGACTACGGATTCTTCGAGAACACCCTGGGCCTCGACGGCGACCCCGTCGACGCGCTCGTGCTGCTCGAGTACCCCACGTTCCCGGGAGTGGGTGTCAAGGTGCGCCCCGTCGGCGTGTTCAACATGAGCGACGAGGCTGGCTCCGACGCCAAGGTGGTCGTGGTGCCCGCGAAAGACCCCCGGTGGGCCCACATCCAGGACATCGACGACGTTCCCGAGCAGACACGTAAAGAGATCGAGCACTTCTTCGCGCGGTACAAAGACCTCGAGCCCGGCAAGTTCGTGAAGGTCGAGGGCTGGGGCAACGCCGCAGAGGCCGAGGCCATCGTCGAGGCCGGTTTCGCCAAGCTCAAGGAGGAGGGCGGCCACTAGGCCCCCACTCCCTCCCCACATCCGTCACTTTCTGCTCGAACTGAACGATTTTCGAGCAGAAAGTGACGGATGTGCGCGTTAAGGGGGCGTACGCGGGAGGGGTGGCGGGTCAGAAGCCCACGTAGTTGCGCGGGTTCTGCGCGGTGCCGTTCACCCGGGTCTCGAAGTGCACGTGGCATCCGGTGGACGAACCCGTGGTACCGGCGTAGGCGATGAGCTGACCGCCGCCCACCGACTGCCCGCGACTCACGGCGAGCGAGCTGTTGTGGCCGTAGACCGTGGTGAGGCCTCCGCCGTGATTGATCGTGACCGAGTTGCCGAGGCCTCCGTTGTAGCTGGCCTGGGTGACGGTTCCGGATGCGGCGGCGTACACCGCCACCCCGCAGGTGCCGCCGGGCGCCACCAGGTCGATACCGGCGTGCAGGCGGTTCACCTTGTCGATGGGGTGGAAGCGCATGCCGAACTCGTCGCTCACACGCCAGCGCGAGAGGGGGCTCGACCAGCCGCCCACGGAGACGGGAGGTGCACTGCCCCCGCCCCCGGACGACGCGGCCGCGGCCGCCGCGGCGGCTGCGGCACGCTGTTCGGCCGCCACACGCGCCGCTTCGGCACGCGCAGCCTCCTCGGCCTTGCGGCGCTCTTCGACACCCTTCTCGTAGTCCGCCACGGTCTGCACGGTCTCGGCCTGGAGCGCGGCCAACTGGGCGTCGAGCACCACGCGCTGAGACTCCTGTTCGGCCAGGAGCGCCTCTGCGGCATCCTCCGCGGCGATGGCGTCTTCGAAGGCCTGCTCGGCGAGAGCCCGGAGACCTTCGAGCTCGCCCTCGGCCGTGTCGGCCTGGGCGGTGAGCGCCGTGGCGGTGTTGCGGTCTTGCGCGGCCTGCTCGTGCAGCGTGCTGGCCGTCTCGGTGAGCCGGCTCATGGCGCCGAGCTGGTAGAGCAGGTCGTCGGAGTCGTCGCCTGAGATGATGAGGTTCACGGTGAGGTCGACCCCGCCGGTGCGGGTGAGCTGCGAGATGAGCTGACCGGCCTGCTTGTTCGAGGCGTCGGCACGGCTGCCGGCCTCGGCCGACTGGGCGGCGAGCTCGTCGGCGCGGTACACCGCGAGGTCGTAGGCCTCTTGAGCCGCCTGGAACTCGTTCGACTTCTGCACCGCGAACGCCTGGGCCGCCTCGACCTCGGCCTGTGCCGCCACAATGAGCGACTGGATGTTCGCGACCTCGGCGTTCTTGGCCGATTCGCTGCTGCGGGCGGCGAGCACGTCTTCCCAGCTGGGATAGTCGACGGCCCACGCGGCGTTCTCGCCCCGGAGCACGTCGACGGCCACGATGCCGGCGGCGAGACTGAGCGCCGCGAGGAAGCGCGGGAGGGTGCGACGCCGTGCCGGAAGGGCGGCGCGTGCGCGGGAGCTGGTCATGTTCGTCATCCGAAATCGATTCCCTGGTTCGCCATGAAGGTTCGGGGGTTGGTGGCGGTGCCGCCCTGGCGCACCTCGAAGTGCACGTGGCATCCGGTGGAGTTGCCCGTGGTGCCGGCGTAGGCGATGGGCTGACCGACGGTGACGTAGTCGCCGTTGCCGACGAGCAGCGCGGTGTTGTGACCGTAGGCCGTGGCGGTGCCGCCGCCATGGTCGATCTGGATGAAGTTGCCGTAGCCGCCGTTCGGGCCGGCGAAGTTCACGAGCCCCTCGGCGGCGGCGTACACCGTGGCACCGCAGGTGCCGCTGCTGTAGACGAGGTCGATGCCGGAATGCAGGATGTAGGCCCCCGACACCGGGTTCACCCGCATCCCGTACTCGTCGGAGGAGACCGCTCCGGGGAACGGGCTGCCCCATCCGCTCGCCGCGATGTAGGGAAGCGTCTTCTGCCCGGATGCGGCGGCCGCCCGCGCGGCGGCGGCGCGCTCTTCGACGCCCTTCTTGAAGTCGGCCTCGGTGGTGGCCAGGTTCTGCTGAAGCACTGCGAGCTGGGCCTGCAGCTCCTCCTGGTGGGTCTGCTGCACACTCAGTGCCGCCTCCGCGGCCTGCTGAGCCGCGACGGCCTCGTCACGGAGCGCCTGGGCGGCATCGGCGAGGCTCTTCAGCTCGTCTCGGGCGATGGTGGCCTGGTCGGTGAGGGCGGACGCGGTATTGCGGTCCTGCTCCGCCTGCGCGTAGATCTGCGAGGTCTTCTCGGTGAGCTTCGACATGGCGCTCAGCTGGTAGAGGAGGTCGCTCGAGAGCTGACCTCCGCCCACGAAGAGGTTCACGGTGAGGTCGTTTCCGCCCGTGCGGGACAGCTGGGCGGCCAGTTGGCCGGCCTGGCGGTTGGAGGTGTCGGCGCGCGCGGTGGCCTCGGCGGCCTGACCCTCGAGCTCGGTCGCCACGTAGTTCGCCGTGTCGTACTTCTCTTGAGCGGCTTGATACTCGGTGCCGCGCTGGGTGGCGAGGGCCTGGGCGCTCTGCACCTCGGCGGTCATGCTCTCGATGAGGCCCGTGATGCGGGCGACCTCGTCGTTCTTGGCGGCCTCGTTCGCCTGCGCGTTCTTCACGTCGTCCCACGTGGGGTAGTCGTCGGCGAAAGCCGGTGCGGCCGAGAGGGCGGCACTCACGACGAGCGCGGCGCACAGCGCGAAGGCGGCGAGGGCCTGGTGCGTGCGTGTGGACGGACCGCCGAAGCGCCGCCGCGCCGAACCCGCTGTCGTGCTCTTCATAAACCCCTGCCGTGCCGAAAATGCCAGGCGCGCAACCGCGGAACGCACTCTCACCGCGCGGTGTCGTGCGCATCCGTCACATCTGTCACAGCGCTCCCGTGAATCTAACCCGGGCCCGGCCGAACGCCGGGGACATTCGCCCGGGTGTGCACAACTCGACCTCGATTGGCGGCTGTGCAGAGGATGTGGCATACTCGTTGAGTTGTCGAACCGGCCCCATCGTTTAGTGGCCTAGGACACCGCCCTTTCACGGCGGCAGCACGGGTTCGAATCCCGTTGGGGTCACGGTAATCGGGTGTGACTGGGTCGGCAACAGAGCACCACAGCACCACATACAATAGGAACACAAGTAAGGCCCTGTAGCGCAGTTGGTTAGCGTGCCGCCCTGTCACGGCGGAGGTCGCGGGTTCAAGTCCCGTCAGGGTCGCAAGGCGCGAAGCCCTTCCAATCGGAAGGGCTTTTCGCTAGAGCGGCACATACTGTATTGAAATACAGCGGAGCTGTTCGGCTCTGTAGCTCAGTTGGTAGAGCGCACGACTGAAAATCGTGAGGTCACGGGATCGACGCCCGTCGGAGCCACTGGAACCCTCGCCTAGCTTCTACATGGCGGGGGTTCTTTCATATGCGGGCCCAGGCCATCCACTCGGGCTCCCCCGCCCGCGCCGACAGTTCACGTCGCGTCAGTATCATGCCTCGACCCACACGGAGGTTCCGCATGAGCGACCCGAGCGACGCCGCACCACCGGCTCCGGCGGGCTGGTACGACGACGGCAGCGGCCGGCAGCGCTGGTGGACGGGCGACGACTGGAGCGACCGATTCCAGGACGGCCTCGGCCCGGTGCACTCCCTTCCGAAATCGACCCGGTGCCCGATCTGCGGATCGCTGGACCGGGTGCAGATGGTCGGCATGATCCTGCAGCAGAGCACGACCCTCCCGCACCGCGCCCTCGCCCTGCGCCTCGCTCCGCCTCCGCGACCCCGCCCGCCCGTGGGGCCGTGGGCGCTCTGGTTCACGCTCGGCGGACTCGCGCTCGCCCTGATCACCGGCGGCGCCGTGAGCGGATCATTGATCGGTGCGGTCCTCACGGGTATCTACCTCCTGCTCCCGATCGTTCTCGCGGCCTGGGGGCTCGCGGGCCTGATCGCGCTGATCGCGCGGCCGCACTTCCGCCGCCTGCAGGGCGCGTGGGACAAGAGGGCGGCCGTGTACTACCGCTCCCTCTACTGCCTGCGCGACGACACGATGTTCAGCGCGGGGTCGCCGGCGGAGCGACCGGAGGAGGGCAAGGCGCGGACCTTCTGGGGCTGAGTTCGGATTCCTCGCGCCGAACGGGTGCACACCGGTTGCGGTGCCTGGAGATCGTGGTCGACTGGCGACATGGGTGATGACGCAGGCGCCATGGGCACGGCCGGGTTCGACCAGGGGTTTCTCGGGGTGGAGTGCGGGCTGCCGCGCGCGACCGAGGCGGAGCGCCGCATCCGGGAACTGACCTACCTGCACTTCACCGTGCTGCTGGATGCCGGGCGCAAGCTCGCGGCCGTGGCGGCGGCGAACATCGACGGAGCGGCCCTCCGCGACATCGCGCGCGGCGACGACTGGCACCTCGATGAGCGAGTGGATGCGGCCGAGCAGACCGGGCCTGAGGTCTACGCCCGCAACGACCTCGACCGGGGGCATCTCGTGCGCAGGAGGGACCCGGTCTGGGGGCCGATGGATGCCGCCGAGCGCGCCAACCGAGACACCTTCGCCTACACCAACGCGGCTCCGCAGGCGGCGGAGTTCAACCAGTCGAAGGAGCTCTGGAACGGGCTCGAGGACCACGTTCTCGAGTACGCCTCGGCGAACAGGCTGCGGCTCAGCGTCTTCACGGGGCCCGTGTTCGGCGATGACGATGTGTCGTACCGGGGCACGCGCATCCCGACCCGATTCTGGAAGGTGGCGGCCTGGGCGGATGCGACGGGCAGCGGAGCCGGCTCGGCACCGGAGGGGCAGGACCCGGCACGGCTCCGGGCGGCGGGATTCCTGCTCGACCAGAGCCCGCAGCTCGACGGGATCGAGCTCGAGGGGGCGCGGGCCGCCGCACGGGCGACGGATGCTCCGCCGCCGCTCGGCCCGTTCCGCACCTTCCAGCTCGGCATCTCCGACATCGCCGGCCTCACCGCTCTCGACTTCGGGCCGATACCCGCGGCCGACGCCTTCGCCGACGCCGCCACCGCACGCCCCGGCACGTCACGCGCGTGGACCGAGCTTCACACTCCCGGCCAGATCGTGCTGTAGCGGACCGCCCGATGCCCGCGCCGCACCTCCCGTCGCGGGTGACCCACGAGGGGACGCGGCGCGGGGCCGTGGGGCGGGTGTCGGAGGGGGAGAGGATACTGGGCGCATGGCCGGAGCAGGTTCGGGAGCGGGTGCCGCCAAAGCCGCTGCCCGCGAGGTGCTGCGACTGCGGCTCGAGGCGCAGGGGGTCGCTCCGGCGCGCGACGTGACCGTCACCGAGGTGGTCGAGCGCCTGCTCGCGATGCAGGCTCAAGACTTCGCGCAGGGGAGCTGGGCCGTGGGGCTCCGTGCGCCGGGCTCGACCCGGGCCGACCTGACGGCAGCGCTCGACGCCGGTGAGATCGTTCGGTCGTGGCCGATGCGCGGCACCCTGCACTTCACTCGCCCCGACGACCTGCGATGGATGCTCGACCTCACCGCACCCCGCACCGTGCGGTCGATGGAGAAACGCCACCGCGACCTGGGGCTCGACGACGCCGCGTTCGCACGCGCCACGGCGATCGCGCGTGCCGAACTCTCCGGCGGCGGAGCGCTCTCCCGCGAGGAGTTCACCGCCCTCCTCGAAGCAGGGGGCATCGCCACCGACGGCCAGCGCGGCATGCATCTCATCTGGCGGCTCGCGCACGACGGTCTCATCTGCTGGGGCCCGGCCCGCGGCACCCAGCAGGCGATGGTGCTGCTCGATGAGTGGGCTCCGCCCACTCGCGAACTCCCGCGCGCCGAGGCCCTCGGGGAGTTCGTGCTGCGCTACGTCACGGGTCACGGGCCGGCCACCCTGAAGGATTTCTGCTGGTGGTCGAAGGTCTCGGTGGCGGATGCCACGCTCGGACTCGAGCGGGTGCGCGACCGGCTCCAGGAGATCGAGCTGGGCCACACGTCGTACTGGGTCCGCGCCGACGCCGACCCGGTGGGGGGCGACCGGCGCGCGGTGACCGCGGGCGACACGATCTCGGCGACCCAGGGGGCCCGCACGGTCGAAGCCACACCACCGGCACCGCGACCCAGCGTGCGATCCTTTCACGCCCTGCCCGGGTTCGACGAGTACCTGCTCGGGTACCAGAGCCGCACACCGGCCGTGCCCGAGGAGTTCTCCTCCCGGATCGTGCCGGGCGACAACGGGGTGTTCCTCCCGATGCTCGTGTCGCGCGGCACGGTGGTCGGCACCTGGAAGCGCGCCCTCACCGCATCGAAGGTCACGGTCACGCCGATGCCGTTCGCGCCCCTGTCGGCAGCCGAACAGACCGGGTTCGAGCGCGAGTTCCGCCGGTTCGCCCGGTTTCTCGGGCTCACCCTCGTGATCGCCGACGGGCCCGCGTCATGAACTCGCCGACGCCCGGTTCAGCCGCCGCGGCCGGCGGCCACGCGGTCGACCGCACAGCCGGCCCCACAGCGGGCCGCACCTTGAGGTTGGGCGGTGCGCGGGCCGAGATCCGTCGCGACCCCTTCGTTGCGAGCGCCTTCGTGCTCGCCATCGACGGCGCCGACCAGTCGCACGTCGACCTCGGCGACCCCGGTTCGCTCTTCTTCGACTACGTGCGCCGCATCGGCGCGGTCATCGATCGGTTCCGGATGCCCGGCCGGCCCATCACCGCCGTGCACCTCGGGGCCGGGGCCCTGACGCTCGTCCGCTACGTGCAGGCCACGCGCCCCGACTCCACCCAGCACGTCGTGGAGCTGCACGGCGAGCTGATCGACTTCGTCACCGACCACCTCCCGCTGCCGGCCGGAACACGGCTGACCGTGCAGGCGGGGGATGCCGCGCTCGAGGTGCCGCGGCTCGCCGACACCTCACGGGGCGAGGCCGATCTCGTGGTGAGCGACCTCTATCGCGGCATCGTCACTCCCCCCGCTCTCCGCACGGCCGACTTCTACACGGGTGTCGCCGGGCTGGTCGCTCCCGACGGGGTGCTCGCCGTCAACGTGGCCGACGACGAGGGCCTGCCGATGACGCGCGAACTCCTCCACGCCGTCTCCGCGGCGCTCCCCCACGTGCTCGTGCTCGGCCCCGCCTCGGTGGTCACATCGGGGCGGGCAGGCAACTCCGTGCTCCTGGCGTCGGCCTCCCCCGGGCTGTTCGATCTGGTACCGGGCCTCGCCGCAGCGGGGCCGCATCCGGGGTCGGTTCTCACCGCCGCGGAATTCACCGCACGAGCCCCCTGGGCCTGACCCGACCACAAGAGACACCACCGATCCGAACGGAGCAAGCCATGTGCGGCCGATTCAGCATGAGCGCCGAGACCGACGAACTGATCGCCGAGTTCGTGGCCCGCGGCGGGCGCCCGGAAGACTGGACACCCTCCTACAACATCGCCCCCACCGAGAACGCGCCGATCGTTCGCGACCGGGTGAAGGACGGCGAGACGCTGCGCGAGATCGATCTCGCGAGCTGGGGTCTCAAGCCGGCCTGGGCGAAGCCCGGCGGTCCGGCGCCCATCAACGCGCGACTCGAGAGCGTGGCCACGAACGGGTTGTTCCGCAACGCCTTCGCCCAGCGCCGCTGCATCGTGCCGATGAACGGCTACTACGAGTGGGAGGCCACCGAGCACGGCAAGCAGCCCCACTTCATCCACGCCCCCGAGACCCTGCTCGCGGCGGCCGGTCTCTACGAGCTCAGGAAGGTCGAGAACGAGTGGACCGTGAACTTCACCATCATCACCCGCGAGGCCGCCGATGCCTCGGGCGAGGTGCACGACCGCATGCCGGTGTTCCTCACCCCCGACACCTGGGACACCTGGATCGAACCCGTCACGCTCGAGAAGACGGATGCGAAAGACAGCCTCGTGGCGATGCTCGACCGCTCGTCGCTCGCCGTCGCCCGCACCATCACCACCTACCCCGTGTCGAGGCGCGTCAACAACGTTCGCGACACCTCGGTGGCCAAAGACGACCCGACCCTCATCGAGCCGCTGGCCGGCTAGACCACGGCACTGCTTCTCCCTTCAGCCGTGTCAATGGCTGACCTCGGACCCGTCGATGCACCACTATTGAAAGGGTGTCCGGCAAGAGAGCAATCAGGGTGGCGGTGGTCGAGGACCAGGCGTTGTTCCGTCAGCTGCTCGTCACCGGGCTGGATGCGGCACCCGGGGTGTCGGTCTCCGTTGCGGCTGCCGATGCCGCATCCGCCCGCCGCACCTTGCTGCACGAAGGCACCGACCTCGCCGTGAGGTCGATCGACGTCGCCGTGCTCGATGTACAGCTCGGCGACGGCAGCGGCATCGACCTGGGTGTCGACCTGCGCGCCGCGAACCCCGCGCTCGGCATCGTGCTGCTCTCGGCGACCGACTCGCTGGATGTGCTGCTCGATCTGCCCCGCACCATCACCCACGGCTGGAGCTACCTCTCGAAGACCTCTGCCCTCAGCCTGCCCGCTCTGCTGCGCGCGATCGAGGTGTCGGCCGAGGGGCGCTCGGTGTTCGACCCCGAGCTGGTCGCGCGGCGACGACCTCGGCGCGGAACCGGGCTCTCCCGACTGAGCACCCGGCAGTACGAGGTGCTCAGGCTGCTCGCCGAGGGCCTCTCGAACGCGGGCATCGCCAGCCGCCTGGGCCTCGCGCCCCGCTCGGTCGACAACCACATCGCCGGGATCTACGCCGAACTGGGACTCGCATCCGGAGGCGTCGTGAACCCGAGAGTGGCGGCGGCCCTGCGCTTCCTCGACGAGAGCGCGGCATCGTGACGCAGGCGCTGTCTCCCGCCCCGCCGACCGAGCGGCCGGCATGACCGTCACTCCGGATGCGGTCACCCCGGCAGACCGGGCCGACGACCGCCGCGTCACCCTCCTCACCTTCGGGATCGTGCTCGGCATCTTCGCCGTGGGCGTCTCGGTGCAGTCGGTGTTCGTGCTCGGCATCCTGCCCCGGTCGATGATGGGATCCGATCCCGTCACCCTGATCAACCTCGTGGTCCGCCTCGTCGCGAACGGATCGGCCGTCGCCGTCGGCCTTCTCGGCGTCGCGCTGCTGAACCCACAGGAACGCGGAATCCCGGGCCGGCTCGGCACCGGCTTCGCGATCGCCTTCGGTGCCGCACTGGCGCGCGCCGCCGTTCAGATCGGCATCGGCATCTACGCTCCCGGCGACGGCATCGAGGTCTCCGCCGAGGTCGTGACAGCCACGATCGCCGGCAGCATCTCGCTCACCATCGCGCTCGCCCAGACGGATGCCCGCCGCCGCCTCCGCACCGGCGAACGCGCTTCGGCCCAGCAGGCCCTGCGCTCGGCCGCCGCCCTCGAAGCCCTGCAGAGCGAAGAGCTGCGGATGCGACGCGAGCTCGCCGACGGCCTCCACGGAACCGTGCAGCAGCGCTTCGTGCTGCTGTCGGCACGGATCACGGCGCTCATCGAGGCCGACCGGCGAGGGGGCGAAGGCGAGCCCTCCGGCAGCCGCCGGCGCGCAGAAGGCAGCGACGACGATCCAGACAGATCCGCAACCGCGGAGCTCGCGGCCATCCGCGCCGATCTCGACGACCTGCGCGAGCAGGACCTGCGAGCCATGAGCCGCCTTCTCTACCCGGCCGAACTCGACCGCGGAGCGGTTCCGGCCATTCGGGCCCTCTTCCAGCCGCTCCCGTCGACCATCGCTTTCGTGCTCGACTTCTCCGACGACGTGCTCGCACTCGAGGCACACGGCAACCGGATGCTGAGTCCCGAACGCCGCCTGCTGCTCGTGCGCATCGTGGAGGAGTCGCTCTCGAACGCGCTCAAGCACGGGCACGCGACGGAGCTGCGGGTGCGGCTGGATCATCGCGACTCCGCGTTCGAGGTCGTGATCGACGACGACGGCACCGGACTCATCGAGCCCGTCGAGCTCAGCGGAATCCGCAACCTTCGTCACCAGCTCGATCTCGTGGGCGGCCGCATCGACCTCGGCCCGGGTCCCTCCGGCCTGGGCGCGAGAGTGAGCGCCGTGGTTCCCGACGGGCGGGCCTGACGCCGAGCCCTCAGGTCGCTTCAGCGACCGCTTGCCCTGCTGCCTAAACCGGTATAGGCTCCTCACGACTAAACCGGTACAGAAGCCGGATGGTCCGTACCGGGCACATCTCAGCGAGGAGAAGGCGTGAGCAAGAAGCCGACGATCAGTGACGTCGCTCATGAAGCGGGCGTCTCGAAGGGTCTCGTCTCGTTCGTGGTCAACGGGCGGCCTGGCGTCTCCGCCGCCACGCGCGAGCGCGTCCTCGCCGCCGCGGCCGAGCTCGGCTGGCGCCCCAATCCGAATGCGCGATCGCTCACCACTCGCAGCGCCTACGCCCTCGGGCTCGTCGTTCTGCGCGACCCGGAGATCATCGGCTCCGACCCGTTCTTCCCGGCCTTCATCTCGGGTGTCGAATCCGTTCTCTCCGACCGCGGGCGCGTCATGCTGCTGAGCGTCGTGCCCGACGAGGAGCGGGAGCTCGACACCTACCGCAAGCTCGCCGCCGAGAGCCGGGTCGATGGTGTCTTCGTCACCGACCTCCGGCACCGTGACCCCCGCATCGCGCTGCTCGCCGAACTCGCGCTGCCCGCCGTCACGCTCGGCCATGCCGATGTGCCGAGCGACTTCCCGGTGATCGACCGCGATTACGGCAAGGGCATCGCCGCCGTGGTCTCCCGGCTCCGCGAACTCGGTCACACCCGCATCGCGCACGTCGCCGGCGACGAACGGATGCTGCACGGCACCCATCGCCGCGACCAGTTCACCGAGGCCGTGCGCGCGAGCGGCGGCACCCCGATCGTCGTGAGCGGCGACTTCTCGCCCGACTCCGGCGCCCAGGCCACCCACGCCCTGCTCGGGATGGCCGAGAAGCCCACCGCGATCGTGTTCGCCAACGACCCCATGGCGATGGCGGGAATGGCCGTCGCCCAGGAACTCGGACTGCGCCTGCCCGACGACCTCTCGATCACGGGCATGGACGGCTCGGAGATGTCGCGCTACCTGTTCCCTCCGCTCGCGACGGTCGGCAACGACCCGGCCGAGTGGGGCCGCGCCGCAGCCCTGTCGCTGCTGGCGCTCATCGAGACCGGGGCATCCGACGATGTCACGCTCCCCGACGCGGAGTTCATCCCGCGCGGATCCATCGCACCACCACCACAGGCGGCGCAGCCGTCTTCGGAACGACCGACGGCCCAGCCGTCTTCACGATAGGAGAACCCTGTGCAAAGACGCACACGCATCGCACTCGTCGCCGCGACGGCGGTGGCCGCTCTCTCGCTCGCCGCGTGCTCGAGCGGGGGCGGCGGAACCGCCACGGATGCCATGACCAGCCACGGTCCCATCAGCATCTGGTACTCGAACAATGCCGCCGAGGTCGAATGGGGCAAGGGGATGGTGGAGGCCTGGAACGCCGACCATCCCGACGAGCAGATCACGGCGCAGGAGATCCCGGCCGGCAAGAGCAGCGAGGAGGTCATCACCGCGGCCATCACCGCCGGCACCACCCCGTGCCTGGTGTTCAACAACCTCCCCGCCGCGACCGGCCAGTTCCAGAAGCAGGGCGGACTCGTCGACCTCTCGAAGTTCGATGACGGCACGAGCTACATCGAAGCCCGGAGCGGCGCCATCGCCGACCAGTACAAGTCGGCCGACGGCGGGTTCTACCAGCTGCCGTGGAAGTCGAACCCCGTGATGATCTTCTACAACAAAGACCTCTTCACCGCGGCCGGTCTCGATGCCGAGAACCCGCCCCTCTCGACCTACGACGAATTCCTCGCCTCGGCGAAGCAGCTCGTGTCGAGCGGTGCGGCCACCTACGCGATCAACCCCTCGCCCACGAGCGAGTTCTTCCAGCCGAACTTCGACTTCATCCCGCTCTACGCCGCTCAGACGGGCGGCAAGGGCATCGTGGAGGACGGCAAGGCCACCTTCGCGAACGACGACGGCTACGCGGTGGCCGACTTCTGGAGCTCGATCTACTCCGACGACCTCGCCGGCAAGGAGAAGTACGAGGGCGACGCCTTCGTCGACGGCAAGGCGGCCATGGCCATCGTGGGCCCCTGGGCCATCGCCTATTACGGCGAGAAGATCGCGAACTGGGGCGCCGTGCCGGTGCCCACCGAGAACGGCACGCCCGCCGATGAGACCTACACGTTCTCGGATGCGAAGTCGGTCGGCATGTACAGCTCCTGCGAGAACCAGGGAACCGCGTGGGACGTGCTGAAGTTCGCCACGAGCGAGGAGCAGGACGGACAGCTGCTCGACATCACCGGTCAGATGCCGATCCGCACCGATCTCGCAACGACCTACTCCGACTACTTCGCGGCCAACCCCGACTACGAGGTGTTCGGCGACCAGGCGAACCGCACGGTCGAGGATCCCACCGACCCCGAGTCCGTGGCCATGATGCAGGCGCTCCGCGACGCCTACACCAAGGCGATCATCAGCGGCGACGGCGATGCCCGGTCCGCGCTCGACGAGGCCGCGAAGAAGATCGATTCGCTGGCAGGCCAGGGCTGATCCCGATGTCGAGCTCCACCACCCGCCGGGGGGACCGCGTGCGGTCTCCCCGGCGGGACCCCGGAACCACGGATGCCCGCCCCGCGGCGCGCCGTCCGCTCCTCTCCCGCGTGCTCGGCGTCCAGCCGATCGGCTGGCTGTTCGGCGCCCCCTACCTCGTGTTCGCGATCGTCGTGTTCGCCTACCCGCTGGTGTTCGCCATCTACATGTCGTTCTTCGACTACTTCTTCAGCGCCCCGGGCGTGGAGGTCGACAAGCCGTTCGTCGGTCTCGACAACTACATCGCGGTGCTCACGGATCCTGCCGTGCTGCAGTCGTTCGGCAACGTGCTCGTCTTCCTCGTGATCAACGTGCCGCTCACCGTGGTGCTGTCGATCGTGCTGGCCACCGCCCTGAACAAAGTGGTGCACCTCCGCACCTTCCTGCGTGTGAGCTACTACGTGCCCTACGTCACGGCGAGCGTGGCGCTCGTGGGCGTGTGGCTCTTCCTCTTCGGCGGCGGCGGTCTCGTCAACAACGTGCTCGGCCCGCTGGCGCCCGACCCGTCGTGGCTCGTGAACCCGGCCCTCGCCATGCCCACCATCGCCCTCTTCGTCACCTGGAAGCAGCTCGGGTTCTACATCCTGCTCTACCTGGCGGCGCTCCAGAACGTGCCGCAGGAGCTGTACGAGTCGGCCTCGACCGACGGCGCCGGGCCCATCCGCAGCTTCTTCTCGGTGACCGTGCCCGGAGTGCGCCAGGCCACCGTCCTCGTACTGATGCTCTCGACCATCATCGGCGCGAACCTCTTCACCGAGCCCTACCTGCTCACGGGCGGCGGAGGGCCGAACGGGGCATCCGCCTCACCGGTGCTCATCATGTACCAGCGCGGAATCCAGCAGGGTCATCCGGGATTCGCGGCCGCGCTCGGCATCATCCTCACCATCGCCGTACTCATCGTCGCGCTGCTGCAACGGCGCTTCGCCGGAGGGAGAGACGAATGAGCCGCACATCGACGAAGCTGAGCCGCCCGCAGACCATCCTGCGCGCAGTCGTGCTCGGGGCGGGAGCGATCCTGTTCCTCTTCCCCTTCTACTACATGGTGATCGGGTCGCTCCAGCTGACTCCCGACACCTCGGTCGCGGGCGCGTTCCCATCGCCCGACAACATCACCACCGCCAATTACGAGGCGATCAACAGCCGCATCAACCTCTTCGCCGGGCTGATCAACTCGGGCATCTTCACCGGCGGGGTCGTTCTGTGCACCGTGGTGTTCGGTGTTCTCGCCGGGTACGCGCTGGCCATCCTGAAGTGGCGCGGCCGCGGGGCGACCTTCGCGTTGGTGCTTCTGGTGCAGGTGGTGCCGTTCCAGTTGCTGATGATCCCGCTGTATGTGCTGATCGCGCGCAACTACGGGCTTTCCGACAACTACCTCGGCATGATCCTGCCGTTCGCCATCAACTCCACGGCCGTGCTGGTGTTTCGCCAGTACTTCCTGCAGCTCCCCCGCGAACTCTTCGACGCGGCCCGGATCGACGGCGCCGGCGAGCTGACGCTGCTCCGCCGGGTGGCACTCCCCCTCGTCCGGCCGGCGATCGTGACCGCCGTTCTGCTCACCTTCATCGGGCCCTGGAACGAGTTCCTCTGGCCCTTCCTCATCACGAAGGATGCGGCGATGCAGCCGCTCGCCGTGTCGCTCGCGAACTACGTGACGAACGTCGCGGCCTCCACCGCGAACCCCTACGGCTCCGTGCTGGCCGGGGCCGTGGTGCTGGCGGCTCCCGTCGTGATCCTCTTCATCGTCTTCCAGCGCTATTTCGTGTCGACGGATGTCGGCTCCGCAGTCAAAGGATAAGGAATCGGATGCACCCCCTCACCCGCGAGCGCCTCAGCGAGGCCTATCAGGCCAACCTGCGCTTCGACGACCCGCTGATCTCGTACATCACCACCGACCAGTTCTCGGCGGTGTACCCCGAACGGCCCGACTGGGCGATCGGCCCGTTCCGCAGAGACGACTCGTTGACGTTCCGCCAGCCCGCCGAGTGGCCGGACCCGACCGACATCGGCTGGACCGATGGTTTCATCTTCAACCCCTCGATCCTGGTCGAGGGCGACACCCTCCACCTGTTCTACCGCGCCTCGCCGCGCAAGGAATCGATGTGCAGCCGCATCGGCATCGCCCACTACACGACGGAGGGCGGCTGGGTCGACGACCCCGCGAACCCGATCGTGTTCCCGACCAGGGACAACGAGGTGCTCAGCGTGGAGGACCCCAAGATCTACAAGGGCGACGACGGCCGCTACGTGCTCTTCTACAACGGCATCTGGGACTTCACCGATACCGAGGAGGCCGAGCGCTACCCGTCGTTCGGGCATCCGCTCGAGGGCATCGGCTGCGACATCATGGTGGCGGTCTCCGACGACCTGGTGCACTGGGAGAAGCGCGGCATCGTGGTGCCCTACGAGATCTCACGCCTCTGGGTGAAGGGCGCGGTCATCCCGCGCAACACCCGCGGTGAGGCCATCCGAATCGGCGGCGAGTACCTCATGTACCTGTCCGAGGGCTGCAACGGGGTGCGCTACGTGGGCCGCTCCGACGACCTGGTGACCTGGCGCTTCGAGCAGCAGGACTACCTCGACCTCTCCGAGTACGGCGGCACGCTCTTCGAGGTCGCCTGCGCGGTGACGGGTCACGACGACTCGGGCGACCTGGTGCTCGACTTCTTCTACCAGGATGCCGCGGGCGACCTGGCGGCGGCCCAGGCGCTCTACAGCGTCGACGCCCCGTTCACCCAGCGCGCGTTGCACCGCGGCGGATCCCTCGCCTGGGGCGGTCTCGCCGAGTTCGACGGCGGCCTCTACTTCGCCCAGGGCTGGGATGCCGCCGAGGGCAGCCGGGAGATGTACTTCTACCGGGCCGAGACGGCCGACCATGAGTGACCGTCGCCGGCGGATCTCCCTCGACGGGGAGTGGACGCTGCGCGGCTGGCGCCAGAACGACTGGGAGCTCGCCCTCACCGCCGAGCGGGCGAAGGTTCAGAATCCGGATGTCGGCCCGGTGCCCGCGGCGGTGCCGGGCTCGGTGCGCGGCGCGCTCCTGGCGGCCGGACTGGCCGCCGACCCGATGCGCGGAGAGCAGTCGCGACTCAGCGAGTGGATCGAGCACCGGCACTGGTCGTTCAGCCGCGCGCTGCCCGCCGAGGCCCGGGAGTGGCTGCAGCAGCATCCGCTCGACCGGGTGCTGCTCGACTGCCCCGGCCTCGATTTCGCGGGAACCGTGCTCATCGACGAGACGGTGATCGGCGAGTTCAGCGGATCGTTCACTCCGCACCGCTTCGACCTGACGGATGCGGTGCGCGCGGGAGGCGCGGAGGTGACGATCCTGTTCACGCGTGTGCCGGACGGACTGGGTCAGAACGGCTGGACGAGCCGCATCCGCGACTGGAAACCGCGCTTCTACTACGGGTGGGACTGGACCCCCAGGATCGTGCAGACGGCCGTCACCGACCAGGTCGCCGTGCTCCTCGGCCCGGCCGGCGGCGACCTCGGCGGCATCCGCGTGCACGCCGAGTACGACCTGTCCACAGCGCGCGGAGCGGTTCGGGTCGACAGCTCGGCGTGTGCTCTCGACGGCACGGAGTCGCTCGAGGTCGAGGTGCGCGATCCAGAAGGCCGCAGCGTCGCCTCCACCATCGTGATGGCGTCGGCGGCGAGCGCGTCACAGGGCGCCGGGATCTCCGTGCCGATCGACTCCCCCGCACCGTGGCACGTTCGCCCGCGGGGCGAGCAGGCCCTGTACGGCGTCACCCTCACTCTGCGCGCCGCCGACGGCGCCGTGCTCGGCACCGTGCGCCATCGGGTGGGCTTCCGCTCGATCGAGTGGCTGCCCACGCTCGACGCCCCGGCAGACGCGGATGCCTGGCTGTGCCGCGTGAACGGCGCCGAGGTCTTCCTGGCGGGGGTCAACTGGGTGCCCATCCGCCCCGACTTCGCCGACGTGCCGGACGAGGACTACCGCGCCCGATTGACCGCCTACCGCGATCTCGGCGTCACCCTCATCCGCGTGTGGGGAGGTGCGGGCCTCGAGCGGCCGCTGTTCTACGACCTCTGCGACGAGCTCGGACTGCTGGTCTGGCAGGAGCTGCCGCTGAGTTCTTCCGGGCTCGACAACGAGCCGCCGTCGGATGCCGCCTTCGCAGCGGAGTTCGCCGCGATCGCCGAGTCGTACGCCGAGCGCCTGGCGCACCATCCCTGCCTGGTGATGTGGGGCGGCGGCAACGAGCTCACCCGCGTGACGCAACCCGCGGTGCCGGGCACGCCGCTCACGATCGAGCATCCGGCCCTGGCCGCTGCGGGCGCGGCGCTGGCCGCCGCCGACCCCGGGCGGCGGTACGTCGCCACCTCGCCCACGGGCCCTCGCTTCGAAGCGGATGCGCGGGAGTTCGGTCGGGGCCTGCACCACGACGTGCACGGCCCGTGGGAGTTCACCGGCAGCACCGCCGAGTGGCGCGCGTACTGGCAGAACGACGACGCCGTGATGCGCTCCGAGGTGGGCGTGGCCGGCGCGAGCGGGATCGATCTGCTCGACCACTTCGATCTGCGGCACGCACCGAGCCGCGGCGAGCTGCGCCAGCGCTGGACCCACTCGTCGGGCTGGTGGCTGAACCGATTCGATGCGGCCGACCCGGATCAGCCCATCGAGGAGTGGGTGGCCGAGAGCGCCCGGCGCCAGGCGGAGCTGCTCGGCATCGCCGCGCGCGCCACGCTCGAGCGGTTCCCGCGGTGCGCCGGCTTCGTGGTCTGGCTCGGCCATGACTCGTTCCCGTGTGCCGTCAGCCTGTCGCTGCTGGATTGGTGGGGCAGACCGAAGCCGGCCGCCCACGCGATCGCCGAGGTCTTCGCCGACGCCGAGGCGTGCACCTCGGAGCGCGCCGCTACTCCAGCCGGCCTGCCCCGTACTTGATGCGGCGCGCCACGATGAACGCCGCCGTCGAGACCACGAGCCAGCCGCCCAGCACGAGATAGGGCTCGGCGTGCGGCGCATCCGGGAAGTAGGTGAGATCGCGCAGCGCCCGCACGGTGGCGCCCGTGGGCATCCACCGGCCCATGAACTCGTAGAACGGGGGCAACAGCTGCGGCGCCACCGCGCCACCCGACGACGGGTTGCTCACGAGGATGAACAGGATCCAGGTGGGCAGGAGCGCCCACCTGCCCCCGATCACCACCCGGAAGAAGCTGTACACCGAGCCGCCCACCATCACCGTCGCGGCGAGCACCGCCCACACCGGCACGACCGGGAAGCTCTCGAAACCGAGGATCGGCCCGGCCGTGAGCGTGACCACGAGGCCCACGAGCACCGCGCGGATGACATCCCAGGTCACCTCTCCCGCGAGTGTCAGGCCCGCATTCACCCGGGTCTGGATGGCGCCGACGAACCCGATGATGGTGCACGCGAGCGCCAGGTAGAAGAGCACCAGCCCGCTCGGGTCGCTCGGGCTCAGCGGGTTCAGATCCGTCACCGTCACCGCCACACCGAGCTTCTGCGCGATCGTGGCCGAGTCGCTCTCGATCAGCTTCGCGATCGACGCCCCCGATGCGCTCGACACGTAGAGCTGGGCATCCTGACCCGCGGATGCCGTCACGAGAGCCCCATAGATCTGCTGCTGCTCGATGGCCTGCTTGGCGGCATCCTCCGTGGCGAACGTGCTGACGTCGAACGACGTGGTGGTGACCGACTCGAGGCTCTGGTCGAACGAGGTCGGCGTCACCGTCTCCGAGACGAGACCGATCGGCACGTCGTGCGGCTGCGGGTTGCCCATCGCGAGACTGTAGGAGGCCACGAAGAGGGCGGCGAACAGGGAGACGAGCAGCGACACGACGAGCGCGGGCTTGTTGGGCCCCGAGACCGCGCGTTTGGCTACTCCGAAACCGCGTGACAGGGTCGACATGGCATTCACGCTAGCGGCCGATCCGGGTCGGAATGACGTCGTGCGCCGGAGCGTCGCTAGGATCAGGGGTAGGGAGAGACGATGAACACGCATGTTGCGCACGCCTTGGCCCAGAGCAACTGGAGCGGCCTGATCCAGGCCGTCGAGGCCGACTGGAACGCCTTGATGGAAGGCGACCGCGACCAGTTGAAAGCGGCGCTCAACGCCATCCCGGCCGACGTGCTCGCCGAGTACCCACGCATGATCGCCGCGCGCGACTACGTCAACTTCCTTCCCGTCGCGGGCGTCGCGCGCCCGGTGCGCTACCGGCATTCGCCCTCGCAGCCGACCTCGCTGATGGACGTGCTCGCCGACCTCACAAGCCGTTCCGCCACCGAACGCTTCGCCGGCCGATTCGCGGAGGCGGCCGGCTTGGTGCATCAGGCGCACTCGACGATCCACGACGTGCCCGACGAGGCACTCGTCGAGATCCGCCCCGTGCTTCCCGACCTCCGCCTGCAGTGGGCCATCAGCCTGCAGTTCGCCGGGCACCTCGTCGACGCGGTGCGCGCCTACGAGCGCACCTACGACGAAGCGCTCGTGCATGCGAGCACGCGCATCGCCGTGGAGGCCGCCGGGTCGATCGCCTTCAACCACGCCCTCGCGGGCAACATCGTCGAGGCGGAGCGCTGGCTCGCGCGGATGCCCGACGCGGTGAACGACCCCACCGACACGGTGCACGCCATGGGCTGCTTCGCCCGCGCGCTCATCGCCGGGGCCCGACTCGACGGCGAAGGCGCCCGCGCCGCACTCGACCAGGCGCCCTCGGACTCCACGAGCCCGGAGCCGTGGGCCATCCGGATGTTCGTCGAATCCCGTCTCGCGGCCCTCACCGGCGACCCGCGCGCTCAGCTCACCCTGCTGAGCTCCGGCATCAGCGCGCATCCCGCCCCGACCTGGAGCGGAGGCCTCAATGCCTGGTTGCTCTGGGTGGCGCAGCTGGAGCTGCTGCTGGCGGCAGGCGACGCCACCGGCGCCCGCGCCCTGCTCGCCACGACGCCGGCGATTCCCGACGCCACCCAGTACAACCTGCCCGCGGTGCTGCGGGCCTGGTACCTCGTGCGCTACGGAGACGCCGACCAGGCGGCGGCATCGGCCGCCTCGTCATTGCGCGACCAGCCCGCTGCGAGCGTCTCGGCGAACATGCTCGCCGTGCTCGCTCTCGTGAACCAGCGCCGCGGGCGGAGCGCCGATGCCTCCCGTCACTTCGGAACCTGCCTCGCGATCATCGCCCGGGAGCGGCTCTACGAGATCCTGCTGCGGCTGAGCCCCGAGGAACGTGACGAGTTCGATCCGACGGGTCTCCCCGCGATCCCCGAGGATGCCCGTCTCCGCATCCAGCAGCTCTCCGAGCACCACGACATCCAGAAGCCCCTCGGTGTCACCCTCTCGGCACGCGAGCGGGTCGTGCTGCGCTACCTGATGGACGGCGCGTTGCTCACCGAGATCGCCGCCGCCGAGCACGTCTCGGTCAACACGGTGAAGTCGCAGCTGCGCACGCTGTACCGCAAGCTCGGTGTGACCGAGCGTCGTCACGCGGTCGACCTGGCGCTGGGCCGCCCGGAGATCTGGGCCTGAGACGAGCGGTGCGGCACCAAACTCTCTAAGCTGATTAGCGAAATCAGAGGAGATGCCATGGCCGAGTTCTCACCCGCCCCGTCCACCCATCGATCCGACAGGGTGCGCCAGTTCGTGGTCGCAGGGAGCGCCGTGCTCGCCGTGATCGGGGCGTTCATCGGCTCGGGGGCCGCCGGCGGTACGCCGATCCAGGATGCGGCCGGAGGAGCGCTATCGGCCGACGCCACACTCATCGCGCCCGCAGGCCCGGCCTTCTCGATCTGGTCGGCGATCTACCTCGGTCTGCTCGCCTACGCCGTCTGGCAGTTCCTCCCGCGCCAGACCGGCAGCCCCCGGCAGCGCCGTCTCGGCTACCCCATCGCCGCCACGTTGCTGCTGAACGCCGCCTGGATCCTGAGCGTCCAGGCCGGGCTGCTGGCGCTGAGCGCCGTCGTCATCGTGGTGCTGCTCGCGGCCCTGCTCGTGACCTTCGTGCTCGTCGTGCGCACCCGCACGCGGCCGCAGCCGCTGATCGAGTCGATCGTGGTCGACGGCACCATCGGCCTCTACCTCGGCTGGGTCTGCGTGGCCACGGCCGCCAACCTGACGGCGGGCCTCATGGTGGCCGGTTTCGACGGGTTCGGCTGGGCCCCGGATGCCTGGGGTGTCACGATCGTGATCGTCGCCGGGCTCGCGGGGCTGGCTCTCGCGGCCTTCGGTGCCGGCCGCCTCGCCCCCACGGCATCGCTCGCGTGGGGTCTCGCCTGGGTGGCGGTCTCCCGCTCCACCGGCGAGCTCGTGTCGGCGCCCGTGGCGACGGCAGCGATCGTCGTCGCCGCCGCGCTCGTGGTGGCCACGGTCGTGATCCGCGTCGCCGCCGTCAGCCGGGCCCGCGCGGTGACGGCCTGACCCACCGAACCGCACTCAGGCCGAAGCGGAGGCCCGCGTGCTCGCCTGCGGGGCCGGCGACGCACCGGGCAGACGGGCGAAGCGCAGGATGAAGGTCGTGCCCTCGGGTGACGAGTCCACCGTGATGTCGCCCTCGTGCGCCTCGACGATCGAGGAGACGATCGCGAGACCGAGCCCCGTGCTGCCGGAGCGCCGTGAGCGGGAGGAGTCGCCGCGGGCAAAGCGCTCGAACAGTTCCGGTTGCAGGTCGGCCGGGATGCCCGGACCGTCGTCGCTCACTCGCAGCTCCACCACGTCCCCGCCGTCGGGGAACGACACCGAGGTCGTGATCGAGGTGCCCTCCGGCGTGTGCACCACCGCGTTCGAGAGCAGGTTCAGCACCACCTGGTGCAGACGCTCGCGGTCGCCGGTGACGAGAGCCGGGGCATCCGGAACCTGCACCGCCCAGGGCCTGGTCGGTGCCGTCGCCCTCGCATCGCTCACGGCGTTCACCGCGATCTCGCCGAGGTCGATCTCATCGAGATGCAGGTCCTGCCCCTCATCGAGGCGGGCGAGCAGCAGCAGGTCGCTCACGAGCGAGTTCATGCGCTTCGCCTCCGACTCGATACGGGCGAGCGAGTACTCGGTGATGTCGGGCAGCGACTCCGCATCCTGACGGGTGAGTTCGGCGTAGCCCTGGATCGCGGCGAGCGGCGTGCGGAGCTCGTGGCTGGCGTCGGTGACGAATCGGCGCATCCGCTTGTCGGCCGCGGCGCGCACGGCGAGCGCGTCGTCGACGTGCGCGAGCAACAGGTTGAGCGCCTCGCCCACCTTGCCCACCTCGGTGCGCGGATCGGTGTCGGACGCGTGCACCCGCGGCGCGATCACCACGTCGCCGCGGTCGAGGGGCAGACCCGCCACCTCGACGGCGGTGCCCACCACACGGCCGAGCGGCCGCAGCGCGAGCCGCACGATCACCACGACGCCGGCGACGATGAGCGCGATGGCCACGAGGCCGAGGATCACGATGGTGATCGCCTCCTGCATCACGGCCGAGTCGGCCGTGGCCATCGAGGCTCCGGCCACGAGGATGTCGCCCGCGCTGTCGTACTGCGTGGCGATGCGGTAGCTGCCGAGACCCGTGAGCTCGATGTTCTCGTGCGTTCCGACCTCGAGGTCGGCGGCCTCGATCTGAGCGATCGCCACCGGGTCGAGGGTCTGTGCGTCCTCGTCGGAGAACCGGGCCGAGTCGGCCACCGTGCCGTCGGCCTGGATGAGCGCGATGAAGGCTCCCGGCCCGTGCCCGGTGTAGTCGACGAAGGGCTTCTCCGGGTGGTCGGACTCCGATGATCCCGAACTGCCGATGCGGAACTTCTCGACCGAGTGGCTGAGCGCCGACATCGAGCCGGTGAGCTGGGTGTCGACCACGGTCGTGACCGAACTCGAGAGCGTGGCGATCGATGCGATCCCCACCACCACGAAGACGGATGCGACGAGCGCCGCCGTTCCCACCACGAGCCGTCGACTCAGCGTCCACGGGCGCCGCGTCGGGCGCGCGTCGGTCATTCGGCGGGCCTCAGCACGTACCCCACACCGCGCACGGTGTGGATCATGGAGGGCCGGTCGCTGTCGATCTTCTTGCGCAGGTACGACACGTAGAGATCGACGATCGAGGCCTTGCCCGCGAAGTCGTAGTTCCACACCCGGTCGAGGATCTGCGCACGGGACAGCACCCGGCGCGGGTTGCGCATGAAGTACCGCAGCAGTTCGAACTCGGTGGTGGTGAGCGCGATGGGGGCGCCCGCACGATTCACCTCGTAGCTGTTCTCGTCGAGCAGGAGGTCGCCCACCACGATGCGGGAGTCCTCATCCGACACCGTCATCATCGAGCGGCGGAGCAGACCCCGCAGCCGCGCCACGAGCTCTTCGAGACTGAACGGCTTCGTCATGTAGTCGTCGCCGCCGGCCGTGAGGCCCACGATGCGGTCGTCGACGGAGTCGCGCGCGGTGAGGAAGAGGGTGGGAGACGACTGCTCGAGCTCGCGGAGCTGCTTCAGCAGGGTGATGCCGTCGGTGTCGGGCAGCATGATGTCGAGCACCACGACATCGGGGCGCTGGTCGCGGTAGAGCTGCAGGGCGGTGCTGCCGTCGTGCGCGATGTCGACGGTCCATCCCTCGTAGGCGAGCGCGAGGCTCACGAGACTGGTGAGCACCACCTCGTCATCGACGAGCAGCACGCGGATGGCGGACCCGTCGGCGCGATACATCCGCGGGAGCTTGGCGAGAACGGCGCGCCGACGCCCGGAGGAGGCGAGTTCGTCGGTGATCGGAGAGCCGGGCATCCTCCCATTCTTTCCACGCGCGCGGGGCTCTGCCCGATTTCGGCGCGATTCATAGACACCTCAAATGTTTCCATACCCCCCGCATGAGGGGGCCACCTACGGTCGGGGGCATGACGCAGATGCGAGCAATCCGCACCGCACGCTTTTCCCCGGTCGCCCCCGCCCTGCCGATCACGCCGGCCCGTCTCCGGGAGGCGCTGGCTTCGGCGGGAGTGCGCCGCCCCCGGATTCTGCGCGGTGCCCGCACCGAGGTTCCGTTCGACGCACCGCGCCTCCGAACTCCGCGGCTCACTCTGCGCGCCTACCGGATGGGCGACGCCGATGACTGGTTCGCGCTCCAGTCGGAGCCCTCGGTGATCGAGTTCCTCCCCTGGCCCGAGCGCGACCGTCGCAGCTCGGCGCGACACCTGCGCGACCGCACCCGGCACACGCGGCTGTGGCAGGCCGACGACTTCCTGGCGCTGGCGCTCGAACACGAGGGCCGCGTGATCGGCGACGTGTCTCTGCACCTGCGTTCGGTGCCGGCCGTGACCCGATCGGTCGAGATCGGGTGGGTGCTGCATCCGTCGTTCAGCGGGGCGGGCTTCGCCACCGAGGCCGCGTCGCGGGTGCTGCAGTTCGCCTTCGACGAGGTGCGGGCCAGGCGCATCACGGCGGTGACGGATGCGCGCAACACCCGATCGGTGGCCCTCGCCCGGCGGCTCGGCTTCCGCGAGCGGCACTCCGCCCGCCACGGCGCCCCGGAATCGGTGTTCCACCTCGAGCAGCGCTCGCCCTGCCCGCTCGCATTCTGACGCCTCGCGCCCGTCACGACAGGCCCAGAACGTCAGAACGCGAGCGGGCACGGGCGCACCCGCCCGGACGGGCGGTAGCGTGGGCGCATGACTCGGTACGCGGCGCTCTTGCGCGGGGTGAATGTGAATGGCATCACGGTGAAGAGCACCGAGTTGGCCGCGCTCTTCCGCGACCTCGGCTTCACGGGTGTGAAGACCGTGCTCGCCTCGGGCAACGTGCTCTTCGAGACGGATGAGGGCGGCACGCCCACCGGGCATTCCGCCCTCAAGACGCACATCGAGAAGGCGCTCGGCGAGCGCTTCGGCTACGACGCCTGGATCGTTCTCGTCGAGCACGACGATCTCGCCGGCATCGTCGACGGCTACCCCTACCCCGAAGTCGACGACCGCCAGCCCTACGTCGTGTTCTTCTCCGATCCCTCGGTGCGCGAGGAGGTGCTGGCCGCCGCGGCCGCTCTGGCTCCGGATGCAGCCCTGCCGGAGCGCGCCGAGGCGGGCCCCACCGTCGTCTACTGGGAGGTGCCGAAGGGCTCCAGCACCGACACGGCACTGTCGAAGTTCCTCGCCAAGTCGTCCTTCAAGGCCACGACCACCACCCGCAACCTCCGCACCCTGCGCAAACTGCTCTGACGCGCGCACTCCCACCAGGAGGGCGAGAAGCGGGGGTGAAATCGGCGTCTCCACCTCGCTGGCCTGCTCCCCGTCGACCAAGATGAACCGGCGATGCGCGGATGCGGCGCCATCGGCAGGAGCGGAAGGGGGCGGACGTGGCCACGGTTACTCCGAACAGGGATGGAGTGCGGGGCGGGGCACGCCCGCCCGAGCGCAGACGCGTCGTCCAACTCATCCTGGGGGTGGTGCTGTACGCCCTGTGCCAACTGGCCGTCACGGTCGCCGCGGTGCTCGTCTTCGCGGCCACCTCGAGCGGCGAGGCGAGTGCGACCGTGGGCGAGGTGCTCGCCGGAGACGGCCCGGCACCCGTGATCGGCTTCGCCGTCGGAGCGGTCGTGGCGATCATCGGCTTCCTGCTGATCGTGCGCCTCGTCTCGCGTCGGCCGCCCCGCGAGCTCATGGGCCCGCGGGCGGCCCCGGAGATCGGATGGGGGCTGCTCATCGGCTTCGGGATCGTCGCCCTCTCGATGGGCATCCTCGGCGTCCTCGGCGTCTACCAGCCTCACGGGATCTCGCTCACCTCGGGCATCCTCACGGGGCTGATGGTGGGCGTCGGTCCCGCGGTCGTCGAAGAGGTGTTCTTCCGCGGCTTCCTGCTCCGCCTGCTCGACGGCTGGCTGGGCTCGTGGCCGGCGCTGCTCATCACGAGCGTGGTCTTCGCTCTCGTGCACTCGCTCAGCTCACCGGCGGGCCCGATCGCCGCGGTGTTCGTCTTCCTCTCCGCGAGCCTGATCCTGAACCTGGCCTACCTCCTCACCCGGCGCCTCTGGCTGCCGATCGCCCTCCACCTCGCCTTCAACGCGACGCAGAGCGCGGTCTTCGGGTTGAACGTCTCCGGGAACGAGTCCGGAGACTCGCTCATCACCGGGCAGCTCACCGGCCCCGATCTCCTGACCGGCGGTGCGCTCGGTGGCGAAGGGTCGGTGGTGCTGGTGGCGGTCGCTCTCCTGACCGGGATCGCCATGGCCGTGATCGCCGTGCGGCGCGGCGCGATGTTGCCGGCCGAGCGCGCCCTGGTGCGATGACGATGCTCCGTGGGCACCCCTGACTCAGTCGAAGAACCCCACCTGTTCGAGAACCTGCACGGCCTCGTCTCTCGAGGTCACGGCCAGCTTCACGTAGAGCGACCGCGCCTGCGACTTCACGGTGTTGTACGAGACGTGCTGCGACACCGCGATGGCGCGGAGCGGAGTGCCCCGACGCAGCGCGTGGGCGAGTTCGGTCTCGCGCTTCGTGAGCAGCGGGGGGATCCGTCTCGGCGCGGTCGCCGCCGGTACCCGCTGGATCCGAGTGCGCACATCGAGGATCCTGGGCTCGAGCTCGGGCCTGCGGTCGAGGAGACGGTCGAGCAGGAGGAGCAGATCGTCGAGCGGCACCGTGAGCAGCGGTGTCGAGGAGCCCGACGCGACGATGAGGTGGAACGCATCCTCGAAATCGCGATCGGCCGCCTCCGGGCGACCGAGACGGTGCCAGGCCACGGCCCTCCGCAGCAGCAGCGGCGGGATCGTGCGCAGGCAGTGCTCCGTGCCGAGCCGGATGCAGCTGTCTGTGGCCGAGATCACCGAGCGGTAGTCGCCGAGCTGCAGGTGGGCCGCCGCCCGCTGCATGTCGAAGCAGAGAGCATGGCCCCCGGGTGACTCGCGACCGGCCAGGAGCGCCAGCGTGCGCGTCGGCTCGCCCCGGGCCAGCAGCAGGTCGGCGTGGATGCCGAGGGAGAAGCCGCGGATCATCTCGGTGATCCCGGAGACATCGGTTCCGTTGGTCACGGTCATGATCGTGGTGAGCGCTTCGCTGGTCTGCCCCTGCACCATGAGGCTCATGGCCCGCGCCGCCGTGGCCGTGGCCGGCCATGACACATCGCCGGTCGGGTCTTCGCTCAGCTGCACCGCGCACGAATCGAGTGACGCCGTGTCCAGATTCGCGGAGGCGAGCAGGATCTCGCCCAGCAGGAGCGGGTACGTGGCCGTCGAGCTCGACCATCCGTGATTCCGCTCGAGAGTGCGCGCCGACAGCACCACCTCGGCCGCCGCGGTGTATTCGCCGTTCAGCGCACGACTGACCGCGAGCAGCGCCAGTGCCCGGAATCGAGCGGAATCACTGCCCGTCGCATCGGCGGCCTCTTTCGCCTCGAGCGCGAACCGAGCACCGTTCCGGGGCCAGCCGGCCGTGACGAACGCCTCGGAAGCGGCCGCCCAGAAGGCGGACGCCGACGCGGCGGGCACGTCGGAGTGGGTCACGACCGCTCGGGCGATCTCGGCCTCGACCAACTCGACGGCTCCGGCCGAGTCACCCGACCGCGCGCGGGCCAGAATCATCCCCGCGCTCAGCAGGCACCGCTCTTCGCGCCGCAAGCCCGACAGGATCGCGGGCGCGACGCGCGCGAGCAGACTCTGCGACGACCGGGCCGACGACACATGCCCGGGCAGCGACGACGTGAGTACCTCGATCGCCGCCGTCAGCATCCTGCGTGTCGATCCGGGTGAGAGGTCGGGAGAGACGATGTCACTCCCGTGCGCGTCGGCACGCAATGCCGGATCTCCCATTCCGCCATCGTATTCGCGACATCAGTCGATCACGGTATTCGCGCGATCAGTCGCCGCGGGCACGCTGGATCGCGATGGCGGCGTCCACGAGCGCGAGATGGCTGAGGCCTTGGGGGAGGTTTCCCCAGAAGTCACCGGTCGCCGGATCGATCATCTCGGAGAACAGCCCCACGTCGTTGGCGGAGTCGACGAGTGCGTCCATGCGTGCGACCGCATCCGGCACCGCACCGAGCTCGCCGAGCGCCTGCGCGAGCCAGAAGCCGCACGCCACGAAGGTGGCCTCCTCCTGGTCGACACCCGAGTAGCGGTAGACGTGGGGGCCCACCGCGAGCTCCTCGCGCACGCGGTCGACGGTGGCGCGCATCCGTTCCTCCGGCCCGAATTCACTCGAGGTGTGCAGCAGAACGGATGCGTCGAGCGCCTTCGAACCCGGATACATCACGTAGGCCTTCCGCTTCTCCGACCAGCCGTTCGCCGCGATCCACTCCTCGAGAAGCCGCTTGTTCTTCTGCCAGTGCTCCAGGTCGTCGGCGGTCGGCCGCAGTTCGCCGAGCTCGGCCAGCCGGCAGGCGTCGTCGAGCGCCCGCCAGCAGCCGATCTTGCTCGTGACGTAGTGCCGCTTCTTGGGCAGTTCCCACATGCCCGAGTCCTTCTTCTGCCACATCCGGCACGCGCTGTTCGCGAAGCCGACGAGCAGCGAACCCGTGTGCGCGTCGAGGATGTTGCCCGCCTCCACGTACTGCCGCATGATGCCCAGCACATCGGCGTAGACGCCGAGTTGCAGCTGACCGGCCGCGCGGTTGCCCGACTCGACCGGACCGATACCCCGCCACCCCTCCGCGTGCGTTCGGCGCACCCCGTCGGGCTGCCGGCCGTCGAGCGTGTAGAAGATGCCGAGTTCGTCGCCGTGCGCCTTGAACGTCGTGAGCACCCACGACACCGCGGCGTGGGTCTCCTCCCTCAGACCGAAGTGCGTGAGCGCACCCACCGTGTAGGCGAGGTCGCGCACCCAGGCGAAACGGTAGTCGTAGTTCTTGCCACCCTTCGGGTTCTCGGGCAGTCCCGAGGTGGCCGCGGCCGCGATCGACCCCGTGGGCGAGTAGATGAGCAGCTTGAGGGCGAGGGCACTGCGCTGCACGGCGTCGGCCCACGGCCCGTCGTAGTCGAACACCGTCGACCAGGTGGCCCAGTTGTCGATGCTGCGGTCGATGCCCTGATCGACGATGCGCGGATCGGGCAGATGGATGGGCTCGTCGTCGGTGCCGCAGAGGGCGATGAGGTGACGTGAGCCGGAGCTCGTGGTGAAGGCTCCTTCGAAGCTCAGTGGGCCGTCGCTCCGGCCGTGCTCGAAGCCCACCAGCACGAGGTCGATGGTGCCGACCTTCAGTACGGGGCCGTGCACGGTCTCCACGCGCTGAACCGGATCTCCGGTATATGCCTCTCCGGGAATGACCTGCCAGGCGAAGGCGACCGAGCCCTCCAGACCCTCCACGCGGCGCGCGAGTTCGGCCCAGGGCAGGCGGCCGGCGACTCCTGTCACGAGGGCATCCGTCAGCACGGCCGAGCCCGTCGAGGTGGTGAAGGTGGTGCGCAGCACGTTCGTGCCCGAAACGTACTCCCGGGTGGATTCGAACGGCCCGACCGGAGCGAGGGACACGTGCCCCCCGCGCGCCTCGTCGACGAGCGCGGCGAACACCGGGTCGGTGTCGAGGGACGGGAAGGGCATCCAGTCGATCCGCCCGTCGCGCGCGATCGCCGCGACCGTGCGGCCGTCGCCGATCACGGCATAGTCGCGGAGGTCGGCGTACCCGGAATCAGATCGTGGCAACGGAACCCGAGTCCACCCGGTAGTTCGACCCGTTCACGAACGAGGCCGCCTCGGAGCAGAGGAAGGCCACCACATTGGCCACCTCATCCGGTTCTCCGCGCCGCTTCAGCTCCATGTAGGGCCGCTCCTCGTCGAGGAACGACTCGATCGCCTCGTTCGTGGGCACCCCGAGCTCGTCGCCGCGCTTCTGCATCATGGCGTCGGTCATGGGCGTGTGGATGAAGGCCGGCGACACCGCGTTCACCAGCAGGCCCTCGAGCGCGTACGACCGCGACAGACCCTTCGCGAGGGCGAGGATGCCCGCCTTCGCGGCGCAGTACGGCAACTCGTCGTCGTAGGGCTGCACGGCGTCCTCCGACGCGAGATACACCAGTCTCCCCCAGCCGCCCTTGCGCAGGTCGGGCAGGAATTCGCGGGTGAGGCGCACCGGGCCGATGAGGTCGGTCTCGATCGTCTTCACCCAGCCCTCGTCGGTGACCTCGTGGAAGAGACCCTGCGCCCCGGTGACGCCGGCGGCCTGCACCAGGATGTCGATGTCGCCCACGGCTTCGGCCACGCTCGCGTGCAGCGCGGCGAGCGAGTCGACGCTCGTGATGTCGGCCGCGAAGGCGAAGAGCCGGCCCTTCGGGGCGTCGAGCTTCTTGGCCGCCTTGTCGAGCTCGTCCTGGTCCTGGTCGGAGATGACCACGGTCGCGCCCTCGGCGAGCAGCAACCGGGCGGTGTGCCAGCCGATGCCCGAGTCGCCGCCGGTGATGAGGGCTTTCTTGCCGGTGATTCCGAGATCCATGTGGGTCGTCCTTTCAGGAGCGGGTCGGTGGGATTGAGGGGGTCGTAGGGTTCGTGGGGTTTCGGCCTTCGCGGCGGAGCGGCGCTGCGGCGGGGGGGCGGGGGGCGCCGCGGCGGCGTCAGCCGAAGGAGTTCACGGGGTGGCCGTGCCGCCCGGTGTCGAGGGCGAAGATGCCCCCGCTCGACGGATGCGTCGCCAGCTCGCCTTCGGCCAGCTGCTCGCGCGCCGACCCCACGAACAGCGTCGCGAGGTCATCGCCGCCGAACGCCACCGAGGTGATGTTGGGAGCGGGCAGATCGATGCGATCGGTGACGGCGCCGGCGGCCGTGCGCCTCACGACGGCTCCCTCGCCGTACAGGCCGCTCCAGAACCCGCCGTCGCGGTCGCGGGCGAGGCCGTCGGAGGGCAAGCCGGTGAGCAGAGCGACGGGTTCGCCCAGTGGGCCGTCGGCCGAGTAGGGCGCGCGGTAGACGGTCTTCACGGTGGTGTCGGTGAAGTAGAACGTGGCACCGTCGTCGCTCCACTCGAAGCCATTGGCCACCGAGAGGCCCCCGAGCAGGGTCTCGAGGCGGCCGTCGGCGTGCACGCGGTAGAGCGCGCCATCCGGAGTCTCGTCGCGGAGGTTCATCGAGCCCACCACGAAGGCCCCGAACGGATCGCACTTGCCCTCGTTCAGCCGCAGCTCGCCGTGCCGGTGGTCGATCTCGGCTACGGTGCGGGTGATTGTCCCGCGCTCATCGACCACGACCACGCGGTCGCCGAGCGCCACCACCAGCCCACCCGTGCGGTTCGGCTGGAACGAGGCGAGGGGCGGCGGAAGCCGGAGCACCTCGTCGTCGGAGCCATCCGGTGCTCCGTCGATCGGGCTCGTGTGGAGTTCGCCGGTGGAGATGTCGGTCCAGCGCATCGCGCGCCGGGCCGCATCCCACCAGAGGCTCTCGACGAGGATGGCGCCGGCGTCGCGCCACAGCGCGAGCGGCGCATCCGCTGCTGGGTGCGCCGCCGCGTGGTCGCCGGGCTCGGTACCGGTCACTAGTGCGTGGGGGTTCCACCGGTGACGGCGATGGTCTCGCCGCTGATGTAGCTGGCCTCCTGCGAGGCGAGCAGCACGAACGGCGGCGCGAGCTCGGCCGGCTGACCGGCCCGGCCGTAGGCGGCCTCGCTGCCGAACTGCTCGATCTTCTCGTTCGGCACCGATGACGGCTGCAGTGGGGTCCACACCGGGCCGGGAGCCACGCCGTTGACCCGGATGCCGCGCTCCGCGAGCTGCTGGGCCATCGCCCGGGTCCAGTTCGCGATGCCGGCCTTCGACACCGCGTACTCGGCCAGCGAGGGCGAGGGCACGTAGCCCTGGATGCTCGAGCAGGTGATGATCGATGCCCCGGGCTCGAAGTGCGGCGAGGCGGCCTTGGTGAGCCAGAACAGAGGGTAGATGTTCGTCTTCAGCACGTGGTCGAGCGTGGCGGTCTCGAAGTCGTCGATGCTGTCGACCGTGGGCATCACGCCCGCGATGATGGCGAGGATGTCGACGCCGCCGAACTCCTCCACGGTCTTCTCGACGAGGGCCGTGTTGGTGGCCTCGTCCTGCAGGTCGCCGGGGTAGAGCAGGGCCTTCCGGCCGGCCTTCTCGACGAGAGCGGCCACCTCTTCGGCCTGCTCCTGCTCCTCGGGGAGGTAGGAGAGTGCGACATCCGCACCCTCACGCGCGTAAGCGATGGCGACGGCCCGGCCGATGCCGGAGTCGGCGCCGGTGACGATGGCCTTGCGGCCGGCCAGGCGACCGAAGCCGATGTAGCTCTCCTCGCCGTGGTCGGGCGCGGGGTCCATCTTGTGCACGTCGCCGGGAGCGTCCTGCTGCTGCGGGGGGAACGGCGGGTTGGGGTACTGCTTGATCGGGTCCTGGGGGGTGTACATCGTGGTCATGCAATTCACGCTAGGACGGTCGGTCACAACCGGCCACCGATTGGCAGCGGCAGCACATCCTGGTAAGTGGCGGCGGCGCTCAGCCCTCGCCGGCTTGGCGTGCGCGGTAGGCGATCACGTTCATCCGGTTGCCGCAGTTGCCGATGTCGCAGTAGCGCTTCGAGCGGTTGCGCGACAGGTCGACGAGCACGGCGTCGCAGTCGGATGCCTCGCACACCCGCAGGCGGTCGTACTCGTCGCTGCGGATCACGTCGATGAAGGCCATGGCCACCTCCACCCGCATGCGCGTGGCGAGGGGGGCATCCGATTCGGTGGCGTGCAGGTGCCAGTCCCAGTCACCGTGCCGCACGAGCTGCGGGAGTGCCCGGGCATCGCGCAGCATGCGGTTGACGAGGTCGACTGCCGTGTCGCGGTCGAGCTCCCAGAAGCGCCGGAACTCGTCGCGGAGCGCCCGCACCTCGTCGAGCTCGGCCCGGTCACGGTCGCGGCGGCCCGAGTAGTCGTGCTCGTCGAGGATGACCTCGAGTTCGCCGATCTCGGTCAGCCCGTCGGGGTTGCCGGCCGAGATGCCGCCGAGGGTGTTCACAAGCGCCGAGGCGAAGGCGAGGGTCGCTTCGGTGTCATAGGTGAAAACCAAGTTGACTCCTGACATGGTCCGTGAGTAGTGTCACTAGCGTAAGCCCTCGTGACTCATGACAGGGGCGTCACGACACGATCTCACGAAAGGGCGGGCGATGCGCACCTCCGGGCTCTTCTTCGCACTGGCCGCCGCGGCCGCGTTCGGCACCAGTGGCCCGTTCGTCAAGCCGCTGCTGGATGCGGGATGGTCGCCTGCGGCCGCCGTCGCCGTGCGCGCGGCCGGTGGCGGTCTGGTTCTGCTCATCCCGGCACTCATCGCCCTGCGCGGCCGGTTCGGCCTGCTGCTGAAAGCCTGGAAGCTCGTGCTCGCCTACGGGCTCATCGCCGTCATCGGCGCCCAGGTGTTCTACTTCGCCTCCATCAGCAGTCTGCCGGTGGGGGTGGCCCTGCTCATCGAATACACCGCGCCCATCCTGCTGGTGCTGCTCGCCTGGGCACGCACCCGCATCGCTCCGGCCCTGCTCACGATCGTCGGTGCAGCTTTGAGCGTGGCGGGGCTCGTGCTCGTGGTCGACCCGAGCGGTGTCGGCGGGCTCGATGTGCTCGGCGTGATCTTCGCGCTGCTGGCGGCACTGTGTCTGGCGGGCTACTACCTCATCTCGGCTCTGCCGAGTCAGGGGCTCCCCCCGGTGACGCTCGTCAGCGCGGGGCTGCTGGTGGGTGCCGCCGCTCTCGTGCTCGTGGGGCTGACCGGGCTCGTGCCGCTCCGGTTCTCGTTCGACCCCGTCGTGATGCCCGGCCTCGGCGAGGTGTCGTGGATGGTGCCCATGGGCGTCGTGGTGCTGGTGGCGACCGCCTTCGCATACGTGTCGGGCCTGCTCGGGGCGATCCGGCTCGGATCGCGCGTGGCCTCGTTCGTGGGCCTGGTCGAGGTGCTCTTCGCCGTGCTGTTCGCCTGGCTTCTCCTGGGTGAGGTTCCGACGCTCGTGCAGGGCCTCGGCGGAGCACTGATCGTTGCCGGCGTGGTGCTCGTGAAGCTCGAGAAGGAGAGGCCGGGTGCGCTCGTGGAGCCCGAGCCGATCACGCCCGACCCGGCTTCCGGTATCGCGTTCTCGGCGACGACGCGGTAGGCATGGGGGTACCGACGAAGGGATCCCTCGTGACTCAGCCCCCCGCCGACCAGCCGCCGCGCCACCCGGGCTACGGGCCGAACCCGCCCGGTGCGTCGCATCCGGTCTCTTATGGACAGCCGGATGCCGCCCAGCCGGCCCATCCCGCCCCCGCTCAGCCCGGCTATGCCGCTCCGGGCCATCCGGGCGCCCAGGTGCCGCAGCAGCCCCGGTACGAAGCACCAGGCCAGACCGGGTACCCCGCGCCCGGCCAGCCGCCGCGCCCGCAGCATCCGGGCTACGGCTCGAACCCGTCGGGCGCGCCCGCGCCGCAGTCCGGCGCCGCCGGCCGCAACCCGCTCGGCCTCGCGTCGCTCGTGGTGGGCGCGATCGACCCGCTGCTCGGGCTCGTCTTCCTCTTCGTGCAGGCGGGAGCCCTCCGCGTGATGTCGGGCGACATCTTCGGTGCCATCAGCACGGTGCACACGGTTCTCAGCGCCCTCATCGGCATCGCCGCCGTCGTCCTCGGCATCGTCGCCCTCTCGCGCCGCGGCACGTCGAAGACGTTCGCCGCCGCGGGCATCGCGCTGGGCGCAGCCGCCCTGGTCGGCGTACTCGGCGCCGTCATCTACCCGGTGCTCGTGCAGCTGATGTACATGTGACCCGCTGCGCGCACACCACAGCCCGAGCTATGTCGTGGGGGAGCAGACGTTCCCCCGTCCGGTCTTCGTCGACTTCGTCGACCTAGAGTCGTTCCGGAGTGCGCCGGCTTCCGAGACACGGTAGGCCGAGGCAATCAATCCGCATCCGCATCCGCGCGAATTTGTGCGCCGGGGCCCTTGAGGTAGACAATCACCGCCCCAGCGAACACGAGTGGCACTGCCGCCAAGATCGGGAGAAATACGCCGAATCCGCTCAGGATAATCCCGACGGCCGCCCACACGCCGCCTACGACGATCAGAGCAGACCCGATCACTCTCCATCGTCGCGGATTCATATCTCTCTTCTCTATTCGATTTCGAACGGATGGCCGCCGAGCAGAGCACGAATAGGCGCCATCGCTCTTCGCTTCACACGCATCCGTTCAGACCGAGGTTAGTGCGCTCATCCGCTGGCCGCAGCGCGCCAGAACTGCTTCGACCGTGTGATCCACGTGACAGATCACGACTTTACCTCATCTTTGCTATCGTGGCGACGGAGAGAACAACGACTGCATGAAGAGCGGCACGGTCACGGGCGAGCTCTGGTGGATCGAATACTCGCAGCACCATCGAGACCACATCGACCAGGCCTACTGAGGAAAAACGATGCGCACTGTAAAGCGATCCATATTGGCCGTTCTCGCAGGGTCGATGATCCTTGCGACCACCCTCACCGGATGTGCGAGCGACACGAGCATTCCGAGCCCTGCGGCAAGCGCCGAGCCGCTGAGCCCCTACTCAGCCCAGCAGAGCGTCGAACAGTTCGCCGGAATCGAATACGACTACGACCCGGCCGCCTCCCCATCCGCACTTGCCGATCAAAGCAGCCTCGTGGTGATGGCAACGATCGATCGAGTCCAAGAGGGCCGGCTCAAGATTGTGCCCAAGAGCCCGAACGAGCCGGGCATCTCGACCATCGTTCTCGTCCTACGCGACACCAAGCCCGTGCGGGGAGACCTCCCCGCCGGCGATGACGGCCTGCTCTATGTCGAGTTGCCGAACCCCGGCCAACAGGAAGCGGGCGCGTATGACCGAGGCCTGCGTGCAGGTGCTCGAGTAGTCGCCTATCTCGTTCCAGCCGGAGATGGCGAACCGACTGACGTCGTGGATTTCGCGATCGCCGAACCCGACGCGGGGCGACCCGCGGGCCAAGCCCTCTTCATCACAGCCGGCCCCCAAGGGCTGATTCTCCAGTACGAGAACGAGGCCGTCGTGTGGCCTCTGATCGGCGAACAACGAGATGGCAACCTCGAAGACACCTTGCCGGGTGGGCAGCTCATCGCCTCTTAGCCAGAGTTCGAGAGCCGGGTCAGTCGACGAGGGTGCGGAGGTAGCCGGCGAAGCCGCCCGGGGTGCGGCCGTCGAGACGGCCCGAGGTGAGCACCACCGAGTGCGGCACGGAGACGGTGACCGGGGCATCCGGATGCACGCCCAGCGCCGAGCGGAACGCCGGGTCGAGCGCCTCCACGGCCTCTGCCAGGGCCACATCCTCACCCACGCGGAGGGCAGGGAAGCCGCCCGCCAGAAGGTACGCGTCGGCTCGCACGCCGAGGTTCGCGCCGAAGACGTGACGGGCACCCGTCGCGTGGCGGGCGAGCCAGTCGTCGTAGGCGCCCGGCGCCAGATCGGTGTGCCGGGGCCGCACCGAGCCGAGCGCCAGCAGCGCGCCCTCGCGGGCGGCGGCGAGGTGGTCGAGCAGCCAGGTCTCGGGAACCGCCGAGTCGGCATCCGTGCTGCAGATCCAGTGCTCGCGCGGTCGGTCGAAGCCGCACAGGGCGAGGTCGACGGCCGCCGAACGCGAGCGGCCCACGTTGCCCACCTGCAGCGACAGCGCTTCGACGTCGGGCGCGAAGGCGGCCACCACATCGGCCGTCGCATCCGTGCAGGAGTCGAGGGCCACGATCAGCCGGCAGCGCACCGCGGGCTCCCGCGCCCGGAGCGCAGCGCGCGCGGCGAGGAGCGCCCGCAGGCACGCGCCGATCAGCGCCTCCTCGTTGCGCGCAGGCACCACCACGTCGAGCACGCGGATCACCGCACACCGCCCCATCGCGTCACCGGCCACCGAGGCGTCACATCGTCACTCACGGGGATCACACGATCCCCTCCCGCCGGGCCACCGACTGCACGGGCGCGCGCTCGAAGACATCGAGCACGAAGTCCTCCTCGAGGTGCTGCGCCACGGTGCCGAACTCGGGGCGAGCCCGCACGGCGGCGTGCACCGAGTCACCCGTCTCCGACCGGCCCTCGACCGGATGCCGCCAGTGGCACAGCACCACGGCTCCATCATCGGTCAACGAGCCGAGCACCCGTTCCACCACGGCCGTGAGCTCGGCAGGATCGAGGTAGTAGCCGATCTCCGAGATCACCACGAGGTCGAAGCGGCCGTCGGGCCACTCGTCGGGCACCCGCATCCGCTCGGCCGTGGCTTCCGGATGTGCGCTCAGCCGCGCCTGCGCCCGCTCCACCGCGTGGGCCGAGAGGTCGACGCCGAGCACCGAGCCACCGTGCCGCACGCGCGCAGCGAGGTCGAGCGTGAGCACCCCGGTCGAGCAGCCGACTTCGAGCACAGACGCGTAGTCGCGCGCGGGCAGCGACGCGAGCAGCACGGCCCGCTTGCGCTGCTCGTACCAGCGGGTCTCGAAACCCCAGGGGTCGTCGGCGTCGGCGTGCAGGGTCTCGAAGTAGCGGGCGAGCTCGTCGTCGGCGCCGTCATCATCAGGCGCGTCGGGCTCCTCTCCCACGAACGCCTCGAAATCCCGCTCGAAATGCGCGATCATGCCCGGATGCAGCAGCACCTCGTCGCCCGGCAGCCCGCTGAGCGGCTGCACCTGGCTCACATGCCGGGCGAGCGCGGCACCCTTGGCCGCCACGGCGTCGGCATCGAGCGGGAGGATGCGCATCCGGGTCCAGGGAACCCTCGCATCGCCCGGCTCGGCCCAGAACCAGAGCCAGATGGGCGTGGCGAGTACCTCCACCTCACGCCCCTCCGCTCGCGCACGACCCGCCGCCTCCTGCGCGGCCCCGGCCGCCGCGGCATGATCGGGATGGCGGTCACCCACCCACGGCGACACCACCACGGATCGGGTGTCGGGCGCCGACGACAACAGGAGCTGCACGATCGCCTCCCCGAGTTCGGCCCTCCGCATGCTCTCGTCGAGGTGCCCATCGGGCAGGCGCAAAAACGTGACTGCGGCGCCGGGGTCGACCTCGGCCACTGCCGCGAGGCACTCCTCCTCGCGTAGGCGGCCCAGTTCCTCGGGCGTGTGGGTCGAGGAATCCGGATGCGACGCCTCGCCCGACGTGGCCACGATCACGCTCGAGCGCACACCGGCCCGGTACGCGCGCGAGAGCAGCCCGGCCGCGCCGAGCGTCTCGTCGTCGGGGTGCGCGGCCACCACCACGAGGTGTGCGATCCCGGCGAGCCACGCCGCATCGAGCTCGGGCAGCGCTTCGCGCCGCGCCGCGAACGCATCCCGCCACATGCTCTCGTCGACTCCCGTCTCATCGTGCTGAAAACTCATGAGCCCTCTCCCCCTGTCGAGCCTCGGAGCGTGCGGCGGGTCGGCTGGCCGAGCACGTCCGCGCCCGGCCTGACGGTCCGCGCCGAGCATGACGGACGCGAACCGTCAGGAACGGCGCGTTCAGCCGTGCGGCGGGTGGTTGGTGGCCGCCATAGGGCGGCTGCGGGGCCATGGCCGTCACGGCCCTTCACGCCGCGCCACCCGTCAGCAGGCGGCCGGCGCGCAGTTCGTCGCGCGCCCCGTGGTCTTGGCGCAGGTACAGCTCGAGGTCGGCGACCCGCGCGGCGTACCGCTCGTCGAGAGCGAGAGGTGCGGGGCCGAGCGCCGACGCCGCCTCCGCGAGGATCGCCTCGCACTCCCGCCGCACCACGGAGCGCGTCACCTGCGCGAGCAGCGCCCGCTCGGTCGCGTCGAGTGCCGCGGCGGCCTCCCGTTCGCGGGCGGCGGGCGCAGGTGCTTCGGCTGAATCGGTGGCGGCTTCGACCACGGAGGTTACGCGAGCGGCGGGCGGCGCGGCTGCGGCCGCGGCATCGATCACGAAGGCCCGGCGACCGGCAGGCAGCGCAGCCACGGCCCCGGCGGGATCAGTCGCCGAAGGCACGCCACGGGTCGTCGGCGCCGCGACATCGGCTGCCGCATCGATCGCGCGGGCCGCCGAAGCCAGAGCGGAGCCCGCAGCCGACACACTCGCCGCCACCCGCCCCGCGTGCAGGTACCCGATGTCGTCGCCGCGCTTCTGGGCGGCGGCGACCACGCGCCTGGCCACCCCCACCGCGCCGCCGAACCAGCACGCGGCCACCCCGATGCCACCCCACTCGAAGCCCGCCCGCTCGAGGTACCACCCGGGCTGCCCGACGGGCACCGCCCGCACGCCATCGAAGTCGGTGGGCCCGCTCGGGATCGTTGGGAAGCCGCGCGCCACCCAGGACTCCGGATGCGCGTGCACCCCCTCCTGACGCAGCGCCACCGCGAAGAGCCCCCGCGCCGCATCCGCCTCCGAACCGACCCGCGCCGTGACGAGTGCGTGGCTCAGTTCGCCGGCGAGGGAGCACCAGGGCTTGGTTCCCCGCAGCGTCCAGCCGCCCGCATCCGGGATCGCGCGCAACGGCTCCCCCGGGCCTTCGGCCGCGAACACGCCCCACGTGGAGGCGTGCGTGGCACCGATCGCCGCCAGATCGACCTCGTCGGGGCACTCGGCGAGGATCATCGCCGCGTCGACGTGCGGCTCCACGATCCGCGCCACGGTGACGTCGGCCGCGCCCAGGGTGGCGAGGGTCTCGAGATACCGCAGGGTACGCCCCTGCGCGGGCCGCGGGATGGCCGCCGCGACGTCCCGGGCGAGCGAGAAGGCGCGCTCGCGGTCATCGCGCGCGGCCTCGGCGGCGTCGAAGAGGTCATCCAATGCACCTGCCGCCGAACCCGGACCCGAACCCGCGCCCCAGCTCGCGCGCAGAGCCCCCGACACCATCCATCCGTCGAGCGAGAGCCCCTTCGTCATCGGTCTCTGCCCTCTCGACTGCGGCGCCGCGACTCGGCTCCGAGTTCCAGCAGAGACCTGCGCACCGATCCCGCCAACCCCTTGACATCGCGACTCCACGTAAACAGCGCGTTACGTCTCTCACCTTCTCGCACGCTGCAATAGGCGCGAGTTGTATCGTGATAAAAACTGGCCCTGAGAGGACGACCCATGAAGGCTCCCGATTTCACGCTCACCGCAGGACCGACCATGGCGTCACCGCGCACCCTGAACGCCCTCGGCGCCCAGATCACGTACCACCTCGACCCGAGCTTCCTCGAGACCTTCCGTCGCACCACCGAGAAGGCGGCCGCGTTCTTCCACACGGAGAACGACATGCTCCTGCTCCAGGGCGAGGGCATCCTCGCGCTCGAGGGTGCTGCCCGCTCGCTGACGACCCCCGGGATGCACGTGCTCAACCTCGTGCAGGGCATCTACGGAAAGGGCATGGGGCAGTGGCTCGAGAGCTACGGCGCCGTGCTGCACGAGATCGAGGTGGAGTACGACGACGCGGTCGACCCGGCCGACGTCGACGCCTACCTGGCCGCGCATCCGGAGATCGAACTCGTCACGATCGTGCACTCCGAGACCCCCTCGGGCACGATCTCCGACGTGTCGCAGCTCGGCCCCATCGCCCGCAAGCACGGCGCGCTCACCCTCGTCGATGCGCTCTCGTCGATCGGCGGCGTGCCGTTCGAACCGGATGCCTGGCAGCTCGACGTGTGCGTCTCCGGCGGCCAGAAGTGCCTCGGCGGCCCGGTCGGCGTCACGATGGTGTCGGTGAGCCCGGAAGCCTGGGAACGGATGCTCGCCAACGAGAACGCGCCCCGCTACTCCTACATCTCACTGATCGACTGGAAGGTGGCCTGGCTCGAGAACGGCACCTTCCCCTTCACCCCGTCGGTGACCGACATCGTGGGCCTCGAGGCCGCGCTCGACGCGATCCTCGAGGAGGGCATCGAGAAGTCGATCGCCCGGCACGCCCGCGCGGCCGCGGTCACCCGCGCCGGTGTGCGCGCCATGGGCCTCGAGCTGTGGCCGAAGTCGGAGGAGATCTCGGGCAACCCGATCACGGCCGTGAAGATGCCCGAGGGCATCGTACACACCGACCTCGTGGCGCACGTGCGCGAGCGCTACGGCGTGATGCTCTCCACCGGGGGCAGCGCCGGCAACCTCGTGCACCTCGGGCACATGGGCCCCACCGCCACGGGGATGTACCAGATCGTGGGGCTCACCGCCCTCGGAGCCGGCCTCCGCGATCTCGGCGCCGAGGTCGACCTCGGCGCGGGCGTCGAGGCGGCGATGGCACTGCTCGGCACCGAGTGAGCGGGGCGAGCGGGATGGCCGGCGAACCCACTCCTGGTGCGCCCGGGGCAACCGGAGGCCCGGCACGCAGCACGCCCGGGGCATCCGGCGCCCTTGCACCCGGCACGCCGGGGGCATCCGGCACACCTGCGGCATCCGGCACACCTGCGGCATCCGGCACACCTGCGGCATCCGGCACACCTGCGGCATCGGGCACGCCTGCGGCATCCGGCACCCTTGCACCTGGCACGCCTGCGGCATCCGGCGCCGTGCGCTCCACGCACGCCGACCTCACCTGGATGTCGGCCACCGAGATCGCCCGCGAGGTGCGCGCCCGACGACTCCGCGTGAGCGACATCGCCGAGCACTTCATCGAGCGCATCGAGCGCCTGAACCCGGCCCTGAACGCCTTCGTGGTGTTCGACCCGGCACAGGTGCGAGCGGATGCGCACCGGCTCGACGCGGCGATCGACGCGGGCGACGACGTCGGTCCCCTGGCCGGCGTGCCGTACTCCCTCAAGGAGAGCACCGCGGCGCGGGGCCTGCCCCACACGGGCTCGATGAAGCCGATGGAAGGTCACCGCGCCGCCCACGACGCCGTCGTGACGCAGCGCCTCGCTGCCGCCGGGGGCCTCTTCATGGGCAAGACGAACCTGCCCGAGAACGGCTACTACTGCGGCACCGAGAATCACCTCTACGGGTCGACCCGCAACCCCTGGAAGCTCGACCACTCCCCCGGCGGCTCGAGCGGCGGCGCATCCGCCTCGGTCGCGGCGGGGCTCACCCCGGTGGCGGATGGCAGCGACGGCGCCGGGTCGATCCGGGTGCCCGCGGCGATGTGCGGGCTGGTCGGGTTCAAGCCGAGCACGGGCCGCATCCCGAACGAACTGCTGCCCTACCGGCACGCCACGTTCATCAGCCACGGCATCATCAGCCGCTCGGTCGCCGATGTGGCGCTGCTACTGAACGTCGAGTCGGGTCCGGATGCGGTGGACCCCCTGAGTCTGCCGAGCGACGGCACCGACTACGTCGCCGCGCTCGAGGGCGACCTCTCGGGCTGGCGCATCGCCTGGTCGCCCGACCTCGGCATCGGCGCGCGCGACGACACCGATCCCGAGATCCTCGCGCTGTGCGAGGCGGCGCTCCCGGCGTTCGAGGAGCGCGGCGCCACGATCGTCGAAGCGTCGCCCGAGTGGCCGGATCCGGAGGAGGCGTTCTGGAACGGCGTGTGGCTGCCGGCCTACGCGCCCGATCTCGGGGCCTACGACTGGGGCGGCATGCGAGCATCCGGAACCGTCGACGAGGAGCTCTGGGAGATCGTCTCCACGGGCGCGGCATCGAACGGCGACGTCGTCGCGGCCGCGGAGCTCGTGCGCGGTGCGTTCTACCGGGCGTTCGCGGCGTTCATGGGGTCGCACGACATCCTGCTGAGCCCCACCGTGCGCGTGCCGGGCTACCCGGCCGCGCACTGGGGGCCGTCGCACCTCGATGGCCAGACGCTGCGCCGCCGCCATCTCGGCTGGATCAACACCTACCCCTTCAACTTCACCGGCACCCCGGCGGCCAGCGTGCCCGTGGGCCTCACCGCCTCGGGCCTCCCGGTCGGCCTCCAACTGGCGGGCGGCCACCTCGCCGACGCCCGCGTCCTCCGCGCCGCAGCCAACTTCGAGGCGGCCCACCCCTGGGCGGCCACCCACCACCCACCCCACAGCTGACCGCGCCCATCCTGACGGTTCGCGCCCGTCATGAGCAGCGCGGGAGGTCAGGAAGGGCGCGGACGCACCGGCTCAGTCGCAGCGGCATGGGCCGCGGGGTCGCAGAATTGGTCGCCAAACGACGAAGCGGGCGACAAATCCTGCGACCCCGCGAGCGCCCGTGAAGGTCAGGCGCGGCGGGCCGCCAGAGCCTCGTCGAAGTCGCGAGCACCGGCACGCACGGCGTCGGCGATGGCGGCGCGGTGATCCTCCGAGAGACGGTAGGCCGGTGCCACCACGGTGACCGCACCCACGAGGGTGCCCTTCACGTGGATGCCCGCCGCACTCGCCCACACACCCTGGTCGACCTCGCCCGCGCTCTCGGCGTAGCCGCTCGCGCGGATGGCGGCGAGGTCGTTCTCCAGGTTCGCGCGGGCCGTCTTCGAGAGGGTCGACCCCAGACGGCTGAAGTACTGCGACAGCTTCGACGGCGTGAACTCGCTCAGCAGCACCTTCGCCGCCGCACCGCCGTGCAGCGGCATGAGGTGGCCGGGCTGGAACGAGATGGAGATCGGATGGTCCGACTCCGCGATCGCGAGGCACACCGCCGAGTCGTTGACCCGCCGGAGATACAGGGCAGTCTCGCCGGTCACATCCGCCAGCTTGTTGAGCACGGGCTGCGCCTGCGCCCGGTAGTCGAACGAGGCCTCTGCCGCCCGCGCGAGCCGCAGCACCTGCGGCGAGAGCACGAACCGGCCCTTCTCGCGCTCCTCGATGAGGTCCATCTCGCGCAGCAGGGAGATGTAGCGGTAGGCGCTCGGCACCGAGATGTCGTGGTCTTCGAGCAGATTGTCGACCGTGAGCTCAGGCGTGTTCTCACTGAACTGCAGGAGGATCTGCAGCGCTCGACGCGCGCTGTCCACTCCCTTGGTGCGCTGTGGCTCAGCGGTCACTGCGACTCCGTCTTCATTCATCATGGATTTGTCTCGATCCTAACCCTGGTGCGGAGCGGAGGTGCGGCGGTCGTGACAGAACGTCATCGACGCTGTTCGGCAAGGGCCGCCAGGGCCGCCTCCAGTCCTGCACCCACATCGACCTGCATCCCGAGGTCGGCGAGGGTGCGCCCGAGGGCGGCCAGCCCGACGATCGAGTACATGCCGCCGGCCGTCGGGCCCATGTGCGACAGCCGGATGAGGTTGCCCGCGCCCTGCCCGTGCGACAGCATCACCCCGTACCTCTCGCGGGCGTGGTCGCGCACCAGCGCATTGTCGATCGAGTCGGGCAACCGGATGCTGGTCACGCACGCCGAGGCGATCTCCTCGCGCACGGCCCAGAGCTCGAGCCCCATGGCCCGCGCCCCCGTGCGGGTGACGGCCGCCGCCGCCTCGTGCCGTGCCACGACTTCGTCGATCCCCTCTTCCAGCGCCTGATCGAGCGCGGCTTCGAGGCCGTTCATGTCGCTCACCGACGGCGTGTACGGGAAGCGGCCCTCACCGAGCCACTTCTCCTTCCAGTCGATCAGCGAGAGATACGAGTCGCGCGGGGCGAGCGGGTTCGCGTACATCGCGTCCCACGCCTTCTGGCTCACCGAGATGAGCGCCACGCCGGGAGGGCCGCCGAGGCACTTCTGGGCGCCGGCCACGCAGAGGTCGAGCCCCCACGCATCCGTCTCCCATTCCATGCCGAGCACGCCCGAGACGGTGTCGACGTAGGTGAGGATGCCACGGTCACGGCACATCGGCCCGATCGCCGCGACATCCGTGACGGTACCCGACGGGGTCTCCGACGCCACGAGGCACACCATCTCGATCTCAGGGTGCTCGTCGAGGTAGGCCTCGACCTGCGCGGGAGTGACGGCGTCGTCATAGCCGACCTCGATCTCGTGCAGCACGGCGCCGAAGCCCGAGATCCAGTAGCCGGTTCCCTTGCCGAACACGCCCTGCACGAGATTGAGCACGTGCATCCCCGGCGTGATGAGCGAGCGGAGGGCGCCTTCGAGTCCCACGATCGCCTCGCCCTGCATCAGGACGATGTCGTTCCGGGTCTTGAAGATCTGCGCCACCTTCTGCTGCGTGCGCTCGAAGGTGGCCTTGAACTCGGGGTCGTAGTGGTAGAGCAGCGGCTTGCCGAGCCCGGCGAGCGTGCGCGCCGTGACCGCGACCGGTCCGGCCGAGAGGGTGAAATCGGGGAGTGCCATGGGTGGTGCCTTTCTCGTCTGCGACGGCGTCAGCGCGCGCCGCGGATGTAGGGAGCGCCGAGCGCGGGCGGAACGACCGAGCTGCGGGCGAAGACGATCAGCGTCAGGATCACGACGATGAACGGGATCATCTTGATGACGTCGGCCGGGACGTTGTAGCCCAGCACCTGAAGAGCGGGTCCGACGGCGACCGTGAAGCCGTAGACCACGGAGGTGATCGCCACGATCAGGATGCGCCCCCGCGAGAGCATCGTGATCACGATGGCGATGAAGCCGAGCCCGTTGGTGATGAACGGCGTGAACGTGGCCGTGGTGAGCTCTGCGAGGTAGGCGCCACCGAGGCCCACGAACGCCCCGCCCAGGATGACGGCGTGCGAGCGGATCTTGATCACACTGCCGCCCGCGGCATCCAGCGACGACGGCTTCTGCCCCGCGGCCCGGATCGAGAGCCCCCAGTTGGTGCGGGAGAGGAAGAACCCGGCCACGATCACGAGCACGATCGCCACCCAGAAGATGCCCGACTGCTGGAAGATCGACGGCCCGACCACCGGGATGTCACTGAGGCCCGGGATGGACAGCGCCGGCGCGGTGCCGAGGCTCGTGTTCGACTTGGCGTTGTTCTGCAGGTAGAGCACGCTCGTGATGCCCTCGCCGATGAGCGTGATGGCGAGACCGATCACGATCTGGTTGAGGCCGAGCCACACGTTGAGCACGAGCATCGCGAGGTTCGCGACCACGCCGCCGACGGCGCCGGCGAGCATGCCGAGCCAGAAGTTGCCGGTGGTGAGGGTGACGATGAAGCCGGAGTAGGCGCCCACGAGCATCACACCCTCGATACCGAGGTTGAGCACGCCGGCCTGTTCGCCGATGGTCTCCCCCACGGAGGCGAGGATGAGCGGCATGGCCTGACCGATGACCGAGGCGATGAAGACGGTCACGAAGGCAGCGGAGAGCATGTCGGTCATGACGTCCTCGCTTCCGGGGCAGGGGCAGGGTCAGTGGCAGTGGCAGGTGCGGTCTCAGGGGCGGATTCGGACACCGGGGTGTCAGGGGGGATCGGCTCCCCCACCCTCTCCTGCGCGGAGGCCCGCGGGCTCGGCGTGCCCTGGAAGGGCCGCAACAGGGTACGCCGGAGGCCCGGCGGCAGATAGCTCTGACCGAGGCGGCGCTTCTCGCCCACGTACTCGGTGATGGTCATGAAGATCAGGATGAGACCCACGATCACGAGCAGGAAGTCGACGTTGAGGCCGGCCTGCTGCGCCGCGAGCGTGCCACCCGTGGCGAGCACGGCGTAGAACGCCACGAGAGGGATGGCCGCGAGCGGGCTGAGCCGCGCGAGGAAGACGAACGGCATCACGGCGTCGCCGTAGTGCGGATCCCAGTTGGCCCGCTGGTAGCTGTACTGGCCGAGCACATCGACCGCTCCGGCGAACGCGATGAGCGCGCTCGACAGGGCGAACAGCAGGATCACCATCCAGGTGGAGTTGATGCCCACGTGGCGGGCGGCCTTGGGGCTGGCCCCGAAGATGTCCATCCGCAGGCCGAAGGAGGTGCGGGTGAACACGAACTGCGCCACGATCGCGAGCACGATGGCGATCAGCAGGCCGATGTGGATCGCGGTACCCGGGATGTAGGGCAGCAGCTGGTCGTCGGGGATGACGGCGGTCTGCGGCTGGGGGGTCGAGGGGTCTTTGAACGGCCCCTTGATGAGCAGGTTCGCGATGCCCACCCCGATGAACGACATGACGAGCGAGGTGATGATCTCGTTCGTGCCGTAGCGCGCCTTCAGGATGGCGGGGATGAGCGACCAGACCGCACCCACGAGCAGGGCGCCGAGGAAGATGACGATCGTCGCGAGCCAGGCGGGCAGTGCCGCGAAGAGGTACGGCCCGAATCCGGATGCCACCACGGCGCCAAGCAGGTACTGGCCGTTGTAGCCGAGGTTCCACAGCTGGCCGCGGAACGCGATGATGAGACCGACGGCCACGATGACGAGCGGCGCCATGAGCACGAGACTCCGCTGCCAGTTCGTGCCCGTGATCCCGTAGGTCCAGACTCCCGCGAAGAAGTCGAGCGGGTTGCTGCCCATGGCGAGGATGATGAGCCCCGCCACGATGAGGGCGAGGATGACGGGCAGGATCGACCGGACGAGTCCGTCGACAGCAGCCCGGCCCCGGGATTGCTCTGCGCGCATCAGTGCACACCCTCGATCGCGCCGGTCATGTAATGCCCCACTTTTTCCGCCGTTCCGGGTCCGTCGTTGGTCACGCTGCCGACGATGCGCCCGCTCGAGATGATCTCGATGCGGTGGGAGAGCTCCACGAGCTCATCCAGGTCGGTCGACAGCAGCAGTACCGATCCGCCGTTCGCGGCGAAGTCGATGAGGATCTCGCGCACGAGGTGCACGGTTTTCAGGTCGAGCCCGTAGGTGGGCTTGTTCACGATCACGAGCCGGGCGCCGTGCGTGAGCTCACGCGCCAGGAGGATCTTCTGGATATTGCCGCCCGACAGTGTGCCGGCCCGCGTGGCCGACGAGGGGGTGCGGATGCCGTACTCCTCGATGAGGCGAGCGGCTTCGGCGTCGACGGCCTTGCGCTGGATCTGCCCGAACTTCCAGAACGGCCGCTGCCCGATGCGCTTCACCACGAGGTTGAGGGCCACCGACATGGAGCCGACGGTCCCCTCGTGCAGGCGGTCGTCGGTGACGTAGCGGAGGCCGAGCTGCTGGCGCCCGCGCACACCGAGGCGGGTGACATCCTGACCGTCGAAGCGCACGATGCCGCTCGAGGTGGAGCGCTGGCCGGCGGCCACCTCGGCGAGGGCGCCCTGGCCGTGGCCGTCGATGCCCGCGATGCCGAGGATCTCTCCCTCGTGCACCTGCAACGCCACATCGTCGACCTCGACGTCGCGGCCGTGGCCGCGGCTCGAGACGCCCGAGAGTTCGAGTCGCACGGGCCGGTTCTCCAAGTCGATGCCGCGGGTCTCGCGCACCGATTCGGTGGCGCCCGCGAGTTCTGCGGCGGCTTCGTCGCTGACCGTGTTGATGTCGTCGCCGAACATGGCGCTGAGGATCGCATCCTGCGCCTGCTGCTCGTCGTAGGAGGCGAGCTGCTCCACCGAGATGTGGCCCACGTTGCGGCCCCCGCGGAGCACGGTGACGCAGTCGCCCATCGCATAGGCCTCGCGGAGCTTGTGGGTGATGAACACCACGGCGAGGCCCTGGGCCTTCACGCGCTCGATGCTCTCGCCCAGGTGCTCGATGGCCTGCGGGGTGAGCATGGAGGTGGGTTCGTCGAGGATGAGCAGCCGGCTGCCCTTCCAGATGGCCTTCGCGATCTCCACCTGCTGCTGCTGGCCGAGACCGAGGTCGGCGGCGATGGCGTGGGGGTCGATCTGCGCGCCGAGGAGTTCGGAGAGCTCGTCGAGGCGCTCTTTCGCCTTCTTCTTGCCGAGCATCACGCCGGTCTCGCCGAGCATGAGGTTCTCGAGCACCGTGAAGGCGGGAACGAGGGTGGAGTGCTGGTGCACCACGCCGATGCCGTGGTCGACGGCCGCCTTCGGCGAGTTGATGGGGGTGATCGCGCCGTTGATGGCGATGGTTCCCGAGTCGGGCTGCTGCATGCCGGCCAGGATGCTGATGAGCGTCGACTTGCCGGCCCCGTTCTCACCGAGCAGGCAGTGCACCTGCCCGCTCACGATGTCGAGCGAGATCCGGTCGTTCGCCACGACCCCGGGGAAGGCCTTCGTGATCTCGCGGAGTGAGATCACGTCGGGCGCGGTCGATGTAGTCAAGAGGTACTCCAGGGCAAGAGGGACGTGGGGTGGAGCGGCCGGATGACCGGTGCCGGGCGCCTGGGGCGCCCGACACCGGAACCGGTTCGGGTCAGGCGCCCTTCTTGGCCGCGATCACCGTGTTGACCTCGTCGGCGGAGGAGGCCGGCGTGGGCACGATCGAGCCGTCGGCGATGCCCGCCTTGGCCTTGTCGATCGCCGACTGGATGGTCGACGTGAGGTTGTCGGTCTCCTGGAGGCTGAGGCCGCCGTTCTCGACGGTGAGCTCGTAGCCCTGCTCGCCGAACGTGCCGGCTTCGACGTCCTTGATGGCCTGCACGTAGGTGGGTCCGTAGTTCCAGAGCACCGAAGTGAGCAGGACGCTGGGGTCGCTGAGGCCCGAGGTGACGTCACCGATGTCGGCGATGTACTTCACACCGGGAGCGGCCTCGACGGCCTGGAGGTAACCGTGCGTCGCACCGTCGCCCATGCCGAAGATGACGTCGGCACCGGAGGCGATGAGCTGCTCGGTCGCGGTCTTGCCACCGGCGGCATCGGCGTAGGCCGCCGGACCGACCGAGGTGTAGAGCACGTTGATCGTCGGGTCGACGCTGTAGACGCCCTCGGCGAAGCCGGCGGACATCTTGAACCAGTTGAGGTCGTCGGCCGACACCACGATGCCGATCGTCTTGCTCTTCGTCGTCATGGCCGCGGCGATGCCGGCGAGGTAGCCGCCCTCCTGAGCCTGGGTCTGGGTGACGGCGATCTGACCGGGGATGTTCTCACCCGCATCCTGGATCAGGATCGGGGTCTTCTTGTCGGCCGCCACACTGGTGGCTGCGACGCCGTAGCCGGAGGCGTGGGCGATCACGAACTGGGCGCCGCCGTCGATGACCTGGCCGAGGACGGTCTCGGCGTTGTCCCAGCCGGCGTCGGGAACGAGGGTGACGTCGATGCCGAGTTCGTCGGCAGCCTCCTGGGCACCGGACAGGCCGGCCTGGTTCCAGCCGAAGTCGGATTCGTTCTCCGGTGCGACCAGAGCGAACTTGGTGACGGTGGTCGCTTCGGCCGCGGCGGTCGAGTCGCCGCTCGTGGTGTCGCCGCGACCGCTCGAGCAGGCTGCGAGGCTGAGGGCGAGCGCGCCGGCCGTCGCCAGGACGGCGACGCGTGAGGCGGTGCGGCCTCGGGAGCCGCTGGTGAATGTGAACATTGCTGAAGGTCCTCTCCAGATAAGGGGCCCCCGATCTTGGCCGTTGTGTGGGGTGCGGTCTTTCTCACAATGTGCGGGGGTAGCGATACAGTATGAGAAGGATGACGACAGCGTCAACGATCAATTCCGAGATTTTACACCCCGGAAACACGTACCAACGACCATGAGATGGAAGGAGGTACCCATGCATCATCCTCGCGCACTGCTGCTGCTGGCTGCCGCAGCTGTTCTCACCCTCGCCGGATGCGCGTCGCCCGCTCCCCTCTCGGAGCAGGACACGGTCGCGCTCACCACCCTGGCGGAGGTGGCCGGGCCGACCTCGAACGTCGACGCCGACCGCATCGAGTCCACCGAGTGCTGGCTTCCGTCGGAGCATCCGATCACCGATCCGGCCGTCGACAGCGACACGCTCTGGCGCGTGATGTGCCGGGTGCACTACACCGACGACAGCGGCGAGCGCTACCAGGACGCCACGTGCATCGGCGACTTCTCCGCCGATCCGATGATCGACCACTGCTACCGGTACGCGTATTACGACTTCGCCCCGAAGTTCGAGGACTTCCCGGGCGTCACCGCACCCTGACGTGTTTCTGGCTCGTAAACTCCGCACGAGCCTCTTGACACCGGGAAATCGGTTCTCATAGCGTGAGCAGCAATTAACGCCATATGAGAATGAAGTGAGGTCACGATGTCGGACCCCAAGGTCACCCTGCTCGACGGCGGCACCCTCGTCATCGACGAGTCGGATGTGCACTGGCACATCAATGCCGGCAACCCCGTCAGGTTCCCCGTCTACAGCGTGCTGATCGAGCATCCGGATGCCCTGATCCTCTACGACACGGGCTTCGACCTCGATCACGTCAACAAGGTGCTGCCGTTCGAGCTGCCCCTGCAGACGCCCGAGCAGACCATCCCGGCGCAGCTCGCGAAGGCCGGCTTCACGCCCGAAGACGTCGACATCGTGGTGAACTCGCACTTCCACTTCGACCACGTGGGCGGCAACAAGTACCTCACGAACGCCACCACGCTGGTGCACAAGGAGGAGCTGCGCCACGCGAAGGTGCCCGAGCCCTTCGAGCGTCTCGGCTACTCCGACCTCTCGTTCGATCACGCGGGTGTGTCCTACAAGCCCATCTCGGGCGATTACGAGATCGTGCCGGGCGTGTGGCTCTTCGAGACCCCCGGTCACACCATCGGCCACTACTCCCTGCTCGTGGAGCTGGAGAACGAGAAGAGCATGCTCTTCTGCGGCGACGCGGCCTACACGCACACCACCCTCGAGAAGGAGTGGATCGCGGGCTTCCACCTCGACCCCACGAAGTCGGTCGAGGCCATCCGCCGCCTCAACTACCTCGCCCGCACCAGGGACGCCGACATCTACCCGTCGCACGAGCTCGCGCCCTTCCAGACCTGGAAGCTCGCACCGGAGTACTACGGCGGCAACTGACCCGCCACTTCGCCGAACACCGAACAACCCGAGAAGTTCTAGAGAGGAACACCAGTAATGGCTGAGACAGCACAGCGCGTCGCGCTCGTCACCGGAGCGGCGCAGGGCATCGGCGCCGCCATCGCCGAGGAGCTCGCCGCCGACGGCCTCAAGGTCGTCGTCGCCGACATCAACGGCGAGGGTGCCGCAACGGTCGCGGAGCGCATCGGCGGAGTCGCGAAGACCCTCGACGTGTCGAGCCCCGAGCAGGTGCAGACCGTCGTCGACGAGATCGTGGCCGAGTTCGGCCGCATCGACGTGCTCGTGAACAACGCCGCGCTGGTGCCCCTCACCTCGTGGGCCGACATCTCCTTCGAGGAGTGGCGCAAGGTCATGAGCGTGAACCTCGACGGCATCTACCTCACCACCCACGCCATCACGCCCATCATGGGCAAGGCGGGCTACGGCCGCATCGTCAACATCGCCTCGAACACGTTCGTGGCCGGCACTCCCGACTGCGCCCACTACGTGGCCACCAAGGGCGCCTCGATCGGCCTCGTGCGCGGCCTCGCCGGCGAGCTCGGCAAGCTCGGCATCACCATCAATGCGGTCGCCCCCGGCATCATCGCGAGCGAAGGAGTCATGTCGGGCCCGCACCAGGCCGGGTTCGACTACGTCGTGCCGATGCAGGCCATCAACCGTCGCGGGGTGCCCGCCGATGTCGCTCCGGCGGTGGCGTTCCTCGCCTCGGAGAAGGCCGAGTGGATCACCGGGCAGACCCTCGTGGTCGACGCCGGTCACACCCGCAACTGACGGTGGCACACACCGACGTCCTGATCATCGGAGCGGGTTCCGCCGGCAGCGTGCTGGCGAACCGGCTCAGCGCGGATCCGTCCCGCCACGTCACCGTGGTGGAGGCGGGTTCGCGCGTCACCGATCCCGAGATGCGGCGGCCGGAGCTCTGGCCGTTCATCCACGGCCGCTCCTACGACTGGGCCTACCGCACCATCCCGCAGCCCGGTCTCGGCGGCCGCAGCCTCGAGTGGGCGCGCGGCCGCGGACCCGGCGGGTCGAGCCTCGTGCACGCCATGGCGCACATGCGCGGCTGCCGGGCCGACTTCGACCGCTGGGTCGAGGCGACCGGCGACGAGCGTTGGTCGTGGGATGCGCTGCTCCCCTTCTTCAAGGCCATGGAGTCGTTCTCCGGTGGAGCGGATGCGGTGCACGGGTCAGACGGCCCGCTCCCGGTGCTCTCCCCCGGACCCGACCTCTCGAGCCCCCTCGTGCAGGACTACATCGCGGCCTGGCAGGCGCTCGGGGTGCCGCGCATCCCCGACCACAACGGCGGCGAGATGCTCGGCGCCACGCCCAACTCGCTCACCATCCGCGACGGCGAGCGCGTGATCGTGTCCGACGTCTACCTCGACCCGGTGCTCGACCGGCCGAACCTCACTCTTCTCACCGAGGTGACGGTGCACCGGCTGCAGGTTGCCGGGGGCCGGGTGACCGGTGTCGAGGTGACCCGAGACGGGCGCGACGAGGTTCTGGAGGCCGACGAGATCATCCTCGCCGGCGGGTCGATCGGTGACCCGCTGCTGCTCATGCGCTCCGGCATCGGCGACCCCGCCGATCTCTCGGCCGCGGGCGTGCCTGTCGTGCTCGCGTCGCCCGAGGTGGGCAAGAATCTGCACGACCACCTGCTGGGCGCGGGAAACCTGTACCGCTCGGCGAAGCCCGTGCCGCCCACGAAGCTGCAGCTCTCGGAGTCGATGACGTATCTCTCACGGTCGGGCCTCAGTGCGACATCCGGGGCCGTGGACATGGTGGTCGGATGCGTCGTCGGCCCGAGCTACTCGGAGTCGTTCGCCGAGACGGATGCCGCCACGGTGCACCCCGGCGAGGGGTACACGCTGCTCTTCGGAGTCACGAACCCCACGAGCCGAGGCTCCCTGCGCATCTCGGGGCCGGACATCTCGCACGAGCCGATCATCGACCCGAACTACCTCGCCACCGAGCACGACCGCGCCACGTTCCGGGCCGCGCTCGAGCACGCCCGTCTCGTGGGCGCCTCGGCCGGACTCGATGCCTGGCGGGCGGCGGAGGTGCTGCCAGGTGCCGGCTCGGCTCTGAGCGAGGCCGAGGCGGATGCGTTCATCGCGGCCGCCGCGATCACCCACCATCACCCGGTGGGCACGCTGCGCATGGGCGCCTCGGACGACGCCCCCGTCACTCCCGGCCTGCGGTTCCGCGGCCTCGACAACCTGTTCGTGGTCGACGCCTCGGTCATCCCGTCCATCACCGCGGGCCCGGTGCACGCCGCAGTCCTGGCCATCGCCGAATCCTTCGCCTCCACGTACACCCACTGACCTCCTCGCGAGTCGCCAAAATCCGGTCTATTTCTCGCTGAATAGACCGGATTTTGGCGAGTCGCGAAGAGGGGTCAGGCGCCCAGGAAGAGGCGTTGGGCCGTGTTGTTCATCACGTCGTCGAGGTCGGCCGGGGTGAGGCCCGCGAGCTGCACCTTCAGCTGCTCGACCTTGGGCTCGTGCCAGGGGCCGTCGGAGCCGTACATCACGCGGTTCGACCCCACCTTCTGCACCGCCTCGAGGATCTTGATGCTCATCGGCATGCCGCTCGTCTCGAGCCACACGTTGGGGTGCCGCTCCGCCACCTTGATCGACGCGTCGATGTAGATGATGTTGCCGTGCCCCATGTGCCCGAGGATGATCTTCGCGTCCTCGTAACGGGCGATGAGCTCCTCGATGCTCCACGGCAACGAGAAGATCGGATGCCCGCAGTGGATGAGGGCCGGAAGATCACGTTCGATCAGCAGCTCGATGATGGGCCACACCATCGGATCGTCGGGGTGGAACCCGTCCATGAGCGGATGCAGCTTGACGCCCCGGAATTTCGGATCGTCGAGGTAGTCCTTCAGCTCGGGGATGGGGTCGCCGAGCTTCGGGTTCGCCCAGTACAGTCCGTACGCGCCCGGGATGTCCTGGATGACCCGCCGCACCATCGCATTGTCCTGGTGGAAGACCATGCCGGTGTCGATGTCGTTCTTCACCAGGTAGTCGGCCAGGTGGTCCTCATCGAGGTTCACCCCGAAGGTGGGGAAGTCCCCCACGTGCATGTGTGCGTCGGTGATGGGCATCCGGATGCGCCTCAGTCGTTCGAGAACGTGCCGACGTAGCGGGCCGTCTCGAGCACGTCTCCGGCGTACGTCGCGAGGAACTCCTCGCGCGTCGGCGCGCCCTCGACGGCCTTGCCGAGTGCGTAGACGTGGAAGAAGTAGTGGTGAACACCGTGTCCTGCCGGCGGCTGCGGGCCGTACCAGACCGTCTGTCCGGCGCCCATCGGACCCACGACGACACCCTCGGCCGAGAGGTCGAGCGTGGTGGTGTCGGCGGGGATGCCGTAGACCACCCAGTGCGTGAAGCCGTGGGGCAGCGGGGCATCCGGATCGTTCACGATGAGGGCGAGCTCGACGGTGCCCTCGGGCGCACCCGCCAACTCGATGACGGGCGTCTCGTTGCCGCCGTCGGCGGAGAGGCGGTCGGGGATGCGGCCGAGGTTCTCGAAATCGGGACTCGAGACGGCGAGCTTGTCGAACATGGGCATGGTGGTGTCCTTCCGGTGTTTCAGGCGCCGAGCACGCGGTCGAGCTCGGCAGTGACGAGGTCGGGGAATTCTTCGGGGATGTAGTGGTCGGCGCCCTCGATCTCGACCCAGCGATCGCCGGGCCGGTCGGCGACGGCCGACCGCCACGCCTCCTCACTCACGATACGACTGGTCGATCCGCGGAGGTGCGACATCGGCACATCCACAGCGCGGAACTCGTCGCTCCAGGGGGTGCGGAAGCCCTCGATGAGCTGATGCATCGCCTCAGGCGAGGCGTACGGCACCCAGCTGCCGTCATCCTGTTCGCGGTAGCCCCAGCGCGCCCGGCGGCGCACGGCCCCGGGGAGGATGGCGGTGTACCGCTCGCGCAGGTAGGCCTCGATGTCGGCGGGACCGGTGAACGAGCGGAACCCGCCCGCCACCCGCACGTCGAGTTCGTCGAGCACCTCGGTCTCGACGTACGGCGTGTAGTCGACCACGACGGCACCGGTGACCCGCGCGGGGTGCAGCGCCGCGGTGACCCAGGAGTTGCGCCCGCCGAGCGAGTGCCCGGCCACGAGCGCCTTCTCGATTCCGAGCGCGTCGAGCACACTGATCACGTCAACCGCGAAGTCGTCGGCGGCGTATCCGGATGCCGGCTTGTCGCTGCGGCCGTGACCGCGCTGGTCGAGCGCGATCACGGTGGCGTGGCTCTGCAGAGCGTCACCGATCGGCTCCCAGACGGCGTGGTTGGCCGACGTGCCGTGCAGCAGCACGACCGCCGGCCCGGAACCCCGCACCCGGAACGCGATGTCGACATCGGCGCCCCGGGTGCGGGTGAGACCGTCTGCGATCGAGGTGAGGGAGACGGCGGAGTTCATCAGACGGAGGGTCAGACGTTCGGGATGGAGGAGAGCGTCTTGCGCGCCGCGATGAGACCGGTGACGATCTCCTTGCGCTTGGCGTCGACGTCGCCTTCGCCGTACTCGTACATTCCGCCGTTCGACTTGAAGCCGAGCTTGCCCTCGGCGATCTTGTCCTTGATGAACTGCGGGGTGTCGGTGCTGACGTCGAGGTCTTTGTTCAGGTAGCTCGAGACGGCCTGGTAGATGTCGAGGCCGGCCATGTCGAGCAGACGGGTCGGGCCGATCACGGAGAGCTTGTAGCCGATGCCCCACTTGACGCAGGCGTCGAGGCCTTCGGGCGTGACGATGCCCTCTTCGAGCAGCGCCATGCACTCGCGGAGGATCGCGTAGAGCACACGGTTCTCGACGAAGCCGGGGATCTCCTTCTCGAGCACCGGCACGTAGTTGAACGACTTCACGATCTCGGTGAGCTGACCGACGAGCGCCTCGTCCGTCGCCTTGCCGGGGATGATCTCTATCATCGGGATGAGGTGCGGCGGGTTCGACCAGTGCATGCCGATCAGGCGACCGGGCACGGTCATCGACTCGGCCATGGTGCTGATCGGGATGCCCGAGGTGTTCGTGGCGATGATCACGTCGTCGCTGATGCGTGCCTCGAGGTCGGCGAGCACCTTCTGCTTGAGGGCGAGCACCTCGGGCACGGCCTCGATGATGAGCTCGGTGTCGGCGAGGGCCTCGTCGAGGTCGGTTCCGAAGGTCACCGATCCGCCGGGGGCGGAGGGCGAGTCGACGGCCTCGAGCACGTTGTTGACCACGCCGTAGGCGGCCTCGGCGCGCGCGATGGCGTCTTCCGAGATGTCGTAGAGGCGCACCGTCGCGCCGGCACGGGCGAGGGTCGCGGCGATGCCGGGGCCCATGGTTCCCGATCCGATGACGGTTGCGATGTTCGGAAGACTGCTCATCTGGGTACTCTCTCTCGCGTGATGTGGATCAGTGGGGTCGGTGCGGTCGCTGGGGTCGGGGCTGATGAGATGCCGGGCGGGAGCGCGATCGGCGAGATGCCGATGCCGAAGGCGCCTTCGACGCGTTCCAGCCGCCGGTTGAAGTAGGTCCAGAAGTTGTGCTGGGCCTTGGCCGGGTAGATGCGGTCGAACTTCTCCTTTGTCTCCTCGGCGTCGGGCTCGATGGGGACGAAGCCGGATGCCTTGAGGTCGACCTGGAAGCGGGCGGCCTTCTCGAGGAAGATGCCGGTGAGCGTCACCTCGGCCACGGTGCTGCCGACGAAGGCGATGCCGTGGTTGGCCAGCAGGATGGCCTGCGCGTCGCCGAGGGCCTTCGCCGCCGCCACACCGAGCGGCACCGTGGTGATGATGTGGCTCGTCTCGGCGAAGCGGGGCACGCCCTCGTAGGCGAACCACACGCCGTGGTTGTTGTACGGCTTGAGGTTCTCCTCGGATGCACCGAGCACCGTGGAGTAGTGCGCGTGCGAGTGGCCCACGAAGTTCACATCGGGACGCGCCTTCATGATCTCGGCGTGCAGCGGCCACTCGAGGTGGCGGAGGCCGGTGCCCTCGAGCACGGTGCCGTCGAAGTCGATGAGGATGAAGTCGTCCCCCTCCACCTCGCTGAGCGCCAGGTTGCCGCGCTTCAGCCAGAGCCCGCGACCGAACGGGTCGCGGAACGACAGGTGGCCCATCGACATGTCGCCGTGACCCTCGAGCTCCAGGATGCGGTGCGCGCGGGCGACATCGGCGAGGATGCTCGCGATCGACGCGTCCTCATAGTTCTTCGTGTGCGTGTAGGTCACGCTGACTCCTCAGGTTGTGCGGTGGTCTCGGGATGCGGGCTAGCGGGCGAGCACGTCGGCCACGGTGATGCCGCCCACACGGGCGTTCACCCGGCCTCCGGTGGCCACGGCCGCGATGATGACGAGCTCGTCGGGGCGCGGGGCATCCGGGATCGTGATGGTGATCGCGTCGTAGTGCGACCGTACGTACACCTCATCCTTGTACGCCAGAGGGATGTCGATGGGCGCACCCGCGGCAGCCGTCTTGGTGGCCGACGAGATCCAGGCCTCGCCGCCGCCGATGGCGTCGCGGAACGCGTTGCCGAAGATGGTGGTGACGCAGGCCACCACGTGCTCCTGCTCGCCGTTCACGCCGGCGATGCCGCCCTTTCCGTAGCTCTCGGCGGGCCGGCCGCCGAGCAGCGCCAGCGCGCGGGCACCGAGTTCGGTGCCGAGACTCGCGCTCGGGTCGGTGAGCGGGGAGAGGTCGTCGACCCACTGGCCGGCGTAGGGGTTCTTGATGACCACGGCGACCGCGGCCTTCACGAGCGGCTGCTCGGGTGCCGGGCCGAGCTCGTGCAGGGTCTCCTGCACGAACGAGTGCCAGGCGCGGACGTCGTAGAACGGATCGATACTCATGGCTATGCGTGCACCTCGTGGCGGTGGGGGTCGGTGGGGTTGTACTGAGCGGCTTCGAAGGACTCGCCCGTGAACTGGCCGCCCTTCGCCATCTCGCGGGTGTCGGCGTACCACTGCGACCTGTCCTGGGTGCGGTCGGTGAGGGGACGCTCGATGCGCTCCCACTCCTTCAGCGCTTCGGGCAGATCGGCGTCGCTCGCGGCGGTGGCCGCGACGGCGAGCGTCCAGGCGTTCTGCATGGCGCTTCCGGCGCCCTGGGCGAGAGCCGGGCACATGGCGTGCGCGGCGTCGCCGATCACGACGACCTTGCCGTCGCTCCAGTAGTCGAGGCGGGTGGTCTGGTAGCCGTAGTACTTGCCGGGGGTCTCCGCCGCCACCTCGAGCACGGGGGCGAGCTGCGGGAACACGGAGGTCCAGAGCGGCAGGTCGATGGGCACACGCGAGCCGTCGGCGTCGGCGGCCGGCGACATCAGGGCGATGTAGAGCTCCTCGTCGTTGGCCGGCGTGTAGAGCACGCGCAGCACCCGCGGGTCGAGGTTCCAGAAGTCGATGACGTTGTCCCACTCGGTGTCGGGCTCGAGCGCCTGCAGCTCCGCCTTCCGGCGAGGCACGAGGAAGCGCGTGATGCCGTCGCGAGAGCGTTCGCGGGTGAGCGGGATGCCGAGCGAGTCGCGCACCGCAGAACCCACACCGTCGGCGCCGATGATCAAGTCGGCCTCGGCCGAGCTGCCGTCGGCGAAGGTGATGACGCCCTCGGCGGTGGCGCCGGTCACCTCGGAGCCGGCGAGCACCTCAACGCCGGCCTCACGAGCGGCGATCAGCAGCGTCTCGTAGAGGTGCGGGCGGGTGAGTGTGCGCCACCGGTGACCGTCGAGAGTCTCCTGCGACTGGATGACGTTGTTCATGCGCGTCTCGTAGGCCGGCGGGGTCATCGACTTCGACATCAGGTCGGGCAGGGCGCCGAGCTTCTGGATGACCTGCAGGCTGTTGTTCCAGAGCACGATTCCTGCACCCTCGGTGCGGAGTTCGGGGGCCTTCTCGTGCACGCGGACGCTCCAGCCCATCTGGGCCAGTGCTGCTGCGGCGGTGAGTCCCGCGAAACCTCCACCGGAGATCTCGGCGCGGCGACGGCGATCCGTCATCTGTGTTCCCCTCTTTCGTTTTCGAGACGTCATTTCGACTCTCAAATTCTCACATTTTGAGGACTTGTTCTCGTAATAGTAGAGATTCTGGCATCGTGATCTCTCCACCCGCAAGAGATCAGGGCGGGTTGGGTCAACGTTTTACACGTCCGTAACACCACACCGCCCTCATCGCCGCAGGGGTCGGAACGGGACCGCCGGGGTCGGCCTGACGCGCTCAGGGGGTGTGCCGGTAGGCCGATCGGGGTGCGCCGGCGCCATGGCCCTGGGTCTCGAACTGATCGACGATCGAGTGGTCGGGGGCGAACTGCCAGCCGAGCACGCGCCAGCCCTGGACCGTGACGTCGATGCGCACACCGTCGACCGTGGCCGTGCTCGGCAGGTCGAGAGGGCCTTCGAAGTACCAGAACTCGGCTTCTGCGATCTCCTCCGGCGTCTCGATCACCCGACGGTCGGTCGTCGTGTAGAGGAACGCGTCGGCCGGATGCTCGTCGAACACCCGCAGCTTGTCACCGGAGAGCAGGGCCCGATACGGCGCGAGCACCTCATCCGCCCCCTCCTCGGCGCCGGTGATGCGGGCTTCGGCCGCCGCGAAGAGCGCCTCGACGCGGCGACGCAGCCCGCCGATCGTCGTCGGCTCACCGGCGAGCTCCACCGGGTGCCCGTCGGGGATCGCGGATGCCGCATCGCGGAGCACGGCGTAGCCCGGGCGCTCGGCCAGCACCGCCTCTGCGGCGAGCACCTGGGCGAGCTCGAACGGCGGAGCCGCCTCGAGGAGGTCGGTCTCCCAGGTGAGGAGCAGCCGCTCCGCCCGATCGAAGAAGGCCCGCAACGAGACCACATCGACCGCGCCACCCGCCTCGGATGCCGGCTCCGGGGCCTGCTGCGGCTCGGGTTCGGGCCCGGGCCCCGCCTCCACCGCACTGCGCCGGGCGTAGACCTCGGCCATCTCCAGATCACTCGCCGCCAGGCCGGTGGCCACGACCCGGCCACGCACCACGCCGAACGCGATCACCTGCACCACCGCCCCCTCACGCAGCAGCTTCACCTCGTAGTGCCCATCGTGCGCGTCGAGCAGATGCCAGCCCGCTCCCCACCCCGAGGCCTGCAGGTCGTTCCACCCCCGCACCGCGTCGAAGCGCAGCGCGAGTTCCCGCCCCACGACCGTGCCGTCGTTCGCCGTGAAGGCGTACCGCGTGTCGGGAGAGTCGGCCTGCGCGATACGACGGCCGTCGTGGAACAGGTGGGCCTCGAACTCCCAGGCCTCCGCCTCCCCCGCCACGACCACCGTGGCGCAGAGTCGTGGCGCGTCGGGTTCGTCGACCGCGTCGAGGGCCACGAAGCCCCAGGGCGGCATCCGCTCGGGGTCGACGGCGAAGCGATGGGCGCCGGGGAGGGCGACCACGCGCACCGACGCGTCGTGGAGCAGGTCGTCGACACCCTCGAGTTCGGAGACGAGCCGCAGGGTGAACCCGATCGACCCTTCGACATCGAGGTCGCCCGAATCCTGCTCGGGCCGCAGGTCGATGTCGGCGGTCTCACCCGCGCCGAGCTCCGCGATCGGGGCTCGGCGGGTGAACCAGAGGCCGCCGTCGGGACGCGCGACCGTCCACTCCAGCCACGCCCCCGCCGGAGCGGGGCCGACCAGCTGAACGGCGAGCGTGGGGTGCCACCCCTCGGCGTGATAGCCCCCGAAGGAGCTGGTGCCGAGACGGAGAGAGAATGGGCTCAGTGATGTCATTGAGCAATCCTCAGACACGAGGACCGGAATCGCAACGTCGGGTCGAGCGATCAGGGCGCAGGAGTGGGGGAAACAGCCGTCGAGGCGCTCCCCGCGATCTCCTCGACCTGGGCAGCCGTGAGCGCGAGCCACGGGGAGCCATCGGAATCGGGTGCCGTGGCCGCGGGGCTGTCGCCCTGCGTCCACCACTTCGCCACGAAAGGCACGCCTTTGAAGAGCACTCGGTCGCCCTCCTGGTACACCGCAGCGCCCGACCACTCGGGGTAGGTGCCCTCGGGGAGGGTGCTCGCCTGATACGGGGTCTCCCCGGGCAGGACCGGACCGATCAACGTCCAGGGCGTATCGCCGGCGCTCTGCACCGGCTGATCGGGTACTTCGCCGAGGTTCCACCACTTGGCCTCGTACACCGTGCCGTGCCAGACGACCTTCGAACCCGCGAGGTAGGTGGTTCCGAGCGACCAGATCGGGTACGGACTCGTCGCCGGGTCGTCCGGTAGCGGATCGGTGGATCGGCCCGGGCCGGTCTCGGCTGTGGCCGACGGAGTCGGTGATCCCGTCGATCCTGCGGTGGCTGTGGACTGCGGCGCACCGGCGGCTACCGCACTGGGGCTGCCGCCGAATCCGGCCGACAGGAGGTCGGCGAACTGCCCCGCTTCCTGGTCCACTCCACTGCACTGGTTCGACACCGTGCGCACGTCGAGGTAGTTCGGCCCACAGGGGGTGTCGCGGTTGAGCGACCACGCCGAGAGGCGGCCCAGCTGCTTCTGCTGGCCGAACGTGTTGAGCTCTGTGGCGTCGGCGAGCCCGAAGACCTCGCCGCGGATGTCGTTCTGGCCGATCATCGACGTGGCACCGAGCTTCGCCCAGAGCGACGCATCGGTCAGATCCGTCCCTGCTTTCGAGTAGAGCTCGCCCAGCTGGGTGTGGGTGGCCTCGAGGGCCCCGATCGCGACCTCGCCCATGGACCGGCCGCCCAGGTCGGTGCCGTAATCCATGGTCATCACGTTCACTCCGGCGAGATCGACGCCGGCCGCGAGCATCTGGGTGACGAGATACTCGCCCTCGGGCGTCAGTCCGTTCTGCGCCACGGGCAGGGTCACCCACACGGCCAGGGGAGTCCCCGCCGCCCGGCGTTCCGCCTGCAGGGCGGCGAGCGCCTCCGCCCGGCGCTGGCCGGCCACGGCATCGGTGAGGTCATCCGCCTCGATGTCGAGGTCGATCGTCGACAGGTCGTAGCGGTCGACGACGGCCGCGTAGGCCTTCTCGAGGTCGTCGACATCGGTGCAGGCCGTGGCGAGTTCGACGTTGCTCGCGCCACCGAACGACACGATCGCGTCTCCGCCGATCTGCCGGAGGCGCGCGATCCTGCGATCCATGTCGAGCTGCTGCGCCGCGGCGTCGAGCGTGTAGGCGGCACCCCAGCTCGGCGTGCAGGCCTCCGCCGATTCGGCCACCACGAACGACAGCACGACGTCGGCCTGAGCGTCCGACTCCGGCGACTCGAAGGCGTACTGAGGCGTGACCGTGGCGTCGACGTAGCCCGCGAACCAGGGGGCTGCCCCACCGGCACGCGCCTGGTCGACCACGAAGATCTGGAACCCGAAGACGGCGACCGCGGCGACGACGGCGACGACGACCACCGCGAGCAGCACCCGCCAGAACGACAGGCGCTTGCCGTCGTGCGGACCCGCAGCACGGTACTTCGGGCCACGGGCCATCGGTTGCGCGCCGCTCATGCGGAGCGGCTTTCATCCGTGGCGCCCACCAGAGGGGACACCGGATCGACGCCCTCCTGACCGGGCTGCATCGCATCGACCACATCGGGTTCGGCCTCCGCGAGGTCTCCCGGCTTCGCCTCGGCCCCCACCCGCTTCGGGTCGGCCGCCCGCTTCGCCCACCGCGACTCGGCGCGCCGCGACCGGGATCCCGAGCCCGGTGCGGTGTGACCGTGATAGAGCGCCTTCTGCCAATCGAACTCGCCCACGGAGGCCGAGGCCTCGTCGTCGTCGTCATCGCGCTTGCGGTCGACCCACATCCACTCCGTCAGGCCCAGCCAGATGTCGGCGAGCGAGTTGAGCACGCCGATGTTGCCGAGGATGGCCCAGGATGCACAGAACGCGTTGAACGCCGCGAACGCCGCATTCCCCCAGTTCTCGTCGGAGACGTTCCGCCACGCGGTGAGCACCGAGAAGGCCACGATTCCGTACGGTGCCACGACATAGAGGAGGGGCGACGCCGTACGGTTGCGCACCTTCGGCGTGCGGGCGAAGGGGATCTTCTTGCCGGTGAGCGACTGCTCGACCGACTTGATCACGCCCGCCAGGTTCACGGGCAGCAGGATGAGATTGAAACCATAGATGCGCAGGATGTCGCTGTACTTGTATCCGCACGCCTTCAGGTCGCTGGCCTGCGCGATGAAGTACGGCAGGGCCGCCACGAGAACGAGCGGGCTGAGGAGGCGACTGTCGTAGGGATAGGCGAGCAGGAACACGAGGCCGACACTCGCCCAGGCGATCGATGCCATGTAGTTCACCCGGAGCATCGACTCCGTCCAGCGGATCGGATCGCCCGCTCGCTTGCGCGCCTTCAGCTGACGGAGGAACTTGGGCAGGATGAGCAGACCGCCGTTGGCCCACCGTCGCCGCTGCACGATCAGCGATCCGAAGTCGGGCGGTGTGGCGCTGTAGCTGAGCCTCTCCGGGTAGTTCACGAGGGTCCAGCCGTGCTGGCCGAGATCGATGCTCGACTCCGTATCCTCGATCACCGTGCGGTCCTGCACGTAGCGGCGCACCTCGAATCCGCCCACGGTCTCGATCTCGAGGATGTCGTCGAGCGCCTCCATCCGGATGACCGCGTTGGCCCCCACCCAGAACGTGGCGTCGTACTCGGTGAGCCCCTGGTGCAGGATGTGCTGCAGATCAGTGCTGGCACCCGCGAGCCGCTCGAGGCGCGTCGGCGCCCCCCGGAACGAGGAGTAGGGCGTCTGTGTCACGGCGACGCGCTCGTTGTCGGGTTGCTCGAGCAGGTACACGAGCCGCAGGCAGTAGTCGCGCAACAGCAAGGAGTCGGCGTCGAGTGTCAGCAGGTACTCGGCATTGGGCACCACGAGATCGGCGCGCTGAGCCCCTAGCACCGGGCGGAGGATCGGGCCGTCGGGGGTCTGCTCCACTCGGTAGCGCCCACCCATCAGGCCGATGTACGCATTGAGGTTCATCGCCTTGTTGGCCTCGTGCGAGAGCGACGCATACGTCTTGCGCTCGAAGACGGCCATCTCGGCCGTGAAGATCCAGACGAGACGCCGGTGGAGTTCGAGCATCCGGTCGGCGGTGGGGGCGACCCCGGCCTCACGGGAGCCGTCGAGCGCGCGGGCGGTCAGCTCGAGGTCGTCGGCGAGGCCGCCGAGCACCTGCTCGATGAAGAAGGTGTCGACGTGGTCTTCGTGCTCCTCGGCGGCGGCCATCTCATGCAGCCACCGCACGGCCTCGCGGTAGGAGTCGGCGAGTCGGCGCACGGCCTCGTCGTCGACGTCGCTGGTGGTGAGCAACTGGTGCTCGAAGGTCAGGAGGTCGTCGGCGAAGCGGATGCCCGGTTCCCGAAGCGCCTCGGCGATGCCCTCGGTGATCCGGCGGGTGCGGTCGAGTCGATCGGCGATGAACGGATCGGTGGGGGCGGGCGGGTCGTCGAGAAGGAGAACCACCCGCAGATCCGGGTACTCCTGCAGCGCGGCCGACCAGAGCGTCTTGCGGATGACGGAAGGCTCCTCGGCATACGACGGCACGAGCACCGTCATGCCCCCGCGGTGTCCCTCGGCGAAGTGGCGATCGAGCTCGGCCCGCGGCACCCTCACGTGGTCGCGGAAGCGGCGCAACGCCCCCTGACGCGCGACGAGGTACATCAGTGCCGAGAAGGTGAGGAAGGTCACCACGACGAGATAGAAGATCGCCTCGAGCGAGAGACGGAAGTCCTCGTTCCCGTACTCGAAGAACTGCCGGATGATCGTGGTGATGAGGTAGACGACCCACGCCGTGACCGTGATGATGATGGCCACGCGGCCCCACACGATCTTCGCGTCGGATGGTCGCCGGTGGACGGTCGGCAGGGGCGTGCGGATACGTTCTGCGCCCCACTGCCGTCGGCGAATGGAGGGCGGCGTCGGCTTCGACATGAGTCCTTCGGGTTGCGTGCTGCACCGAGGCGGCGAGCGCGCCGGGTGAGCGCGTCCGCCGTCGCGGGCTTCGGGTCGGGTACCGGCCCTGCAGGCGTGGGTGCGCCGCTGCGGCCGGTGGCCTCACGCTATCGGGCGACAGCTGTCGCCCAGCGCGTCCTGAGCAAAAACTGACGCAATACTTGAGCTGAGTTAACTTTCCTCCCCCCGTCAGAGGGACGGATCGCGGATCGTGGTGACGAGATCCACAAGACTCGGCTCGGGCGGCGCCGACCCGAATCCGAAGCGCACCGAGGGCCTCAGGGGGGCGAACCCCCCGAGGTCGATGCCGTCGAGCCGGGCCGACGCCCAGGCGATCCGGCGCACCCGCGTGACGCCGTAGAACTCCCGTCGCCCTCCCCCGGCGCTTCCGGCGGTGCGCACCCCGGGAAGGAGGAGTCCCGCGAGCGGATCGATCACCCGCAACCACGCCGGCCAGGTGCCGAGCCGGGCCGGAATCGAGCGGAGCACACGCCCGAGCGGTGACACGGCGCCCACCCGGATGCGCACCGACAGGCGCCAGGAACGAGCATCCGATGCGTCCACGAGTGCGGAATCCCCCACCTCGACCGCGAGGCCGCCCGCGATGCGGCGCACGCGCACCGGCCGCACCAGCACCTCGTCGAAGGTGTAGGTGGCTGCCACGAAATCCGCGATCTCACGGCTCGGCGCGAGGAGCAGCCGATGCCCACCGGCATCTTCGACCATCACGTCGGCGAAGCGGCCGAACGGCGAGTCGTGCCACATCCCGATCACGATGCGCGTGCCGGACGCCGTACCGAAGCCGGCGATGCGCCCGGTGAAGCGCAGGTCGCGCGAACCCTCACGCCTCTCCATGCGCCGAGGCTACTCCCGAACCCCCGTCAACGGCCCGCCCGTCGATCAGGCTCGGTCTGGGCCCGCACATGGATGCGTTCGCCGTCGCGGTTGAAGATGCACATGAGCTCGACGGGATGCTCGTCGGCGCTGCCCAGCCAGTGCGGCACCCGGGTGGCGAACTCGGCCGCCTCGCCCGGCTTCAACACGAGGTCGTGCTCGCCGAGCATCAGCCGTAGCCGGCCGGAGAGCACGTAGAGCCACTCGAAGCCGTCGTGCGTCTTGAGCGAGGGCTCGGGGACGCCGGGCGAGCGGGCGGGCATGATCATGCGCACCGCCTGGTTCTGCGAGGAGTCGCGCGAGAGCTGGTGCACCACCGCGCCGTTCGAGCGCACGGTGCGGGTGTGCACGCGCGGATCGGGCACCGAGTCGGCGACGAGCTCGTCGATCGTCACTTCGAGGGCCGCCGAGAGCGGGATGAGCAACTCGAGATTGGGGGCCCGCTTGCCGCCCTCGAGCCGCGAGATGGTGCTCGCCGAGATGCCGGTCGTGGCCGAGAGGGCCGCGAGGGTGAGATCGGCCTGAAGACGAGCGGAGCGCAGGCGGGCGCCGATCCGGGCTCCCTGACTCGCTTCCATTTTGCTATTTCAGCACACCTCCTTGCCGATAGCGAGCCGGGCGCGGATCGTGGACGACATGACCGAGACAGACACCACACCCCGCAGCCCTCTCACCGACCAGCCCTGGGACGTCATCGTCGTGGGCGGCGGCGCCGCCGGCCTGAACGCCGCCCTCGTTCTCGCCCGCGCACGCCGCCGGGTCGTGGTGATCGACGCCGGCGCACCCCGCAACCGCTTCGCCGCCCACATGCACGGGTTCCTCACCCGCGACGGGATGTCGCCCCTCGAGCTGCTCGAGCTGGGACGCGCCGAGGTGCGCGGCTACGGTGCCGAGATCGTCCACGCGACGGCGGTGTCGGCCGGCGGCGAGGCGGGGGCATTCACGATCACCCTCGACGACGGGCGCGTGCTCGCAGGCCGACGACTGCTCGTCGCCACCGGCCTCCGTGACGAGCTGCCCGACATCCCCGGCCTCCGCGAGCAGTGGGGTCGTGGGGCCGTGGCCTGCCCCTACTGCGACGGCTGGGAGGTGCGCGACCGGCGCATCGGCGTCATCGCCACCAGTCCCATGAGCACGCACCAGGCCGGACTCGTGCGGCAGTGGACCGACGACGTCACCTTCATCGGACCCCTCACCGCCGACCTCGACCCCGAGACCCGGCGCGGCTTCGAAGCGCGAGGAACGCGCATCCTGACCCCGGCGATCACCGAGGTGCTGTCGGATGCCGCCGGGGTGCTGACCGGCGTGGCCCTCGACGACGGCAGCACCGTCGACCTCGACGCCCTCTTCGTGGGCCCCCGGCTGGTGCCGAACGACGAGCTGCTGCGCCAGCTGGGCGCCGAGCGGGTGGAGGGCCCAATGGGCGAGTGGACGGCATCCGACCCCACCGGGCTGACCTCGGTGCCCGGCGTCTGGGTGGCCGGCAACACGGCCGCGGCGCACATGCTCGTGATCGTGGCGGCGGCGAGCGGACTCACCGCGGCCACCGTCATCAACGCCGACCTCGTGGGCGACGACACCCGCCAGGCCCTTACGCGCTGACGGTACGCCGCACTCAGCCCTGGGCGAGCTCCGAGATGTCGCTCCACTTCTCCCACTCCGCGATGCGGCCGGCGTAGTCGGCCTTCGCGATGCGCAGCGGCGAGGTGCCGAAGAACACCCGCAGCGGCGGCTCCTCGGCATCCACGAGGCGCAGCACGGCAGCGGCCGACGCGCGCGGGTCGCCGGGCTCCGACACCCGCGACTTGCGCGCCTCGGCGGCGGCGGCGTGCGCGGCCTCGTAGTCGGGCAGCGCCTCGGCGTGCCGGGCGGATGCTCCGCCCCAGTCGGTGTCGAACCCGCCGGGCTCGATCAGCGTCACCCTGATCCCGAACGAGGCGACCTCCTGCGAGAGCGCCTGCGAGAAGCCCTCGAGCGCCCACTTCGAGGCGTTGTAGATGCCGATGTTCTGGAACGCCGAGATACCGCCGATCGACGACACCTGGATGATGTGGCCGCTGCCCTGCCCGCGGAGATAGGGCAGCGCGGCCTGGGTGATCCAGAGGGCGCCGAACACATTCGTCTCGATCTGGTCGCGCGCCTCCTCCTCGGTGAGTTCCTCGATGAAGCCGAACTGGCCGTACCCGGCGTTGTTCACGACCACATCGAGGCGGCCGAAGTAGTTGTAGGCCTCGGTGACGGCGGCGAAGTCGGCCTCACGATCGGTGACGTCGAGCTGCAGCGGCAGGATGCGGTCGCCGAAGCGGTCGACCAGATCCGCCAGGGTGGCGGTGTCGCGCGCGGTGGCGGCCACGCTGTCCCCGCGCTCCAGGGCGGCGATCGCCCACTCGCGGCCGAAGCCACGTGACGTGCCGGTGATGAACCAGATCTTCTCTGTCATGGTGTTCCTCTCGAACGACGTTCCCCCTCCCGAACGTAGTACCGGAGTCCCGACTTCCCTACACTGACCACCATGGGGATCACGTGGTGAATCGGCGCGCGCTCGTCGCCATCCTGCTCGGGGTCATCCCGCTCAGCCAGGTGCCGATCGACATCTACACGCCGGCCATCCCGCACATGGCCGAGGAGCTCGGCGCATCCACCACCCTCGTGCAGAACACGGTGGCCGCCTACGTACTCGGCATGAGCCTCGGCCTGCTGCCGATGGGCATCGTGGCCGACGCCAGGGGCCGCAAGCGCACGCTGCTCGTGGGGCTGGCCCTGCTCCTCGTGACCAGCGTCGGAATCGCCCTCACCTCCGACATCTGGCTGCTGCTCGGTCTCCGCTTCCTGCAGGGGGTGGGCGGATGCTCGTGCATGGTGATCGTGTACGCCATCGCCGCCGACATCTCCCGCGGTCGCGAGCTCACCTCGCTCTCGGGCTGGCTCGGCGCATCCTGGGGCCTGGCACCCGTTCTCGCGCCCGCCGTGGGCGGGGCGCTCGTGCAGTTCGTCTCGTGGCGCGGCATCTTCGTGCTGGTCGCCGCACTGGCGTTGATCGCCGGAGTGGTGGTGTGGCGGTTGCTGCCGGAGACGCTCGACCCGGCCAAGGCCGAGCCCATCCGCCCGCGTGTGATCGCGCACGTGCTCGGTTCGACGCTGCGGCAGAAGCTGTTCATCGGGCTCACCCTCGTCTTCGCGGTGTTCGCTACCGCGCAGCTGCTCTTCGGGGTGGTGGCCCCGCTGCTCTACGAGACCGCGCTCGGCCTGCCGCCCGCCGCCTACGGGCTCATCGCGCTGCTCGTCGGCGCGGCGAACCTCGCGGGCGAGCTCGCCACGGGATCACTCGCCACGCGCATCTCGTCGCGGATGCTCGGGTTCTCGGCGCTCGCCTCCTTCACGCTGGGGGCCGTCATCCTGTTCGCCAGCGGTCTCCTCGTGGGGCCGCAGCTCGTGCTCATCACGGTGGGCGGCATGTTCGTGATGCTCGGCTGCGGCGCACTCTGCCCGATGGCCTACGGTCTCGCGCTCGGGCTCTTCGACCGCAACCTCGGCCTGATCGGCGGGCTCACCAGCGCCGCCTGCTACCTCTTCGTGGCTGTCGCGATGGGCGCGGCGGCCGCGCTGCCCGACGACACCCAGACCCCGCTCGGCGCCATCTACGTCCTGTGCGCCGCCCTCGGCCTGGCGCTGCTTCTGGCGTGCCTCCCGCGCCCGTCCCGAACCGGCGCGCCGCCGGCATCCGTCACCGCCGCTTGAGCGCAGGCTCGCCGCGAACGACGGAGTTCACGGGCGACTACGGGCCACGGCTCCGTCGTTTTCGCGATTCGCTCCGAGACTCCGTCGTTCCGGCGAGCGCGGATGCGGCGCCGCTCGGCGCGTCAGGGGGCGGCGCGCGACGCCGCGTCGGCCGCGAACTCGTCGAGCACCTCGGCCCGACGTGTCACCACGATGAAGTGTCCCTCATCCGGGTAGAGCCGCACCCGCGCATCCGGCAGCCGGCCCGCGAGTTCGTGGGCCCACGCGGCGGGCACCAGCCGGTCGGCGGCGCCCTGGTGCACCACGACCGGCACACTCACCTCCGAGGGCGCGAAACCCCAGGCACCCACGAAGGCGTTGTACTCCTCCACGGCGCCCCGGGTATCGGCGAGCCCCTCACCCACCGCGCGCGAGAACCAGGTGATCCGGCTCCGCAGGAGTCGAGCGTCGCTGGAGTCGAGCGCCCGGCCGGAGGCCCGCACCGCGAGCGCCGGCGCAAGGCGCACCGCCGTGCGCATCGCGCCGAAGACGCCGCGCGCGATCCACGGCGTTCGCTCCGACAGCCAGGCCAGCCGGCGATCGGTGCCGTTCAGCGCGGCGAGGGTGCCGGGTTCGTCGAGCGGCAACGCACCCGCCACGATCACCACACGGGTCACCCGGTGCGCGTGCACCCGTGCCACGGCGAGCGCGTACTGACCGCCCTCCGACCAGCCGGTGACTCCGAACCGCGTCATGTCGACCCCGGATGCGCCGAGATGGTCGAGCAGAGCGGTCACGTCGCTCTGCGCCCAGTCGAGCGTGCCGTGTCCGGGCCGGAGCGAGGTGCCACCGATTCCGGGCCGGTCGGGCGAGATCAGCGCGATGCCGCGTTCGCGGGCGAGTTCGTCGCCGGTCTCGGCATCCAGACCGCTCATCAGTCCGCCGTGGCAGGTGAGCACCGGGAAGCCCTCGGGATCACCGAAGACCCGGTATGCGAGCGTGCGACCGTCCGGAAGCACGAGTGTCTGCCGGATCCCCACCTCTGCACGATACCGCTCCACCGGTCGTGTTCCACCTCGGCGACTGGGAGCAGTCTGCGTGCACGCTGAACGCCGCCCCACGGGCCGGTCGAGCAGATGCCGGAAGGTCAGGTGCCCATCAGGCGCGCACGTTGCTCATCGACGTCGTAGTCGGGCTCGGGCCAGGTGAGCTCGAACGACCGCAGGGTCTCGTCGAGCAGCTGCTGCACGGCTAGCGCCGAGTACCACTTGTTGTCGGCCGGAACCACGTGCCAGGGCGCGACATCCGTGTTCGTGGCGTTGATCGCCGCCTGATACGCGTCTTGGAAGAGCGGCCACAGCGCCCGGTCGTCGACATCGCCCGGATTGAACTTCCAGTGCTTGTCCGAGCGCTCGAGCCGGCGCAGCAGGCGGTTCTTCTGTTCGGCGTAGCCGAGGTTGAGGAAGACCTTGATCACCGCCGTTCCGCCCTCGACGAGCTTCGTCTCCCAGTCGTTGATGAGCGCGTACCGAGCGGCGATCTCGTCGTCGCTGAGCGACTTGTGCACTTTCGGCACCAGCACGTCTTCGTAGTGCGAGCGATCGAACACGCCGATGTGGCCCGGGGTCGGCAGCGCCTTCTCGATGCGCCAGAGGAACGGATGCGACAACTCCTCCTCCGTGGGCCGCTTGAACGCCCGGTGCGAGATGCCCTGGGGGTCGACCGAGCCCACCACCCGCTTCACGACCCCACCTTTGCCCGCGGTGTCCATGCCCTGCAGCACGATGAGAACGGAGCGCTTTCCGCCGTGGAGGCTCTCGGCGAAGAGCTTCTCCTGCAGCTTCGAGAGCGAGCGGTTCGTGCCCTCGAACTCCTCCTCCGCGGTCTCCTTGTCGAGCGTTCCGGGGGTCGCGCCGGTCTTCTGCGCGGCGATGTCGAACGGCCGCTCGGCCCGCAGCCGGTCGTGCCAGCGCCCCGCGGGCGATCCGCCTTCACTCATCCCCTTGTGCTTGCTCATCGCTCGCTCCTCACTGTCGGTGCGGTGGCCGGCCTCACAGGGACTTGGCCATGTTGATCGCCGTCGTCTCGTAGCCGAGCGACCGGTAGAGGTTCTGAGCCACCGAGTTGTGGCCGAACACATTGAGACCGAGCTTCTCGGCGCCGTGCTCGCGCGCCGCGACCTCGGCGAGCTGCATGGCGAGCCGGCCGTAGCCCTGCCCGCGCTTGTCGGCGACGATCTCGACGTCGAAGACCCACCACGCCGTCGGATGCTCGAGCGAGAACGGCCCGATCCAGATCGTGCCGACGACCTCGCCCCCCTCGCCCTGGCTGTCGTCGACCACGTCGAAGATCAGCTGCCCCTCGGCAGGCTTCCCGTCGGGGAAGTACTCCGCGTTCGACTGCGCGGCCCGCTCCGCGGCGTACTCCGGCGAATCCCCCGCCTCGATGCGCTCGCGCACGTACTCCGCGCTGCTGCGCTCCAGGAAGGCGCCCAGCGCCCCCGCTCCCATAGCCCGCAACCTCACGCCCATGCGCACACCCTACCCGCCCACACCTCTTCGCGAGTCGCCAAAATCCGGTCCATTCCGCGCGATCCAGACCGGATCTTGGCGAGTCGCGAGGAGGTTACCAGGCCAAGCGCTCCGTGCTGCGGGAGGCGGCGCGGGCGGCCACCTCGCGCACGCGGGAGTGCAGCTCGGTCGAGGCGCGTTCGGCGAGCGGATGCGTCGACACCCCCTCCTCGGAGACGAGCCGCCCGCCCACGAACACCTTCTTCAGGTTGCGCAGCCCCATCGCGAACGCGTAGTGCGCGTACACGTCCCACACGGGCCCGGTGTCGGGCGAGACGGGGTCGACCACCAGGAAGTCGGCGAGCTTGCCCACCTCGAGCGAGCCGATGCGCGCCGCCACCTGCAGGCCGAGCGCCTCGGCGGAACCGAGGGTGTGCATCCGGAGCATGTCGCGCGGCATCACGATCGAGGCATCCTGGGCCACGGCCCGCTGCGTGTACGCGCCGATGCGGAGGTTCTGGAACGGGTCGGAGACGTCGGTGCAGCTCTGGTCGTCGAGTCCGATACCGATCGGCATGCGGAGGTCGCGGTAGCGCGGGATGTCGGCCACGCCCGAGCCGAGCCGTCCGTTGGAGGTGGGCTGCCACACCATGCCCGCGCCCTTCTCGGCGGCCACGCGTGACATGTACGCATCCGGATGCACGAAATGCCCGAACAGGAACCCCGGCCGGAGGGCCCCCGCCTCCTCGTACCAGCGGAACTTCTCGCGTTGCTGATCGAGGGCCTCGCTCGTCTCGAGGAAGTGCGCCTGATTGCCGATGCCGTGGGCATCCATGGCCTTCACCTCGTCGCGGGCGGCCTGTTTCGAGGCCGACCATTGCACCGCCCCGAACACGGATGCCCCGAGGTCGAGCTCGGGCGGAACGCTCCGCTTCACGTACTCGACCGCCCGCGCGAACACCTCGAAGGCCTCGTCCCCGGGCTGGAACTCGCTGTCGAGCCGGATCGAGTTCATCGTGCGGAGTCCCGCATCCCGAGCGGCATCGATCTGACGGAAGAGGTACTCCTCGGGCCGGACCTCGTAGATCTCGCGCGTGTCGGTCTCGGCATCGTACTTGCCGACGACGCGGGAGTCGGTGAAGTTGTAGGCCGCGGTCACGCCGTTGCCGAGGAAGTCGAGGCAGCCGTGCAGGGTGAACCAGTAGATGTCCTCGGCATCCGCGCCCGACACGAAGGTGCTCTGCTCGCCCACCCAGCCGTAGAGGTTGTCGCCCGGGGTCATGCCGCGCATGCCGGAGGTGAAGATGTGGCTGTGCGCCGAGATGAAGCCCGGTGCCACGAAGGCGCCTTTCACGTCGAGCACCTGGCCGCCGCCGATCGACTCGAGTGCGGCCGGCAGCGCACCCTCGCCCATCGCCGTGATGGTGCCGTCGTCGCCCACGGTGAACCAGCCCCGGAACCAGTCGACGCCGTCGGCCATCGGGATGACGACCGCGTTCACCACGGTGAGCACGGTCGGGGATGCGGGGGTGTCCTGGGTCATGACGCCATCCTCTCCTGCACAGATTGCGCTCACGTTTCCGCTGATTGCACGGCAGGTTTCCGGGCCCCCGGCGGGCGATATTCTGGGGAGGCCCTACTCGCCCTTCTCGCTTGGACCTCATGACCTCGTCGGCAGATGCCCCCCAGCCACCCGCTCGCGCCCCCCAGATCGTGCTGGTTCGCCACGGCGAGACCGAGTGGAGCCTCAGCGGGCAGCACACGGGGCGCACCGACATCCCGCTCACCGCGCGCGGTGAAGAACAGGCGCGTGCCGTCGGGCGGGCACTGGCCGGCCGTTCCTTCGGGCTCGTGCTCACGAGTCCGCGCCGGCGAGCAACCGACACCGCCGCCCTCGCGGGCTTCGGCGATGTGGCGGAGGTCGATCCCGACCTCGCCGAGTGGGACTACGGGGCCTACGAGGGCCTCACCAGCCCGCAGATCGCCGAGGCGTTCGGCGGCCCGTGGACCCTGTGGGAAGACGGGGTGCAGCCCGACGGCGAGGGTCGCGGTGAAGAGGCCGCCGACGTGCTCGCCCGCAACCAGGCCATCATCCGCCGCGCCCACTCCACCCTCAACACCGGCGAAGACGTGCTGCTCTTCTCGCACGGCCACTACCTGCGCACCCTCACCGTCACGTGGATGGGCCTCCCCATCCACGCCGGTGAATTCGTGGTGCTCGACACCGCGTCGATCAGCGTGCTCGGCTTCGAGCACGGCAACCAGGTGCTGCGGTCATGGAACCGCACGCCCTGGGCCGACTGACCGGACCTGACCCGTTCCGCCACAGCCGACCGGCCCCACACCCACCGACCCGCCCATCAGGAGACCCGTCCGTGACCGAGCAGCTCCCTCCCGTCATCACCGATCCCGCCGCGGCGATCGACGCCCTCTCGGTCGTCGCCGACGGCTTCGCGAGCGTCGCGGTGGCGCGCGACAAGGAGGGCACCGCGCCCTTCGGTGAGGTCGAGACGGTGCGCGCCACGGGCGTGCTCCCGGTGCTCGTGCCCCGCTCCCGCGGCGGTGGCGGCCTCGACTGGCACACGGTCTTCACCGCGCTGCGGCCCGTCATCCGCGCCGACGCCGGCCTCGGGCACGTGTTCGCCTATCACTTCGTGAACTCCTGGCGGCTGCAGCTCAACGAGAACGAGTCGCGCATCGAGGAGCTTCAGCGCGGCCTCGCCGCGAACCACTGGTTCTGGGGCGGTGCGGGCAACCCGCGCGACGCCGGTCTCGAGCTCACCCCCGCCGAGGGCGGCTTCACCGTGACGGGCCGCAAGTTCTTCGCCACCGGCGCTCAGGTCTCCGACCGCATCACGGCCACCGCCACCCGGGTCGACTCGGGCGAGAAGCTCGCCATCATCATCGATGCGAGGCAGCCGGGGGTCGTCCACCACGACGACTGGGCGAACATCGGCCAGCGGCTCAGCGCGTCGGGCTCGGTGTCGTTCGATGCGGCCCGGGTTCCGGATGCGCACGTGCTCGGCTACGGGGAGCAGTCGGGTGCGCGCTACCGCCCGTACGCGTCGCTGTCGATCCTGCTGTTCCAGCTCGCGCTCGAACACATCCATGTGGGGCTGGCGGAGGGCGCGCTCGCTGCCGCTGCCTCCTACGTGCGCAGCACCACGAAACCCTGGTCGACGAGCGGTGTCGAGCGAGCGGTCGACGACCCGTACATCCGCGAGCTGATCGGTGATCTCACGGCCGCCACCCGGGCATCCGATGCCCTCACCTGGCGGGCCACCGATGCCTTCGCCGTCGCCGCCGACCGCGGCTGGCAGCTCACCGACGACGAGCGGGGCGAGCTCGCGGTGGAGATCGCCGCCGCGAAGGTCGTCTCCACGAAGACCGCGCTCGACGTGAGCACCCGCCTGTTCGAGCTCACCGGCGCACGCGCCACAGGCGAGGCCTATGGCTTCGACCGCTTCTGGCGCAACGCCCGCACCATCACACTGCACGACCCGGTGGTCTACAAGGCCCAGGAAGTGGGCGACCACGCCCTGAGGGGCGACTACCCCGAACCCTCGGGCTACAGCTGACGCACCGGGGTGAATCCCGCTGCCGCCCTGGCCTCTTTCGGTGAGTCGAAAAACTGGGAGTAACGGCCTCCCGGGCGGCTGCTCGCCGGTCGGATGCCAGAATGGGGGCATTGAAGGGGAGTAGTTCCAGCGCCCGGTCGCGGGCAGCGGTTCTGTCGACACACTGGCCATCACGATGATCGGCCCGGCATTCCACCCCGGCTCCGGCCGAGGCGAACGAGACCTTCGATCGACACCCGACAGCGCATCCGCGCCGCCCGCCGATCTGGAGTTCCCATGTCCCCCACCACCACGCATCCCACGCCCGCAGACATCCGCCGCTGGCGTCAGTATCTCGCCGACGAACGGGCCGAGGCGCAGGTCTACCGCGAACTCGCGCTGCGCCGCACCGGCTCCGAGAAGCAGATCCTCGAGGCCCTCGCCGACGCGGAGGGGCGGCACGAGGACCATTGGCTCATGCTGCTCGGCGACGACGTCGGCAAACCCCGCAGGGCCGACATCCGCACCCGGATGCTGGCCGTGCTCGCCCGGCGCTTCGGTTCCGTGTTCGTGCTCGCGCTGATGCAGCGCGCCGAGGCCCGCTCCCCGTACGACTCCGATGCGGATGCGACGCCCGCCATGGCGGCCGACGAACGCATCCACGGCGAGGTGGTGCGCAGCCTCGCCGCGAAAGGCCGGAGCCGCCTGTCGGGCACGTTCCGCGCCGCGGTCTTCGGCGCCAACGACGGACTGGTCTCGAACCTCGCCCTGGTGCTCGGCATCGGCGCCACCGGGGTGCCCAACACCGTCGTGCTGGCCACGGGGGTGGCGGGCCTGCTCGCCGGCGCGCTCTCGATGGGTGCCGGCGAATTCGTGTCGGTGCGCTCGCAGCGCGAACTCCTCGCGGCCTCCACGCCCGATCCGGATGCGGCCACCGCGGTGCCGAAGCTCGACGTCGACGCCAACGAACTGGCCCTCGTGTACCGCGCCCGCGGCCTGTCGGAGGAGGAAGCGGAGGCCAAGGCCCACGATGTGTTCGGCGGCCTGACCACCGCGACCTCGGCCATCCGCATCCAGCGGGCGGGCGACGCGGGTCTCACCGCCCCCGAGATCGAGGGCGTCGCGCCCGGCGATCCCGTGGAGCACGAGGAGATCGGCACGGCGTGGCAGGCCGCGATCTCGTCGTTCTGCTTCTTCGCATCGGGAGCCGTCATCCCGGTGCTCCCCTACGTCTTCGGGCTCACCGGTGGCGTGGCGATCGCCGTGGCCGCCGCGCTCGTGGGGCTCGCGCTGCTCGGCACGGGCGCCGTGGTCGGCCTTCTCTCGGGCGGGCCGCCCCTGAAGAGAGCGCTGCGGCAGCTCGCGATCGGCTTCGGTGCCGCGGCCGTCACCTACGTGTTGGGTCTGCTGTTCGGCGCGAGCCTGGGGTGAGACGACTGAGCCGGAAGGGTCTCCCCTTCCGGCTCAGAGTGCATTCGACGTCGACTAGGCCGAGACCGAGGCCAGCTCGTCGTAGGTGGCGAACCTGCTCGACACGTCGCTGCCGGTGAAGTTGCCCACCCAGCCGTCGTCGTCGTGGAAGAAGCGCACCGACACGTAGTCGGGCGACGTGCCCATGTCGAACCAGTGGGTGGTGTCCTTCGGCACGGAGAGCAGGTCGCCGGCCTCGCAGAAGACCGCGTGCACCTTGCCGTTCACGTGCAGGTAGAAGACGCCGGAGCCTCGGGCGAAGAAGCGGTCCTCGTCGTCGTCGTGCTCGTGCTCGTTGAGGAACTTCTGACGAGCGGTGGCGGATGCCTCGCGGTACTCGTCGGTGTCGTCGCGCGTGATCGACACCACGTCGACGAGGGTGTAGCCGTGCTCGGAGTTGACGGCCGCGATCTCGTCGGCGTACGCGGCGAGCACCTCGTCCTGGGTCGGCTCCGCGGAGAGGTCTTTGAGCTCCCATCGGCTGAAGCGGGCACCGAGTCCGGCGAGCACCTCACGGATGGTCTCGGCGTCGCGCGTCTGCAGCTCGGGAGTCTGGGGGTCGTTGTCGTTCCACACGGTCAGCAGGGTCATGACCCCCATGTTATTCCTCTACTCCTGCACCGAACCCCCGAGGGCTCCGAAAAGTAACAGAGGGAAACACGATTCGCTGGAGGGCACGCCCGCACAGTTGAATCGGAGGGCAATCACAGCCCGCCGGCCCAGCCGACACCATTTCTTCCCTCCGTTCCCGAAGGAGCACCATCATGGCCATCTTCCGCAAAGCGGCGGTCGTCACCGCACTCGCCGCGGTCAGCGTCCTCGCCCTCACCGCCTGCTCGCAGTCGAGCGGCACCACCGACACCTCGTCGGGCTCCACGGCGGCACCCACGGCATCCGCGGCCCTGCCCGCCCCGTTCGACGGCGACCCCGTGAAGGTCGCCCTCGTTCGCCAGAGCGGTGCCGGCGACTACTTCGAGGCGTGGGGGGCCGGCGCCCAGGCGCAGGCGAAGCAGGCCAACATCGACCTCTCGGTCACGGATGCCCGCAACGACAACGCGAAGCAGGCCAGCGACCTCGAGCAGGCCATCGCCTCCAAGCCCGACGCCATCATCGTCGACCACGGCCAGACCGACACCCTGCAGCCGCTCATCACCGAAGCCGTCGCGGCGGGCATCCCCGTGGTGGTCTACGACCTCGCCCTCACCGATTCCACCGGCGTCATCACCACGAGCCAGTCCGACGAGTCCATGGCCTCCGGCGTGCTCGACCAGCTGATCGACGACGTCGGAGACGGCGCGAAGGTCGGCTATGTCTCGGCCGAGGGCTTCGCCGCACTCGACCGCCGCGCGGTGGTCTGGAACCAGTACGTCGCCGACCACAACCTCGACGTGGTGTTCTCCACCGGCAAGGTCTCCGAGTCCACCGCCACCGACAACATCCCGCTGGTCGACGCCGCCCTCAAGCAGAACCCGGATGTGCAGGCGATCTTCGCCCCGTACGATGAGATCACCAAGGGTACGGTGCAGGCCGTCATCCAGAACAACCTCCAAGACAAGGTGAAGGTGTACGGAATCGACATCTCGAACGCCGACATCGAGGTCATCACGGCCGACGGCAGCCCCTGGGTCGCCACCTCGGCCACCGATCCCGCCGCGGTCGGCGCCGCCGTCGTGCGCTCGCTCGCTCTGAGCCTCGCCGGCCAGCTCGACGAGACCGACGTGCAGTTCCCCGCCAAGACCATCACGCAGCAGTTCCTGGCCGACAACACCATCACCAATGTCACCGAGCTGCGAGCCGCTGAGCCGTCGCTGAAGCTCGACGACGTCGTCGTGGCGGATTGGCTGCCCGCGGTCTCCGAATGACCCTTGCCACCGCCGCTCCGATCGAGGGGCACGACGTCAGCGTCGTGTCCCTCGTCGGCGTCTCCGTCGCCTACGGCTCGAACGTCGTGCTCACCGACGTCTCGCTCGACTTCCGGGCGGGCGAGATCACCGCGCTCCTCGGGGCGAACGGAGCCGGCAAGTCCACACTCATCAAGGCGCTCTCGGGCGCCAACCCGCGCTACAGCGGCGAGATCCGCATCGACGGCGCCGTGGTGCACCTCGGCTCCCCGGTGCAGGCACGGCAGCTCGGCATCTCGGCCGTGCACCAGAAGGTGGCCGACGGCATCGTGCCGGGTCTCTCGGTGGCCGAGAACCTCACGCTCGACGACCTGGCGCACGCGTCACGGCACCCGCTGCGCAACAAGCGGGCCGCGCTGGCGGATGCCCGCGCCGCGCTGGCGACGCTGGGGCTCGACTGGTCCGACGGCATCCTGAATCAGGACGCCGACCGCCTCGCCATCTCCGATGCCCAGCTGCTCGTTCTCGCACGGGCGCTGCGCAGCACCCCGCAGTTGCTGATCCTCGACGAGCCCACCTCGGCCCTCACCGCCGCCGAGGCCGAGCGGCTCTTCGACGTGTTGCGCGCCCTCCGCGCGAACGGCCTCTCGATCGTCTACGTGTCGCACCGCTTCGGTGAGATCGAGGCCCTCGCCGACCGCGTGGTGGTGCTGCGCGACGGCATCGTGCAGAGCAACACGGTGCGTCCCTTCGAGTGGCACGAGATCCTGCACGACATGCTCGGCCGGGCCACCGATCTCGACCACGACCGCGGCACCACCCACCGGGGCACCACCACCGTCGCCACCCTCGACGGCATCCAGCTCTTCCCCGAGTCCGCGCCGATCGACCTCACCATCAAAGCCGGCGAAGTGCTCGGCGTGCTGGGCCTCATCGGGGCCGGCAAGACCGAGATCGCCGAACTGCTCGGCGGGCTCGCCGCCCCGCTCGCCGGAACGCTGGCGCTCGAAGGCGCCGCCTACGCACCCCGGCGCCCCGGCGACGCCATCGCGGCCGGCGTCGTGCTCGTGCCCGAAGACCGCCAGCGGCAGGGCATCCTCCCCGGCTGGTCGGTGCAGCAGAACATCACACTGCCGTTCCTGAAGAAGTCGAGCGTCGGCGGTCTTCTGCGTGGCCGCGCCGAGAGGCGTCGCACCGAGGAGGTCATCGAGTCGCTCTCCGTGGTCACCAGTGGGCCGGATGAGGCGATCGACGATCTCTCGGGCGGCAACCAGCAGAAGGTCGTCGTGGGCCGCTGGATCTCGGCGGGTCCGCGTCTCGCGCTGCTCGACGAGCCGTTCCGCGGCGTCGACATCGCCGCCCGCCGCGAGATCGGCGCCCGCCTCTCCGCTCTCGCCGCCGACGGCGCGGCCGCCGTGGTGCTCTCGAGCGACGTGGATGAGATCTTCGAGGTCGCCGACCGCATCGTGGTTCTCGTGGCGGGGCAGGTCGAGCTCGACCGCTACGCCGACGAGGTCGACCGGGCGGCCGTGATCGGCGCGTTCCTCGGCCAGGAGCGCTCGCCCACGGCAGCGCCCGCCCCGGCCGGCGAGCCGGCGCCTCCGCGCGACGACGCTCCTGTCTCCCCCGAGTCCACTCCTGAAAGCAACTGACCATGACTAGCCCTACGACCACCGCGCCGCGCCCCCTCCCCACCCGCTCCACCGGCGAGCGGGTCTCCGCGTTCGTCGTGAAGTGGGGCTTCGTGGCGGTCACGGCCGCCCTCATCCTGTTCTTCCTCATCACCGAGCCGAACTTCCGCACCGTCGACAACATCTTCGGCATGCTGAAGTACATCGCGCCCACGGCCATCGCCGGTCTCGGCGTGATGCTCGCGATGACGGTGGGCGGCATCGACCTCTCGGTCGGTGCCTCCGCCGGCTTCGCGGTGTCGATCGCGGCCTGGACCATGGTGATCGCCAACCAGGTGGGCGGCGTCGCCGTGGCGGTGGTGCTCATCTGCGGGCTCTTGATCGGGGCACTGAACGCGTTCCTCATCGTGGTCGCACGCATCCCCGACCTGCTGGCGACGCTGACCACGATGTTCGTGATCGTCGGCCTCAAGCTCATCATCGTCGACGGCAAGTCGATCTCGTCGCAGATGACCCTCTCGAACGGCACCACCGCACCGGGCAAGTTCACGGCCGATTTCCTCTGGCTCGACCGCGGCAGCATCGGGCCCGTCCCGGTGCCGGTGATCATCTTCCTGGTGATCACGATCGTGCTGTGGTTCCTGCTCGAGCGCACCCGCTGGGGCCGGGCGCTCTTCGCGGTCGGCACGAACTCCGAGGCGGCGCGGCTGTCGGGCATCCGGGTGCAGTGGTACCGCACCGCCGCCTACATGGGCTGCGGTCTGCTCGCGTCGATCGCCGGCCTGCTGCTCGCGGCGCGCATCGGCCAGGGCGACGTGAGCGCCGGCAACTCGCTGCTGCTCGACGCCGTCGCCGTGGCGCTGGTGGGCGTGAGCGTGCTCGGCATCGGCCGGCCCAACGCCTGGGGCACCGCGCTCGGGGCGGTGCTGATCGCGGTGATGGTCACCGGCTTCACCATGCTCGGCCTGCCCTACTACGCGCAGGACTTCGGCAAGGGGATCGTGCTGCTCATCGCCCTGCTCTTCAGCTTCACCTTCTCGCGCCGTCGCACCGTGGTGACCGCGGGTTCCACGACCTCCGCCAGCTAGGAACGCCCGCGCCATGACCGACCCGCTCGACTCGTCCCTCGACTTCTCGCAGCTCACCGCCGAGACCGTCACCGCCTACCTCGGCACCCGGCAGGCGCTCGCGGGCCGCATCGACGCCGCCCGCATCGCGTCGGTGCGTGAGGTGGGAGACGGCAACCTCAATCTCGTGTTCATCATCGACGACGCCGATGGCGCATCCGTCGTTCTGAAGCAGTCCCTGCCGCACGTGCGCACCGACCCCTCGTGGCCGATGACGCGGGAGCGTTCGGCGCGCGAGGCCACGGTTCTCGGGGCGCACTCGGTCGCCGACCCGGTGCACGTGCCCGGCTTCTACGACTTCGACCCGGCCCACTACGTGCTGGCCATCGAGAACCTCTCCGACCACCGGGTGTGGCGCAACGAGCTGAACGAGGGCCGGGTGCACGAGTACGCAGCGGCCGAGCTCGGCCTGTACGTCGCGCGCACGGCGTTCGCCACGTCGCCACTCGGCATGAACCCGCTCGAGCACAAGCAGCTCGTGGCCCGTGCCGTGAACCCCGAGCTGGCGCAGATCACCGAAGACCTCGTGTTCACCGAGCCGTACATCGAGCATTCGCACAACGGGGTGCTGCCCGCCAATGAACCGGATGTCGCCGAGCTGCGTGCCGACTCCGCTCTCGTACGCGAGATGGGCCTCGCGAAGTGGCGGTTCATGACCACGGCGCAGTCGCTGATCCACGGCGACCTGCACACGGGGTCGGTGTTCGTGCGTTCAGCCACTGGGGATGCTCCCGCATCCGTTCGTGCGTTCGACAGCGAATTCGGGTTCGTGGGGCCGACCGGTTTCGACCTCGGCGCTCTGTGGGCCAACTTCATCATCGCGGCGGCGCGGGCTTCGGCACTCGGTGAGGATGACCGTGCCGCGCTCATCCTGACGCTGCCGGGCCGACTGTGGTCCGCCTTCGAGACGGAGTACCGCATCCTGTGGCCGTCGCGGGTCGACCCACGCGTCTGGGGCGACGACGTTCTCGAGCAGCTGCTGGGGGGCATCCGCGACGATGCGGCGATCTTCGCCGCGGCGAAGGCCATCCGCCGCATCATCGGCTTTGCGAAGGCGAGCGACATCGAGTCGCTGCCGCCGGCCCTCCGCGAGGGCGCCGCGCGCGGTGTGCTCCGCGCCGGTCGCGCCCTGGCCCTCACCCGCCACGGCATCGCCGACGTCGACGCCCTGGCCGCCGAGTCGCTCGCCATCCTCCGCGCCGCCGCCACCCGCTGACGCCCCTGCCCCCAGCGCGGCCCGGCGCCGAATCGACCTCTCGCGATGGTGGCGTCGTTCTGTCACGATGAGTGCACGCAGCCACGAGGGGAGGCCGCAGGTGAGTGCCGAGACCAGTGGTACCGCGCCATCCGCGCACCGGTCGCCCCATCGGCTGATTCGGATGTCCGGGCGCGATCCCGACGAGGCCCATCGTGCCGCGACACCCCTCGAGCTGCTCTTCGACCTCGCCTTCGTGGTGGCGTTCAGCCAGGCCAGCGGCGAGCTCGCGCACTATCTCGCCGAAGGGCACACCGCCACCGCCCTCGCGGGTTTCGCCTTCGCGATGTTCTCGGTCTGCTGGGCGTGGATCAACTTCTCCTGGTTCGCCTCCGCCTACGACACCGATGACTGGTACTACCGCGTCACCACGCTCGTGCAGATGGTAGGTGTGGTCGTGCTGGCCCTCGGCATCCCACCGCTCTTCGCGTCGATCGACGCGGGCGCCTACGTGGACAACTCGGTGCTGGTGGCCGGGTACGTGGTGATGCGCGTGGCGATGGTGGCGCAGTGGCTGCGCGCGGCCCGCCAGGATCCCGGTCGCCGCGCCACGAGTCTCGCCTATGCGATCACGATCATCGTCGCGCAGGTCGGCTGGGTGGCTGTCGCCATCGCCCACGCCAGCTTCTGGGTCACCGCCGCGATCGCCGTCGTGCTCTTCGCCATCGAGCTCGCGGGCCCCTACATCGCCGAGATCGTGATCGGCGAGAGGAGCGGGCGGGGCGGCACCCCCTGGCACGCGCACCACATCGCCGAGCGCTACGGACTCCTCACCATCATCGCGCTGGGCGAAGGGGTGTTCGGAACGGTCACCGCGGTGTCGGCCGTCGTGACGCACCAGGGGTGGAGCAGCGAGGCGATACTGCTCGTCACCGCCGGAGTCGGGCTCACCTTCGGCGTCTGGTGGTCGTACTTCATCCTGCCGGCGGGAAAGATCCTGCAGCGGTACCGGCGCAAGGCGTTCGTGTGGGGATACGGGCACCTCCTCGTGTTCTCGTCCATCGCCGCCACCGGTGGCGGCCTTCATGTGGCCGCTTACGTGATCGAGAACGAGGCGCAGATCGGCACGGTGGGCGCGGTGCTGTGCGTGGCCATTCCGGTGCTCATCCTGTGTCTGTCCATCTTCGCCCTGTACGACTACCTGGTCGCCGAGGTCGATCCTTTCCATTTCGGCCTCATCGCCGGCACGGTCGCGCTTCTCGTTCTCGCGGTGCTGGCCGCGACCTGGGGTGCGTCGCTCGGCGTCTGCCTCATCCTCATCACCCTCTCCCCGTTCGTGGTGGTGGTGGGCTACGAGACCATCGGCCACAAGCACGAAGCGGCGATGCTGGCGCGACTACTCGCCTGACGGGGCAGACTGGGAGGTGTTTGCAGCGCCGACCCGCAGGAGCCACCCCATGAACGATGACACCACCTCCACCACGACTCTCGGAGATCTCGTGGTGTACGTCGAGGGAGGGGTGGCGGATGTCGCGGTGCCCCTCGGGCAGGCTTCGCTCAACGTCGCCGATCTCGCCGTGACGCGAGGTGACGGGGTGTTCGAGTCGATCGGGGTGATCGACGGGCGGTTCATCGAGCTCGATCGGCACCTCGCCCGGCTTGCGCACTCGGCGGCGATGCTCGACCTGCCGGTACCCGATCTCGCCGCCTTCGAGGCGGCCGCCCGACGCGGGCTCGCTGCACACCGGCCCGAGCCTGAGCTCCTCGTGAAGCTGCTGTACAGCCGCGGCATCGAGGGCGCCGACGAGGCGAGCGGGTGGATCCAGGTGCTCACCGGCCCCGACCACTCCGGTCACCGGCGCGACGGCATCCGCGCCGTCACACTCGACCGCGGCTACCGGCATGACATCGCGCAGACCTCGCCGTGGCTGCTCCAGGGCGCGAAGACACTGTCCTACGCGCTCAACAAGGCGGCCCTGCGTGAGGCCGAGCGGCGCGGCGCCGACGACGTGATCTTCGTCAGCACCGACGACATCGTGCTGGAGGGACCGACGTCGAACGTGCTGGTTCGGCACGGCGACCGCTTCCGCACCCCGCGCACCGACCTCGGCATCCTCGCCGGCACCACCCAGGCGGCCGTCTTCGACACGCTCGACGCGATGGGCTTCGACACCGCCGAGGCGGTCATCTCCTCCGCCGAGCTCGCCTCGGCCGACGCGATCTGGCTGCTCTCGAGCGGCCGGCTGATCGCGCCCGTGCGCGAGCTCGACGGCGCCCCACTCGCGGTCGACGCCGAGTTCACCGCGACCCTCCTCCAGAAGACCTTCGGCCTCGGCCCGGCCTGAGCCGCTACCTCTGCGTCGGCCCCGGGCGCATCCCTCCGCCTCGGGTTGCCACAACATGTGGCAACCCTCATCCCGAGGCGACACTTTCTGACAAATGGATGACGCACGTCACCGCGGGCGCAAGTCCGCTTGCCACAAGTTGTGGCGTGGGCACGCGAGTTGCCACAACATGTGGCAACCGCCGACACGCGCATGCCCCCGCCAGCCCCGCCGATCCACTTGCCACAAGCTGTGGCCTGCGCACGCACGTTGCCACAACATGTGGCAACCCTCATCCCGAGGCGACACTTCCTGACAACCGGATGACGCACGTCACGGCAGGCGCAAGCCCGCTTGCCACAAGTTGCGGCGTGGGCACGCGGGTTGCCACAACATGTGGCAACCGCCGACACGCGCATGCCCCGCCAGCCCCGCCGATCCACTTGCCACACGATGCTGCATACGCACCCGGGTTGCCACAACATGTGGCAACCGCCGACACGCGGATGCCCCCGCGGGCGCAAGTCCGCTTGCCACAAGTTGTGGCGTGCGCACGCGGGTTGCCACATGTTGTGGCAACCCGCGTGGGCACCTCAGCGGGTGGCGAGCGCGATCTGCAGCAGTGCCTCGGTGAGCTCGAGGTGCCAGCGCGCCTGACGCAGGTCGGCGCCCCAGGCGTAGATGCCGTGGTCGGCCACGATGAGAGCGGGCACCTCGCCGACCGAATCGGTGCGGCCCGTGTAGACGCGCTCGAAGGCATCGCCGAGCACGCGCATGTCCTGATGGTTCTGCACCACGGGGATGACCACCCGCTCGCCGTGGGCACTGTGACCGATGCCCTTCAGCATCTCGAGGTCGTGCAGCACCACGCCCTCGGGCCAGGCGCGTCCCGCGCGCACGGCGGCCAGGGCGTGCACGTGGATGCCGGCACCCGCACCGGTCACCCGGGCGATGCGGGCGTGCAGGCCCGCCTCGGCCGAGGGCTTGCGGGCCAGCCCGAGCGACTCGGTGAGGCCGTCGTCGGCACCCGCGCCCGAACCGGTCCAGTCGCCGTTGCCATCGACCAGCACGATGTCCGAAGCCGTGAGCTCGCCCTTGTCGAGCCCGGATGCCGTCACCGCCAGCCGCAGCGGGTCGCGGTCGAGCGTGATCGACAGGTTTCCGGCAGTGCCGGGCATCCAGCCGAGCGCCGCGAAACGCGCCGCCTCCGCCGCCAGCGCCGCCCCCGCATCCGTGACCGTCGAAGCGGTCAGGCCCTCGGGCGAGAAGACGTTGGGCGCCCAGGCGCCCGTGCCGGTGCTCACGAGGGCACGACCTCCACGTCGTCGAACGACGAGACGACGGATGAGCCCCCGAAGTCGGCCTCGAAGAACGGCTCGCCCTCGCGCGAGAACGCCACGACCTGCCAGCCGGCCTCGAGGGCCGCCGACACCTCGCCCGGGTTGTCGGTGAAGAACACGATCTCCGCCGCGGGAACGCCGAGCGCCGCCGCGATGCGGTCGTACGACGACGACTCCTTCTTCGGGCCCGCCTTGATGGTGTCGAAGTAGTCGGTGATGAGCGACGTGAGGTCGCCGTCGGGCGAGTGCCGGAACCACGGCACCTGCGAGGCCACCGAGCCCGACGAGAACACCGCGAGGCCGAGGCCGTGCGCGTGCCACTCGCGCAGCTTCGGGATGACGTCGTCGAAGAAGTGCGACGAGATCTCGTCGCGCGCGAAGCCCTCGGCCCAGATCTGTCCCTGCACGGTCTTGAGCGGCGTGGCCTTGACGTCGCGTTCCATCCACTCGTGCATGACGGCCACGATCTCGTCGGTGGAGGCATCCGTCGGCAGCGACGCGTCGTGGATGACCTGCGCGCGCGCCTCGGCGATCGCGGGGTCGGAGGCGTGCGCGTCGAGCCAGGCGGCGAGGCGCGGGCGCGCGTAGTCGTAGAGGTCGCCCAGGATGAAGCCGGCCGCGCTCGTGGTGCCCTCGAGGTCGACCACGAGGTACTTCGCATCGACGACGAGCGGATCAGGCGTGGGGGTGGGCTCGGGCGTCAGCGCGGATTCGGGGTGCGGGGCGTCGGTCACGAGGAGGTCCTTCCGGAGGCGGGTGAACGGGCGGGATCGGCGGGCGACTCGGTGCCCGTGAGGAGGTGATGGCGGGCTGCATCGAAAAGACGCACCGAGGCATCCGCCCGGGCGGGTTCCGGCAGCGACTCGATGTCGGCGGCGTGCGAGTAGCCTGCGGCACGGCGGATGCCCTCGACCCCGGCGAAGCGCCAGGCGTCGGCCACGATCGTGGCGAGGGTGCTGTCGTCGTTCCAGGCGGCGGCGAAGGCGTCGAGGCTCGCCGGGATGGCGGCCGAGCGTGCGCGGGCGAGGTCGTGCGCCCCCACCACGTCGGCGGCGATCGCGGCAATCTCCAGGTTGGCCCAGAACAGCCCGAGGTCCATTCCGATCGGCCCCACGAAGCTGAACTCCGGGTCGAACACCTTCACGAGCTGCCGATCGTCGGCGGGAGCACGCCCCACCATCACCGATCCGGAGTGCAGGTCACCGTGGATGAGCGCCTCATGCCGCTCGAGGAATATGCCCCGCACGTGGGCCACGGCCTCGCGCACCGCGGAGTTGCCGCGCAGCGCCCGCACCCGCTCGTCGAGCGCGGGATGCCAGTGGTTGTGCTCGTGCTCGCGGTACGGCTCATCGAGCACCACGTCGAGCGTGAGGGCACAGAGTTCGGGGTTCGCCGCGAGGGCCACCAGCTCGGCGTGCGCGGTCGCGCCGAGCGCGGCAACGGATGTCGACACGGCCAGTTCACCCACGAAGCGCCCCACCACGGCGCCGAGTCCTGCGAGATCCAGCGTCGACGACGCAGAAGCACCGGATGCCAGCTCCGCCACGAGAACGTCGCGCAGCACCTCGAGCCCCGAGAGGTCTTCCATGACGATCACGTACCGGTCGGCGTCGAACGCCACCACGGCGGGGATCGACTCCGGCACCCGCGAGGCGAGCAGCTCGTACGTGCGCGCCTCCGAGGCGATGCGCGCCGGGTCGATCGGCCATTCCGGGCCCGCCACCTGCACCCAGGGCGGCGCCTGCTTGACCGCGAGCGACCCGAGGGGACCTCGGGCGATGAAGACCCGGTTCATGTTGCCGGCGGTGACCTCCACCACCTCGACGACCTCCGCGTCGGCGGCCAGCCGCCCCAGGTGACCGGCCTCCGCGAGGTAGCGCACCACGTCGTCGCGCGTGACGAGCAGCTCGTACGGAGAGTCGGTCATGCCGATGCTCCCGCAACGGCCGGCGCGAAGTAGTCGGACACCCGCTCCGGCACGAACACCCCGCGATCGGTGGCGATGCGGGTGACGAAACGCGGCGGCGTCACGTCGAAGGCGGGGTACCAGGCATCCGTGACCAGGGCGGATGCCGTGCGCCGGCCGAGCGTGTGCAGCACCTCGGCGGGGTCGCGCTGCTCCATCACGATGTCGGCGGCCGTGGGCGCCTCGGGATCGGGCGACTGCACGAGCGCGTAGAACGGCACATCGAACGCCGACGCGGCGATCGCGAGGCCGAGCGTGCCCACCTTGTTCACGACGCTGCCATCGAGTGCCACACGGTCGGCTGCCGTGACGAGCGCATCGATCGGGCCGATGGCCGAGCCGGGAGCGAGCGCCGCAGCGCCCATGCTGTCGGTGATGAGGGTGACGTGCTCGCCGAATTCGGCGAGCGTGTGCGCGGTGAGCCGGGCACCCTGCAGGTAGGGGCGCGTCTCGGTGGCCACCCAGTCGAAGCGCTTGCCCACCTCGCGGGCCGCCCGTACGAGCTCGATCAGGTAGCTGTCCATCCAGCAGTGGGTGAGCAGGCGGGCGCCGTCGGGCAGCAGCTCGACGGCGGCGGTGGCGAGGCGGTGGCTGCGCTCCCGGTAGAGACGCGCGCCGGAGCGCGCCGCATCGACTGCGGCCTCGACGAGCTGCGCGGTCGTGGCACCGGGAGCCTGGGCGGCCTCGTCGACGGCGGCGAGCACGCGCTGAACGGCTTCGCGCGGGTGGTTGTTGGTGGGCCGCGCGGTCTCGAGGGCGTGGCCGGCGACGCGCATCCGCTCGCGGGCCGCATCCGGAGCGAGGCCGGTCAGCTGACCGGCCGTGATCTCGAGCCCGGCGTAGGCGGCATACAGAGGGCCCGAGCTCTGGGTGACCATCGCGGCGATGGCCGCGGCCACCTCCTCGGCGTCATGCGCCGTGACCCAGTCGACCGCCTCGGGAAAGACCCGGCGATCGAGGATGCGCACGACCCCGCCCTCGACGCGAACGGAGTCGTCGAGCGCGGGTGTGTTGCCGAAGCCAGTGCTCATGCCCATCCCGTCGAAGTCCCCAGACGAGGATACCGGTTCGGTGGGCATCGTATGCTTGCCTCGTCCGTCAGAAAGGGACCACGTGAGCGACTCGACCGGCAACCCCACCACCTCATCCGGCAGCACCCCGCCCGGCTGGCATGCCGACCCCGCCGGGTCACCTCAGCTGCGCTGGTGGGACGGCACGCAGTGGACCGAGCACCTGCAGTGGCCGCACGCAGGCGCCCAAGCCGCATCGAGCTACCCCTCCGCTCCCGCCTACGCGTTCACGCCGCAGCCCATCGCCACGGTACCCCCGGGTGCGCCGGTGTACGGCCCCCTCATCTGGGCCATCACCTTGATGCCGCTGCTCAACCTCCTGCTGCTGCCCCTCTCGTTCACCGAGTTCGACCGCGGCATCACCGAGGCCACCAATCCGTACTCGTCGTCGACCTACGGCGGCTACTCGACAGCCGGTCTGCTCGCGCAGGGCATCAGCACCCTGCTCACCTTCGCCATCGCCGCCGCGATCATCGTGCTGTCGTATTTCGACCACCGCTGGCTGCGCCGCAACGGCTTCGTGCGGCCGTTCCACTGGGCCTGGAGCTTCTTCGCCCTGGTCGGCGCCCCCGTCTACGCCATCGGCCGCTCGGTGATCGCGCGCCGTCGCTCCGGCCGTGGAATCGCCCCGATGTGGGTGTCGATCGCCCTCTACGCCCTGAGCTGGATCATCAGCATCATCGTGGTGATCGTGGTGATCCAGGCCGCCTTCAACTCGGCCGTGCTCACCGGGAGCTACACCTGAGCGACTGACCCGACGGGGTCGTCGACCTGGATGAGGCCCACGAGCTCGTCCAGCGACGAGATGACGTGGGCGGCGCCAGCTGCGCGCAACAGGCGGGCCGATTCATCCGCGAACCCCGGGCTCACGCCGACGGCGATGTAGTCGGCGGCGGAGGCGCACCGCATGTCGTCAGCCGAGTCGCCCACGTAGTAGGCGCGGGTGCGGGTGGGCCGGTGGCGCAACAGCGCCTCGAACTTGTCGTCGATCGACGCGTCGACCATGTGGAACACCGGGGGCACGGCGAGCGACCGCTGGTCGAAGCGCACCGCGGCGGCGGATGACGCCGACAACACCCCCAGCCACGCTCCGTCCTGCGCCAACGACACGAGGCACTCCGGGGCGCCGGGGCACAGGCGAGTGCGCATCGTGGAGAGCTCCGTGTTCCACTCCTCCTCGGCGGCGGGCCGGTCGTCCGCCTCGATGCCGAGCCGCCCGAGCAGCTCCGAGAACGGGAGACGGAAGCGCATCGAGAACTCGGCCTCACCGAACGCCGGCAGGCCGCGACGCCCGAGCACGAGGTTCAGAGCGGCGCGCGCGTGATCGGCGTCGACCACGATCGTGCCGTTCCAGTCGAACAGCACCATGGTGTCACCGAGGACGGCTCCCGCGCGTCGCTCGTGTCTGTTCACGTCGTCCCCGTCCGGCCGTCACGCTCGGCCATCCCGAGGTTCCGTCAATCCTCCGCCACGCACCGGAGTGCGCGACTGAGGCTCTGCCGACCTGCGGATGAACGGATCGTGAACCCTGGGAACGCCCGGCCGCACCGACCGATGCCGGGGCGGACCGTCAGCAGTACTTGGCGACGTAACCGGGTTTGTCGTCGGGCAGCAGCTTGCGGTCGCGCAGCACGCTCGCGGGAGGCAGCTGCGGATCTTCGCAGATCGCCGTCCACGTCTCCATCATGTTGTCGGAGTACTCGATGTCGATCACCTGGTCGCCGTAGACCCCGGTGTACGCGGCGCACTCGTCGTAGCGCTGGCACTCCTCGGACACGGCGAAGTCGAAGCCGATCTCGTCCCGTCCTCGCGCGCCCAGCTCCGGCGTGTTCTTCTGCCCCACGGCGAGTCCTGCGCGATGGGCGCTCGTGACCAGGAGCGTGGCGTAGGCCACGGCGTCTTCGATCCCGAAGGCGCCGTCGGCCCGGGTGAAGGAGTCGAGGTTGTCGAACTCCACGGCGTCGAAGCCAGCCCCGGCGCATCCGGCCACCGTCACGGCGATCTTGTCGGCGATCGCCGCCCGGTTGTCGGGCGTGGAGATGTCGAGGATGTTCTCGTCGGGCCAATCGGGGTCGGTGACCTTCTCGCCGGAGGCGTCGTGCAGCACGAGGGAGTTGGGCCAGAGCTCGCCGGGCTGGGTCTGGAAGCCGTTGACGTAGCAGATGGAGTAGACGTCTTTCACGGGCTGCTGGCCGCTGTCGCGTGCCACCACGGTGACGTCGGGCTCGGGATCGTAGGCCCCGCCGAGCTGGTAGTCGACCTTGGCCGCGGCGGGCAGCGGCACGACGGCGAGCGGATCGACCGGGGTGGGTGTGGGAGTGGGAGTCTCGCTCGCCGTGGGTGTGGAGGAGGTCACCGCCGCCTGACCGGAGGAATCGGCCACGCACCCGGTGAGAGCCAGTGCGGCCACGGCCACGACGCTGATGGCGAGAAGACGACGATCCACGCGATCGATGCTATTGGGCCAACCCGAGGTTCTGCCGAATCGCCTCACACCAGGCCCACCGAATAGGCGAAAATCACGGCTTGCACCCTGTCGCGCAGCTCGAGTTTCATCAGCACGCGACCGACATGGGTCTTCACGGTCGATTCCGAGAGGAACAGGCGTCCCGCGATCTCGGTGTTGGTGAGGCCCTCCGCCATGGCCACCAGCACTTCGCGCTCCCGCTCGGTGAGGGTGGCGAGAAGAGTCTGTGCGGCGGCATCCGGCGCCTGCGACGGGGAGGCGTCGACCGTGGGCGCAGGGCCCGGCAGCTGTGGCCCGAAGATCTCGAGCAGCTTCCGGGTGACGCGCGGCGACACCGCTGCGTCTCCCGAGGCCACCGCGCGGATGGCCGACACGAGTTCGGCGGGCCGCGCATCCTTCAGCAGGAAGCCGCTGGCCCCCGCGTTCAGGCCCGCGAAGGCGTACTCGTCGAGGTCGAAGGTGGTGAGGATGATGATGCGGCTGGCCGGGTTCGTCGCCACGATCGAGCGGGTGGCCTCGATGCCGTCCAGGCCGGGCATCCGTACGTCCATCAGCACCACGTCGGGCCGCAGGCGCTGCACCGCGGCGAGCGCCTCGTATCCGTCGCCGGCTTCGCCCACCACCTCGAGACCCTCTTCGGCGTCGAGCACCAGGCGCATGCCGAGGCGGATGAGCTGCTGGTCGTCGACCAGCAGGATGCGGATGGGGGCGGCGGGGTCGGTCATCGGTCTCCGTCTGAGGTCGGTACGGGGGCAGGTGCGGGGGCGGCAGCCGGGGCGGGTGCGGCCGGGTGGGTGGGCATCGTGACCGCGGCGACGGGCAGTACGGCGCGCACCCGCCAGCCGCGGCTTCCGGCAGGCCCCGTCTCGACCCGCCCACCGTAGACGGCCACGCGCTCGCGCATGCCGATGATGCCGCGGCCCGAGCCGGCCGACGGCGCACCGCGACCGGGATCGATCCCGTCGTCGCTCACCTCGATGGTGATGCCGCCCGAATCGTACGCGAGAACGACATCCACCGCCGTCACCTGCACGGCGTAGCGCAGCGCATTCGTGAGCGCCTCCTGGAGCACGCGGAAGACGGTGAGCTGCAGCACCGGATCGGCGGGCGGGTCCCCGTGCACGGTGTAGCGAACGGGAAGGCCTGCGGCGCGGAACGAGGCGATGAGCTCGGGCAGCTCGCTCACCCCGGGCTGGGGCGCGAGCGCGGCATCCGCTGCCCCCGGCGCCTCGGTGAGCACGCCGAGCGAGCGTCGCACGTCGGCGAGAGCGCGCCGGGCCGTGATGCCGGTCTGGCGCACGGCCTCGCGCGCGGTCTCGGGTGAGCGGTCGAGGCTCGCTTCTGCCCCGTCGGAGAGCGCCACGATCACGGTGAGGCTGTGCGCCACGATGTCGTGCATCTCCCGGGCGATGCGCGCCCGTTCGGCCGCCGCCGCGAGCTGCGCCCGCTGGTCGCGTTCGCGCGCGAGCTGGGCCGCCCGGTCGAGGAGTGCCTGGATGTAGCGCCGACGGTTACCGAAGGTGATGCCCACGAGGGTGGCGATCACGAACACGAGGGCGGAGAGCACCGCGTTGCCGATATTGCCCGCCAGGTCGTCGGGCGAGTAGATGAGCAACGACCCGGTGCTGGCGGCCACAGCGATGGCGACCCAGATCCAGGCCGAGCGCGCCGTGCGGTAGACCGCGAGGGCGTAGAGCGCGAACATCATGGGCAGCCCGTCCGCCTGCGAGGCGGGGCTGATCGGCACGAGCAGCGCCACCGCGCAGATGGTGGCGGTGATCACCGGCACGTGCCGCCGGAACAGCAGGCCGACGCTCACCGCCGCCGTGACGTAGAGGGCGGCCCCCGCGAAGATCGGACTGCTCCGCACGGGGTCGTCGCCCCAGGGCGCCGCCCCCATGACCGTGAGCACGAAGAGCACGAGCGAGGCGATGCCGACCGGCACCGCGTACGCCGCGGCGATCAGGCTGTCGAGCAGCCACGGATGCCTGGTGAAGAACGAGCGGATGAACCCCGGCGGTTTGGGCAGACGCAGATCCTCGGCGCCGGACGGGAAGGCCGGCGCCGAGGACGTGGTCTGTGGAGCCGAGGTCAGGCGTCCCTCCGTTTCAGCAGCACGGCGGCGGGAACCGCGAACACCGTGACCCACCCGAGCATAACCAGCACGGCCTGCCAGGGCTCGAAGATGTCGCTGCCGAAGAAGAGGCCCTGGCCCACCGAGCCGGGCAGCCACTGGCCGAGCACGGTCGACCAGTCGGCCACGATGAAGCTCAGCACGCTCGGCACCACGAGCAGCAGGCCGACGGCCGCAGCGATGCCGGCGGCGGTGTGGCGGAGCAGGGCTCCGATGAAGAAGGCGACGAGACCGACGAGGGCCAGGTAGCCGGCGCCGCCCACGAGGTGGGCCCAGACATCCGGGTCACCGAGGTCGGAGGTGATGCCCTTCGAGTCGAGCATCGGCCAGGTCACCGCGTAGGCCGCGATGATGGCGAGGAGGCCCACCACGAAGGTGCTCACGCCGAACACGAGCGCTTTCGCCCAGAGCACGGGCAGGCGCTTGGGTACTGCGGTGAGGCTCGAGCGGATCTGCCCGGTGCCGTACTCCCCGCTGATCACCAGCACGCCCAGCACCGCGATCACGAGCTGGTTGAAGATCAGCCCGATGCTCGCGGCGAACACAGCGGTCTGTGCGGCTCCTTGGCTGGGGTCGCCGAAGCGGTCCTGGCTGAGCACCATCAGCGCGCCCATGCCGATCTGCAGGGCGAACAGGATGGCCCAGATCCAGACGGTGGAGCGCAGGGTGGTGAGCTTGATCCACTCGCTCCTCAGCACTCCCGAGAAGCGCAGGCGCGCATCCGCAACCGGGCGGAGCGTGGCGCGGGCCACGACGGGGGTCTCGACGGCGGCGGTCATCGAGCCACCTCCTCGGCGAGCGGCGCGGCATCCGGGGTGACGGCTGTGCGGTACTCCACTTCGTCGCGGGTGAGCTGCATGTAGGCGTCTTCGAGTGAACCGCTGATGGTGGTGAGCTCGTGCAGGGCGACACCGATCGAGAGCGCGGCGTCGCCGATCACCTCGGCGCCGAGCCCGCGTACCTCGATGGTGTCGGCCGCGACACCGGTGACGGTGACGTCGGGCTGCGTGAGCCGGCGGGCCACGTCGTCGATGCGCGGGCTGCGCACCCGCACGAACGTCTGAGTGGAGCCGACGATGTCGGCCACCGTGGAGTCGGCCACGATGCGGCCCTTGCCGAGCACGATGATGTGGTCGGCCGTGACGGCCATCTCGCTCATCAGGTGGCTCGAGAGCAGCACGGTGCGACCCTCGGCGGCGAGCTGCCGAACGAAGCCGCGCACCCAGAGCACGCCCTCCGGGTCGAGACCGTTCACGGGCTCGTCGAGGATGAGCGTGGCCGGGTCGCCGAGCAGCGCGGCAGCGAGACCGAGGCGCTGACCCATCCCGAGCGAGAAGCCGCCGACGCGTTTGCGGGCGACGGTGTGCAGGCCGGTGAGGTCGATCACCTCGTCGACGCGGCGGGTGGGGATGCCGTGGGTCGCCGCGATGCCGCGCAGGTGGTTGCGGGCGCTGCGGCCGGTGTGCACGGCCTTCGCCTCGAGCAGGGCGCCCACCTCGTGGAGGGGCGAACGGTGCTCGGCGTAGGGCTTGCCGTTGACGAGCACTCGGCCCTGGGTGGGGCGGTCGAGCCCCACGATCATGCGCATGGTGGTGGACTTGCCGGCGCCGTTGGGGCCGAGGAATCCGGTCACCTGTCCGGGTCGCACGGTGAAGCTCACGTCGTTCACGGCGGTGCGGGCACCGTAGCGTTTGGTCAGGGAAGTCGCCTCGATCATGGGTTCTCCTGTGGTGTGATGGGCGCTCTCTGCGCCACATCTCCACGCTACGGATGCAGCCCTCCCGCCTCATCCGCCCCAGGTGCCGCCTCGGCCCGCCGCTCTACTCCCCCAGTAGTACCGAGGTACCACCGCCCTCATCGCGACTCGCCAAAAAACGGTCTCGAACCTGGGTTTTGGACCGTTTTTTGGCGAGTCGCGAGGAGGTCAGGGGCGCTTGGGCTTCTTCTCCGGGGAAGGGAGGGTTCCCGCGGCGCGGGCCTCGCGGTAGTAGTCGCGCGCCTCGGTCTGGCGGGCCTTCTCGGCGCCCGTGGCGATGGCGGCGCGCACGTGCTCGGGGCCGTAGCCGAAGGCCTTCACGAGGTCCTGCGCGTGGGGCCGGATGCGCGCCGCCAGGCGCTCGGTGTAGAGTCCCACTGCCTGGGCCCGCTTCGGCGAGAGGCGGCCGTTCATCAGGTACCAGGCGAGGTGCTTCTCCACGAGACCGAGTCCGAAGAGGTCGCGCAGCCAGGTGAGCACGACCCGCGTGCCGTCGTCCATGCCGGATGTCAGCCCCGCCTCGCCCTCGAGCGCCTCGGTGAACGCCTCCCACTGCAGCAGTTCCGCGTGGGCGCGCGCCGCCTCGATGATCTGAGCCTGGTGCAGGTTGAAGAGGTCGGCCGCATCCTTCTTCGAGAGCTTCGACGCCGGGCGCAGAGCACCGGCGATCTCGGCCACCATCGTCTCGACCCGGTCGGTGAGCAGCTGACGCTGAGCGGATGCCTCGCGCAGCTGTCCGACGGAGCGCGCGGTCGATCCGAGGTCGGCCACGCGCTGCGCCAGCGAGCGGAGTCCGCTGCTGTTCACCGTGCGGTCGGCGGCCTGCTCCACCACATAGCGGGCGAGCACACCGAAGTCGGCCTTGGCGAAGCGGCGGCTGTAGTCGCTGAGCAGACGCTTGGCCACGAGCTGCAGCAGCACGTGGTTGTCCCCCTCGAACGTGGCGTAGATGTCGAGGTCGGCGCGCAGGCCGACGAGGCGGTTCTCGGCGAGGAAGCCTGCCCCGCCGCAGGCTTCCCGGGCCTCCTGCAACGTCTCGAGCGCATGCCACGTGCTCAGGGGCTTGAGCGCGGCGGCCAGGGTCTCGAGATCCTGACGGTCTTCGTCGGTGTCTGCGGCCCCGGAGAACACCTGATCGAACTTCGTGAGCAGCTGCTCGTGCGCGAAGCTCGCGGCATAGGTGGTGGCCAGCTTGGGGATGAGCCTCTTCTGGTGCAGCTGATAGTCGAGCAGCACCTCTTCGTCGGTATCGCTGCCGGCCGTGAACTGTCGGCGCTCGTTGCCGTAGGTGATGGCGATGGTGAGCGCGATCTTCGCCGCGGCGACGGATGCGCCATCCAGCGACACCCGGCCCTGCACGAGCGTGCCCAGCATCGTGAAGAATCGGCGGCCGGGGCTCTCGATGCTGGAGGAGTAGGTGCCGTCCTCGGCCACGTCGCCGTAGCGGTTCAGCAGGTTGGCGCGCGGGATGCGCACGTCGGTGAAGTGCAGGCGGCCGTTGTCGATGCCGTTGAGTCCACCCTTCAGGCCGTCGTCCTCTCCCCCGACACCGGGCAGGAAGTCGCCTGTGGCTGCATCCCGGATCGGCACGTAGAAGGCGTGCACGCCGTGGTTGACGTTCTTGGTGACGAGTTGGGCGAACACCACGGCCGCGATGCCGTCTTTGGCCGCGTTGCCCAGGTAGTCCTTCCAGGCACCGCGGAACGGGGTGTCGAGCACGAACTCCTGGGTGGCCTCGTCGTAGGTGGCCGTGGTGCCGATGGCCGCGACATCCGACCCGTGGCCCGTCTCGGTCATGGCGAAGGCGCCGGGCACCTCGAGGCTCATGATGCCGGGCAGGAAGGTGTCGTGGTGGTACTGCGTGCCGAGGTGCAGAACCGCGGCACCGAAGAGACCCCACTGAACCCCCGACTTGATCTGCAGCGACGGATCCGCGGTGACGAGCTCCTCGAAGCCCGCGATGTTGCCACCGTGGTCGTCTTCGCCGCCGAGCGACTTCGGGAACGCCCGGTGCACCTGCCCGTTCTCGACCAGCAGCTTCAGCTGGCCGAACACGCGCTCGCGGTGCTCAGGGTAGGTCTGACCTTCGACGCGCTGCAGCTCGGGGCGCGCCGTCAGCTCACGGGCGCCGAGCCGAACGGCGGCCCACGTGCCGAGGAGATACTCGCCGAGCCACTCGACGTCGGTGCGGGCGACGACCACGTCGTTCGTGCTCGCGCGGCGGTCACCGGCGCCTGCGGATGCTGCACCGCGCTTCAGGACGCGTGCCGAATCGTCGAGCTCTTTCTCGATCTCCTGCGCTTCGTTCGTGGGGTTGCTGGTGTCGACCGTGTCCGTCATGCCTCCACGCTAGAACTCGGTACGGGGACGCGGAAATGTCCCGTTCGCGGCCTACAACTCCGCCCGCCGACGCCTGGCGGGCGACTGTCGGGTTCCCACAGTCAGGAGCGGGTTTCGAGTGACGAGTGAGACAAAGCAGGGGAGGGCGAATCCGATCGCCGTGCCCGGGCGACGTCGATCAGAGCGAACAGGATGGCGGCCACGGCGAGCACGCCGAGGAGCGGCGCCATGATGTCGACCGCGACACCGAGACCGAGCGCTGTGGCGAGCGCGCCGGCACCCACCGCCGTGAGCGCCTGAAGCAGGTAGGAGAACAAGTAGACCAGCGAGAGAGTACCCCCGCGATGGCGCACGGGTGCCGCCTTGTTGATGAGGCCGAGGCCGCCGGTGAAGGCGAAGGAGTAGCCGATGCCACCCACGATGCACCAGGCGAAGAAGAGCGGCAGCGATCCCCAGGCTGCTGCGCCGGCCATGACGAGCAGGCCGCCCAGCGACAGGATGCCGCCCACCACGATCGACACGTGCGCCGGCACCCCGCGCAAGAAGAGGGCGGTCATCCCGATCGCGATCGACGAGACGCCGAGCAGAGCACCGATCACGAGCAGATCGGTGGTGCCGGTGAGTTCACGGGCCATCTGGGCGCCGAGCGAGAGGAAGATCGCGCCCACGCTGTAGGCCACCGACACCGAGAGCACTGCGGCGATGAAGGCGAGCAGCATGCCCCGCGGCATCCGGATGGCTTTCGGCTTCCAGCTCGGTGCGCCGAGCCCCGCCGTGTCTGACGGCGTGAGTCCGACCGCCACGAACACGAGTGCGGCGACGACGAAGAGCACGGCGAACGAGAGCACCAGCGGGAACGGTGCGTATTGCGCCAGGAAGCCGGAGAGGATGAGGGCGACGGTGAGCCCCGTGGCGGTCGACGCCGTGGTGAGGGTGCTCGCGACGCGGGGGTTCGGCGAGGTGTTGTTCTCGACCAGGGCCGCACTGGCGGCGCCAAGGGCGAAACCGGTTCCCAGGCCTTGGAGGATTCGGCCGGCGAAGAGCCAGCCGACATTCGGCGCCAGCGCGAACACCGCCGCCGCGATCGCGATCAGCGCGACGCCGAGCAGCATCGCGCGGCGTCGGCCGATGCTGTCGGAGAGGCCACCGAAGAACAGCAGAACGATCAGCAGGGCGAGCGGATAGGCGCCGAACACGGAGGTGGTGACCACCGCGGGCAGGTGCCACTCGGCGGCATACACCGGGTACAGCACGCTCGGCGCCCCGCTGGCCCAGAGGCAGAGGGCGAGCACGGCCGCCGCCGACCAGAACGTGCCCCGCCGGGCGAAGCGCCACGAATTCGTCATGGGGCGACCCTAATCGCTCTGAGTTGGAATTTCCAATTTAGATGCGATCGTCGTACTCTGTGGGCATGAACGAGATCGTGGACACCGCCGTCGACGCCGCCTCCGCCGCTGCGTCAGCCGACCTCGTCGCGCGCTGCCAGATCGTGCGCACCCTCGACATCGTGGGCGAGAAGTGGTCGCTGCTGATCGTGCGAGACGCTTTCCGGGGGCGCACCCGCTTCTCCGAGTTCCGTGACTCGCTCGGGGCGCCGAGCGACATCCTCTCGAACCGCCTGGCGAAGCTGGTCGACGCCGGGGTTCTCGAGAAGCGCGGCTACCGTGACCCGGGTTCGCGCGAGCGGTTCAGCTACCACCTCACCGAGAGCGGGCAGGGCCTGTCGATCGTGCTGGGCGCCCTCGTGCAGTGGGGCGACACGTACAACCCGTACGCGGGTGGCGCGTCCTCCCGCGTGGTCGACGCGGCGAGCGGCGAGCCCGCGCGCCTCGAGTTCGTGCGGCCCGATGGGGCCGTGGTGCAGCCCGACGCCGTGGCGATCGTGCCGGGCCCGGCGGCCCGAACCGCCTGGTGAGTGCCCATCCGTCAGTTCGCGCCCTCCGGGCCACGTCGTGGGTCCGCACCTGCCGGACCCCGCCACCCACTTCCCGATCCGTCAGTTCGCGCCCCAAGAACTGCCCCTGAGGGCCACAACTGACGGATCCGCCGATGGCCGGATCAGATCGGGTCGCCCGCGCCCGACTCGGGATCGTTGCGGCGCATGGCGCGCTTGACGCGCTCCACCACGGAGGCGGCCGGCGGCTCGTTGTAGGTGCCCGCGAGTTCCTGGCCCGACATCGCGCCGATCGCGCTCATCACGTCTTCGGTCAGCCGCCGCCGCGCTCGGGCCGACGAGGCATCGCCGTAGCTCGCCGCGTCGATCGGCTCGCCGAACTGAATCGAGACAGGGCGGATGCGCGGCACCGTCGTGTCGACCGGCAACAGCTCCTGGGTGCCGCTGAGAGCGACGGGCACGATGGGGCATCCGGTGGTCAGGGCCAGCCAGGCCACGCCGGTGCGGCCTCGGTACAGGCGCCCGTCGCGAGAACGGGTTCCCTCGGGATAGATCGCGAACGCGCCGCCCGCGTCGAGCACTTCGCGGCCGCGCTCGAGCGAGTCCTGGGCGGCGGTCGCGCTGGATCGATCGACCGGGATGGCTCCGATGGACTCGAAGAAGGAACGCGAGACGCGGCCCTTCATGCCCTCGCCGGTGAAGTACTCCGCCTTCGCGAGGAAGCGCACATCGCGCGGGGCGATGAGCGTGATCACGACGCTGTCGATGAAGCTGAGATGGTTGCTGGCGAACAGCACGGGACCTTCGAGCGGCACGTTCTGCCGTCCGGTCACCGTGGGCCGGTAGACGACGCGGGCGATCGGCCGCACGACTCCCCTGGCCACAGTCTTGAACATCCCCCGATCTTCACACGAGGGGTATTCCGCTGCGGGTATGCATTCACACCGATTGCACAGACATGGATCTCCCAGGCATCCTAGGAATAGTTGTCGCTTCAACTCCTGATTTCCGCCGATACCGAAATGAGAGCCGTGCCCTCCGACTCCCCCTCCTCGATCCCGCCGAAAGCCAAAGACCAGGCGAAGAAGCTCACCGTCAAGCAGGAGCGCGATGCGCGCCGTGCCGAGAAGGTCGCTGCGATGGTGGCGGAGCAGAAGCGCCAGCAGCGCAATCGCCGTTTCGCCTGGATCGGCGGCAGCGTGGCGGGGGTGCTCGTCATAGGGCTCGTGATCGGCTTCGTGGTGTCGAGCGCGAAGCCGCAGGTCGACCCCGCGTCGATCTCGATCGGCGACCTCAAGACCTACTCCGGGCTCACCTCGAACCACGTCACGGGCACGGTCGACTACGCACAGACCCCACCCGCCGGCGGCGACCACGCGGGCGTCTGGCTGAACTGCGGCGTGTACAGCGAGGCCGTTCCGAACGAGAACGCGGTGCACGCGCTCGAGCACGGCTCCGTGTGGGTCACCTACGATCCGGCGGTGATCGATGAGGCAGGGGTGCAGAAGATCCGCTCCCAGCTGCCCGACACCTACGTCGTCGTCTCGCCCTACCCCGGCCTCCCGTCGCCCGTCGTCGCATCGGCGTGGGGCAACCAGGTGTTCATGGACTCGCCCGACGACGAGCGTCTCGGCGAGTTCGTGCAGAAGTTCTGGCGGTCCAACGACGCACCCGAGCCCGGCGCAGCCTGCACCGGCGGACTCGATGCACCCGGCAAGGTGGCCTGATCGCCGTGACGGATGAGGGCAGCGGCAGCACGGGGCCGGGCTCCGGTGAGAGCACGGCCGAGGCATCCGGTGCCCGGGCGGCTTCCACGACCGCCGCACCTCGTTCGCGGGGGCGGATCGCCCTGGCGGCGATCGTGGCGGCGGTGCTGATCGGTGTCGGCGCCTTCGCCGCAGGCTGGCTCGCCGCACCGCGCGTGCCCACCCCGGGCGACACGAGTGTGGAAGCCGGCTTCGCCCGCGACATGCAGGAGCACCACAACCAGGCCGTGGAGATGGCGATGATCATCCGCCAGCAGACCGACGACCCCGAGATCAGCTCGCTCGCCTACGACATCGCCACGTCGCAGGCGAACCAGTCGGGTCAGATGTACGGCTGGCTGAACTCGTGGGGGCTGCCGCAGGCGTCGTCGCAGCCCTCGATGACGTGGATGCTGCAGCCGACGCTCGACGACTCGGATGCCCATGCCCACGGGGGCTCCACTGCGGCCACGGCCGATCCGTCGTCGTCTTCGACCGCGGCGGCCGGGACAGCCGGGACGGAGCCGATGGTGCCGGGAGGCACCATGCCGGGCATGGCCTCCTCCGATGACATCGCACGCCTCTCGACGCTGTCGGGGGTCGAGGCGGAGCGCCTCTTCCTCGAGCTCATGATCGCCCACCACCAGGGCGGTGTGGAGATGGCGGATGCGGCCATCGCCCGCACCACGAACCCGCTCGTACTGGCGCTCGCGAACGCCGTCGTCTTCGCCCAGACGGGCGAGATCACCTACATGCAGGAACTGCTGGCCGCTCGGCAGTAGCGTCGCTGTTCTCTCTCACTCGCTCACTCACCCGAGCCGCGACGCGCGAGCACGAGGTGCGCCCGGCGGCGCCGACCGCTCCGCTCCGCCGGTGATCACTCGTCGGGCGGTGGGGCGTCGTGGTCGTCGAAGGGCGGGTACTCGTCGAACGGCGGGTACTCGTCCGGATAGGGCGCATCAGAGGGTGGGACATCGTCGAAGGTCGGCCCGGCCGACGATGCCGTGCCCGAGCGACGGGAACCGCCACCGCGGCCGGACGACTGCCCCCGGGACGTGCGGGCGGCGAAAGAGCCGGACGGAGCAGAGCCGGCACTGTCGGCGGGGGCCGGCGCGGCGCTCGGGGTGCCCGAGAAGGCGCCCGCCACGACGGTCTCGATGAGACCCTCGCCGTAGGACTCGCGTTTGCGGTCGCCGATCCCGGCGACGCCCACGAGGTCGGAGACCGACTGCGGGCGGAGGGCCGCGATCGCCGCGAGGGTGGCGTCGTGGAACACGACGTAGGCCGGTACACCCTGCTCCTTCGCCGTGGCCGCGCGCCAGGCGCGGAGAGCCTCGAACAGCTCGCCGTCTTCGGCCGAGAGCTCGGCCTTCGCGGCAGACGAGCGCCCACCGCGGCCACCGGAACCGGAACCCGATCCCGAACCACCGCGGGATGACGCCGGCCGATCGGGTTCGACCCGGAGCGGCACAGGGCGGGACCCCGAGAGCACCGCCGCGCTCTCCGGCGTGATCACCAACGTGCCGTACCCGTCGTCATTCACCGCGAGCAGCCCCTGCGCGAGCAGCTGCCGTACGACCCCGCGCCACTGCTGCTCGCTCAGATCGGTGCCGATACCCCATGTGCTGAGCGCATCGTGACCCTGCTGCTCGACCCGCGGCGTGCGCTTGCCGCGCAGGATGTCGATGAGGTGCCCGGCACCGAAGCGCTGGTTGCGCTCGCGCTCGAGCCGAACCACGGTCGAGAGCAGCTTCTGGGCCGCCACCGTGCCATCCCACGATGCGGGCGGCTGAAGGCAGGTGTCACAGTTGCCGCACGGCTCGCTCGCCTGCCCGAAGTAACCGAGCAGGTTCACCCGCCGGCAGTGCACCGTCTCGCAGAGGGCGAGCATCGCGTCGAGATGCGCGGAGAGCCGGCGCCGGTGCGCGAGGTCGCCCGGGGACTCGTCGATCATGCGGCGCTGCTGCATGACGTCGTTCAGGCCGTAGGCCATCCATGCCGTCGACGGCAGACCGTCACGACCGGCACGCCCCGTCTCCTGGTAGTAGCCCTCGACCGACTTCGGCAGATCGATGTGCGCCACGAACCGCACATCGGGCTTGTCGATCCCCATGCCGAATGCGATGGTGGCCACGATGACCACACCCTCGTCGCGCAGGAAGCGCGCCTGCGTGCGGGCGCGCACCCGTGCATCCAGACCCGCGTGATAGGGCATGGCGTCGACGCCGTTGGCCGCCAGGAACTCCGCCGTGCCCTCGACCGTCTTGCGCGACATCGCGTAGACGATGCCCGCGTCGCCCGCGTGCTCGTTGCGGATGAACGACAGCAGCTGCTTGCGCACCTCGAGCTTCGGATCGATGCGGTACTGGATGTTGGGCCGGTCGAAGCTCGCCACGAAGTGCCGTGCATCTCCGAGCGACAGCCGCTGCGTGATCTCTTTGTGCGTCGCCTCCGTGGCGGTGGCCGTGAGTGCGATTCGGGGCACCGTCGGCCAGCGTTCGGCCAGCTCGGCGAGAGCCAGGTAGTCGGGCCGGAAGTCGTGGCCCCACTGCGACACGCAGTGGGCCTCATCGATGGCGAACAGCGCGATCTCTCCCCCGGAGAGGAAGCGCTTGGTGCTCTCCGCCGAGAGGCGCTCGGGCGCGACGTAGAGCAGATCGAGTCGGCCCGAGAGGTAGGCCTGCTCGACCTCGGCGCGCTCCGCCGCATCCTGCGTCGAATTGAGGAACGCAGCGCGCACGCCCACGGCCTTCATGGCCTCGACCTGGTCGTGCATGAGCGCGATGAGGGGCGAGATGACCACGCCGGTGCCCTGCCGCACGAGCGACGGCACCTGGTAGCAGAGCGACTTGCCCGCACCCGTGGGCATGAGCACGACGGCGTCGCCGCCGGCGATGACATGGTCGATGACCTCGGCCTGGTCGCCCCGGAAGGAGTCGTACCCGAACACCCGGCTCAGGGTGTCGAGGGCTACGGATGCGGATGTGTCTGTCACGCGTCGAGCCTAGTTCGCCGGGCCGACATCCGAGGCCGGAGCCCGGATCGGGGAGAACCCTCCCAGTGAGCGCGACCTGTGCAGGAGAAGACGCTCACCGCTCGAGCGCGACCTCCAGGATGCTCGGCCCCGCCGGCGGCGACGCCAGCGCCGAATCGAGATCGCCACGCGTGGAGATGGCGCGATGCTCCCAGCCGTAGGCGGCCGCCAGGGCGGCGATGCCGACATCCTGAGGCGTGAACATGACGCGATCGAAGGCCTCCCGCACGGCCGTGGAGGCCACCTCGAGCCCGTCGAAGATCGTGCCGCCCCCGTCGTTTCCGACCACGAGCTGGATACGCGGCCGCCGCTCGCCCGGCGTGAGCAGCAGCGCACCCACATCGTGCAGCAGCGCGAGATCGCCGAGGAGCACGCGCGTCGTGCCGGCCCGCTGCTGAGCGAGCGACCCCGCGCCGGTGCCGGACTGGCTCGCTGCGGCGATGCCGAGCGCGGTGGAGATCGTGCCGTCGATCCCCGCCAGCCCGCGGTTCGCGTGCACGGTGACCTTCTTGCCCCCGGCCGCGACATCGAGCTCCCGGATCAGCCGCGAGGCCCCCAGCACGAGCCGATCGTGCGGCCAGGTGGCCTGCCAGGTGGCGAGCGCGAGCGCACGACGGCTCACCGGTGCCCGTAATGCGGCGAGTTCGGCGCGAGCGAACTCACGTGCCCCGGCGGGGTCGTCGGCACCACCCCGCACGTCGAGCGGAGCAGCCACCTCGTCGTCGGCCGCCTCCCGGTCGAGCAGCTCGCGGCCGGCGAACACCCACTGACCGGTCCAGGCGCGGGACGCCCGGTCGGCGCGGTCTTCGGCGTCGGCCGTGACCTCGTCGACGACCACGGCGAGCGCGCTGGGCACGAACGGCTCCCCGCGCCCGCGCACCACCACCGTCTCGAGGTCGTCGCGCCCCACGAGGGCCGCGACCTGCCGGCTGAGCGTCGGATGCCCGAACACCACCACGCGCTCGATGCGCTCCGCGAAGTCGGGGTGGTCGAGCAGCCGCCGATAGGCGGGCACGAGGTTCGGCCCGAACCGCGCGCCGCTCGAAACCTCGGCGATGAGCGGCCAGCCCGCGTGCAGGGCGAAGGCGTTGGCGCCGTCGCCTGCGTCGGCACCCGCCACCACGAGCGTGCGAGGGCCGGGCGCCAGGTGCAGGGCGCGCCTCGGAGAAGCGGATGCCGCTGCCGCAGCTCCTGGCGCCGACACCTCGGAGTCGCCGGAGCCGGATGCGGCGGTCGGGGAGGGGGAATCGGATGCCGCAGCGGTCTCGGCAGCAGAATCGGGTACCGCAGCGGTCTCGGCAGCAGAATCGGAGTGAGACCTGGGCTCCGAGGACAAGGAAGCCGAAGCCGAAGCACCGGCTGACGACACCGGATCCGCAACCCCCGGCGTGGTCCCGGATGCGGGCGCCGATCCGGATGCCGCGCCCGACAGCGCTTCGGTCTCGTCGACGAAGGCGCCCGACAGCGCTTCGGCCTCGTCGATGAACGCGCCCGACAGCGGTTCGGGCTCCTCGATGAGCGCCCCCGACAGCGGCTCCACGAACTGGAGGTTGAGATGCACGGGCCCCGCGGCGGCGGCCGAGGTCGCCGTGCGGTACGCGGTGTCGGCGAGAGCGCGCGCATCCGGGATCGCGTCGGCGGTGGGCGCCGGCACATCGACCTCGCCTCGAGCGAAACGGCCGAAGACACCGGGCTGCCACGTGGTCTGGTTCGAGCCCGTTCCGCGCAACCGCGCCGGCCGGTCGGCGGTGAGGAGCAGCATCGGCACACCCGAGTGCGAGGCCTCCATCACGGCCGGCAGCAGGTTGGCGACCGCCGTGCCCGAGGTGGTGACCACGAGTGCCGGCCGCCCCGTCTCCCGCGCGATGCCGAGCGCGGTGAACGCGGCCACCCGCTCATCGATGCGCACGTGCAGCGCGAGTGCACCGCGCGCCTCGAGCTCCGCGAGCGCCAGCGCCAGGGCCTGCGAGCGGGAGCCCGGCGACACGACGGCATGCTGAACGCCCAGCTCGACGAAGGCGTCGAGCAGCCGGGTGGCGAACGTCGCCGCAGCGCTCGGGGTCACCGGTCGGTTCTGCCGTTGTCCTGCTCGTCGTCGGTCTCGGCGAGGCGCTTCTCGAGCTCGCGGATGCGCTCGTCTTCATTGGGGTCGTGAATGGGGCGGATGGTTCCCAGGAAATCGGGATCGTCATCCGGGCCCATGGCGCGTCTGGGCTGCGCGGTGACCCGGCGACCGCGGCCGAACAGCAGCCACAAGACACCGCCGATGGGCGTGAACAGAAGGATGATGAACACCCACGCGACCCGCGGGAGAGCCTTGACCCTCGACTTCGGGAGCATCAGGCAGTCGACGAGCGCGTACACCGTGAACGCCACCACCACGATGATGAGGGCGAGGAGTAGGCGAGCCATGCAGTAACTGTACCCCCGGGATCCGGGAGCCTGCCGCGAGTCCGCGAGCTCGTTCTGAGCGCTCCGTGGAGCACTCGGTCAGGATGCGCGACTTAGACTTCAGAGGTGAAACCAGGACGTACGTGGCTCGTGTACACCCTCATCCGCGTGGGGATCTTCGCGGTGGTGCTCGCGGTGCTGCTCCTGCTGCAGATCCAGCCGTTCATCGCCGCGATCGTGGCGGCGCTCATCTCGCTCTGCATCTCGATCATCTTCTTGCGCAAGCCGCGCGAGGAGGCATCGAAGACGCTGCACGCGGCACGCGAGAACCGGGGTCAGGCCGCTCGCGCGAAGGCCATGTCGACCTCCGACGACGAAGACGTCGAAGACACCGCGGTCGACGACGCGACCCGGCGCACCGAGGCACCGTAGCGGCCCTTTCCCCTGCGTGCGCGGCCCCGTGACGCTTCGCGCTCGTCATGACGGCAGCGAACCGTCAGAGCGGGCGCGCAGACTCGGGATGGCCGCCGGTCAGAAGGCGAACGACAGGCCGAGGCCGATGCCGTAGAGCAGACCGAACAGGCTGGTGAGCTGGAGCACGGTGATGAACTCGCGCGGCTTCTTCGCGGTGAGCATGATCACGATGGCGGGCAGCGTGAGCAGCAGTGTGAAGAACACCAGCAGCGCCTTCGGGTAGAGCAACGCGAAGAACGCCAGCACCGCGTAGGCGACGAGCAGCCAGAACACGTAGACGATGCGCGACGCCGTGCGGCCGATCAGCACGGCGAGGGTGCGCTTCTTCACGAGCTTGTCCTGCTCGATGTCGCGGATGTTGTTGGCCATCAGCACCGCGCACGCGATCGCGCCCATGGCGACGCCGCCCGCCCAGCTCTCGAAGTTCACGTCACCGGCCAGGATGAACGTGGTGCCGGCTGTGGCCACGAGACCGAAGAACACGAACACGAACAGCTCGCCGAGCGCGTAGTACCCGTACGGGTGCTTGCCGCCCGTGTAGAACCACCCCGCGGCGATGGCGGCGGCACCAACCGCCAGGAGCCACCAGTGCCCGGTGATGACGGTGATGGCGAGACCGGATGCGGCGGCCAGGCCGAAGAACACGAGGGCCACGACGAGCACCCGCCTGGCAGGCACCAGCCCCGAACCGGTGAGGCGCGGCGGCCCCACGCGCACGTCATCGGTGCCGCGCACCCCGTCGGAGTAGTCGTTGGCGTAGTTCACGCCGATCTGCAGGAAGACCGCGACGAGCAGGCAGAGCAGCACGAGCCACTTGGAGATGTCGGTCATGACCATGGCGGCACCGGTGCCGAGGGCGACCGGTGCGACGCCGAGTGGCAGGGTGCGCAACCGGGCTCCGGCGATCCAGGCGCCGGCGGCGGTGCGCGGGCCCTGGGGCCGGGTGGCGGGACCCTTGCGGGTGGAGGCGTTGATGCGGGCGGGGTGACCGGAGCGCCGCTTCTTGGTTGTGGACATCGGGCCTGATTCTAGTGAGGGTCGTCTTGGAGCCGGCTGGCGATCAGCTGACGGTCGGGCTTGCCCGACGAGAGCCGGGACACGCGCTCGACGACCAGCAGCCGCGCGGGCGCTGCCGCACGCCCGGCCGCGTCGGCGACGACCCGCCGAACCTGCTCCAGCGGATCCGCACCGCCGACCTGCACACCGGCCGCGGCCAGCGCGGACTCCTCGACCACCACGACGCCGACCTGACCCCAGACCTCATCGGCCGCGCCCACGACCACGGCTTCTTCGAAACCGGGCACCCACTGCACGATGCGCTCGACGCGGTCGAGCGAGACCTTGATGCCGCCCGAGATGATGACGTTGTCGAGCCGGCCCGTCACGGTGACCGAACCACCTGCCACCGCACCCGCGATCCCGGAGGCGTCGCCGCCCTCGATCGTGCCCGCGTCGCCCGTGCGATACCAGCGCACCCCCTCGTCGGTGAAGAACTTGGCCTCGTTGAGTTCCTCGTCGCCCAGGTAGCCCACCGCGAGCGACGGACCCGACAGCTCGAGCTCTCCGCCCCGCGTGCGCGCGAGGGTCTGCCCGATCGGCAGGCCGTCGTAGACGCAGCCGCCCGCGGTCTCGCTGGATCCGTAGGTGCGCACCACGGCGATCCCCAGGGCCAGCGCCCGCTCGTGCAGCGCGGCCGGCAACGCCTGCCCGCCCACGAGCACGGCATCGAAGCGCGAGACCGAGCGGCGGATGCCGGCATCCGCCTCTGCGGCGGTGACGAGCCGCGCGAGCTGCGCCGGCACGAGCGAGGTGTAGCGCACGGGCGCCTCGAGCCGATCGGCCAGCGCGGCGAAATCGGCCGCCGAGAAGTGCCCTCGCCCGAGTACGAGCGGCGTGGTGCCCGCCGCGATCGACCGCACGAGCACCTGAACCCCCGCGATGTAGTGGGTGGGCAGGGCGAGCAGCCACTGCCCCGGCCCGCCCAGCGCGCCCTCGGCCGCTGCGGCGGACGCCAGCAGCGCATCCGCGCTGAGGGCCACCCGCTTCGGCAACCCCGATGAGCCCGAGGTCTCGATCACGAGCGCGATCGCCCGCGGCACCTCGGCGGGGAGCGTCGACGTGCGCCCCACGGAGGGGTCGCCGAGCGGCACCACATCGACGAACTCGCGCGGCAGCAGCGCCGGCCCGTCATTCGCCAGGGCCACGCGCAACGCGCGCCCCACCACCGACGGGTCGGACCCGTCGATCACCTCCAGCCGGCGCACGGTGCCGCCGATCTCAGAAGTGATAAGGGAAGGCCGACCAGTCGGGATCCCGCTTCTCGAGGAAGGAGTCGCGCCCCTCGACGGCCTCGTCGCTCGCGTACGCGAGCCGAGTCGCCTCCCCTGCGAACACCTGCTGACCCACGAGCCCATCGTCGACCGCGTTGAACGAGTACTTCAGCATGCGGATGGCGGTGGGCGACTTGCCGAGGATGGTGCGCGCCCAGCGCAGCGCCTCGGCCTCGAGCTCCTCGTGCGGCACGACACGGTTCACCGCACCCATCTCGTAGGCCCGCTGCGCGCTGTACTCCTCGGCCAGGAAGAACACCTCGCGCGCGAACTTCTGCCCGATCTGGCGGGCGAAGTAGGCACTGCCGTAGCCGCCGTCGAACGAGCCGACGTCGGCATCCGTCTGCTTGAACCGGCCGTGCTCGGCGCTCGCGATGGTGAGGTCACACACGACGTGCAGCGAGTGGCCGCCGCCCGCGGCCCAGCCGGGAACGACCGCGATGACCACCTTGGGCATGAAGCGGATGAGGCGCTGCACCTCGAGGATGTGCAGCCGCCCGGCGCGCGCGACGTCGATGCCCGCCGCCGTCTCCTCCTCGGAGTACTTGTAGCCGTCGCGGCCCCGGATGCGCTGGTCGCCCCCGCTGCAGAACGCCCAGCCGCCGTCGCGCGGGCTCGGGCCGTTGCCGGTGAGGAGCACGACGCCCACCTTGGGGTTCTGCCGAGCGTCGTCGAGCGCGGCATAGAGCTCGTCGACCGTCTTCGGCCGGAAGGCGTTGCGCACCTCGGGCCGGTCGAATGCGATGCGCGCCACTCGCCCCGCGACATCGAGGTGGTAGGTGATGTCGGTGAACCCCTCGGAGCCGGGGGCGACGACCCACTCCGCGGGGTCGAAGATGTCGGAGACGGTGGTGCTTTCGGTCATGCTCCCAGGGTAGTCCGGCTGGCGGAGCAGCGATCCAGGAGGCCGGGTTTGTGGAGAACTCGGCCGGGGCAGAGACTTGTGGAGTGCAAGACGTTCCGGACCACCGCCCCGAGGCCGCCGAGCTCCTCGACGGCCTGCAGGTCGTGGCCATCCCCCTGCACACGCGCTTTCGCGGCCAGACGGTGCGCGAGATGGCGCTCCTCGAGGGCCCACAGGGGTGGACCGAGTTCTCCCCCTTCCCCGAATACGGCGATGAGGAGGCCGCGCACTGGCTTCGCGCCGCCCTCGACTTCGGCTGGTCGCCGGCGCCCGCCCGCCAGCGCGACCGCATCCCGGTCAACGCCACCCTCCCCGCTGTCGCACCCGACGACGTCGAGCGGGTGCTCGCCCACTACGACGGGTGCCGCACCGTCAAGGTGAAGGTCGCCGAACGCGGCCAGTCCCTCGACGACGACGTGGCCCGCGTGCGGCGCGTGCGCGACGTGATCGGAGCGGAAGGCCGCATCCGCGTCGACGCCAATGGCGGCTGGAACGTGGATGAGGCCGAGCACGCCGTGCACCGCCTGGCCGAGTTCGACCTCGAGTACGTCGAGCAGCCCTGCGCCCGCGTCGACGAGCTGGCCGAGTTGCGCGAGCGCATCGCCTACCTCGGCATCCTCGTGGCGGCGGATGAGAGCGTGCGCAAGGCCGAGGATCCGCTCGCCGTCGCCCGCGCCGGTGCCGCCGACCTCCTCGTGGTGAAGGCCCAGCCGCTCGGCGGCATCCGTCGTGCGCTGGCCATCGTGGCCGAGGCGGGCCTCCCCGCCGTCATCTCCTCAGCCCTGGAGAGCTCGGTCGGCATCGCGATGGGCGCTCATCTCGCCGCCGCGCTCCCCGATCTCGACTACGACTGCGGGCTGGCGACCGTCGATCTCTTCACGGGCGACGTGGTTCCGGATGCCCGCAGTCTCGTTCCCCGCGGCGGCAGCATCCCGGTCGAGCGCCCCGAGGTCGACCCGGCGCTGCTGGCGCGGCACCGCGCCTCACCGGAGCGCGAACAGTGGTGGCGCGAGCGCGTCATCCGCTGTCACGCCCTCCTCACCTGAGCACGACCGCCCCGAGAGTTCGCAGATCCGTCACTTTTTGCGCGAAAATCGCTCAGAACGCGCAAAAAGTGACGGATCTGGGAGGGGTGCAGGGGTCAGAGGCCCGAGTACGCGTGCAGGCCTTTGAAGAACACGTTCACGATGCCGAAGTTGAACAGCACCGCGGCGAAGCCCACGATGGCCAGCCAGGCAGACCGCGACCCGCGCCAGCCCCGTGTGGCACGCGCGTGGATGTAGCCCGCGTAGATGACCCAGATGATGAAGGTCCACACCTCTTTGGTGTCCCAGCCCCAGTACCGGCCCCACGCGCGCTCGGCCCAGATGGCGCCCGCGATGAGCGTGAACGTCCAGAACACGAAGCCGACGATGTTGACCCGGTAGGCGAGACGCTCGAGCGTCTCGGCATCCGGCAGGGTGCGGAGGAACCGCAGGCGCAGCGCCGAACCCAGCCGCCCGACCGCGTCGCCCTTGGTCTGCAGCAGCTGCACGATCGAGAGCGCACCACCGAGCGCGAAGAACGCCGTGCCGAGACTCGCCACGAAGACGTGGATCACGAGCCAGGCCGACTGCAGTGCGGGAGGAAGCGGCGAAACGCTCACGTAGTAGTTGACGGTGGAGATACCGAGCAGGATGAGCACCAGGCCGGTGACGAAGGTGCCCAGGAAGCGCAGGTCTTCGCGCAGCAGCACCACCAGGAACACGGCCACGATCAGCAGCGTGCCCGTGATCGAGAACTCGTACATGTTGGCCCACGGCACCCGCGCGGCGGCGATGCCGCGCAGCACCACGCCGACGAGCTGGATCACCCAGGCCAGGATCGTGAACGACACCCCGAGGCGCAGCGCGATCGAGCGCTTGCCGGAGGCGTCACGCCCGTCGAGCGACACGAGGCTCGCGTCATCGGCGGGCGTGCCGGGAGCGCCGGATCCGAAGCCACCGACGGGGGTCGAGACCGACGACGAACCGGAGGCCGTGGCGGGCGCCGACGCCGAGACCGGCACCGGGACATCAGCGGCGACGACGTCGTCCGCGAGAGCCACGCTGGTCGCCTTCTTCACCGTCGACGACCGGCGCGCCAGATCCAGTGCGAACGCGATGAACGCGAGCGCGTACACGGCCATGGCCGAGTAGATGAGGATGATCGAGATCTCGTCGAGGGTTTGCGTCACGGATAGAGCCTAAGCCTTGGGATCGGGTGAGAACGAGGTGGAATGCTTGTCGGCCAGCGCGGTCACAGCTTCGACGAGTCGCGGGTCGTCGCCCCGTGCGAGCCCCGCGTACTCCACGTGCACCGAGCCGTCTCCGCGGTCGGTCGCCTTCACCCAGAGCCGCCGGCGCGGAATGAAGAGCGAGGTCAACAGCCCCGCGAGCACCAGGATCGCGAACGTGAGCACCCAGAGCTGCGTGGCGTCGTGATGGATGTCGAACGACGCGAAGCGCTTCACCCCATCCAGCGACACCGTGCCGAGGCCGTTCGGCAGCTCCATGGACTCCCCCGGCTTGAGCTCGATCGACTTCACCCCGGTCGACCCGCCTGTCAGCTGCGTCATCGAGTCGGTGTTCAGCGAGTACACGGATGCGGGCACCCCGCCGTCGAGGCCCAGATCACCCTCGTACACGTTGAGCGTGAGCACCGGGTACTGCAGATCGGGGAAGGAGGAGTAGTAGGCCCCTGTCGACGACTGCGCCTGCGTGGGGTAGAAGAAGCCGATCATTCCCAGCTGCTCGTCGAGGCCATCCGGAACCTTCACCACACCGAGCGAGGTGAGGCTCGCATCCTGCGGCAGGAAAGGCACCGAATCGGTGAAGACCACGTTGCCGTCGTTGTCGCGCACCGTGATGGTGGGGGCGTAGCCGTTGCCGAGGAGGTAGACGTCGGTGCCGCCGATCTTCAGTGGGCTGTTCACCTTGATCGACTCGGACGACGTGGTGCCCGATTCATCCGTGGTGGTCACCTTGGCCTCGTAGTCGAGGGGCTGGCCGAAGGCCTTGAGAGACTGCGTCTCGTAGGTGGCGCTGAACGAGTCGAGCGAGAGGGTGTAGCGCGAGAGCTGGCTGTCGGTGAAGAAGCGGCCCGGGTTGAAGGAGTCGTAGGCGAGCAGCGTGTTGACGAACGTCTGCCCCTCGACCACGACGCGCTGGCCCTGGTAGCCGAACCCGCCACCGATTCCCACGGTGATCAGGATGCCGACGAGCGCCGAGTGGAACACCAGGTTGCCGGTCTCGCGCATGTACCCGCGCTCGGCCGACACCGACACCGTCTCGGCTCCGGTCGCGCGGTCGACGCCCGTGAACACGACCGTGCGGTAGCGCTGCCGCTTCAGCAGCGTGCGGGCCGAATCGACGACGGATGCGGCGGTCGCTCCGCTCTCGGCGGCTGCGATGTCGCGCGTGGTGAAGCCCGCGAGCCGCGACAGCCTGGCCGGGGTGCGCGGCGGCTTCGCCCGCAGCGCGTCGAAGTGGTGCTTCGTGCGCGGGACGACGCAGCCGATCAGCGAGACGAAGAGCAGCAGGTAGATGGCCGAGAACCACACCGACGTGTAGACGTCGAAGGCCTGCACCTTGTCGAGGATCGGCGCCAGATCGGGGTTGTCGACGAAGTACTGGGTGACACCGTTCGGGTCGGCGGCGCGCTGCGGCACGAGCGAGCCCGGAACCGCCGCGAGGGCGAGCAGGAGCAGCAGGAAGAGCGCCGTGCGCATGCTCGTGAGCTGCCGCCAGAACCAGCGCAGCCAGCCCACGGGGCCGAGCTTGGGGCTGACGATGTCGTCGGAGTCGCCGCCCTTCGCGGGCGCCGGTTCGGCGGAGTCGTAATGATCAGATGGACGGGACAAAACCGGAGATCACCGCCTGGAGTTCGTAGATCCAGATGGTCCAGAGACCCGAGACCATGAGGATGCCGATGGCCACCAGCAGTGCGCCGCCGACGATGTTGATCACGCGGATGTGCCGCTTGAGGAACGAGACCGAGCTCGTCACCCAGTCGAGACCGAGGGCCACGAGCAGGAACGGGACTCCGAGGCCGATGCAGTAGAAGAGGCCGAGCAGCACCCCGCTCCACGCCGACCCGCCGCTGAGGCTGAGCGCCTGGATCGCTCCGAGCGTCGGGCCGATGCAGGGAGTCCAGCCGAGGCCGAACACGATGCCGAGGATAGGGGCGCCGGCGAGGCCGGTGGCGGGCCGCCAGCTCGGCTTGAACGTGCGCTGCAGAAAGCTGAACTGGCCGATGAAGACGAGGCCCAGAGCGATCACCACCACGCCCATGATGCGGGTGATCACGTCCTGCCAGACCACGAGCCAGGTGCCCAGCACGCCGAACACAGCGGAGTAGGCGAGGAAGATCGCCGAGAAGCCGAGGATGAAGAGGGCGACGCCGAGCAGCATCCGCCGACGGGCCGCCTTGCGGCCGGCCGCGTCGGTGTCGCCATCCGCTCCCGCCGCGGCGGTTCCGGTGACGCGCCCCGCTTCGGAGATGCCCCCCACGTAGGCGAGGTAGCCCGGCACGAGTGGCAGCACACACGGCGACGCGAAGGACACGAGGCCCGCCAGCAGGGCGATCGGGATGGCCAGCAGCAGCTGACCGCTCAGCACGATCTCGGCGAAGGGGTTGCCCATGCCTCAGCCCGCTAGGTTCGACGTGATGAGGGTGTCGAGGATCGACGCCTCGCTCACCCGGCCCAGGATGCGCGCGGCCACTCGGCCCTGCGTGTCGAGCACGAGGGTGGTGGGCACCGCGTTGGGGGCCACCGTGCCGGAGAAGGCGAACTGCAGGGCGCCATCCGTGTCGACGATCGAGGGATAGGTGATGCCGTAGTTCTTCTCGAACGAGAGGGCCGTGTCGGCCTGATCGCGCACGTTCACACCGAGGAACGAGACATCCGCACCCTGGTGCTCCGTGTTGAGCTGCTCGAGAAGAGGGGCCTCGGCGCGGCAGGGCGCGCATCCGGCGTACCAGAAGTTGAGAACGAGAACCTTGCCGGCGTAGTCGCTCGACGAGATCGTGTTGCCCTCGACGTCGGTGCCCTCGAACTGCACGGGAGCGCCGCGATCGGCCTCAGCGACCTCGGTGACGGTGCCGTCACCCGAGATGTAGCCCTTGTTGTCGCCATTGAGGTACTGCTGGGCGAGCGGGTCGCTGGTGCACGCTGCCAGGAGCAGGGTGGCTCCGACGGCGGCGACCGCAACGGCGGCCCGGAGTGTGCGGGGAAGCTTCACACCGCCCCCACGTCGGTGGCGCCGGCGGCGAGAGCCGCGGCCGGGTCGGTGTAGCCGACCTCGACGAAGCGGTCACCCCGACGCTCGAAGGTGGTGATGCTGGAGAGAGCGCACCGGCGCTTGCGCGGGTCGTGCGGGAGCGACTCTCCCATGATCGTGCGGTGAGCGATCCAGATCGGCGACTGGTGGCTGACCATCACGACGTCGCCCTCGTCGACGGAGGCGTGTGCATCCGTCATCGCCGCCATCATGCGGGTGGAGAGACTCGTGAACGACTCGCCCCACGACGGGCGCCACGGGTTGTAGAAGAAGCGCCACATGCGCGGATCGCGGAGCGCGCCGCCTGGGCCCGACATCTTTCGGCCCTCGAACGCGTTCGTGGGCTCGATGATGCGCTCCTCGATGCGAGGCTCGAGGCCGAGGCCGGCCGCGATCGGCTCGCCCGATTCGCGGGCCCGCTGCAGGGGCGAGGTGTAGAGGCGCGAGATGCGGCGATCGCGGGCGATCAGGTCGTCAGCGGCCGCCTGTGCCATCGCCCGACCGAGGTCGGAGAGGTGGAACCCGGGGATGCGGCCGTAGAGCACTCCATCGGGGTTGAAGACCTCGCCGTGACGGACGAGGTGGATCTGATCGGCGGGCACGCTCTCCAGTCTACGAGCGGTGTTGCCGTGTATCCGCCGAGAGCGGCGTTCGTGAAGCTGAACTACATCGGATGTGTAGAACTATGCGATTGTGCTGCACAGTGAACGCTGGTGGAATAGAGGTCAGAAAGGCTTACTCATGACCATCATCACGCTCTCCGTTTTCGCTCTCCTCGCCGCCGCCGGCGTCATCGCCACCATCCGCACCGTGCGGGTCGACGGCTACCGCGCCGTGCCCAGCAGCCGCGCCTGATCCGGCGCCCCGCGCTGCCGTTCCGCCACGGGTAGACTCAATGCCCGTGACCGAACGCAGCCCCCGCACCCTTGTCAAGAACCTCGCCGCCCTCGAAGACGGTTTCGTCACCGTCTCGGGCTGGGTCGATACGGTTCGCGATCAGAAGAAGGTGCAGTTCGTCGTGTTGCGCGACGAATCGGGTGCCGTGCAGCTGGTGAACCCGCGCACCGACGACACCGAGGCCGTCGCCGAGACGATCTCGGCGCTCTCGCAGGGCTCGTTCATCACCGTCACCGGTGAGCTGAAGCACGACGAGCGGGTGAAGCTCGGCGGCATCGAGGTGAAGCTCGCCTCGCTCGAGGTCGAGACCCTCGCCAACCCCGAGACCCCGATCGCGGCCGACTCCGGCATCGACAAGCGCATGGACTGGCGCTTCCTCGACCTGCGTCGCCCCGAGCAGAACCTGGTGTTCCGCGTGCAGACCACGCTCGAGCACGCCTGGCGCACCTACTGGGTCGAGCACGACTTCATCGAGATCCACACACCGAAGCTCATGGCCTCGGCGTCGGAGTCGCGCGCGGAGCTCTTCGAGGTGGAGTACTTCGACACGAAGGCCTACCTGTCGCAGAGCCCTCAGTTCTTCAAGCAGATGGCGCAGCCGGCCGGTTTCGGCAAGGTGTTCGAGGTCGGTCCCGCGTTCCGCGCCGACCCCTCCTTCACCTCGCGGCACGCCACGGAGTTCACCAGCGTCGACGCCGAGATCTCCTGGATCGACTCCCACGAAGACGTCATGCAGCTCCACGAAGACCTCATGGTGGCCGGCCTCACCGCGGTGAAGGAGAAGCACGGCGACGAGATCCTCGCGTTGTTCGGGGTCGAGATCGAGGTGCCCACCCAGCCGTTCCCGCGCATCCCACTCGCCGAGGCGAAAGAGATCGTGGCCTCGCGCGGCTATGTCGTGCCCCGCGAAGACGACGACATGGACCCGGAGGGCGAACGCCAGATCGCGGCCTACGTCAAGGAGACGTACGGGCACGACTTCGTGTTCCTCACCGACTACGCCTCGAGCATCCGGCCGTTCTACCACATGCGCCATGCGGATGACGCGGGGCTCACGAACAGCTACGACCTCGTGTACAACGGCGTCGAGATCTCGACGGGCGCCCAGCGCGAGCACCGTGTCGACGTGCTCATCGAGCAGGCCCGCGAGAAGGGCCTCGACCCCGAGGAGCTCGAGTTCTACCTCGACTTCTTCCGCTACGGGGTGCCGCCGCACGGCGGATTCGGCATGGGCCTCTCGCGCGTGCTGATGCTGATGCTGCACCAGACGAACCTCCGCGAGGTCGTCTACCTCTTCCGCGGCCCGACCCGCCTGACCCCCTAACCGTGTAACTACGCGAAAAAGGAGGACCGACGCCGTATAGGGCGTCGGTCCTCCTTTTTCCCGTACTTACACCGGTCGATCGATCACGAACCGCACATGCGGCCGCAACCGCGACGCCTCAGGCACGCGCGGATGCTCGAAAGACTCGATCTCGCGCATGCCGATGCGCCGCATCACGGCTTGCGACCGCACGTTGAGCACGGCGGTGATCGAACTCACCTCCGCCAACCCGAGCGTGCCGAACGCGGAGTCGAGCGCGGCCCGCGCCGCCTCCGTGGCGTAGCCGGCGCCCCAGAACGGGCGCGCCAGCCGCCAGCCGACCTCGACCCCGCCGGTCGGCCCGACTCCCTCCGGCAGCGGCGCAAGCCCGGTGAACCCGATGAACTCGCCGGTCGCCCGCAGCTCGAGCGCCCACAGGCCGAAGCCACGAGTCTCGAAGCCGCCGTCGGCCCGCGCCGCGAGCGCGTCACTCTGCACCCGCGTCAGGGGCGCCGGAAAGAACTCCATCACCTCGGCGTCGGCGTTCATCGCCGCAAACGGCTCGAGGTCGAGCTCCCGCCACCGCCGCAGCACCAGCCGCTCGGTCTCGAGCTGAGGGCCGCGTGGGGTCACAACTCGAAGTCGACCGCGACCCGCCCCGAGACGAGCGCCTTGATCTGCGGCACCACCTCGAGGTGCGCCGGATGCGACTGGTAGGCCTCGAGGCCCTCGAGCGACTCGAAGTCGGCCACGAGCGCCACGTCCCAGTTCGATTCGAAGTACGCCCTGTTCGGCCCCACGGTCAGCGCCGAGATCGACGGCACCACGCCGACGAGCGACTGCAGCAGCCCGCTGATCGTGGCCGCATCCGCCGCCTTCTGCTCCTGCTCGGTGGCGGCCAGCTTCCATGCGACGACGTGACGGATCATTCGGATGCCTCCAACAGGGCTCGACGAAGACGAGCCGGATCGACCCGCCAGATCGTGTGCACACGCCCGTCGATCATCACCACGGGTATCTCCTCCGCGAACTCGTCCATGAGCGCCGGGTTGTCGAGGATCGACAGCTCGGTCACCGTCACCTCGGGAGCCGAGACCGACGAGTCGGCCGCGAGATCGTCGAGCACGCCGCGCACCACGACCCGCGCGTCTTCACACAGGTGACAGTCGGGTTTGCCGATGAACGTGAGGGAGACGGATGCCACACCCCAAGCATACCGAGCGGCGCCGTGACCGGTCACAGCACGAAGTCGGGCTTGATCGCCCACGACGTCGCCGCCTCCAGGGCGGCGAGCAGCGCGAGCGCACTCATCGCCGCGTGATCCTGGCTGAGCGTCGAGTAGACGTCGAGCGCCAACGGCGGCGGTTCGCCGAACTTGGGGATCTCGATCTCGACGCGCGCGCCGCCCTCGAGCTCGATGAACGGATGCACCGATCCCGCACCTGAGATCGGCCGGTCGACCGCGAGGGCCACGATCGCGAGCGCGTCGAGCTTGGTCACCGCGACTTGGATGATCAGGGTGCAGCAGTATTCGGAGTCTGAAGACGTCATATCGTTTTACGCTCTGTGCCTATTTTTTTGCGTGCGCAAGCGCACGCAAAAAGCGCCAGACCGAAGCCTGACGCTCTGCTCGCGAAGTGCAGCGAGACGAAAGTCTCGTGCTACTTCTTGTTGCGACGCTGGTGGCGGGTCTTGCGAAGCAGCTTGCGGTGCTTCTTCTTCGCCATGCGCTTGCGACGCTTCTTGATTACGGAACCCACAGAGACCTCACACGTATTGGAAGTGACCGCGCCGTTCGGCGGTCAGGGGCTGAAACAGCCTCGCAGAAGTGTAGCAGTCTGCGCTAGGCAGTATCTGCGGCGCTGTCGGCGATGTGGTTGGTGAGCGCATGCGCCACCGCTGATTCGGGCACGCGGAACGAGCGACCGAAGCGGATGGCGGGGAGTTCACCCGAGTGCACGAGGCGGTAGACCGTCATCTTCGAGACGCGCATCATCTCCGCGACCTCGGCGACGGTGAGGAACCGCACGTCATCGAGGTCTTGAGCCATGGCGAAACACTAGCGTCATAGGCGTCGCACATACAAGACGCGTCACTCACGTCACATCTGCCCCAGGCCGGGCGAGCACGGAGGGTCAGCGACGGAGCTTCGACACCAGGTCTTCGGTGACCGACTTCACCGCGTGCGAGGTGGCCGCCGCGCGACGGCCGACATTGGCTCCGAAGGTGGAGGCGGCCGACTTCACGGCGTCGGAGGCGTTCTCCCACAGCTCGTCTTCTTCGGTGGAGTCGAAGTCGGCGGAGAGGAAGGGGATGATCCAGTCCTCCACGTCTTCGAGGGGGGTCACGTCGATCTTGTAGAAGCGGTGCTGGCCCTCTTCGCGCACCACCACGAGCCCCGCATCGCGCAGCACCTTGAGGTGCTTCGACACCGTGGGCTGACTCAGTTCGAGCTGGGAGACGAGCTCGGAGACACTGAATTCCCCTTCGCCCGCTCCGGATGCGCTGGCCTGGTCGGCGGCCACGTAGCGCTCGAGCAGCAACGACAGGAGCTGACGCCTCGTGGGGTCAGCAATCACTGAGAAGATGTCGGCCATGCGACAAGGCTAGTGGGGAAGACCTGCAAAAGTGCCACCTTCGACGAGCGTGTAACCCCCGGTAGCATTGCAGCGTTCGCGGAGGGTCGCCCGGACGCCTGCCTGATGCGAGGATGAGAGATGACCAGTCGCAGCACCGCGATCAGCCGCAATCCGCTGAATCGCAGCCGCTCCGTGGCCGGCCGGGTGCGCAACGGCTTCCGCGAGTTCTCGGAGAACTCGCCCTCGCGTTTCGCGATCCTCATCTTCGCCAGCCTCATCGTCATCTTCACCGTGCTGTTCTCGCTCCCCATCGCGAGCGCCGACGGCACGGTCACCGGCCTCGCCGACTCCCTCTTCACCGCCGTCTCGGTGATCTGCGTCACCGGCCTCGCGACCGTCGACATGGCCACCCACTGGTCGGCGTTCGGCCACGTCATCATCTTCATCGGGGTGCAGATCGGGGCGCTCGGCGTGCTGACCCTGGCGAGCATCCTGGGTCTGGCCGTGTCCCGCCGACTCGGTCTGCGCGCCCGGCTCATCGCCGCCAGCGACACCAACCCCCTCCGGATGCACCACGGGCCGGTCGCCGAGGGCCAAGCCGTGCGCCTCGGCGAGATCGGCAGTCTGCTGGCCACCGTCGCCATCAGCGCCGCCGTGATCGAGGTGGTGCTCGCGGGTCTGCTGTTCCCCCGGATGCTGCTCGACGGCATCCCCGTCGGCGAGGCCGTGTGGCACAGCTTCTACTACTCGGCCATGGCCTTCACGAACACCGGATTCTCGCCGAACGCCGAGGGGCTCACGCCGTTCGCGAACGACTACTTCTTCTTGACCATCCTCATGGTGGGGGTCTTCCTCGGCAGCATCGGCTTCCCGGTGATCTACACGCTCTCGCGCAGCCTCAAGGCCTGGCACGTGCGCCGCAAGACCAAGAAGCGGCCCGAGACCCGGGTGCGCTGGTCGGTGCACGTGAAGCTCACCCTCGTCACGAGCGCCCTGCTCATCGTGGCGGGCGCGGTGCTCTACATCGTGCTGGAGTTCGACAACCCCGACACCTTCGGCGGGCTGAACGCCGGAGACACGGTCTTTCAGAGCTTCTTCCTCTCGGTGATGACGCGCTCGGGCGGCTTCTCCACCATCTCGATTCCCGACCTGAACGGGTCGAGCCTGCTGGTCACCGACATGCTCATGTTCATCGGCGGCGGCTCGGCGTCGACGGCCGGTGGCATCAAGGTCACCACGCTCGCCGTCCTCTTCCTCGCCGCGTTCGCCGAGGCGCGCGGCGTGCAGGACATGGAGTCGTTCGGCCGGCGCATCCCCGGCGACGTGCTGCGCCTCGGCGTCTCGGTGGTGCTGTGGGGGGCGACCACGGTGGCGGTGTCGAGCATCCTCATCCTGCAGATCTCGAAGGCGCCGCTCGATTTCGTGCTGTTCGACGTGATCTCGGCGTTCGCGACCTCCGGCCTCACCACCGGTCTCACCGCTTCTCTCCCGGATGCGGGCGTGTACATCATGGCGGCCACGATGTTCATGGGGCGCGTTGGTACTGTGACACTTGCCGCCGCCCTCGCCGCGAGCCAGCGGCAGCAGCTCTACAAACGCCCGGAAGAGAGGCCCATCGTTGGTTGACCGGATCAAGCACGACGCACCCGTGCTCGTCATCGGGCTCGGCCGCTTCGGCGCCGCCACCGCCGGCGAGCTCGACCGCCTGGGCCGCGAGGTGCTCGCGATCGACGAAGACGAGCGGCTCGTGCAGAAGTGGTCGGAGCGCGTCACGCACACGGTGCAGGCGGATGCCAAGAACGTCGAAGCTCTGCGGCAGATCGGGGCGCAGGAGTTCCAGGTCGCCGTGGTGGCCGTCGGCTCGTCGATCGAGGCCTCCGTGCTGATCACCGCGAACCTCGTCGACCTGAAGGTGCCGCAGATCTGGGCGAAGGCCATCTCGCGCTCGCACGGCAAGATCCTGGAGCGCATCGGGGCGAACCACGTGATCTATCCCGAGGCCGAGGCCGGCGAGCGCGTCGCCCACCTGGTGTCGGGCCGGATGCTCGACTTCATCGAGTTCGACGACGACTTCGCGCTCGTGAAGATGTACCCGCCGAAGCCGATCCGGGGTCTCAACCTCACCGAGTCGGGCGTGCGGTCGAAGTACCACGTGACGGTCGTGGGCGTGAAGAGCCCGGGCAAGCCGTTCACCTATGCCACGGAGTCGACCGTGGTCTCGAACCATGACCTCATCATCGTCTCGGGCAAGAGCTCGGACATCGAGACGTTCGCCGCGCTCGGCAACTGACCGTCGCTGGTTGGCGGGGCTCGCCGCCGGGCGACCCGGCGGGCGGGTTGCCCGGCTGCCGGAACGGCCGGCTGCCGGCTTGCCACAAGGTGTGGCAACCGGATGCGACTTGCCACAACTTGTGGCAAGTCGCGAGCGTGGTTCGCAGCCGAGTTGACAGTAGTTGTCGCCTGGAGGGGCGACTTGCCACAAGTTGTGGCAAGTCGAGAGTGCCTAGCCCGCGGCGAGTTCCTTGGCGCGGGCCAGCGCCGCGTCGGTGGCCTTCGTGAAGAGGGCCGGGAGGTCGGCATCCTGCAGCACGGCGATCGCGCGCTCGGTGGTGCCCTTGGGGCTGGTCACCTGGATGCGTAGGTCGGTGGGCGTCTTGCCCGAGGCCACCAGGAGCTCCGCCGCGCCGGCGAAGGTGCCGTTCACGAGGATCGCCGCCTGCTCGTCGGTGAACCCCTTCTCCACAGCGGCAGCGGTCATCGCTTCTATCAACAGAAACACGTACGCGGGGCCCGACCCGGAGATCGTGCTGAGAGCATCGAGCTGTGATTCCGGAACCTCGACCACCGTCCCCACCGTCTCGAACAGCGCACGCACGAGCGCCAGCTCGGGGTCGGTCGAGCGCGTTCCGGGCGAGATCCCCGTCACGGCCTTGCCCACCACCGCAGGGGTGTTCGGCATCGAGCGGATGACGGCGATGCCCTCCGGCAGGTGCTCCTCGAAGGTGGCCACGGTCACGCCGGCGGCGACGCTCACCACCACGGTCCCGGGCTCGAGCGCGTCGGCGACCTCGTCGAGCAGATCGGGCACCATCGCCGGCTTCACCGCCACGAGAACCACGGATGCCCCGGCCACCGCGCGACGGTTCGCATCGGGGTCGTCGTCGGTGGCGAAGGCGGTGACGGCGGGCTCATCGTCGAACTCCGCAGCCTTCGCGGCCGAGCGGTTCGTCACCCGGATGCCGCCGGTCACGTGCACGTGCGGGGCCAGCAGCCCGGAGAGGATGGCGCGGCCCATCGAACCGGCGCCGAGAACGGCGATCGAGGGGAGTTCAGTGGTCTGTGATTCGTCGGACTCAGCGCTGCTCATCCGACCATCCTAGGATTGGCGGCAGCGGAGTCGATGGGCCGAAGAACGACGCCGATCGCCGCGGAACGAGAAGAGGACGAGACGTGAGCACTTCTGGTGGCACCCGGGCGATCATCGCGGCCCTGCTGGCGAACGTCGGGATCGCGATCGCGAAGTTCGTGGCGTTCTTCCTCTCCGGCTCGTCTTCGATGCTCGCAGAAGGTGTGCACTCGCTCGCCGACTCCGGCAACCAGCTCCTCCTGCTCCTCGGCGGCCGCCAGGCGAAGAAGAAGGCCGACAAGGAACATCCGTTCGGCTACGGCCGCGAGCGTTACGTGTACGCCTTCGTGGTGTCGATCATCCTGTTCTCGGTGGGTGGCGTCTTCGCCATCTACGAGGGCATCGAGAAGATCACCCACCCGCACGCGATCGAGCTGCCGTGGATCCCGATCGCCGTGCTCGTGATTGCCATCGGGCTCGAGAGCTTCTCGCTTCGCACCGCCATCAAGGAGTCGAACCACACCCGCGGAAAGCAGAGCTGGGTGCAGTTCGTGCGCCGCGCCAAGGCCCCCGAGCTGCCCGTGGTGCTGCTCGAAGACACGGCGGCGCTCACCGGTCTGGCGTTCGCCTTCCTCGGCGTGGGGCTCTCGGTCATCACGGGCAATGGCATCTGGGACGGCATCGGAACCCTCTTCATCGGCGCCCTGCTCGTGGTCGTGGCGATCATCCTGGGCATCGAGACCAAGAGCCTGCTCGTGGGCGAGGGCGCGACGGATGCCGACCACGATGCCATCGTGGCGGCCATCGAGTCGACCCCCAAGGTCGACCGCCTCATCCACATCAAGACCCTCTACCTCGGGCCCGACGAACTGCTCGTCGGTGCGAAGATCGCGCTCGACCCCGAATCGGAGCTGCGCGACGTGGCCGAGACCATCAATGAGGTCGAAGGCAACATCCGGGAGGCGGTCCCCCTGGCACGGGTGATCTACATCGAGCCCGACGTGTTCGTGGCACCGGTCGAGACCGAGTTGAACACCTCGGCCATCATCATCAAGAGCGCCGATTGAGCAGGCAGCGGCGGCGGGCGGCGGTCATCCGCCACGAAGCCCACGTGCATCTCGGCAACTTCGAGACGGTGCTCGACGAGCACGGGTACGACATCGAGATCGTCGACGCGAGTGCACCGGGGTTCGAGCAGGCGCTGACGGGGGCGGCCGACGCCGACCTGCTCATCGTGCTCGGCTCCACGGCCGGCGTCTACGAGAGCGATCGCCACACCTTCATCGCCACCGAGCTCGCCGCCGTGCGCGAACGCCTGGCGTCGGAGCGGCCCACACTCGGCGTCTGCTTCGGTGCCCAGCTGATCGCGGCGGCGCTCGGCAGCGAGGTGCGCAGAGGCGGCCGGGTCGATGTGGGCTACCGCCCTCTCGCGCTGACGGATGCGGGGCTCACGTCGCCCGTGCGCCACACCGTCGGCGTCGCGATGGCCGAGTGGCACGGCGACACCTTCGACCTCCCCGAGGGCACCACGCTGCTCGCCTCGTCGGCCGCGTACGAGAACGAGGCCTACGGCATCGGCGAGTGGATGCTCGCGGTGCAGTTCCACCCCGAGCTCACCGACGAGATGCACGAGCAGTGGCTCACGGGCGACCTGCGCTACGTCACCGAGGCCGGCTACACGCCCGAGGCGCTGCGCGCCGACCGCGAGCGGCACGGCGCCGCCATGCAGGAGGCCTCGGCCCGCATGCTCGCCGACTACCTCGGGCGCCTCGATGCGCCCTAGAAACGTCGAGCACCAAACATCCGCTCTCCCCTCGCGGTCGTAGCGGGGTGCGCACTCCGACCGTCCGCGAGCGCTCCGCCTGCCCGCCCGCCGGCGGACAACTCCACACCTAGACGCAAGCGACGGCTCTACGGGGCCGGTTTCGCGGAGGATTGTGGATGTCCGCGGCGGCAGATCACTCCGACGGGCGGGATCGGAAGAACGTCGTGAGCAGCTCGGCCCCGGCCTCCGCCGACACCCCGCCCACCACCTCGACCCGGTGGTTGAGCCGCCGGTCGCGCAGCAGGTCGTAGACGGAGCCCGCGGCCCCGGCCTTCTCGTCCCACGCGCCGAACACCACCCGCGGGATACGGGCTGCCAGGATGGCGCCGGCACACATCACACAGGGTTCGAGGGTCACCACGAGCGTCGCATCCGCGAGCTGCCACGCCCCTCGCGCCGACGTGGCCTGGCGGATGGCCTCGACCTCGGCGTGCGCCGTCGGGTCGTGGCGATGCTCCTTCTCGTTGCGGCCCACGCCGATCACCGCACCGGATGCATCGAACACGATCGCGCCCACGGGCACATCATCCGTGGCCAGTGCGGCCCGCGCCTCGGCGATCGCTAGATCCATCCACTCACCGAGGGTCTCGACGGACGGGAGGACACCGGGATCGGTCACCGCGCATCCTTTCCAGTAGATTGACCTCATGCGAGTTCACGTTGCCGACCACCCGCTCATCACCCACAAACTCACGGTGCTGCGCGACGTGACGACGCCCTCCCCCACCTTCCGTTCGCTGGCCGAAGAGCTCGTGACGCTTCTCGCCTATGAGGCTACCCGCAACGTGCGCGTGCATCCGGTGACGATCCAGACCCCGGTGGCCGAGACCACCGGCGTGGCCATCAGCGACCCGCGGCCGCTCGTGGTGCCGATCCTGCGCGCCGGGCTGGGCATGCTCGAGGGCATGGTGAAGCTCGTACCGAGCGCCGAGGTCGGCTTTCTCGGCATGGTGCGCAACGAGGAGACCCTCGAGCCCACCACCTACGCCGAGCGCCTGCCCGACGACCTCTCCGACCGACAGTGCTTCGTGCTCGACCCGATGCTGGCCACCGGTGGCTCACTCGGCGCGGCCATCGAGTTCCTCTTCGCCCGCGGGGCGCAGGATGTCACGGCCATCTGCCTCCTCGCCGCACCCGAGGGTGTGGCGGCCCTCGAGAAGGCCACCGAGGGCCGCGACGTCACTCTCGTGCTCGGCGCCCTCGACGAGCGCCTGAACGAGAAGGGCTACATCGTCCCGGGCCTCGGCGACGCCGGCGACCGCCTCTACGGTACGGTCTGAATTTTCTGCTCGCGCCGCCGCCTCTGCGGCGCGAGGCGACATGTTCGCGTGCCGTCACTGCCGACCGCACACCACGCGACTGAAAGCTGCTGGGCCTTATCGACGGCCCAAGGCGGGACAGTCGCCGGGTCGTGACTCTAGTTCGCGGCTTTGGCTCTGCGCCGGAGGTCGACCAGGCCTATGAGCAGGGCGACCAGCACCAGCGCCAGCGTCACCAGGAAGCCGTTGCGGTAGCCCTCGTGGTAGGTGTCGACCATGTCGGCGCCCGGGGCCTCGCGGTAGAGCGTCGCGAAGAAGAGCGACGAGGCCGCTGCAACCCCCACCGCGGTGCCGACCCGCTGCCCCACCTGGGCCATCGACCCCGCCACACCGCCCTCGGTCACCGGGATCTCGGCGAGCGTCAGCGTCTGGTTCGGTGAGATCACGAGACCGCCCCCGATGCCGGCCACGGCCATCGCACCGCCCATCCACCAGATCGAGTACTCGGCCGGCGGCACCTCCGCCGCCACGAGCAGCAGTACGAACCCCACGAATGCGATGCCGAGCCCGAGCACCACGAGGGAGCGCCCGTAGCGGTTCACCAACCGGCCGCCGATGAGCGAACTGACCGCCGAGGTCAGCGCGAACGGGATGCTCACCATGCCCGCGAACACCGGCGGATACCCGAGCCCCTGCTGCAGGAACAGCGTCGTCAGGAGAAACACCGCCGGGATGGCGGCGAAGTAGGCCGTGGCCAGCAGCAGCCCGTTGCGGTAGGAGCCGAGCCGGAACAGCGCGAACTGGATGGCGGGCGACTTGCCCGCCGCTTCGTAGCGCCGCTCCCAGAGCACGAACAGAGCGATCGCGGCCGCGCTCGCGGCGAGCCACAGCCAGCGCAGGGGAGCGTCGTCAGGCCCTCCCGTCGTCAGCACGAACGGCAGCATGAAGGCGAACACACCGATGCCGAGCAGCACGATGCCGACGAGGTCGAGGTTGCGCGCCCCCGGCTGGTGCGGCTGGGTGCGGGGGAGCAGCCGAAGGGCGAAGGCGAGCGCGATGATGCCGAGGGGCACGTTCATCCAGAACAGCAGCCGCCAGCCATCCGTTGCTCCGCCCACCGCGATGAGAAGACCCCCGAGCGTCGGCCCGAATGCCGTCGCGACGCCGATCGTGGCACCGAAGAGCCCGAACGCCCGGCCGCGTGCCTCACCCTGGAACAGCTGCTGCACCAGACCGAGCACCTGCGGCATCTGAACACCCGCCGCCACACCCTGCAGGATGCGCGCCACCAGCAGGGTCTCGATGTTCGGCGCCAGCGCGCACAATGCACTCGCCACGGTGAATCCGCTCAGGCCGATGACGAACATCACTTTGCGCGAGTAGAGATCACCCAGCCGGCCGGCCGGCACCAGCGCGAGCCCGAAGGCGAGCGCATAGCCCGCCACGATCACCTGCAGTGCCGACGAATCGGCACCGAGTGATTTCTCGATCGACGGCAGACCGACATTCACCTTCGACAGATCGAGGATCGTGAGGGCCGCCACGGCGATGCACACCGCGAAGGCCTGCCATTGGGATCGACTCGAGAGATTCGCAAGGGACGAAGACGAGCCGGGTGCAGTCACCTTCCGAATCTATACCGGCAGCAACTATCTCCCCAGGACTGGGGGCAGAGAATGCGCCCGATCCGGTTGACAACGGATGCGCACATCCGCTTGACTACTGCACATGACTGACAACGCGCACGCCCTGACCTCCTTTGAGGCCCCTGGGAATGCCGGCATGATGATGGCCGGCAGCGTCGTCATGTGTTGTCGAATGTGTCTCTGACGAGAATCCTCCGTCCGAGTTCCGACCCCCGCCGCCGCTGAAGGCGCGGAGCGAGTCGAACTCCCGGCATCCGGAATCATCCGGTGCCCTCCCGTGGATCCGCATCCGGATCCCGAAAACACGACACATTTCCGGCCCGCCATCCCTGGGTCGCTGCCTGAAGGACATCCCCATGTCGATCGCACACCTTGACACCCGCCCCTCCACTCTCTCGACCGTCACGCCGCTGAAGCGGGTCGAGCAGATCACCCCCGCTCCCCACATCCGCGCGGTGCCCGAAGGCACCGAGGCCCGCGGCTTCGTTCTCTACGTGGGCATCGACGAAGCCAAGGCCGCCGCCGACGGCACCGACCTCGGCCGCATCGTCGAAGCCCTCAAGGCCCTCGCCGCCGAGATCGCCCCCTCCTCGAGCACGTACGCCGCCGTGGCACTCGCCCCCCGCGGTGCGGGCGGCCGCGACGTCGACGTGGTGCGCCTCGCCCTGCAGGACCCGGCGGCGCTGGCCAAGCACCGCCAGGTTCCGGATGCCGACGACCGCGCCCGCGACGGAGTGGTGGTCGACCTCTCCCGCAAGCGGGTGCTGCTCGACAATGAGACGGCGAACCTCACCTACAAGGAGTTCGAGCTGCTGCAGTACCTCGTGCTGCGCGAGGGCCGCACCATCGAGCGCGCCGAGCTGATCAGCGCCCTGTGGAGCGCGGGCGACGACGAGGTGCCGAACGAGCGCACGATCGACGTGCACGTGCGGCGCCTGCGCTCGAAGCTCGGCGACTACGAAGACATCGTGCGCACCGTGCGCGGCGTGGGCTACCGCTTCGACCGCCACGCGGACGTGTCGGTTCGGCACAGTTCTACTCCGTCTCCCGATCTCTTTTAGAGATCGGGAGACGCTGCGCCGCCGCCTCTGCGGCGCAGCTCGGCACACGTTGCCCGTCCCTTCCTTGAGACGCCTCTCACGGTGAAAAGCGACGTACACGCCGCCGCTTTTCACCGCGCCGCAGGGGCTTCGCAGGGCATTGCTCCTTTGCTTTTCCTTAATAGCTGGTGTGGCGTTCGGCTCGTAGGGCGGGGAGGTAGAGGAGGGCGCCGAGGATGCTGAAGGTGCCTGCCGCGATCATGGCTGTTGCCGGGGTGGTCGCTTCGGCGAGTGGCGTGAGGGCCAGGAGGCCGAGGCTGTAGGCGCCGCCGGCCACCATGGAGTTCACCGACAGCACCGTGGCGCGGTTCGCCGCGACCGCCTGGCGGTGCAGGAGGGTGCTGTGCATCGGTCCCGCGGCACCGTGGGTGGCGTACGCCAGCCAATAGCCCGCCACGAGGCCTGGCAGACCCGCCGCCACACCCATCAGCACGACGAAGGCGCCGTTCAGCACGCGGGCCACGATCGCGGTCCACGCCACGCCGATCCATCGGCTCGCGAAGCCCGCCACTGCGGAGCCCGCCGCGAACACGGCCCAGGCCACGGCCGACATCGGGCCGAAGAGCGCGCCCGCGGCATCCTCGCCCCCGACGAGTTCGGCCAGGCGGATGGGCGTGAGCGTCTCGAAGGCGATCATCGCGATGCTCCAGAACACCTCGACGAGCACGAGCGCCCGCAGCACCCGCGAGCCGCCCACCACGCGCACGCCCTCGACCACCGCCGCCGGGGCGCCGCGCACCGCCCGGCCGACCGTGCCACGCGCTGCGTGCAGAATCACTTCGATGCGGGCCGCCGCACGGCGCGAGTCCGACGCGTCGCCGTTCGGTTTCCCCGTATCCGTCGCTCCTGACTCACGCACGAGCAGCGCCGTCAGCAGCGTGTGACCCGCGGAGAGCACCGCGGCCATCACGAACGGCGGCACCAGGGCAGAGACCGCAGCGATCGGATGCCACGCCACGAGCGCTCCGCCGAGGAGCGCTCCCACCGCGATCGCGCCGCCGAGCACCGTGGCCGCCCGGCTCAGAGCGCGGTCGATGGGCACGTGCGGATCCGAGGCCTGGGCCGTGTCGACGTACCAGGCCTCGAGCGGCCCGGAGTCGAGCGCCCGGAACACGCCCTGCAGCACCATGGCGATGGCGAACATCCAGAACATGTCGGCCACGACGAAGAGCACCGTCGACAGCACCGCCAGCACCCCGGATGCCACCAGCAACGGCCGGCGGCCGATCGAGTCGGCGAGGCCACCCGTCGGCAGCTCGAGCCCCAGCACCACGAATCCCTGCACCGACAGAAGCACTCCGAGCTGCACCAGGGTGATGCCTCGCTCGAGCGGCAACAGCAGGGTGAGCCCGAAAGTGAGGCCGACGGGGAGCCAGCGTGTGGTGGTGAGGATCAGCAGGCGCCGTTCCGCCTGCGCGGCGGTCAGGATCACTCGGGCAGAACGCTTGCGGGATCGACCGGGCTGGTGTGCACCACGACGAACACACGCCGGGCCCGCTCGTCACCCTCTCCAGCCGTCCGATACCGCGCGATGACGGCCGAGACCTCGCCGGCCATCGCCTCGGCCTGCTCGGGCGTCACCGTCACGACCGAATCGGACAGCCCGAGACGGTCGACCCACTCCGCCGGCCAGTGGTGCTGGGCGTCGAGCCACGCCTCGGCCCGGTGTGCGAACTGGCGCACATAGTCACGCTCGAGCCATCCCAGTGCCGTCTGCGCATCGTCGTCGTGGGCGAAGTCGGAACTCACCCAGCTGTGGAATTCGGTCGATGCACGCCACACCCGCCGTTTACCGACACCGTCGCCGGTGTCGGTGACGAGCCCCACACCCTCGAGGGCGCGGAGGTGATAACTGGTGGCGCCGGTGTTCGTGACCAGAGCTGTGGCGAGTTCGGTGGCCGTCGCCGGCCCGTGCAGTCGTAGCCGGCTCAGGATGCGCGAGCGCAGAGGATGCGCGAGCACGCGCACCGCCTTCTCATCGAGGCGGAGGCCGGTATACGAGGCATCATCGTGAGGCATGGAGACAGCATGCCATGCCTGATTTGTGTGCACAAGTATTCTGCACACAAATCATGCTCTCCCGACGTCGTGTGACCTTTCCGAGGCTTTTGACCGGTCGCGACGGTCAGGTGGCGGTTGTCGAGGCGAGGGGGAAGGTGGTGTGAGTGAGTTCTTCGGAGACCACCCAGAGGTGGCGTGCGAGCTGAACGTCATGCGCTGCCGCTGAGCGGTTGACCAGGGTTGCGGGGCCACGGACTCCGAATCGGCTGGGGCCGGCGAAGGAGTCGCCGGGAACCTCGCCCGTGGTGGCGAGGAGAGTGGGGAGGGCTCCTCCTTCCGGACCGTGTGCCATCAGTGGGGTGGCGAGGGCGCTCAGGCGGTCGATGACGCGATTGCCGCTGGTGATGGTGAATCCTGTCGAGGCCCAGCCGGGATGGGCGGCGTTCGAGCGCACGAGTGACCCCGCATCCGTGAGGCGTCGTTGCAGTTCGGCCGTGAACAAGAGGTTTGCCAGCTTCGACTGTCCGTAGGCACCGAATGGACGGTAGCGCCGGTGTTCCCACTGCAAGTCGTCGAAGTCAATGGACGCGGAGTTGTGCGCGGTGGACGTGACGGTCACGACGCGGGCGGTGACGCGATCGATCAGGAGGTTCGTGAGGGCGAAGTGTCCGAGGTGGTTCACGCCGAACTGGCTTTCGAAGCCATCCCTGGTGGCCTGCCGGGTGCTGCTCATGGCCCCGGCGTTGTTGATCAGGTAGTCGATCGATCCGTCGAATCCGTCGGCGAATTCGCGCACCGAGGACAGCGACGACAGGTCCAGGCGGCGAGCTTCTGCGCCGGATCCGATCGCCTGCGCTGCGGCCCGGCCTTTCTCGAGGTCGCGGACCGCGAGGACCACCCGGGCACCCTTCGCGGAGAGCGCTGCCGCCGCCGCGTAACCGATACCGCTGTTGCCGCCCGTGATCACCGCCGTACGTCCGGTCTGGTCGGGAATGAGGGACGAAGAAGGGAGTCGTGTCATGCCTCCACAGTAGGCAGTGCCAACATTGTTGTCAATGACAACACACGCGGTAGGCTATCCCTATGGCAGACACCACTCCTTATCGACGGAGCAATCTCCGGGAGGCTCTTCTCGATCGAGCCATGATCGTTCTCGGTCACCGTGGCGCGGAAGCGTTGTCGCTTCGCGAGCTGGCGCGGGATCTCGGGGTCTCCCATGCAGCGCCGGCCCGGCATTTCGCCGACCGCCAGCGCCTGCTCCAAGCGCTGGCTGTTGAGGGATTTCACCAGCTCGCCGAGGAGATCTCCCGGGCGATCGCGTCGACACCCGAGCTGCAGGGCCAAGCGCGCCGGGTGGCGGGGGCTTACGTCGCCTTCGGGATCGAGAAGCCGAACCTTGTCGATGTCATGTTCCGGCACGAGAGCGAAGACGGTGAGGGGGTGATCGGGGCGAGCGCGGCCAAGACGTTCGAGCCCCTCCTGCAGCTTTTTCGCGACGCAGAACACGACGGGGTCGTGCCTGCCGGGGAGGCCGAAGTCACGGCCACGGTGTTCTTGGCGGCGCTTCAAGGGATCGCCGCGTTGGTGAATTGCGGCGTGGTGTCGCCGGACACCGTGCCTCACCTCGTGGACAACGCCGTGCCCCGGTTCATCGCTTCGCCGGACGACAACGGGCGGGCTGTGCGCTCGTGAGCCGAGCCACCCCGCCACCTGAGGCCATGGCCTCATTACAGCTCGAGGCCGCTCAGCGCCCGGCGTCGTCCAGCACCTGTCCGAGCGCGTCCACGATCGCGGTTCCCCGGGGGTCGTCGGCCTCCATCCGGTTGGTGAGGAAGGCGAAGCCGATCTCATGTCGCCGGTCGGCGAAGGCCACCTGCCCGCCCGCACCGTCGTGGCCGAAGCTCTCGGCCCCGAGATAGCGGCGCGCTGCGGAATCGAGCTGGAACCCCATCCCCCAGCGCGGCCACGGCCCGGGGGCCGTGAAGTGCGGCGGCCCGGCGCTCTGCTCCCGGGTGGCGAGCTCGAGGGTCGCGTCATCCAGCAACCGTTGTCCGTTCGTGGCATGGACGGTGGCCGACCAGATCGTGGCGAGAGCCCGGGCGGAGGCGATCCCGCCGGCCCCCGGGATCTGGGCGGCCTGCACATCGGCGCGATTGAAACCATCGTCGTCCCCGACGAGTTCGGGAGGCAATGCGCCGCCGAGGGTCATCGCACGGCCGAGCCAATCGACATCGAGGTGTCGCGCCTCATCGGCCTGCCGAGCGGTGAGGTCGCGCAGCGTCGGCCCGACCACCAGGTGCGCGACATCCGCATGGCGCTCTTCGGGCAGACCCACCCAGGCATCGACCGCGAGCGGTGTGGTGACGAGCTGCCTCAGGTACTCGCCCGGGAGGAGACCGGTGACGCGACGCACCAGTTCTCCGGTGAGCCAGCCGTGCGTGATGGCGTGATAGCTCCAGGCCGCCCCGGGGTGCCAGAGCGGTTCCTGCGCCTCGAGCAGCGCGACGGCCCGGCTCCAGTCGAGGATGTCCTCCCGCGACCAGTCGACCCGAGGCGCCGACAGTCCCGCCCGGTGCGAGATGGCGTGCTTGACCTGTGTGGCCGACTTGCCCGCGACGGCGTATTCGGGCCAGTAGTCGGCGACCGGCGCCTCGTAGTCGAGGCGCCCCTCCTGCACGAGTCGCGCGAGGAGGATCGACATCACTCCCTTGGTGCAGGAGAAGATGACACTGGGGGTGTCGCCCGTCCACTCCCGGCCGGTGCGCGAATCGGCGACGCCCGTCCACAGATCCACGACGACCTCTCCGCGGTGGCGGATGCTCAGCGCCGCCCCGGTGCCGGCGTCCCCGTCGGCCGAGAGCCGGAACGCCTCGAGAACGGGCTCGAAGCCCGCGGCGACCGACCCTCCGATGTGCGCGCCCGTGCCGCTCACCGCACGACCTCCGTGCGGCGGGCGACGAGTCGCCCGGTCTCGTCCCACTGCAGCGGCACCGGATCGGACAGCCGCCCGATGAATGATCCGCTCGAGCCGATGTTCTCGAAGCCGAGCAGCGCCCATCCCCCCTCGGGAAGGCTCACGGCCCGGCCGGCATACAGCTCGTCGCCGGTCACCGCGTGCGCGTCGCGCAAGGAGAGGAGCTCTCCCGAGAACAGTCCGCCCTCGGGCACGGCCAGCGCCCAGACGCCCCCGCGCTCGCCGACGCGTTCTCCGGCCAGGTGAGGCGAGTCGCACGAGAACAGCAGCGCCTGGCGCCCGTCGATCTCGACGAGTTGCAGCACCTCGAGGTGCGCGAAGCCCTCTCCCGGCGCGCTCAGGGGCTCGGCCACCCGCCAGCGGTGGAGGTCGGCCGAGATCGCGTGCCCGATCACGCCGCGGTCGCGGGGATCGACGCCGTCGGCGACCGATCGCGACCGAGCGGTGATCAGCATGTGCCAGGCGCCGTCCGCGTCCTGCGCGATCCAGGGATCCCGCCAGGCCTCCTCGTGCCAGGTGCCGTCGGCGAGGGTCTCGTACCAGTCGGGATCGGCCGAGAGCGTCACGGCCGGGTCTTTCGTCCAGGTGTGGAGATCCGCCGAGGTGGCCGAGAGCACGGTCTCGATGTTGGTGCGCTCCTCCTCCGCCGGGAACCGCGACCCGGTGTAGAACATGCGCCACACGCCGGACGGATCGCGCAGGACGCTTCCGGTCCAGGTCGCGGTCGCGTCCGCGGCATCCGGGAGTCCGTGCTCGATCACCGGGCCGTGATCGGTCCAGGTGCGCAGGTCGGTCGACGTGGCGTGGCCGATGGCGGCGTTGCGGTGCCGCAGCTCCGGGTCACCGAGTTCCTTGGGCGCGTGGAGGTAGTAGAGGTGGAAGGTGTCACCCTCGCGGGCGGTCCAGAAGTCCCACACCCAGGCGTGCGGAAGGGAGAAGGTCACGGAGGTTCTAGCCTTTCACGGCACCCTGGAGCAGGGCGCCGATGAACTGTCGTTGGAAGATGATGTAGACGATGACGGTGGGCACCATGACCAGCAACGATGCCGCGAACAGCAAGGGCAGTGCATCGATGTACTGGCCCTGGAAGGCGCCGAGGGCGCCGGCCATTGTGCGCTTGTCGGGGTCGTCGATCATCACGAGGGGCAGCAGGAACTGGTTCCAGGTCCACAGGAACAGGAGGATCCCGAGCGCCGAGAGCGCCGGCCGGGCCAGGGGCAGCTGGATGCTGCGCAGCTCCTGCCAGACGCTCGCTCCGTCGACCCGGGCCGCCTCGGAGATCTCGCGCGGCACGCCGACGAAGTGCGCCCGCATCCAGAACACGCTGAAGGGCATGTACAGACCGATCAGGGGGAGGATCACGGCCCACTGGGTGTTGATGACGCCGTAGGAGGTGAGCTGGTAGTAGAGCGGGATCACGATCGCCTCGAACGGGATGGTGAGCCCGACGATCATGCCGATCAGAACCACGCGGCCGCCGGGGATGCGCAGATTGCCCAGCGCGTACCCCGCGAGGGTGGAGAAGACCAGACACACGGGAACGACGATCGCCACGATGAACAGGCTCGAGAGCATGAGCGTGCCGATGTTGCCGACCACGAAGGCCGTGACGAAGTTCTCCCAGTGCGGGTCGGTCGGCCACGCGAAGCCGTTCGGGATGCGATCGGGTGACTGCAGAGCAGCGGCGAGCATGCTCGCGAAGGGCAGCAGGGTGAGCAGCAGGATGACGACGAGCAGGATGCGCCCGACGATCAGCTCGGTGCGGTTGACGATCACTGGTCACGCTCCCGGGAGAGTCTCTGGATGGGGATCACGATGATCAGCACGAACACGAGCAGCACGATGCCGAACGCCGAGGCGAGACCGACCTGGCTCTGCACGAAGGCGAGCCGGAAGATCGAGATGCCGGGCACGAGCGTGGTGGTGCCCGGGCCGCCCTTCGTGGTGGTGTAGATGATGTCGAAGGTGCTGAGCGCGGCGATCACCGTGATGGTCACCAGAACCGCGATCTCCTGACGGAGGCCGGGGAGGGTGACGGTGATGAACTCCCGGAACCAGCCTGCGCCGTCGAGGCGAACCGCTTCGTAGAGCGATCCGTCGATCTTGCCCATGCCGGTCAGCAGCAGCACGGTGCACAGCCCGGTCAGCACCCAGGAGCCGATGAGGCCCACCGCGGGCAGGGCCGTGTCGAACTCCCCCAGCCACGAGCGGGAGAGGAAGCCGAGCCCCACGGCATTCAGGATCGAGTTGATTGTTCCGGTCTGGGCGTACATCCACGACCAGGCGATGCCCGCCGCGACCAGCGGCACGATCTGCGGCAGGAAGAGGATGGTTCGCGAGGCGGTGGCGAACGGTCCCGGCTTCATGGTGCGCAGGAGGTTCGCCAGTGCGAGCCCGGCGACGATCGGGATGCCGGAGAAGAACAGAATGAGGATGAGGGCATTGAAGATCGGGGCGAGCAGCTCGGGGCTCGTGAAGATCTCCACGTAGTTGCCGATGCCCACCCAGGTGGACGCGCCGATGCCGTTCCACTTGTAGAACGAGTACTGCACGGCCGTGATCAGGGGGTAGATCACGAAGCAGAGGTAGGCCAGCAGGGCCGGGAGGAGCATCAGCCAGCCGGCCAGGATCATCCGTCGGGCTGCGCGCCCCCGGCGCCGCCGGGGAGCACGGGCCGGCCCGGCCGGGGTGGTGCGAGCCACCCCGGCCGAGCTGCCTTGTCGCGTGGTCGTCACTTCGCTGCGAGATCGTTCTCGTAGAACTCCTGCGTCGACTTCAGGAAGTCCTCGGGCGTGATCTTGCTGGTCAGCAGCAACTGCTCGTTGGGCTGCAGCGAGCCCTGGTAGATGCCCGCGGTGGAGTTCGCCATGAAGTCGGTGAATCCGTCATCCGCACCGACCTCGGCCGAGACCTCGAGGGCCTTCGCGATCAGGGTGCCGTCTTCGACCGTCGGGAGGGCCTGAGCGGGGTCGCCGCCCGGGGAGGCGCCCGTGACATCCACCACGATCTGGCGGGCCTTGTCGTTGGTGGCGATCCAGTTCAGGAAGAAGGCGGTGGCGTCGGCGTTCTTCGCCTTCGCGGGGATGGCGAAGGTGTTGCCGGTGCCCATGGCCACGTAGTCACCGCCCTCTTCGACGGGAGGCATCAGGAAGAACTGGGCGTTGCCCTTGCCGAGCCCGGTGTCGATGTTGGCCGCATCCCAGTTGCCGTCCCACATGAACAGGCCCTGGCCCGACGTGAAGTTGGAGACCATCGTGGTGTAGTTGATGGCGTTGACGTCGGAGGGGAGGTAGCCCTTCTCGGCCCACTCCTGGAACGTCGTCGCTCCCTTGAGGGCGGCGTCGGTCTCGATCGTGGCGCCGGGCTTGTTGAACATCCAGTCGACGAGTTCCTGCTTGTCGCCGTACTGGTTGATGAGGGCCTGCAGCACGAAGGTGCCCACGCCGTCCTGCATGCCGGTCTGGATGGGCAGCACGCCGGCGTCCTTGGCCTTCTGCAGATCGGCCTCGAGCTCGTCGAGGGTGGCCGGGACCTCGGTGATGCCCACCTGGTCGGCGAGCGCCTGGTTCATGTAGATGCCGGTGACGCTGTAGCCGATGCCGAACTGCCAGAGCGATCCGTCGCCGCGCACGCCGTTGTCGTCCATCCGGGCGCCGGCCAGCTGGCCCGCGGGGAACGTGTCCCAGCCATAGGCGTCGAAGTACGGGTCGAGGTTCGTGAGCAGGCCGTCCTTGACCGTCGTGCCGAGGGTGGAGAGCCGGATGAGGTCGGGCGCGTCGTCGCTGGCCAGCAGGCGCGGGGAGTTCGCCAGGAGGTTCTGGAAGCTGTCGCGCTTGATGTCGAATTTCACGTTCGGGTACTGCTTCGTGAACTCGTCGGCGAGGTCGGAGGTGACCGGGAACCCGGTCTCGTCCTGGATGGTGATGGTGATGTCGCCGGTCGGCGCCGCGGTGTCGACCGTGCCGCTCGCCTGGGTGGCGGGGGCGGACGATCCGGGGGCGCATGCGGCGAGGCCGAGCAGCAGAACGGCTGCGGTGGCCGTTCCGGCGACGGCGCGCCGTCGGGTATTTCGTAGTGCCATGATGACTCCTTCGTCAGGACGTAATGCTAGGGATGCGGTGGGTCGACCACTTGGTAAATGCATTTACCAATGGCTGGGGATATGATTGCTCGATCAGGCAGACATGTCAAGCGGCTCCCCCGGCCGAACCGACGTCGAGTGGGAAGGGAGTGCATGTTCGCGAAGCGGACCACGCTGGCGGATGTCGCCCGGATGGCCGGGTTGTCGCCGACGGCGGCGTCTCTCATCCTCAACGGGAAGCCCGATACCCGGTTCTCCGCCGAGGCGCACGCGCGCGTGCACGCGGCGGCCGCTGAACTGGGCTACCGGCCCAACATCGGGGCCCGCGCCCTCCGCACCGACCGTACGCTCTCGATCGCGTTCATCTCGGATGTCGTCGCCACGACCCGATTCGCCAGCGGCCTGATCCAGGGTGCTCTGGAGGAGGCCGAGCGAGCCGGGCACGTGGTGCTCGTCATGGAGACCCGCGGTGAGCCGGCCCGCGAGGTCGAGGCGATCGAAGCCGTGCTCGACCGCCAGGTCGACGGCATCATCTTCGGTACCGTGCGGGCCAGGGAGCTGTACGTTCCCGACCTGCCCGAGGCCACGAAGGTGGTCATGCTCAATGCGACCAACCCGCGTCACGGCGTCTCGGTGCTGCCCGACGAGGAGGCCGGCGGCCGGGCCGCCGTGGATCTCCTCGCGGCGGCGGGCCACTCCGAGGGAATCGCGCTCATCGGGCAGAACGACGAGGCCGAACGCGACCTGTTCCGCTCCGCCACGGTCGACCGGAGGATCCGCGGACTGCGCTCGGAGCTGGCGCAACTCGGCCTCACCCTCGTGGCGGAGGAGTCGTGCTGGGACTGGGAGCCCCACAACGGCTACGACCTCACCGCCGAGCTGCTCGACCGCCGCACCGATGTGCGGGCGCTGTTGTGCATGAACGACCGGCTCGCCTTCGGCGCCTACCAGGCCTGCACCGAACGCGGGCTGACCGTCGGCCAGGACATCTCGATCGTGTCGTTCGACAACGACGAACTCGCCTCCTACCTCCGCCCCGGGCTCACCACGATCGGTCTCCCCCACGTGGTGATGGGCCGGGAGGCCGTGCGGCTCCTGCTCTCGAACGCGGGCCCGGGCGAACGCCTGATCCCGATGCCCGTCGTCGAGCGCAGCTCGATCGCCAGGGTGACTCCGGCCCGGAGCGGCACCGCCGATCTCGCGACGAGACGGCTTGCCGAACTCCGGGCCGGAACCGGCGCGGACGCCGCCGACGCCTGAGCGCCTACTCGGCGTCGAGGTCGGTCTCGAGCAGGGCCACCAATTCGGTGAGCGCGCCGTCGGCGCCCTCGCCCTCGGCGGCGAGCACGACCGCGTCGCCGTTGCCCGCGCCGAGGCTCATGATCGACAGGATGCTCGACGCATCCATCGGCGTGCTGCCGTCTTTCGAGATGGTGACCTTCACCGGCTGGCGCTTGACGGCCTCGATGAAGAGCGATGCGGGCCGGGCGTGGAGCCCGACGCGGCTGGCGATGATGGCGGTTCTCTCGGTCATTGTTCTGTGCCTTTCGGGAGAGGGGTGGTGCTATCGGGTGACGACGGAGGTGCGCTCGGGCGCCACCTCGGTCGAGGCGGATGCCGCGTACGCGGGAGCAGGGCGGCCGTCCGCCAGCGGGCCGGCGGCGCTGCCGCGGCCGGTGGTCGCCGGCGCCGATGACCCGATGGAGGTGTTCTCCTCGCGCGGACGGCGGCGCACGAAGCGCTTGAGCACGACGACGAGCGCGGCGCTCACCACCATGCCGGCCAGGATTGCGAGCACGAACATCCCGAAGTTGCCGATGGCGAAGAACACCACGAAACCGCCGTGCGGTGCCTGCGAGGTGACGCCGGTTCCCATCACGATGGCTCCGGTGAGGGCGCTGCCGACGATGCCCGCGGGGATGACGCGCAGCGGGTCCGCCGCGGCGAACGGGATGGCGCCCTCGGAGATGAACGCCGCTCCGAGGAACCACGCCGCCTTGCCGTTCTCGCGCTCCGCCTGGCTGAAGAGCCGTCGGTCGATGACGGTGGCGAGAGCCAGGGCGAGCGGCGGAACCATACCGGCGGCCATGACCGCGGCCATGATCTGCCAGGGCGCCTGGTTCTCGACCGTTCCGGCGGCGAGGCCGGCCACGGCGAAGGCGTAGGCGACCTTGTTGATCGGGCCGCCGAGGTCGACCGCCATCATGGCACCCAGGATGACGCCCAGCAGGATCGCGGAGACTCCCGTGAGCGAGGACAGCCAGTCGTTCAGGCCGCTCATGAGCAGGGCGATCGGCCCACCGAGAACGAGCAGCATGAGTCCCGACGCGAAGATCGAGCCGAACAGCGGGATGATCACGACGGGCATGAGCCCGCGGACCACCCGTGGCACGCGCAGCCGCCCGATGGCCCAGGCGATGAACCCGGCGAGGAGGCCGCCGACCAGTCCGCCGAGGAAGCCGGCGTTCATGATGAGAGCGACGGCACCCGCGGTGAAGCCCACGGCGATGCCCGGCCGGTCGGCGATCGCGTAGGCGATGTACCCCGCGAGCGCCGGCACCAGGAAGCCCATCGAGGCGGCGCCGATCACGAACGAGACCGCTCCGAGGTACGTGGCGAGCCCGCCGTCGGGCAGGTTCCAGAGCGAGTTGTTCAGCACGATGTCGGTGGCGCTCGCATTGATCTGGTAGCCCGCGAGCAGGAAGCCGAGGGCGATCAGCAGGCCGCCGCCCGCCACGAACGGGATCATGTAGCTCACACCGGTGAGCAGGTAGCGCTTGAGCTTCGCGCCGATGTGCTCGTCGGATGCGGCTGCACCCGCGGATGCGGACGACGAGTCACCGGCCACGCGACGCGCTGCGGGGTCGGTCGCGGCGGCGAGTGCCTCGGCGATCATCGCGTCGGGCTCGTCGATGCCTCGCTTCACGGGGGCCTGGATGACGGGCTTGCCCGCGAACCGGGCCTTGTCGCGCACATCGACGTCGACGGCGAAGACCACGGCGACCGCGCGGGCGATGAGGGCCGGATCGAGCGGATCCGCTCCCGAGGAGCCCTGCGTCTCGACGTGGAGTTCCACTCCGGCCCGTTCGGCGGCGGCCACGAGGGAGTCGGCCGCCATGTAGGTGTGCGCGATCCCGGTGGGGCAGGCGGTGACGCCCACGAGCACGGGTCGTTCGCGCTCGGCCGCCGGGGCGACGGGCTCCGTCGCGGCGGCTGCCGCCGCAGGGGCCGCCGCTGAGGCAGCCGGCGTGGTGCCCGAGAGCGCACCGTCGACGAGCGCCACGATCGCCTCCTTCGTGGGGGCATCCCGCAACGCCTGCACGAACTCGGGCTTGATCAGCGACCGGGCGAGCGTCGACAGCAGCACGAGGTGCTCCTGGTCGGCGCCATCCGGTGCGGCGATGAAGAAGATGAGGTCGGCGGGACCATCGGCGGCGCCGAAGTCGACGCCCGGTCGCGGACGCGCCATGGCGAGGGTGGGCTCGAGCACCGCGGTCGAGCGGCAGTGCGGGATGGCGATGCCGCCGGGGATGCCGGTGTCGGTCTTGCTCTCCCGGTCCCAGGCGTCGGCGTAGAGAGCCTCGGCGTCGGTGGCGCGGCCCGAGGCCACGACCAGCTCGGCGAGCCGGCGGATGACCCGGGACTTCTCGGAGCCCAGGTCGAGGTCGAGAACGACCAGATCGGTGGTGATGAGTGCGGACATGGTGGGGGTGGACTCCTTCGTTATCTCCGGCCGGCGACGACGCGCGGACGGTGGCTGACGACGATGTCGCCGGGATGGGTGAGGTCGGGGGTGGGCACGGTGGAACCGGGCAGGGATGCGGCGGCCGCGCCGTGCGCCACGGCCTGGGCGAGCGCCTCGGCGGCGGCGGCACCTCGTTCGGTTGCGAGGAGGTAGCCCGCCAGCGAGCAGTCCCCCGCGCCGACCGTGCTGCGGGCCACGATCACCGGTGCGCGCGCCGCGAGCACGTGCTGTTCGGAGACGAGCAGTGCTCCGCGCGAGCCGAGCGTGACGAGGACACGGCCGAGCGTCGGTGAGAGGAGGCTCTGGGCGACGGCCACGACCTGCGCCTCGTCGGCCTCGAAGTCGTCGACCGGGATGCCGGCCACCGGCTCACCGAGAGCCCCGGCCACCGCCAGCAGCTCTTCGCCGTTCGGTTTGATGAGGTCGACGGTTTCACCGGAGGAGAGCAGGGCGGAGAGCGGATCTCCCGAGCTGTCGACGGCGATCGAGGGGGCCGAGACCCCGTCGCGCGCGGCCCGCTGCCGGATGGCGGCGACGATGCGTGCGTAGAAGTCGGCCGGCGCTCCGGGAGGAAGAGAACCGGCGAGCACCACCCACGACGCCGCGGCGGACCGCCGGGCCACGAGGTCCACGATGCCATCGAGGGCGTCGGGGCTGATCGGCGCACCCGGCTCATTGAGCTTGGTCGTGGTGCCGTCGGGTTCGGTGATCGTGGTGTTCGCACGGATGCTCGCGCCCACCGGTACGCACTCCACCGGGATCCCCGCCGCACCGAGCGCCTCGACCATCGGGTCGCCGGCGTCACCGGGCAGGATCGCCAGAGTGGCGCATCCGGCGGCCTGCAGGGCACGGGAGACGTTGACGCCCTTGCCTCCCGGCTCCTGCGTGGAATGGGAGACCCGCTGCACCTGGCCGTGCTGGAGGGGTTCGGCGAGGTCGATGGTGCGGTCGAACGACGGGTTGACGGTGACGGTGAGGATCACGCGACGATCACCTCGACCTCGTCGGCGTCGAGCGCCGCCGACAGCGTGCCGGAGGGATCCTGGTCGGAGATGAGAGTGTCGAGGTCGCGCAGTTCGGCGAAGCGGTGCAGCGCCTCGTCGCCGAGCTTCGTGGAATCGACGAGCGCCACCGAGCGGCGGGCGCTGCGGATCATCGCCGACTTGACCGATGCCTCTCGCTCGTCGGGCGTGCTGAGGCCGAACTCGGCGCTGATGCCGTTCGCGCCCACGAAGGCGATGTCGGGCCGCAGGTGGGCGAGCTGATCGAGGGTGGTCGTGCCGACCGCCGCGCTCGTGACCCCGCGCACGGTACCGCCGAGCAGGTGGAGATCGATCGCCGGGTTGAGGTGCAGCAGCGCGGCGATGGGCACCGAGTTGGTGATGACGATGAGCTCGCGGCCATCCGCGGAGCGCCACCCGGCCAGTCGCTCGGCGAGGGCACCGGTCGTGGTACCGGAGTCGAGCAGCACCGACCCTGAGAAGCCCTCGCCGAGGAGAGCGAGGGCCGCATCCGCGATCGATGCCTTGGCGCCCCGCGCACGGTCGACGCGGTCGGCGACGGTGGGCTCGATCAGGCTCGTCTTCGTGTTGGCCACGGCGCCCCCGTGCACGCGGCGCAGCAGGCCCTGCCGCTCGAGCAGGTCGAGATCGCGGCGCACCGTCTCGGAGGTGACACCGAGCGACTCGGCGAGCTCGGCCACCGTGACCCGGCCTCTGCTCCCGATGACGACGCCGATGCGTTCGTGGCGTTCGATGGCGTACATGTCGACGATGACCCTTCTGGACTCGGCTCTGAATCTGCGCATTTCTGCGTTTCTGTGACTTTAGATCCGAATGTCGGGAAAAGCAACATCCGAATGAAGATCGGCACAGATTCAGGCCGAGACCCGGGGGGGAATCGTCAGATGAAGGCGGCCAGGGCGCTCTCGAGATTGCCGGCAGCCCCGTCGGCGCTGTTGTCGAAGAGGATGTGGTGGGCACCCCGCCAGCGGCACTCCGAGGCCTGAGCGGTGGCCCAGAACTCGTCCCAGTGGGCGAGCTTCCAGGCGTCGCGCTCGTAGCCGCGGGCATCCACCCGGTTCTTCACCCGGGAGCCCTCCACCGTCACGTGCACCACCACGATCTCGACGTCGCGCGGCCAGTCGTGCTCCTCCGCGGCCTTCTCGAGGAAGTCGTCGCGCGGGAAGTAGCGCACGAAGGGCGCGTCGAGCACCACCGGGTTACCGAGCCGGAGGTTGTCGCCGGCGAGCCGCAGCAGAGTGCGGTACTCCAGGTCCATCACCACGCGCTGGTAGTACTCGTTGTTGTCGCGCTCGTGCTTGTCGGTGCCGGCCGCCTCGAGCAAGGCCTCGGTGAAGAAGGTCGCCACCGAGTCCTTATCGAGGTAGGCCGCGTGCATCCGCTCGGCGATCAGCGTGCTCACGGTCGACTTGCCGGAGCCCGCCGGGCCGATCACGAAGTACAGGGTGCTGCCCATGACGTCAGGCTACGCCGTCGTCACGGACTCGCTCGGGGCGGCCGGGCGCTCCTTGACGAACAGGCCGTAGGAGAGGGCGCCGACGAGCAGCAGCACTCCGCCGATGAGGAACACGAGCGTGTAGTTGCCCCCGGTCGAGGCGAGGATGGCACCGGTCACCACGGGCGCGACGGCCGCGCCGATGAATCCGCCGAAGTTCTGGATCGCACCCAGCGAGGCCACCTGATTGGAGGGCGCGATGTCGGAGGCGAGGGTCCAGAGGCATCCGATGGGAACCTGCGAGGCGAAGTAGCCCACCGAGAGCAGCACGATCGCGAGCGGAGTGCTGTCGACGTAGGCCACGGGGAGCACGGCTGCCGCAGCCAGCAGGGCGCCGCCGACGATGGGGATCTTTCGGGCGCGCACGGTGTTCACACCCCGTCCGACGAGGCGGCCGGAGAGCCAGCCACCGAAGATCACACCGATGATGCCGCACAGGAACGGGAGCGAGGCGAGCCAGCCGCTCTCGGCGAGGCTGAACCCGCGAGCGGTCTGCAGGTAGCTCGGCAGCCAGGTGAGGTAGACCCACACGGTGTAGAAGATGCCGAAGGCGCCGAGGATCATGAACCACGTGTTGCGGTACTTGAACAGCTGGCCCCAGCCGACCTTCTCGTTGGTGGCCGCGACCCGCGCCTCGGCCTCCGCGCCCTTGATGAGGGCCTGCTCCTTGAGGGTGGGGTCGCGGTAGATGCGCAGCCAGACGAGGGCGATCACGATGCCGAAGGCGCCCACGATGATGAACATGCCCCGCCAGCTCATGGTGAGCAGCAGGAAGGTGAGGAGCGGAGGTGCGATGGCGTTCGCGATCTGCGATCCGGTGTTCACCAGCGAGACGGGGAGCGCACGCTCCTTCTTGTTGAACCAGCGCTCATTGACCTTGAGCGCCGAGGTGAAGAAGGGCGACTCCGCGATACCGAGGGCGACACGGGCCGCGTAGAGGAAGCCGAAGGAGTTGGCGGCGGCCGTGACGATCGACACCAGCGACCAGGCGCCTGCGGCGAACGCGAACATCTTCTTGGGCCCGAACTTGTCGACGAGGTAGCCGGCCGGGAGGTTGGCGATGGCGTACGGCCAGGAGAACGCCGAGAGCAGCAGACCCATCTGCAGGGCGTCGAGGTTGAACTCCTGGGCGATGGTGGTGTTCGCCACGCTGAGCGTGGATCGATCGAGGTAGTTCACCACCCCACCGAGGATGAGGAAGCCCACGAGGAACCAGCGGATCCTGACGGTCTTCTTCTCGGCCTTGCTGAGGACGGGTGCCTCGATGGTCGTCTGGCTCATGCCATTCACTCCTTTGTGTGTGGGGGGATGTTCGGGGCTGTCAGGCGCGGGCGGCCGCGATCGCCGCAAGGAAGGCCTCGGCGGCGCGCGTGACCTTGGAGTAGTCGCCGTCGGGCCGTGCCGCCTTCGTGACGGCACTGCCGACGCCCACGGCGACGGCTCCCGCGGCGAACCAGGTGCCCACGTTCTCGGGCGTGGCGCCGCCGGCGGGCAGGATCGGCGCCTGAGCGAGCGGCGCCCTGACGGTCTTCAGGTAGTCGGGGCCCGCGATCTCGGTGGGGAAGAGCTTCACGATGTCGGCCCCGGCAGACATCGTGTCGACGATCTCGGTGGGCGTGAAGGCGCCGCTGATCGAGACCGCCTGGTAGCGGGCCGCGGTGCGGATCATGCCCGGGTCGAGGTTGGGGCTCACGAGGATGCGCGCCCCGGCCTGCACGCAGGCGAACGCAGCCTCCGCGTCGAGTACGGTGCCCGCGCCGATGGCGACGCCCTGGCCGGCGTACTCGGTGGAGAGCATGCGGATGACGCCCAGCGCATCCGGCACGCTCAGGGTGATCTCCAGCGCGCGGAAGCCGCCAGCGATGGCGGCCCTCGCGACCTGGAGGGCTTCGTCGGCGCTGTCGAGCCGGATGATCAAGACGGCACCGGTGTCATGGATGGCGCGCAGCACATCGAATTTGCTTAACATTGAGCATCACAATAGCTCATAGATTCACAAACGTTCACACATTTTCTCGAATCTGTCCCACGGAGCGCTAGGCTCTGGGTCGTGAGCACCACCCCGCCTCTCATCCCCGAACAGCGCCATCAGGAGATCCTGCGGCTGCTCCGGAGCGCGGGTGTGCTGAGCATCCGGCACATCGTCGACCTCCTCGGCGTCTCGCACATGACCGTGCGGCGCGACATCGCCGCGCTCGAGGAGAGCGGTCAGGTGGTCTCCGTTCAGGGCGGGGTGCGGCTCAGCGAGTGGAAGGGCTCCGAACCCCCACGCGAGCGCGCCTCGCGGGCCGGGCTGGAGCTGCCCCGAAAACGAGCGATCGCCGAACTGGCCGCCGGCCTCGTCGACGACGACATGGTCGTGTTCCTGGATGCAGGAACGACCTGCGAGGCCGTCGTACCCTTCCTGGCCACCCGCCGCGGCCTCACCGTGGTGACCAACGACTTCTTCGTGGTCACCACGCTCCTCGACTACCCGAGCATCGAGACGATCCACACGGGAGGCGTGGTCGACGTCTCGAGCGGCTCATCGAGCGGCAGCCTCGCCGCCGCCACGCTCGGGTCGATCAGCCTCGACCTCTTCTTCTTGAGCACCGGCACCTGGGATGTGGCGCACGGCGTCACCACCCCGGCCACCGACAAGGTGGTGCTGAAGAAGGCCGCCATGGCCGCCTCGTCCTCGTGCGTGCTCCTCGCCGACAGCACGAAGTTCGGCACCTTCGAGCGGTTCAAGGTCGCCCCCCTCGACGCCCTCGACATCGCCATCACCGACGCGGATCTGCCCCCCGACGCACGCGCATCACTCGGCGATCTCGGCCTCGACCTCCGCCTCGCCACAGTCTGAGCCCGGATCCGTCGGCCGGCGAGGGCAGGGGAATCGATATCGACGTGGTCGGCGGGAGGTCGAGCGCAGCGGGGTCGATCGGTTCGTCGCCCCAGAGGGTCATGGTGCGGTCGTCGCGATCGTGGTCTCGATCGCCGTGAGCTCGACGACCTCGTCGGGCCCCCAGCCGAACACGGTGGTTCCGGAGACGGTTCGTTCGCCGATGATCAGACCGGTGGCCGGATCGATGATGACCTCCTGCCGTTCGCCCGCACGCACGGGCTCGTTGCGGCCGATCGCGGTTCCCGTCACCCCATCGAGGTTGGCGACGTCATCCGTGGCGGTCACGCCTGGGATGCGCGACAGGGCATCGAGAAGGGCCGCGCGCTGGGGCGCAGGAACCAGACCGGAGCGCAGGATGTCGGTGATGCGCACGAAGTCGTCTTCGTCGCGCGACGCCGATCCCCCGGTGTACTGGCTGTCGATCCAGTCGTAGGCCGCAGCTCCCTCGGTGGGGATGTCGGCGTAGTCGACCGTGACCCACGAGGAATCGGGGCCGTAGAACGCACCGTCGGCGGCCCGGATGGTCTCGATGGACCCATCCGTGGTGATCCCGGACTGGTTCCCCCAGTCGCGGAAGAGAACCCACTCCGCGGCCGGGTCGGCCGGCATGAACACATCCAGGATCTGGTCGTTCGGCGCACACACCACGGCGCCGTCCTCGTCGCCGGTGCAGGCCTGCCAGCGGGCGTGCGTACGTGCGCGGAGGTACTCGCCCGAGTCCGGCACGAGGTTCGCGTAGGCGATGGTCTCCGTGGCAGCGGCGCGGAGCACACCGCTGGCGTATGCCGACTGGGCACCCAGGCTGATGTTGCCCGCCACCAGCACCGCGATCATCCCGGCCGCCACTCCCGCCGCCACCCACGTCACGCGCGGCAGCGTCCGGCGTCGGGCGCTGCGCGGGAGCTCGGTGGTGGTGGTTCCGTCACCCCGGGCGATCCGGTTCACCAGCGCCTCGCGGCCCTCGGCGATCATCTCGGGGGTGGGCTCGCGGGTGTCGTCACGAGCGTTGCGGAGCAGTGTCAGTTCGTCCATGGTCGATCTCCTGTTCGGTAGAGGTGGTCGTGCTGCCGGCGCCGGCGGCGCGGCGTAAGAGGCGGCGGGCCCGATTCAGTCGCGACTTGACCGTGCCCACCGGCACGCCGGTCACGGCGGCGATCGAGGAGTAGTCCAGGTCTGCCCAGGCGTAGAGCAGCAGCGTGTCGCGATCGGCCGGCGACAGATGACGCAGGGTCTTCGCGAGTCGGCGGGACAGACGTTCGGCATCGATTCGCGAGCCGGTCGACTCCACGGCGTCCGGCGCGATCTGGGCTGCGAGATCGGCCGACATGCCCTTCCAGGCGGCCGCCTCGACCCGGGAGTGCTTGCGCATCAACCGGGTCGCGATGCCCAGTAGCCACGGGCGGGCATCCGGCACAGTGAGGTCGTACGACGCGCGGCGCTCGAAGGCCACCAGGAACGTCTCCGACATCACGTCCTGGCCCGCGTCATCACCGAGCCGCTGGGCGGCGTACCGGAACACGCTCGGAGCATGGCGGTCGTAGAGGGTCGCGAACACGGCCGGCTCGACGGCCGAGCGTTCGATCACCTCATTGTCGGAACTCATAACCGTATTGTCCGATTCAGCTCACCCGGTTCACGCCAATCTCCTCGTGCGATCGCCGACGGTCGAACCCCTCCCGCACACCCCCGAATGGGGCACACAGCCAATTCCCAGGAAAATAACGATTTGGTAACTTGCTCCCCGTTACCAGACCGTTATATATTCGAAGAGCCGAAGTTGTTTGCTGTGGCAGCTTCGGCGGAATGTGATTGCAGGACACTCTTGGTGCAAGGGAGAGGGCCCGTCGTTAGCCTCTACGACGGGCCCTCAATCATTTAAACGCCCGCCTCGGGGCGAGCCGTGGCGGCCGTGTCAGAATGAGAGCCACCTTTTCGCCTCGAGTGTCAGGAGCTGGGATGGCACCGGATGTCTCCCCCGTCGCCGCGTGGGAATCGCTCTTCCGAGCGCAGGTGAGCGTGATGCGCCAGCTCGCCACGGAGTTCCCGACCGACATCGTGTCGTTCAACGAGTACGACGTGATGTTCAACCTCTTCGGGCAACCCGGGAAGACGTTGCGCATCCGCGATCTGGGCGAGAAGGTGCTGCTCACTCAGCCGTCGATCAGCCGCCTGGTCGATCGACTGGTCTCGCGCGGCATCCTCGAGAAGCACGACGACCCGAGCGACGGGCGGGGAACCCTGGTCGCTCTCACCGAGAAGGGTGTGCAGACGTACCGTCAGGCCGCCGTGATCCACGGCGCCTCGATCAGCGATCACATGTCGGGCACGCTGTCGGGCGAGGAGCTCGACGAGCTCACCCGGCTGTGCGACAAGCTGCGGGTGGGCGTCGCGGCGCGGACGGCGTCGGCCCGCTAGCGAACACCCTCGGGTGCGGGATGCGCCGGGAGCGAGTTGACTGACTCCGTGAGCGCGAATCCCACCACCGTCGTCTGGTTGCGCGACGACCTCCGCCTGCGTGACAACCCCGCCGTGCACGCCGCCGTCCTGCGGGGAGACCCGATCGTGTGCCTGTACGTGCTCGACAGGGAGAGCGCCGGCATCCGGCCGCTCGGCGCAGCATCGTCGTGGTGGCTGCATGGCAGCCTGGAGGCGCTCGCGGATGAACTGCGCGAGGTGGGTCTGACGCTCACGCTCCGCCGCGGAACCGCCGACGAGGTGGTGCGGGCCGTCGTCGCCGAGAGCGGCGCGACCGCCGTGTTCTGGAACCGCCGCTACGGCGAAGCCGAACGGGCCATCGACACCGGCCTCAAGTCGTCGTTGAAGGACGACGGTATCGACGTGCAGAGCTTCCACGGCTCGGTGCTCGTGGAGCCATGGACGATCCTCACCGGCCAGGGCGGCTGGTACAAGGTGTTCACGCCGTTCTACCGCGCCGTGCTCGCGAAGCCCGCTCCGCGGCATCCGGTGCCCGCTCCCACGGCGGATGACGGGCTGCAGCACCGACGCCTGCCGAGCGACGACCTCGCGTCGTGGGGGTTGCTGCCGACGAGGCCCGACTGGGCCGAGGGGCTGCGTACGCGCTGGCAGCCCGGCGCGGCCGGGGCGCATGCCCGGCTCGCCGCCTTCCTGCGGAGCGGAGTCGACGAGTACGTCGATGAACAGGACTTCCCCGCCGAAGACGGCACGTCGGGACTCTCGCCGCACCTGCGCTTCGGCGAGATCAGCCCGTTCGAGGTGTGGCATGCGGTGGAGAGGCACCGGGCGCGGGGTGCTTCGGCGTCATCCGCACCTCCCGCCGCCGACGGGGAACGCGGAGGCACGACATCCGGGGCCGCCGCCTTCCTCCGGCAGCTCGTGTGGCGCGAGTTCGCCTACCACCTCCTCTTCCACCTGCCCTCGATCACCACTGAGAACATGCGGCCCGAGTTCGATCGCTTCCCCTGGGACGAGCTGCCCGCGCGCGATCTCGAGCGGTGGCAGCAGGGTCAGACGGGCATCCCACTCGTCGACGCCGGCATGCGCGAGCTGTGGCAGACCGGTGTGATGCACAACCGCGTGCGCATGGTGGTGGCGTCATTCCTCGTGAAGAACCTGCGGGTCGACTGGCGGGTGGGCGAGGCCTGGTTCTGGGACACGCTCGTCGACGCCGATCCCGCCTCCAACGCGTTGAACTGGCAGTGGGTGGCCGGGTCGGGGCCGGATGCGGCGCCGTACTTCCGGGTCTTCAACCCCGAGTTGCAGGCCTCGAAGTTCGACCCGCACGGCGCCTACATCGCGCGCTACGTACCCGAGCTGGGAACGGATGCGTATCCCGAGCCCATGGTCGACCTCAAGGAGTCGCGCGCGGCCGCACTCGACGCCTACGCCACCATCCGCTGACCCCGCCCGCTCGACGTTCCGCGGAGTGGCCGGAGGGGCTAGTAGCCCGCGAAGGCGTCGGTGCGGATGCCGCGGGCGCCCGCATGACGCAGCTCGGCCGACACATGATCGACGAAGCCGGGCGGGCCCGACACGTAGGCGCGTCGCGCATCGATGTCGGGCACCGCGGCGCGCAGCACGTCGGCCGTGACCCGGGCCGCCCCGAGGTACACCCACCCCGACGGCAGCGCCGGCGGCTCGGTGGGTGCCGTCACCAGCACCCGGATGCCGGCGGCCGCCAGTTCGTCGGCGTAGGCCAGCTCATCGGGTGCCGACACCGCGTAGACGAGTACCACGTCGACGGGTTGTGTGCCCCCGGCCGAGCGTGCCGCGAGCTGGCTCACGAACGGTGTGATGCCGATGCCGCCGGCGGCGAGAAGCACGGGGTGCGAGGCATCCCGGGGCAGCAGGAAGTCGCCGCCCACCCAGGTCGACCGCACGGTGGTGCCGGGCGTGAGCCCCACCAGCGCCTTCTTGAACGAGCTCGAGGGCTGCGAGAGCTTGATGCCGACGCTCACCCGATCCGGGGCATCCGGTGCCGAGGTGATGCTGAACATGCGCCGCGTACCGCGTGAGTCGGCACCCCGGTGCGGCAGCGCCAGCTCGAGATACTGACCCGGCAGGAAGCGCACCGGATGCGACGGCTCGAAGTCGAAGGCCGTGCTCGTGGGGGTGAGCTGCCGCGAGCCCACGTAGCGAAGCCGGATGCCCCGGCGCTGCCCGAAGAAGAACGCCACGATGTTGCCGATCACGAGAGCGATCTCGGGCGAGGAGTACACCGGGCCGATCGAGAAGGGGATGGAGAAGAGCACCGCCACGACGGCCGCGACGAGGAGCTGCTGCCCCCGGCGAGGAGGGAGCGTCAGCGGCTCGCTCAGCATGAAGCCCGCGAGGAACACGATGGGGAACGAGCCCACAGCCAGCCAGAGCGCATCGCCGAAGGAACTGCCGAGGATCACCATGCGCGCCGTGACGATCACGAGCGCGAGCAGCACGAAGGTGCCGCCGATCGCGAGCCGTCCGGTGCGGTAGAGCACGAGGAACGCGCCCACCACGACCACCGGGAGCAGCACCGGCGTGGCCACCCACCAGCCCGAGGGATTGAGCGCGGTGACCGACATGATCACGGCGGCGGCGGCCACCGGGTTGAGCACGTGCCGGCCCCGGATGGCCAGGAGGAACTTGGATGCCGCCGCGACCACGGCGGTGAGCGCCATCAGCAGGAGCCCCGTGGGGTCGGCGGTGGGGATGAACACGAAGAAGATCAGCAGCCCGGTGATCGTGGACGACGGGAGGTGCGCTCGCGTGCGGAACGCGAGCGCGAAGACCCAGCTCGCCACTGCAGTGACGACGATGGCCACGGCGAGGCTGAGGATCATCTCGAGCGGCGTGTAGAAGATCTGGCCGAGGGCACTCTCGATCAAGGCGACGACGGCGATCGCGCCGAGCACGATCACCATGAGGTTGTACATGGTGACGCGCCCGATCAGGGTGTCGAATCGTGCTTTCATGTGAAGAGTTCTCCCGGGAAGTACCGCGAGCGCTCGGCCCGCCCATCGGCGTACATGCGTACATAGCTGAAGTGGAATGTGTTCGCGAGCTCATGGGCACCGGTGAAGAAGAGTGCGGTGGCGAGCCCGTCGGCGAGGGCGGTGTCGGCGGCGATCACCCAGGTGGCGATCACCTCACGTGCCGGGTTCCCGCTGCGCGCGTCCAGGATGTGGTGCAGCCCATCGCCCCACGCGCGGCGGTTGCTCGCCGAGGCGCAGAGCGAGGTGTTCGCGAACTCGGCCACACCGATCGCCTTCGTCGGGTCGAGCGGATGCTCGAGGCCCACCCTGATGGGCGACGCGCCCCGGTGCACGAGATCGCCGCTCGCATCGATCACCACGTCGTCGACGCCATGATCCTCGAGCACGGCGCGTACGAGGTCGACGAGGTAGCCCTTGCCCGCCGCCCCGACGTCGATCACGACGGGCCGGGTGGTGGTGAGTGCGGCACCGTCGCGGGTGACGTCGGCGGCCCAGGATGCCCGCAGCGAGACATCCGGAGCCGTCACCGGCTGCAGGCTGTAGACGCGGTCGTAGCCGAGCCGCTCGAGGTCGCGGCCCACCAGCGGATCGACCGCGCCGCCGGTGGCAGAGTACAACCTGTCGTACAGCCCGAAGAGCTCGAGCGAGTCATCCGGGAACTCGAAGCGGCCTGCCCCGGCGGCGATCTGCGACACGAGGGAATCGGTTCGGAAGCGGGAGTAGACCTGGTCGAACGACTCGATGCGGTCGGTCACCGCACGCCGGGTCGCCTCGTCGAGCGGCTCGGCCGTCTCGATCTGCCACCGGGTACCGATGGCGTCGAAGTCGAAAGAGGCGCGGCTCATGCGCGCGGCCCTTACGCCGCCTCGGACTTGATGGTCTCGACGGCCTCGTTGAAGCCGCCGCTCGTGAGGCTCGACCCGGCGACGCGCGAGACCTGGATCTCGTCGATGTCCTGACCCACCACCACCGCGGCGATGCCGTCGGCGAACTCGTTCTGGTAGCGCACCGAGTTGGGGTTGGACGCCTGCGGGGTGACCGTGACGGCCGTGATGACATCGTTCGCGAGGGTGATCGACACGTCGACCTCCTCCTGGCCGTTGGGCGAGGTGTAGGTGCCCGTGGCCTCGTAGGTGCCATCGGTGTAGGTGCTCGCGCTGCTGCCGGAATCGGTGGTGGCCGAGTCGGTCGCGGTCGACGAGGCGGCAGCCGAGGAGGTGGCAGCCGACGAGGTGCTCGCCGTCGTGGGGGCGACGGTCTGCGCCTCGGCGGAGGAGGATGCGGTATCGGTGGCACAGCCCGCCAGGGCGACGGACAGCGAGAGCCCACTCATCGTGGCAAGGGCGATCTTCTTCTGTCGAGTGTTCATCAGGGGGTCCTGTCGTTGTCTCGGTCAGTGGACTGATACGAACGTATCGATCGAGTCTTTCAGGCTCCTTTGGGGCCCCTTGGCGCTTCCTATGAGAGCGCTCGGTGACCCGGAGGGCGCCCGTCGGCCTCATCTGGGGTCAACGGGAGCGCCTGCGAAAACGTTCAATCTCCTGTCGGAAATCACGCACTCTTCTGGCGACGGAGTCGTCGCAGAGTGCTGATGGTGCGCTGCTCGGGCAGGCTCCAGCCGAAACGCACGGCCAGCAGGCGGATGAGCGTGGTCACGATCACGCATCCGATCCCGGCCACCGTGATGTCGGATCCGGCCGCGGTGGCCGCCACGAGGAAGATCGCGCCCGCCCCGGCCGCCACCGCGTAGAGCGAACCGACGTGCATCACGCCGATCGGCATCCCGAGCAGGATGTCACGCAGCATGCCGCCACCGACCGCGGCCGCGATTCCCACGAACACCGCCGGCACAACCGGCAGACCGACCGAGAGCGCCTTGCTCGCCCCGATGGCGCAGAAGAGGCCGAGGCTCACTGCGTCGAGAATCGTGATCACGACGTTCAGCCGGGTGAACAGCCGCTCGAGCAGCATGCCCACGAGGGCGGCCGCGATGGCGACGGGGATGTACCAGTTCGACTGCAGCGCCGCCGGAACCTGGTTGAGCAGCAGATCGCGCAGCATACCGCCGCCGAAACCGGTGACCACGCCGATCAGGCCGACGCCGAGAAGGTCGAGGCGCTTGTCCTTGAACTGGGCGGCGAACATCGCGCCCTGCACGCTGCCGAGCGCCGTGGCCGCGAGGTCGAGCCAGAAGGGCGTGACGAACTGTTCGGCCACCATGCTGCATTCCTACCACGGCAGGGCGGGTTGCCACTTCTTGTGGCACCCGGACGCGGGTTGCCACAACTTGTGGCACCCGGGAGCGAGTTGCCACAACTTGTGGCACCCCGGAACGCGTGCGCGCAGGGCTGCACGCCGGGCCGCCGCGGGCACGCCCCACGCCGACTTGCCCCTTCCTGTTGCCCGGAAGCTCCAGTTGCCACAACTTGTGGCAACCCCGGGAACGCGCCGGGCCGCCGCGGGCACGCCCCACGCCGACTTGCCCCTTCCTGTTGCCCGGAAGCTCCAGTTGCCACAACTTGTGGCAACCCCGGGAACGCGCCGGGCCGGCGCGGGCACGCCACACGTCGACTTGCCCCATCCTGTTGCCCGGACGCTCCAGTTGCCACAACTTGTGGCAACCCCGGGAACGCGGCCGGCCGGCGCGGGCACGCCACACGCCGACTTGCCCCTTCCTGTTGCCCGGACGTGCGCGTTGGCCGCCGCGGGCACGCCCCACACCGACTTGCCCCATCGTGTTGCCCGGACGCTCGAGTTGCCACAACTTGTGGCAACCTCCGGGAGCGCGCGGCGGCGCGCGGCGGCGGTCTGGGCCGAGACCTCAGCGGAAGGCGAGGATCTCGGGGCCCCAGGCCTCGCGGATGTCGGCATCCGGGTCGTGCTCGATCACGTCGTCGCGATCGATGATGAGGGTGCTGCGCCCGCTCTCCTCGTAGGGCGGCCAGTCGACCGGAGCCGCGTCGGCATCCGGTGACCGGCCGTGGGCGAATGCGAGCCAGCGCGCCTGCATGCGCGCGGAGACGCGCAGGGCCTCGGGGCGGCCGCCCATGCCGAACACGATGTCTTTGCCGCGCGGGGCGAACGAGCCGAACACGTAGGCGAGCTCTGCCGCGTGGGTGGCGCCGATGCCCGTCACGCGCAGGAGGGGCGTGGCGTGGTCGAAGCGGTACATCCAGGTGGGTGCGTGGCGCGAGTGCGCCTCGGCGAGCCAGATCGAGGGCATGCGGAAGCCCGCATCCCGCGACACCTCGGCGGGGGTACGGCGCCGCGGATACGAGGGGTAGGCGCCGGTGATGCGCTCACCGACACCCTCGAACTCGGGGCGGTCGCTCGCGATCTCGGCGAACATCTGCTCGACCGCTGCCGGTGTGATCGGCAGCAGCGGCGAGCGCATCAGCTTGAAGAACGACGACTCGTCGTGATTCGTGCCCACGATCAGGGGGATACGCGGCGCGCGGCCCTCACGGAACACGGTGAGCGGGTACTCGGGCAGCACCTCGTCGTCGAGCACGGGGGCCATGGCGAGGGTTCCGGGAACCTCGGACGAGACCTGGTGCACGAGCTCGGCACCCGCATCCACGAGGTCGAAGGGGTCGAGGTCGCGCAGGCGGTGAGCCTCGTGACGGTCGATGCCGACGATGGCGAGCAGCCGCTCAGCCACGGCAGCCGCGCGCTCGCGACCGTAGATCGACGTGACGGGAGCGCTCTGGGCGATGGCCCGGTGGAACAGGCCGGTGGTCAGCGGCGAGGCCATCAGCGCGATGACGGATGCCCCTCCCGCAGACTCGCCGAAGAGGGTGACGTTGCCGGGGTCGCCGCCGAACGCGGCGATGTTGTCGCGCACCCACTCGAGTCCGGCGATCTGGTCGCGCAGGCCGATGTTGGCGTCGAAGCCGTGGCGGAAGCCGGAGTTCCTGCTCCCCCCGTCACCGAGGCTCGAGAAGTCGACGAAGCCGAAGACCCCCAGCCGGTAGTTGACCGAGACGACCACCACGTCGCCGTTCTCGGCCAGGTGCCGGCCGTCGTAGTAGCGCTGCGCGGTGGAGCCCTGGAAGTAGCCCCCGCCGTGAATCCAGACCATCACGGGTTTCGGGGTTCCGGATGCGGCCGACTGCATCGCATCGCGCGGTGCCCAGACGTTGAGGCTCAGGCAGTCCTCCGCCACGCCCACCCCCGGCACGACCTCCATCGACTTGAGCGGACGCTGCAACGCCATGGGACCGAAGGCGGTGGCATCACGCAGCTCGTGCCACTTCTCGGGAGGCGCCGGGCGCCGGAAACGGCGTTCGCCGACGGGGGCCGCGGCGAAGGGCACGCCCTTCCAGCTCAGCACCGCTCCCTGCCTGCTGCCGCGCACCGCACCCGCGGTCGTCTGCCGGATCAGAGACTCCTGCCCCACGCGCGTCATGATCGAAATGCTACCCACCGCGACTGAGTTCTCTCCGCGCGTCGCCCGAATGTGTCTACGGTGGGAGGGCACGCATGATCCGAGACGAGGAGACGTCATGGCCGACCTGAACGAGCGCATCGAGGAACCCGACGAGACCCAGGAGTTCTCGCTGTCCGACACCGAGCTGGAAGACGTCGACCTCGACGAGACCTCCGACATCGACGACGACGCCGAGGTCACCGACGAGGAGAAGGTCGACCCCGTCTTCGACGATGACGAAGAGGTGCTGAAGGACAACTTCGGCTACGAGGAATAAGCGGAGCCGGCCTCGTCGCCGCCTGGCGCATCCGGAGCATTTTCGACCTCCCGCGCGGCCGCGACAGCCGCACGGCCCGAGGGCAGCAGCACGGCGACGAGAACGACGGCGATCGTGGCGATCCCGCCCACCACGAGCAGTGACTGCACGCTCACGACGTCGGCCAGAGGGCCGAAGACCGTCATGCCGATAGGGGTGGCGAGCGCCATCACGATGCCGACGTAGCTGAAGACACGGCCGTGCATCCCGGGTTCGACGGTCTCTTGCACCAGGGTCATGAACGGCGCCGAGAAGAGCGGCACGAGCAGACCGAACGCGAACATGAAGCCATAGAAGACCCAGAGGTTCGGGCTGAGTCCGAGTGCGATGGTGAAGACCGCGAAGCCGAATGAGGCGAAGAGGATGAGGCCCATGCGGCTGACCTTCGTCAGCACCGTCGACACGAGCACGCCGCCGAGGATCATGCCCGTGCTGAATGCCACCTCGAGCACCGTGACCATCCACACCTCGGTTCCGAACGTACGGGCCACCATGAGCGGAGTGATGAACGACGGGGCGACGGTGAGCAGGAAGATGATGGCGAACACCACGAGAAGCCAGCGCACCACACGGTGGTTGCCGATGTAGCGCATGCCCTCGAGGAGGTCTTCGCGGTAGCTCGACGTCTTCGCGGCGATCGAGGCGAGGGTGGGCACGGCCACGAAGGCGAGCAGCAGGATGCCGATGGCTGCCGTGACCACGTCGATGAAGAACACGGGCACGATGCCGAAGATGCCGAACACCGCGCCGGCCACCGCCGGTGCGAGCAGAGCCATGGCCGACTGGATGGTCTGGAAGACCCCGTTCACCCGCATGAGCTGATCGGGCGGTGCGATCTGCGGGATCATCGCCTGCACGGCGGGCGTCTGCACGCCCGCGCCGACCGAGCGCACACCGACGGCGAGCAGGATGATCCACAGATCGGTGACCCCGTTGAGCATCAACAGGGCGAGCACGAGGGTGACCGCGGCGATGGTGCCGTCGGAGATCATCACGAGCACACGCCGGTTCATGCGGTCGGCGAGTGTGCCGCCGAAGATCGACACGATCCCCTGTGGGAGGAAGGCCGCGACCGCGTAGAGCGCCACGGCGAAGCCCGACTTGGTCTCGAACGTGACGTACCACATCACCGCGTACTGCACGATCATGGAGCCGAACAGCGAGACGGTCTGCCCGCCGAGGAAGAGCCCGACGTTGCGCCGCCAGTGCGGGGTCGATTCCGCCCCGATGGCTACCGCTGTCGGTTCCGAATCCATGTGAACAGCGTACACATCGCCTCCGACACCGGGCCGGACCGCCCTCGTTCTGCGCGCGCTCACACTCCTGCGGGGGTCCGCCTGCGTCAGGCCTCCGGCGCGGCACCCCTCCGGAGCCGGGGAAGCACGACGGTGCCGACGACGGCAGCCAGCGCGAGCAGACCGCCGATCAGCACCACGACGGTTCGGGTGAGCCCTGCGGTGCCGGAGCGCTGCTCCTCGAGCATCCGCCCGACCTCACCCTTCGCCACGAACTCCGCTCCGGCCGAGGCGGGCGCAGCGCGAACCGCTGCGGGCAGCACCCGCAGCCAGAGCCCCCGGTCGGCCTCGCTCGGAACAGCCCACGCGCCGAAAGCGCTCTCCGGCGAAGCCGCGGCGGGCTCGGCGGACACTGGTTCGGCGGACACCGCCGATTCGCCCAGGGCACCGTCGCTTCGATCGCCGCCCGTATTCGACGCGTGCACTGTCCCGGGCGGATGGTTCGCCGCCCAGGCCGCTTCGAGCCCCGACGTGAGGTCGATCGGCGGAGGAACCGGGAGGTCCAGCATCGGCTGAGAGGGCTCCGCCGTGGGGCGAGGCACCCAATCGGACTCAGCCGCAGACTCGAGTGGTGAAGGCACGGGGTAGACCGGCACCTCCGACGGCCCGACGGGTGCCTCGGGAGCAGGGGGCGGTGCGACTTCAGCGGCGACTGCGCCGGTGGCGGGGACGCCCGCAATGAGCATCCCGAGCGTCACGCACATGATCACCCGCGTTCGGATGGTCATCATCGAGGCCCCCATTCATCAGCCACACCCCGGAAGCGCCTCCCCCGAGGCGTCCGTTTCCGAGCGTAACCGATTGAGTGGGGCGCCGGGATCGTCTGACGACCTCCGGTCAGAATGGTTCGGTGAGCCAGGTGAGCGCGCTGCGGGACTCCCGGGTGTACGTCGCAACCGGGAACTCGTGGAATCCGGCCGGGTAGACACGCAGTGAGGCGTCGACGCCCGCCGCGCGTGCCGCGCGGTCGAAGTCGCGCGCATCCGGGAGCAGGATCTCCTGACCGCCCACGACGGAGCGCATCGGCGGGAGGCCCGCCAGATCGGCGTAGATCGGGCTGACCACGGGGTCGCGCACGTCGCGCGTGCCCGCCCAGAGCTCACCCGCGACCCGCAGCCCCGCCGGGTTGAGGGTGAGGTCGTGCCGCACGAGCGCGGCGACATCGGGATGCGTGACCGTCACATCGACCCAGGGGCAGATGAGAAGAAGGCGGTCGGGCAGATCGGCTCCCGCGTCGCGCTGGGAGACGGAGTGGGCGAGCGTGAGGCCGCCACCCGCCGAATCACCGCCGATCGCGAGGGGCACACCGGCCTGGGAGGCCCGCGCTCGCACCATCGCGTGCACCTCGCTCAGGAGGGCGAGCGCATCGTCGATCGTGTGCCACGGGGCGAGCCCATAGAGCGGCACGGTCACCGCGGCATCCAGGCGGCGGAGCATCTGACCCACGATGATCCACTGCGGCAGCCCGATCGGCTGCACGTAGGCGCCGCCGTGGAGGTAGATGAGCTCCGTGGCCGGCGGATGATCCTTCGGCGTGAACGTGATGACCGGCCGACCCTTCACGGTGGCGATCTCGACCTCGTGACGGCGACGAAGGAAGGCCGGGATCGGTGCGGCCGGCGGATACTCGCGCTCGACGAGCTCGGCGCGGATGGCGGCCGAATCGGTGCGCGCCCGATCACGCCCCCAGACGAGCGCGGCGGCGTGCTTCGTGAGAGTCATGGCTGCGGTCACAGTGCGATCCTCTCATCCGGCCGCCTCCGCGTGGAGTGGACGAGGTCGAAAGCCGGGGTGTTTGCAAGAAATTTCGACGTTTAGTAGTCTGAGAGAAATTCTTGCGAAGGAGCTTGCCCATGGCGGATGCCGCCCTCCCCCTCGACCCGGCATTTCCGCCGCCGCCCGGCTGGGATCACGACGTGGTCGCCTGGTGGCTCGGCCAGGCGGGCTTCGCCCTCCGCTACCGCGACGAGCTCGTGTTCATCGATCCCTACCTGAGCGACGTGCTCGCCGACAAGTACCGCGGGCAGATCTTTCCGCACACCCGTCAGCATCCGTCACCCGTCAATCCCTCGGATGTCACCGGCCTCGACCTCGTGCTCTGCACCCACGGCCACACCGACCACATGGACCTCGGCTCCATCCCGTACCTGCAGACCTCGAGTGACCCGCTCTTCGTGGTGCCCCGGTCGGAAGCCGTCAAGGGCATCTCCCGCGGCATCCCGGCCTCACGACTTCTCGGCCTCGACGCCGGCGAGTACTTCGGCGCCGGCAGCATCACCGTCACCGCCGTTCCGGCCGCTCACGAGCAGATCTCCCTCGACCCCCACGGCCAGCACCTCTTTCTCGGCTACGTGATCGACATCGGCGGAGTGCGTCTGTACCACTCCGGCGACTGCGCCCCCTATGCAGGGCAGGAGGAGCTCATCCGCTCACTCGATGTCGACATCGCACTCCTTCCCGTGAACGGTCGCGACGCCCACCGCGCCGGTCACGGCGTGCCGGGCAACTTCGAGCTCGACGAGGCGGTGGCGCTCTGCCGCGCCGCAGCGATCCCGGCGCTCGTGTGCCACCACTGGGGGCTCTTCGAGTTCAACAGCGCAGATCCGGATGACCTCCGCCACCGGCTCGCGGGGGTCGACGATCCCCGCTGGCACATCCCGGCACTCGGCGAGCCCTTCCGCCTGAAGGACCTGCTGACGGACGTGACGGCATGACCTCGACGTTCTGGTTCTTCGGGGTGACCACAGGCCAGTCCGCGATGCAGCGCATCTACCCGCTCTGGATGGAGGAGCTCGGTATCGATTCGGCACTCCGGGGCATCGACTTCCCGATCGACGCCCCGGCCGCCGACTACCGATCGGCCGTCGCACGCGTGAAAGACGATCCCGACTCGATGGGCGGCCTGATCACGACCCACAAGCTGAACGTGCTGTCGGCCGCCGCCGACCTCATCGAAGAACTCGACGATTCGGCCGTGCTCCTCCACGAGGTGAGCTGCCTGCACAAGAGTCGTGGCCGGCTTCTCGGCGCTGCGCTCGACGACCGCACGAGCTGGCTCGCCCTGCAGTCGCTCGTGCCCGAGGGGTTCTGGAGGAAGGACGGCGACCTCCTGCTGCTCGGCGCAGGTGGGGCCTCGATCGCCACCGTCCTCGGCATCCATCGCGCCGACCAGGCAGGCCTCCCGGTGCCCGCGCGCATCCGGGTCACCGCCCGATCGACCGATCGGCTCGACGAGCTCGGTGCGCTGCAGCGAACGATCGGATTCCGCATCCCGACGACCCCGATCGTCACCGCCACGGCCGACGAGGCCGACGCCGTGGTGGCCGGCCTGCCGCCTCACTCCCTCGTCGTGAACGCCACCGGAATGGGCAAGGATCGCCCGGGCTCCCCACTCACCGATGCCGTGCAGTACCCGCGCGACTCGATCGCCTGGGACATGAACTACCGCGGGGAGCGCCCGTTCCTCCGCCAGGCAGAGGCCCAGGCGGAGGAACGGCGCCTGACGGTCGTCGACGGCTGGGACTACTTCGTCTACTCCTGGACGCACGTGGTGAGCGTCGTGCACGACATCGAGATCGACGCGCCCACGTTCGACCGGCTCTCGACGATCGCCCGCTCCGTCCTGGCCTGACGGACCCGACCCGGAGGTTCCGTTCGGCCCTCCCACCACGAAGGGCCGAACGGAGTCAGACCCCGCCGTCGTACCGCGACGAGCTGTCGTAGTACCCGCTCGGGAAGTACACACCGGGGATGTCGAATTCGGCGTACATCTCCACGATCTTGCGGTTGTCGTCGATCGCGAGCACGGGGTCGATCCCCCACTCCCGCAGTCGTGCCACTTCATCGCGCTTGTAGTCGACCGCGTGCCGGGACGAGTCATCCTCGTCGGGCGGTCGGCACACCAGCAGGTCCCAGCGCAGGCCGTTGCCGACGAGCCACTCGCGCGTGGTGGCGGCGACCTCGTCGATACGACCGGTGAGGATCACGATCCGCACGTCGTGACGCATGGCCGCGGCGAGCGCGCGTCCGGCTTCGATCACGCCGTCGGCGTCGACACCGCCGTAGAACCCGCGCCAATCGGGTTCTTCGCGATGCAGGAAGTGCTGCCGATGCATCGCATCGGCGAGCACGCCGTCGAGGTCGAAGATCACCGCCTCGCCGGGCAGCACGCGGCCGGTCGCGGGATGCCAGTGCGACGGAAGCCCTGCTGCAGGGAGCGCGCTCATGCCAGAGCCTCCCGCACCACCGCCGCGATCCCCGGCGCGTCGAGCCGGTAGTGCGCGTAGAGGTGGGTGGGCGGCGCGATCAGGCTGTACTCGTCGTGGATGCCGTGCCGCACGAGCCGTGCACGCGAGGGGGCCTCGGCCATCACCTCGGCCACGGCGGCACCGAGGCCGCCGAGCACGTTGTGCTCCTCGACGGTCATCACGATGTCGCTCCGCTCCGAGGCGGCGAGCACCAGCGACCGGTCGAGCGGCTTGATGGTGGGCATGTCGATCACGCCGACCGAGAGCCCTTCGGCTCGAAGCGTCTCGGCCGCGCGCAGGGCCGGATGCACCTGGGTGCCGCACGCGATGAGGGTGACATCCGTTCCCGTGGAGTGCTCGATACCGCGACCGAACTCGAACACCACGTCGTCGTCGTAGACCTGAGGATCGCGGCCCCGGCTGGTGCGGAAGTAGATCGGCTCCGGCCACTCGGCCGACGCCCGGATGGCAGCCCGCAACTGAGGCCCGTCGGCGGGCGACACCACGGTGAGACCGGCGATGGCCCGCATCGTGGAGATGTCTTCGGTGGCGTGGTGGCTGGTGCCGTAGAAGCCGAGCGCGATGCCCGTGTGGTGACCGATGAGGCGCACCGGGAGTTTCGTGTAGGCCACGTCCATGCGGATCTGCTCGCAGCAGAGGAGCGCGAGGAACGACGCGAAGGTGGCCACGAAGGGCATCGCTCCCGTGGTGGCGAGGCCCGCCGCCGCCGACACCATGTTCTGCTCGGAGATGCCGAACTGCACGAATCGGTCGGGATGCCGTTCGGCGAACTTCACGAGACCGTTCGAGTACTGCAGATCGGCCGTGCCGGCCACGACCGGGTGGCCTGCGTCCACGAGATCGAGCAACCCGTCGGAGAGGTGGTCGAGGCCGGGGTTCTGCGCGTTCAGGCCCCGGTACTGCCAGGAGCCCTCGGTCAGCGTGGCGCTCATGCGCGACCCCCCTCGAGGATCTCGGCCACGGCGGCCTCCGCATCGGCCGGCACGAGGTAGCCGAGGTGCCACCCGGGCTCCTCCTCCATATAGGCGACGCCCTTGCCCTTCTTGGTGTGGGCCACCACGCAGCTCGGGGCCGCGTCGGCGGGCCGCTCAGCGAGCGCGCGCAGCAGATCGCGCACCGCGGATGCATCGTGGCCGTCGACCTCGTGCACCTCCCAGCCGAACGCGCGCCACTTGTCGCCGAGGGGCTCGATGCCGATCACGTCGTCGACGCTGCCGTCGAGCTGGAAACCATTGCGGTCCACGATGGCCACCAGCTTGCCAAGCCGGTGGTGGGCTCCGGCGAGCGCCGCCTCCCAGACCTGCCCTTCCTGCATCTCACCATCGCCGAGCATCACGAACACGCTGAAGTCGCGACCCGCCAGACGCCCTCCGAGCGCCATCCCGAGCCCGTTCGACAGCGCATGGCCGATGGAGCCGGAGCTGAAGTCGATGCCCGCGACCTTGGTCATGTCGGGGTGGTCGCCCAGCGGGCTGCCGAGGCGGGTGTAGCTGTCGAGCACCTCGCGGGAGAAGTAGCCGAGGTCGGCGAGGATGGGGAACAGCCCGACGGCGGCGTGCCCCTTTCCCATCAGGAAACGATCACGGTCGGCCCAGGCGGGATTCGCGGAATCCGTGCGCATCACCCCGTAGTAGAGGGCGGCGAAGATCTCGGCGGCGGAGAACACCGAACTGTAGTGACCGACCTTGGCGATCTCGATCAGGCGGATCGCCTCGGTGCGCACGAAGGTTGCGCGATCGGCGAGGGAGGCGTCATCGGCGGTCGGCCGATCGGGCAGGAGCGTCGTTGCAGAGTGCATGCCCCCATCGTCATTGAAATTTCACCCGGGGTCAAGCTATGTTCGGAATATATTTCGATACGGATGGAGAAACCATGACCACCGACCACTCCCAGCCCCCTCTCGCCGTCATCACGGGTGGGGGAACCGGCATCGGCCGCGCCGTCGCCGAGCTCTTGCTCGAGAGGGGCTGGGCCGTGCGAGCACTGGGACTCGACGCCGATGCCGATCTCCCCGAGGCCATCAGCTTCCGCCGCTGTGACGTGAGCGACGGCGCCGCACTCTTCGATGCCGTGAGCGACTTGGGGGCGGTCTCCGCACTCGTGACGGCTGCGGCGGTGCTGCGTGACGACGAGTGGGAGCCCGCATCCTTCGACGCCGTGCTCGGCATCAACGCCACCGGGGTCCTGGCCGTCGCCGAGCTCCTTCGCAGCCGGCTCTCCGACGCGGATGGCGCGATCGTGAACTTCGCGTCGATGTGGAGCTACTTCGGCTCGGCGGGATCCCCCGCCTATGCGGCGTCGAAGGGGGCGATCGTCGCGCTCACCCGTTCCCAGGCCGTGGCCTATGCCGCGGAGGGCATCCGGGTGAACGCCGTGGCACCGGGCTGGATCGCGACGCCCATGTCGCGGCGTGCGCGCGACGACGCCGACCGCTATGCACGCATCACGGCACGCATCCCCCTCGGCCGCTGGGGCGGCGCATCCGAGGTGGCGGCGGCGATCGGCTTCCTCGTGTCGCCTGATGCGAGCTACATCACGGGCACCGTGCTGAACGTCGACGGCGGCTACGCCATCGCGTGACGCCGAGCGGCGCGTGCCCTCGTCGACCTCAGAACACGACGAGGGTGCGCGCGCCCACTCCGGCCACGAGGTCGGCCACGCCGTCGTTGATCTCGTCGAGCCCGATCCGCCGCCCCGCGAGCGCCTCGAGCTCCAGCCGGCCGGCCAGGAAGTCGCCCACGAGCAGGGGCAGGTCGGTCTGCGGCTGCAGCGATCCGGCCCGCACGCCGTGCACGCCCTTGCCCGAGTGCAGCTGCCCGGCCGAGAACGCGATCCGGGCGTCGTCACCGAACACTCCGACCGCCCACACCGACCCGCCGCGCGCGGTCGCGTCGAGCGCGAGATCGATGAGCGCCGGAACCCCCACCGCCTCGAACGCGTGATCTGCTCCCCCATCCGTGATGTCGCGGATGACCGATGCGGCATCAACCACCGATGCGGTGTTGATCACATGGCTGGCCCCGAACCGCTCCGACGCCAGGGCCAGGCGCTCGTCGCTGCGATCGAGTGCGATCACGCTCGCCGCTCCCGCCGCCGCCGCCCCCTGGCAGACGTTGAGCCCCACACCGCCCGCGCCGATCACCACGACGTGGTCGCCGGGCGCGACCGCCGCCACCTTGCGCGCCGATCCCACCCCCGTGGCCACCGCGCAGCCGAGCATGGCGGCGAGGTCGAGCGGCATCCGGGCGTCGATGACGGTCACGGCGTTGCGGTGCAGCACCATCTCTTCGGCGAAGCCGGCGATGTTGGTCCACTGGTGCACCTCGCGGCCGACACGGGACAGGCGGGGGGTCGCATCCGCCTTGCGCATCGTGGCCTCGCGGTTCTGGCACATCGCCGGGCGCCCCGCGCGGCACATCCGGCACTCGCCGCAGAACACCACGAAGCACGCGACGACGTGGTCGCCGACGGCGACATCGCGCACGGCGGCACCGACCTCGGTGACCACTCCGGAGGCCTCATGCCCGAGCACCACCGGCATCGGCCGCGCGACGCGGCCGTCGATCACGTGCAGATCGGAGTGGCAGATGCCGACGGCCGCTGTGGCGACCCGCACCTCGTGGGGCTCGAGCGCATCCGGGGTGTCGATCCGCTCGATGCGCAGGCGCTCGTGGGGGGCATTGAGGACGGCTGCTCGCATGAGATCGCTCCCGATTCGGTAATTATTTCTCTTCCGGACTTGAGTTCGGAATAATCTTCGGCCACTCTAGTGAGGGGCATGAAGCCCGGTCAACAAACACGATGAAGTGGACGCGGTTCGACGATGAGCACAACCCATGTGATGGCACTGGACGCGGGTACAGGCAGCGTTCGCGCGATCCTGTTCCGGCACGACGGCTCGGTGGAGCACATCGCGCAGGAGGAGTTCGAGCAGCACTACCCCTCCCCCGGTTGGGTGGAGCACGATGCGACGGACATCTGGGAGTCCCAGCGCCGCGTCGCGCACCGCGTGCTCGAGGAGTCGGGTGTCGAAGCGTCTGCCGTGGCCGCGATCGGCATCACGAACCAGCGCGAGACCTGCGTGCTCTGGGACAGGCGCACCGGCGAGCCCGTGCACAACGCCCTCGTCTGGCAGGACGGCCGCACGGCCGGCTTCTGCGACGAACTCCGCGACCTCGGCCACGCCGAGCGGGTGCGCCACGCCACCGGCCTGCCAATCGACACCTACTTCTCCGGCACAAAGATCAAGTGGCTGCTCGACAACGTACCGGGCGCCCGCGAGCGCGCCGAGGCCGGCGAACTGCTGGCGGGCACCATCGACTCCTGGCTCATCTGGAAGCTCACGGATGGCGCAGCCCACGTCACCGACTACTCGAACGCGTCGCGCACGATGTGCTTCAACATCCGCGAGCTGGAGTGGGACCGGGACATCCTGGCCCTCCTCGACATCCCGATCGGGATCCTTCCCGAGGTGCGCCCCTCGAGCGAGGTGTACGGCAGCACCGGTGAAGCCGCCGGCTTCGGCGCCGCCATCCCGGTCGCCTCGGCCACCGGCGACCAGCAGGGCGCTCTGTTCGGCCAGGCCTGCTTCACACCGGGTTCGGTCAAGGCCACCTATGGCACGGGTGGCTCGGTGATGATGAACACCGGCACCGCCCTCGTGGAATCGAAGGCCGGGCTCATCACCACGATCGCCTGGGGACTCGACGGTCGGGTGGAGTATGCGCTCGAGGGTGTCTTCTTCGGCGTCGGTGTGACCATCAAGTGGCTGCGCGACGAGCTCCGGGTGATCGACAGCGTGGAGGAGACGGCGGCGATCGCCGCATCCGTTCCCGACACCGGAGGGGTCTATCTCGTTCCGGCCTTCACCGGGTTGGCCTCTCCGTACTGGGACCAGTACGCCCGTGCCACCGTGTTCGGCATCACTCCGGGAACCGGGCGGGCTCAGCTCGTGCGAGCCGCCCTCGAGTCCATGAGCTACTCCTACCGTGACGTCATCGACGCCATGACGGCCGAGTCGGGCAACCCGCTGCCCGAGCTCCGGGTCGACGGCGGCGCGGTGGCGAACGACTTCCACCTCCAGTTCCAGGCGGATCAGCTCGGAGTACCCGTGCGCCGACCGCGCGTCACCGAGTCGACCGCGCGGGGCGCCGCCTTCCTCGCGGGCCTCGCCGTTGGCTTCTGGTCGTCACAGGACCAGCTGCGCGACTCGATCGACATCGAGCGCAGCTTCGAACCGCAGATGGATGCCGAGACCCGCGAGCGCCTCTACGCGGGTTGGACCAAGGCGGTCTCCCGCTCCCTCGACTGGGTCACGCACTGAAGCACGCGGCCGTCGAGCGCACGCGCCGACCGTGACGGTTCGCGCTCGTCGTGATCGACGCGAAACGTCAGATCGGGCGCGACCGGGCCTTCGTCAGGCGCGGGAGTCGCTGACCCGGGTGGGCTTGATGGCCCGCAGGTAGCTCTCCTGCAGGTAGTCGGCGGTCTCCTCGTAGTACTTCGTGGCATACGTGGCGTAGAGCACGTCGATGGCGAGCAGCTGCCCCCACTTGGCCGTGACCGACTCGCCGTAGACGTCGGATGACGCCACCGTGCCCGCGGTGAGCAACACGTCATCGACCACGGAGGCGAGCGCCGAGTCGACGTTGGAGGTGATGCCGAGGGTGTGCGCGCCGTGGAACTTGGCGATCTGCGCCGAGGAGACCACCGACGTGGAGTCTCCGGAGTCGCTGATGGCGATCAGGATGTCGCCCTGCCCGAGTGTCGCGCTGCCCATCGACTGCACGCTCTGGTCACGGAAGAAGTGGCAGCGCACGCCCGCACGCACGAAGCGCATGGTGGCGTTCTCGGCCGCGGTCGACGACGACCCCATGGCGGCGAAGTAGACCGACGACGCGGCGTGGATGCGCTCCACCGTCTTGAGGAGGATCTCCGGGTCGAGCCGCTCGGCCGTGCGGGTGAGCGATTCGAAGCTGCCGTGCAGCACCTTCTCCACGACGTTCTCCGGGCTGTCGCCCTTCAACACCCCTTCGTACACCCAGCTGGTGCGGGTTTCGGCGGCACCCGGTCGGGAGTAGATCGCCTGGGCGATGCCGAGCCGGAGCTGGTTGTAGCCCTCGAGATCGAGCTCGCGGAGGAACCGCGAGACCGTGGAGTCGGCCACCCCGGCCCGGCCGGCGAGCTCGGTGATGGAGAGCGCCTGAGCCTCCTCGGGGTTCGTGAGGATGACGTCGGCGACACCGCGGAGCGCAGGACTCAGCGAACCCGCCCTGCGCGAGATCTGGTGCAGGATGTTGTCACTCATGGCCTGGTCGCTCACGGTCAGAGTCTAAAGCGTCGAGCAGGTTGTCGACGGCTGCGCTCATGGCCCGCTCCACGCTCTCCGCGGTGAAGCCTCCGATGTGCGCCGTGCCGATCACCGCGGGATGGCTCGTGAGCGCGGTGACGCCCGGCGGCTCGACTGCGTAGACATCGGTGGCGTAGGCGCGGAGGGCTCCGCTGTCGAGCACCTCGAGCACCGCCTCCTCATCCACCAGGGAGGCGCGCGCCGTGTTCACCAGGAGGGCACCGGCGGGCAGCCCCGTCAGCACCGCCCGATCGACGAGCGGCTTCTCGGCGGGGGGAGCGTGCAGCGTCAGCACGTCGGCGCTCGCGAGCACGTCGTCGAGCGGGGCGAACGCGAAGTCGCCGTCGGGCGTGAACGAGGCATCCGGATACGCGTCGTAGGCGCGCACACTCATGCCGAGCGCGAGAGCCACCCGGATGACCCTCCTCCCGATCTGCCCGGCGCCGATCACGCCGAGGCGCCGCCCTCCCAGCTCGACACCTTGGCGCCGGCCCCACTCGCCGGCCCGGATGGCGCCGGCGGCGTAGGGCAGCGACCGGGCGGCCGCGAGCATCAGCGCCACGGTGAGCTCCGCCACTCCCTGCGCGTTGGCCGCGGGCGCGCGCAGCACCCGCACTCCACGCTCAGCAGCCGCCGCGAGGTCGATCGCGTCGGCCCCGGTACCGTTGCGCGAGATCGCTCGGAGCCGCGGCGCCGCCTCGAGGATGTCCCGGGTCACCGGTTCGATGCCGGCCAGATAGCCGACGCTGCCGGCGAGCGAGGCGCGTAGCTGCTCAGCGGTGGGCACCGCGCCCGGCGAGGGGAACACGACCTCGTAGCCGGCCGCGCGCATCCGCTCGATGGCCGGATGCCCGTGGGCCGAGCGCGGGGTGACGACGATGCGGTCGGGCATCGGATGCCTCAGTTGCCCCAGCGTGGGTTGTCGAGCAGCTCGGGCGAGCCGTCGCGATCGACGACGATCTTTCGGAAGCCCTTCGTCTCGATGGTGCCGTAGTCGTGGCCGGCGTCGCCCGGGAAGGCGAAGAACGTGATGAGCGGCTCCGTGGCCGACGTGTTGATGCTGCGGTGCGCATAGCGGCCCGGCACGTACACCGAACGACCCGGTCGGAACTCCTCGACCTGGACGTCGCCCTCGGGGCTCTCCATCAGCATCAGGCCCTGGCCGGAGAGGCAGAGGTAGATCTCGGCCGACTCGAGGCGGGTGTGGAAGTGCCCTTTGGTCATGAAGTACTCGTCGCCCACTTTGCCCGGGTAGGTGATGCTCGTGCCGTAGGCCACCTCGGTCTCGAGCGAGGGCACACCGAAGTCGTAGAACTCATAGCTCAGCACGTCGTCGGCCGCGACCGCCGCGTCGAAGGCGGCGGTGTCGGCGTACATGCCGGCCATCGCCGAGAGCGGGCGGCGCAGCGAGGGACGGTCGGCGGTGAGCCCGGACACGAGGTCGAACTGGGTGGCCACGGCCTTCGTGATGGGGGCGAGGGAGGGAGTGCTCATCAGGTTTCCTTTGTGTCGCGCCCGTCAGGAACGGGCGATGCGGGAGAGGGCGTCGAAGGCGGCGCCGGAGGTGGGGATGTGGATGTCGAAGACCTGGGCCATGACCCGGGTCCAGCCGTGGAGGAAGTAGAACCAGCCGTCGACGGATGTCACACCGCGATCGGCCTGGCGCGCCGCCTGGTCGAGGAACACGAGGTCGCCACGGTAGTTGAAGTCCCAGGCGATGGCGCCGGCCGGGAACCGGGCCGCGTCGGTGAGCGGCGAGCCCGGCCGGTCTTTGCCGAGGCCGGTCGCATTGACCACCACCGCGCCGGGGGCGAATTGCGCGAGCACCGCGTCGTTGAAGATCGGCTCCGGAGCGAGCGCGTAGTCGGTGGGGATGCCGAACCCGATGCGCGCGTGGAACTCGCGCATCTCGTCGAGGCGCCCCGCGCGGCGGTTCGTCACCACGAGCCGGCTCGGCACGGGCGCTCCGCTCTGCTGCCGGCGATGCAGGTGCAGGGTCAGCGCGAGCGATGAACCGCCGGCACCGAGGAGCAGCAGCTCTGCCGTTCCGTCGCCCGCGATCGCGTCATAGGCGAGACCGCTCGTCACATCGTCCATCGCGTGGCCGAGCAGTCGGTCGCCGCGCTTGGAGATGCTGCTGATCTCATCGAGCTGCGCGGCCGACTCGCCGATCTCGTCGAAGAGGTCGCGACTCGCCTTGAAGAGGTTGAGCTTGTGGGTCGTGACGAGCGCACCGAGGGCGAACGGATCGTCGCGCAGGTACTCGACGACCCGTCGATAGACCTCCGGCGGGGAGTCGAGCGGCACGTCGATGCCGACGATGCGCCGCGGGATGCCGAGGTGGTCGGCCCACTTCGGGAAGACCTCCATGATCGACGACGAGCCGGTGGTGACGCCCACGAAGAAGAAGGTGGGTTCCGGCTGCGGCCGGAGCGTGTCGGGTGTGAGCACCTCGGCCATCAGGCCACCTCCCCGAACACGATGACCGACTTCATGCCGGCGCCCGAGCGGGAGGTCTCCATCGCCGCGTGGATGTCGTCGAGCGCCCACCGGTGCGAGACGATCGGCGAGAGGTCGATGTCGCTCGTGGCGACGATGTCGATCACGTCGCCGTAGTCGGTGACACTCGAGCCCGTGGTGCCGGTGAGGATCTGCTCGCGGTAGTGCAGCGAGTTCACGTCGATCGGGGGCCGGGCTCCGTCACCCAGACCGGAGAAGACGTTGATGCGGCCCAGACGACCGGCGAGGTCGGTGGCCGAGGCGATGACCTCGGGTTTCGAGACGCAGGTGATCACCACGTCGACCCCCTGGCCGTCGGTCAGCCGCATCACCTCCTCCCGGAGATCGAGTTCGGAGACGTTGATCAGGTGGTCCGCTCCCATCAGACCCGCGATGTCGAGCCGCGGCTGACGGGTGTTCGCCACGATCACCTGACGTGCACCGGCGCGCTTCGCGAGGGCGGTGTGGAAGCATCCGATCGGCCCGGCCCCGATGATGAGCACCGAGTCGGCCGCCGACAGGCCGATCGCGCGCTGGCCGTGCAGGCAGCAAGACAGTGGCTCGATGACGGCGGCGATCTCGTCGCTCAGATGCGCAGGAACCGGGAACACGTTGCCGCGCTCGAAGGCGATGGCCGGGATGAGGAGGTACTCGGCGAAGCCGCCGTTCATGGTGATGCCGAACGCCTCGTAGTCGGGGCAGAGCTGGTTGAGGCCGCGGGCGCACATGGCGCACCGGCCGCATCCGACGTTGGGGGCGGCACTGACCCGGTCGCCCACCGCGAAGCCCTGAACATCGCGGCCCACCTCGACGATGTCGCCCGTCCACTCGTGGCCGAGCACGCGCGAGGTGCCTGCCGGGATGCGGAAGTGGCCGTGCTTCGAGATGCGCAGGTCGGTGCCGCACACGCTCGCCGCGCGCACGCGCACGAGCGCGTCGCCCGGCCCCACTTCGGGGAGGGGGATGTCGGCGACCTCGATGAGGCCCGGCTCCCGGAAGACGGCGGCCCTCATCGTGCTCCCGCCTTCTCGAGCGAGCCGGCGAGGGAAGCCGACAGCGAGGCCTCCAACGCCGCAGCGCGCTCGGCGAGGGCATCGGCTGAGACGGCGAAGATCGTCTTGTTCGACCAGCCTGCCCGGTCGGCCAGCCGGGCGAACACCTCCGGGGCGTCGTCGAGCTCTTCGACGTGGCTCACCAGGTCGTCGACCTTGAGGGTTCGGCCGAGGCAGGCCACCACCATCTCCCAGTCGTTGGTGACGCGCGGCGTGATCACCGCGTTCCAGGTGCCGCGCAGCACGAGCTCCCGGCGCAGGATGCGCGACACGGTCTCCTTGGGCAGCGCGACATCCGTGCTCAGATCGCCGAGCAGGATGACCTGACCGCGGTGGGCGGCCGAATGCACCGCCTGGAGGAACGTGATGCCGAGCCCGCTCGCCTCGACGGCGATGTCGACCCCCCGCCCCCCGGTGGCCGCGAGTGCGAGCTCGTCGGATGGGCCGGTCGTGGCGTCGAGGGTCTCGAAGCCGAGGTGCTGGGCCACGGCGCGCTTGCGCTCGTCGACGTCGGACACGATCACCCGCACCACGCCCAGGATGCGCAGCCACTGCGCCGCGAACAAGCCGATCGGCCCGGCCCCGATCACGAGGGCGGAGGCGTTCGGGGGCACCTCGGCCTTGCGCACGGCGTGCAGCGCGACACCGGCGGGCTCCACCAGGGCTCCCGCGATGAGGGTGGTGCCCTCCGGCAGCTTCACGAGGTTGCGCTCCGGCACCCGCAGGAACTCCTCGAGTCCGCCATCGCGGCGTGATCCGAAGTAGTCGTACTTCTCGGCGAGGGTGTATTCGCCGATCTCGGTCATGGGGTCGGCCGCATCCGGGATGCACGGGAAGATCGCGACACGGTCGCCCGCCCGCAGTGCACCGCTCGGGGAGTCCTCCTCCACGGTGCCCGACATCTCGTGTCCGAGCACGAGCGGGAAGCCGTATCCCTTGCCGACGCCGAACCGGAGCACATCGGAACCACACACCCCCACGGCGCCGATGCGCACGAGCACGGGGTCGATGCCGACCGGTTCGGGCAGGGGGACGTCGAGCACGGCGATGTCGCGCACGCCGCGCAGTACTGCTGCCTTCATGGAGGTCAGACCTCCATGCCGTACCGGAGCACCTTGTGGGTGGGGTACAGCGAGAAGGTGGGGATGGTGACATCCGGGGTGCGGGTGGCGATGTAGAGGGCGGCCTCGGCCACGTTCGACACGTCGATGCAGCTGGCCGACAGGCCCTCCGCGATCTCCTTCTCGTCGAGCCAGCCGTCGGTGTAGGCCGGGAGGTCGCCGTCGTAGAGCCCCTTGTCGATGATCTCGGTCATCGGCGTGCGCACGTGCGAGGGGTTCAGAACGGTGACGCCGATGTTCTTCTCCATCCCCTCGATGAGGATGTTCTTCGACAGACCGAGCATGCCGTGCTTCGACGCGCGATAGGGGCTGTGTCCGGGACCGGAGGCCACCTTCGTCGACGAGGAGCCCATGTTGATGATGCGGCCACCCGAGGCCTGCTTCTCCATCTGCAGGAACGCTTCGCGGCAGCAGAGGAAGACGCCGGTGAGGTTGGGCTCGATGGTCTTGTTCCACTCCTCGAGCGTCACCTCGGTGATCGGCGGCGCGAGCGAGTCGCGGCCGGCGCTGTTCACCACGAGGTCGAGGCGGCCCCACTTCGCGATGGTCTCGGCGAAGAACGACCGCACCTGGTCTTCGCTGACCACGTTGCCGGTGAGGGCGATCACGTCGCCGCCGCGCTCCACGATGTCGGCGGCCACCTGATCGAGCCGGGCGGTGTCGATGTCGATCAGAGCCACCTTGGCACCGTTCGCGGCGTAGATCCGCGCCACCGCTTCACCGATTCCGGATGCCGCACCGGTGATGAGGGCGACTCTGCCGACGAGCGCGTCGCCGGCGAGGGGGAGGTAGTCAGGCACCATGAGGGTGCTCCTTTCCAGATGGTTCTCTGATGGTTCGTACGGCGTCGGCGGCGGATGCCGCTCGGCGCGAGATCTCGGCGAAGTCGCCGGAGTCGAGAAGGGCACGGGGAGCGATCCAGGTGCCACCGCAGGCGAGGACGTTGCCGCGCTCGAGATAGCGCGGCAGGTCGTCGACCCGGATGCCGCCGGTGGGCATGAACCGGGCGTGCGGATACGGGCCCGCGAAGGCGTCGAGGAGAGCCACTCCGCCCAGCACCTCGGCGGGGAACAGCTTCACGACGGCCGCGCCGAGCCCGAGAGCGCGCTCCACCTCGGATGCGGTCGCCGCCCCGGGGATGAAATCGAGCCCGTGCCGGTGTGCGTGAGCCACGACGTCGGGCGTCGTGCCCGGTGCCACTCCGAAGTGGGCACCGGCCTCGGCGGCTGCGACGACGTCGGCCGGGCTCAGCAGAGTGCCGGCGCCGACCACGAAGTCGGGCAGCGCGGCGCGCACGGCACGGATCGCCTCGGCCGCCGCGGGCGACCGGAAGGTCACCTCCATTCCGGGCAGGCCACCCTCCGCGAGCGCCTCGGCGAGACGGACTCCTTCATCGGCCGAGGCGACCACGACCACGGGCACGACGCCCGCCTGGCGGAGGAATTCCGTGGTCGACGACGACGCCCGGTCGATCACGGCGCTCACGACGCGGTCTCCAGTCCCAGCTGCTCGGGGGTCTTCGCCCCCACCATCATGGCCACGGCGTCGCCCATGTCGATCTGTGCGGTCTCGACCAGTGCGATCCGCTTGCCGAGTCGCTGGATGTGCACGCGATCGGCGACCTCGAAGATCTGGGGCATGTTGTGCGAGATTAGGATCACCGGGATGCCGCGGGCATTGATGTCCTTGATGAGTTTCACCACGCGCCCCGACTCCTTCACACCGAGAGCGGCGGTGGGCTCGTCGAGGATGACGACCTTCGAACCGAAGGCCGCGGCCCGCGCCACGGCGACACCCTGGCGCTGGCCCCCTGAGAGGGTCTCGACCGACTGGCCGACGTTCTGGAGCGTCTGGAGTCCGAGTTCCGACATGGCGCCGAGGGCTTCCTGTCGCATCTTCTTCTTGTCGAGCATCCGGAACACGCTGCCGGCGATGCCCGCCCGGCGGAGTTCGCGGCCGAGGAAGATGTTGCTCGCCACATCCAGTGCGGGCGACACGGCGAGACTCTGGAACACCGTCTCGATGCCGAGCTTGCGCGCCTCGACGGGCGACTTCAGCGTCGCGGGCACGCCGCTCACGAGCAGTTCGCCTTCATCGGGCTGCACCGCGCCGGAGAGGCACTGGATGAGAGACGACTTGCCGGCGCCGTTGTCGCCGATGATCGCGAGCACCTCGCCCTGGCGGATCTCGAAGTCGGTCTCGTCGAGCGCCACGACGTGGCCGTAACGCTTCACGATCTTGCGGGCCTCGAGCACGAGCTCGGTCGACCGCGCGGAGGGCGTGGTGGGGGTGACGGATTCGGTGGTCATGTCATCGTCCGATCTTGCGAAGGCGCTGGTCGACGGCGACCGCGCCGATGATGAGGATTCCGATGGTGAACTCCTGCCAGAGGTTGTCGAACCCGGCGAGGGAGAGACCGCTGGAGAAGACTCCGACGATCACCGCGCCGAGCAGGGTGCCCATGATGCGGCCGCGGCCGCCGAAGAGGCTCGTGCCACCGATCACCACGGCGGTGATGGAGGCGAGGTTGTACGAGGCACCCGCGGTGGGTGAGATCGAGCCGATGCGGCCGATCAGCAGCCACGCGGTGACGCCGATGATGGCGCCGGCGACCACGTACACCGACATCAGCACGCGGTTCACCCGGATGCCGCTGAGCCGTGCCGCCTCGAGGTTGTCGCCGACCGCGTAGATGTGGGTGCCCCACGCGGTGCTCCTCAGGATGTAGGCGAACACGACGAACATCAGGATCGTGAGCACCTGACCGAAGGTGAAGGTGGTGCCGAGCACCTGGAAGCCGGTGCCGAGCCAGTTGAACAGCGCGGGCACGTCGGCGTAGGGCACGCTCTCACCGTCGGAGATGAAGATGTTGAGGGCGTAGAAGATGCTCAGTGTGCCGAGGGTGGCGATGAAGGGCGGGATGTTGAGCTTCGTCACGATGAGGCCGTTGATGGCACCACAGGCCACCCCGACGAGGATGCCGAGCACCAGGGCGAGTTCGACCGGGAGGCCCAGCGTCACCGCGAGCTTGCCCATCACGACCTGCGCGAGAAGCATCACCGCGGCGACCGAGAGGTCGATTCCCGCGGTCAGGATGATGAGGGTCTGCGCGATGCCGAGCATCGCGATCACCTGCACCTGCTGCAGGATCAGGGAGAAGTTCTGGAGCGTGCCGAAGTTCGGCGACACGATCGAGAACACGATCAGCGCGAGCACGAGCACCGCGAGCGGGCCGATCAGGGGTCGCGAGAGCATCCGGCGCTCCACCCACTGGAGGGGGGTGAGGCGGCCGCCGCCGTCGATCTCGACGAGACCCATCGGCGACTTCGGGGCGGGGATGCTCGCCCGCTCGGCGTCCGGGGTGTCGGTTGCGCTTCTGTTCATGGTCGGACTTCCTACGTCTTTGTGCGGATGATTCCGGGGATCGGGTATCGCGGAGGGCCGGGGGCGGCGGCGATGACGCAACCGCCCCCGGATGCTCAGGGGGTCAGCCCCAGCACTTGTCGAGACCGAAGGTGGTGTCTTCGGAGTCGACGCCCGACTGCGGCTTGTCGGTGATGAGGGTCACACCGGTGTTGGTGAAGTCGAGGCCGTCGCTGTTCTGCGGCTTCGTGCCGTCGGCGAGGTAGGCCTTCACGGCCTGGAGCGCCTGCTTCGACATCTCGAGCGGGAACTGCATGGAGGTGGCGGCGATGACGCCCTCCTTCACGTTCGTGACCCCGGGGCAGCCTCCGTCGACGGAGACGATGGTGATGGAGTCCTGGAGACCGGCCGCAGTCACCGCCTGGTAGGCACCGGCCGCCGTGGGCTCGTTGATCGTGTAGACGAGGTTGATGGTCGGATCCTTCTGCAGGAGCTTCTCCATGCCGGTGCGGCCGCCGGCCTCGTTCGCGTCGGTGACTTCGTGACCGATCAGGCGTGGGTCTGTCTCGTCCCACATCTTGGTGGGATCGGCGAGGTCGATGCCGAAGCCCTCGAGGAAGCCCTGGTTGCGGGCCACGTCGACCGGGATCTGATCGGTGCTGAGGTCGAGGGTGGCGATGCGCGCGGGAGTGTCGCCGAGCGCCGCCTTGGCCCACTCGCCCACGAGCTTGCCGGCGAGCACGTTGTCGGTGGCGAAGGTGCCGTCGATCCCCGAGCCCTCGCTGAGAGGCGAGTCCATCGCGAAGACCACGATGCCCGCATCCTGAGCCTTCTTGATGGCGGGCACGATGCCGTCGCCGGCCGGAGTGATGAGGATCGCCTTGGCGCCCTGGGCCGTGAAGTTCTCGATGGCCTTGATCTGCGAGTCGACGTCGCTCTGGCCGTCTCCGCTCGCGACCTGGAGGTTGAAGCGGAGCGCCTCGGCCTCCGTCTTCGCTCCCTCGGTCATCTTCACGTAGAAGGGGTTGTCCTGGGTCTTGATGACGAGGCCGACCAGCGGCTCGTCCGAGTTCGACGAAGAAGCGGCGCTGCAGCCGCTCAAGCCGAGGAGCACCATCGCTCCAGCGGCGGTCGCAGCGACGATGCTGCGAGTTCGTGCGTTCATGAGTACCTCTCGAAGGAAGGGAAATGATTACCGGTGGAATTAGAATAGGGGAAATTTCTACGATTACAAGACGAAAGCAAAGAATGTTTCCTGCTCACCCGCGGGGGTGAATTCGGCCCCCGTGCGCGCCTTCCCACGCAGGCACTGGCAGGATCGGCGCAATGACCACTTCTCCCGTGCCGATCGCGGGCCCGGCGCCGCGGCCGTGACCCGCGTCACCCCCGGCCTGCTCGCCATCCTCATCGGTGCGGCCGTCGCTCTGATCCTGTTCGTGCCCTTCGTGGCCGCGAGCTTCCGCGCCCGGGGCGGCTTCGGCTGGCGACGTGCGGCCGCGTGGTTCGCCCTGCTGATCTCGTTCCTGGCCATCTGGGCCTACACGATCCTGCCCGCACCGCTGCCGACCGACGACTACACCTGCACCACCGCGAACCTCGATCTCCTGCGCGACCTCCGTGACATCATCGCGATCCAGCAGGGCGGCAGCTCCCTGATCGCGAACGCCGCGCTGCAGGTGACCGTTCTGAACGTCGCACTGTTCGTCCCGATCGGCTTTCTCGTGCGGATCCTGTTCCGTCGCGGCATCCCCACCGCGTTGCTCGTGGGCTTCGTCCTCTCCCTTCTCGTGGAGACCACCCAGCTCACGGGTCTCTGGGGCATCTACCCCTGCTCGTACCGGTTCTTCTCCGTGGGCGACCTGCTGCACAACACCCTCGGCGCCGGCCTCGGCTCGGCGCTGGCGCTGCTCGTCACCCGGCGTCGCGCGGGCCGTCCGACCGCGGGTGAGGATGTGCGGCCTCCCGCTCGTGTCACCGCGACGCGACGCCTGCTGGGCATGCTGTGCGACGTGCTCCTCGTCGGAGTGGTCTCGGTTCTGGCCGGCTTGGTCGTCGGCCTGGCAGGCGCCGGATCCGTGAGCGATCCCGCGGAGACGTCGATCGGTACCGTGGCCGGACTGCTCGCCTATCTCGTTCCACTCCTGCTGACAGGCACCAGTCCGGGCGAGTCCGCGGTTCTGCTGCTCGGCACCGGGGGTCGGGTCCCCACTGTGCTCGCCCGGATCATCCGGGCCGGCACAGGTCTCGGAGGAGCCATCGCCCTGTCGGAGTTCGTGCCGGTGGTCGGAGACCTGATCGCGGCAGCCCTGGTGGTGGGCACCCTCGTGCTGGTGTTCACCACCCGGAACCACCGGGGGCTGGCGTGCCTCGCGGCCGGCATGGACGTCGTCGACGCCCGCGCGCCCATCATCGGGCAGGCGCTCACCACTCGGTGACGCCGGTCAGGCGTCTCCGCCGGCAAGGCGTCTCCGCCGGTCAGGCGTCTCCGCCGGCATCATCATCCGAATCGGCTGATCCTGCATCGCGTCTCACCTTTCGCGCCCGAACCTGCAGGAGCACGATCGACACGATGACGAGTACCACCAAGAGGCCCACCATCAGCAGGCGGTTGCGCAGCGAGTCGGCCTCCTCGGCAGCGGCATCGCGCTCCACCTCGACGCCCTTCGCGGAGAACGCGGCCGTCGCCGGCTCGGGCACCGACCGCAGCGTACCCGGTGCCTGCTGCAGCCAGCGCCAGGCGGAGGCGTCCCTCGGCAGCGCGGTCACGCGCGGCGCAGCGACCACGACCTCAGCGGATGCAGCGAGGGCATCACCTGTCGCCGCACCGCCCATCGCGGCATCGGCATCGCCCTCGCTCCATCCCGCGCCCGCACCGACCTGCGTCGATCCGGCAGCGCGCTGCGCGTCCCACTGGGCATGCATGTACTCGCTCAGATCGGGAGTGGGCGGCGGATCGAGCACCCAGGGAGCCGGTTCGGTGCCCGGCTGGGGCGGCAGGTCGAGTCCGGGCTCGTTCGAGAAGTCCGCGTCACCGTCGTCGGGGGTGGTCGCGCAGATGCACAGCGGATCGGAGGGCTCGACCGTCACCGGCGACGGGTCGGGAGGCGCGGGCTGCTCGGTGGCGGATGCCGCTGTGGCAGGGCCGGCCACGATCAGGGCGGCGAGCACGGCGGCAGCTCCCGCCGAGAACACCGCTGACCTCGCGAACACACCCGCCCCTGACTGCGCGAGATCGGCCCCGCTCCCGGCGCTCCCCCGGAGCGCCACACCCGAAGATTAGGCGAAGGCGCGGCTCGCCCGCAACCGCGGCCGAAGCGCCCGCCCCCGTGCCCGCTACTGCACGCGGGAGACGAAGAAGGCGAGTACCCCCACCAGGATCACGGCGACGCCGGCCACCTGGAGCGCCACCCGCCTACGTCGCTGGGAGCGCAGTCTCCCCTCCGGCGAGACCGGATGAGGCCTCCCGCTGGACTCGCCCTCGGGCGACTCCGAGGGCGGTTCGCTCAGGCTCGTGCGCACGGTGAACCAGAGCATCGACGCGAGCAACGCGATACGGGCCCCCACCCGGCGGATCACGGCGGCGGCCTCAGATGTAGATGGCCGGGTCGAGGTAGAAGGCCGGGTCGGTGAGGGACTCGCGTGGCGTCGACGAGTCGGGCGCATCCGCTCCCCGACGCGACACGTCTCGCGCCGGGATGCCGACGAGCACCGAGCCGGCAGGAGCGTCGCGAACCACGACGGCGCCCGCGCCCACGCTCGAGTCGGCGCCGATCACGATCGGACCGAGGATGGTCGCATTCGCTCCCACCACGACACGGTCGCCGAGCGTCGGGTGCCGCTTCTCCCGCCGGGCGCTCTTCCCACCCAACGTCACCCCGTGATAGAGCATGACGTCGTCGCCGACGACAGCGGTCTCCCCGATCACCACACCCATTCCGTGGTCGATGAACAGGCGACGCCCGATTCGCGCCCCCGGATGGATCTCGATCCCCGTGAGGAACCGCGCGAACTGCGACAGCAGCCGGGCCGGCAGCCTCAGCCCCGGCGCCCGCCACCAGCGATGCGCCACCCGGTACGCCCAGAGCGCGTGGACTCCCGGATACGCGAGCACCACCTCGAGCGACGACCGCGCGGCCGGATCGTGAGCGCGCGCGGCAGCGACATCCTCACGCAGGCGCGCGAAGAGTCCCGGCCGCCGGGCCGTGCTCACGGGTTCGGATCCGCCGCTCAGTCGGCGAGGCCGGCCCAGAGCGGCGTGGAGATGTAGCGCTCACCGAGGTCGCAGATGATGGCCACCACGGTCTTGCCCGCGTTCTCCGGTCGAGCGGCGACCTGCAGGGCGGCCCAGACGATGGCTCCCGAGGAGATACCGGCCATGATGCCCTCCTCGCTGGCGAGCTTGCGGGCCACGTCGAGGGCGTCATCCAGGGTCACGTCGACGATCTCGTCGTAGACCTCGCGGTCGAGGATCGGCGGGACGATGTTGGCGCCGATGCCCTGGATCTTGTGCGGCCCGGCGACGCCCTGCGTGAGCAGCGGGGAGTCGAGCGGCTCGACACCGATGACCTGCACGGAGGGCTTCTTCTCCTTGAGCACCTGGCCGACGCCCGTGATGGTGCCGCCCGTGCCGATGCCGGCCACGAAGATGTCGACGGCGCCGTCGGTGTCGTCCCAGATCTCGACGGCGGTGGTGGCGCGGTGGATGGCCGGGTTCGCCTCGTTCTCGAACTGGCGGGCCAGGATGGCGTTCTCCGTGGAGTCGACGATCTCCTGCGCCTTCGCGAGCGCACCCTTGATTCCCTCGGGGCCCGGGGTGAGCACGAGCTCGGCGCCGTAGGCGCGCATCACCACGCGGCGCTCCGCCGACGCGGTCTCGGGCATGGTGAGGATGACCTTGTAGCCGCGGGCCGCGCCCACCATCGCGAGCGCGATGCCGGTGTTGCCGCTCGTGCCCTCGACGATGGTGCCGCCGGGCTTCAGCGCGCCGGCCTTCTCGGCGGCGTCGATGATGGCCACACCGATGCGGTCTTTCACGCTGTTGGCCGGGTTGTAGAACTCGAGCTTGCCGAGCACGGTGGCGTCGACGCCCTCGGCGAGGCGGTTGATGCGAACGAGCGGGGTGCGGCCGACGAGCGCGGTGACGTCGTCGTAGATGCGTGCAGCCATGGGATGTGTCCTTCGGGATCAGATCGTTGAGCGTCGTGCTCAACTCTAGTTCGGGGCGCCGGGATGAGACGGTTTATGACGGCGTCGACGCTGATCGGGACCACGGAGAAGGCCTCCGTCGTCGGGGTGACGACGGAGGCCTTCTCCGGATGAGCGGGTTCGCTCAGCTGCAGGTGTAACGCACTCCATTGACCTCGTGCACACCCGGACCGAGACCCTGGCACGCCTCGACGATGGCGCTGGCACCGGCCGCGATCGCGATGATCACGATGATCACGATGATCAGGCCGATCACGAGCGCGATGATGGAGACGATGATTCCCGCCTTGGCCGGGCCGTTCTCGAAGCCCGCCTCCCTCGACTGCTTGCGCGCGATGATGCTCATGATGAGACCGGCGATCGGCGCGATGATCTGGAAGACGAAGAATCCGGCGATCGCCACGATCAGACCGGCGATACCGAGCCCCTTGCCGGGGAACGTGGCCGGCGAGCCACCCGAGGTCGGAGCCGGCTGGTACTGCGGGGCTGCGGGCGGCGCCGGCGGAGCGGCCTGGTACTGGGGGGCGGCGGGCGGCGCCGGCGGAACCGGCTGCTGCGGGGGTACGGGGGGCTGGTTCTCGTCGGTCATGACGCGACTTCCCTTCTGAGTGGAGGATTCCCGATGCGAGGATTCTCATACGGAGAATTCCAAGGTGATTCGAAGGTTACCGCGAAGCACCCGTCGAAGCTCGGATTTCTTCGGCCCGCCCTGCACCGGCGAGACGGTAGCGTGGAGGCCGTCCGCCGCATCCGCTTGTCTGAAGGAGGCCACCGTGGCCGCACGCCGCCCGCTCTCCGGGGCCCGTTTCGACCTCGAACACGGCCCCTACCGCGCCTCGATCGCGAGCATCGGCGCGAGCCTCCGACTGCTGCAGCACGACGGCCGCGACCTCGTGGTTCCGTTCGGGCTCGACGAGATGCGACCGGTGTTCCGGGGCGCGGTGCTCGCCCCCTGGCCGAACCGCGTCACCGACGGCGCCTACCGGTTCGCGGATGTCGCGCAGCAGCTCCCGCTCACGGAGCCCGCGCGCGGGCACGCCCTGCACGGGCTCGCGCTCTGGCTCGATTTCGCGCCGGTCTCCCGTTCGGTCGACCACGTGGTGCTGACGGCCACGGTCGAGCCGCAGACCGGGTATCCGCACCGCATCGAGCTCGAGGTGGAGTGCCGGCTCGACGACGACGGGCTGCACCAGAGCGTCGTCGCCCGCAATACGGGCGACTCACCGGCCCCGTTCGGCACCGGCCCGCATCCGTATCTCGTGGCGGGCTCCGGCCCCCTCGACGGGTGGGTGCTCGACCTCCCCGCGGGCGAGATCCTCACCGTGACGCCCGAACGACTGCTGCCGATCGGCATCTCCGACGTCTCGGTGGAGGAGAGCGGCAGATTCGACTTCCGCACACCGCACCTCATCGGTGCCACCGTCATCGACCACGCCTTCACCGCGCTGCAGCGCGACGATGACGGCATCGCCACCGTGCGGCTCACCGCCCCCGACGGCTCCGGCGTGGCGATGCGCTTCGAGCGCTCCTGCGACTGGCTGCAGGTGTGCACGGCCGACAACGTCGTCGCCGACTACCACCGGGCCGGCCTCGCCGTCGAGCCGATGACCTGCCCGCCCGATGCGTTCAACTCGGGCCGCGACCTCATCGTGCTGGATCCGGATGCCTCGACCACCGCATCCTGGAGCATCGCCGCCCTCGTCTGAGGGCGTCGCGCGGCTCAGCTCTGGACGGTCAGGTCGTCGCGGTCGGGGATGCTCGACCCGGCGTACGCCTTGTGGTGGCGCGGGATGAACAGCGCGAACACCACGCCCACGAGCGCACCGGACATCGAGATGATGAACGCGAGCTGCAGGCCTTCGGGGCTCGGCGTGGTGACCTCGCCCACGGTGATGACGTGGGTGGAGAGAACCACCCCGAGCACCGCGCTCGCCACCGTGGAGCCGAGCGTGCGCATCACCGAGTTGAGACCGTTCGACGCGGCCGTCTCGGTGGCCGGGACGGCTCCCATGATGAGCGTGGGCATGGCGGCGTAGGCGAAGCCCACGCCGAAGCCCACGACGGTCGCGATGAGGATCATGTGCCAGATCTCGGTCATCAGGAACAGCGCCAGCAGGTAGCCCACCGCCGTGATGGAGATGCCGAGCACGAGGCTGGTGCGCGCTCCGCGGGCCCGGGTCAGGCGCGCCGCAACGGGTGACATGGCCCACATCACCAGACCGCTCGGCATCAGGCAGAGGCTCGCGATGAGCATCGACTGGCCGAGCCCGACGCCCGTTCCGAGTGGGGCTTCGAGGATCTGCGGCAGCACGACCGTGCTCGCGAAGAAGCCGAAACCCACCATGATCGAGGCGAGGTTGGTGAGCAGCACACTGCGCCGCCGGGCGATCCGCAGGTCGATGAGCGGGCTCGAGGAGCGCAGCTCGAACATGCCCCAGAGAATCAGGATGACGAGACCACCGATGAGCAGCCCCAGGGTCACCGGGCTCCCCCACCCCCAGCTGCCGCCCTTCGAGACGGCGAGCAGGATGCCGGTGAGCCCGACGGCGAGGCCGATGGCGCCGAGCACATCGAAACGGCCCTCGCTGCGAAGTGTGCTCACCGGGATGAACTTCCACACCAGCAGACCGCCCACGAGGGCCAGCGCACCGGAGACCACGAACAGGAAGTGCCAGTCGAGGTACTGCGAGATCACGGCCGCGAGCGGCAGGCCCACCGCGCCACCGACACCGAGCGTGGCGCTGACGAGCGCGATGGCGCCGCCGAGCCGATCGCGGTGCAGCACATCGCGCAGGATGCTGACGCCGAGCGGGATCACGCCGATGCCGATGCCCTGCAGCGCCCGGCCGATGATGAGGGGGATGAGCGAGGTCGCGAACAGGGCCACGACCGAGCCGGCCACGACCAGGGCGAGCACGATGAGCACCATGCGGCGCTTGCCGTAGAGGTCGCCGAGCCGGCCCGTGATGGGCGTCGCGATGGCCGCCGCGAGCAGGGTGACGGTGACCGCCCACTGCGCATCCGAGGTCGAGACGCCGAGGATCGTGGGGAGTTCGGGCACCAACGGCGTGAGCAGCGTCATCATAAACGCGGCCACGAGACCCGTGAATGCGAGGGTCACGACGACGGCGCGCTGGTTCACGGGCCGCTGGAGTTCGGCCCGTTCGGCGTCGGTCAGCCAGGGTCGGTCGATGTCGTTCTTCTCGTCGAGTGATGTCACGTGAAAATGGTCCCTTCGCGTCCGTGCGGGCACACGACGCTGGGGCCCGGCGGAGGCGACTTTGTTAGCCCCCGTCAACTACTTTACGCCAGTACAACCGCGGCCACCTGGAATCCATTCCGCGATAATGAACCCCATGCACACGGAGCGCGGATTCGACCGGCTGGTCAATTTCAGCGACGCCGTGGTCGCGATCGCGATCACACTGCTGATCCTGCCACTCGTCGACACGGCGACGGAGTTCACCGGCGACAACATCCTCGACCTGCTCCAGGAGGACTGGCTGAAACTCCTGGTGTTCGTCATCAGCTTCGTGGTGATCGGCCGGTTCTGGCTCGCCCACCACCGCATGTACGAGAGCATCAACGGCTACAACAGCGGGCTGCTGTGGGTGAACCTGCTGTGGCTGATGAGCATCGTGTTCCTGCCGTTCCCCACGGAGCTGATCGCCACGAGCGGTGGTGACAACCCCACCACGAGCCTGCTCTACGTGGGCACGATGGTGGTCACGAGCATGTCCGGCGCCTGGCAGCAGTGGATCGTCATCCGGCACCCTGAGCTGCAGGCGCCGGAGGCACGCGGAACCATTCGCATCGGGCCGGCCATCTCGACCGCGGCGATGATGGTCGTCGTGTTCATCGCCACCGCTCTACTGCCGCAGCTGGGGCTGCTGACCCTGTTGCTGCTTCTGCTGGCCGGACCGCTCCAGGCCATCACGAGACGGCTCGCGCGGCGCTCGGATGCCGGCACCGCGGCACCCTGAGATGCCGCCTGCCCGGCAGCCCGTGATCCCTTTCCTCAGAGCCGGTCGCGTTCGGCCGATGCGCGCGGGATGATCGGTACGGCGATCGCCGGGCAGAGCGCCACCATCACGAACGCCAACGGGAATCCGATGGCACCGATCACCGCTCCCACCCCGGGGCCCACCACCGACGCGGCGATGAACTGGGCTGTGTTCTGCGCGCCGAGAGCGCGGCCGGCCCACGCGGATCCGGCGACCTCGGCCACGGAGGTGAAGGCGAGCCCGTTGTCGGCGACGCTGACGGTGGTGGCGAGCACGTAGAGCACGGCTGCGGCGACAAGCAGGGGCACGACGAGCGCCCCGCCCGCCTCGACGGACTGGCCGGGCTGCAGCGCCGCGACGCCGGCGAGCGCGAGCATCGCGACGGCGGCCGCCACCGCCACCCAGGCGAGCGGCCGCACCCGGCTGCCCACCCGGTCGCTCAGCACCCCGGCGGCGATCCGGCCGAAGGCACCCACGAACTGCGCGACACCGACGAGGATGCCCGCGGTGAGCGCATCCATGCCCACCTGCGTGATCAGCCACACCAGCCCGAAGGTCGACAGCGTGAACTGGGGCACCACGAGCAGCACCGACACGGCGTGGATGCGCCAGAGGAAGCCGCTCGAGCGGTACGGGTTCGTGGAGACTGCGGCATCCGGAACGCCTTGCGTCGATGCGGCGGCGGCACGGGGCGCGCTTCGCGGCGGGTTGCGGATGCCGATCGCGCACGCGATCGCGAAGACACCGCAGAGCACCAGGGGGACGACGAGCGCGGCCCCGACTCCCGCGCTCGCGGCCAGTCCGGGAACGAGCAGAGCGGCGATCGTGACCCCGAGCGGCTGGGCCATCTGCCGGATGCCCATGGCGAGACCGCGGCGGTCTTTCGGGAACCAGCCCACCACCACACGACCGCTGGCCGCGTTCGAACTCGCCGACGCCGCACCGCCGAGGAAGAGGAAGATGCCGAGCTCGAGATAGCCGCTCGCCACCACGGCCCCGGCCGCGGCGAGGGCCGTGAGCGCCATGCCGCCGGCGATCACCCAGCGCTCGCCGATGCGATCGGCCAGGGCGCCCCAGGCGATGAGGGTGAAGACGAGGCCGATGTTCGGCACGGCCGCGAGCAGGCCCGCTTCGGCGAGGGAGAGGCCGCGTTCGGTGTGCAGGAGCGGGATGAGGAAGGCGGGCGCCGTGACGAAGACCGTGCCGGAGATCTGGGCGCCGAGGCCGAGGCCGAGCACCGTCCACGCCCGGCCCGGGCGGGGCATCGGAGCCCGCGGTGTGCGCTCTGCTTTCACGGCATGGTCGGTCATGTAGAGTTACGGTACACCAATTTGGTATCCCAATATTCGACAGGGGCAGCGTGACATCCACTTCAGACCCGGTGCCGCTCGCGTCTCAGACCGAGCAGCTCGTCACACGCTTGCGGTCGGCGATCCTGGAGCTCGATCTCGCGCCCGGCGCCGTGCTCACCGAGCGCGGGCTCGAGTCGGCCTTCGCCGCGTCGCGCACTCCCGTGCGGTCCGCGCTCAGCACCCTGTTCGGCGAGGGTCTCGTGCAGCGGGAAGGCCGAAACGGGCGGGGGTGGATCGTGGCGCCGATCGATGTCGACCAGATCCGCGAGCTGGCCGAACTGAGGGAAGCCGTCGAGACGTCGGCCGTTCGCTTGGCGGTGGCACGGGCATCCGCGCCGCAGATCGACGCGCTCGGGGCGCAGCTCGACGCCGCGCGGGGCGAGGTCGCCGAGTCGGAGTCGGCCGGGGTGCGGGCCGGGCACGACTTCCATGTGTCGCTGGCGGCGCTCTCGGGCAACACCCTCATGACCGACTCGGTGCGGGATGCGATGAACCGTCTCGCGCGCACCCGATTCCTCGAGGTGCGCACCCCCGAGTCGCGGGCCCAGGCCTGGGCGGAGCACCGGGCCGTGCTCGACGCGGTCGCGGCCCACGATGCCGAGCTCGCGGCCCGACTGGTGGGCGAGCACATCCGGGCCACCAACGAGCGGCTCGTGAGCTTTCTCACGGCCGAGCGCCGTCGCCTCCGGGGCCACGGTCTCACGATCGTCGACACGCGCGCCGACTAGCCTCCGTTCTCCGCTCTCTGCTCTCCGCTCTTGGGCCCAGGCGAAGGCGCTCGAAGCCGCCCCACGCGACGGGCCGGCAGTGGCGCGGTTCACGCGGTCGCGCGGGCGTCCTCCTGGGTGCGGAAGAAGGCGGCCGCCTCCGCCTGGAAGAGGCGCGACGTGACCGCGGTCACGTGAGTGCGGCCGGGCAGCTCGAGGGAGCGCGCATTCGGCAGCTCCTCGGCGAGCGCCTGTGAGTGAGGAGCCACGGGGTCGTCGCCGCCGGCCACCAGGAGCATCGGATGCTGCGGCACCCGCTTCCGGGCCGTAAACGGCCGTCGGCGCACGGCCTCGGCCACTCGCAACAGCGCCTGGGGATCGTTGCCGGGGAGCCCCGTGGTCATGGCCAGGAAGTGGGAGGTGGGGTCATCCGGAGTCGAGGCGGACCGGAGGGCGTCAGCCGACCCGGCGCTCAGCAGCTGCCGGGCCCGGGCGTGGTCGAAGCCCGCGAACGACCCGGCGAGCGGTGCGCCGCCCAGCACGAGGGAGCGCACGCGCGTGGGATGGCGGAGGGCGAAGTCCCAGCAGAGGCGGGCGCCGAGAGAGTAGCCGAGCAGGTGGACGCTCGCGAGCCCGAGGGTGTCGAGCACGGCCACGAAGTCGCCGTGGAACCGGGGCACGTCGTAGGCGTCGAGGCGTCGCGGGCGATCGCTGCCGCCGTGACCGCGCAGGTCGAGGGCCACACCGGAGAACCCGGCTTCGGTGAGGGGTGCGGGCCAGCGCGCCCGGATCCAGTTCGCGCTGCGATCGGAGGCGAAGCCGTGCACGAGCAGGATGGGCGGATCGGCGAGGTCGCCGAACGTCTCGTAGGCGATGCGGACGCCACCCGACACGAGTTCCGGCACCCGTCGAGCCTAAGGCGCGAGGCGGGCCACTCCTGCACAGCCCCACTGCTCGCCGTCGTTCTCCACACCTCCCGTATCGCACTCCCTATGTGCGCCCTCCACTCGCGATAATGAATCCGTGCCCGCCCTCTCCGACCCCGCGCCCCACGCCGACTCCCCGGCCGGGGCGGTCGCGCGCTCGGGCGCCGAAACGGTCTCGCTCGACGACTCCGCGCGCTGCCCCTGCCAGAGCGGCGAGGCGTTCGGCTCGTGCTGCGGGCCGTATCTCAGCGGTCAGGCCTCGCCACCCACGGTCGAGCGTCTGATGCGCTCGCGCTACACCGCCTTCGCCGTGCGCGATGCCGCCTATCTCCTGCACAGCTGGCACCCGAGCACGCGCCCGGCAACGCTCGAGCTCGAGCCCGGCATCCGCTGGTTCCGGCTCGACATCCTCGACCGCGTCGCCGGAGGCCTGCTCGACAGCACCGGCATCGTCGAGTTCGAAGCGCGGTACCGCATGCCCCCTGCCGGCAACAGTGGTGACGAGTCACGCCCGGCTGTGGGAATCCAGCACGAGCGCAGCCGCTTCGAGCGGGCCGAGGGGCGGTGGACGTATGTCGACGGAGAATGAGATCCCCTCCGGAGGCGCGCCGTCGAGCGCCACTCCTCCCGCGGCGCAGGCGCCGCTCGCAAGCGACGCCGCGCCCGGCGGTACCGTCGAGCCGCCTCATCCCCGCCGGGGCCGAGTCCGGCGGAGAGTCGGCCTCGGCCTCGCGGCGATCGGGCTCACCGTCGCCGTCGTCGTCGGGCTCGCCCTTGCCAGCTCGTTCTGGAACATCGGTGGGCGGCTCGCCGAAGGCGTGGCGGAGCAGCAGACTGAAGGGTCGTTCTACCGCGTCGACGCGCCGATGGCGGCCGCGGCACCCGGCACCCTCATCCGCTCGGAGCCGATCGCGAACGCGCCCGCCGGCTCGACCGCCTGGCGGGTGCTCTACCACTCCACCGACGTGCACGGCACCGACATCGTGGTGTCGGGCGTCGTGGTCGCACCCGACGGCGACGCCCCGCCCGGGGGTCGGCCGATCGTGTCGTGGGGGCATCCGACCACGGGCACTGCAGTGAAGTGCGCGCCTTCGGTCGGCATCGATCCCTTCGACCTCATCGAGGGCCTGAAACAGCTCCTCGACGCGGGCTACGTCGTGGCGGCCACCGACTACTCCGGGCTCGGCGTCGACGGTCCCGCGTCCCAGACGCCCGACTCCTACTTGATCGGCGTCACCGAGGGCAACAACATCCTCGATGCGGCCCGTGCCGCGCGGGCCCTCGACGGGGCGGGCGCCGGCACCGCGCTCGCGCTCTGGGGTCACTCGCAGGGCGGCCAGGCAGCCCTGTTCGCCGCTCAGCTGGCACCGGCCTACGCGCCGGAGTTCGACCTCAAGGGCGTGGCGGTAGCCGCACCCGCAACCGGGCTCGCGGCGCTGCTCAAGGCCGACATCTCCGACATCTCGGGGGTCACCATCGGCCAATACGCCTTCGCGGCCTTCGCCTCGGTCTACGGTCCGACCACCCCGGGTGCCGAGCTCAACACCATCCTCACCCCTCCCGCCGCAGCGCTCACCGATCAGATGAACTCGCTCTGCCTGCTGGGCGAGAACAAGGAATTGCATACCCTCGGAGAGCCGCTCATCGGCGACTATCTCGCCGCCGACCCCGCCACCACCGAGCCGTGGGCCACCCTGCTGACCCAGAACACGCCGGGAGCCACGCACCTCACCGTCCCGCTCTTCGTGGCACAGGGCGACAGCGACACCCTCGTGCACCCGGAGGTGACCGCGGCCTTCGTGCAGCACGAGCGCGATATCGGCACGGTTGTCACCGCTGAGACCATCGAAGGAACGGGTCATGGTCTCGTGGCCGACCGCGCGATGCCTGCGGTCATGACCTGGCTCGGCACACTCGGCCTGCCGAACTGAGCCGTGCGCCTTGGCGGATGGGCCGGATCGGCGCACCATGGGAACTGACCCACCACGAGAATACGACGATCGGAGCACGCGATGACGGGTGAACGGGACATGGATCCGAATGTCGACGAACACGAGTACGACACCGACACCGACTACGGCGACCCGGAGCGCGACGGCACCGGCGCCGACCCCGTCGAGGCCGACGAACATGCCGACAACCCGCATCCGGATGCCGACGGCGACGTCACGGCAGGCACCTCGCGCGACGACGCGGTGGGGGAGATCGTCGACCCGAAGGCCGACTGAGCGGCCCGGAACGCAGCTCCGCTCTGCGCCGCACCGCTCGTCGCCGTGCCGGGCGGAGCAGAGGCGGGTGGAGCAGAGCCGGGTGGAGCAGAGCCGCTTCAAGCCACACCGCCCCACGCCGCGGAGCTAGTCGAGCGTGATCGCCGCCACGATCCGCGCCACGCCGAACTCCCACGCGGCCTGCACGTCGCCGCCGAGCTTGAACGTGCCGTTCAGTTCCATGCCGATGAACCCCACAGCCCACGCGGTCAGCGTGCGCGCCGCCTCCAGCGCGTCATCCGGCCCGGCGAGCGCGCTCGCGACGCGCAGGATCGACGCGCTCGCCGCCTCTCCGAACTGCGCCGAGGCCGTCTGCGCTTCCGCCCCCGGCGACATCACGAGCTGAAAGGCGGCGGGCCGTTCGTGGCCGAACGCCCGGAGGGTGTCGGCGAGCAGCCGCGGGTCGTCGACGCCCTCGAGCCGTCTCGCGAGCTCGCTCAGCGACCCCTCCGCCACGAGCTGGATGAGCCGATCACGGCTGTGCACGCGCTTGTAGAGGGAGGGCGCACGCACGCCGACGCGTTCGGCAACGGCTTGCATGGTGACGCCCTGCACCCCCTCGGTCTCCAGAAGAGCGGATGCGGTGTGCACGATCTCGTCGAGCGTCGTTCGTTCGGGGGTGGGCATGATCCCAGTATAGCTATTGACCGTAGCCATAAAGGCTATGTATCGTAGCCATCATGAAACTCGCACCCCACCTCCACCGAATCGGCAATGACATCGTCGCCGTCTATCTCGTCGACACCGATGAGGGGGTGACCATCATCGACGCCGGTCTCGCCGGCCACTGGCGAGAACTCCTCGCCGAGCTCGCCTCGATGGGGCGCACCCTCGCCGACGTCAAGGGCGTCATCCTCACCCACGGCGACGGAGACCACCTGGGCTTCGCGGAGCGCATCCGCCGCGACCACCGCGTCCCTGTCTTCGTGCACCCGGCCGACGCGGCACGCGCGAAGGGCGGCCCGAAGCCCGCCAATGCGAAGCAGCGGATGCGGCTCGGCGCAACCCTCGGCTTCTTCGGCTACACGCTCCGCAAGGGCGGGGCCCGCACCACCTACCTCACCTCCACGGTGGATGCTCGCGACGGCGAGACGCTGGCGCTCCCCGGATCACCGCGCATCATCGCCCTGCCGGGGCATTCCGAGGGCAGCATCGCCATCCACGTTCCGATCGCAGACGCGGTCTTCGTGGGCGACGGCCTGACGACGAGGCACGTGCTCACGGGCTCCTCGGGCCCGCAGCCTGCCCCCTTCACGGATGAGCCCGCGCAAGCGCTCGCCTCACTCCGCGCGCTGCTGCCGACGGGAGCGACGTGGGTGCTGCCGGGCCATGGAGCACCGTGGAACCGCGGAGTCGAGGCGGCGGTGGCCGCGGTGGAGAAGGCGGCGAGGAGCACGAACGCCGCGTGATTCGTCGCGCGGCGCACTGCCGCGCGACGTGCCTCGGCCGTGTGACCTGCGCCTATGCTGCCATCAACTGAGCAGCCCCGTAGAGGGCGAACGCGATGCCGACCACGATCCACACGGCCCCGATGACCCCGATCACGACGGGCGACGAGTGCTCGGGCGCCGCGTCCCGATCCCCACCCTGGAACTTCTTGTTGCGGTGCACCGGGCGAGCGGCGATACCGACTCGCCGCACGATGAGCACCCCGCCGGCCACGACGAACGCGACACCGAGGATCACCAACCCGATCCATCCGACCACAGCGCCTCATTCCGTCCCGACTATTCGACCACGAAACCCCTCCACTCGGCGAACCGGGAGCGGTGGGACATGGATGCGGGCGGGCGACATCCTGCAGCCGGCTGCAGGTGTGCACGGGAAATCTGCCGTCTACGGAGTGCGAGATTTGTACGCTGGTCGACGTGAAATTTGCGTGGTAGAAGGCCTGATAGAGCAGACTCCAGCCGGCTTCCGCCTCCACGACAGGACCGCTATCTGCCGCAACGAATGACGCCACCTTGCGTCACGTGGTGCTGCTCGCCACGAGTCGAGATGCCTACAGGAGATCGGATGGGGTCGCCGTGGTTCCCCTTGCACTGATCGGACACTGAATGCGCGCGAACCGATTCAGCCGTCACCACCTCACGGCAGCAGCATCACGAGGTCGAACGAGCCTGTCGCGAGGCTCAGGCGACCGCCGCCCGGGTCGGCGGCCCGGGTGAGGTCACCGAGTGACACCGGATCCGGGCCGACCCCGAGTCGGTCGAGCACCGAGCCACGCGCGAAGACCGTCACATATTCGAGAGGTGATTCGCCCGCAGCGCCATCGGCGCGCACGAGCTCACGCGCCGTCGCGAGCTCGCATCGCCGCCGAGCGGAAGCGGGCAAGGGGAACCGCAGCCGCGTGGGCACCACGATGAGGGATGCGAGAGAAGCGGCGAATCCCGCCGCACAGACCCCGAGGCGTGCGGGCTGATCAAAGAAGACCAGCACCATCTGCGACATCCGCCCGCTCCTCTCCGACCCTGCCGGCTACGGCTTGATCGGCTTCCACTTCGGCAGGGAAGCCGGCTCAGGCACGGCCGGGGGCGGGAAGCGCACCAAGCGGATCGACGAGTTGAGGAAGAGAGCACCGATCGCGAGTGGGATCACGTCCCAGAACGACAGAGGGGTCACGCCCGGGAATCCGATGATCGTCGAGACGACGCCCCACACGAGGCTCACGATGAATAGGGAACCCAATACGAAGCCCGCCGTCGGCCGCGCAGTCATCCTCCACCACGGTCGGGGTGGAGCAATGGCTTCGCCGCTGCCTCGGAAGCACCGGACAGCGACCCCGAGCACCAGCCACGCGAGCAGGGTGGCGCTCAGCGAGGCAGCCCACAGCGGGACGATCGGCCAGAGAACAAGTCTCACGACATTCGCAACAACGAGGAACGCGACGAAGTACGCCACCTTCCACCGGGTCTTCCGGATGCGCAGCACAGCAGTCCCCTCCCCCACGAAGCCAGCATCCCATATCCCGGAAAGCCACTCCCCACACCATGCACACATTCTGTACGCTCAGACCGAGTGCCCCCTTCGTAGAGGCCGGACGCATCGCAGGGGGCCCTAGCGACTAGGCGCAGTCGATGTTGACCTATCCATATTCACGATAGTATTATCGCGAATATGAACAATGCAGCTCCGACGCTCTCGCCGCTGTTTCGTTCAGATATGCAGGGCGAGATCTTGGCGCGAGTCTTCCTCAACCCGGATCGCTCGTTCACGGTTTCGGATCTCGCCCGAGCGACGCACGCGCCCTACGCGAGCGTGCATCGCGAGGTCAGGCGGTTGCTGCAGATGGGTATCGTGCGCGGCGAGAAACGCGGTCAGGCCCTCGAGATCAGTGCCCGAGTCGACTCTGCGGTCTTCGCCCCCCTCTCGGAACTTCTCCGAATCTCCTACGGTCCGGCAGCAGTGCTTCCGGCCATGCTGGCGGGTATCGAGGGAATCACCGACGCCTACATCTACGGTTCTTGGGCGGCACGGCGGCTGGGCGAACCCGGAGGCTCCCCGGGTGACGTCGATCTTCTCGTCATCGGCAATCCGGCCCGATCAGAGATCTACGAGGCGGCCCAGCGTGCCGGTTCGGTTCTCGCTCGCGAGGTCAATGTGCGGGTGATCAGTGCTGATGCCTGGACATCGTCTGACGACGACCCGTTTCTTCAGACGATCAGGGAACGCCCCCTCGTCCAGCTCAACCTCCAGGAGATCTCCGAATGACCAGCTCGAATGACTCGATCACCCGATGGGACCGTGGTCGCGCAGAGATCGACCAGCTGATCCAGCAAGCGCGACTCACCCGCGTCCAGCCCAACCGTGATCTGGCAAAGTCCTTCATTGCCCAGGCCCGACTACACCTCGCCGCGGCAGCGACTCTTCGAACCATCGATCCTGCTGGTGCATTCACTCTCGCCTACGACGCCGCACGGCTGTCGCTTGCCGCGACCCTCGTGAATCAGGGACTCCGCCCTCGTGGCGAGGGCGCCCACGCGGTGCTCCTCGAGGCGGTGCTCGCTCAACTGGAGCCACCGAAGCAGAAGGAGATCCGCGAGTTCGACTGGATGCGCCGGCTCCGCAACGACACCCAGTATCCGGACGTGGACCGGCCGACAGCGCGGGTCGATGACGTCGACCAGGCAATTCCCGCAGCTGAGGCGATCCTCGAGCGAGCGGCCAAAGTCATCGACATCATGCCGCCGTACTGAGCGCACGCAGACTGGCCCATCCGAAGATCTCTACGGAAGTGTCCTCAAGAACACTCGGGACAAATAAGAATGGGAACGACCCACGCGAGGCTGCGCCGGTAGCCGAATTAGTGAAGCTCGACGTGCGTCCGGAAGATTTTCGCGGTGGCCGTTGGCACCCGTGCCGATAAGGTCAAGTCATGTTGGTGCTCGTTGACCCGAACGGTGATCCGACGCTCGCTGGACTGTTCCTAGGGGGCGTGTGGCTTCTCGTGTGGGTCGTACTGGTCACGATCGCAATTGCAATCGTCGCCTTCGGTCTCCGGTGGTTCTCCCGGTACATGGGAACGCGCTATCCCGGTCCTGAGAGTCAGCGCCCAAGCTACCAAAGTGACGACTCAAAGTGAACGCAACACCATTCGTCCTGGGTGCCATCAGCACGTTGCTCGGAGTGCTTCTCATCGTGTTCCGGAAATCGTGGGAAAGGGACCGCGATGCCCAGCTACGCGATGTTGGTGAGCACACGGAACTCACGATTCGTATCCTGCGCAGGATAAGGTTCACGATCCTGACCGGCTGTGGATTCATCCTCATCGGAGTGCTGACGATCCTGTCTGGACTATTCCCGCTGTAGAGCAGAGAAATGCCCCCACACCGCTCCTGGCCGCGCTCGGCACGGTGATGTCCGCGGTGAAGGAAACGGCAAGCGCATCGAGGCGTGTTCGCCGACGGCGAGGCGGGACAACGATCCCACCGCCGTCGCTGGCCTGCGGACTGTGCATGCGAACGCAGCGGCGGGTAACGAAAACTCCCCCGCCATGGTGATGACGGGGGAGAATCTGTGCGCCCTAAGGGATTCGAACCCCTGGCCTTCTGATCCGTAGTCAGACGCTCTATCCAGCTGAGCTAAGGGCGCATCTTCCACACGGTTTCCCGCGCGGACATCAGAGCCTATCACGGCCGGAAACGAGGTTCCAACTCGGCCCGACGGAGGCTCCGTGACGCTCGCGGAGCCGGCCGGGCAGCGGATGCGCAGTCGCGACGGCGTTGTCGGTGACCGGTGGGAGCATGGAGTCATGCCCGCCGACACCTCCCCCGCCCGCGGGCGCCGTTGGCAGGCCGTCGTTGGCGCCATCGCGAAGCAGGGTGTCTCCGAGACCGAGGCCTCCACCCCCATGGGCCTGCAGTTCGAGGTGCGCGAGCTCGCCCCGCGCACCCACGACCGCTGGCGCGGGCCCGTCACCCGCACGGCCGGAGCCGGCACCGCGGCCCCACCCGAGAAGGTCGCCACGGGCGACGCCGGTCACACGCACGCCGCTCCCGGCAACGCCAGCCACAACGGCAACGCCAGCGACGCCGAGCGCGCCCCCCGCCGCCTCGCCGTGCGACCCGTCGTACGGGCGGCATCCGGAGCGTTCGTCAAGGCAAACGTCACCTGGGGCTCGTTCGCCCACCAGATCAACCGCCTCAACCTCGACCCCCGCCACCACCGCTGGTTCGCCCAGTTCGCAGCCCTGCACCGCGCCACCCGCGATGCCCTCACCACCCCCGAGACCGACTGGATCACCCTCGACGACTTCGCCAGCCCCCTCCTCTGGGGCCTCCTCGACGAGGCCCGCCGCCTCGGCATCGAACTGCTCACGTCGGCGAAGGGCGGCACCGTCACAGTGGGTCACGTCGCATCCGTGAGCCTGGATGCCCGCCACGACGCCCGCGGCACACTCCGCCTCACCCCGCAGCTCAGCATCGACGAGACCGAGACCGAACCCCAGACCGAGACCGAGCCCCAGGCCGCTCTCGACGCCGGAGCCATCGGCGACCACGGCGCCTACCGGTACACCCTCGCCCGCCGCCCCGGCCCCACCATCACCCTCGCCCCCACCGCCCACCCCCTCAGCCCCGAAGAGCTGCGCCTGCTCGGCCAGGCCACCCTCGTCATACCGAAAGCCGACCGCGCCCAGTTCTTCGACGAGTACTACCCGAGCCTGCGCCAGAGCGTCACCCTCACCTCGCGCGACGCATCCGTCGAGCTCCCGGATGTGCCTCCCCCCACGCTCGTGCTCACCGCCCGATTCCGGCCCTCCGACGTGCTGCAGCTCGACTGGGACTGGGTGGGCCACCGCGACGACGCCGCCGAGCGCGCCATCCTCGCCGACGTCGCCATCGAGCTCGACGCCGTGCTGCGCGATTTCCCACCCGTCATCGACCCGCTCACGCCATCGCTCGTGCTGCGCGGCGTGGATGCGGCCGCCTTCGCCGAGAAAGCCCTCCCGATGCTCGGCGAACGCCTCGATGTGCGCGTCGACGTCATCGGCGCGCAGCCCGTCTACACCGAGCTCACGGGCCATCCCGACGTCACCATCACCACCGTCGAGACTCTCAAGCGCGATTGGTTCGACCTCGGCGTCGTGGTGAACCTGAACGGCTACCGCATCCCGTTCGGCCCCCTGTTCAAGGCCCTCGCGAAGGGCCAGAAGCGCATGCTCATGGTCGACAAGACCTACCTGCGCCTCGATCATCCTGCCTTCGACCGTCTGCGCGAACTGCTCGAGGAGGCCGGCACGCTCGACGAGTGGGAGACCGGCGTGCGCATCGCCCGCCACCAGCTCAGCCTCTGGAGCGACTTCGACGATCTCGCCGACGAGAGCACCGAGGCGGTGGCCTGGCGCGCCGCCGTCGAGGGCCTCCGCGACACGGATGCGGTTCCCCCCACGCCGGTGCCCTCCACCATCGATGCCACCCTCCGGCCGTACCAGAAGGCCGGATTCGACTGGCTCGCGTTCCTCTGGCAGCACCGCCTCGGCGCCATCCTCGCCGACGACATGGGTCTCGGCAAGACGCTTCAGACGCTGGCGCTGATCGCGCACGCCCGGGGCGCCGGAAGCCGCAGCAGCACCCCCGCCGTAACGGATGTCGCCCTCCCGCCCCGCGCCGAACATCCGTTCCTCGTGGTCGCCCCCACCTCCGTGGTGGCCAACTGGGCCGACGAGGCGGCGCGCTTCGCCCCGGGACTCGTCGTGCGCACCGTCACGGCCACCCAGGCCAAGAACCGCAGAGCGGCTGCGGCACCTCCTCTCGCCGAGCAGGCCGCCGGAGCCGACATCGTGGTCACCAGTTACGCGCTCTTCCGCCTCGACTTCGACTCGTACTCCCGCGTCGCCTGGTCGGGCCTCATCCTCGACGAGGCCCAGTTCGTGAAGAACCACACCTCGCGGCTGCACGCCTGCGCCCGCGAGCTCGAGGTCGACTTCACCCTGGCCATCACGGGCACGCCCCTCGAGAACAACCTGATGGAGCTGTGGGCCCTCTGCGACATCGTGGCCCCCGGTCTCTTCCCGTCGGCCACCCGCTTCGCCGAGAAGTACCAGCGGCCGATCGAGCGCGGCATCGATCCGGGCGCGCTCCGGAAGCTCCGGCAGCGCATCCGTCCGTTCCTTCTCCGCCGCACCAAGCAGGCGGTCGCCCCCGAACTGCCCGAGAAGCAGGAGCAGGTGCTTCGGATCGAGCTCGCCCCGGCGCACCGGCACCTCTATGACACCGTGCTGCAACGCGAGCGGCAGAAGCTCTTCGGCCTCATCGACGATCTCGACCGCAACCGCTTCATCGTCTTCCGTTCGCTCACGTTGCTGCGCATGCTGAGCCTCGACGCGTCGCTCATCGACGAGGCGCACGCGAGCATCCCGTCGTCGAAGCTCGACGCGCTGATCGAGCACCTCGACGAGGTGGTGGCCGAAGGGCACCGCGTGCTCGTGTTCAGCCAGTTCACGAGCTACCTCTCGCTCGTGGCCGCGCGCCTGCACGCGGAGGGCATCGCGCACGAATACCTCGACGGCTCCACGAGGCGGCGACCCGAGGTGATCGAGCGGTTCCGCGAGGGGGATGCGCCCGTGTTCCTCATCAGCCTCAAGGCGGGCGGCTTCGGCCTCACCCTCACCGAGGCCGACTACGTCTACCTCCTCGACCCGTGGTGGAACCCGGCGACCGAGACCCAGGCCATCGACCGCACCCACCGGATCGGTCAGACCCGTCCGGTGAACGTCTACCGGCTCGTGGCCTCGGGCACCATCGAGGAGAAGGTGATGCAGCTCAAGGAGCACAAGGCGCGTCTCTTCGATGCGGTGCTCGACGATGACGCGCTGTTCGCCCAGACCCTCACGGCCGACGACATCCGCACCCTGCTCGCCTGACGGGGAGAGAACCGCGGCACGAACCGACGGCCGAGGCGCTCAGGCCAACAGGTGGGGAGCCGACGCGACCACTCTGATCGCGTCGTCGCGGTTCGTCACTCCGAGCTTGCGATAGATCGACTTCACCTGCGACTTCACGGTGTTGTGCGACACGTGTTCGGCGGCGGCGATCGCGTGCAGGCTGGGTGCGGCCATCAGGTGGCGCAGCACGACCCGCTCGCGCTCACTGAGCTGCACCACCTTGGGCGGGGTGGGCGCACCACCCAGCGAATCGAGTTCCTGCACCACCCGCGGAGGAAGGCTCGCCGGCTGGCCGGCGAGGAGCGTCGTGCGCTCGGCGGCGGTCAGGCGGAGCAGCACGATGAAGAGGCCCTCCGAGATGATGAGGTCCATGGCCGCCTGGAAGTACGCCTGGGCTTCCGCGGGCTGTTCGAGTTGGAGATTCGCTGCCGCCGCGATCATGAGCAGCTCGACGGTGATCCGCGCACTCGTCAGTGGCTCCGCAAGACCGGGGCCCACGAGCACGACCGCCCCCTCGGCATCTCCGCGGCGGAGCGCGGCCCACGCCCGGAGAACCCGGACCGGGTCGTTGGCGGCGGGGAGGTCGAGCACGCGGAGGTGCCCGATCGTCCGGCCGGCCGCCTCGACGTCGCCGATCGCCAGCTGGAGCTCCGCCGTGGCCATCGTGGTCAGCCACCCGTTGAGACCGGTGGTGCGCACCCTCTCCGGCTGACTCGCCATCGCTGCGCCGACCCGGGACAGCTGCTGCCGTGCTCGTCCCGAGGCGCGAGCGAGCACGGATTCCACGAAGAGCCTCAGTGCCCAGGCCTCGCGATCGACGTCGGCCGAAGGGGCGGCATCCAGCGCCGCCCGGGCGTCGTCGAAACGGAGATCGTGAGCGGCCATCAGGGCTTGGGCGAGATCGCCCCGGGTGAGCACGGTGTCGATGACCGCCGACCGGCTCTCGTCGAGGATCTTCGGCCGGCGGCTCAGCCACTGCTCAGCGGCCGTCTGGTTGCCGGCGAGGGCGTAGTTCAGCGCCAGAGCACCCGCGGCCTTCACGGCGATCCGCCTGTTGTCGAACGTCAGCGCTTCGTCGAACGTGCGCTCGTAGGCGCGGGCCGCGTCGACCAGCTCGCCTCCGAGCTCGAGCGACATCGCCCACTGCAGACGGATGTCGGGCAGCACCGGCCGGATGGCGGCCAACGCGTCATCGGAGACCTCCGCGATGGCCGCGTGCGCTTCTCGCACGAAGGCGACCGCCTGGGCCGGATTCCCCTGGAATCGAGCAGACACGCTCCGGCTCGTGAGGTCGGCCAGCTGGTCGAGGAGGCCCCCGGGGCCGGCGGCGACCGTGTGCTGAAAACGGAGAGGGCGCACGTCGCCGTTGATGGGGAGATAGTTGGCGTAGGTCTTCGCTGCGACGAAACGGGGATTCGCCTCGAGCACCGGGCCGGGCAGCGCATTGATGGCCTCGACGAGCAGAGCCTGATCGGTCTGGGTGAGAACAGCCCAGTGCTTCTCGATCGTCTCGAGCACCGCATCCCACTCGTGCGCGCTCAGGGCAGCTCTCAGAGCGTCTACAGCTGACGACGGGGACATGGACCACCAGTGTAAGCACATGTCGCGACCGGACGGGATCCCGTCATCACGCCTTGATCACGGCGTCTCAGCCCGTGAGCACAGGCACTCTCACACGGAGACGGTCACCAGCTCCGAGAACGGCGTGTACCCGAATCGCGGGAACGCCTCGGCCGTGCCCGCGTGCGTGAGGTGCCCGTCGACCGTCGAGACCGCCGCCGCCAGCGCCGCGTTGCGGGCCACCGCCGCGCGCCATCCGTGGTCGGCGAGCTGCACCACGTAGGGCAGGGTGGCGTTCGTGAGCGCCGCCGTCGAGGTCGACGAGACCGCACCGGGCATGTTGGCCACGCAGTAGAAGATCGAGTTCTCCACGACGTACGTGGGGTCGTCGTGCGTTGTGGGCCGCGAATCCTCGAAGCAGCCGCCCTGATCGATGGCGATGTCGACGAGAACCGAGCCGGGCTTCATGCGGCTCACCAGCTCGTGCGACACGAGCTTCGGCGCCTTCGCCCCGGGCACCAGAACGGCCCCGATCACCAGGTCGGCCTCGAGCACGCTGCGCTCCACCTCGAAGGCGTTCGACACCACGGTCTTCACCCGGCCGCCGAACACCTCGTCGATGTGCCGCAACCTCGGGATGCTGAGGTCGAGCACCGTGACGTCGGCTCCGGCCGCGAGGGCCTGCGCCATCGCGTTCTCGCCCGCCATGCCTCCGCCGATGACCGTCACCTTGGCGGGGCGCACGCCGGGAACGCCACCGAGCAGCACACCGCGGCCGCCCTTCGACCCCATCAGGTGATAGCTGCCGACCATCACGGAGAGTCGGCCCGCGACCTCGCTCATGGGGGCCAGGAGCGGGAGCGAGCCATCCGCCAGCTGCACGGTCTCGTACGCGATCGATGTGGCCTTCGAGGCGAGCAGCGCCTCGACCAGCGGCTCGGCCGCGGCGAGGTGCAGATAGGTGAAGATGAGCTGGCCTTCGCGCATCCGCTCGTACTCCGGCGCGATGGGCTCCTTGACCTTCACGATCATGTCGGCCGACCACACCGTGTCGAGATCGACGAGGGATCCGCCCGCTGCCGCGTACTCGTCGTCGGTGATCGCCGCGCCGACACCGGCGCCCGACTGCACGAGCACCGAATGCCCGTGCCGCACCAGTTCGAACACACCCGAGGGCGTCATGGCGACGCGGAACTCGTTGTTCTTGATCTCCTTGGGAACTCCGATGATCACGGGGGTCTCCTTCTTCGCGGATTCTTCACGGGTGTGCCCGGCTTCGCCGTCCTGGCTTGAATTATCGAAGGGATTTGGATCGCTGTCATCTGATCCGAATATAATTCGGTGACTTTGTAGCTGAAGGCATATTCATTCTGAGGAGGGCGCCCATGCCGGCGATCGATGAAATCGATGAGCGCATCGTGTGGGAGCTCTGCCGCGAGGGCCGCATCCCGAACAAGGAGCTCGCCGAGCGGGTGGGGATCGCGCCCTCGACCTGTCTCGTGCGGGTGCGCGCGCTGCAGCAGAGCGGAGTGCTGCGGTCGTTCCACGCACAGCCCGACTGGGCGTCGCTCGGGCTGCCGATCGAGGCGATCGTCGCCGTTCGCCTGAAGGCCCAGGCCCGGGCGCAGATCAAGACCTACGCGCAGCGCGTGATCACTCTGCCGAACGTTCTGAACGTGTTCTTCCTCGGTGGCGCCGACGACTTCCTCATCCACGTGGCCTGCTCCTCCACCGGGCAGCTGCGCGACTTCGTGGCCACCGAGTTGAGCCTCGATTCATCCGTCGCCTCCACGCAGACGAACATCATCTTCGACCACCTGATCGGCGTCGAGCACATGGCGGCCGGTTCTGTCTGGGCCGACGTGCGGGGCACATCGACCGGCGCCCCGCGGTCGTCGTAGCCGAGAGCGCCGCGGCCGAGCACGGCATCACGACAGGCAGGCCACTCCCATGAGGGAGACCGCGAGAGCGGATGCCGCCGCGTGGGCCATCGGTGCGCGCCGGGATTCGCGGGCCGGATGCCGCCACGCGCCGATCGCCACGGCGAGCGCGACGGTCGCGAGAGCGGTGAAGACCAGGATGCCGCCATTCATGCCCTGTGACAGGTGAGCGTGACCCGTGCCCCCCGCCTCCGAGATCGAGGCCCCGCCGCTGCCGATCGCGATGAGCGCCGCCATGCCCACGAGACCGAGCGAGGCGGGCAGCGCCTCGACCCGCCTGCGGGTGACGGATGCGCCGATGCTGTTGGCGAAGGCCAGCACGACGAGCCCACCCACCCAGGCGAGGGGCGGAACCCATCTCCCGCCGAACGAGGACGTGTCGATCATCGCTGCGGCCATGAGCAGGTCGCAGAGCACGTTCGCCACACGGCCGATCCGCCCGGACGGGTGCAGCGCGAGCCCGAAGGCGACCAGTGCCGCGAGGATCGCCCCGGCGTCCAGAAGCGTCACGACAACACTCGCACCGCCCGGCGCCCCCATGGACAAGGGCGCGATCAGAGCCCCAGCACCAGAACCGGACACGTCGACCGCGACACGCAGATCATCATGCAGGAGTTCTCCTGGCGCTCCTGAGCCGTCAGGACGTGATCGCGATGGTCGGGGGTTCCGCTCACCACGGAGGTCTCGCAGCTCCCGCAGATGCCCTCCGCACAGTCGTGGAGCACGTCGACGCCCGCCTCGAGCACGACATCGAGGATCGAACGCTCGGGCGGTACCACCAACTCGAGCCCCGACTCCTCGAGGCGGACCGTGAACGCGTCGGTGTCGAGGGGCTCCGTCCCATCCGGCTCGGGCGCTGCGAAGAGTTCCGTGCGCAGCAGTTCGGCCACGCCGTGCTCCGAGGCGAGCTCGTCGAGCTCCGCCATCAACCGCGAGGGACCGCATGCATAGAGGCGGCCGTCGGCACCCACCGCGGCGACGGCATCGGCCGGCCGCACCGACGCCGGCTCGCCCGGCACCACGACGGAGACTGCTTCGCCGTAGCGTTCGAGGTCGTCGAGGAAGGCCATCGAGGAGCGTGAACGGCCGTAGTAGTGAAGGCTCCACGGCTTGCCAGCTGCTGACACCTCGGCGATCATCGGCAGGATCGGCGTGATGCCGATACCCCCCGCCACGAACACGTACCGCTCTGCGACGTCGAGCGGGAAGTGGTTGCGAGGAGGTGCGACGGCGACATGGTCGCCCACGCGGAGCGTCGCGTGCACGAATTCACTCCCGCCTCGGCTGGCCGGCTCACGCAGCACGGCCACGCGGTACCGGCGTGAATCCGAGGGGTCGCCGCAGAGCGAGTACTGGCGCACGGGTGCGCCCCCGAACTGCAGCGAGAGGTGGGCGCCGGGGCTCCAGCTCGGCAGCGTCCCGCGATCGGGAGCACGTAGTTCGACGGAGAGCACGCCATCGGCTTCGAGTGCCATGGAGGTGACGATGAGGTCGAGCCTGTCGGCGTCGGAAGTGGCGGTCACGACTCGGATCCTCTCCAGATGATGGTCTCACCAGAGTACATTATTGGATCCCATTTTGTGTTCTTGGTATCCACACCGGCGGGTGGGCGTCCGCGGACGTCGCCGACACCGGTAGAGTTGTATCCGTAATCCGGTCACATTGGATCCCCGATGAACCGGCAGAGATCCGGGCGCCGAGGCGCGATTGCGATGGGGTGGGAGACATGACGCTCGCGAGATCCGAAGGCATCATCTCGAGTGGCAACGCCCTCGTCGACGACCTGGCCGCGAAGATCCGCGCTCGCATCATGTCCGGCGAGATCCCCATCGGTTCGCAGCTGCGCCAAGCCGCCCTCGCCGAGGCCTTCGGGGTGAGCCGCACACCGGTGCGTGAAGCACTGCGCCAGTTGCAGAACGGCGGACTGATCGAAGTGCTCCCCAACCGAGGAGCCGTGGTGCGGGTTCCGGTGCCGTGGGAGGTTCGGGAGGCCTACGAGGTTCGGGCCGAGCTCGAAGCACTCGCCACCCGTCGTGCCGTGACCCGGGCCTCGAAGCAGGCCCTGGCCGAGCTCCGCGCGGCCAACAAGCGCATGTCGACCGCGACGACGGGCCAGACGCCGGATCCGGGCACGGGGGGCGGCAACGACGCGTTCCACACGATCATCTACGAGGCCTCCGGCAATTCGCACCTCGCTCGCGCGATCTTCGAGATCAACGAACGCTTCCCCCGGAACGTCTCCGCTCTCGTGCTGGCCGACGACCCGCGTCACCGCGAGGAGAACTTCCAGGAGCACGAGCGCATCGTCGACGCACTCGAAGCCGGCGACGTGGATGCCGCTCAGGATGCCATGCGCTCGCACGTGCTGAATGCGGGCGAGCACCTCGCCCACTGGTACGAACGGCGCTCATCCACCGTCTTCCACGGCTGAGCCCGCCCGCCCCACCCACGGGGGCGAGCTCCCCGTGTGCGGCTACGGCTTGTAGACCACGAAGAACTTGCGCAGCAGCTCGTGCACCGTCCACGTGCCGACCCACCCGATGGGGAAGTACGCCGTGTCTCCTGCGGCGATCTCGACGGGCTCGCCGTCATCCTCCTGCACCGTCATGCTCCCGGCCACGACGTGGATGAGTTCGCCCCGGGTGAGGAACTCCCAGCGGGACGTGCCGGGCTCGCTCTCCCAGATCCCCGAGACCACGCGGCGATCGTCGGTGGCGAAGTCGACGCGGCTCCGCACGAGGATCTCGCCACTCAGCGGCTCTGCACTCGGCTGACCGAGCGGCTTCTCGGCCAGGTCGGATGAGGGGACCTCGATGGTGCGGATGGTGACGGTCATGGTGACAGCTCCTGTCGGTGGGTGGGTGGGAAGGGAGTGGCGGCCGCGCTCAGTGGCCGTGGTGACCGTGATCGTGGTCGTGGCCGCCGTGCCCGTGATCGCCCGCCGCACCGGTCGGCACGGCGCAGTGATCACCGTCCGGCTCCGCGGGCGGCACATCGAGCGAGGGATTGCGGTCGAAGAAGCCGTCGGGCTCGAGCCGGAAGCTGATGGTGTCGACCGGCATGATCGGCCACTGCTCCGGGCGCGGGAAGTGATGCACACCGATCACGGGCCAGAGCACCAGCCGGCTGTTCTCGAGCGGCCTGTCCGCCTGCTGCCAGGCCTGCACCCCGTCTTCGCCGAGCGGCGCCTGGTTCGGGTACTCGCCGGCGATGAACCGTTCCTCCGCGGCGTACGGCGTCGCCCAGAGGTGCTTCGACACGAAGGGGGCTTTGCGCTCCACCACGCTGCCGGGCCGGGCGAACAGCCCTGTGGTGTTGTTGATGGCCAGCCGATACGCGGTGGGGTCGCCGTAGCGGTTCGCCTTGTGGTCGTTCTCGATCCGCCAGTGCAGCGCCCGGGCCGGATCGGCCTTCCTGCCGCCGACGGACTCGGAGCCGATGACCGTCTCCACGAGCTTGCACGCGTTGCCGTAGGGGTTGAGCTCCTCGTCCTCCTCGGCCTCCGCGTGCACTTCGACGAGCCGGTTGAGCTCCCCGTCCACGGCCATGTCGAGGCGGATGCCGAAATAGTGCTGGTGCGTGGGCGCCTGCACGTTGGGGGCGATCATTCGGCCGTAGCGCGGCCGCTCTCCGTCGGCGATACCCGACACCGACATGATGCCCGTGAGCTTGATCTCGAGCTCGATCGCGCCATCCTGGTACAGCGTCCAGTAGAAGCCGTAGTCGTAGTTCGCCACCGTGGCGAACGCCGAGATCACGAGCCGTCGTGAACGCCGCACCTCGGCCGAACCGGTGCGGGTGTTGACGTGCTTCCAGAGGATGCTCGCATCCTCCTCGTGCAGGCAGATGGCATTGGCGATGGTCTTCGCCTCGCCGTGGCCGTCGAGCACGGCGGCGTCGAAGTAGCGGATCTCGCCCAAGCAGTCGCAGCCGAGCTCGAGCGAGGCCGTGAGCGGACCGGCACCGTACTCGCCCCAGTCGAAGAAGTTCTTGCGATAGGCGGTGGGATCGCTGTCGAGGTACGGCACGTACATCTCGTTGACGGCTGCGCGCTTCACGACGGGCCGCTCGACGTCGCCGTCCCGGTAGCTCAGCTCGTGCAGCACCAGGCCCTCCCGGTGCGTGAAACCGATGCGGAAACTCCAGTTCTGCCACCGCACCAGCTGGCCGTCGACCGAGAAGCCCGGGCCCTGCGGCTGAACGATCTCGAGGGGCGCCACCGTTCGGTCGGGTCCCCACGTTCCCGAGGAGTACATCCCGGTCTCCGTCGCCATCGGGACGACGCCGTGGTCTTCGAGACGCACGACCTCGAGGGTCTCCAGGTCGATGATCGGCACCAGCCCCGCCACCGGCCGGGCATAGCCGTTGTCCTCCACCGACTCGCGGTACCAGACGGTTCCCCACGAGAGCCGCCGGTCGGAGAGGTCGTCGGGCTCGAAGCCGGTGATCGACTCGGGATCGACCCACACCAGCGAGACGTCGGTGATCCCGCGCTTCGCGAGCGCCGCGATGAGACCCGGGTCCTTGCGGGCCGCCGCGGCCACCATGCGGGCCTCCTCCGAGGAGACACCGGGCCGGCGCGCGTCGACGTCGCGCCACCCGTTCACCACTGCGGCGCCCGTCTGACCACCCGCGGGTGCCGTCCAGGCGGAGACCTCCCAGGCCGCGTGCGCATCCGGATTCATCACCACGACCCGAACCGGTCGGGGCGAACCCTCGAGTCCCGCAGGCGCGAGGGCCTCGTCGAGCGCGATACCCCAGAAGCGCGGGTTGTCGCCGATGCGCGGGTCGGCTCGAATGGCTGTGACCACGCCGGCGATCTCGGCGACGGTCAGCGGATCGAGCCGCGCCGGGGTGACGGTGGGAACCTGGGTCATGATTTCTCCTTCGGGGGCGGGGTCACGATTCGGGCGGTGCCGTCGGCCCGCGGGTCGCTGGCGGCATCCATCTGCTCGCGGCCGCGGGCGTCGACGTACTGCCGAACCACCTGCACGTGGCCGGCTTCGTCGAGCGGGCCGTCACGCAGGTCGACGGGCACCCCGCGTTCGCCCGCAGCGCGGACGGCCACCGTGCAGCCGGGTTCGGCGAGCAGGGTGAGTTCGGCGTGCCCGATGTCGCGGGCGCCGATCACCCAGCGCGGCCGCGCGAGCACTTCGAGGGGATCGGTGAACGACGAGAGCAGGTCGGCTGCGACCTGGGCGAGGATCCACGGTTGTGCGCTTCCGCCCTGGCAGCCGAGGCCGTAGCGCAGGCCATCGGTCTCGGCGATCACGGGCAACAAGGTGTGCGGCGGCCGGGAGCCCGGCGCGATGCGCCCCGGATGGCGCGGGTCGACGCTGAAGGCCGAGCCCCGATTCTGCAGCACGATGCCGGTTCGAGGCTCCAGGATTCCTGAGCCGAACAGCTGGTAGACGCTCTGGATGATGCTCACCACCCGCCCCTCCGAGTCGGCGGCGACGATGGCGACCGTGTCGCCCAGGGCCCGCCCACCCGGCGGAGCGGGCTCGAGGGGTGGCTTCGCACGGGGGTCGAGCATCCGCTCGACGTCGATGGGGCCGGTGCGGGGATCGCCGAGATTGTCCTGCCGGGCCACGGCGGCATCGAGCACCACGTCGAGCAGCGCCGCGTCTCCGTCGACGGAGACGTTCGACTCGAGCGCGGTCGGCAGGATGCCGAGGAGCACCACGCCCTGCGTCGGTGGCGGAGCCACCCACCATCGAGCCGTGCCGATGCTGCGCGTGATGGCGGAGCCGGTCTCGGCGCGATGCGCGGAGAAGTCGTCGACGCGGAGCGCGCTGCCGCGCTCCTCGAGGCCGGCGGCGAGGGACTCCGCGATGCGCCCCGTGTACATCTCGTCGGGGTCGACCGCGAGCACGTCGAGCGTCTCGGCGAGCCGTTCCTGCACCAGGATGTCGCCCGACCCGAGCAGCCGGCCATCCGGCATGAAGACGGTGGCGAGACCGGGATCGGCGGCGATACCCTCGGCTCGCACCTCGATGGCCCGGGCCAGCCCGGGCGAGACCGGGAACCCGTCGCGAGCGAGGCGTGCGGCACGGTCGAACACGCCGGCGAGCGGGAGGCGGGCGCCGAGGTGCCAGGCGGCCGTCCAGCCGGCCACGGCGCCGGGCACCGTGACGGTGTCACCGCCCTGACGCGGCATCGCGCCGAGCTCCGCGAGTCGCTCGACGTCGACCCGCTTCGCAGCGGCTCCGACCGAGACGATGGCTGTGGTGTCACCGTCGGGTCCGCGCACGAGCGCGACGAGGTCGCCACCGAGTCCGCACTGATGCGGGTAGACGACGGCGAGCACGCCGGCCGCCGCGAGCGCGGCATCGATCGCGTTGCCCCCGGCGGCGACGGCCTCCTCGCCGGCGCGCACGGCGGCCTCGTGCGGCGCGGCGATGCCGACGGACAGGGCGGCGGATGATTCGGTCATGAGGTCTCCAGGGAACCGTCGGCGACGCCGAAGCGCTCCACCGCCAGGAAGTCGAGATCGGGGCGGGGAAGGCCTTGAACCAGGTCGGCCAGAGCTTCGCCGATGGCCGGCCCGAACTTGAACCCGTGGCCTGAGCAGGCGGCGGCGAGCAGCACATCAGGCGCCCAGGGCAGGGCGCCGACCACGAAGCGCTTGTCGGGCGTCATCGTGTAGAGGCAGGCCACCGCATCGAGGTGCTCGACGTCGGCGGCGGGCACGAAGCGCTGGAGCAGCGAACGGAGGTGATCGATCTCCTCCTCGGTCGGTGGGGCGGGGGCCACCGCAGGGTCCCAGACCTCGCCGGCATCGACTCCCAGCTTGAGCCCGTGGCCACCCGCCTCGGGCAACCCGAAGACGAGACCCTCGGGGAGGTCGACCGAGAACGACCCGAGAAGCGGGGCGGCCGCGACCTCCTGGCCCGCGCGGGCCGTGACGGTGAGGATGCGCCAGACCTCGAAGATCCCGGCGAGCTCGGGCACGGCTTCCGCAGCCCACGGACCGACCGCGAGCACGAGTTTGGCCGTCGTGATCGTGCCGGCATCCGTGTCGACCACGATGCCGTCTCCCTCCTCGGCCGGCCGCCACCCCTGGTAGGCCACCCCGAACCGCAGGTCGGCGCCGCGAGCCGCGGCCTCCGACCGGGCGAAGGCGAGCGCCTGGGCGGCCTCGACCACACCGGCATTCGGATCGTGCACGGCGGCGTAGCCGGCGGGCACGGCGAGCGAGGGCATGACCGTGGTGAAGTCGTCCCGGTCGAGGAGCCCGCATCCCGGCCCCTGCAGCGATCCCGGCCGGGCATGGGCGTAGAGCCCCCCGGTGGTGTGCACGAACGATCGCCCGGCGAGCCCGGCCCAGCGGTCCCAGCCGGAGTAGGCCCGGTCGACGAGGGGGTTCCAGACGGGCGACGGGTAGGCGCGCCTGATCATGCGGGTCGCCCCGTGCGAGGAACCGCGCGTGTGGTCGGGCTCGAAGCGGTCGATGCCGATCACGCGGAGGCCCCGCAGCGCGCACTCCAGCACGGTGGCACTTCCGTGGATGCCGAGACCCACCACCACGACGTCGGCGTCGAGGTGCTCCCGGGCATCCGTCGGGCGGGCGGCGCTCACCGCTCCACTCCTGCGGACTCGACGGCGGTTGCCGCGAGTTCGGCCACGGCCAGCACGAGGGCGTCGATGTCGCCGCGGTCGTTGTAGACGTGCACCGAGGCACGCACCACCGAGCCCAGTCCGCGCGCTCCGAGATCCCACTGCGCGTGGGCCGCGGGAATGGAGATGGTGTGGATGTTGCGCTCCTTGAGGTACTCGCAGACGACAGTATCGGCGATGCCCGCGAGGCGGAACGTGACGATGGCCGAGCGTGCTTTCGGGGGGTCGGTGACCTCGACACCGGGCAGGTCGGAGAGTCGGGCCCGGAGCTCCCCGGCCAGCGTCCCCAGGTAGACCGCGGTCGGTCCCATCCCGCGTTCGAGCGCTTGCCCGAGCGCTACACCGAGCCCCACGCGCGCGGCGACGGAGTGCTCCCAGCTCTCCAGCATGCGGGCCGAACGCTCCACCACCCATTCGCCCTCGGAGACCCACGAGCTCGCGCGCACATCGGGCGACGCCGGCACGAGCCGCTCCAGCAGTCGCGAGGAGACGTAGGCGATTCCGGTGCCCCGCGGGCCGCGCAGGAACTTGCGGCCGGTGGTCACGAGCACATCGCAGCCGATGGCGGTCACGTCGACCTCGATCTGACCCACCGACTGCGTCGCGTCGAGGAGGTAGAGGGCGCCGTGCGCGGCCGCGATCTCGCCCACCCGATGCACGGGCTCGATCGCACCGGAGGAGGTGGGGATGTGGGCGATGCACACGACGGCATCCGTGCTGCCGTCCAGTTCCCGCTCGAGAGCCACGAGGTCGATCACGCCGTCGTCGTCGTTGTCGATGATGACGAGTCCGATGTGCTGCTCGTCGCGCAAGGTGAGCAGCTGCAGAGCCTGGCTCACATACGTGGAGCGCGAGACGACGATCTTCTGGCCGGGCCTGATGCGAAGGGAGTCGATGATCCGGGTCATCGCGGTCGTCGCACTGTCGAAGAGCGCGATCTCGCGGGGCTCTGCGCCGAGCAGGGCTGCCGCAGAGGTGTAGGCCCGTTCGGTCAGCACGCTGTTGCGCTTCGCCGCCTCATAGCCCCCTTCCGCCTCCTCGAGCCGGAGATGCTGCACGACCGAATCGACCGTCTCGCGGGTCTGGAGTGCGGCTCCGGCGGAATTGAAGTGGTGCCGCGTGGTGGAGCCCGGCGTGCGGGCGCGTTCGGCCGCGACATCGATGGGCTGTTCGGGATGCACGTCGGTTCGCTCCCTGTCGCTCACGGTCGTCATGTCAGCCGAAGGAGGGTTGCGGCGTTCTCGCCGAGGATCGCCCGTTCGGCATCGGCGGAGAGCCCGAGCTCACCGACCGCGGCGATGGTGTCGCTCGGCTCGTACCAGGGGAAGTCCGACCCCATCAGCACCCGTTCCACTCCCACGTGCTCGATGAGGCCCACGAGCTGCTGCACGGTGGCGCCGTTCGTCGCTCCCACCCACTGCACCGTCTCGGAGAGGTCGAACCAGATCTGCGGATGCGCGTCGGCCACCGCGGCGAGCTCCCGCCACGAGGCGCCTCCCAGGTGGGCGAGCACGAGCGGGAGACGCGAGTACTGCTCCGCCACGGGAACGAAGCTCGCGGGAGTCGCCCAGCCGTAGCCGCGGGCATCCGGCCCGCAGTGCACGACGATGGGGGCGGAGCGCTCCTGGCAGGCCTCGTAGACACCGAGCAGGCCCGGGTCGTCGGGATGAGTGCGGATACCGATGTTGTGCAGCTTCATCCCCCGGGCGCCGCGCTCGTCGAAGAGCTCGGCGACGAGTCGCGCCGACTGGCCCGACGTGAGGACGGCGGGGTTCACCGTGACGAACGGAAGGAGACTCGGGTGCTGCTCGCCGACCTCGCAGAGCCAGCGGTTGTAGGCGACGAGGTCGTCGGCGAGTTCGGCGAAGGGCGGGTCGTCGGGCCAATGCCGCTCTCCACCGGGCGGGAAGGGCAGCTCGGGCAGCTCGAAACTGCCGAGCACGGCCGAGTAGTCGATGCCGGCCATGGCCATCGCCGCCAGGGCGTCGTCGACGGTGCCCGCCCGGGTGGAGAACCGCACGTCGCTCTTCTCCCCGTATTCGGTGATGGGATACTCGCCCACCTCGAACAGGCCCTGTTCGGCGGTCGCGTAGACGTGCACGTGGGTGTCGATTCTCATGGAGGGATCAGGCCTCGCCGACGGCGGACTTCGACTGGATCGTCGTCCACATCTCGAAGCAGTTGCCGCCCGAGAGGCTCATTACACCGATGCCGGCGCTGGTCGAGCGCCCCACTTCAGGGCCGAAGACCTCGAGGAAGAGGTCTGCCGCGCCGTTGGTGACGAGGTTCACGTCGCTGAAGTCCATCGAGGTCACCACGAAGCACAGCGTGTTCACGATCGCGTCGACCTCATCGAGGGAGCCGACCGCGTACCGCATGAGCCCGAGCACGCTGATGGCGGCCTTGCGGGCGGCCTGGTAGCCCTGTTCCACCGTGACGGTGTCGCCGACCCGGCCCGGGTAGAGCTTGACGCCGTCGCGGGCCTCGGGAGTCATCCCGCTGAGAGTGACGGTGCGCCCTTCCCGGTGGAACCCCTTCATCGTGCCGTAGCGCTCCCCGTAGGGAGGGTTGGCGTAATCGGGGACGACGATGCCCAGCTCGCGCACTCGCTGTTCGGGACTGCTGTAGTCGGTGGCCATGATCGCCTTCTCTCGTGCAGGGTCGGGTGGCTTCGGCCAGCCCGTCGGTGAAACTGGATCCACTCTATATAATAATGGATACAAACAGTAATCATCGTCGAAGAATGAGAGTCGCGAATGTCCGTACCCACCGCCGAGGAGCGGGTTCTCGAACTCGGCCTCGAGATCCCCGATTACGCCACTCCTCCCTATGGCGGCCGGTACGGACGCATGAAGGCCTTCCACCGGGTGGGTGACTTCGTGGAGCTCTCCGGCATCACTCCGGAGACCCGCTCCGGCGAGCGCCTGCACCCCGGCACCGTCGGCGTCGACATCACCACCGAACAGGGGTACGAAGCAGCTCGGATGACGGCCATCAACACGCTCGGCATCATCCGCTACGCCCTGGGCTCGCTCGACAACGTCGCGGCGCTCTCGCGCGCGCTCTGCTTCGTGGTGTGCCCTCCCGGCTTCGAAGACCTGCACCTCGTCTCCAACGGCGCGAACGACGTCTTCCTCGACGTCTTCGGCACCGAGATCGGCTCGGCAGGCCGTGCGTCGATCGGCTCGACGGCGCTCTCGCGGGGCAACTGCTTCGAGCTCTGGCTCAGCCTGGAGAGCGTCAGCGGTCGAGCCGTTTGAGGCGACTCACCCCTCCGGGCGCTCTCGGCCGGCGCTTCTGGTTGGTGTTCGCGGCGTCGGCCCTGTGCGGCATCGCGAACTCGGCGAGCACTCCGGTGATCTCCCGCTATGTCGAAGACGAGCTGCACGGCACCGCCGCCCTCGCCGGATTCGTGGTGTCGCTGTCGGCGTTCGTGTCGATCGCGGCACAGTTGGTGGCCGGTGCGGCCTCCGATCGCTTCGGCTACAAGGCCGTGGCCATCGTCTGCGGTGCGATCGGCATCTCGGGCTTCGTGGTGATGATCGCCTCGGTGACGGTCGGCGGCGCGATCGCCAGCCGGGTGCTCTTCGGAGGCGGCAACGCGGCGACCACCACCGCGCTCATGGCGTGGATCGTGGCGACCATGGAACCGGCGCACCGCGGCCGGGCGCTGAGCGTCTTCGGCATCAGCGTCTGGCTCGGGCTGTCGATCGGCCCTCAGGTGGGTGAGAGCATCCTGCAGGCCTGGGGGTTCCAGGCCGTCTGGGTGGCGTGCATCCTCCTGCAGTTCGCCGCCTCACTCGCCGTTCTGCCCATCGCGGGCACCACCGGCAGGCTCCCGCGGGTCGCAGGCACGTCCGCCGCGCCGAAGACCGGGTGGAAGCCCGTGCTGCTCGCCGTGACCCGGCCCGGCATCGTGGCGGCGCTCGCCTGGTCGGCCGAGGGCTTCATGCTCGCCTTCCTCATCGTGCACCTCGTGGGCAACGGTCTGCCGCCCGACGGGATCTTCGGCGCGGCGAGCGTGTTCACGGTGTTCGCGGCGTGCGTCATCGGGACCCGGATCGTTCTCGGGGGCCTCCCCGACCGCCTCGGCCCGGTCATCACGGCACGGTTCGCCCTGGTGGCGCTCACCGCCGGGATGGTGGTGTTCGCCTTCGCCTCGTCGTTCCCCGTCGCGGCGGTGGGAGCGGTGCTCATGGGCACGGGCTTCTCGCCGCTCTACCCCGCTCTCACGATGCTGGCCACCGAGACCCTCGACCCCTCGCGGCGGGCATCCGGGGTGGGCCTCTTCTCGGCGTTCACGAGCGTCGGCTACGCGTGCGGAGCCCTCTTCGGAGGGATCCTCGCGGCCGTCTCGGGAGAGGTGACCGCCTTTCTCGCCATCGCGATACTCCTCGTGGTCGCGGCGTTCGTGGTGCGCCCCGCACGGCCGGTCAGCTCCACCCCCTCCGCGGCGGCCTGAGGCGTCAGAGCGCCACGACGACGCTCTTCGACTCGCAGAACGCGCGGAGCGCCTCTTCGCCGAGGTCGCGGCCGAGCCCGGAGTCGCCGACCCCGCCGAACGACAGGGCCGGGTCGAAGATGTTGTAGGTGTTCACCCACACCGTGCCGACGTGCAGCGCACGGCCCATCCGGTGGGCCCGCGCGAGGTCGTTCGTCCAGACCCCCGCGGCGAGGCCGTAGTCGGAGTCATTGGCGATGCGGATGGCGTCGGCCTCGTCGTCGAACGGGATGATGCCCACGACCGGCCCGAAGATCTCCTCCCGGGCGATCACCATGTCATTGGTGACGCCGGAGAAGAGGGTGGGCTCGACGAAGTAGCCGGTGCGATCCGGAACCCCGCCGCCCACCACGAGCGTGGCGCCGCCCGCGACGCCCTGCTCGATGTAGCCCAGCACCTGCGTGCGCTGCTCCTCCGACACCAGCGGGCCCACCGAGATCCCTCCGGCGAGTCCGTCGCCGAGGGGAACCGCGCGCACCGCCTTCTCGAGGCGGGCCGTCATCTCCTCGAGGATGGGGCGGTGCACTAGCAGGCGGCTCCCCGCCGTGCACATCTGGCCCGAGTGCCCGAAGGAGGCCCGCATCGCCGTGGCCGTGGCCAGATCGAGGTCGGCGTCGTCGAAGACGATGTTGGCGCTCTTGCCGCCGAGCTCGAGCGTGAGGCGCTTGAGGCCCGCGACCGACTCGGCCATCACCCGCTTGCCCACCGAGGTCGAGCCCGTGAACGAGACCTTCGCGACATCCGGATGCGCCACCAGCCGTGCGCCCACCCGGCCGTCGCCCGTGACCACGTTCAGAACGCCGTCGGGCACGCCGGCCTCCGCGCAGAGCGCCGCCAGGCGCAGCATCGTGAGCGGCGTCTGCTCGGCCGGTTTCACCACCACGGCGCACCCCGCGGCCAGAGCCGGGGCGAGCTTGAAACTGCCGGTCATGATGGGGAAGTTCCAGGGGAGGATGAGCGCGGCCACCCCCACGGGCTCGAGCGTCGTGTAGACGTGGAGGCCTGCATCCACGGGAACAACGGTTCCGGTCAGCCGCGACGGCGCCCCCGCGTAGTAGCGGAACACCCGGGCGGCGGTCGCCGTATCGGCGCGGGAGCGTTCGATCGGCTTGCCGTTGTCGCGGGTCTCGAGCACGGCGAGCTCTTCCAGGTTGGCTTCGATGAGGTCGGCAACCCGCCCCAGGATGCGCGCGCGGTCGTGCGGGCTCATGCCGCTCCACCGCCCGTCGGCATGTGCCGCGGCGGCCGCAGCGACCGCGCGATCGACATCGGCGGCGGACGCCTGGACGGCCTGGGTGATGACCTGCTCCGTGGCCGGGTCGACCACGTCGAAGAGTTCGCGGCCGTCGCCGCCGTCCCATTCGCCGTCGACGAAGAACGGCTCGACGGGGCCGAGTGCGGGGAGGGAGTCTCTCATGGTGGATCCTTCGTGGTTGTGCGTGATGGTTCAGATGGGATCGGTCGGGATCGGTCGGGTTTCGCCCCACCGAGGTCAGGGGCGTACGGGCGATGCCCGATCGAGCAGTGCCCGAGGGGTGCCGACGAGCATCTCGTGCAGCACCTCCGGGGAGACACCGGAATACCCGAGGGCGGGCACGACCCGGGCGAGGAGGTGCTCGTAGCCTCCGCCGCCGAAGTGACGCAACTGCGCCTTGGTCCACACCGAGCAGCCGAGCACCCAGCGGCTCGCCGGCATCCGATCGAGGAATCCGGTGAGGAAGTCGAGGCGCTCGAGGTCGGAGGGATTGCGCACCCGCCCGAAGTGGAAGGCCTCGTTGCCGAAGCACATCTCGAGCACCGCGCCCGTGGCGGCGAGCTCGCGCAGGTAGGCCTCGTCGAGATACTCGTCGACGTTCGTCAAGATGATGCGCCGCGGATCGAGGCCGGCCGCCTCGCACAGGGCGATGACGTCGAGGCCCGTGCGAGCATCCGGATCGAGACGGATGCTCACCGACGCATCGCACGCGGCCGCCGCCCGGCAGGCCGCGAGCAGGCTTGCGCGCTCCGACCCGGTGAGTTCGCCGCTCGTGCCCATGATGCCGAGCAGGCCGGCCCGGTACCCGGTTCCCGGAACGCTCTCCGTGAGCGCGGTGACGAAGAGCTCTTCGCGCTCCCCTTCGTCGAGCGCGGCGAACCAGTCCGGCAACCCGGCATCGAGGTAGGAGCCGTAGGCGGCCACGATGACCACGCCCGACGCGCGCGCGATGCCCGGCAGCCGCGCATGATCGGGGCCGAGCCCGAGCGAGGTGCTCTCCACCACCATCCCCTGGCCTCGGGCGGCCGCGAGGGAGAGTTCCTCCGCCGCGAGGCCGTCGTCGTCGAGCCGGAGGTTGTCGGCGAGCCCGAGCTGGTTCCAGCGCAGGTAGCCGAGCACCGAGGGCTGAACGGTGGTCTCAGCGGGTGCGGGCTCGATACCCGGCCGGTGCAAGGCCGACGCATCGGCGAGCAGGTGCTCGTGCATCGAGACCGGGCCCGCCGTGGCGGCGTCGATCGGCCCGAGCACGGTGTGGATCACACAGCACTCCCGACCGCCAGCGGTTGCGCGAGGATCTCGGGCGGGAAGATGATGTGCACCCGCTCGGGGTCGGTGCAGGCGAGCCGGGCGGGGAGCCCCGGAACGAGCAGGCTGACGTCGGCGGTCGACGGCAGGGTGCACACGAGAACCCGGCCGTCACTCGTGTCCATCTCGATGCGGAAGCGGTCGCCCTGGAAGCTCACCACGCGCACGATCCCGTCGAACGACCATGCCATCGCGGGAGCGTCGAGCGGCAGCACTTCGAGGTCTTCAGGGCGGATCACGGCGGTGCCGGTCTTCTGCTCCTCCCCGTCGACGGGCAGGATGCGGCCGTCGTAGAGGGGCACGAGGTTGGCCTCACCGAGGAACTTGGCGACGTACTCGGTGGCCGGGTGCCGGTAGAGCTCGGTGGGCGCCGCCATCTGCACGAAGCATCCGTCGTGCATGATCGCGACCCGGTCGCTCATCGTGAGCGCCTCGGTCTGGTCGTGGGTCACCGCGATGGTGGTGATGCCCACCCGTCGCTGGATGCTCTTGATCTCGACCTGCATGTGCTCGCGCAGCTGCTTGTCGAGCGCGGCCATCGGTTCGTCGAGCAGCAGAACCCGGGGATTCGCGGCGATCGCCCGGGCCAGAGCCACGCGCTGCCGCTGGCCGCCGCTCAGCGAGGCGGGCTCGCGGTCGGCCATGCCTCCCAGCTGCACGAGTTCGAGGGTCTCCCGGGCGACGGCGGCCCGCTCCTTGGCCGGGCGCCGCGCCGCAAGAAGGGGGAACGAGACGTTCTCGCCCACGGTCATGTGCGGGAAGAGGGCGTACGACTGGAAGACGAATCCCACGTTGCGCTTCTGCGGCGAGCGGCGTTCGACGTTCTCGCCGTCGAAGAGCACGTGCCCGGAGTCGATCTTCTGCAGGCCCGCGATCACGTTGAGCAGCGTCGACTTGCCGCTGCCGCTCGCCCCCAGCAGGGTCACGAACTCCCCCGGCTGAACAGAGAGGCTCACCCCTTTCAGCACCTCGTTGTGCCCGAGGGTGACGCGCACGTCGTCGATATCGAGAGCTACGGTCATGTCGATGACACCTTTCGAACGGGTCGGCGGCCGCGCGCCCGGCGATTGCCGACGACGGTCACGATTCCGAGCAGCGCGAGCGCGGCCAGGGAGACCATGGTGGAGGCGGCGGTGAGGTTGGGAGAGAACGCCTCGCGGGCGGCGCTCAGCATCGCCAGCGGGAATGTCTGGGTGCCGGGCGGCGTCAGGAAGACCGAGAGCACGACCTCGTCGAACACCACACTGAAGGCGAAGATCGCGCCGGTGATGACGGTCGGCAGAACGATCGGGAGCTCCACGCGACGCAGGATCATCGGCCACGACGCCCCCATCGTGCTGGCCGCGAGGCGCAGAGCCGGATCGACCCGGTTCATCGCCGACGACACGAGCACGAACACGTACGGCATGGCGATGATCGCCTCACCGAGCACCAGTACCACCAGCGACTTGTTGAGCCCCTCGAACAGGATGTTGATGCGGTGCAGTCCCACGGCGTAGGCCACGGGCGGCAGGGCGATGGGCAGGATGAAGAGGGTACGCACCAGGCGCCCGACACCGGGACGCACGATCCGGTGCACCGCGAGGGCACCGCTCGTGCCGAGCAGCACCGCGATCGCGGTCGCGGCGAGCGACACACCCATCGACAGCCAGAACGGGTCGGTCCAGGCCCGGTCACCCAGCACCGATACGTACCACTTGAGCGAGAAGCCCTGGGGCGGGAAGAGGATGAGCTGACCCGAGGTCACAGAGGTCGCCACGAGCACCGCGAACGGCACGAAGAGCAGGAGGCCGATCGCGACCGAGAGCACGACGACCGGATAGCGGAAGCCGCCGATCACACCGGCGAGAGGGTTCTTCATGTCGTCATCCCCACCGTTCGCTGACTTTGAACAGGCGGTCGGCCACCAGGTAGATGAGCATCGTGGCCGCCACGAGCACGATGCTCATGGCCGCGGCGAGGTCGGGCCGGTTGGCGGTGTTGAGCTGCGTGTTGATGAGACCGGAGATGGTCATGTTGCTCGGGCCGCCGAGCAACAGCGGCGTCACGTAGAAGCCGAGCGACATCACGAACACCAGCACGCCGCCACTGATGAGGGCGGGCCTCACCACGGGCAGCACGACCGTTCTGATGGCGAGCAGCGGGCCGGCCCCGTAGACCACGGCCGCGCGAAGCTGCTCACGGTCGAGCGACTCGATGGCCGCCACGACCGGCAGCACGGCGAAGGGCAGCATCACGGCGATCATCGCCGGGTACATGCCGACCGTGGTCTGATACAGCTCGATCTTCACCTCGGAGAGGCCGATCAGGCTGAGGAACCAATGCAGGGCGCCGAGCGGCAGCTCGATCAGCATCCAGCCGAACGAGCGCACCATCACGGAGGTCCAGAGCGAGAGGAACAGCCACGCGAGCAGGATCCACTTGAGCCAGGAGGGCGCCACGGCCAGCCCGACGGAGTAGATCAAGCCGAAGACGACGGTGACGGCGGTCACGATCAGCGCCAGCACGAAGGTGCGGATGAGGGCGCTGACGAAGACGTTGAGTTGGAAGATCTCGGCGAAGGCATTGCCCTCACCGCTCAGAGCGGTGACGACCAGCGCCACCATCGGGATGCCGAGCATCACCGCGAAGAACGCCAGCGGCGGCCAGAGGAGCCACCGCCGTTCGCTCGAGGGGCTCGACAGCGCCGCGGCGAACCGCGTGAGGCGGGCGCGGGCCGAGCCCGGAGCGGTGGTCGCTCCGGGCTCGGTGGTCTGGCGCAAGGTCACTGGGCCAGCCAGGCGGTGTAGGTGTCGAGATAGGTGTCGAGGTTGTCGGCGCGGTACTGCTCGTCGAACTGGATCGCCTTGTCGTGCTCGGGTGCGTTCGGCAGCTGCGACACCACGTCGGCATCGAGCAGGTCGAAGGTGGCCGAGAGAGCGGGTCCGTAGTGGGTTGCCGTGGTGAAGGTGGCCTCGTTCTCGGCGTCGGCCATGGCCTTCGCCAGGGCGAACGCGTTCTCCTTGTTCTTCGACGTGGTGGGCACCACGAAGAAGTTCGGGCTGAGGAAGGCCTCGTTCCACTGCACGGTGACATCGAGCCCGGCCCGCTGCAGAGCGGTGAACTGCCCGGTCACCGAGACGGCGATCGACGCGGTTCCGGAGCTCAACAGCTGCTGCACCTCGGGGTAGGACGAGTAGAAGACCATGTCGGGCTTCAGCTCGTTCAGCTTCTTCACCGCGCGATCGAAGTCGATCGGGTAGAGGTCCTCGGGGGCGACGCCGTCGGCCAGCAGCGCGATCTCGAACGAGGCGTCGTAGCTGCCCGCGGAGCCCGGCCAGGCGCGCTTGCCCGGGTACTTCGTGGTGTCGAAGAAGTCGGCCCAGTCCTTCGGGCCGCCGTCGGAGAAGGTGTCGGTCAGCCACCCCTGAGTGATGCCGATGGTGAAGGCGCCGGCCGCGTAGTCCTGGATGTTCTCGGGCAGCAGGTCGCCGCGCGGAACATCGGCGGGCAGCTCCTCGAGGTTGTCCTGGTACTTGAGCAGCGTGTCGGTCGAGGTCTGGATGAGGTCGTAGTCGCCGGCCTCCCCGTCGAGCTGCGCGTTGGCGATCGCGTCGGTGTAGTCGGCCGACGTGACGGTGACGCCGGTGTCGGCGGTGAATCCGTCGAAGTAGGCCGTCGCACGAGCATCGTGGGTCGGTCCACCGTAGTCGGCGACCACCACGGATCCGGAGAGGGCACTCTCGGTGCCGCTCGCGGCAGGCGCCGCGTCGGAGCTGCTGCACCCGGCGAGCAGAGCGATCGTCGCCGCGGTGGCGATTCCACCAGCCAGAACTCGGGAGTAGCGGCGTGTGCGCGCCGTCCCGGCCAAGTTTTTCAACATCGATGAACCATCTTTCTCACTACTGAGGGGAATGTGACAGGTCTGGAGCATCCGATTCGGTAGGGAACCCCGTTCGGCGTTGGATCCAATCTATTGGACTATGGATCCTGTTTGATTTCTCGAATGTTTCCAGTTCATTAAATGGATCCAAAATCACCACTCCCCGAACCGGCCGGGAGGACGTGCTCCCATCACCTCGGCAGAGGCCTCCTCCACCGCCAATCCGTGCGCCAGCAGCTGCGCATCGCCCCGATAGCGCGCCACGAGCTGCACCCCCACCGGGAGACCGCCGGGGGTGAACCCGGCCGGCATCGCAAGGGCCGGCATGGCCGTCGCGGTGATGCGGCTGCACGAGCGCTGCCAGGTGTAGTAGCGCTCCATCCGCTCCCCCGCCACGGTCTCCGGGTATTCCAGATCGATGTCGAACGGAGCGAGTTGCGAGGTCGGCAGCACGAGCAGCTCGTATTCGCCGAAGAGCGCCTGCATCCGGCGGAAGAGATCGGTGCGGAGCGTTCCCGCCCGTGCCACGTCGCGAGCGGTCAGCTGGTCGATCCACTCGATCTCCTGGCGCACCGTGTGCTTCACGAGCTCCGGATGCGCGAGGACGTCGGCACCGTGCCCATCGAAGAACTCGAGCGCCCGGAACGTCTCGAACACCTCGTCGGCACCCGAGAGATCGGGCTCGACATCGGTGACGACGGCCCCCATCTCCACGAGGCGGGCCCGGAACTCCGCGAGCACCACCGTCACGTCGTCCTCCACCGGCAGACCGTCGACCGTCCAGCTGAAGGCCACCGGCACACCGGCGAGCGAGGCCGGGCGCAGGTTCGTGAACACCGCCCCTGGCTCGTCGATGCCGAGCGGCGCGCGGCTCTCCGGCCCCGAGATCACCGACATCATGAGGGCGAGGTCGCCCACCGAACGCGCCAGTGGCCCGAGCACCGACCCGGGATCCCACGCGTTGCCCGGGCGGGCGGAGGCGACCCGGCCCGGCGTGGGCCGAAGTCCCACGAGGTTCCCGAACGACGCGGGGTTGCGGATGCTGCCACCGAGGTCGGAGCCGTCGGCGAGCGGAACCATTCCCGAGGCGAGCGCCGCCCCGGCGCCGCCGCTGCTGCCACCGGCCGACTTGGTGAGGTCCCACGGGTTGCGCGTCGCACCGAACACCGGATTGAACGTGTGCGAGCCCGCACCGAACTCGGGGGTGTTCGTCTTGCCGATCACGATGGCGCCGGCCGCGCGCAGACGCTGGACGATGAGGCTGTCGTGGGTGGGCACGTGATCGGCGTAGATCGGCGATCCGTAGGTGGTGCGGATTCCCGCGGTGTCCATCAGGTCTTTGATGGCGATCGGCAGGCCCTGCAACGGTCCGGCAGCCTTGCCCGCCGCATGCTCCTTGTCGGCTGCGGCCGCCGACTCCAGCGCGAGCTCCGGCACCAGGGTGACGATGGCATTGAGCTCGCCGTTCACCTCGGCGATGCGGTCGAGGTGCGCCTGCACGACCTCCACGGCCGTACGCTCACCTCGTGCCACCGAACGGGCCAGCTCGACGGCGCTCGTGCCGGGGATCCCGGTCGCGCGCACGGGTTCCGGCGCCCCAGATCGGTTGTCGCGCATCGCGCACTCCCTCCGCCGCCTGTCGATCGCGTCAGGCCAGCTAACAAGATCCACATTTCGGGCTCGTGACGAACTCATGAGCGCACGCTCGGGATCACCGATGCGAACCACTGCGGCTCGCTTTTGGATCCAATGTATATGAAACAGAATCCAATCTTGCTATCCTGGGCGAGCCGATCAGAGAGGAACACCTGCATGCCGATCAACCTGAGCATCCCCATCCACGGCGAGATGCTGCACTGGGGCCGCCGGCCCACCTACGAGATGGTGGAGACCCGCGCAGAGGGCCTCGCCTCCGACGTCAGCCGCTGGCTGATCGGAGCCCACACCGGCACGCACGTCGATGCCCCGTCGCACTTCATCGACGGCGGCGCGAGCGTCGATGAGCTCTCGCTCGACTCCACCGTGGGCCTGACCCGCGTGCTCGACCTCACCTTCGTCGAGGAGGAGGTCACGGCCGCCGACCTCATCGCCGCCGGCATCGGCGATGCCACCCGCATCCTCATGAAGACCCGTAACTCGACGGATGCACTCACCCGGAACGAGAAGTCGCCCACCTGGGTGGGGCTCGGTCCCGACGGGGCGCAGTACCTCGCCGACCACGGGGTGCTCTTCGCCGGCAGCGACTACATGACGATCGAGGCGCCCGCGAACACCGAGGTGTGGCCCACCCACGTCATCCTCTGCGGCGCCGGCATCGTCATCCTCGAGAACGCGAACCTCGCCGACGTGGAACCGGGCGACTACACGATGGTCTGCCTTCCCGTGCCGTTCGAGGGCCGCGAGGCAGCCCCGGCCCCCACCGTGCTCTTCGCGCTGGAGTGATGCACCGGATGACGAGGGCCCGTGCGGATCCGCACGGGCCCTCGTCGTTGCTCAGGCGTTCTCGCTCAGGCGCGCGCGTCGAGCCAGGAGACGACCTGGGCGGCCGTCACCAGTGAATCGCGCTGGAGGTAGTGCATCGCCTCCAGCGCCGCGTCGTGCGCTCGCTCGCTCGAGCCTCCGACGCAATCGGTGAGCACCCGGAAGCGGTAGTCGTGCTGGTGCGCGTCGACCGCCGTGTAGTGCACGCAGATGTCGGTGAGGCCGCCGACCAGGAAGAGGGTCTCGGCCTTGTAGGCCTTCAGCACGATCTCGAGCTCCGTGCCGAAGAAGGCGGAGTAGCGGCGCTTGCGCACCACGAACTCGTTCGGCTGAGGCTCGAGCCACGGAGCCAGTTCGGTCTCGGCCCACCCCTCGATGCAGTGCGGCCCCTCGGCGCCGTCGAGCTCCCGGCCGATGTCGACCAGGTCGGGCTTGTGCACCTCCTGGATGAACACCACCGGCACGCCCACCTCGCGGCAGCGAGCGATCAAGGCCTTCACTCGGGGCGCGCGACCCTCGCGCCCCTCCATGTGCGGGATCTCGGTGCGCGACTCGGCGAGCGGAACGGTGCCCCCCTGGATGTCGATGACGACGAGCACGGCGTTTCCGACGACGTCGAGTTCGGCTGCGGGGGTGATGGTGTCGGTCATGGCCGGTCTTTCTCTCGGTGGCTGCACATCAGTGCGTCTGGGGCAGGGTGGGGCGGTCGAGCAGTCGCCGGGGATTGTCGACCAGGATCGACCGCACGAGGGTCTCGTCGCCTCCGGCCAGAGCGGTGATGCCCGGGGCGACGCGGCGGAAGAGGTGCTCGTAGCCGTAGCCGCCGTTCTGCCGGAGGTTCGCCTGGGTCCACACGTCGCCCGCGATGATGAGCTGGTGAGCGAAGCCCTCTTCGATCAGCCACTCCACCATGGCGAAGCGCTCGAAGTCGGTGGGGTTCCTGAACCCCGGGCGCCCGTAGTAGAAGTCGCTCCCGAAGGTGTCATAACCGAGCACCGCTCCGGCCTGTGCGACCTCGCGGTGATAGGCCTTGTCGAATCGCTCGTCGAGGTGGCCGATGATGACGCGGTCGGCGGGCATCCCCTCCTCCAGGAGCACGGAGAGCACGTCGAGCCCACCCGTTCCCCGGAACGAGAGGTGCATGTACACCGTGGTGCCGGTGAGGGCACCTGCCCGCCCGGCGGCACGCACCACACGCCACTCGTTCTCCGTGATCGGCCAGCTGGTGCCGATCTCGCCGAGCAGGGCGGGGAGGATGCCGGAACCGTCGATCCCGTGGGTGAGCTCATCGACCAGCATCTCGGTGAGCTGATCGACATCGGCGTTCTTCACGGCAGCCGTGTGCGTCTCCTCGACGTAGTAGCCCGAGCCCACGCAGATGGTGATGCCGCTGCGGCGGGAGATCTCCGGCAGTTCGGCGACCCTCCGGCCCATGCCGCCGAGGGTGAGTTCCAGGATCGCGGAGCCTCCGGCCGCACGCACGGCCCGCAGCTCGTCGACCGCCACATCGGGGTCGTGGAGCACGAGGTTCTCGGGCAGCCCGAGAGCGTCCCAGCGCAGGGCGCCCTGCAGGTAGGGGCCGATCGCGACCCCTTCGGGGAACGGGAGGGCCGGCGGCTTGGCCCAGATGCCGAGGTCGCTGAGGATGTGCTCGTGCATGGAGGTGGGTCCGAGCATGGAGGCCTCGATGGGACCGAGGACGGTGTTGATGGGCATGTCAGTACTCTCTCTCCATCGACTCGATCAGCAGGTGGGCAACGCGCTCCCCGATCACCGTTGCCGGCATCGCCGTGGTGGCGCGCGGCACGGCGGGCATCAGCGAGCAGTCGGCCACGAAACATCCGCTCACCCCGTGAACCTCGCCTCGGGCATCCACCACGGCGAGGGGGTCGGATGCCGGCCCCATCGCGGCCGTGCCGACCGGGTGCCAGTAGCTGTCGACGTGAGAGCTCAGATACGCGGCGATCTCGGCATCGCTCTCGAGGGTCGCGATCGCGCCGATCTCGCGCCCCACGATCGGCGCGAGCGTGGGCACCGAGGCGAGGTCGCGCAGGAGTGCGATTCCGTCGGCGAGCACGGCGAGGTCGTGACCTTCCGGGTCGCTGTAGAAGCGGTGGTCGACGACCGGCAGAACCTCGGGATCGACCGAGGCCAGCGTGACCGAGCCTCGGGAGAGCGGTTGCAGGCAACCGGCCCCCGCGTTCCACAGGCGGCCCTCGTGGCCCTGGGTGGGACTGAAGGGCAGAAGGTGGATGTCGAACAGCGCGGGATCGAATCGCGAGGCGGCCTTCGCCATCACCTGTTCGTCGGGCGCCCACCCGGCCGCACGGGCCGCCGTCATGGCGGCCGTCATCGCCTCCGATCCCTCCCACGAGAGCAGCACGAAGGGCTGGTCGTGCAGATTCCCGCCCACACCGGGCAGTGCCGCCACCACCGGGATGCCGAAGCGGGCCAGCTGCTCCGGCGCGCCGATGCCCGATCGCAGCAGCACGGCCGGCGTGCAGAAGGTGCCGCCGGCGAGCACGACGCGCGGTGCGCGGGCCTCCCGCTCCTCATCCTCGCAGCGGTACACCACGCCGACGGCCCGGCCGCCCTCGACGATCACCCGGTCGACCAGGGCGTCGCCGAGGATCCGCAGGTTCGGCAGGGCACGCGCCGGGTCGAGGTAGGCGAATGCCGAGTTGAACCGCACGCCATCGACGATGTTCACCGACTCGGGCGCGATGCCCACCGTCTCGTCGAGGTCGTTGAGGTCGGCCAGCTGCGGCAGACCGACCGCTGGCCCCGCCGAATACCAGCCCTCCTGCCACGGGGTGAGCTCGGTGGGCTCGTAGGTGTGCACACGCAACCGCTCGCTCGCCTGCTCGAAGTGGGGCAGCAGCTCGTCGGTCGACCACCCCGGGTTCCCCGCGGCCGCCCAGCCGTCGTAGTCGGCCCGGTGACCCCAGGTCTGCACCGCTCCGTTGTGCACGGAGCAGCCGCCGATCACCCGCGACCGCTCGAAGCGCATCCGGCTGCCGGCGATGGTGTCACCGGAGTCGAAACCCCAGTCGTACGAGACGCCGAGGCGCGTGGCATCCAGGAGATCCTCCGGCCACCTCGGGTCGCCGAACGGCCCCAGGTCGGGGCCGGCCTCGAGCACGAGCACTTCATGCCCCCGCTCGGCCAGTCGGGCCGCCACCACCGCGCCCGCGGTCCCGCCGCCCACGACGATGACATCGGCCTCGAGAACCCGGTTCATCGACATCCCTTTCGCTGAGCCGGTGCCGGCCTCGTGCTGATCATCTCGTCAGAGCATCCCGAAGTATTCGCGCTGCTCCCAGTCGGAGACGTGCGCGAGATAGCGGGCGAACTCCGACCGCTTGAGGTGCAGGTACCAGTCGATCACCGATGATCCGAGCGCGTCACGGAACACCTCGTCGGCATCGAGGGCGTCGAGGGCCGCCCCGAGGGTGGCGGGAAGGCGCTCCGCCGCGTCGTTGTAGGGGTTCTCGGTGGGGTCGCCCGGGTCGAGCTGGGCATCCATGCCGTGGAGCCCGCTGACGATCTGCGACGCGATGTAGAGATACGGATTCGCACCGGGCTCGCCCGAGCGGTTCTCGAGACGCGAGGCCGGATCGCCCGCGCCCGCCACCGCGCGCACCATCGCACCCTTGTTGTCGACCCCCCAGAGCACTCGGTCGGGGGCGAGCGAGAACGGCTGATAGCGCTTGTAGCCGTTCACCGTGGGAGTCGCGAAGGCCGCGGCCGCCGCCGCATGGGCGAGCAGCCCCCCGAGGTACCACAACCCGGTGAGCGAGAGCGCTCCCGAACCGTCGGAGGGCACGAAGACGTTGGCGCCGGTGGCCAGACTGCGCAACGACTGGTGCAGATGCCATCCGGTCGACGCGGTCTCGGCACCGACCGGTCGTGACATGAACGTGGCACGGTAGCCCGAGCGCGCGCAGATCTGCCGGATGGCCGTGCGTGCGAAGACCACGGCGTCGGCCACGGCGGCCGCGTCACCGGCCTCCATCGTGATCTCGAGCTGGCTCGGGCCGAACTCCAGCTCGATCGAGCGCAGCGGCAGGTCGAGCAGGGTGAGACCGGAGTAGAGCTGCTGCACGAGGTCGTCGAGCGAATCGAGCGTCTCGTCGTGCAGCAGCTGCGAGCCCGCGGTGGTCGGCGTCGTCGCACGAGGGGCGCCCGGCGCTCCGGGACGACCCACGTGCGTGGCGTCGACACCGGTGTCGGGCATCCGGAAGACATGGAACTCGAGTTCTGCGCCCACGGTGAGGCCGAGGTCTCGCTCGGCGAGCCGATCGAGCTGACCGCGCAGCAGCGAACGGGTGCAGAAGGGCACCGCCGCGCCGGTGGGGAAGCGAAGGTCGCAGAGGATCATGGCCGTGCGCTCCGCCCACGGGATGACCTTGAAGGTCGTGGGATCGGGCACCATCACGATGTCGCCCGCTCCCGCGAAGCCGCCCACATCGCTCACCGGAGCGCTCTCGAAGACGGCGAAGGCCGACTTGCCCGACGAGTCCTTCAACAGCAGCGACGACGGCGCGGTCACACCCGAGCGGAGAGCCGCCGCGACCGCCAGGCGGGTCACGGTCTTTCCGCGCACGATGCCGTGCTGGTCGACGAAGCAGAAGCGCACCATCTCGATGCCCACCTCGTCCATCACCCGCCGCATCTGGGCGGCGCTGGCGTACTGCGCCTCGGTCCAGAGGTCGTGGCGGTCGATGAAGCCGCCCCGGTCGGCCGCGAGCATCGGGCGGGCGCTGGAGCCTCCGCCGCCGTCGGCGACGTCGCGCTCGTCGACGTTACGCATCGACGACCTCGCTCGACGCACCCGAAGCCCAGGGCGAGGTGCTGCGGCGCTCCAGCTCGCGCTCGCGCCAGCGCTCCTGCCACCCCTCGGAGGGCGAGATGGTGTCGACCGCGAGCGGGCCGGTCAAGCGGCTCGCCTCCGCCCGGTCGATCGGCTGCGAGGGCAGGCGCCCCCCGGCCTCGAAGGCGTCGATCGACTTGAGCAGGAGGCGGCGGTTCGCCGTGACGGCACGATCCGAGACGCCGAGACGTTCGACCGTTCGGTCCTGGATCGGGCCCATGCTCTCGACCGCCCACTGGTCGTGCACGTTGATGTCGAGTCCCATGCCGGTGTAGGTGAGCTCCTTCTGCTCGCTCGCATCGAAGCCCCAGTTGTTGTCGCGGTTGCGCACGGGCCGGTAGTCCGGAAGCGTGACCTCGCTGAGCCGCTGGGCGAGCAGGGTCTCCTTGTCGGTCTTCTCCTGGAAGTCGTAGAGGATCATGAACCAGTAGTGGTGCTCGTCGTCGACGGGCACATGCCACTGCACGAAGACCTTGCTGTTGCCGAACGGCACCACGAAGGCGTTGGGGAACATCAGGTTGGTCACCCGCACATGCTTGATGTCCTCGGTGAGCTGGCGGATGGCGAACACCCGCAGGCCGTGCTCATCGCTCTCCACCTCGATGTCGGGGCGGTAGTTCTCGCCCACGAGGATGGAGAGCTTCTTGCCGGTGCCCTCGACCTCCTCACTGAACTGCTGGCCGTAGACCTCGCGGGGATCCTCCTGGATGAACCGGTGCAGGAACGAGACATGGCTGGGGTCGATTCCGCCCTCGAGTCCCTGAAGCCAGTTGCAGTCCCACCGGCCCTTGAACGCGAAGGTGTAGGCCTCGGGCGCCACGAAGCAGTCGTAGTCGGGGAAGGGAGGCGGATCGCCCGCACCCAGGTACGCGAAGACGATTCCGTTGCGCTCCTCGCAGACGTAGTTGGAGATGCGGATCTTGCCGAGGAACTTGCTGTGCTCCGGTTCGGCCGGCTGGTCGATGCATCGGCCATCGGCCCCGTAGAGCCAGCCGTGGTAGAGACAGCGCAGGCCGCCGTCCTCCAGCCGCCCGTACGACAGGTCGACGCCGCGGTGCGCGCAGAAACGGCTGATCAGCGCCCAGCCGCCGGTCTCTTCGCGCTTGAACAGCACGAGGTCTTCGCTCATGATGCGCACCTGCTTGACCGGTCGTTCCTCCGGCATCTCCGAGACGAGCGCGACGGGCTGCCAGTAGGAGCGGAGCAGCCTGCCGAGCGGGGTATCGGGGCCGCTCTGGGTGAGCTTGTCGTTGTCTTCGCGCTTGAGCATCAGACGACCTGCCTTTCGCATCCTATTTCAGAGATATTGGATCCAATCATGACACCGATTCGCCGTGTTGTCACATCCGCCGCTCGCGACCGTCACTCCCCGAGCAGGGCTCGACGCGGATTCTCGGAGACGATCTGCGTCATCACCTCCGGGTCGATCCCCGCCGCGACCGCCCGCGGCAGGAACTCCTCGAAGAGGAAGGTGAAGCCCGCCCCGCCCCGGGAGGCCATGTGCGACCGCTGACAGACGTCGTGCGAGAGCAGCACCTTGCGCCCGTGGCCGGCATCGACGACGGCCTTCAGGTAGTCGATGCGCCGCTCGATCTCGGGGAGCACCAGAGCACCACCCGCCCGGCAGGTCATCATGCAGTCGTACTGCACATACGCACCCGTCGCCAGAACCGCCAGGGAGTAGTCGAGGCTCTTCACGGTGTCGGCGTGCCCCACCACCACGCGTTCCGGATCGACGCCCTCCTCGCGCAGGATCTCCAGCTGCGCGAGCCCCGTCGGGAAGGTCGGCGCGTGCGTGCTCAGCAGCACTCCCGTCTCCCGCTGCGCACGGGCTGCAGCACGGAAGGAGCGCTCCTCGGCCGGCGTGATCCAGGGCAGGTCGGAGGCGATCTCACCCAGGAGGCCGGCTTTCACACCCGTGCCGGGGATCTCGTCCACCAGGTCGCGGATGAGGAAGTCGGCGACCTGATTCGTCGACGTGCGGTCCCACCACTCCGTGTCGAGATAGTGCTGGTAGTAGTGGCCGGTGCCCAGAACGACATTGAGACCGGTCGCCTCGGCCATGGCCTTGGTCGCGAGCACATTGGCCGGCGACCGCGAGCCGGTCACCCGGTTCTGCGCGAAGTCGTACGCGCCGTCGCCCCAGAACACCGGCGCCGCATGGTCGCTCAGTTCGCCGTTCGTGAGGTCGACGATCGTGCGGCCCCCGGCGGCGCGGAACAGGCCGAGCTCCGACTCCACGTCGCTCCAGACGTTGAGATACCCATCGGCCGGCGTCGTGGGGGTCATGTTGATGAACACGTGCTCGTGAGGCAGCGTGACGCCCAGGTCGCCCCCGTCGATCGGGCCGTTCACTCCATTGACGGTGCGCATGCGACCTCCTGCTCCCGGCCACCCCGCGGTGGATCCCTGATCAATGATAATGGATCCAATATTCGGATGGCTATTCCATGGTGCGCTCGGTCCAGCCCTGCCAGTCCGGATCGTGGCCCGGCCAGACCTCCACCCCGGGCACCAGGTCGAGGTCGTGCAGCCGCTGCACGGCGGCGAGCGCGGCCGGCGCATCCTGAGCTCGCATCTGGCTCCCGCACGGCACCACATCGACGATGTTGCGCCGCAGATCGGCGGCATCGCAGGCCAGCACGATCGTGCGCGTGCTCAGCTCGATCGAGAACGACTGGTGACCGGGCGTGTGCCCGGCCGTGTCGAGCGCGTGCAGCCCGGGGGCGAGTGACGTGTCGCCGTCGATCAGCGCGATCTCGAGCGCCGGCCGCAGGTAGTCCTCCGGGATGGCGGCGAAGGCGCCCCCCATCGCGGGACTGATCTCGGCCCCGAACTCGTACTCCGCGCGCTGGAAGACCACCGGCACCCCGGGCGGCACGTGCCGCAGGCCACCCGTGTGGTCGACGTGCACGTGCGAGACCGCGCAGCCACGGAGCTCGGCCCAGTCGAGCCCGAGACCGGCCACCTGGTCGGCGAGCGGGTCACCGGGCGGCAGCAGCGCCGTGTAGCTGTCGTAGTTGAAGTGACGACCTCGCTCCGCCGGGTCGCGGACGACGTCGACGTTGAATCCCGTGTCGAGCAGCACCCAGCCGTCGCGGTAGACCACGGCGGCCGCCGTGACGGGTTCGAGGAGGAACACGGCGTCGTCGCCGCCCTGCACCGAGATCGACTCCCGGATCGGCTCGAAGCCGACGATCATCGGATGAAGCCGGAGTGGCCCATCCGTCACGGCGAAGCTCTCCCCCGCACGCCAGTCGCGGGCCGAGGAGCCGGGTGCGGCCATTCAGTCGCCCGTCACGATCATGCGAACCGGAGTGGGATCGAAGCCGTTGCACGGGTTGTTGATCTGCGGGCAGTTCGACACGAGAACGAGAACGTCGCGCTCGGCGCGAAGGGTGAGCGCGAGCCCGGGCGCCGAGATCCCGTCGACGATGCCGAGCATCCCGTCGGGCTCGACCGGCACGTTCATGTACCAGTTGATGTTGCTCACGAGGTCGCGCTTGCCCAGGCCCCAGCGGGCGCCCTCGGCGAGGAAGTTCTCGACGCACGCGTGCTGATGCATCGTGTGATGGCCGTACCGCAGCGAATTCGACTCCTTGCTGCACGCGCCACCGATGGTGTCGTGACGACCGACCTCGTCGTGGACGAGCGTCATCAGGGCCTCACCGGTGTTGGCGCGCAGCACGGTGCCCTCCGTGATGTAGATGTTGCCCTGCATCGCCATGGTGTCCGGCGCGCTGTAGCGGGTGGACGTGTCGTGGGCGTCGTAGATGATGCAGTCCACCGCCTGGTTGCCCTCGAGGTCGACGATCCTGAGCTGCTGCCCGGCGCGCACGATGCCCGACCAGGGCCCGCGCCGGGCGACGAGGTCGTCTGTTTCGATGGTGCTCATACGAGTCCTCCCAGGCGGGCATAGGCGATGGTGTTGGCGAAGGCTCGGCCGGCCTCGGGACTCGCGGTCGCCTCCGGGGCGCGCTCCGTCGCCGGCTGTCCGGCCCAGGCCCGGATGCGGAGCGCGGTCGACACGTAGTCGGGCCGCGGGTCGAGGGGATGGGGCACGTTCGCCACGAGGAGCACGACCGGCAGCTCCATCCGCAGTCGCACGCGCGCGCCCGCCCCTGCCGAGCCGGTGAAGCCCAGGGTGCCGTCGGGGTGGACGACCACCCCCTGGAAGAAGCTGATGCTGGGCGGGAGATCGCGGGGCTCGAGGCCGAACTTGGCCGCTCCGAGAACGAAGAGCTCCCGGCCTGCCGGACTCGGCCCGTGCGCGGATCCGTCGCCGTAGCGTTCGGTGTTGCGGAGCCGGGTGGACGTGCCGGCGAACGCGTCGTGATGGCCGGAGTCGTCGGCGACCACCGTGGCGAGCACGCGCCCCCGATCGGAGAGCAGCAGCTGCCCCGCCGAGGTGTAGGCCTGCCACTGCACCTTGATGGTGTCGGCCACGTTCAGTCGCTCGTCGGGTTGGGCCGCATTGAACAGCAGCAGATGCGCGCAGGCGTCGCCCGCGAGGTCGGTCAGCTCCACGTGGGTGCCCGCCGCGAGCCGCAGAGCCGTGTAGTTGCCGCCCGCAACCGTCTCGGCCCACCGCTTGTCGTCGTCGGCGATCTCGGGCGGCCACTCCCCGGCGGCGGCCGGAGGCAGCACCGGCATCTCCTCCACCACCGTCCCGCCCTGGGCGCGGGCGTGAGCGCGGGCGCTCTCCGGCTTGCTGGTTTCGCTCATCTCCACCGATCGTCTCCCCGGTATCCGAACTATCTATCACTCGACAGATTTATACTGTCATCCAACACCAGCCACGTTTCAGGCAGGTAACGCGATCCTCTGGATGTGACAGCATGACCTCTGTGAGCACGATCGACGAGGGGGCCGCCCACGCCACCACGGTGGCGGCGAAGCGATCGGAGCGAGGGCGACCCCGCTCCGGCGTCTCGGAGCGCCCCGACCTCAGCGCGGCGGAGCAGATCCTCGACGCGGCGGCCCGCCTGTTCGCCGAGAAGGGCTACGCCGCAACCTCGACCCGCTCGATCGCTGAGCTGGTGGGCATCCGGCAGGCCTCGCTCTACTATCACTTCTCGAGCAAGGAGCAGATGCTGCGCACTCTGCTCCTGCGCACGGTGGAACCCTCGCTCAGGGTGGCCGAACGGCTCTCCGCCGAGCCGGGCGACACCGCCGCGCGGCTCTACGCCCTCATCCTCTTCGACACGCGGCAGCTGTTCGAGGCTCCGCACAACGTGGGCGCGCTCTACTACCTGCCCGAGACGCGCGGTGGCCAGTTCGACGACTTCCGCCATAAGCGCGACCGGTTGCGGGCGGCCTACGCCGGCCTCGTCGCCGAGAGCATCGAACCGGCCCTGGCCTCTCAGCTGGTGCCGGTCGCCGATCGCCTCGCCGAACTCGTGTTCGCCACGGTCGAGAGCGTCATCGCCCTCCGGGCCGACCGGCAGAGCGACGACACCGACGCCGACGCGACGGCGGTGGTCATCGGCGAGGGATGCTTGCGCATGCTCGGTCACAGCGCAGGCCTCGACGTGCTGGCGCACCGAGGGGAGCTGCTCCTCGACCGCATCGACGTGCCGGAGCAGTCCGGCGCCGGTCACTCCGGCACGACGACCGCGACCGTCTCGCCGGCGCGCACCTGACGCCCGAGCCCGACGCGCAGCTGCTGCACGACTCCGGTCACGGGGCTCAGCAGATTCGTCTCCATCTTCATCGCCTCGAGCGACACGAGCAGGTCGCCCGCCTCCACCCGTTGGCCCTCGGTCACCCCGAGCTTCCAGACATGTGCCACGAAGGGCGCATCCACCGAGACGGATCCCTCGGGCACGGCATCGAACGCCTCGGGCTCGACCACGACCTCCACGGCCTCGGCCCGGTCGAACTCGCCCGAACGCTCCCATGCGGCTCGCTCCTCGGCGAAGGCGACGGCCTGCTTCGCGCGGAACGCGGCGATCGAGTCGGCGTTCTCGTCGAGGAATCCCGAATACTCGGCGAGGGAGAACGTGCCGTCCTCGATGTCGAACTCCGCGCGGCCCGCAGCGATGTCGGCGCGGCGGTCGAGCAGCTCCTCGGCCGACACCGGGAACCAGGAGATGCGGTCGAAGAAGTCGAGCAGCCACGGTCGGCGGTCACCCGACGGGGCATCCGCGCGCCCGTTCCCGCCCCCGGAACCGGCGAACGACCCGAAGCGGCTCCACACCTGGGTGGTTCGGCCGACGAACTGGTAGCCGCCCGGGCCTTCCATGCCGTAGATGCACAGATACGCTCCCCCGATACCGACGGAGTTCTCGGCCGTCCAGGTGCGCGCCGGGTTGTACTTCGTGGTCACCAGGCGGTGACGGGGGTCGAGGGGCGTGGCGACCGGAGCACCGAGATACACGTCGCCGAGGCCGAGCACGAGGTACTCGGCGTCGAACACCGTGCGGTACACCTCATCCACGTCGGCGAGCCCGTTGATGCGCCGGATGAACTCGATGTTCCACGGCGTCCAGGGCGCATCGTCGCGCACCCCGTTCATGTAGCGCTCGATGGCCTCGCGCGTGGCGGGGTCGTCCCAGGACAGCGGCAGGCGAACGCGGCGGCTCGGCACCACGAGCGAGGCGGTATCGGGGATGAGCTGCTCCCGATCCATCAGCAGACCGATCAGCGTGGAGATGGGCAGCACCTCCGGGTCGACGTGCACCTGGAGCGACCGGATGCCCGGGGTGAGATCGCGCACGCCCGCGATGCGCTCCGATTCGAGCAGCTGGTGGAGGGCGTGCACGCGGGCTCGAAGGCCGAGATCGAGCACGATGTCGCCGTATTCGACGAGCACGTTGTCGTCACCGCTTCGGCGGTAGGTGACCGCGGGCGAGCCGTCGGTGCGCGCGATCACCCCGTCGTCGTCGTCGCGCCCGATTCGTGCCACGCGGGGGTGCGCCGCCGCCCGTGCGACACCGAGCTGCGAGAGCGCCGGCGCCCTCTCCGCCGGCACCGGCACGAACCGCACCGTGTCACCGGGCTTCAGCTGACCGAGCTTCCAGCGCTCGGCGGCCACAACGGTGACGGGGCAGACGAAGCCACCGAGGCTCGGGCCGTCGGGGCCGAGCAGGATGGGGGTGTCGCCGGTGAAGTCAAGGGCGCCGACCGAGTACGCGTTGTCATGGATGTTCGACGGGTGCAGGCCCGCCTCGCCGCCGTCTGAGCGCGCCCAGGCCGGCTTCGGGCCCACCAGGCGCACACCGGTGCGTGCCGAGTTGAAGTGCACCTCGTAGTCGCTCGAGAAGAGCTGGTCGATGTCCGCGCGCGTGAAGAACTCGGGCGCCGCGTGCGGCCCCTCCGACACCGCGAGCTCCCAGGCGTGCACGAGCGCCGGACGCACGTCCATCGCGATCGCTCCGGCGGAGGGGAGCCCGGGGGCGCCGGCGGCGGCCTCGGTGCGGGGGTCGCCGCCGCGTGAGGGAGCGACCCGCAGCACGTCCGTGCCGACGAGCGCTCGGCCGCCGTGGCCGCCGAACTGCCCGAGCGTGAACGTCGATCGGCTGCCGAGGTAGTCCGGCACGTCGAGTCCGCCGTCGAAGAGCACATAGGTGCGGAGTCCCACATCCGTGGCGGCTCCGAGGTCGAGCACACCGCCCGCCGGCACGACGACCGGCTCCCACATCGGCGCGGGCTCGCCATCGACAGTCACCACGACGGGCGCTCCCGTCACCGCGACCCGCGTCGTCTGGGTGAACTGCAGCCGCGGGCCGGTGGCCGTGCACTCGAGCCCGGGGGCGCCCTCGGGATTTCCGAGGGCCACGTTGCCGAGCCGGAACGAGAGGTCGTCCATCGGCCCGCTCGGCGGCACGCCGATCTGCCAGTACCCGGTGCGGCCCGGCCAGTCCTGCACGGTCGTGAGGAGCCCGGGCCGGAGTACCGTGATCCGCGGTTCGGGGTCGGCGAGTCCCGCCAGGGTGGCCGTGGAATGCGACCGCTCGCGTACCAGCGGCTCGACCGCGAGGGCGCGGAGGAGGCCGAGGTTGGTCTCGATGCCGTCGATCCGGGTGCCGGCCAGGGCGTCGGCGAGGGCGTCCCATGCCTCGGCGCGGCTCGAACCGCCCGTGATGACCTTGGCGAGCATCGGGTCGTAGACGCTCGACACCTCCGTGCCGGTCGACACCCAGCCGTCGACACGGGCCGCCGAGGCCTCCGGGAACACGGCCTGCGTGATGACACCGGCCGACGGCTGATACCCGCGGTTCGGGTCCTCGGCATAGACGCGAGCCTCCACGGCGAAGCCGGAGACGGGCACGACGCCCCCGTCGCGGTAGGGAACGAGAAAGGAGTCGTCGCCTCCCGCGAGCCGCAGCATCCAGTCCACCAAATCGACTCCGGTCACCACCTCGGTGACCGGATGCTCCACCTGGAGACGGGTGTTCACCTCCAGGAACGACGCCTCCTGACGCTCGGAGTCGTAGACGAACTCCACCGTCGCCGCCGACCGGTAGCCGACGGAGGCGCAGAGCGCACGGGCGGTCGCGTGCAGCCGCTCACGCAGGGCGTCGTCGAGATCGAAGGCCGGCGCCTCCTCCACGACCTTCTGATTGCGCCGTTGCAGCGAGCAGTCGCGGTCTCCGAGACTCACGACACCACCCCGCCCATCGCCGAACACCTGCACCTCGACGTGCCTCGCGTTCTCGATGAACCGCTCCGCGAACACGGCACCGGATCCGAAGCTCTGCTGGGCCACTCGCTGGATGGCGGGAAAGGCCTCGGCCACCTCGTCGCGCGAGCGGCAGACCTGCATGCCGATTCCGCCGCCCCCACCCGTGGCCTTCAGGATGATGGGAAAGCCGAGCTCTTCGGCGGCGTCGAGTGCCTCCTCCACGTCGGCCAGCACCTCGGTACCGCGCACCATCGGCAGGCCGGCCGCGGCCGCGGCACGGCGAGCGGCGTCCTTGGCGCCGAACATCGACAGCTGCTCCGGCGTGGGCCCCACGAACACGATTCCCGCCGCTTCGGCCGCTCGGGCGAACTCGGCGTTCTCCGAGAGGAACCCGTAGCCCGGGTGGATCGCGCCGGCGCCGCTCTGCAGAGCCGCCCGGATGATGCGGGCCGCGTCGAGGTACGACTCGCGCGGAGAGGCGGGGCCGATGTGCACGGCCTCGTCGGCGAGGGTCACGTGCGGTGCCGCCCGGTCGGCGTCGGAGAACACGGCCACCGTGCGAAGTCCCAGGGACCGGGCGGAGCGGATGATCCGGCACGCGATCTCACCGCGATTCGCCACCAGCAAGGTCGTGTAGCCGAGTTCGGCCGGGGCAGTGCTCATGACGTGATGGTCCTGTCGCTTGGGTCTCTGGGGAGTTCCTATCATCTGATAGTTTTGTTCCGCATCGGCACCAACTGCGTTAAATCCACGTAACGACGACGCCCGACGTGGGCATCCAGGAGACCCCATGAGTGACCGCGTGACAGAACGGGTGCAGCAGGCCTTCGCCCGCATCGCCGAGACCGATCGACCGGAGATCTGGATCACCCTCCGGCCCGAGGCCGACGTGCTCGCCGAGGCCGCGGCGCTCGATGAGCGCGTCGCCGCCGGCGAGTCCCTCCCGTGCGCGGGCCTCGTGGTGGCCGTCAAGGACAACATCGATGTGGCCGGGCTGCCGACGACCGCGGGGCACCCCGCATTCGCCCACCGGGCAGAGACGTCGGCGTCGGCCGTTCAGCGCCTGATCGACGCCGGCGCGATCGTGCTCGGCAAGACCAACCTCGATCAGTTCGCCACCGGGCTCGTGGGCACCCGGAGCCCCTACGGCGCCGTGCGGAACAGCCGGTTCCCCGATCGCATCTCCGGCGGGTCGTCGTCGGGCTCGGCCGTCGCGGTCGCGCTCGGCATCGTCGACGCCGCGCTCGGCACCGATACCGCCGGGTCGGGACGGGTGCCCGCCGCCCTGAACGGCATCGTCGGGATCAAGACCACCCTCGGGATCGTGCCCGTGGATGGCGTGGTCCCCGCCTGCCGCTCCTACGACGCCGTCACCGTCTTCGCGCGCACACTCGCCGTGGCCACCGAGGTCACGGCCGTGATCGCGGGCAGCAGCCGGCTCGATCCCGCGTCTCGCGAGTGGCCCGCCGATGTGGTGCTCGCCGCGCCGGCCCAGCCGCGGATCGCGGTGCCTCGACCCGAATTCCTCGAGTCGCTCTCCTCGGAACGCCGCGCCCTGTTCTCGGCGGCCGTCGCGCGGCTTCGCGACCGCGGAGCCACGACCGAGGAGATCGATCTCGGCCCCTTCCTCGAGTGCGCCAAGCTGCTCTACGAGGGCGCGCTCGTCGCCGAGCGCTACGCCGCGTACGGCGCGTTCATGGCCGCGCATCCGGAGGGCGCCGACCCGACCGTGGCCCTCATCGTCGCGGCTGCGGAGGGGCGCCGGGGGCCCGACCTGGTCGCCGATCAGGAGCGGGTCGCCCGCTACCGCCTCCAGGCCGCAGCCCTCCTCGAGGGATTCGACGCGCTGCTCGTGCCGACCACGCCGGAGCATCCGACGCTCGCCGAGGTGGCCGCCGATCCCGTCGCCGTCAATTCACGCCTCGGCACCTTCACGAACTTCATGAACCTGCTTGACCTGGCCGGAGTCGCGGTACCGGCCGGCGAGACCCACGACGGCCTCTTCGGGGTGACCGTGGTGGTGCGCGCGTTCGCCGACCAGGTCGCCATCGACGTCGCCGCCCTCCTGGTGGACGAGACACCGCTGGTGCTGCCCACGGGCGGGATCGAGCTCGCGGTCTTCGGCGCCCACCTGAGCGGTCAGCCGCTCAACCACCAGCTGGTGTCGGCCGGTGCACGGCTTCTCACGGCGGTGCAGACTTCGGACGCCTACCGGATGCACGCGCTGCCCGGCCCGACCCCGAAGCCCGGTGTGGTGCGCGTCGAACAGGGAGCCGGCCGCTCTCTCGCGGGCGAGGCCTGGCTGGTGCCGCCTGCCGCGCTCGGCAGATTCCTCGCCGCGCTGCCGCAGCCGATGACGCTGGGCCGGATCGAGCTGGCCGACCACCGCGAGGTGCTCGGGTTCGGCTGTTCCTGGGCGCAGGGCCCCGACATCACGGAGTTCGGCGGCTGGCTCTCCTACCTCGATGCCCCCTCGCAGCCGATCACGGGGTAGCCGGGCGGTGCGCCGCCCTAGTTGTCGACCGTCGGCCGGCGGAACTGCCGCCACAGCATCTGGGCGGCGACGAGCACCAGGAAGCACGCGAATGCCACAGCGGCGACGCGCGTGGGTGTGACGCTCGCCGTATAGCTCCCGGCCACCGTGGATGCGCAGCCCGCGATGCCGATGATCAGCCCGGCCCGCAGATCGGCGTTGCGCCGGCGCAGATTGGCGACCGACGTGGTGATGCTGCTCGGGGCGATGGCGATCAGGGAGCTCCCCTTCGCCACGAGGTCACCGACACCCCCGCCCAGAACGAGCGCCGGAACGATCACGATCCCGCCGCCCACGCCGATCACCCCGGAGAGCACTCCGGCCACGAAGCCGACGACCACGAGCAGGACGCCGCCCAGGAGGGTGAGGTCGGGTGTGGCGTCGCTCGAGGGCTGCGTGAAGACCAGGCGAACAGCCACCACGAGCAGGAAGACCACGAACAGCAGCGCCACCGCGCGGGAGGGCAGCCGGGTGAGCAGCCAGCTCCCGACGAGCCCGCCGGCCACGGCGCCCGCGGCCAGCAGCAGGCCGTAAGCCCAATCGGTCGTGCCCAGCACCGTGTAGCTCAAGGCACCCACCAGGGTGACCGGAGCGATGGCGAGCAACGACGTCCCCGTCGCGAGCTTCTGCGGGAATCCGAGGATGCTCACGAGCGCCGGGACCACGACGATACCGCCGCCGACACCGAACAGACCGGAGAGGAACCCCGCGACCAGACCGATCAGACAGAGCGCCCAGAAGGATGCACGTGGTCTCACCGCCGTCATCCGGCGTCCCAGAATCCCCGATGCACGTCGGTCGCCTCGGGGATCGCCACGGGCCCCACGACCTCGACCGGGCGCCCGCCGCGCGCGAACACCTCGCGGCTCGGTAGCGACAGGGTCGGCACACCCGACTGATCGCTCACCATCGCACCCAGGTCGCCCTCCGACAGCGCGAACACCACGCGCGGGATGCCCGACCAGTAGATCGCGCCGGTGCACATGACGCAGGGCTCGGTGCTCGTGAACAGCGTGCTGCCGGCCAGCTCGGCCACCTCGAGCTGCTGACCGGCGTCGCGCACGAGGTTGGTCTCGGCGTGCCCGATGGGGTTGTGCCCGGTGATGACGTCGTTGAGCCCCTCGATCACTCGCCCGTCGGCCGTGACGATGATCGCCCCGAACGGATGATCGCCACGATCGCGCGCTGCCCGGGCGAGGGCGACGGCGTGCTCGAGATGCGCGAGGTCGGCAGGAACGAGGTCGGCGGGGTCGAGTGCGCTCACCGCTCCAGCTTGGCACAGCGGCAACCGGCCCCTACGCAGCGAATCCGCGTGACCTGGGCCGAATACGGCGGAGGTCGCGCGGATACGCTGCATTCCGCCTGATTCCCCTGGGTAGGGTGAGGCTCCGGAGGACTCCATGACCACGAACCCTTTCCCGGCCCGCATGCACGAGGTGACCGACGAGAACCGCGACATCGTCGATCGGGTGCTCGACTACTCGCGGCAGCGCCTGCTGATGGCGGATGCGCCGCTCGACAAGCCGCAGACCCCCGCCGAGCTGACCCGCCTCGCCGGCACCACGATCACCGAGAACGGCATCGGCGGGGCCAAGGCGCTCTCGATCTTCGAGCACATCCTCGCCCCCGCGTGCATCACCACCGACGACCCCCGGTACCTCTCGTTCATCCCCAGCGCCCCGTCGAAGGCGGCCGCCGCGTTCGACGTCGTGGTGTCGGCATCCGCTCTCTACGGCGGATCGTGGCTCGAGGGTGCCGGCGCGGTGCACGCCGAGAACGAGGTGCTGCGCTGGCTCGCCGCGGAGTTCGGTCTCCCGGCAGGTGCCGGCGGCGTGTTCGTGCAGGGCGGCACCCTCGGCAACCTCTCCGCCCTGGTCGCCGCCCGCGAGACGGCTCGCGCCACCCGCACCGCGGCCGGCCGGCCGGCTCCCGACCGGTGGCGAGTGGTCTGCAGCGCCGAAGCGCACTCCTCGATCGCATCCGCCGCCCGGGTGATGGACATCGAGATCGTCGCGGTGCCGGTCGATTCCGACGGCGTTCTGCGCGGCCCCGCCGTGGAGGAGGCCCTCGACGTGCACGGCGACAGCGTGTTCGCGGTCGTCGCCACCGCGGGCACCACGAACTTCGGCATCGTCGACGACCTCGCGGGGATCGCGGATGCCGCCTCCCGCCACGATGTCTGGTTCCACGTCGATGGCGCCTACGGCCTCTCCGCGATGCTCTCCCCTCTCGCCCGCCCTCGCTTCGCGGGAGTCGAACGCGCCGATTCGCTCGTGGTCGATCCCCACAAGTGGCTCTTCGCCCCCTTCGACGCCTGCGCGCTGCTCTACCGCGACCCCGAGCTCGGCCGGCGGGCGCACACCCAGCACGCCGACTACCTCGACACCCTCACCGAGACCGGCGACTGGAGTCCCTCCGACTTCGCCGCCCACCTCACCCGGCGCCCCCGCGGCCTGCCGCTCTGGTTCTCCCTCGCCAGCTATGGCGCCCAGGTCTACCGGGATGCCATCACGAACGCCCTCGATCTCGCTCAGCAGATCGCCCGCATCATCGACGGCCGCCGCGAGTTCACCCTCGTGCGCGAGCCGCAGCTCTCGGTGGTCGTCTTCGAGCGCGTCGGCTGGGAGAAGGCCGACTACAACGCCTGGTCGACCCGGCTGCTCGACGACCAGGTCGCCTTCGTCACCCCCAGCGCGCACCACGGCCGCACGAATGCCCGCTTCGCCATCCTCAACCCGCGCACCACCCTCGACGACCTCACCATGATCCTCGACACGATGACCGCTTAGCCGCGGCTCCGCGAGCCCGCAGCGACGGGCACGACCAGCGGATGCGCGTCAGCCCTCCACGGGAATGTGCGCGTCGACGTCGGGGGGCCGCTTTGCGCCGCCGAGCGACTTGCGGCGCCGGGTGAGCGCGATGAGCGGGAACACCAGCACCGACAGCATCCCGGCGCCCACCAGAGCCGAGGCGGTGCCCGCCTCCAGCACGCCCTCCTCGAGGCCGATGGAGGTGACCGCCACGATGATCGGCAGACCCGTGGCGCTGAACAGGCCGAGAGCGATGCGATCGTTGCCCGAGGCACCGACCGGTGCCGCCAGCAGGCCCGGCAGCCCCCGCACCACGAGCAGCAGAACGAGGAAGATCGGCAGGAGCAGCAGCGCGTTCGGCTCGGTGAGCAGCGAGTTCAGATCGAACGTCACACCCGTGTAGATGAAGAAGACCGGCACGAGGAAGCCGAAGGCCACGGCCTCGAGCTTCGACTCGATGAACTCCAGGTCAGGCTTGTTGGCGCCCGAGAGCAGCAACCGGTAGAGGATGCCGGCGGCGAACGCCGCGAGGAGCATGTCGAGGCCGAGCGCGATGCTGAGGCACACCAGAGCGGCCACCACGAGCAGCACGAGCCGCACCGCGAACTGACCGCTCGTGTGCAACGTGGCGGTGACGATGGAGTGGAGCCACTTGTACGGTCCGCGCGACGCGAGCCAGATGGCGAGGCCGGAGATCACCGCGAAGCCGATCAGCACCACGGCGGCGAGACCCGGCGAGCGTCCGCTGAGGAACAGCGAGATGGCGATCAGCGGCCCGAACTCCCCCACGGCGCCCACCGCGGTGGCGGCGCGGCCGAACGGCGTGCTCAGCTCACCCGCATCCCGCAGCATCGGCATGATGGTGCCGAGCGCGGTGGAGGTGAGCGCGATCCCGATGAACACGCCCGCCTCCACCGAGGGTGCGAGCGCGATGCCCGCCACGAGCCCGAGCACGAGCGAGATCAGCCAGCCGAGGCCGGCCCGCCTGAGGGGACGGCCCTTGATGGCCGTGAAATCGATCTCGTTGCCCGCCATGAAGAAGAGCAGGGCGAGACCGAATTGGGCGAGGGCTTCGGCGAATCCGCTCTCCGGGATCCAGCCGAGAAGACTCGGCCCGAACACCAGCCCGAGTACGATCTCGAACACCACGAGCGGCACCTTCGCCACCCGCCCGATGAGCGCCGCCACGATCGGCGCGAGCACCGCCAGCAGCGGCACCAGCACGATCGCCGCGATACTCGTGCCGTCCACAGTTCCCCCTAGCCCCGACCCTCAGGCAAGTAAACACGATCCCCTCTTCGCGACTCGCCACAATCCGGCCCATCTCGTTCGAATTGGACCGGATTTTGGCGAGTCGCGAGGAGGTTAGTGGGGGAGGTGGCGCTCGTCGACTCCGTTGTAGGCCGAGAGGGGGCGGATGAGCGCGTTCGACGCGAGCTGCTCCATGATGTGCGCCGTCCAGCCGGTGATCCGCGACGCCACGAACAGCGGCGTGAAGATCTCGGTGTCGTAGCCCATCAAGTGGTAGGCCGGGCCCGACGGGTAGTCGAGGTTCGGCTGGATGGCCTTGCGCGACTGCATGGCGTCGTTGAGCGCGTCGTACAGCGCCAACAGGTCGGGCCGGTCGTACTCCTCCACCAGCAGGTCGAGCGAGGCCTTCATGGTGGGCACCCGCGAGTCGCCGTTCTTGTAGACCCGGTGGCCGAAGCCCATGATCTTCTTCTTGTTCGCCAGGGCGTCTTCGAGCCAGGCCTCCGCGGCATCCGCCGACCCGATCTCGTCGAAGATGTGCATCACGGCCTCGTTCGCCCCGCCGTGCAGCGGGCCCTTGAGCGCGCCGATGCCCGCGACCACGGCCGAGTACAGGTCGGAGAGCGTCGAGGTCACGACCCGGGCCGTGAACGTCGAGGCGTTGAACGAGTGCTCCGCGTAAAGGATCATCGACACGTCGAAGGCCTTCACCACGACATCCGACGGCACCTCGCCGAACGACATCTTCAAGAAGTTCGCCGAGTAGCCGAGCGATTCGTCGGGCTCCACGACCTCCTGGCCACGCCGACGACGCTGGTCGTACGACACGATCGCGGGCAGCTTCGCGAGCAGCGACACCGACTTCGCGAGATTGCCCTCGGGCGACGCGTCGTCCCACGCGGGGTCGAGCGCGCCGATCACGCTCACCGCGGTGCGCACGACGTCCATCGGATGCGCCGTCAGCGGCAGCTCGTCGATCACGCGCTTCACGGCAGGATCCAGCGCCCGCTGCGACCGCTCCTCCTTCTGGAACGCGGCGAGCTCATCGGCATCCGGCAGGTCGCCGTTCCAGAGCAGGTACGCCACCTCTTCGAATGAGCAGTTCGCCGCCAGCTCCTGCACCGGATAGCCCCGGTAGAGCAGCGAGTTGGTCTCGGGGTTCACCTTCGAGACGGCGGTGTAGTCCACCACCACGCCGGCGAGCCCCTTGCGGATCTCTGTCGCATCGGTCATGTCAGTCACTCCTTCGTGAAGCCGCTCGTTCAGCGGGCGGTCGGAACGTCGAAATTGAACACGGATGTGTCGAAGCTGTTGTACGCCGAGTAGTCGAGCAGTTCGTACAGCCTCGCACGGGTCTGCATCCCGCTCACCTGGCCTTTCAGTGAACCTTCGGCCACCAACTGGTCGAGTCCGCGCTCGGCCGCACCCATCGCGATGCGCAGCAGAGAGACGGGATAGATCACGAGGTTCATGCCGACGTCGGCGAGCTGCTGCTCGGTGAACAGCTCGCTCTTGCCGAACTCGGTCATGTTCGCGAGCAACGGCACGTCGATCGCCGCGCGCATCGCCGCGAACTCCGACAGGTCGGCCATCGCCTCGGGGAAGATCGCGTCGGCGCCCGCGTCGACGAGCTGCTTGGCGCGATCGATCGCCGCCCCGAGCCCGTCGTTCGCGCGGATGTCGGTGCGCGCCATGATGAGCAGGTTGGGGTCGCGCCGCGCATCCACGGCCGCCCGGATGCGCTTCACGGCGGTATCGGCGTCGACCACGGCCTTGCCGTCGAGGTGGCCGCAGCGCTTCGGGTTCACCTGGTCCTCGATGTGGAGGCCCGAGACCCCCGCGTCTTCGAGGGTCTGGACGGTGCGCGCCACGTTCATGGGCTCGCCGAACCCGGTGTCGGCATCGATGAGCGTCGGCAGGTTCGTCATCCGTGAGATCTGGCCGCCGCGGGCCGCCACCTCGGTGAGGGTCGTGAGTCCGATGTCGGGGAACCCCAGGTCGGCCGCGATCACGGCGCCGGAGATGTAGACGCCCTCGAAGCCCTTCTCCTCGATCAGGCGCGCGGAGAGGGGGTTGAACGCCCCGGGCATCCGCTGAAGAACGCCCGAGTCGAGGGCCTGACGGAAGGCGGCCCGCTTCTCGTGGGCGGGTGTGGTGGTGTACAGCATCAGAAGAGTCCCTTCGGGAGTGCGAGCGCCTCGAGAACCCCGGGCGCGGCCACGACGTTGAGCTCGCGCACCTCGTCGGCGGTGAGTTCGGGCAGACGCTGCACCAGGGCGAGGAAGCGCTCGACCTCGGCATCCTCCACCACCCCGGCGGCGAGCGTGCGGAACTTGCGGATGTAGTCCTCGCGGGCGAACGGCCGCGCCCCCAGGGGGTGCGCATCCGCCACCGCGATCTCGTCGGTGAGGGTGGAACCGTCGTGCAGGATGATCTCGACCCGGCCGCCGAACGCCTTCTCGGCGGGGTCGTTCGAGTGGTAGCGGCGCGTCCACTCGGGGTCTTCGAGGGTGCGCACCTTGTTCCACAGCTCGACCGTGTCGGGGCGGCCGGCGCGCTCGGGGCTGTACGAGCCCACGTGGTCCCACGCGCCGTCCTGCAGCGCCACCGTGAAGATGTAGGGGATCGAGTGGTCGAGCGTCTCGCGGCTCGCGGTGGGGTCGTACTTCTGCGGGTCGTTCGCGCCCGAGCCGATCACGTAGTGCGTGTGGTGGCTCGTGTGGATGGTGACGCTTCCCACGTTCGCCGGGTCGGCGAGCTCCGGATGCTCGTGGTGCAGCTTGCGGGCGAGGTCGATCCAGGCCTGCGCCTGGTACTCGGCCGAGTGCTCCTTCGTGTAGGTGTCGAGGATGCCGCGCTTGGCCTCACCGGGGGCGGGCAGCGGAACCTCGTAGTGCGCATCCGGGCCATCGAGCAACCAGGCGATCACGCCGTCCTCGCCCTCGTAGATCGGGGTGGGCGACGTCTGGCCGCGCATCGCCCGGTCGCCGGCCTCGACCGCCATCTTGCCGGCGAACGCGGGGGCGTGCGCCTTCCAGGTGGAGATCTCGCCCTTGCGCGACTGGCGGGTGGCGGTGGTGGTGTGCAGCGCCTGGCCGATGGCCTGGAAGATGGTCTCGACGGGCAGCCCGAGCATCGTTCCGATTCCGGCGGCGGCCGACGGGCCGAGGTGGGCCACGTGGTCGATCTTGTGCTTGTGCAGACTGATGGCCTTCACCAGGTCGACCTGGATCTCGTAGCCCGTGGCGATGCCGCGGAGCAGGGCGGCTCCCGTGCATCCGGTGTGCTGGGCCACCGCGAGGATCGGCGGGATGTTGTCGCCCGGGTGCGAGTACTCGGCCGCGAGGAAGGTGTCGTGGTAGTCCAGCTCGCGCACGGCCACGCCGTTGGCCCAGGCAGCCCACTCGGGGCTGTAGCCGCCGGTGACGCCGAAGACGGATGCGCCCGGGGCGTAGGGGTGGTCGAGAGCCTGGGCGCGGGCGGCGATGCCCGGACCGCGGGTGATGGAGGCCACCGCCACGGAGGCGTTGTCGATGATGCGGTTGATCACCATCTCGCTGACCTCGGGGCTCACGGCCACGGGATCGGCGGCGACCTCCGCGATCTTCCAGGCGAGCTGGTCTTCGCGGGCGAGGTTCTCGTCGCTCTTGTACACGCGTACGTCGTGCAGGTTCATTGCGCTGGTGCGTCCTTCTCTAGGGGGTCGATGTCGAGGGGGTCGATGCTTCTGGGATCGATGCCTCGGGGGTGAGGGCTTCGTCGCTCACGAGGGAGTCGAGGGTGGCGTGCAGGCTGCGGTGGAGATGCACCCGGGTCGCATCCGCTGCCAGGCGCGCGTCGCCGTCGACGATGGCGTCGACGATCAGCAGGTGCTCGCGGGCGGCATCGAGCAGGCGGGCGGGGTTGTCCCGCGAGAGGCGACGGATGCGCGCGAGGTGCGTGCGCACCCCGTCGAGGGCCTGCACGAGGAACTGGTTGCCCACGGCTTCGTCGACCGCGTCGTCGAAGCGCGCGACGAGGTCGTAGTAGGCATGGTGGGCCGGATCGTGGTCGGCGAGCAGTGCGGGCACCTCGCGCAGTTCGCGCTGCAGGGCCAGGAACGGCTCGGCATCACGACGCTCGGCCGCGATCGACGCGGCCTGCGCCTCGAGGGCCTGGCGAAGCTCGAACAACTCGGTGACGTTCTCGGCCGAGACCGGCGAGACCACGAGCCCCCGGCCGCCGGGTTCGGCGAGGCCGTCGGCCACCAGGCGCGCGAGGGCCTCGCGCACGGGCGTCCGGGAGATGCCGAGCCGACTCGAGAGCTCCACCTCCGCGAGCACCGTGCCGGGCACGAGCTCCCACGAGATGATCTGCGACCGCAGAGCCTCATAGGCCGTGTCGCTCGCGCGGGCCACTACGCCCGACCCTCTCGTGTATACATTGGTGCCAATGTACCGCGGTGGGCGCCGCGAATCAAGGCTCCTGGCAGTCCCGTGTATACACAGGAGGGTCAGCGCAACGGAACCGGTACGTCGGCGCCACCCTCCTCCGTGAGTCGTTCGCGCATCCGGGCGATCGTGGGCGCGGGCACGAAGCCGCCCGCGAACAGGGCCTCACCCTGGCGGAAGAGCGGCGACCGCTCGAGCAGGGCAGCCGGGGCGAAGCCGAAGACGGAGGCGAGCTCGGCGAGATCGACGGGCGAGCTCATCTTCATCAGCGCCAGGTTGTCGCACTGCGACAGGATGCCCGGATGCACCTTGGAGGGCCGCTGAGTCGACAGCAGCAGCCAGAGCCCGAACTTGCGACCCTCGGCCGCGATCTGAACGATGCGGTCGCGCACGGCTCGGGCGAGCGGCGACTCCGCGTCGGGACCCGCGAAGTTGTGCGCCTCGTCGATCACGATCAGCACCGGGCGACGGCGTTCCCGCTCGGCCCAGAGCCGGTCGAGCACGGCGAGCGCCGCCACGAGGTGTTCATCGGGGTAGGTGAAGCCGCCGACATCCAGGATCAGGGCGTCGGGACGCCCGTCGAGCGTGTCGGTGATGGCCTCCTCGTTCCCCGCCCAGAGCTCCCAGTCCATCAGCCGCAGATTCTCGACCCGCAGGGCGAGGGCCCGCGCCGCCGGGTCGGCGCTCGCCTGCAGGTCGACCACGATCTGCTCGGGGTTCTCGCTCGCGATGCGGCTCTCGTAGTGCAGGAGGGCGTTGTACTCCTCGCGGTCGACCAACGGGTCGATGCCGAGAACGGCGGCCTTAGAGCGCATCCGCAGCTCGGTGAAGCGCACGAGCAGAGGGGCGGTGCCGGCCTCGGCTGCCGGGGCCCCGACCGCGCCCAGCGGCCGGCGGATGCGGATGTCGCGGCCCGCCAGAGCCTCGCGGTCGAAGGCGGCGCCACCATCCTCGCCCTGCGGCACCTTCGGCGCCCGCAGCTCGCGCAACCGCACGAAATCGCCATTGGGATCGAACACCACCATGGGCAGCTCGGTGTGCAGCAGCAGTTCTTCGAGCACGACGCCGAGGGCGTAGGTCTTTCCCGATCCGCTCTGACCGCACCAGAACGTGTGCCGGTTGAAGCGGTTGGGCAGCAGCCGGGCGGGAACCCCCGGAGAGGCCTCGAGGGCGCCGATCGTCAGGCGGGCACCGGGTGCCGCGTACACCCGGTCGATCGTGCCCTCGTCAGCCGGGTTCACGTCGGCATCCGTGAAGGGCAGACCCGAGAGGCCCAGGAACGCGCCATCTCCATCGACCTCGCCGAGCACGCGCCCCACGATGCCCACCGTGCCGGACTCAGCGGGCACCGACTCGAGCACCTGGCCGAGCCGCCGCACGCCGTCGGCCGTCGTGAAGGTGACGAACGCCCCGGCCGCGGGCCGCGCATCCTGCTCCACCTCGAAGTGGAACGCACGGCCATCGAAGGAGGTCGCAGAACTCATGGTGATTCCTTCCGCCGCAGCATCCCTGGTGTGTCGAGCACGATCGTATCGGCCCTGGCCCGGTCGCCGGGCACGATCTGAGAACGGTTGACGTGCCGCCTCCCGCACGGGAAGGTGGGCGCATGACCCTCCTCGTGCTCGCCCGCCACGGCCGCACCGCGCTCAACGCCGAGGGCCGTCTCCGGGGACTCGCGAATCCCCCGCTCGATCGCGTCGGAGAGGCCGAGGCGTCGCGGCTGGCGGTGGCTCTTGCCGCTATCCCGGAATTCACGGCGACGCGCGTTCTGTCGAGTCCGCTGCAACGAGCCACCCGCACGGCGGAGGCCATCGCCGCGACTCTGGGCGTGCCGCACGAAGCCGACCCGCGCTTCAACGACCGCGACTACGGTGCGTGGACCGGGCATCCGAAGACCGACGTGGTGGCCGAGTTCGGCAGCGTCGACGCCGCACCGGGAGTCGAGCCGACCTCCGACGTGCTCGAGCGGGTGCTGCCCGCGCTCGCCGACGTGGTGGCCGACGGGCCGCTCGTGGTCGTCACACACGATGCCGTCATCCGTCCGGTGCTGCAGGCGATCGACCCGTCGCTCACCGAACTGGTGGTCGACACCGCGAGCTGGAACCTGCTCGAGCGCGTGGGCGACGCCTGGGTGGTGCGCAGCACCGACAACAAGCCGGCCACGCCGTGACGCAGTAGCTTTCTCGGTATGACGTTCAACCCCGACTCCAAGCTCGACTCGGGCAAGGTCTCCAAACGTGGTCGCAACGCCGCCATCGGCGGCGGAAGCGCGATAGTCGTGGTGGGCCTCGTGATCCTCTCGCAGCTGGTGGGCTTCGACCTCACCGGCCTCGCCGGGCTGACCGGCAGCGACCAGTCGGCCTCGCAACCCGACCAGTCGCTCGAATGCTCCACCGGGGCCGACGCGAATTCGAACGTCGACTGCCTCATCGTGGGCGCGGCGAACTCCCTCGACGTCTACTGGGTCGGCGAGAGCCCGCAGCTGCAGGTCGACTACCGCACGCCGTCGGTCATCCTCTTCGACGGATCGACGAGCACCGGATGCGGCCAGGCCTCCAGCGCCACCGGCCCCTTCTACTGCCCGCCCGACAAGACGATCTACATCGACACCAGCTTCTTCGACGAGCTGCGCACCCGCTTCGGGGCATCGGGCGGCACCCTGTCCGAGATGTACGTTGTGGCGCACGAGTGGGGTCACCACATCCAGCAGCTGTCGGGCATCCTGTCGAACACCGACCACTCGCTCACCGGTCCGGCCTCGGATTCGGTGCGCACCGAGCTGCAGGCCGACTGCCTGGCGGGCGCCTGGGTGGGCGCCGCCTCCACGATCGAGGACGAGAACGGCGTCACCTTCCTCGAGCCCGTCACGGACGCACAGATCGCGGATGCGCTGAACGCGGCGTCGGTGATCGGCGACGACCGCATCCAGCAGCAGTCGGGCGGCGGGGTCGACCCCGAGTCGTGGACGCACGGGTCGAGCGAGTCCCGGCAGAAGTGGTTCCAGGCGGGGCTCTCGTTGGGAACAGGCGCGTGCGACACGTTCGCGGTGTCGGCCGCGCAGCTCTAGCTGCCGCCGTGCGCTCCGAATCGCATAAGAATCGGGGGTCTCATCGACATAGTGTCGATGAAGGGTCGTTTTCTTATGCGGTTCGGCGCCGATTCGAACTCTGCGAGTGCCGTGTCTAGGCTCGAAGGGTGACGAGCGAGCATCTTCCCCGTGGGCGCGCGAGCCTCGAGGTGCTGCGCGCCGAAGCGGCCGACGAACTCGACACGATCGTGCACGAGCGACTGCTCGCGGGAGAAGACCCGTGGGAGTTCATGGAGGAGCTGCCGACCGTCGACGAACTCGTGGTCTACCTGCTGCGCGCCGACACCATCACCGAGAACGGTGGCCAACGGCCCTCGTCGGTGCGCAACTACCGGGTGCTGCGTCAGATCGCACTCGATCACCCGGGGCTCACGGGCACGGTGTGGCAGCTGATCGGGGAGTACGACGCGCGCTCGGCCGCCCGGGAGCACGACGCGACCGGGTCGGGCAGTGCCGGCTGGTCAGGCGCCGCCGGAGCGGGCGACCTCCGCGAAGGACGCCCTCCCCGCAACCGGTGAGCATCGGTTCCAAGGAGCGGGGCGCACGGCGCCGCCGGCTCGCCGGGCGCAGGCGATCACGGCCGATCGCCGAGCGGGCCGGCATCCGATTCTCCTGGGTGTTCCCGCAGAGGCACCTGGGTTCGCCTTGCGGCCTCCTCTGCACCCGACAAGGGTTGGTACCTCCAATCGCAACGGAAGGAGAGCCCATGCTCACCCTCACCGACAACGCCGGAGCAGTCGTCAAGAACATCGCGGACCGCACGGCGGCCGCCTCCCCCGACGTGACCGAGACGGGCCTGCGCATCTCGAGCGCGGAAGACGGCAACGAGTTCCAGGTGGCCGTGGCGCCGCATCCGGAGCCCGACGACCAGGTGGTCGAGAGTTCGGGAGCCCGCGTGTACATCGACGAGGCGGCCGCCGTCGCCCTCGACGACAAGATCCTCGACGCCCAGGTCGACGCCGAGGGCGCCGTGCGCTTCTCGCTCGCGCACACCGTCTGACGCCACCGCGTCGCCCGCGACCCGTCCCTTCTGCTCCCGGCCCTCGGGCCGGCGTGAAGGGGCGGGTCGCTGCGCTGTGTGCGGACTTCTCCACGAATCGCGGCGAGCGCGGCGCTCTCGGCCGCGGTCGACGCGAGGAGTGGCGAAGTCCGCGACGCGGATGCGGCGACGGCCCCGCGTCACGAGTCGGTGCGCCGGCAGCTCAGTGGTCGCGGCGGAAGGCGCCCGTGACGCGCTGCCAGGCGGATGGCCGTGGCTGCGAGACGGCCGCGCCGACCTGTTGCACCTGGACATGATCGGCGAGGCGCACCGTGGAGGCCTCGGGAAGCGGAACGGCCACACCGCTGCCGACACCCGCGGCCGCGAGAGCGGGCCTGCCCTCGGCCACCCAGGAGAGGTAGGCCGCGTAGGGATCGTTCGGGTCGGGCGCCACAGGATCGGCGCTCTCGGGGCGGGATCGGCGATATCTGCTGAATCCCATCGTGCCCTCCCCTAAGAAATCGTCTCCCGTGCGGCTCGATTTCGCACGTCGCCGAAGCCTTCGTTATCAGTTCGTGTCATGTGGACAGGGCTCCCGCACACCACGGGAACCGATCAGGCACTCAGGCGCAGTTCGTGAACGAGTTCGGCCTCGACCCACACCTGCACCCCATCGCCCCGGCACTCGATGCACAGCAGCACGTCGTCGTCGACGTGGCTCTGCATCGGGTCGGCACCCGAACCGTCGCACCGCTCGCAGATCATCATGTTCTCCATGACGCCATTGTGCGCCGCACCTCCGACATTCCAAGCGGCCACGCCGGGCTCAGGGCAGCTCGGGAGCGCGCCGCCTCGTGTGACACGGGCGTGTGACACTGGACCGATGAGCACCGACGACGCCCGCACGGGCGACTGGCACGACCGGGCGGCCCGCCTCTGGGACTCCTTCGACGAGTACACCGAGCAGGGGTTCCTCGATGCGATGGATCGCCTGACGGCAGAGCTCCCCGAGGGCAGCGCCCTCGCCGCCTACGAGCGGGGCGGCGCCTATGACTCCACCGGTCGCACCGAGCTCGCCATCCCCCTCTACCGGCAGGCGCTCGCGACGGGACTGGATGCCTCAAGGCGCCGGCAGGCCACCATCCAGCTCGCCAGCTCGCTGCGCGCCCTCGGTGAGGTCGAGGAGAGCGTGCGCCTGCTCGAGACCGAGCGGGAGGCCGCATCCGACGAGCTCGACGACGCCGTCGTGGCGTTCCTCGCGCTGGCACTCACCGACGCGGGCCGGGAGCGCGAGGCCGTGTCGCTCGCCCTCACCGCGCTCGCGGGCCACCTCCCCCGCTACGCACGGTCGATGACGGCCTACGCGGCGATGCTCGGCGCACCGGCCGCCGACTGATCGGGCGCATGGGGAGTTCTCCCCATCGCACTCGGCCGGGCGCCTGCCTAGGCTCGGCACACGCGTCGACGGCCGGCCAGACCAGGGCGCGGGGAGAGTGAGGAAGCACCGGATGTCCCGCGCCAGCGAATCCGACGACGCCTTCGACGACCTGCTCTGGGAACTCGACGTGACGAGCGTGCGACCGAGACCGGCCGCGTCCGACCGACGCGCGGACGCGCCGCATCCACGCACCCGTGCGCGGTGGACGCACGCGCCGTCGGCTGATCCGCCGCCCGTGCAGCCGCTTCTGGTCGACCCTTCGTCGGTGCAGCCGCGATCCGTACAGCCGCGATCCGTACAGCCACGTTCGGTACAGCCACGGGCGCCCCGGCCCGCCCCACGCCGGTCGCTCTTCGCCCGGCGCGAACGGCCGCGTTTCCAGCGGCCCGGGCTGCACTCCCTCGGCGAACGCCTCGCCGCAAGTCGCGTGGTACAGGGAGCGGGAGCGGCGCTGCTGGTGGGCGGAACATCCGTTCTCGTCGTGGTCGCACTCAGCCGCGGCTGACGCCGGGCGCTCCGGGCGCGCGCACGGAGCACCGCCGGCCGTCAGATGAGATTCGGCAGGCTCTGCTCCACCTCGGCCATGAGGGCACGGGAGAAATAAGGGCACGACAGCTCCACGCGCTCACCGAAGCTGTCGACCGTGATGGTCTTGCGCCGGGCATCGACACGGAAGCGCACCTGGCCGCGGTGCCACAGGAAGGTCTGGTGCCAGCCCAGCGTGACGTACACCCACACCTCACTCACCTCGATGCGGGTGATGCGCTCGTTGTGGTCGGAGAAGAGTGCGAAGAACACCGAGGGCACCAGCCGGAACGGGTTCGCACGGAACACCCGCGTGCCAGACGCCGACACGTCGCGCATGCCCCCGTGGCCGACCGCGGCGATCGAGCGCTCCGGGGCATCACCCTGCAGATACGGCAGGCCGAATCCGGAGTCATCGGATGCCTCTTCGGAACAGTTCTCTCGGTTCATGTGTGCCGTGGCCCCCTCGTCGCCGGATTGAGGGGCGCGGCCGGCCGGGTGGGGGGATGGAACAGTGACCGACCGCGCCTCTCACTGAAGAAGACGCAGATCAGACCGGATCATGACGTCACTTCTCGACGATCTCCCGAATTTCTTTCGCGAGCGCCGCACTCTCGCTCCGCCAGCGCCGATGGAGATCCCACGGATCGCCCATCCCCTCGGCGAGCAGTCGCACGTGCTCCGCGATGGGCGCGGCCCAGTCGAACCATTCCCCGCCCAGGCGATAGGGCGCGAACTGCACATGCCGATGGTGCTCGAGAATCCTGTCTCCCCGTTCGAAGGCCAGCAGCTCGTCGAAGCGCAGCTGAGCAAGCCGCGCGCGGGGATTCGACGAGGTTCCGATCTTCACGCGATCGCGCCAGCGCAGGTAGTAGACCACGTCGACCCGCACCGCACGGCCCTCCTGATCGGGTCGATCGCCGAGGCGCCACTCGCACACCGCGCACAACCACCCGCTCGGGTAGCGCACGCCCAGCCGCGAGGCGCACGCCGGGCACGGCACCGGCAGCACATCGGTGACCCCCACCTCGCCGGCCACGTGCTCGTAAGCCTCGAGCAGGTGCTCGGCGCAGAGGTCGAGGGGAGCGGATGCGGCGACGAGCTGCCCGCACCCGTCACCGCGCTCACCCCGCACCCGGATGCCGCACCGCCTGTGGTTCGGATCATCACCCATGGGGCGACGCTAAGCGGCACCACCGACGCCGGAGGCTCACGTGTCGGTGGTGGGCCGTAATCTCGGCGCCATTGGAGGCGACACCGAAGAGGAGCACCGAAGAGGAGCATGCCCGAGAACATCGAGGCCTGGTGGGCGCGGCGACAGCGCTCGAAGGGCCGGGCTGTGCCCTATCCGCTCGGGCAGTACCGTGCGGAGTGGTCGAGTTTTCCGATGCTGGTGCGGCAGTACCATCCGGGGTTCAACCGGGGAATCGTGCTCTCGCAGATCCCGCCCGTGGCCGAGGTGTACCTGGTGTGGCAGTGCGACGCGGGCCACTTCTTCGTGGCCACGCCGGCCGAGCAGCGCGGCCGGCCGGGCGGCAGGCGCCGGCGCTCGGCGTGGTGCCCGACCTGCAGCGAGCTCGCCTCCCCGACGCGCATCAGGCCGGCGGATGCGCGCCGCCCCAGCCCACCCGCGCGCCGCGACGTCGTCACCTCCGCCATCACCTCGATCCCGCCTGGCACGGCGTTCTTCAGCCACGACGCGCCGAAGCCAGCCTCGGCCGCCGAAGCCGAACTACGCCGCCGTCTCGACCTGCGGCTCGATGTCGACCTCACCCCGAACGCGGTCGCCGTGGGGCGCCCGTTCTTCGGCCGGCTCGAGGTGTGGCCCGACATCGTGCTCGCCGAGTTCCGGGTGGCCATCGAGTACGACACGGCCGGGCGCTTCGGTCTCGAGCACGTCGGCCCGCGCGAGCACTCCGACCGACGCAAAGACGCGCTGCTGCGGGAGGCGCGCTGGGAGGTGGTGCGCATCCGGTGCCGGCCGCTTCGCGCGCTCGGTCCGCACGACGTCGAGGCATCCGGAGTCACCGACCGGGTGGTCGACACGGTGCTCGACCGCCTGCGCGCCCTGCGCGGCGACCTCATCGTGAACGCGTACCTGCGCTGATGGGCGTGCTGCGTGCGCCGCCGTCTCAGGCCACGCGCGTGAACCGCGGGCCGCGATACCCGTCGCGCTCGACCTGCTCCACGAACATCGCGAGCGGCCGCACCCAGAAGGAGTAGTCGTCGTAGAGCTTGCGGTAGAACACGAGGCGCTCTTCCGTCTCACTGTGCCGGCCCACGCCGACCACCTCGTAGAGCGCGCCCTTGAAGTGCTGGTAGATACCGGGTTGCGGTTCGCTGTCGGCCACGAACGGGAGTCTAGCGGCGGCCTCATCCCGCGAAGCTCCCTGAGGATAGGATCAGAAGAAGGAGTGCCGGGAAGTCTGGTCGGCAGGTGATCGCTCGATCGCCTCAGACCCTCGACCGCGCCGCGACGGCGGCAGCAAGGACACCGCATGACGATCATCCGCTCCGAACGGGTTGCCGCCGTTCTGCTCCTCGTGGCCGCCGCCCTCGGACTGCTGGCCGCGAACACCCCTCTCGGACCTGCGCTGATGAACCTGCAGGATGCGCACCTCGCCATCCCCGGCACCCCCCTCGACCTCTCCGTGGGCCACTGGATCAGCGACGGCCTGCTCGCGGTCTTCTTCTTCGTGGTGGCCGTCGAACTCAAGAACGAGTTCGCGGTGGGTCAGTTGAACTCGGTGTCGAAGGCGGTTCGCCCCGCGATCGCGGCGCTCGGCGGGGTCGCCGTCCCCGCGCTCGTCTACCTCGCGATCACGGCCGGTTCGGGGTACGAGGGCGGCTGGCCCATCCCCACCGCCACCGACATCGCGTTCGCGCTCGGGGTGCTCGCCGTGTTCGGCAAGGGCATCCCGTCGCGGCTGCGCATCTTCATCCTGGCCCTGGCCATCCTCGACGACATCGTGGCGATCCTCATCATCGCCGTGTTCTTCACGGCCGACCCCGATCTGCTGCTGATCGCCTGCGCGGCCCTCGGTGTGGTGGCCTTCGGTCTGCTCAGCCGGCTCCTCCGCGGCGCGGCCGCCGAACGCCCCGCACTGCGCGTGCTGGTCGCGGTCGCGATGGTGGCGGTCGCTCTGGTCACGTGGTCGCTCGTGTACCTCTCAGGAGTGCACGCGACGATCGCCGGCGTCGCGCTCGGACTCGCCATGGCCCGTGTGCCCGGCATGCACGTGCGGCACGCTCTCGAACCGGTGACCAACGGTGTGGTCCTGCCCCTCTTCGCGTTCTCCGCGGCGCTGGTCGCCATCCCTCAGGTCGCGCCCTCCGAGCTCGCCGCGCCGTTCTGGGGCATCCTGATCGCATTGCCCGTCGGCAAGGTCATCGGTATCACCCTCGGCGGCTGGCTGTCGGGCTTCGTGGGGCCACGCGAGCGCCGCCCGCACCTCACCCTCCAGGGCCTCATCACGGCGGGCGCCCTCGGTGGTGTCGGATTCACCGTGTCACTGCTCATGAACGAGCTCGCATTCGCGAACTCGCCGGAGGTGGCCGACGAGGGCACGCTCGCCGTGCTGCTCGGCTCGTCGATCTCGATCGTTCTGGCCGCCATCCTGGTCTCGCGGCTGGCGGCGTACTACCGACGACTCCGGATGCTGCGCGAAGCAGCACTCCAGGCGCGCGCCGCGTCGGCCTGAACCGACCCGAACCTGACGATATCCTGGGAGGCGCGCGCATCCGTTCGGCCCGGCGATGTCGCCTCAGCGCGCATCACCATCTACTCCTAGGGGGAAACCGATGTCCTATCCTGCTGCGCCCCAGCCCACCGAGCCGTCGCTCGTCGCCAAGCTGATCGCCGAGCTCGCGGGCACCTTCCTGCTCGTGTTCGCCCTCGTCGGCGCCGCCACCTTCTCCGCCGCCTTCGGCTTCGCCGACGGCACGCCGCTCGGCATCGGCTTCCTCGGCGTGGCGCTCACTCTGGGCCTCACCGTCATGATCGGCGCCTACGCGTTCGGCCCGATCTCCGGCGGCCACTTCAACCCGGCCGTCACCCTCGGCCTCGCCGCCGGCGGCCGCTTCGCCTGGAAGGATGCGCCGCTCTACATCGTGGCCCAGCTCGTGGGCGCCATCCTCGGCGCCACCGGCGTGTTCGCGCTCGCGTCGGGTGGTCCCGCGGGCTTCCTCGACAACGCCCTCGCCGGCGGCTTCGTGTCGAACGGCTACGGCGAGCTCTCGCCCGGCGGCTTCGGTCTCGGCTCCGCCATCGCGGCCGAGATCATCATCACCTTCCTCTTCCTGCTGGTGATCCTCGGCGTGACCCACGCCCGTGCCGTGGCCGGCTTCGCGCCGATCGCGATCGGCTTCACGCTCACGATCATGCTGCTCGTCACCATCCCGATCGACAACGCGTCGCTCAACCCCGCCCGCTCCATCGCCACGGCGATCTACGGCGGCGGCGACTGGCTCGCGCAGATCTGGGTGTTCATCGTGTTCCCGATCGTGGGCGCGCTCATCGCGGGTTTCAGCTACCGCTTCCTCTTCGACTCGGTGAAGAAGCTGCCCGCTCAGCACTGATCGTTCAGGCGGGGGTGGGCTTCGAGGCCTTGCCGTCGAGCCAGAGCTCGGTGGACTCGTCTCGGTGCACACCCTCGCTGCCGACATGCTTGTCGCTGATGGTGCCGCCGTTCTTGATCACGGCCACGAGGGCCATCGCGTGCCCGCGGCCGAGGCCGTAGTCGTCTTTCAGCCACTCGATGATGGGCCCGGCCTTCACCGGCGGGGTGTCGAGCCCGCGCTCGGCGGCCAGGGCGATGAGCTGACGCGGGGTGAGCCCCGTCTTCTCCTCGATCGTGTCGAGATAGGCCTGGAACGACATCCGCTCTCCTTCGTTGGGTGCTGTGCGTCGATTATGCCGCAGGGCCTCTGAATCCAGGCGATACCCAGGTCCGCACGGCGGTGTGCGGGACACTGGAGGAGACGGATCACCCGACACCCCACGTTCCTGGAGGCCCTGTGTTCGCCGCCCCCGCGCTCGCCACGCCCGCCGCCGCCGCGACCGACCCCGCCGCGGATCTCAGCGAGGCGGGTGGCCTCGTCGGCCTCGCCGCCACCCTCATGAAGGGCATCGGGGAGTGGGGAGTGGGCGTCTTCACCCTGTTGGAGACGGTGTTCCCGCCGATCCCGAGCGAGATCGTGCTCCCCCTCGCCGGGTTCCTCGCAGCGCAGGGCGACCTCGACATCGTGCTCGTCGTCGTGCTGAGCACCCTCGGCGCCTACGTCGGAGGACTCATCCTCTACGCGCTGGGCGCTGCGCTGGGGCTCGAGCGCAGCATCCGGATGCTGTCGAAGCTGCCCCTCGTCGATCGTGACGACTTCGAGAAGGCGGCGTCGTGGTTCGAGCGCCACGGCCGGGCCGCGATCTTCTTCGGCCGGCTCATCCCGGGCGTACGCAGCCTGATCTCGCTGCCCGCGGGGGCGTCGCGGATGAATCTGCTCACGTTCTCGGTGTTCACCCTCGCCGGCAGCGCGCTCTGGAACGGGCTGCTGATCGGGCTCGGCGCCGCCCTCGGATCCCAGTACGACCTGATCGACGAGTACTCGTCGTACCTCAACTACGCGGTCTACGCGGCGATCGCGGGTCTCATCGCCTGGCTCGTGGTGCGCCGGATCCTCCGCGTGCGCCGCGACCGCGGCGGTCGATCCATCGACGGCGCGCTCGACTGATCAGCTGATCATCGCCGGCCCGAGGTGTGTAGTATTAGTACACACCTTGTGAAGTCCTAGGTGAAACAGCGACGTTTCAGGAGGCTGACAGTGATCAGTACGGCGACCACCGGCACGATGGCAGTTGATTGGGAGGCGCGAACCGACTTCGATCGCCTCCGCAACGAGCGGCTCGGCCGCCTCCGGGCGCAGCTCGAGGCCTCCGACCTCGGCGCGGTGCTCGCGTTCGACTTCTCGAACATCCGGTACATGACCGCGACGCACATCGGCACCTGGGCGATGGACAAGCTCATCCGCTTCTCGCTCCTCACGCGCAACTCCGACCCGATCTCATGGGACTTCGGCTCGGCGGCGAAGCACCACCGGCTGCACAACCCGTGGCTCAACGAGACCCACTCCGAGATGGATGCGGATCCGCACGCCCCGCATCACGGCGCCACCCGCCCGCGGGCCGAGAGCGGTGCCCGTGCCGGCATCTCCACCCTCCGCGGCGCGTTCCATCCCGACGCCGGCATCGCCGACGAGGTGGCCGCGAAGATCAAGCGCGAACTCGAGAAATTCGGGCTCCTGAACGAGCCCCTCGGTGTCGACGTCATCGAGCTGCCGATCATGTTCGCCCTCCAGCGCGCCGGAATCACCGTGGTCGACGGCCAGCAGGTGTTCATGGAGGCCCGCCGCGTCAAGACTCAGGACGAGATCACCCTCCTCACCCAGTCGGCGTCGATGGTCGACGCCGCGTACGAGAACCTCTACGAGTTCCTCCGGCCGGGTGTGCGCGAGAACGAGACCGTGGGCCTCGTGGCGAAGACGCTCTACGACCTCGGCTCCGAGTACGTGGAGGGGGTCAATGCCATCTCGGGCGAGCGCTGCTCCCCGCATCCGCACGTCTACTCCGACCGCATCATCCGCCCGGGCGACCCGGCGTTCTTCGACATCCTGCACAGCTTCAACGGCTACCGCACCTGCTACTACCGCACCTTCGCGGTGGGGTCGGCGAGCCGAGCCCAGCGGGATGCGTACGTGCGCGCCCGCGAGTACATGGACAACGCGATCGCTCTCGTGCGCCCCGGGGCGACGACCGCCGACATCGTGGCGGTGTGGCCCAAGGCGGAGGAGTTCGGGTTCCCCGACGAAGAGGCCGCGTTCGCCCTGCAGTACGGGCACGGCGTCGGCCTGTCGATCTGGGAGAAGCCGATCTTCTCGCGGCTGGTCTCGTTCGATCACCCCGAGGTGCTCGAGGCCGGCATGGTGTTCGCTCTGGAGACCTACTGGCCCTCGGCCGACGGCATCGGCGCCGCGCGCATCGAGGAAGAGGTGGTCGTCACCGAGAACGGATGCGAGGTCATCACCAAGTTCCCCGCCGAAGACCTGCTGGTGGCCGGCGGCAACCGGTACTTCACGATCAACGGCCCGCTCAACCCGTTGCGCAGCAGCCAGTCGCATCTGAACCGGCCCGGCGCCTGATGCCGTCCGTCGCCTTCGTCGGCCTCGGGTCGATGGGCAGTGCCCTCGCGGCACGCCTGCTCGAGACCGGGCACGAGGTGCACGTGTGGAATCGCTCGCCGGAACCGGTGGAACGGATGCGCGACCTCGGCGCCGTGCCGCTCGCGTCGGCCGGCGAGGCCTTCGAACACGCAACCGTGCTGTCGATGGTGGCGAACGACCAGGCGGCCGACGCCGTGTTCACCGTCGGGACACTCGGTCACGCGAGGCCCGGCACCATCCACGTGAACCTCTCCTCGCTGAGCGTCTCGGCCTCGCGCCGCCTGGCCGACCGGCACGCGCAGCTCGGCATCGACTACGTGGCGGCGCCGGTGCTGGGCCGGCCCGAGGTGGCGGCGGCAGGCAAGCTCAACATCGTGACGGCCGGGCCCGAAGGGGCCGTGGCGCAGGTCGACCCGATCCTCCACGCGATCGGCAAGCGCACCTGGTATCTCGGCACCGACCCGGCCACCGCGAGCCTCGTCAAGATCGGGGTGAACTTCAACCTGATCCACACCCTCCAGGCCCTCGCCGAGTCGGTGACGCTGGTGGAGACGGCCGGTGTCGACCCCTCCACGTTCGTCGAGATCCTCACCGATGCCGCCTACACCGGTTCGGCGTACACCGGCTACGGCAAGCTCATCGCCGAGCGCCGGTACACCCCGCCGGGGTTCACCGTGGAACTCGGGCTGAAAGACCTCTCCCTGGTCGAATCGGCGGCCGAGCAGTACGGCGTGACCCTGCCGACCGTGCCCGCCCTCCGCTCGGTGTTCGAGCAGGCTCTCGGGTCGGATCTCGGTGGCCAGGACTGGTCGGCCATCGCGGAGGTCACGCGGCGCCTGGTGACCGAGCCCACGGCATCCTGACCACGTCATCGACGTGATCGCCCGGCTCAGTCCGTGGCGCCGTAGTGGCTTCCGTAGTCGAAACCCTCGCCGCCGCTGTTCTGGCCGAGTCGAGCGACACGCTCGGCGATGTCCCGCGGGTGGGCGAACCCGTGGCGCCCCACGACGGCCCAGATCGACACGCAGTCGACGGCGTACGGGTTGCTGATGCGATGCGGGATCGTGGAGTCGAACGACAGGCTGTCGCCCGGCTGCACGGTGTCTTTGTCGAAGCCCACCTGCAGATCCATCTGACCCGTCAGCACGTGCAGATACTCCCACCCGGCGTGCCGCATCATGTTCTCCGGCGGGTTCGACTCGCTGCCCGCCGAGTAGGTGACGCGCAGGAACTCCACGAGCGGGTCGTCGGTGACCGTCAGCCGCTCCCAGCGCACTCCTTCGACGCGGATGTCGGGAGCCGTCGCCGCCCGTTGCAGCCCCGGTATGCCGGTCGAGGTGAGCCTCTCGGCCGCCGGCAGGGCCTCGGCCTCGGGGGCGGATGCCGAACCGGGCACCATCGGTGCACCGGTGACCGCGGTGGCCAGGAGCGAGTCGAGTGACAGGTCGAGCTCGGAGACCACCGTGTAGAGCGTGCCGATGGAGGGTGTCGCGCGCCCGAGCTCGACCTGCGAGATGAAGCTGGCCGAGACGCCCACACGCCGGCCGAGTTCGCGCAGCGAGATGCCGGAGGCCAATCGCGCTTCGCGGATCGCGGCGCCCATGCCGGGTGCGCCGTTCTCCCGCACCGCGTCGATCAGACGCTCCTTCGGCGAACCGGATCGTGTCATGTCACCTCTTCGCTCAGGTCGATGTCTCCCAGGGTATCCGAGAGGGAACGTCAGCCCGCGAGGCGAAACGGAGGGGTGGGGATCCCCTGTAGTTCCCCACCCCCGCTCGAGGACCGCGGCGCTCCGTGGCGCCGGCGGTCAGACCTTCGGCCGCGGCGTCGGCTGGAAGGCCAGCAGTCGCCAGTCGGCGCCCGCGCGGGCATCTGCGCGCACCCACACCGACAGCGTGACGCTGTCGAGCTCGAGCGCCGTGCCCGCGGAGACGGCCGAGGCGTTCATGGTGCCGTGCACGAGCACGGTGTCCGCGTTCGCCACGGTGACGTCGAGCACACCGTGATCGAGCCGGCTGTACCGGAGACTCCCGCTCGCGAGCTTGTCGAGCAAGGCCGCCTTGGTGTCGCGCAGCGTGTTCGAGTGGCCGTAGCCGAGTCGATCGTCGAGCAGCTGATCCAGCCGGCCGACGTCGGAGCCGAGGAATGCCGCGTACCGCTCCGCGTCGAGAGCGAGCACCCGCTCGCGGTCGGCCGCAGCCGTGTCGTTCCGCTTGTCGTCGCTCATTGCGGGATCCTCCTCCTCCGCCGCAGGCGCACGGCCATCGGCAGAACCGCGGCCACGAGCACGAAGATGCCCTGCAACCAGTACTGCCAGGACAGGTCGACGTCGAGGAAGGGCAGCGAGCTCGTGATCGTCTGCAGCAGGAGCGCGGCGGCGGCCACGGCGAGCGCCGATCCCGATCCACCGAAGATGCTCACGCCCGCGATCACGATCGCGGTCACCGAGGTGAGGGTCAGCGCCTGGCCCACCCCCGCGTCGCCGATGCCGGTCTTGGTGAAGAGCACGACACCGGCAATCGAGGCCAGCACCCCCGACGCGACGGTGGCGAGCAGGCGCATCCGGGGGACGTCGACGCCCATCCGGTTGGCCTTGACCGCATCGGAGCCCGCGGCCCGGAAGCCGCGGCCCACCGCCGTGTTGTTCAGACCGAGCCAGAGCAGAACGGCGATCACCACGGCCACGATGAGCACCAGCGGGATGCCGGCCACGGCCGTGCCGAGCGCGGTCATGAGGTCGGCGCTCGCCTGTCCACCCGGCTGGGGACGGAGGAGCTGGGCGGTGCCGAGAACGGCGATCGACGAGACCAGGGTGGCGATCACGGGCGGCATCCCGAGCCGTGTGACGAGCAGGCCGTTCACGAGGCCCACCACGATCCCGGCCACGACGGCGACGGCGATACCGAGCACCAGCACGCCCGGTCCGCTTCCCCCGAAGAACGAGACGATCACCGCCGACAGCGCCACCACCGACCCGATCGACAGGTCGATGCCGCCGGTGATCACGACCGCGAGCTGCGCGAGTCCCACGAGGATGAGGATGGCCGCGGCCGCGAGCAGCTGGCCGATGCTGAGCGGGCTGAGGAACGACGGCGCGACGCCCGCGGTCACGAACACGAGTGCGATCGTGATGATGACGAGTGACACCGTCTGCACCTCGCCGCGCTGGTAGAACGGGAGACCCTTCTTCGACCGGAGCTCACCCGCATCCGCGTCTTCGCTGATGGATGTCTCGGTCGACAGCACGGCCGCGCCGGTGATACGCCGCTCGGTGAGGGTGTCGCCCTCGAGTTCGGCCTGCACGCGACCTCGCGAGAACACCACGACCCGGTCGCAGAGGCCCTCGAGCTCGACGGCATCGGTCGAGAGGATGACCACGGCCATCCCGTCGTCGGCCATCGCGCGGAGGAACGCGTAGATCTCCACGCGGGCGCCGGCGTCGACGCCTTGGGTGGGGTCTTCGACGAGGAGCACGGAGGGGCTGCCGAGCCGTGCACGCGCGAGCAGCACCTTCTGCTGGCTGCCGCCCGACAGCGAGGTGATCGGGGTCTCGATCGTCGGTGTCTTCACCGCGAGGCCGCCCATGGCCTCGTGCACCAAGGAGCTCTCGGTGCGGGGCGACACGAAGCCCGCGGGCATGGCCAGCGAGATGTTGGGGGCGATCACGTTCTCCCGAACGCTGAGCTGGCCGAACATGGCTTCGCCGAGCCGGTCGCCCGGCAGGTACACGATGCCGTTGGCTGCGGCCCTCTTCGACTTCAGGCCGCTGATGTCGCGGCCTCGGAACCGGAGGTCCCCGCTTCCGCGCACGACCCCGGCGAGCGCCTTCATGAACTCCCGCTGGCCGTTGCCCTCGACGCCCGCGAGACCCACGATCTCGCCGCCGCGGGCGACGAAGTCGACGTCGCGGAAGGCGCGGCCCGAATAGCCCGCCGCGGCGAGCACGAGGGGGCGGTCGGGGTCCGTCGCCTTGTCGGGGAACGTCGTCTCGAGCGAGCGGCCCACGATGAGTTCGACGATCTCGTCGGCCGCGTAGTCGGACACGCGGCCCCGCCCCACGACCTTGCCGTCACGGAGCACCGTCATCCGTTCGGCGATCGCCATCACCTCGGGGATGCGATGGGTGATGTAGACCACGGCGGAGCCCTTCGCGAGAAGAGCCCGCACCTGGGCGAAGAGCCACTCGGTCTCGTCGGCGCCGAGCGCCTCGGTGGGCTCGTCGAGCACGAGGACCTTCGGCTCCGAGGCGAGTGCGGCCGCGATCTCCACGAGGTGGGCCTCGCGCTGCGAGATGGCCGAGACCCGCTGCCGCACGTCGACGTCCAGGCCCAGGCGGGCGAAGAGCTCCGCCGTCCAGGTGGTCGCGGCGCGGCGGGAGGGCCGGACGGAATCGGGGAGCAGGAGGAGCATCGCGTCGACGACGGTCAACGAGGGGGCGAGAGCGGGGATCTGGTACACGATGGCGAGACCGCGCTCCCGGGCATCGCGCGGATGCATCCGGGTGCGCGTCTCCCCCGCCAGGTCGATCGTTCCCGTGTTGGGAACGACCGACCCGGCGGCGACGCCGACCAGCGTCGATTTGCCGGCCCCGTTCTCTCCGAGGATCGCGTGCACCTCGCCCGCGTAGACCGTGACATCGACGTCGTCGAGGGCGCGGACACCCGGGTACTGCTTCCCGATGCCCGAGAGCGTGAGGAGCGGCACGGGCTGGTCGACTGTTTCATTCATCAGTTGGAGAACGCCTTCTTGACCTCGTCGGCGGTGAGCAGCGATGACGGGGATCCGTCATCCGGGGCACCGCTCTGGCACACCTCGGACGGCGTCTTGGCGCCATCCGTCTTGCCCGAGGAGTCCTCGGCGAGCGACAGGTCGTAGATCGACGGCTCGGTGTCGGAGACGCCGCCGATCGAGGCGAGCGCCTTGCGGAGCGCCACACGGCCCACCCAGGTGCGCGACGACACGGTGGCCAGCTCGTAGCTCGGGTTCGTGGCCTTGAGAGCCTCGAATCCGCAACTCAGGCTGTTCTGATCGGTGGTCGCGATGGCGGGCAGTGAGATGCCGGCCGCCTCGTAGGCGCGGATGACACCGTCGGTCGACGCTCCGTAGTCGGAGATCACGGCATCGATCTTCGGGTACTGCGACAGCAGTCCGCTCATCGCCTGCTGGGCCTGGGCCGGGTCCCAGTTCGTGGTCACCGGGTCATCGGTGAGCAGGGTCACCTGCGGGTTGTCGGCCAGCACCTCCTTGATTCCCTCCAGCTCCTGCGACGACACGGCGCTACCGGCCGGCCCGCCGAGGAAGGCGACGTTGCCGCCGGCGTCGCCGAGCTGGTCGACCACCCACTGCGCCCACGTCCGGCCGCTGAACTGGGGGGACCAGTCGGTGTAGTCGAGGTAGTCGGAGCCGGCCTGACCCTCGGGGTCGGAGGCGAAGGCGACCACGGTGGAGCCGGACTGCACCGCGCTTCGGAGCGCGGAGAGGTGGGCCTCGCCGGGTCCGGCGTCGGGGATCACGAGCACGATGTCGGTGCCCTTGGCCGCCATGCTCGTGATGGCGGCGGTGGTGGCCTGCAGGTCACCGCGGCCGGCCTCGTAGTCGATCGAGGTGATCGCCGGGCACTTGGCCGCTTCGGCCTCGATCTCGGCGCGCACGGTCTTCGACCAGGAGTTCGTTCCGTAGCCGTCGACGACACCGAGGGAGATGTCGCCGTCACTCGGGCAGATGCTCGAGATGTCGGCGAACTGGTCCATGGTGCCGACGGACCCGACGGCGATGTCGGCGGCGCCGGCCGTGGAGCCGCCTCCGCTGGCATTGGTCGACGAGCAACCGCCGAGCAGCAGGGCCAGGGCCGAAGCCGTGGCGATGCTGCCGATGGCGAGGGTGGTGCGTGAGCGTGGTGCGGGTTTCTTCATCAGGATGACTCCTCGTTGAGTGCGGTGGGTTGGGCAGGGGTCTTTCGGCGGTTGACCATGGCCTTGAGCCGGGAGGTGTTGCCGCCGAGCTTCAGCTGGACGACGATCCCGACGGCGATGATCACGGCTTGGATGATGTTCTGGGCCGCCGTGGTCTGGGTGAAGGTCTGCACGAGCTGGCCGAGCTGACCGAGGAAGAGGGCACCGAGCGCGGTGCCGATGACGCTCCCCTTGCCCCCGGTGAGGGCGGTTCCGCCCAGCACCACGGCGGCGATCGAGGGCAACAGGTAGGCGTCTCCCGCGGTCAGGGTGGGTGAGCGGAGCAGGCCGGCGAGCAGCACTCCACACCCGGCGGCGAGAAGGGCCGAGAGCGTGTAGGCGGCCACGACGTAGCCGTTGGTGGTGAGTCCGATGATCCGGGCGGCGCGGGGATTCGCACCCACGAGCTCGAACCGGCGGCCGGTGCGGAGCGCCTTCAGCACCACGTGCACCACCACGACCACGATCGTGGCGATGATCACGAGCACGGGGATGCCGAGCCAGCGCGAGATCGAGAAGCCCGACAGCGAGTCGACGACCTGGGCGCCGTAGCCACCGGAGACGGCCTGCACCGTGCCGACCATGAGCGCGTTGCTCGCGATGGTGACCACGAGCGGCGGCAGCCCGAAGAATGCGATCACGAGGCCGCTCACGAGGCCGAACAGCGCCGGGACGACGAGGGCGAGCACGATCGCGAGGCCGAGGCCGAGCTGGTCGGGACCCCCGAACTTCGCCACGATGAGCGCACCGAGCGTGATGGCACCGGGCACCGACAGGTCGAGGCCGCCCTGCTGGATGACGAGGGTCTGACCGACGGCCACCACGGCCGTGAGCGCCGCGAACGGCAGCATCGACGACATGGCGGTGGCGGAGACGCTGCCCGGCGCGATCAGCGGACTGATCGCGAACAGCACCAGCACGGCCAGCAGCGCCCGGGCCGCAGGCCAGGAGGCCACCCGCGCCCACGGGGTGACGGGCTTGATGGTCGGCCGCCCGGTCACGGTCTCGGCCGCGCGCGGTGTGTCCACTGTCATGCGTGCACGACCTCGGGGTGCCAGGCGCCGTCGACCGACGCGGTCGGCATCTGCGACAGGATGTAGTCGCGGGCGTTCGCCGCATCCGCGCGCAGTTTCCTCTGGTCGACGTCGACGAGCTTGCCGTCGCGCTTGCGCACGACTCCGTCGACGACGACCGTGTGCACGAGGCCCGGGTGGGCGTTGTAGACGATGCTGCCGAAGGGGTTGTTGAGCGGGGACATCGCGAGCGTCGTGCCGTCGACCACGATCACGTCGGCCGCCTTGCCCACCTCGAGCGAACCGGTGATGCCGCCGAGGCCGGCAGCGGTCGCGCCGTCGAGGGTGGCGAACTGGATGACGTCCTGGCACTCGAGGCTGATGCGCTCGATCACGGCACCCGCGTCGACGAGCTCTTTGTTGTCGGCGGCCCGCTGCAGCCCGATGGCCGTGCGCATGGTGCCGAACATGTCGCCGCCGTTCGAGCTGCAGACGTCAATCGAGAACGACGGGCGCACACCGGCGGCCAGCAGCCGCCCGGTGGCCGGGTAGCCGTGGCCCATCTGCGCCTCCACGTCCGGCGCCACCGACGCGGAGCCACCCGTGGCGGCGATGATGCGCAGTTCTTCGTCGCTCAGCGTCGTGCAGTGCACATACGTCGTGGTGTCGGAGAGCAGACCGTCCTCCTGCAGCATGATGATCGGGCGCATCTTGCCCCAGTGGCCGTCGCCGACGTGCACCGTCACGCGCAGGTCGAGGTCTTTGGCCAGCCGGTAGTCCTCGCGGTTGACCTCGCGGGTGGTGAACTGCGGGCCGCGCAGGGCGAGCGCCATGGTGACGAGGCCGTCGTTGGTGGAGAACTTGCCCTCGCGCAGACGTGTGGCGTCCTCGCGCGGGTGCACCACGGGCGAGGGCATCTCGCCGCCCCACTGCGCCGCACCGCCGCCATGGGCGAAGACCGCGCGCATCCCCGTGTCCTCCAGCGCCTCGATCGCCGCATCCGTGTGCTGCTCGGTGCGCAGGTTGTGCGACCAGTCGACGAGGGTGGTGATGCCGGAGTCGAGTGCTTCGAGGCCGCCGAGGTAGTTGCTGACGTAGGTGTCCTCGGGCCGGAAGTGGCGGCTGAGACCCACGTGGAGCCCGGCCATGTACTCGTCGAGCGACCAGTCCGACGCGACGTTGCGCACGATGGCCTGCCAGGTGTGGCGGTGGGTGTCGACGAAGCCCGGCATCACGATGCTGCCGGTGGCGTCGATGATCTCGGCGCCGGGGGCGTCGAGCTCGCGTCCGATCGCGGCGACCTTGCCGTCACGGATCAGGACATCGTTCACCACGGCCGGGTCGCCGGCCCGGCCGGTGAGCACGGTGCCTCCGGTGATGAGGATGTCTTTCTTGTCGGTCATGTGGGTCGGCTCCTTCAGGGGGTGGGGCGGAATCGGGTGGGATGGAGGGGAGGGAGGCGCCGTCAGGCGCGTTCCCGGTAGAGGGGGATGTCGATGGGCGGCTGGGGGATGAAGCCGCCGTGGCGGTCCATCTGCTCGTAGAGGTAGTCGTGGGACTCGCGGGTGCGGCGCAGCGCCGCCTCCAGGTCGACGTGCACCAGCCGGCCGCCGCGCTTGACCACGCGCCCGTCGAGCACGACCGTGTCGACGTTGCCCGAGTTGGTCTGCGCGATGGTGGCACCGGAGGGGTCGCGCCGGTTCCAGCCGGCCTGGCTGATGCCGCTCATGTCGAGCAGCACGATGTCGGCCTGCTTGCCGGGGGTGAGGGTTCCCACACGGTCGCCGATCCCGGCGGCCACTGCGCCGTTCGCGGTGATCCAGCGCAGGGCGTCCTTCGTGGTCCACTTCATCTGCTGCGGGGCGACGAGGCGCTCGTAGCCGGCGCTGTCGTCGCGCCAGCGCGTGGCCTGCAGCACGAGCCGGGCGTGCGAGAGCATGTCGCCGGAGTCGCCGCTCACGCAGTCGATGCCGAGGCTCGGCCCCGGGGTGAACTCGGTGGCCTCGCGGATGACGGGGAATCCCATCCCCATCTGCATCTCGGTCTCGGCGCACACCGACACCGTGGTGCCCGTGCCGCGCAGCAGCTCCCACTCCTCGGGGGTGTTGAACGAGCAGTGCACCAGCAGCAGGTCGGGCCCCAGCAGGTCGTGCTCGTGCAGCACCTTCACGTCCTGGAAGAGCTGCCGCACCGCGAGCTGGTTGGCGTGCATGGTCATGCGGGCGCCGAGTTCGCGTGCGAGCCGGAACTCGGCCGCCACGTCGGCGACCGGCGCGATCGGCAGCTCCTGCGGCACGAGACCGAACCGCAGCGGCTGCGACTCGTCGCGGAAGTACTGATCGCGGATCTCGCGGGCCAGGCGCGCCCGGGGCTCGAACTCGGCCGGGTCGACCTCGCCCTCGCGGCCGCCCTCGCTCTGCGACCAGGTGTTGCTCGTCACCGGCGTCATCCCGTGCCCGTAGAGACCGCGGATGCCGGAGTCGAGCAGGCCGGTGACGGCCGCGTGGGCGCAGTCGGGGTCGAGGATGTTGTGGCAGTAGTCGACGATCGACGTGATGCCGCAGTTGAGGGCGTCGAGCGCGCCGGCGTAGTTGCCCACGTACATGTCCTCGGGGCGGTAGCGGATGGCCATCTGCAGCCGGATGCCCCGGAGGTAGTCGGGGATGTTCCCGTCGGCGAGGATGCCCCGGAGCGCGGTCTGCCAGGTGTGGCGGTGGGTGTCGACCATGCCGGGCATGGCGATCATCTCGCTCGCATCGATGGTCTCGGCGTCGAGGTCGCCGAGATCGGGCGCGATGGCGGCGATGCGGCCATCCTCGACGAGGATGTCGGCACGCTCGAGGTCGCCGAGCAAGGGGTCGACCGTGGCGACGGATGCACCCGTGATGAGCAGGCGGGTGGTCATGAGAGTGCCTCCGCGGTGTTCGGGTCGGTGGCGGAAGGCGTGCTCGCGTGGTCGGCTGGGCGGGGCACGTCGATCCAGGGGTCGACGAGCGTCTTGATCTGAGTGGGCGATCCGTCGGCCAGGGGCTGCAGTCCTCGCTCCACGAGGAGATCGAGCGGCAGCACCTCGGAGGCGATGTCACTCCAGCCGTCGGCGCGCGCGGCCAGCAGCCGCACGGCCTCGGGCAGGTCGTCGGCCACGACGTGCGCGACGGTGCCCACGAGAGTGAACTCGGCCAGGGTGAAGCGCGAGAGATCGAGTTCGGTGCGTTTCTTCTGCAGGCCGACCGGCACGATCACCGCTCCGGGGGCGGCGACGTCGAAGATCGAAGCGAGGCCCTGGGCCGATCCGCTGACCTCGAAGAACACCTCCGGCTCGTAGCCGAGCCGGGCGATCACGTCTCCGAGCGGGGCATCGGAGGCGAGCGCGGTGTCGGAGGCGCCGAGGCGCGTGGCGAGGTCGAGCCGCGACGGATCGAGGTCGAGCACGAGCACGCGGGCGCCGGTGGCGGCGGCGACGTACGCGAGGAAGCCGCCGATGCCGCCCGCCCCGATCACCACCGCATCCTGGCCGGCGTGCAGGCCGCTTCGCCGCACGGCGTGCACGGCCACGGCGAGCGGCTGCGACAGCGCGAGCGTGTCGGAGGAGAGCCCGGAGTCGGTGGCGTCGAAGAGGATCCCGACCGGCGCGACCGTGTACTGGGCCAGCCCCCCGTCATCCTGCAGACCGAGGGAGTGGTAGGTGCGGCACACGTTCGTGCGACCCGCACGGCACATCACGCAGTGCCCGCATGAGACGCCGGCGCCGCAGACGGCGGTCGCGCCCACCGGGAAGCCCTCGACGCCTTCGCCGCGGTCGACAACGGTGCCCACGAACTCGTGGCCGAGAACGGTGTCGCGCGGTTCGCCGGAGAGGTCGCGGCCCGCGAGGTGCGGCCCGCTCGCCCACTCGGCCGAGTCGGTGCCGCAGATGCCCGATGCCGTCACGCGCAGCAGGACCTCGCCCGGCCCGGGGACCGGGATCGGACGCGCTTCGATCTGCACGTCGTGGGCGCCGCGGAAGACCGCGGCGGTCATCGTGTCCGTCATCGTGGCGCTCATGCCTGGGCCTTCACCTTCTGGTCTCCGCCATCCCACTCGGAGTAGAGGTAGGGGTTCGGGATCTCCTCGTCGGCGGGCAGCTCGGGGTGCATGCCCTCGAACCAGGCCGCATCGCCGATGCTCCGGCGCACGTACTCGACGCTCGCCGCCACCTCGTCGCGCACGGGGGCGAGGGGCAGACCGATGCGCGTGCCGGCGAACTTCACGACGCGTCCGTCGATCACGACGGTGTGGATGTCGGCCGTGCCGGCTTGGAACACCAGGTGCGCGTACGGGTTGAGGACGGGCGTCATGGCCGGCGACTCGTCGTTCTTCACGAGCACGAGGTCGGCCTTCTTGCCCACGGTGATCGAGCCGAGGCTGTCCTCCATGCCGATCGCGCGGGCGCCGCCGAGGGTCGCGTAGCGCACCACGTCTTCGGCGCGGAGGGCGTTCGCCACCACCGTCTGGTCGCGCGCCTGCGCCTCGAGGTGCTCGCGCGAGCGGTCGCTCGAGAGCGTCGCACGCATGGCCGAGAAGAAGTCGGCGCCCCACCACACGCTCGTGTCCATCGACAACGAGGTGGGGATGCCGAACTTGCGCAGCTGCCAGGTCGACGGGTATCCCTGCCCGGCGTTCTGCTCGCTCTCGGTGGCGACCGAGGCGCTGCCGCCTGTCGCGGCGATCTTCTGGTAGCTCGAGGGCGCCAGGGTGGCGCAGTGCACGTAGTCGACCTCGTCGGTCATCACACCGGCGTCGTACATCTGATCGATGGCGACGTCGGTGGTGGCACCCCACACTCCCGCGTGGGTGCTCACCCGCACCCCGAGGTCACGGGCGGCGTGGAAGGCGGCCTCCTCGGGGAAGCCGGGCTGACCGGTGACGTCGAATGCCAGCTCGAGGGTGAGCAGCGAATCGGCGGACGAGAAGGTGTGCTCGGCGAACGAGCGCAGGTCGGCGCTCGTCGACCACTCCCAGGGCGCGCCGAGGTAGTCGCCGTAGGCGAGCACGAACCGGCCCGGAATCGAGCGCAGCGCATCCACCGCGGCTTCGGCGTGCTCGATCGTGCGCAGACCGTGCGACCAGTCGACCGTGGTGGTGACCCCGGTGTCCACCGACTCGAGGGCGCTGAGCCGGTTGCCCGCACGGATGTCCTCGGGCCGGAAGACCGAGCCGTGGTTGAGGTAGTAGAAGTTGAAGTACTGGCTGAGCGCCCAGTCCCCTCCGTAGCCGCGCATCATCGACTGCCACATGTGACGGTGGGTGTCGATCATGCCGGGCATCAGGATGCCCCCGCTCGCGTCGATCTCGATCGCGCCCTGGGGCACCTCCAGCTGCGGCCCGACCGCCGCGATGCGGTCGTCGATCACGAGCACGTCGGAGTTCTCGAGAACGCCGGCCGCGTCGACGGTCACCACGGTGGCCGAGCGGAAGACGATGGGCCGTCCCGCCTCGAAGGCGGGAGTCGCCTCACCTGGTGCTGCCATGATTCTCCTCATTGAGATGGTGGTCGGGTGGGTCCTAGATCAGGATGCCGAGAGGATTCTCGATGCGCCGCGTGAAGGCGGCCAGCCACTGCGCCGCCAGCGCTCCGTCGACCGCGCGATGGTCGACCGAGAGCGTGCAGCGCATCACGGTGGCCACGGCGAGCTCGCCGTCGATCACCACCGGCTGGGGCTTCGCCGCGCCCACGGCGAGGATGCCCGACTGAGGCGGATTCAGGATGGCGGAGAACTCGACCGTGCCGTACATGCCGAGGTTCGACACCGAGAAGCTCCCGCCCTCGAGCTCGTCCTGCTTCAGGCGCTTGTCTCTCGCCTTCTGCACGAGTGCCGAGATCTCCGCGCTCACCTGGGAGAGGCTCGATCCGGCGACGTCGCGCACGACCGGGGTCACGAGGCCGCCGTCGGTCGCGACCGCCACCGAGATGTCGACGGTGCGGTGCTGCCGCATCCCCTCGTCGCTCCAGGTGACATTGGCCTCGGGCACATCGGCGAAGGCGGCCGCGACGGCCTTCACCACGAAGTCGTTCACCGAGATCTTCACCGGCGAGGTCTCGTTCACCCGCGCCCGGAGCGCGAGCAGCTCGTCGACCCGGCACTCCGCGGTGAGGTAGAAGTGCGGAACGGTCGCCTTGCTCTCCGTGAGCCGGCGCGCGATCGCCTTGCGCATGCCCGTGTGCGGAACGAGGTCGTAGGAGTCGTTCGCCGACGACGGTGCGGATGCGGGCACCGCGACCGGCTGGGCGGCAGGCGTGCCGACCGGAGCCGACGCCCCTGCCCCGCTGTCGCGGGCCGCCTCGATGTCGCGGCGCACGATCCGGCCGCTCGGGCCGGTACCGGTGAGGCTCGCGAGGTCGATGCCCGACTCGCGGGCGAGCTTGCGCGCGATGGGGCTGATGAAGGCGCGCTCTCCGGCGGGCCGCGGCGCCGGGGCGGTCGCGGTGGGCTCGCTCGTCACCGGGGCACCGGCGGCGGCAGGCGCATCCGTCACCGAGTCGGCCTCGATCACGGGAGCACCCGACTCGGGGTCGGCGGTATCCGTCGCCACCGCGGACTCCGGCGCGGGCGCCGGTACCGGGGCATCCGGCGCACCAGCGGGACCGTCGGCCTCCACTGCCCCGCCGAGCGCGGCATCGATGTCGGCCTCCGAGTCGCCGTCGGCGATCAGCACCGCGATGGGTGCTCCGATCTCGCCCGAGGCGCCCGCCGCCAGCACGAGGCGGCCGACCACGCCCGACTCCTCGGCGTTGTACTCGACGATCGCCTTCTCGGTCTCGATCTCGGCCAGCGGTTCGCCCACCGCGATCGTGTCGCCGGGGCTCACCAGCCAGTTCGCGATGGCGGCCTCCTCCGAGCCGGCGAGCACGCTCGGCATCCGCACGATCGACACCATCTCAGGCCTCCCGTCCGAATGCGGCGCGCACGCGCTCGAGACCGCTGACGACCTCTTCGGTGCGCGCGATCGCGGCGCGCTCGAGCACCTTGGAGATGCTGGGCGACGCTTCCGACCCGGTCACGCGCTGCACCGGCTGATCGAGCCAGTCGAAGAACCGGCGCTGGATCTCATCGGCGAGCCACCCGCCGTACGAGGTGCCCTGGGCACCCTGTTCCACGATGAGCACACTGTTGGTCTTCTGGATGCTCGTTCCGATCGTGTCCCAGTCGATCGAGGCGCGGTCGAGGAAGCGCAGGTCGATGAGCTCCGCGTCGATGCCCGTCTGCTCGATGGCCTCGAGCGAGTGCCGCACCATCGAGAGGTAGCTGATCACCGTCACATCACTGCCGCCGCGCCGGATCGCCGCCGTGCCGAACGGGATGCGCACATCGAGGTCGGCCGGGATCTCACCCGTCTCGGAGTAGAGGTCGACGTGCTCGATCACGAGTACCGGGTCGTTCATGTCGAGCGCGGTGTTCATCAGGCCCACGTAGTCGTAGGGGGTCGACGCGGCGACGATGCGCCAGCCGGGGCTCGTGGCGAAGATGCCGGCGGGGTCCATGAGGTGCTGCGATCCGTAGCCCGACCCCATCGCGATCTTGGTGCGCAGCACCAGCGGTACCGGGTTCTCTCCGCCGAACATGTGGCGAGCCTTGCCGATCTGGTTGAACACCTGGTCGGCGGCCACCCACATGAAGTCGGGGTACATGAACTCCACCACGGGGCGGAAGCGGCCGTCGAGCGCGATGCCGCCGCCGAGTCCGGCGAACGCGTTCTCGCTGATCGGGGTGCCGAGCACGCGGCCGGGGTACTTCTCGGAGAGTCCCTTCGTCGCGCCGTTCGTACCGCCCTTGAGGCGGTGGATGTCTTCGCCGAGCACCACGATGCGGTCGTCCTCGCCCATGCGCCGGTCCATCACGGCGGCGACGGCGTCGATGAACTTGCCCGTCGTGGTGGCACCGGTGTAGTCGGCCTCCTCGACCACGGTGCCGCCGGAGAGCTCCGACAGGTCGCCGCGGATGCCGATGTCGACGAAGGCGGGGTCGGGCCAGAGTGCGGGCATGATCCGCCGGATGCCCGGCTTCGCGTCGGGGTCGGGCTCGACGAGCTGGGCGGCCGCGAGGCGCATGGCCTCCTGGGCCTGCGCACGCACCGCGGCGACGCCGGCGTCATCGATCAGGCCGAGACGGGTGAGCTCGGTGGCCATCCGGAGCAGCGGGTCGCGCTCGCGCCACTGCTTCTCCTCCTCCTTGGAGCGGTAGCCGAAAGCACTCCCCGGGTACGGCCCGTTCTGGTGGAAGTAGCGATACACCTCGGCCTCGATCACCACCGGACCGCCGCCCGAGCGGAGGTGCTCGAGCGCCTGCTCCATGGCGAGGTGCACGGCGAGCGGGTCCATGCCGTCGACGCGCCAGGCGGGGATGTCGAAGCCGAGGGCGCGCGCCGACAGGCGCGGTTCCTTGGTGACCTCGCTCACGTGGGTCGACACGGCGTAGAGGTTGTTCTCGATGAAGAAGCAGAGCGGGAGATCCCACGCGGCGGTGAGGTTCATGCTCTCGAGCACCGAGCCGATGTTCGTGGCACCGTCGCCGAAGTAGCTGACCGTGACATCCGTGGTTCCCGCGTGCTTCTGCGACCAGGCGTTGCCCGCCCCGAGCGGCACTCCTCCGCCCACGATGGCGTTCGTGCCGAGCGCCCCCGCCTCGAACCACTGGAGGTGCATCGAGCCGCCGCGGCCCCGGCAGTAGCCCTGGGCGAGGCCGAGGATCTCGGCGAGCGTGCGCTGCAGCACCTCCTGCACGGCGGGCGGCACGAGTGATTCGAGGTCGAACCCCTCGGGAGCGACGTGGGTGAGCGCCTTGGCGAGGAACTGGTGGTGACCCCGGTGCGATCCGTTCACGCCGTCGCTGGAGCGAAGACCCACGATCGAGCCGACCGCGCCGCCCTCCTGGCCGATGCTCGAGTGCGCCGGGCCGTGCACGAGGCCTTCGCCGGCCAGTTCGAGCACGGTCTCCTCGAAGGCACGGATGAGGTGGAGCTGGGCGAGCATGGTCGTCAGGAGGGCGGGATCGGCGTTCTTCCAATCCGCCGCGGTCGTCTGCAGTTCGACCCAGGGAGACCCGGGCTTCAGACGCGTGGTGCGGGGCATGCGAATTGCTCCTTTGCAAAATGCTGGCGGCGCTACTGATGCGCTCTGAGTGGCACGCTACGGCATCAATGTATCCATTGCAAGCCTGATTGTGCTCTCAAGCCGGATGATCTACGTTGGTTGGATACATTCGACGAAGGAGTCCTGAATGGCATTGCCCGGTCTGCGCGGCGCGGAACACCTTGGTTTCACGGTTCCCGATCTCGAGGAGGCCCACCGGTTCCTCGTGGACACCATCGGCTGCGAGTACGTCTACTCGCTGCCCGGGATGCGCCACGACGACTCCGAGTGGATGCGCGACCACCTGAACGTCGATCCGCGCGCGGCGATCAAGGAGATCCGGTTCTACCGCTGCGGCCACGGCCCGAACTTCGAGGTGTTCGAGTACTCGGTGGCCCCCGATCAGCGGCCCCAGCCGCGCAACAGCGATCTCGGCGGTCACCACATCGCGTTCTACGTCGACGATCTCGACGCCGCGGTCGGCCGCCTTCGCGAGCTCGGCATCCGTGTGCTCGGTGAGCCCACCGCGAGCGGAAACGCCTCGGCCGGTCAGCGCTGGGTCTATTTCCTGAGCCCCTGGGGCATGCAGTTCGAACTCGTGAGCTACCCCGGCGGCAAGGCCTACGAGCAGGATGCGGCGGTGCGGCTCTGGCATCCGGCGCAGCCCGGCGAGTGAGCCGGCCCGCCCGCGCCCCGTGGCTACAATCGAGGCGAGGAGACTCATGACCATCGACGACACGCTCGACAACGTGGCCAGCCACCGCATCGCCGACAGCCTGCGCACCTCCATCCTCGACGGTCGACTCGCGCCCGGCACGAGGATCCGGCAGGGCGATCTGGCCGATCAGTTCGGGGCGAGCAGGATCCCGGTGCGGGAAGCGCTGCGGCTGCTGCACTCCGATGGACTCGTGACGCTGGTGGCCAATTCGGGCGCCTGGGTCGCCAAGCTCTCTCTGGCCGAGTGCATCGAGGCCTACCTGGTGCGCGAGCGCGTGGAGCCGCTTCTGCTGCGCACGAGCATGCCGTCGCTCGACGACGACGACATCGACCGCCTGCAGCAGATGGTCGACGCGATGGAGGCCGACGACGACGTCGACTTCTTCATGCGCACCGACCGAGACTTCCACCTGGCCACCTACGCGGGTGCTCCTCCGTCGATGCTCTCCGACCTCATCCACCGGCTCTGGAACACGACGCAGCACTACCGCCGCGCGTACGCCAATCTGGTGCGGGCCCCGTCGATCGGGGTCACGCACATGGAGCACCACCTGCTCGTCGACTGCATCCGCAGACAAGACGCCGACGACGCCGAGCGTGTGCTCGTCATGCACATCCAGCGCACGCGGCTGGAACTCGAGAAGCATCCCGACATCTTCCGCTGAGCGATGGCCAGCGGGGCGGCCTCACCCGCTCACCCCCGCGAGACGCGACACCAGCGCGGCGTTCTCGGGCGACGGCTCGAGCTCGTGGCGCTCGATGCGGTGGGCGACCTCGGTGACCGCGGCGTTGACCGGCGCGTCGAGGCCGAGCCGAGCCGCTTCGGCGACCACGTAGCCGTTGAGGTCATCGACCTCGCTGTGCCGGCGCTTCGTCCAGTCCTGCAGGATCGTGGTCGTGGTGTTCGGCAGCACGAACCCGCGGTAGAGGGTGTCGAGGAGGGTCTCCACCACCGCGTCGGGCCGGCTCACGTCGTCGGCGGTCAGGCCGAAGATGGGCATGATCCGGAACCCCGCCGCACGCGCCACATCGAGCGCCTCCTGGCCCGAGCGCAGCATGAGGTCGCGCATGCCGGGATGCTCGAGGCCCGCGATCATGGGCAGGCCGAGGCTCGCCGTGGTGACGAGCGTCGTGCAGTTGCTCACGAGCTTCATCCACTTCGCGCCCCGGATGTCGTCGACCACCTCGACCGTGCCCGCGTGGGCGAGCAGGTCGGCCACCTCCCGTTCGCGGCCTCGCGTCGCATCCGTGAGGCTGCCCACCGCGAACCACGAACGATCGGGTCCGGAGTGCCGATCGACGACCCCCGGCTCGGTCATGGTCGATGACACCTCGATCACGCAACCCAGCGTGCGATGGGCGCCGACCACCTCCGAGATCACGTCGACGGTCATGCCGTTCTGAACGCCCACGAGGAGCCCGTCGGCGGCGAGGTGCGGCTCGATCAGGTGGGCGGCCCAGCGGCTGTCGTAGGCCTTCATGAGCATCAGCACCACGTCGAAGGGCTCGGTGAGGGTGGCGACCTCGCAGAGGTTGAGCACGGAGACCGCCGTGTTCTCCGAGCGGCCGGGCATGTTCACGGTGAGGCCGTGCGCCCGCATGGCGGCGACGTGCTCCGGCCACTGCTCGATGAGGGTCACGTCGAGTCCGGCGCGGGTGAGGTCGGCCCCGATCGAGGCGCCGTTCGCCCCCGCGCCGAGCACGGCGATGCGCTTCGCGCCCGTCATCGCACCGGCACCCCGGTGAGCAGCAGTTCGAGATTGGCCGGGTCGGCGGGCAGCTCTCCCGACTCGACCTTGCGGGCGAGGTCGACGACGAGCTGGTTGAACGGCGCCGCTTCGCCGGCGCGGGTCAGCACATCCACCACGAGTCCGTTGATCTCCGCGACCTCGCTGCGGCGGCCCTTGAGCCAGTCCTGCAGAGAAGTGGTCTTGGTGTCGGGCAGCGAGTACTTCGTGAGCACGATCTCGAACAGCTGCTCGGCGAACGCGTCGGGGTCGTCGAGCAGGGCGCCCTCCATGCCGAAGATGGGGCGGAGGCGATTGCCGTCGGCGAGAGCGGCTCGGGCCGCCTCCTTGCCGCAGGCCATCATGAACTCGTACATGCCCGGCACCTCGGCGGCGGTGTTGAGCTCGAGGTTGAGCAGGGCGGAGGGCACCAGCTCGGCGGCGTTGACGATGAGCTTCATCCACTTCGACGAGCGGATGTCGTCGGAGATCTCGACGGTGCCCGCGAAGCGGAGCGCCGCAGCGACCTCCTCCTCCCGCCCGTGCGTGGCGGGCGAGATGCTGCCCACCGCGTACCACGAGTCCTCGGGCGGGTTCTGGCGGTTCGTGATTCCCGGCTCCCACATGTTGGAGGCGAGCTCGATCACCGCGCCCATCGTGCGGTCGATGCCGACCACATCGGCCACGTCATCGATCGACATCCCGTTCTGCAGACCCACCACGAGGCTCTTCTCGTGCAGCAGAGGCTTGATGAGCTCGCAGGCCCAGCGGGTGTCGTAAGCCTTGACCCCCACGAACACGAGGTCGAACGTCTCGCGAAGGGTGGCGACGTCGCAGAGATGGAAGGCCCTCACCGGGGTGATCTCGGTGCGGCCGGCGGGCATCCGCACCTCGATTCCGCGTTCGCGGATGGCCTCCACGTGGGCCGGCCATTGCTCGATGAACGTCACATCGAGCCCGTTCCGTGCCATGTCGGCACCGATTCCGGCGCCGTTCGCGCCCGTTCCTACCACAGCGATCTTCGTCATCGAGGTGCGCTCCCCCACCCGCCTTGCAGCACAACCGTTGTGCTGTACGGTCCAGGTGTACGTGTGAACTAATACTACACACGGGTGAGGGCGGGTGCGGAGTCGATCGGATGGGCGCCCTCGGCCCCGAGACGGCCCGCGTCGAAATTCCTGGGGTCGGAGAGAACCCCCTCGAAGACGGACTGCGCGGCACCGATGAACAGGTCGTCGTCACCGAGGGCCGAACCGATGATGGCCGGCCCCGCCCCGCGGGTGTCGTCGGCAGCGGACCTGCGCCGCTCGACGCCTGCCCGCACCGCCTCCACGGAGCGGACGAGGGAGCCGCCGAGCACGACCACCTCGGGGTCGAGCACCGGACCGAGGACGTCGAGGACCGAGAGCACATTGTCCTCGACGGATTGCGCCCGACCCGTCGACGCCGTGCGGCCGGCGACAGGGGTGAAGCATCCCGCGCGACCGCGATGGCCCAGAACGATCGCGCCCCCGGTCACGATGCCACCCGCCAGCCGGCCGTCGGGGCCGCAGCGGAGATAGATCATCTCCTGCGCCCCGGATGCCGCTCCGAAGATGCTCTCCGCCCGCGCACCGGCCGTCCCCGCGGTGGCGAGCACGACGGGCAAGCCGAGCCGGATCCCGAGCGCGGATGCGGCGGCGTCCCCGACGGCTTCGTCGCCACCCAGACCCGGCTCCGGAACCACCAGCCCGATGCCGATCACCTTCCGCGATCGCGAGAGGCCCATGGCCTCTGCCACCGCGACGATCGCATTGACCAGTTCGTCGGGCGTCGCCGACCTGTCCGACCGGTAGTCGACGCGCTCCTGCACCACTCCGTCGAGCCCCACGACCGCGATCCGCACGGAGCCGAGGGTGAGGCAGACGGAGAGCGCGGCGACGGAGTCGGCCGGTCGCACCGTGAAGCTGGGCCTCCCGACACCGCGAGCAGCGGTGTCGGATTCCTCGACCAGATTCCTCCTCGCCAGCTCGCCCACCACGGCTCCGACGGTCTTGCGGCTGAGACCGGTCTGCAGAACCAGCTCGGAGCGAGAGATCGCGCCCTGTGTCACCACCGCGCGCAAGATGAGGGCCATGTTCACCGATCGAGCGCTCTCGACCCCGGGTTCGAAGAAGGACATGTCAGCTCGGCATCGTCAGCGTCGGAGCAGCACGATCACAGCGACCGCCACGAGGGCGACCAGTGCCGACGGGAGCAGGCCTCGACCGAACCGCAGGAAGGCCGGCGCATCGGCGATGTCGGCTGCCGACAGCGCGCGCCACAACGCCAGCTGGAGCAGGAACGACACACCGGCGAGGGCCAGCACGACCGCTGCGACCGCCGTGATGCCCTGAATCTCGTTCTCCATCGAACGCCTCCTTCTGATCTTCGCCGCCGGGGGATCACCGGCCGGCCGGCACTCAGAGTTCTTGAGCGGCCTTCCGCGCCGCGCGCACCGCGATGGCCACACTTGTGAGTGTCGGGTTCATCGTGGTGGCGGTCGGGATGAGACCGTTGCCGGCCACGTACAGGCCCTGGTAGCCCCAGACGCGCGAGTACGGGTCGGCGACCGAGGTGCCGTCGTCCGCCTCGCCGGCGCGCATCGTGCCCTGGTAGTGCAGGCTCGACCCGTTCGGCATCAGCCGGGGCTCCGCAACGAAGGTGCCGAGTGCGTTGCCGGCGCGGCGGAGACGCTCGGTCGCCTCCGCGATCTCCGCCTCCTCACGCTCGGTGAGGGAGTAGCTGATGCGCATGTTCGGGAAGCCACTGAAGTCGAGCTCGGCGTCGTCGAACGTGACACCGTCTTCGAAACGCGGGTGCTTGCGCATGCCGTAGCCCATGTTCACGTAGCCCCACCGATTGCCGGCGAGCGGGTTGGCGGGGTCGAGCTGGAAGGGCGGCACATCCGCATACATCACCTGCACGGAGAAGGGGTGCTCGGGCTCCGAGAACGGGATGCGGTTCACCGCCGCCACCGGGTCTGCGGGGTTCAGCGCCCGGCGCGCCTTCTCGGCATCGAGATCGGTCTCGGTGGCGAAGCGCTGCATCTTCGCGGGATCGAGCGCGACCGTCGAGATGACCACCGGATGCTCGGTGAGGTAGTGCCCGAGGGCGGCCGGCCGAACCCCGGAGGCCCAGAGCAGCTGCGGCGAGCGGAAGGCATCGGCAGCCACCACCACGATGTCCGCGGGGAACGTCGAGGTCTCGCTGGTTCTCAGGTCCTGCACCGTGACACCGGTCGCCCGGGTGCCGTCGAGTTCGACCCGGCGCACCAGCGAGAGATCGCGCAGCTCGAACCGGGAGGACAGTGGCGAGTCGGGGTCGATCAGCGGGCCCAGCACGGAGTCGGCGCCGGCCCAGCGCATCGTGCCATCGGGCTGAGGGTCGCCTGCGACCGGCAGAGTGCTGACTCCGTATCCGTCGGGCAGCTCGCTGCCGAACTCCTCATCGAGCAGCAACCGGATGGCGCCACCGAGCGCCGAGTCGGCGAACGCGGCGCTCTGCTTGTGCAGCAGCTCTTCCGCCCGGCCGATCAGCTCCTCCCACTCCTCGTCGCCGATGAACGGGATCTTCTCGCTGAACGCCGGGCGGGGGATCGCCGCCGTCCAGTGCGCTCCCTGACCGCCGACGTTCGTGGCCGCCGCCGCTGCGGGAAAGGTCGGGGCGTGGGCGGAACCCTCGCCACCGAAGTCGAGCAGGTACGTCCCCTGGCGTGCGGTGAACATGCCCTCGACGACGAAGGCCTGCGGGATCCCCAGCGACTCGCGGTAGGAACCCGAGAGCGGACCCTGCGAACGTTCGCGCGCACGCTCCTTCTCGGCCGCATCGGGGATGTTGCGCACACTCTCACCCGGGATCTCCGTGAGCTGCGGCCCGGCCTCGAACATCACGACGCGCACATCCGGATTGCTCTCGAGCAGGGTGCGGGCGTAGGCCGCTCCGACGGGTCCGCTGCCGACGACGACGGCGGTGGGCTGGTTGGTCATTGTTCTCTCCTCGGTGGGTCAGACGGAAGCGGATTCGGTGGCCGGCTCGGGCGCCGGCTCGTCCGACAACGGCGTGCCGGGCAACAGGATGGCGGCGACGATGCCGATCGCATAGGCCGCGGCGAGTGCGATGAAGATCGGTGCGAAGACGTCATGATAGATCGCGGCGATCTGGGTCTGCGTCGCGGTGTCCGCGGCGAGCACCGACTTGGGCGTGAGGGTCGCGGCGTCCAGACCCGGCGGCAGGAGCGCCGCCACCCCGAAGCCGATCACCCCTCCGATGACGGCGGTGGTGACGGTGGATCCCACCTGGCGCACGAGGTTGAGGGTGGCGGTGATGGTGCCCGTCTCCGAACGCGGGACCGCGCCCTGCACGATCGCCACGATCAAGCTCATGAACGCCCCGGTGCCGACGCCGACGGCGAACATCACGATCATTGGCACCCAGAGGGGCAGGCCGACCGGCAGTTGCGACATCACCACGAGCCCCACGGCGGCCAATGTCGTGCCCGCGATCGGGAAGGCGCGATACCGCCCCGTGCGGCTCACGATGAAGCCGGTGGCGAGATTGCTCAGGAGCATCCCGAACACCGTCGCGATCGGCACCAGGCCGGAGATGGTGGCGCTCGTGCCGTAGGCCATCTGGAAGTAGGTGGGCAGATAGAAGGTGATGGAGAACAGGCCGATGCCGATGATGGCCGAGAGCGCCGTACCGGCCGAGATGGTGCGATCACGGAAGTAGGCCAGTGGCAGCACCGGTTCGACGGCGCGCAGTTCGGCGATGAAGAAGATGACGAACGCCACGGCGGAGACCACCGACGCCGTCAGGGCCGCGACGGCCGCCGCGGGGTCGGTCCACCAGGTGACCGCGAGCACCAGAGCCACGAGGGCGACGGTGAACGTCACCGCGCCGGCGACGTCGAAGCGCCGCCGTTCGAGCACCTCGACGTGCGGTACAGCCACCATCGCGAGAACGAGGGCCGCGGCTCCGACGGGGATGTTCACCCAGAACACCCACTGCCAGCCCCAGAAGTCGGTGATCAGCCCTCCGATCACCGGCCCGATCAGGATGGCGATGGGGAACGCCGCTCCGATCACCGCCAGGTACTTCGGCCGCTCGCGGGGTGTGGTGACCTGCGCGATGATCGTCTGCGACATCAGCTGGAGGCCGGCGGAGCTCATCCCCTGCAGCACGCGTGCCACGACCAACCACTCCATGGTGGGTGCGAATCCGCAAGCGAGCGACGCGATGAGGAACAGCACCAGCGAGCTGAGGAAGACCGCGCGCGGCCCGATCCTGTCGCCGAGTTTGCCGAGGACGGGCAGCAGCACGGTGCTCGCGAGCGTGTAGCCCACCACGACCCAGCTCATGTGTTCGAGCGCGCCCAGGTCGCCCGCGATGGTGGCGAGGGATGTCGAGACCACGGTGTGGTCGAGGGCGCCGAGGAAGGAGACGGTGAGCAGCGAGGCGACGAGGATGCGCAGGCGCACGGGAGTGAGAGTCATGGAGTCACCCGAACGATCGGGCAGTCGACGCGACTCGGTGTGCCCTGTTCGCCACATCACGACCAGGGACGGGCTCACAGAGCCCCGACGTCCCTTCCAGGGTATCAGACTTATGCCTGAAATTGACCAAAGTTCCCTCGCGTCACCGCGGCTGCAGACCGGCGAAGGTCTCGGCCACCCAGTCGGCGATGATCCCCGCGACGTAGGGCATGTTGTCGATCGAGATGTGCTCGGTGCCGCCCTCGGGGTCGTCGAAGATCCGCAGCTCGCGCTTCGGGCTGTTGACGGCCTGGTCGTACGACTGGTGTGCGTACTTCACGTTGATCTGCCGGTCGCCCGCTCCGTGCGTGATGAGGAAGGGCACGGTGATCTGCTCCACCACACCGTTCAGGTGCATGTCCTTCGTCTTCTCGATGAAGTCGTCCATGTCGGTGGCGCCCCACACCCAGTTCACGTGGTCCCAGTAATGCGGCACCGGGTTCTCGCCCTCACGGTTGCGGCGCGCCTCCTGGACCTCGGCCCAGTTGTGGTTCGCCCCCCAGGCCACCCCGAGTGCGAGCCGCTTCTCGAAGGCCAGCGCCCGCGGGGCGTAGTGGCCGCCCAGCGACCAGCCCACGATGCCGATCCGCTGCGGGTCGACGGCCAGCGCCTGCGCATTCGCCTCGAGGTGGTCGATGATCGCGGCAGCCCACACCTCGGTGTCGTGGCGCGCCTTCAGCCCGCGCAGACGCAGGGCCTCGCCGGAGCCGGGCGTGTCGATCATGAGCGTCGAGATACCGCGCTCGGCCAGCATCCGGGGGAAGCCGGAGTAGTACATCATCTCCTTGGTGGAGTCGAGGCCGTTCCACTGGATGATCACCGGATGAGGCCCCTCACCGGGCGCGCGATAGAAGTAGCCGGGCAACGAGGAGTCCTCGTACGGCACCTCGACCCGGGTCACCGGGATCTGCGAGAGCTCCACGTGCTTCAGCAGCAGGTCGATCGACTTCTGGTAGGCCGCATTGCGCCCCTCCCACTTCGGCGACTGGAGGCGCTCGGCCTGCGAGGTGTAGAGCGAGGCGCGGTAGTAGGTCTCGCCGGCACCGACGCGTCGGCCGCGGGCCTCGTCGTCCTGCGCCTTGGCCACCAGGCGGTCGGCCACGGCGGCCCATGAGGCGTAGAGCTCGGCCGTTCCGGCATCGTCGCCGTTCTGCGACGCGAGCAGCACGGGCTTGCACGCCCGGTCGACCTCGTCGATGAAGCCGCCGTTGTTGAGCGTGGCGACCGCCGCCAGGCTCCAGACGTAGTTGGTGGGGAAGTACATGAACACGGTGTTGCTCCTCGTGGTTGTGGTTCTAGACGCGGTGGCGGATGCGCGGCCGGGGCCGCGCGGCCGGCACGGGTGGGGCGGCGACCGGCGCACCCACCCGGTTGATCAGCTCGCCGACGCCTTCGACCACCATCCGCACCTCGTCGCCCTCGCGGAGCGGCGGAGGGGTGAGGGAGCCGTTGCGGCCCCAGAGCTCGGCGAGACATCCGCCGTTTCCGACCGTGCCCGACCCGAGCACATCGCCCGGCACCACTCGTGAGTTGCGCGAGGCGTACATCACGAACTCGGCGAACGGCCAGCCCGCGTTGGACACCAGGTCGTGCCCGATGAGCTGGTGGTTGACGTAGACCTCGGCGCGCACGGCGAGGAAGCCCTCGGCGTCCTGGTAGCCCGACAGCTCGTCGGCCGTCACGATCCAGGGGCCCAGCGTCATGCCGAAGTCCTTGCCCTTCGCCGGGCCGAGGCGCACCTTCATCTCGCGACCCTGCAGATCGCGGGCCGACCAGTCGTTCATGATCGTGTAGCCGAAGATGTGCCGCGTCGCCGTGGGGGCGTCGAGATTCGCTCCGTCCGACCCGTCGACCCCGCCGATCACCACCGCGAGCTCGAGCTCGAAATCGAGCCGCTCGGTCACGGGCGGGTGCAGCACGTCGAACGGTCCGGTGATGGTGTGCGGGTTGGTGAAGTAGAAGGTGGGGGCCTCGTACCATTCCGGAGCCACGTGGCTGCGGCCCTCGACACCGGCGCTCACGCCCTCGACGTGCTCCTCGAACGCCACGAAGTCCCGCACGGATGCCGGGTCGAGAGGCGCCCGCAACACGACGTCGGCCAACGGCGACGCGGCCGCCTCATCGGCGGCCGACCTTTCGCCGGCCAGGCCGTCCAGCCCGGCGGCCAGCACCTCGCCGACGGTGCGTCCGCCGCCGAACGGGATGGCGCGGCCCTCCTCGATGAAGCCGTGCACCAGCTCCCCGGAGGCCGCCGCGCTCTCCCAGCGGGCGATCTTCACGCAGGCACCGCCATCTTCTGGGCGATGCCGAAGATGAGGCCACCGGCATCGGCATCGCGGTCGCCGTCGATCTGCCACTGACCGAGCTGCACCGAGGCCTCGACCACGGCGGTGGCCCGGGGCACCCGGCGCTCGTGGAACTCCGCCCAGAGCGAGTCGTCGAGGGCGTCGCGCGCCACGAGCAGCTCGGTCAGCACCAGGGCGTCTTCGAGCCCCTGGGCTGCGCCCTGGGCGATCGTGGGCGGGCAGCTGTGGGCGGCGTCGCCGATGATCACCACCCGTCCGCGGTTCCAGGCGCCATCGACGATGTGCTTGGTGAACCAGGTGTAGTTGGCGGTGGCCCCCGCCTCCAGATCGGCCCGGATGTCGTTCCACGGGCCGTCGTAGGCGCGGCTCTCCTCGATCATGATGCGCGCCGCATCCTCGTCGGTCACCCCGAACCGGTCCTGCGCCTTCTCGACCAGGAACGCGTACATGGTGTTCTCACTCGTGGGCGTGTAGCCGGCGATGTACATCGGGCCGCCGTAGTAGAGCTCGCTGCGCTCCACCGATGCGGGGCGGGAGACGAACGTGCGCCAGATTCCCATGCCCGTCGACTCCGGCTTGGTGTCGATGCCGATCAGCCCGCGCACGGTGGAGTTCACACCGTCGGCTCCGATCACGAGGTCGTAGCGATCGAAAGGCTGACCGTCGATGACGACGCCCACACCGCCCTCCTCATCGGTGGAGAGATCGGTGATCCGCGACGCGAAGTGCACGACCGCGCCCGCCGCGACCGCGTGCTCGAGCAGGATGCGCGCCAGCTCGGGACGCGGCATCCCCATGGTCGACGGATAGTCCGGGCCACCCGACTTCACGTCCGGCAGTTCGGCCACGGCCGGCGCCCCCGGCCCGGGAGCCCGCAGAGTCAGACCCACGAAGGGATAGCCGGCCGCACGGATGTCGTCCCACGCGCCCAGCGCATCGAAGACCCGCAGCGCATTGCCCTGCAGCGTGATGCCCGAACCGAGCACGCTCAGCTCGGATTTCGCCTCGAACAGATCCACCGCCACCCCTGCTCGGGCGAGCTGGATGGCGGCGGCGAGTCCGGCGACCCCGCTGCCGACGATGGCGACTTTGGATACTGCGGTCATGTTCAGAACCTCTCTGTTCTGCAGGTGGGTGGGTGGTGACGATCGTTCAGAGGAGCGCGACGGGATTGATGGGCGACCCCACCGCGCCCGTGATGGGCAACGGCGGCGCCGAGAGCAGGAAGTCCCATCGCGACTGCTCTGCGCAGGCGTCGGCCAGTTCGTCGAGATTCCACATCTCGCCGATCGTCAGCCCCAAGTTGGGGATCACGATCTGATGCAGTGGCTGGAACGCGGGTGCGTCGAACTCGTTCGGCCGCACCTCGAAACCCCAGGTGTCGGTGGCGATCGCGGCGATCTCGCTCCGGTGCAGCCATCCGGCCGTGGTGATCGACAGCCCGGGGGCCGGACCGCCCGCGTAGTCGCCCCAGCCCTCGCGGCGGGCGCGGGCGTACTGGCCCGTGCGCACGAGCACGATGTCGCCGCGGCCGACGGCCGCGCTCGGCCCCTGGGCCCGGATGCAGTCGTCGAGGTGCGCGGCCGTGATGGCGAAGCCGTCGGGCAGCTCTCCGGTGGCCGGCTCGAGGTGCCGGCCCACGTCGAGCAGAACGCCCCGCGAGACGACGACCGAGGCGGCGTGCTCGATACCGGTCACCAGATCGCCTTCACTGGTCACCACGTCGCCGGCCCTCCGCCCGTTCCACGCGCGGCCGTGATCGAAGATGTGGCCGAGTCCGTCCCATTGGGTCGAGCACTGCAGCGGCATCGCGATCACGTCGTCCGCCCCGCCCATCCCGTGGGGGAAGCCCTGGTTGCCGCGTTCGGCGTCCACGCCCGTGTCGGTCATCGTGTGCACCGGATTGGTGCGACGCCGCCAGCCCTTCTGCGGCCCGTCCGTGTCGAAGCGCTGGGCGAGCGACACCACCCGTCCGTGACGAACGAGCCCGGCGGCCTCGACGCGCTTGTCGTCGTCGATGAAGTTGAGCGTGCCGAGCGCGTCGTCCTCACCCCAGCGACCCCAGTTGCGATAGGCGGATGCCCGCCGGGAGATCTCCCCCTCGGGGTCGCTGCGGTCGATCTCGTCGTCGAGGCCGGTGGTCATGGTCGCTTTCCCGTCGAACCTGATCGGTCAGCCTCGGCCCTGGTGGGCGTAAGGGTTGAGCAGGGCCTCTTTGATCTCGTCGGGCACACCCTCTTCGGTGGCGCTCGGGCCGTCCGCGGGCGGGAACGACTCCGTCATCGACATCGGCATCACGCTGTTGCGGTACATGTTGTTCGATCCCTCGGAGGGCTTCCAGGTGTTGGGAGTCCAGTCGGGCACATAGTTACGGTAGCCGCCCGTGTTGAGCTCGATGCGCAGGCTGGAGGGCTCACGGTAGTAGAGGAAGTTCTGCTCGCCGATGCCGTGGATCGACGGGCCGTACTCGATCGGGTAGCCGTTCTCGCCGAGGATGTCGGCGGCGATGAGCAGCTCCTCCCGGGTGTCGACCCAGAAGGCGTAGTGGTTGACGCGACCGGCGCGGCTCGAACCGTCGAGCACCACACCGAGGTCGTGCGACTTCTCGTTGGTGGTGAGCACGGAGAACACCGAGATGGGGGCCTCGTCGAGAACGGTGCGCGCCATGATGCGGAACCCGAGCACCTCGTTGTACCACGCGGCGAACGCGTCGACGTCGCTGGTCGCGATGGTCACATGGTCGAGCTGACGGGGAGCGCCGGCGACCTTGCTGCGGCGCGACGGCCGGTCGGGGTAGGTCGACGCGGCCTCACCCTCGGTGTCGTGGTGCCGGGTGACATCCCAGTGCAGGGTCAGGCTGTGGCCCCAGGGTCCGGTGAAACGGTAGGCGCGGCCGATGTGCGGCACATCGTCGAGCCACTCGCCTTCGATGCCCGCGGCCTCGATGCGCTTGGCGGCCTCATCGAGAGCCTCCGCGCTCGTGGTGCGCCACGCGGCCGTGGCCAGCGACGGTTCGTCGCCCGGCAGTACCACGACGGAATAGGCGTAGTAGTCGCCCCAGCACCGCAGGTACACGGCGCCGTCGACGCGATCGACCTCGATCAGCCCCACCTGGTTCGTGTAGAACTCGACGGAAGCCTCGACGTCGGGCGACGTGATCGCCACATAGGAGAGGTGAGAGAGCAGCTTGATCATCTTCGATCGTTCCTTTCGACGGGGGCAGCCTCGGCCCCGTCACCCACTTTTGTCGGAATCAAACCATTGGGGAAGCCGATGATGCCTATGCGCGGGATCATCGATGTTTATGGCGACAGGGCACGGCGGCCGGCGAGGGCGATCTCGGCGTCTATGGCGAACTCGTGGAGGTCGTCGAGCATCGTCCCGTTCGTCACCGCGGCGATCGCACGGCGCAGCGCGAGCCGCTGCCGCGTCTCGAATCGGGCAGGAGCGATCAGGGTTCCCCGTTCATCATCCATCCTCACCACGGTGGCGGCGGCCGCGGCGGCGGAGACCTCGGAGCGAACCGCGCCGATCGCCGAGACCCGCAGCCGCGGCACCGCGGTCGGTTCCACGAGAACCCGCGCCAGCACCCCGCCCGGGCATCCCCGGCCCTCCACCGCCATGATCAGCCCCCCGTCACCTGCCTGCAGAGCGGTCACCTGCAGCGGCCCACCGGCGAGCACGCGCAGCCAGCCCACCGCGTCGCAGATCGTGCGGTCGAACGCCGCCGCGGGTGCGGCGCAGGTTGCGGTGAGAACGGATGCGGGCTGCTCCCGGCTGATCTCGGCAGCCACGTCGGGGCGCAGGAGTTCGCGATCGAGCGCCACCGGCACTCCCCTCAGGTCGGACTCGGCGAAGCCGGAGATCCCGGAGACCTCCACGGCCGGGTCGGCCACGACCAGTCCGGCCGCGCCCGCCTCCACCGCCGACACCGCCCGCGCGAACCATCCGGTCCCGCCGCCGACGACCACGATCGAGCCCCGCGGGTCGTTCGCAGAGCGGGCTCTTTCGGGGAGCTCGGTGATCGCCACCCGGTAGGACGCCAGCGGCGCTCGCACCCCGATCATGATGTCCCCTTCCGCGCCGCGGCCGCGAGCACGGCCTCGGCCGCCGCGTCGGCGATCTGAATGGCGAACAGAGCGTCATCGAGCAGTTCGCCGTACTCAGCGGGCTGGCCGTGATCCAGCGCATCGGCAATCGCACGCCACTCCTCGACGTACCCGTCTTCGGGCGTCGCCGGGTACCGCGTGATCGTGCCGTCACTCGTGCGCACGGTCACGGTCGCACTGCCGGCGTGCACGAACGCCGGCGGGAACTCCACGTCGACGTCGTCGAATCCGGTACCGATCGACAGCCGCCAGAGCGCGTCGGCGCCGCGCGGCAGCATCACGGCGGTGAGCTGAATCGCCACACCCCCCGCGACCAGACCGATGAGATAGCCGATCGGCACGAGGGGCTGCGCGAACACCACCTGCTCGAACACCGGCGCCACGTCGCGCAGTGCAGGGAGGTCGTGGATGCCGAGACCGAGCACGAGCTGACGCACGACGGCCGCGGCCACCCGCGGATCCGACCAGTCGGGCGCCGGTCGGCCGGCCGGCGGAGGGGAGGCCGGCGCGACTTCGGTCACGAGATCGTGATAGCGGCCGTTCGGGGGCAGCGCGATGGTGGCCGACCAGGTCTGCACGCGTCCTCGATTGCCCACCAGATGGTGCTTGGCCCGCGCCCAGGCGGGATCGAAGACGTGGTTCGTACCCACGACGAGAGCCGTGCCGCTCACTCGGCAGGCGTCGACCACAGCCCGGGCGTCTTCAGCGGTCAGGGCGAGGGGCTTCTCGCAGAACACGGCACGCTTGCCGGCCTCGATCGCGGCCAGCACCTGCCCCGCGTGGAACTCGGGCGGGCTGCACACGGCCACAACCTCCACGGCGGGATCGGCGAGGAGCTCGCCCACGCCCGTGGAGTGCCGGGCACCCGACGGCGCAGCGATGGCCGCCCCCCGCCCGCTGCCCGCATCGGCGACGTGTACGATCCTGAGACGACCGGCCAGTCGCCCCAGCGTGGGCGCGTGGAGCGCGCTCACCCCGGGCCCCGCCCCGATGATCCCGACTCCTCGCGGTGTCATTGAACCTCCCCCTCGAAGTCACTTCGGTTCAAATCCTACTTAACTTGAAAGAAATCCGGCACTAGTCCGGCCCACTTCCGTTCGATACCCTCCCACCTGTGCCATCATCGGATGATGGCAAGCGAGTCAACCCTTCGATTCGGGGCACAGACCGATGAGGTGACCAGCCTCCTGCGCGTGGTCAATCTCGTGCGCACCGGCGAGGCGACGACCCGCCCGGAGATCAGCCGGCTGACCGGACTGGGTCGAGGCGTGGTGACCCAGCGCGTCGACCAGGCCATGCAGCTCGGCTTCCTGGCCGACAGCGAGTTCGCGCCCTCCACCGGCGGCCGCGCCGCCCGCACCCTGCGCTTCCGGGTCGAGGCGGGTCGGATCGTGGTGTGCGCGCTCGGCGCCCTGCACATCCGGGTCGGCATCGCCGATCTCGGGGGCGAGTTGCTCGACACGGCGCATCGCAACTGGGACATCGCACGCGGCCCCGCCAGCACCCTCGACGAGGTCATGCAGATGCTCGACGAGCTGATGGACGGCACGGACGACATCCCCGTCTGGGGCGTGGTCGTCGGACTGCCCGGCCCCGTCGACTACGAGACGGGCCGCCCCGTCGCGCCCCCCATCATGCCCGGCTGGAACGGCTTCGACGTGCGCCGTCGCTTCGAGTCCCACTTCAACGCCCCCGTCTGGGTCGACAACGACGCGAACCTGCTCACCTTCAACGAGCGCGCCCTCCGGCACCGCGAGCACGCCGACCTCATCTACTGCAAGATCGGCACGGGTATCGGTGCCGGCCTGCTCTCGCGCGGTCGCATCCACCGCGGCGCCAATGGTGCCGCGGGCGACATCGGGCACGTGCGCGTGAGCGGCTCCGACGCCGTGTGCCGGTGCGGCAAGATCGGCTGCCTCGAAGCCGTCGCCGGCGGATGGGCGATGGTGCGCGATGCCCAGCTGGCCCTCGAGAACGACCGCACCGGCTACCTCGCGCGGCGCGCCGAGGAGACCGACGGCACGCTCTCCCCCGAGATGATCACCCGCGCGGCGGAAGACGGCGACGCCCTCTCCATCGCGCTCATCCAGCAGTCGGCGCGGGTCGTCGGCGAGTCGATCGCCGCGCTGGTCAACATGTTCAATCCGAGCGCGATCGTGATCGGCGGCGCGGCGGCAGCGGCCGGCGAACTCTATCTGGCCGAGGTGCGGCAGCGCGTGTACGAGCTCTCCCTCCCGCTCGCCACCCGCGACCTGGTGATCATCAACTCGGCCGACGACGAGGCCGAGCCGCTCCGTGGCGGAGCCGAGCTGGCCCGGGAGGAGCTCTTCGAGGTGACCTTCCCGCGCTGGTTCGCGCTGGGCCGACCCACCATCGAGAGCGCCCGTCCGGGCCGGCCCGACGCCTGAGCTCAGCTCCCGGCGAGGGGTGCCAGCACGTGCTGCACCTCCCAGCCGTTCAGCATCGCGCTGGTCGGAGGGTGCGGAGTGAGGTCGCTCTCCACCACCACCCAGCCGTCGTAGTCGTGCTCGGCCAGGCTTCGCACGAAGCCGGGTGCATCCACGAGCAGGGGCTCCGTGGCGAGCTCGGTGAACCAGCGCGGAACGGCGCGCGAGCCGCCCGCTCGCAGCAGCGTGAACTCGGGTGCGGGCATCGTGTACTCGTCCAGATCGTCCACGGCGGCGGCATTCTTCAGGTGCACGTGCGTCACCCGATCCGGATGCGCCCGGTAGAACGCCACCGGATCGAGACCGGCGATGGTGAACTCGGCGGTGTCCACCGCGAAGCCGACCCGCGCATCCGTCGCCTGCAGCAGCCGCTCGAGCCCGTCGTCACGACGGAGTGCCGAATAGAAGTCGAAGTGCAGCGCGAGCCGCACACCGTCGACGGCGATCGCATCGGCCACGGCCGTCCACGATTCGGCGAGCGTCTCGATGACGTCGTCGTCGAGACTCGCGAGCTGCGCGGCGGATGCGGCGGGCCGCGCCACGAGCACGTCGCCCCCCAGCTCGGCCAGGGCGGATGAGAACCAGCGGGCATGTCCGACCAGTGCGGCCCGGGCATCCGGCGAAGACGACGAGGCATCGTCACCGTGGGTGAGGTCCTCCTGCAGCCGGATCGACGGATCCCAGAACCAGCTGCTGACCGTGTCGAGGGCCTGCTCGCGCACGAATGCACCGAAGGCCGCGACCGAGCCGAAGTTCGCGGCGATCTGCTGGGGATTGCCGAGTGGCTCCCAGCGCCCGCTGCCTGCGTTCAGCTCGACCGCCGAGAAGCCGGAGGCCGAGATGACCCGCAGCGCGCGAAGGTGGTCGCGACGCCGCACGAAGTCATCGAACTGCGGTTTGAACTGATTGATGCCGTAGCTCCAGCGGATCATCGGGCAACCTCCTCTGCAGCGACGCGCTCGAGCACGTTCTTGGCGTACCAGGCGGCGATGGCAGTGCTCTCGGCGTGGTCGCCGCCGAGCTTGTTGGCCTTGTCGTGCTCCACGCTGAGGTAGCCGTCGTACCCGTTCCGCGCGACGGCGCGCATGAAGTTCTCGAAGTCGACGAGGCCGTCTTCGTCGCCCATCTCGTAGAACCACTTCGCGGTGGTGTCCGACATGATCTCGGAATCGGGGCGGCGCTTGAAGTCGCCGATCAGATCCTGGTGCCGGGTGTCTTTGAAGTGGAAGCCCGACACCCGGTCGGCGTAGGCCTCGTAGAACTCGATCGGGTCGACCGAGGCGATGCAGTGCTGCGCCGTGTCGACGAAGAGGTTCACCAGCGCCGGATCGGTCGCCGCGTAGAAGGTGTCGAGTTCGGCGCGGGACTGGATGCCGCAGAAGAACTCGTGGTGGCAGGTGAGCTTCACTCCGGCCGCGTTCGTGATCTCGCCGACCTTGTTCCAGAGCTCGGCGGTGATCTTGATCTTGTCGTCGGTGACCGGTTCCATGTCGTAGTAGAGCGTGGCCGGCATCACGATGATGTTGTCGAGGCGGATGCCCGACCAGCGGTCCATGGTGACCCGGAAGTCCTCGAGGATGTTCGCGTGCGTCTCGGGGATGTGCGGCGCGTAGACGCGGGGGTCGTAGTCGGCCGCATGGAAGGTGTTCACGATGCGGTCGAGGCCGCGTTCCTGAACGAACTCCTGGTAGTTCGCCACCGACCCGTATTCGCCCATGATCTGGTACCAGCGGAAGTCGAAGGTGTCGATCGCGTCGTACCCGACCGCGGCGACCTGCTTGAGGAAGCGGTCCATCGTCGCGCGCGACTCCCACTGGTCGATCGGCCCGTGCGGACCCTGGCTCCGCCAGTGGTCCATGTAGCTCCACTTCATCGGGGGCGTCTCCTTCGGTCGTCGATGACTTCTTTCGTTTTTCTACATTAGCAGGTACGTTAGCTACAAAAGCGGACGAAAGAGGACTGCGATGACGCTGCCCGCCCTGCGCGACGACGCGCTCGTGTCGACCCCGGCCGGTTTCGCACTGCGGCTGTCGCTGCCCTGGATCCGGTCACTGCCCCTGTCGAGCCTCGCCGGGCTCGAGCTGGTGGTCGGGGGCGAGCCGGTCACGGAGCAGCTCCGAGTGGTCGTCGACGGACGGCCGATCCGGCCGATCGAACTCGCCGAGGAGAGCGGATGGTGGTTCCTCCAGGATGCGCTCGAGCTGCAGGTCGCACGGTCGCTCGCCCCGGGCATCCATGGGGTGGACGTGTCGTTCTCGCTGGTCGTCCCGTACCTGCCGGCCGGTCCGGATGCGCCGCTCACCCTGCCGTTCCGGTTCGAGCGGATGCTCACCCTCGGCACGGGGTCGGCCGCGACCCTGCCCGAGGGCTGGGTGCTGGCCGCCAGCGGCTTCAACTGGACGCCGGAGATCATCGACCGGAAGCGCTCGGCGCACGACATCACGGTCGGCATCGTCGCGGACGGGGTGGCCGAGGTGGTGGAGATCGAGGCCGGGCAGGTGTGGCGGGGCTTCCCGGCGCCCGACGGCGACGAGGTCGACGCCCTGCGCGACGGCCTCGCCGCGGTGGGCGGCCGGATCGGCATCGTGGGCGGCAGCATCGACGACTGGAGCTCCCCCAGCCGCCGGCGCACCGACGAGGAGCGCTTGGCCTTCCTGCGCCCACAGCTCGAGGCCGCCGCCCGCGCGGGAGCGGTCGGCATCCGGCTGCCCATCGGCCAGGCCGGTCCCACCCTGCTCGACCGGGTGCTGCCGGTGCTGCACGAGCTCGAACTGACCCTGTTCGAGGAGGTGCAGGGCCAGCAGACCCCGCAGTCACCCGCGCATCGCGAGGCGTGCGAGGAGATCGTGCGGCGCGACGACCCCCGGCTGCGCTTCGTGGTCGACATCAGCCTGCTCATGCCCTCGCTGCCGCCGAGCTACCTGGAGCGGCTCGCGGCGGGCGGGGTGCCGTCGGAGCTGGTGCGGCGGCTCAGCGACGAGTGGCTCGATCCGGCGACGCTCGACGCGGTGCGCGGACTGCTCGGCTCGGGCGGGGTTCCGCCTGCGGTGCACACGCTCTACATGGACCTGCTCATCCGCTTCGGCCGCTCGGCCGTCGGCGACCTCGCCGGCATCCTCCCGTTCACGTCCGCGGTTCACCTGAAGTTCTGGGATCTCGACGACGCGGGCGGCCGCGTCTCACAGCCCATCCGCGACATCGCGGCCGCGCTCGACTCCACCGGCTTCGCAGGCACGCTCACCAGCGAGTGGGGCGGGCACGAGTGGCTCGACGACGACCCGACGGCAATGACCCGCGCGCACCTCGCCCTGGCGCGGCGCGCCATCACGGAAGGCCTCGTGCGAGCCGGACAGTGACCGTTCTGTCACTCGCCTTTCGCGTGACGTTCGCGGAGGTGACGCATGGCGAGCGGGGCCGAACCCTTTCTGAGACGCCACCACCGTTGGCCTACGGTTCGCGAGGTCGGTCGAGATTCAATCGTCGGGATGCAGATTTGCATCCGCCGGTCCACTCTGCAATCCCGTGAAGTGGACGGTGAGCCCGGCGCGTGTCGGTGCGCAGCACATCGGACCCGCCGTCACCACGGCGTCAGGATCCAGGGGGGCGACTCGCACGAGGCGCCACGGCTCGTCGTCCGCTCGGGCTCGGATTATCAGTGCGTCGCCCGCGCGGCTGGCGCGGATGGTGACAAGCCGTCCTCGCCACCCCGGCACGGGAGAGAGTGACCAGTCGGAGACCCCGCGCGTGACGACAGCGCCGAGGCTGTCTTCGCCGTCGCTGCGTTCGACACCGGCCTTGATCCACGTGCTCTCGTCGACCTTGACGAAAATCCCCGCCTGATCGAACTGCGCGGAGAAGTCAAGGCGGAACGACACCTCCATCGCGGTGCCAGGAGCTAGGGGCGCGAGAAGGGCGTGCTCGGTGTCGTGCACGAAGCCGTACGAGGTGATGCGCCAGGCATCGCTCCCCTCGGCGGCGGTGACGTACATCCCGTCATCGGCCACCTCTACGTGGTCGGGCGCGTTCGTCCAGGTGCCTGAGTTCCAGTCCATGTTCGTCTTCCTCGGGAGCATGATGCGATTCACGTGACGTCGCCGATTCCATCAGCGACGAAGAATCGATCTGCGAAATAGTCCCACACGGCCAGGAAATCGAGAGAGGGGTTCATACCCACTGGACGGTCGCGAAGACCCGCCCGGGTCAGCCCTCGTGGTTGTAGTACGGCCAGGGGAGGAATCGGCGGTCGCCGCGGCGGTCGGGGCCCTGAAGCTCGACCTCGCCGGTCGCCGCCCATTCGACACCGCGCGGGAACAGGCGGATGAACTCGATGCGCCGGAACGTGTCGATGTCGTGACCGATCGTGATCGTGAACGAGCGGCCGGCGCCGTACTCGTTGATCCAGGCGATGGGCTGGTCGGTGTTCATGCCGTTCAGCGCAGCGATGCCGCCCTCGGGGATGACCACGGGGTAGTGCGACATCGGCCACATCGGGGCGTTCTCGTACGACTCGAGGTCGTCGAACGTGGTCAGGAGCACCTGCGCACCGTCGTACAGCTGCACGCCGGTGAGGATGTCGTCACCGGTGACGGTCCACGTGGCACTGATGCCCTCGGTGATCGGATGCCGCGGCTCGACCGTCTTCAGAAGGGCCTCACCCCACGGCCGCGGACGAAGGCCCGTCTCGTAGGCACTGAGCTTCGCCCCGCGCATCACGTTGTACTCCTCGGGGTATCCCCACCGGTCCTCCTGCGCGGCCGACCCGTGGAACCAGACGATGCCCTTGCCGGCGTCGTGCACGAAGCGCAGCAGCGCGGCATCCGTCTCGGCACCGAACCCGACCGCGTTGTCGAAGAATCCGTCGCGTCCTTCGAACACGACGATGACGACGTCGTACTTGTCGATGATCTCGGCGCCGAGGCCCCGCGGGTCCTCGACCACGCGCACCTTGAACCGGCCGGTGTCTTCCAGGAGCGTCGTGAGCCACTGATTGTGCAGCCGGAAACTGCGGTTCTCATTGTCGTGCTCGATCGTCATGTGGCCCGACAGGATCAGGACGTTCAGTACGGTCACAGGATCTCTCCGTTCAGCAGGTGGGCAGGTGCGGGGTGGGCGGCGTCGCGGATCATCGGCTCGGCGGTCTCCCACACGATCACGAGCTCGACGCGGCGGAAGCGCCAGCCGGCCGCCGTGCGCACGAGCTCGTGCAGATACCAGCCGCCGGCCTGAGCCGTGTCGGTGGGCCGGGTCGCGTCGAAGACGTGCGTGGCCGTGAGGTAGGCCCTCGTGCGCGCCGAATCGCCATCGATGTCGAAGAGGATGTTCGAGATCTGATGGTGCGTGCGCATTCCGGGCTGCGGCGACGGCATGGCCTCGATCGCGGCGCGGCCCACCACTCGGGCGAACGGCAGGATCAACTCGCACTGCTCATCGAAGGTGGCAGCGTAGCCGGCCTGGTCGGAGTCGTCGATGCAGCGGGCGAACTCGAGGATGAGGTCGCCGATCTCCGCCCGGTCGGCCAGCACGGCGATCCGCTCGTCGTATCCTGTCGTCGCCATCGGTCAGCCTTTCGTGGAGGGTGCAGAGGCGAGCAGCGAACGGATCTGCTCGAGCGTGCGGAGAACGTCGACGGTGGCCGACAGAGGATGAGTCGGATGCTCGCGCTCGCCGGCGAGGATGGCCGCGTTGACCGCCCGGAACATCGGCAGGTAGCCCACATCCTCGGGCGGGAACTCGATGGTCTCGACCTCGGGCGGCGCCGGAGGCCGCCCGGTCGTCACCCGGATGCTGCGCGGGGAGAACAGCGGCTCGTCCAAGGTGATGCTGCCTCGGGTGCCCCCGATCCAGCCGCGCGGCGGAACGAGGAAGGTGATCGACGTGACCAGCTGCGCCGATGCGCCGGAGGCGAACTCGAGCTGATAGCTCTCGTGCAGGTCCACCCCGTCCGGGCGCATGGCCCCGCCGGCGGTGATCGACGTCGGCGTTCCGAAGAGCAGCTGGGCGAGGGCGACCGTGTAGACGCCCATGTCGTAGAGGGCGCCACCTCCGAGGGCGGCATCCCAGAATCGCGGCGGTCCGTCCTCGGGAACGGGATAGCCGAGTCCTGCCTGCAGGAACCGGGGCTCGCCGATCACCCCCGAGGCGATCAGCTCGAGGGAGCGCTGCACACCGGGACCGAACTTCATCCACATCGCCTCCATCAGGAAGACGTCGTGCCGCCGGGCGATCTCGCCCAGCTCGATGGCCTCATCGGCGGTCATCGTCAGCGGCTTCTCGCACAGCACGTGCTTCCCGGCTTCCAGTGCCGTCTTGGCGTACGCGAAGTGCGTGCTGTGCGGGGTGCCGATGTACACCGCGTCGACCGCGTCCGAGGCGCACAGGTCGGCCAGTGACCCGAAGGCCGCAGCGAGCCCGAACTCGGCCGCGAAGGCATCCGCGGTCTCCTGCGTGCGGGATGCCACCGCCACCACGTCGGCATCGCCACTGGCGATCAGGTCGCGCACCGTGCGCCGCGAGATGCCACCCGTTCCGACGACCGCCCAGCGCACCCGGCCACCCGCGCTCCCGGCCATCCGCTCAGCCCTTCGTGGAGAAGGCCGCGTCGAAGGAGGCGTGGGGCGGGGTGATCTCGGCGAGCTTGCGCACGAAGGCGAGCGCCTCGGGGGCGCCGACCAGGCGGTCCATGCCGGCGTCCTCCCACTCCACGGAGGTGGGTCCGTCGTAGCCGATGGAGTTGAGCGCCCGGAAGAGCGGCTCCCAGGCCACGTCGCCGTGCCCGGTCGACACGAACGTCCAGCCGCGGCGCGGGTTCGACCACGGCAGGTGCGACCCGAGCACGCCGTTGCGGCCGTCGAGGTTCGTCACCGACTCCTTCACGTGCACGTGGAAGATGTGGTCGGCGAAATCGAGCACGAAAGCTACGCTGTCGAGCTGCTGCCACACGAAGTGCGAGGGGTCGAAGTTGAATCCGAAGCTCGGCCGGTGCCCGATGGCCTCGAGGGTGCGCTTGGCGGTCCAGTAGTCGTATGCGATCTCCGACGGGTGCACCTCCAGCGCGAAGCGCACTCCCACCTCCTCGAACACGTCGAGGATCGGGTTCCAGCGCGCCGCGAAGTCGGCGTAGCCGGCCTCCACCATCTCGTCGGAGGCGGGCGGGAACATCGCCACGTACTTCCAGATGCTCGAGCCGCTGAAGCCGTTGACCGTGGTCACCCCGAGTGCCGCCGCGAACCGGGCCGTGTTCTTCAGATCCTCCGCCGCACGCTGCCGCACGCCTTCGGGCTCCCCATCGCCCCACACACGATCCGAGAGGATGTCGCGGTGCCGCTGGTCGATCGGGTCGTCGCACACCGCTTGGCCGGTCAGGTGGTTCGAGATGGCGTACACCTCGAGGCCGTTCGCGGCCAGGATGTCGCGCCGCGACTGCACGTACTCGGCGTCGTCCCACCGCGACACGTCGATGTGGTCCCCCCAGCAGGCGATCTCGAGGCCGTCGTAGCCCCAGTCCCCTGCGAGCTTCGCCACCTCGGCGAAGGGCAGATCGGCCCACTGGCCGGTGAACAGGGTGATCGGTCGTGCCATGTCAGTTCTCCTTGCCTGCACCCGCGAGGGCGTCCTCGCGGTCCGTCCGCACCCAGCGCGAGCGATCTCCCGCGCTGAGCTCCACCGCCTCGAGCACTCGTTGCACCGCGAGCCCTTCGGCGAATGTGGGATGGGCGTCGACGCCTTTGTCGATGCCCTCCACGAAGTCCTTCGCCTGGTGCACGAAGCCGTGCTCGTAGCCGAGCATGTGCCCTGCCGGCCACCAGGCCGAGATGTACGGATGCACGCCCTCGGTCACCAGGATCTGCGTGAAGCCCTGCAGCTGCTCCTCCGCCGTGCGGTCGTAGAACCGCACGGAATTGAGGTCTTCCAGGTCGAAGGCCAGAGCCCCCTTGTCGCCCGAGACCTCGAGGGTGAGCGCGTTCTTCCGGCCGGTGGCGAACCGGGTGGCCTCGAACGAGGCAAGAGCCCCACCCGCCAGCCGGCCGGTGAAGATCGCGACGTCATCGACCGTGACCTCGCCGAAGCCTTCGGCGGCGGTTCCCGCGAGGCCGGATCCCGACCCCTGCAGCGGGCGCTGCTTCACGATCGTGTCGACGACACCCGACACCGATTCGATCGCCTGCCCGGTCACGAACTGCGTCATGTCGATGATGTGGGCGCCGATGTCGCCGAGTGCCCCCGAGCCGGCGTGCTCCTTCTGCAGCCGCCATGCGAGCGGCATGGCGGGGTCGACCAGCCAGTCCTGACGGTAGGCCGCACGCACCTGCTGCACGGTGCCGATCCGTCCCTCGGCGATGAGATCGCGCATCAGGGTCACGGCCGGCACCCGTCGGTAGGTGAAGCCCACGCTCGACCGGATGCCGCGGGTGGCCGCTTCGGCCGCTGCAGCCGTCATCCGTTCCGCCTCCTCGACCGAGTTCGCCAGCGGCTTCTCGCACAGCACGTGCTTGCCGGCGGCGAGCGCCGCGATGGCGATCTCGGCGTGCGAGTCACCGGGGGTGACGATGTCGACGATGTCGATGTCGTCGCGGGCGATCACCTCGCGCCAGTCGGTGGCGGATTCCGCCCAGCCCCAGTGAGCCGCTGCTTCGGCGACGGCCTCGGCGTTGCGGCCCACCACGACCGCCATCTCCACCGCATCGGGCAGGTCGAACACCGCCGGGGCCTGGCGCCAGCCCACCGAGTGCGCAGCGCCCATGAAGCCGTAGCCGATCAGCGCGACCCGGAGGGTCATGCCAGCACGACCTCGCGCTCGACCGGTACGCGGTTGGTCACGTAGCGGCCCGGTGCGATCTGCATGTACAACAGGCGCATCGTGAGCACCACCTCGACGGTGATCTTCTCGCCCGCCGCGGGCACCTCGTCGAGCGAGATGAGCACGTCGGGGCGATCGGCCACGAACCAGAGGGTGTCCCACTGCTCGGGCAGTTCCTCGATGCGGTACACGGTGCCATCGAGGGAGAAGCGCAGGCGCTCGGTGGGAACGGCGACGCCGTTCACCGTGGCGGCGACGCCGTCGACGGCCGAGAGCCAGAGGCTGCGGTACCAGGGCAGCTGCACCGAGACCGCGATGCCGTCGTCGGTGCGTCGGACGTCGTTCTCGGAGAACAGGGAATTGTGGGTTGCCATGGGATTCGTCCTTACTTGAAGGTGTCTTCGAAGGTGTCGTGCGCCACCGGCGGTACCGGCTCGAGCTTCTGCACCGTCTCGGGGTTGTAGGGGTAGTTGAGCTCGGGAGCCGGCTCATCGGCCGGCGGCATGAACACCGGCTTGCCGTCGTCGCCGAAGTACATCAGGTCGAGGTCGAAGGCACCCTGGTTCTTCACCCCGAAGCTCACCCAGTTCTCCTCGAAGGGAGCACGGGCGAGCTCGTAGCAGCGGAACTTCCAGAACTTCCACTCGCCGTCCTGCTTCAGGAAGTCGATGGCGTACTTGCACCACACCCAGTGCGCCCAGACCTTCTTACCGAGCACCTCGTCGGGCGAGTACATGTCGGGGAAGGCCTTCGCGACCTCGGGGTCGGTGAGGCCCGACTCGGTGCCGGCCATCAGCCACACGCCCTTGGCGGTCTGACCGTCGGCGGCGACCTCGATCACCGGGGTGGTCGTGGCGTGCAGGATGAGTTTGCCCACGGGGCTCGGGCGGTCGCGGTGGTAGCGGGTGACGCTCTCCCACGTGGTGTACTGGCCGGCGTTGGTGTACCGGGCCCGGATGCCCTCGGTGCCCTCCTTCACCCAGAGCGGGATGATCTGCTCGTCCTGGAACGCGTTGTGCAGGTACATGTACCGGCTGAACAGGTTCTCGACCTGTCCGCGATCCTCGGCGTGCTGGGCGAGGCGGCGGGCATCCGCCACCTCATCGCGCAGTCGCGCGATCTCGGCGGCCAGCTCGGCCACGGTCGGCTCGATGGTGGTGTCTGTCATGGTGATTCCCCTGTCAGGCCGAGACGGCCGCGTAGTCTTCGATGGCACGGCGCATGAGCGCGTGCTGCTTCTTCACCAGATCGATGGGGTCGGCCTCGCCGAGATCGGAGAAGGCGTGGCCCTCCCACTCGCTCGAGAGGTAGCCCTTGTAGCCGCCCTTCACGAACTGCTGCACGATCAGCGGGATGTCCATGGCGGGCTCCTGGCCCTCGGCGTCGATGTCGTAGAACTTGGCGTGCACGTGGAAGATCTGCGGCATGATGTCGAGCCACTCCTCCGCGGGCACCAGTCCGTGCATGTTGAACGCGAGCCGGGTGAAGGGGCCGAGACGCGCGAAGTCGAAGTTCTCGCTCGTCAGGAAGTCCTCGAACTTCTGGTTGCGCACGTACATCGGGGTGGGCTCGTGCCAGATCTCGTCCATCACCTCGAAGTACTTCTCCGGCATCCCCATCTGGCTGAGCGTGCGCAGCAGGGTCGGCGAGAGGCTGTGCATGGTCGACGAGAAGTCGGCCGTGAAGCCGAGCCGGTCGCTGCCGAGCTCCTCGTACACCTCGCGGATCTCGACGACCTTCTGGTCGTTCGGCCCTGAAGGGGCGTGGATCTCGTAGCCGAGGCGCTGGTCGTACTTCTCGGCCAGCGGCAGAAGGCTGCGCAGCAGCTCCTTGCCCGCCGAACGGATGACGATCGTCTTGAAGCCGAGCGTGTGCGCCGACTTCAGCTGCCGGGCGAAGAACTCGTACTCCTCGTCGGGCGACATGTCACGGCCCTTGCGGCGCCCCATGTCGAGGTTGGTGCCGACCGCGCTGGCCTCCAGCCCGTACTTCTCCAGGCTGTCGAACCAGAGCTTCACGAACGCGTCGTCGACGTCGGGGTAGGTGCGCAGCATCTGCGCGAAGTTGAACTCCACTCCCGGGCCGATGCCGTTGTCGGCCACCGCCTTGATGAGCGTCTCCGGGGTGTAGAGCCCCGCAGCGAACTCGCTGGTGAGCGAGTAGAGCGTGATGCCGAGGTCGATGCCGGTACCGGCGATTCCGTCTGCCATGGTCTGTCTTTCTCGTGAGCTCAGCGGGTGGGCTGGGCGAGGTGGGAGGAGAGGATCGCGCGCGCTTCGGCGGGATCGGTGATCATCCGCGAGCCGGCGTCGGCCGCGGCGGAGCGCTGCACGGCGTGCTCGCCCCGGATGATGTCGAACGGGCTCTCCCAGGAGTTCCAGTGCCAGCCCTCGTACTCGCTGGAGATGGCGCCGCTGTAGCCGTGCTCGATCAGGAAGCGGATGAGCCCGCGCACCGGCACCGACGGCTCTTCGCCGTTCTCGTCGATGCCGAAGAACTTGCCGTGCACGTGACGGATCCAGGGGGCGATGCCCTCCCAGGTGTCGATCTGCGCGGGACCGAAGAGCCCCGTGCCGTTGATGGCGAAGTCGATTCCCAGATCGGGCCGGCCGTACTGGTGGGCCAGCCCGATGAAGGCGCCGAAGCGCTCGCCGTGCGCCTCCTGCGTCTCGGGCGGCCCCTCCTGGTAGGTGCGGTTCCAGAGCTCGCTCACCGCGGTGAGCAACTCCTCGCTCGCGCCGCGCCGCCGGTAGGCCTCGAGCAGCGACGGAGCGAAGCCCACGACGGTGGCGCCCCAGTCGGCGGTGAAGCCCAGCAGGGGCGAGTCGATCCGCTCGAACGCGTCGCGCAGCCGGATGATGTCCTCGTGACGGCCGTGGTGGTGGGCGTGCACCTCGAGGGCGAGAGTGACGCCGGTGCGCTCGGCCACCGGGAGGATCTTCTCGAAGAACTCCGGCGGGAGACCTGTGGGCGTGATGCGCGCCACCGGGAACCCGAGTGCCGCCGCGGCCTCGACCTGGGGCGTCATGTACTCGACCACCTCGTCGATGCTCATCAGGCGGCGCGGATCCACCGCCCAGTCGCCGTTGGCGGCCAATGAGGTCGGCACGAGGTCGAGTTCGGCCATGATGTCGCGGAACCAGCCCACGAACGCGTCGTCGACCTTGGGGAAGTCGCGGATGCTCGAGAAGCCGATGATCTCGACCCCCGGCCCGAAGCCCTCGGCCGCCACCTTGCGCAGCAGCGCTTCGAGGTCGTACTCCCGGGCGTGGAAGGCGCGGGTGAAGCTGTAGAGCGTGACGCCCTGGATGGGCGTGCCGAGTCGGGTCGTCATGATGCCACCGCTTCCATGGTCTTCTCGTTGTGCTCTTCGATTCGAAGCACTCCGTGATCGGTGACGATGTAGGGGATGTAGAGCTTCAGCGCCACCCGCACCTCGTGCGATCCGCCGGGTTCGAGCGGGATGCTGCCCGAGAGCACGGCGGAGTCGGTGGGGAACCACCACTCGTCGATCACGCCGACGAGGTCGTCGAGCCTGTAGGTGCGGCCGTTCATGGTCCAGCGGATCGAGTCGGCGGGGGCGGCGACGCCGTCCACACTGAACTCGACCTCCGAGACCGATGCGGCGGGCAGCGAGCGGTACCAGGGGAGGCGCACTTCCACCGTCGAGGTGGAGCCGTCCGTCTTCAGCGTGTTCTGCTCGATGATGCGATCGGGGATCATCCCGTCCTCCTCGTCGGTGACAACTTTGTCATTATTCAGTCATTCTATGGTTGGAAATCGACATAAGTCAATGCGCGGAAACCGCGCGAGTGGCGATCGCTCGCGCACCCTTGACGGCCAAGGCCACCGACGTGAGGGTGGGATTGCACGCGGTCGAGGTGGGGATGACGTTGTTGCCGGCGACGAACAGGCCCTCAACCCCCCACACCTCGCTCTCGGGACCGCAGACACTCGTGCCGTCGTCGGTCTCGCCCATTCGAGTCGTGCCCTGGTAGTGCAGCGAGGCCCCCAGCGGGAGCTGGAACGGATGATCGTCCAGGGGCGCACCCACGGCCTCGCCGAGTCGCACGATCTCGCGACGCGCCCGGTCGATCACCGCACGATCGCGCTCGGTGAGCGCGTAGTGCACCCGGATGGCGGGGAGGCCGTAGGCGTCGAGAGCATCGTCCGCGAACTCCAGCCGGTCGTCACGGCGGATCTCCTTGGCGCAGAACAGGCCCAGCCCCACGATCGAGCCGGGGATCACGGGGTCGTCGTCGGCCAGCGGGATCGGCGACGCATCCAACTGCATGACCTGTCCGTGGAAGGGCAGTTCGTCGGTGAAGGGCACCCAGCTCACGCCGCTCGACTCGCTGAGCGCTCCGCCGGCCGCGGCGGCCGTGCCGTCCACGGAATCCTCGATGCCCGTGATGCGCGCGGCGAAGACCACCTGGGACTGATCGTTGAGGTACCGGCCGAGAGCGTCAGGACGGATGCCGGACGCCCAGAGCAGCTGCGGCGTGCGCATCGCGTCGGCCGCCACCACCACGAACCGGGCCCGCACCAGGTGGGTGTCACCCGTGCGCAGGTCGCGCACCTCGACGCCCGAAACTCGGTGGCCCTCGGAATCCTGGACCACCCGGGTCACGAGCGTCTCGTCCAGGAGCTCGAAGTGCGGATTGGCCCGCGTGACGTCGCCGAGCACGACATCGGAGCCCGACCACACGAGGGCGCCGTCATCGCGCCGATGCACGGCAAGCGGCATCCGCTGCACCCTCGCGGCGGGTGTGCGCCCCTCGTCGACCGCGGCGGCGAGCCGCTCCCGGAGGAGGTCGCCGAAGGGAGCGGTGTCGAAGGCGTGGGTCGTGACACCCAGCAGCCTCTCGCCCTCGTCCAGCAGCCGGTCGAGCTCCCCGGTGTCGTCGAGGAAGCCGATGCGCTCGCTCGCACCGGGACGCGGGCAGGCCGCCGTCCAGTGCGCGCCCATGCCGCCGACGTTGCTCGACATGGCGGCGAGCGGGAGGCCGTCTCCGCTCGTGGCGAAGTCGCCGTCGGGAAGCAGGAAGGTGCCGGGTCTGGCCCGGCGCGCCCCCTCCGCCACCGCACGGGGCGAGTTCAGGGTCGCCTCGCCGGCGCCCGGCCCCTCGGAGCGCCGCTGGGCCGCGGCCCGGGCATCCGGGTCGACGATGTTCTTCACGTGCGATCCGGCGGGCTCCGACACCGTCGGGCCCACCTCGAACATCGCGATCGTGAGGCCCGGGGCCTCCTCGCTCAGGATGCGCGCGTAGGCCGCGCCGGTCGGCCCGCTTCCCACGATCGCGACGTCGACCGCATCCGGATAGCGCCGGTCGCTCATGACCGCGCCGCGACCTCGCGGATGAGAGCGACGGAGGCGTTGCTCTCGGTGGTCGGGTAGTACTCCAGCCCGATGGGTCCGTCGTAGCCGGCCGCACGCAGAAGACCGAGCCGCTCGTCCCAGTCCAGGGCGCCGGTGCCCGGCTCGCCGCGCCCGGGCGCGTCGGCCAGCTGCACGTACTTGATCAGCTCGCCGCCGTTCGCCAGTTCGGCGGCCATGTCCTCCCCCTCGACGGCCGAGTGGTAGATGTCGTAGAGCACGCCGAAGAAGGGCGAGTCGACGCCCCGGGCGACGTACACGCCCTCCGCGGTGCGGTCCAGCAGCGAGCCGGGGTGGTCGACCCGCACGTTCACAGGCTCGAGCACGAGGGTCACGCCGGATCCATCGATCTGCGCGATGGCCTTGCGGTAGATCTCGATCAGCTCGTCGAGCTGCGTCTGCCGCTTCGATCCACCGAAGCCGGTGCCACTGCCCACGACGATGCGGGGCGTGCCGAGTTCCTGGGCGATGGCGACGCCCTCGTCGAGCTTCGCGTAGAACTGCGAGTGGTCGCGGGGCGGGATCATGAACTGGGTGCGGGGCTCCGAGAGCTGGGCCACCAGCGCTGTGCCGGTCTCCTCGAGCGCCGCCTTGAGCGCCGGGATGTCCTTCGGCTTCGCGGGGGCGTCGACTCCGGTCGGCCCCCACATCTCCACGGCGGTGAATCCGGCGGCGGCGGCGGCGCGCACGCGGTCCTGGTAGTCGCCGGCCTCGGTGTAGAGGAGTTCGATATTGGGCGCGAGCGTGTACATGGTGTCCTGCTTTCGTGAGAGGTGTGGTCGGAAAACTGCGGGCGTAGGGGGCTATCCCTTGAGGCCGCCCGCGAACCCCTGCATGAACTGCTTCTGAGCGAAGAGGAAGAAGGCCAGGATCGGGATCATCGAGACGATGACGATGGCGAAGATCTGGTTCCACGACGACACCAGGGAGCCGATGTAGTAGTACATCGCCACGGGCAGCGTCTGGTTCTGCGATCCGCCGAGGAAGATCAAGGAGGTGAAGAAGTCGTTCCAGACGATCAGCCCGGCCAGCGTGGCGACCGTGCCGGTGGCGGGGGCCATCAGCGGGAGCACGATCCGGAAGAAGATCTGCGTGCGACTCGCTCCATCGATCGCGGCCGCCTCCTCGTACTCGGTGCCGAGACCGCGGAAGAAGCCCGCGTAGAGGAAGATCGCCAAGGGCAGCAGCATCCCGGAGAACAGCAGGATCATGCCCCAGACCGAGCCCGTGAGGCCGATGGCGCGCGCTCCGATGTACAGCGGCACCGTGCCCAGCTGGGTCGGCAGCACGATCGCGATGAGGAAGAGGTAGAACACCCCGCGGCTCCAGCGCCGGGTGCTGCGCGAGATCACGTAGCCGGTGAGCGACCCGAGCAGTACGAGCAGCACGATGCTTCCCGCCGTGATGATCACGCTGTTCACCAGACCCATCACCACATTGGAGTTGCCGGAGGCGGTGAGCACCTTGGTGAAGTTGGAGAAGTCGAGCGACACCGGGAGCGCCAGCGTCGACGAGGTGATGGCCTCGCTGTCCGACTTGAGGGCGGTGGTGATGAGGAAGTAGAACGGCGCCAGGAAGATCAGAGCGATGATCCAGAAGGCGACCTCGCGGATGGCGGTGAACTTGGTGTAGCGGAACATGTCAGTTCTCTCCCTGCTTGCCGCTGGTCGCTCGCTGCTGGATGACGGCGAACACGAGGATGATGACGGTCAGCACCAGGGCGAGTGCCGCACCGAAGCCGAAGTTGCCCAGCGCGAACGACTGCTTGTAGACCTGGGTGGCCAGGGTCTCCGTCGCTCCCGCCGGCCCACCGCCGGTGAGGGCCATGATCTGGTCGAATACCCTCAGCCCGTTCACCAGCCCCAGGGTCGTGGAGATCGCGACGGCGGGTCGGATGCCGGGGAGCGTGACGTGCACGAAGCGCTGCCAGAGCGTGGCGCCGTCGATGGCCGCCGCCTCCTCGACCTCGACCGGAACCGATGACAGCCCCGCGATGTAGATGACCATCGCGATGCCCGTGTTCTGCCAGACGAGCACGATGAGCACCGTCCAGATCGCCCAGGTGGGGTCGGCCACCCAGGCCTTGGCGTACTCGCCGAGTCCCATCGACTTCAGCATCAGGTTGATCGGGCCGTTGTAGTCGAAGATGAACTTCCAGATGTACGACACGGCCAGCGGGCTGAGCACCACGGGCATGAAGAACAGAACCCGCAGGATGTACCGAGACTTGAGTCCGCGGTTCAGGCCGAGTGCGAGCACGAGGCCGGCGACGTTGCTGATGATCACCGATCCGAAGGCGAGGAACAGCGTGTTCAGCAGCGACCCGAACTTCGTCGGGTCCGAGAAGATCTTGACGAAGTTGTCGAGGCCGACGAACGCGAAACTGCCGATGCCCGACCAGTCCGTGAAGGCGAAGAAGCCGCCGATGGAGGTGGCGACGTAGTGGATCGCGAGCACCATCACGATGCCGGGGAGCGCCCACCACCAGTGCCCGAACGAGAGCTGTCGTGAACGGCGCGGTGCGCGGGTGTCGTCGCGCGGCTGTTCGCGGTGCTCGTCGCGGGTTCGGAGAGTAGCGCTCATGATGTCCTCATCGTCATCGGGGCCGGGAAGAGGTGCCGTCCGAGGGAGATCCTCCCCCGGACGGCACCCGATTCAGTCGCGTCGGATCACGCGTCCCACGCGGAATCCATGTCGGCGAGCACCTGATCGACCGTCTTCTGGCCCGTCAGCAGGCCCTGGACGCCGGTCTGCAGGGCGTCGTACACCGAGGGGTTGGGCCACACGTTCGCGGGAAGCGGCGTGTAGGAGCCATCGGTGAGGAGGTCGACGACCGAGGAGTAGACCGTGTCGCTGAGGTCCATGTCCTGGTAGGCCGAGATCGGGAGCTCACCGGAGTACTCGAAGTACTTCTGCTGGGCTTCAGGGGTGGCGAGCCAGTCGATGAAGTCCTTGGCCGCGCTGTTGTCGGCCGACTTGGCGTTCAGCGACATCGTGTAGTTCGAGCTCGCGAGCACGTACTGCTTGCCTCCGTCAGGAGCCGGGAACGGCTGGATCTTGAAGTCCGCCTCCGCGGGAGCAGCTGCGGCGATCTCCACCGCGGATCCCGACGGGATGAAGCCGCCGATCGACGTTCCGCCCGCGAGGCCGTTGGTGATGGCATCGAATCCGCCACCCTCCACGCCCGGCTGGAAGCATCCGCCGTTCTTCAGGTCGATGATCGTCTGGAGCGTGTCCTTCCAGCCATCGGTTCCGGCGAAGGTGACCTTGCCGTCGGCGCGCTGCTGGTTCCAGTCGGGGGTCTCGGCATAGACGCGGCTGGCCGCGATGGCCTGGGCGGTCAGGCCGGCGTTCGGGCCGGCGGCGCCCGCCACGGCGAACATCGACTTGCCCGCAGCGGTGAGAGTGCTGCAGTCGGCGTAGAGGTCGTCCATCGTGGTCGGGAACTCGGTGATGCCGTTCTGCCCGGCGGTGCCCATCGACGCCACGATCGAGGCGACCGTGAAGTCGAGCGGCTGGCCGTAGACCTCGCCGTTGTACTCGAAGATCGACTCGCTCCCCTTCGGCACGAGGTTCTTCGCCGTGTCGCCGAGGGGTGCGAGGAAGCCCGCCTCCGCGAGGGGCACGAGGCCGCGGGCGTCGCCGGAGCCGGGAGTGGTCTGGATGACGTCCGACGCGTTGCCGGCCGAGAGCTGGGTGCGGATGGTCTCGCCGTACTTGTCGTTCGGCGTGGGGTTCGACGTGATCTTCACGTCGGGGTTGGCGGCCATGTAGTCATCGGCCAGCGACTGGTAGGGGCTCTTCAGGTTGTTCGACGTGGCGAACGTGAAGGTGAAGGAGTTGCTGTCTCCGGACGATTCGTTGCTCGAACCGGAGCAACCGGCGAGGATGAGGGCGGTCGCGGCCGTAGCGGCCACCAGGGTCGTGCGGAGGACGCGAGAGCGACGTTGCTGTGCCATGTCCAGCCTTTCTGACTTCGTTGTCGGCGGCCCATCGGTGGGCCACGCCTGCTGTTTCGCCAGTATTGCATCCCTTGTGCTAGAAAAGCACATAAGTCCTTTCGATGTGCTGCATAAGGTAGAGTCGAACATCGCCCGTTGACCGGAGGATCACACTGTCGTGGCCGACTACTCGCAGCTCTCCCGGCTCGACCTGAACCTTCTCGTGGCCCTCGACGCGCTCCTGACCGAACGCAGCGTGACCCGCGCGGCCGAGCGGCTGCACCTCAGCCAGCCGGCGCTCAGCGCCTCGCTCGCCCGGCTGCGCACGCACTTCGGTGACCCGATCCTGGCGCGCCGGGGCAACTCCTACGAGCTCACGCCGTTCGCGCTGCGCATCTCCGAGCACACCGCCACCGCTCTCGAGGCCGCACGGCGGGTGTTCGAGAGCCAGGCGACCTGGTCGCCGGCGCAGTCGAGCCGCGAGTTCTCGATCTACGGCTCCGACTACGGGTTCGCCACGATCGGCACCGTCGTCGCGCGCCTCGCGTCCGAGCGCACGAGCGGAGTGCGATTCCGGTTCCTGCTGCACAATCCCGTCGTCGTGGAAGACGCCGCGAATCGCCTCCGGTCGGCCGATGCGATGATCCTGCCGCACGGTTTCATCACCGACATGCCCTATGCCGACCTCTGGCACGACGACTGGCACGCGGTCGTGGCCGACTCGAACACCGCGGTGGGCGAGACGCTCTCCATGGCCGACCTCGCCGCTCTCCCGTTCGTGCTCACCTACGCGTCACGGAGCGCCTTCACGTCGGCTGCTCGGCAGATCCAGCAGCTCGGCGTCGAGCCGCAGATCGACGTGGTGGTGGAGAGCTTCCTCTCGATGCCGTACTTCGTGCTCGGCAGCCAGCGCGTCGGCCTCATCCAGGGCGCCCTCGTGCCGCTCGCCCGGAGCATCGGAGGCCTGAGGATCGTGGAGCTGCCGTTCGCGGCCACACCCATCACGAACGCGCTCTGGTGGCATCCGGTTCACGGCAACGATCCGGAGCACGCCTGGATGCGCGCCCTCTTCGCCGAGGCGGGCCGGTTGGTCGAGGAGACCGTGCACCGCTCGTCCTGAGCGGTGCACCGGCCCGTCAGTCGAGTCGCGACGCGATGCCGCGCATCAGCGAGTGCTGCCGGCGCACCTGCTCGATCGACCGCCAGGGGTCGCGCTCACCCTCGTACTCGCTCGAGAGGTACCCGGTGTAGCCCGCATCCTTCAGGCCCTGCAGCACGGGGCGCCACGGGATCTGCTGATCGACGAGATCCTCGTCGATGTCGTGGAACTTCGCCTGCACGAACACCACGTACTCGCCGATCGCGAGGAGGTCGGCCGGATCGACGCCGATACCGTCGAGGAAGGCCGGCCGGGTCTCGCGCGTCTCGCCCGGGCGCAGCGGGATCGGGCGGTCCTGGAAGATCCCCGTGTCGATGAGCAGCCCGAAGTGCTTCGTGCCGGTGCGCTGGATGAGATCGATGTAGTCGTCGACGACCGGATGCTTGACCGGCGTCGGCGAGTGGATCTCCGGCGCGATCACGACGTCCAGGTCGGCGGCGAGCTCGAGGCTGCGTTCGACCGACTCGGTCCAGATCGGGTCGGGAACGAGGTCGCTCGACACCACGCCGATCTTCGGGCGCACGAAGGAGAAGCCGAGCTGCTTCGCCAGCCGCAGGTCGCGCTGCAGAGCCGCCGCGCTCTCCGCCGCGGTCATCGCTCGCGCATTGGGTCCGCTGGAGTGAAGCCGTGTGTCGATCCAGGAGCCGTAGTTCGTCGGGGTGAGGGAGTACTGCTCGAGCAGGGCGAACCACCGGTCGAGCCACGCGGTCGACGGCTCCGGATAGCCCGCGACGTGCGCCTCTCCGAGGATCTCCACACCGGTGGCGCCGACGTCGGCCACATGGGCGAGCGCCGACTCGAGATCGAGCACCGTACCGAAGTCGTGCATGAAGCTGTACAGGCTCACTCCGTACTGGAACGGCCCACCGTCGTCCGAGGAGCGCAGCGTGATCGACCGCGTCTCCCGGAACACCGACGGCTGGTGCTCCTCCGGGATGTACGACATGCGAAGACGGAGCTCGACCGACACCTCGTGCACCCCTTCGGAGAGCCCACCGGGGTAGGGCACGGTGATGATCGCGGCGTCCTCGAGGGGCCAGCGCAGGCCCTCCGAGTCCCAGAGCTGCTGCAGCGTGCGGGTCTCGCCCTGCAGCGTCCACAGCGGAACGTCGGCGGGCACGTCGACGACGTCATCGACCCGCACCGCGACACCGTCGATCAGCGAGGCGGTCATGCCCCGGTACGACTGCATCCGCAGGCGCACTTGGAAGCCGGTCACCTCACCGCCTTCGGTCACGTTGTGGAAGCCGATGGACTGGATGAGGGTGCGTTCGAGGAGCATCTTCGCCCTTTCGTGTGGAGTGGTCGAGTACGGAGATCAGCGCTGGAGAACGACGGCGAGACCCTGCCCGACGCCGATGCAGATGGCCACGACGGCGATCCCTGTGCGGCGCCGGGCCAGCTCGTGCGCGGCATGGCCGACGATGCGGCCACCCGAGGCGCCGAGCGGATGCCCGATGGCGAGCGCGCCGCCGTGGATGTTGAGTGCGGCCGGGTCGAGGTCGGGCCACCCCTTCAGGCACGCGAGCGACTGCGAGGCGAAGGCCTCGTTCAGTTCGACGAAGTCGACGTCGTTCCAGCCGAGGCCGGCGCGAGCGAGGGCCTTGTTCGCGGCCTCGATCGGCGCAATCGGGAAGTCCTGAGGGTCGACCCCGTGGCTCGCCCGCCCGACGATACGGGCCAGCGGTTCGCCGTCGAGCGCACCCTCCCGCGCCACCAGCACGGCGGAGGCGCCGTCGTTGAGAGACGAGGAGTTGCCGGCGGTGACGCTCCCGTCCCTCGCGAACAGCGGGGCGAGCGCGGCGAGCTTCTCCACCGAGGTGCCGTCGCGGATGCCTTCGTCCCGCACGAGCGGCGCGCCCGGAACCTGCACGATCTCGTCGGCGAAGACCCCGGATGCCCAGGCCTCCGCCGCGAGGCGATGCGACCGCACCGAGAACTCGTCCTGGGCGTCGCGGCCGATGCCCCACGTCCGGGCGATGTGCTCGGCCGACTCCCCGTTGCTCACCGTCCACTCGGAGGGCAGAGCCGGGTTGGTCATCCGCCAGCCGATCGACGTGTTCCAGAGAGTCGGGTTGCCCGATGCCGGCCACGCCTTGGGCGACTTCTCCAGCACGAACGGGGCGCGGCTCATCGACTCGACGCCGCCGGCGAGCACGATGTCGACATCTCCCGACTCGATCGCACGGGAGCCCTGGATGACGGCGTCCAAGGAGGAGGCGCACAGACGGTTGACCGTGGTTCCCGTCACCGAGGTGGGGAATCCCGCGAGCAGGGCGCCGAAGCGCGCGACGTTGCGGTTGTCCTCCCCGGCCTGGTTCGCGTCGCCGAAGACGACGTCGTCGATACGCTCCGGGTCGAGCCCCGCGCGTTCGACGATCGAGGCCATGACGACGGCGGCCAGGTCGTCGGGCCTCACGCCCGACAGGGCGCCGCCGGCGCGGCCGAACGGCGTTCGCACGGCGTCGTAGATGACGCTCGCGGTCATGATCGCTCCTCCAGGGTCAGTGCGGTGAGCTGTTCGAGTTCGGCCACGGTGGTGTCGCCGAGGAGCTCCCTCACGCGGAAGCCGCCGTCGGTCACGTCGAAGACCGCGCGGTCGGTGTAGACGCGGGAGACGCATCCGACGCCCGTGAGCGGGTAGGTGCACTCGGCCACGAGCTTGGATGACCCGTCCCGGGTGAGGAGATCGGTCATCACCCACACGTTCTTCGCGCCGATCGCCAGATCCATCGCCCCGCCCACCGCAGGGATGGCCCCCGGCGCACCCGTCGACCAGTTCGCGAGATCCCCGGCGCTGCTGACCTGGAACGCCCCCAGCACGCAGATGTCGAGGTGCCCGCCGCGCATCATCCCGAAGGAGTCGGCGTGATGGAAGTACGCCGCCCCGGGCAGGGCGGTGACCGGCTGCTTGCCGGCGTTGATCAGGTCGGGGTCGACCCGCCCCGGTTCGGGTGCCCGGCCCATGCCGAGCAGCCCGTTCTCCGTGTGCAGGATGATCTCGAGCCCCTCGGGCAGGTGGTTCGCCACGAGGGTAGGCGCACCGATTCCGAGGTTGACGTAGGACCCTTCGGGGATGTCCTGAGCGATGCGCGCCGCGAGTTCCACGCGGCCGATCCCCGTCACCGGGCCACCTCGAGGGGTTCGCCGTCGACATCGACGCCGCCCACGAACTCGCCGTTCTCGACCCAACGACGCGGGCTCACGGCCACCACCCGGTTCACGAAGATCCCGGGGGTCACCACCGACTCCGGATCGAGCGCACCGAGCTCCACCACGTGATCGACCTGCGCGACCGCGGTCGTGGCGGCGGCGGCCATGATGGGCCCGAAGTTGCGGGCGGTCTCGCGGTACACCAGGTTGCCCCAGCGATCGCCGCGGTAGGCCGCGATGAGGGCCACATCGGCCTTGATGGGGTAGTCGAGAACGTAGCGGCGCCCGTCGATGACGCGCTCCTCCTTGCCGGCGGCGAGCTCGGTGCCGACCCCGGTCGGCGTGAAGAACGCGCCGATGCCCGCACCGGCCGCACGGATGCGCTCCGCCAGGTTGCCCTGCGGCACCACCTCGAGCTCGATCTGCCCGGCGCGGAAGAGACCGTCGAACACCCAGGAGTCGTGCTGGCGCGGGAAGGAGCAGATCATCCGGCGCACCCGGCCCCGGGCGAGGAGCGCCGCCAGGCCGAGGTCGCCGTTGCCGGCGTTGTTGCTCACCACGGTGAGATCGCTCGCCCCCTGGTCGATGAGCGCGTCGATGAGCTCCACGGGCTGACCGGCGCGGCCGAAACCGCCGATCATGATCGTGGAGCCATCTTCGATGCCGGCCACCGCCTCTGCCACCGTGCTCACGGTCTTGTCGATCACGAGGCCCCCTCCGTCGAACCCTCGGCAGGTGACGTCTCGGCGAACACGCCGCTCGCGACGCGGAACGCCGCATTCGCGGCAGGAACACCGGAATAGATGGCCGACTGCAGAATGACCTCACCGACCTCATCGACGGTCAGCCCGTTGCGCACCGCGGCGCGCAGGTGCATCGCGAGCTCGTCGTGGTGACCGTGCGCGATGAGGGAGGTGAGCACGGCGATCGAGCGCGAACGCCGGTCGAGGCCGGGACGGGACCAGACGTCGCCCCACGCCGTGCGGGTGATGAAGTCCTGCCAGTCGGCGGTGAGCGGGGTGATCGCGGCGGTGGCCGCATCCACGTGTTCGCCGGAGAGCACGGCGCGGCGCACGGCCATGCCCTGCTCCCACCGCTCCGCATCGGTGAGGCCGGGGCCGTCGGGTCGGGTCATTGTCGCGCTCCCTCGGTGTGCCGGGCGAAGAACTCGGTCAGGGCGGCCCGCGTGGCTTCCGGCTGCTCCGCGGGCGGGAGATGGGCGGCTCCCTCGATCACGCCGATCTCGCCCCGGGCGACCCCCTCGGCGATCTCGACCGCCTTCGACTCGGGGGCGACCGCGTCGTCCCGGCCCCAGAGGGCGAGCACCGGCGCGCTGATCGTGGCGATCCGGCTCCGCACGTCGTAGTCGGCGAGTGCCTCGCAGCAGAGCGCATAGGACTCGTCGTCGGCGTCCTGAAGAGCATGGAGCAGGCGGCCGGTGAGATCCGGATGCGCCGCCATCGACTCGGGCGCGAACCAGCGCTGAGCGGAGGCGATGATGATGCTCGACGTGCTCTCGGAACGCACCTTCGCCGCCCGCTCACGCCAGGCCTGCGGCTCGCCGAGCTGGGCGCCGGAGGCGATGATCGCGGCGGCACGCACGCGCTGCGGGTGCCGGAGCAGCAGTTCGAGACCGGTCGCCCCACCCAGGGAGACGCCGGCATAGAGGAACGGGCCGTCGACGGCTGCGGCGACGGCGTCGGCCAGCTCGGCGACCGTGAACGGGTGCGTGGCGGCCGGGGATGCCCCGTGGCCCGGCAGGTCCCACGCGACCAGCCGGTACTGTCCGCTCAGCGCGACCGCCTCCCACAGGATGGTCGACGTGCCGAGCGAGGGACCGAGCACGAGCACGGGCTGCCCGGCCGACCCGCCGAGTTCCCGCAACGCCAGGACGGGTACCGTCATGCGCGCTCCTCCTCGGTGCCATCGGCCGGGGTCGTGGCGCGGTCGACCGCGGCGCGGGCATCCCCCGTGTACGCGGCGGGGTCGAGCAGATCGGGGATGTCGAGGCCGGCGCACTCGGGGAGGTCGCGAATCAGCTCCGCGAGATCGCCACCCGCGCCGGCGGCGGCCACGAGCGCCGCCACCCGCTCGGCTCCGATGAGAGGGGTGAGAACGATCGAGAGCCGCTCGGACACGAGGAGGCCGCGGGTGAGCGCGAGATTGCGCGCCACCGCGTGCGGATCGACGCTCAGGGTGGCGGTGAGCTGCGCGGCATGCGTGGCCGCTCCGAGAGCGATCCGCAGCAGTTCGCGGAGGGTCGGCCACTCGGCGTGCCAGGCGCCCGCGGGGCGCTCATCGGCGGCCAGGGCAGCGCACAAATGAAGGGTCGCTGCCAACTGTGGGGCGCGCAGGGCTGCGGATCGGATCAGCACGGCCGCCACGGGATTGCTCTTGTGCGGCATGGCGGATGATTCGCCCCCGACTCCGGCGGACACCTCCGCGATCTCGGTGCGCGAGAGCGTGACGACGTCGGCGGCCAGCTTGCCCAGCGCATCCGTGGTCTGTGCGAGGGCATCGGCGAGCTCGGTGACCGGCCAGCGGCTCGTGTGCCAGACCGCTACGGTGTGGTCGAGTCCGAGCGCCTCTGCGTACCGCTCGGGCAGCTCACCCGCGGCGGGACCACCGAGCTCGAGGAAGGACGCCCGGGTTCCCGCCGCGCCTCCGAGCTGCACGGGCAGCGTGAGCTGCCGCAACCGCACCGACGCGCGACGGATGCCGGACAGCCACCCGACCGCGCGGTAGCCGACCGTGGTCGGCACCGCATGCTGGGCGAGAGTGCGGCCCGCGGACACGACGTCTCGATGCTCGGCCGCGAACGCGGAGAGCGAGTCCTCGACATCGGTCAGCACCGCGACGAGCGCATCGACCGCCCGCCGGGAGATGAGCATGAGGGCGGTGTCGACGATGTCCTGACTGGTCGCACCGCGGTGGACCCAGGTGCGCACCTCCGGGGGAACCGCATTCTTGAGCAGCGGCACCAGCGGGATCACCGGGTTGCCGCCCCCGACAGCACTCTCGGCGAGCGAATCGACATCGATCACGAGCGACTCCCACGCCTCCGCGATCGAGTCGGCCGTCTCGCCGGGCAGGGCTCCGAGCGCCGACCAGGCACGCACCAGTCCGAGCTCGGCGCGCACCAGGGCGGCGAGCACGCCGTCATCGGAGACGACGGCGTCGTGTCCTACCGCCACCGGCGAGAGCAGGCCGCGGTCGAACGAAGCGGCGGCGTCGGCGTCAGAACTCAAGGAACACCGTCTCCTTCTCTCCTTGCAACCGGATGTCATGCCGCAGCGAGCCGTCGTCGAGCCGCTGGGCGGTCAGCGTCGCCCGTTCGGAGGCATCGAGCGAGGCCAGGAACGGGTCGGAGGCCAGAGCGCCGGGGTCGTCGGGGAGGTAGATCCGGGTGTGCAGCTTGTCGGGCAGACCGCGCGCGAAGACGATCGCCGCGAAGAACGCCGGCCGCCCGGGAGCGGCTCCGGGGGTGCGGGTGAAGAACTCGTAGTGGCCCTCGTCGTTCGTGAAGGCCCGGCCGAAGCCGGTGAAGGTGTGGCCGTCACGCCGGAAGGCCCCGCGGTCGCGTGGCACCCGCCCGCTCTCGTCGGCGCCGAAGATCTCCACGAAGGCGTCGGGGACCGGCGATCCGGCACCGTCGTAGACCGTGCCTCCCAGCAGCACGGCACCGGGGGCGTACGGGTCGACGATCTGGTGCATCCGCTCGTACTCCACGCCGTACGCGAAGAACGGGCCGACCGTCTGGCCGGGAGTCGGACGCAGGGTGCGCGCGGGAACAGCCATGGTCACTCGCCCTCGTTCTCGAACCAGGTCGCATCCGGGCCGTCGACCACGATGTCGAAGCGATAGCCGGTGGCCCACTCCGGCGACGTGAGGTCGTGGTCGTAGACGCCGATCAGGCTCTCCCGATCCTTCTGCCGCCAGATGGTGTTGAAGATGGGGTCGAGCGCGAACAGCGGGTCGCCCGGGAAGTACATCTGCGTCACCAACCGCTGCGTGAACGAGCTGCCGAACACGGAGAAGTGGATGTGCGCCGGCCGCCAGGCATTGACGTGGTTCTTCCACGGATAGGGGCCCGGCTTGATCGTGGTGAAGGCGTACTCGCCGGCATCGTTCGTGATGGCTCTGCCGGCGCCGGTGAAGTTCGGGTCGAGCGGCGCGGGATGCTGGTCACGCTGGTGGATGTAGCGGCCGGCCGAGTTGGCCTGCCAGATCTCGATCAGCTGATTCGGCACGGGGCGGCCCCAGGAGTCGGTGAGCCGGCCGCGCACCGTCATGCGCTCGCCGAGTGGCTCGCCCGCGTGCTGCACGGTGAGGTCGCTCTCGACCGCCGCCACGTCGCGCTGCCCGAAGGCCGGTGAGAGCAGCTCGATCGTCTCGGGGTCGACGAGCTTGAGGTTCTTGGTGGGGTGCCGCAGCACGCTCGAGCGGTAGGCCGCGAAGTCGTGCACGGTCGAGCGGATGCGCTCCCCCGCTTGCTCCCGGCGTTCGAGGTCGGCGTGCAGCGCGCCGATCTCGGCACTGATCTCGCGCTGAGTCGCCTGGTCGGGCGCGGCCAGCAGGGTCTCTGGAGCCACGGCGCTCTGTGGGGTCACGGTGTCTCCTTCGACGCCTCGGAATTGCGTCCGTCCATGGTGCTCCACCGCACCCGCCGCACGCGCATCCTTCCCGATGAACGGGAAGGATTCTTGGGGGGGGTGCCATCATGGACCATGGCCAACTCCCCCACCGGCGACTCGGCGACCGATCGCCTCGTGCGCATCCTCGACACCTTCACCCCCACCCGCACGGTGCAGACCGCCACCGAGATCGGCCGCCGATCGGGGCTGCCGAGCTCCACGGCGCACCGCATCGTGAACGAGCTCGTCGGGGCGGGCCTGCTCGAGCGCGATGAAGAGCGCCGAGTGCGCATCGGCATGAGGCTCTGGGAGCTCTCCACCCGCTCCTCGCACGCGCTCCGCCTGCGCCAGGCCGCGATGCCGTTCATGGAGCGGGTGCAGTCGCGGGTGCGGGAGCACACCCAACTCGCCATCCTGGAACAGGATGAGGCGCTCTTCCTCGAACGGCTCAGCAGTCCGGAGTCGGGCTCGAACATCACCCGCGTCGCCGGCCGGCTGCCCCTCCACGCCTCGAGTTCGGGCCTGGTGCTGCTGGCCTTCGGCCCGGTCGACCTCCAGGAGCGCGTGCTGTCCTCGCGGCTCACGCCACTCACTCGGGCGACGCTCTCGGATCCCGAGACGGTGCGCCGCAAGCTGGCCGAGGTGCGCCAGCTGGGCCACGCCATCGCCCCGGGCTACATCGAGGAGGTGTCGACGGGTCTCGCCGTTCCCGTGCGCGATGAGACGGGGCAGGTGATCGCCGCCCTGTCGGTGGTGCTGCCGCGTGATGCGGAGTCGAACTTCGCGATGGTGGAGCTGCACCGCGCGGCCATCGACATCGCCCGATCGCTCGGCTATCGATCCTGACTGAGATTCCCGATCATCGGGAAGTGCCACCAGTCGGCGCGCCCTGAGCTCCCAGAATGGCGGCATCCCACGTCGAAGGAGACGTCATGCCCCCCACAATCCGCACTCGCGTCGCCATCGTCGGCGCCGGCCCCGCCGGGCTCATCCTCTCGCAGCTGCTGGCCGATGCCGGCATCGATTCGATCGTCGTCGACTCCCGCTCGCGGGCCGAGATCGAGTCGACGATCCGAGCCGGCATCCTCGAACAGGGCACCGTGGATCTGCTGCGCACCATCGATCCCGGCACCCGCGTCGACACCGTCGGCCATCGGCACGATGGCATCGAACTGCGCTTCGGCGACGAGGGCCACCGCATCGACTTCCCGTCGCTCGTGGGCCGCAGCGTCTGGCTCTACCCGCAGCACGAGGTGCTGAAGGACCTGCTCGCACTGCGCCTCGGAGCCGGGCAGGACCTGCGCTTCGGCGTGACGGTCGAGGGCGTCGACGATGGCGACCCCGAGCATCCGGCGGTCGTCGCCACGGATGCGCACGGGGAGCCGCTCCGGATCGAGGCGGATTTCGTGGTGGGTGCCGATGGGTCGCGCAGCGTGGTGCGGGCGGCCGTGACGGGCTCGAGCACAGGGGGTTATTTCCGGGAATACCCGTTCGCCTGGTTCGGCATCCTCTGCGAGGCGCCGCCGAGCTCGCACGAACTCATCTACAGCAACTCGGATGCCGGGTTCGCGCTGATCAGTCAGCGCAGCCCCGAGGTGCAGCGGATGTACTTCCAGTGCGACCCGAACGCCGATCCCTCCGCTCCGAGCGACGCCGAGGTGTGGGACACGCTTCAGGCCCGGGTTCCGGGAACGACCCTCAACGAAGGCCCCGTCATCCAGCGCGATGTGCTGCGGTTCCGCAGCTTCGTCGCGCACGAGCTGCGTCGCGGCCGGATCGCGCTCGTCGGAGACGCCGCTCACACCGTGCCACCCACGGGCGCCAAGGGCATGAACCTCGCCATCGCCGATGTGGTGCTGCTCGCCCAGGCACTCGGCGCCCTGCTCGGCGAGGACGACGACCGACTGATCGAGGGCTACGCCGAGCGCGCTCTCGATCGCATCTGGAAGGCGCAGCACTTCTCCTGGTGGATGACGAGCATGCTCCATGTCGCGCCCGACGCCAGCGCGTTCGACCGCCTCCGTCAGCGCGGGGAACTGAGCACCGTCGTGGAGTCCGAGGCCGGCCGCACCTATCTGGCCGAGGCCTACACGGGCTGGCCGACGCGATAGGGAGTCCCCCCGTCCAGCTGTCGATGCGCGGGATGAACGGGCGGGTGACCTCAGTCCGAGTGAGGAGCGGCGGGCTCGTGCATGATCAGCACCGGGCAATGGGCGTGCTCGGCACAGGCCATGCTCACCGACCCGAGCAGGAGGCCGGCGAAGCCGCCGTGGCCGCGGCTGCCGAGGATGAGCATGTCCGCGCCCTGGCTCTCCTGGATGAGCACCTCGGCGGGGTTGCCCCGCCGCGTGGTGCGGGTGAGCCACGCGGGCGCCGTCTCGTCGAAGACCGCTTTCGTGGCATCGGCGAGCAGTTCCTCGGCATCCCGTTCCGGAGACCAGTCCGGCGAGGTCATGGCACCGTAGAAGTTCGGGTACTGCCACGCCGCGACCAGTTCCACGGGGGCGTCCGAATCCCCACGGATCCGGAGGGCACGGCGGAGCGCGTCGAGGGATTGATCGGATCCGTCGATGCCGACGACGATTCTCCCCGGGGTCGACGAGGTGTCCTCCTCGGCGAGGGTGTCGATCGCAATGCCTGTTCCGTCGACGCCGAACCGTGTCGCGCGAGGGTCGTCATCCGTTTCCGTTGTCGTGTCCATCCTCGGAGAATCGCACGATCCGTCGCTGTGCAGCAGGGTCTTTGGTCATCGGATCATCGCCTGGGTGCGATCGGCGTCCGCGTCGGCGACGACCCGGCCGATTCCGCCGGCCCCCACCTCACCACCCGGCTCACCTAGACTGCTCACCGTGCCGCGCAGCCACCACGAGTTCGAGACCTTCTGGCATCGAGCCGGAGTGCGCGTCGGCGTGCTGTTCGTCACCTTCATCGTGGTCACCGTCATCACCGGCGTGCTCGGGTCGTGGCCGTTCGCGCCCGCGGTGGGGTGGATCGCCGCGGCCGGCGCGTTCTCGGTCTGGGTGTGGATCACGGTCATCCGGTTGGGCCCGGCCGACACGGCCACCCACGCGACCCGGGAAGACCCCACCCAGCCGGTGTCGCAGACGCTTCTGATCCTCGCCAGCATCGCGAGCTTCGGTGCCGTCGCCCTCCTCCTGATCGAATCGGGCTCGGTGACCGGCGAGGCGCGGTTCGGGCTGGCCGCGACCGCGCTGGCGACCGTGGCCGCATCCTGGATGCTGGTGCACGTGCTCTTCACGCTGAGGTACGCGGCCATCTACTACCGGGCCGGCGGGACGGGTGTGGACTTCAACCAGACCGACCCGCCCGAGTACCGCGACTTCGCCTACCTGGCGTTGACACTCGGTATGACGTACCAGGTCTCCGACACGAACGTCACCAGCACGCTGATCCGCCGCGACGCACTCCGGCATGCGCTGCTCTCGTACGTGCTCGGGGTGATCGTGCTCGCGGCCACCCTCAATCTCATCTCTGCACTGGCGCGCTGAGCCGCCGGCAGCGTCACGCCGGGCCTCTCAGCGTCAGGGCGAGGCGCGGGCAGAGGGCGACCGCATCCCGCCCCGCGTCGAGCTCATCCGCTCGGAGCGGTACGTCGCTCTGCTCCGCCGCCGGAACGCCCGGCGCGATCGGGTAGCCCCAGTCGTCGGCACGCAGACGGCCGTCGAGCAGTTCGATGCAACTCTCTCGCGCGTCGCAGCGGGTCCAGTCGATGTGCAGACGGGCGACCACCGGTCTGTTGCGGGCGCTCATCGTCGGGCTCCGGCGGCGCGGCAGCGCCCGGCCCGATGAGCGGTGACCTCGTCGGCGAACACGCCGAGCGCCGAGGTCGCGAAGCGCACCGTGCCATCCGGATGGTGGCAGGCACCCCGCCCGGGGAGTGTTGCGAGCATCCGCTGGAGAAGGTCGCCCTGCCGCCCCGAGCCGGTGGTGACATCGTCGAAGGCACCGGAGAGTGTCGGCAGACCGAACAGGCACGGTCCGCACTGCTGCGCCGACTGCGATGCCAGATAGCGGAGGATGGCTCCGGATGCGTGGATGCCGCACTCCTCGACGCCGAGGACGTGGATGACACCGGCGCCCGCGCCGATGGACGTTCGGGTCGCTTTCGCCGTGAGCGGCGCCCCCAGGCGCGACCGCTCGACCCAGGCGCCGTGGTACCCACCGACGAGCACCGCCTGCACCGCGGTCTCGCCCAGTCCACACCTGGCCAGGACGTCGCCGAGTGGCGTTCCCCCGTCGACCTCCCGCACGTGGGCCTCGAGGCCGGCACCGGAGACGCTGATCAACCGGGTTCCCGGGTCATCCGGTGTGCCGACCGACCGGAACCACTCCGGGCCGTGCCGGGCGATCAGGGCGAGGTGGGCGAGCGTCTCGACGTTGAACACCAAGGTCGGCTTGCCTTTGAGGCCCCTCTCGGTGAGGTGATGCGGGTGGTCACGAGGCACACCACGGCCGCCACTGAGCGAGTCGACCACGGCCGACACCTCGCCTGCCACGAAGCCGTCGGCCGCCGCGACCACCTGGATGCGCCGCCCGTCGGGCCGGTCGGCGACCGCTCGTTCTGCGCTCTCGAGGCTCAGCGGGTTGACGTACAGGAGGAGCTTGGCGCGGGGCGCCAGCGTGCCCGCCAGCACGAGCAGGCCGTCGAGCACCAGCTGCGGCGCGTTGGCGAGCAGCACGGCGTCTTTGTGGCTGAGGGGCTCTCCCTCGGCCGCGTTCGCGATGATCGCCGCCGGCGCTCCGGCCAGTGATGCGATCTTGCGCCAGACCGGGAAGGCGGCGCCGCCGTGCCCGACGAGCCCTGCGTTCTGCAGGATCTCGACGAGGTTCGGCACGAGGGAAGGCAGCGGCCCGTGCGTGGCGAGGTGGGTCGCCCAGTCGGGACGCCCGAGAGTCGCGAGAACCCGCGGATGCGATCGGGCGGGCACCGGCCTGGCAGCGCCATGGGTGGCCGTGTCGGTCATCGGATGCTCCTTCCCGAGCCAGGTGCGACCGGGGTCATGACCCGCGGACTGCGCGAGCGGGTCGACAGCCGCCAGATCACCGCGGACCCCACCGCGATGAGGCACGCCGCCAGGATGAGCACGAACCATCCGCTCGTTCCGTCGGTTCCGTTGCCGATGGAGTGCAGCACCGCGATGGGCCACATGGCGTAGACGAACCAGTGCACGAACCGGAACGCCCTGTCGCCGATCCGGTGCCGCAGCAGGCTCGTGATGATCACGGCGAGCACCAGGTCGAACGCCACGGTGCCGAGCCCCTGCCAGAAGGGCTGGAACGATCCGAGGAAGGGCACCACCACGTCGACCAGGTTGAGCTTCGCGTAGCTGTCACCCAGCAGTGTGGCCACGTGCAGCACCAGGAACACGGATGCCAGCAGCGAGACGTTGCGGTGGACGATCACGACGCCGAAGCGGGGCAGGCCCGGAAGAGGGCGCCCGCGGTGGGTGAGGATGCCCAGCACGGTCGACAGCGTGAACAGGATCAGGGAGACGATGCCGCTCATCCGGCCGATCGCCCACAGCACTTCGCTCATGGGGAGAACTCCTCGACGGTTTCGGAGGGATCGCGTTCCGACCCGGAGGGCCAGCTCGACGTGGTGACCACACGGCCGTGATGGTCGACCAGCCGCGCCGTGACACCGCACGATTCGAGCCAGGCCGGCGCGTGGATGCCCTTCACGATGGCCGCCGTCGAGTACGCGTTGGCGAGCACGCAGGTGCCGGCGGCGACGGTTGCGGTGCGCCACACCGGCGCGGCCGGGAGGCCGAATCGCGGGTCGAGGATGTGGTGGCGCTCGACACCGTGCTGTAGCCAGCGTCGCTTCTGGGTGCTGGATGTGGCGATCGCCATCCCGGCGGTGAGCGACACGGCTGCGGCCGGATCGCGGTCGAGATCCTGAACCAGGATCGACCAGCCGCCCTCCGGGGCCGGTCCGGCCGTCGCGATGTCGCCGCCGAGAGACACCAGCACGCCGTCGGCACTGACCTCACGGTCGATCGTCGCTGCGATGAGGTCGGCCGCGAACGCCTTTGCCGTGGCGCCGAGATCGAACCGCACCTCCGCGGGAGCGGTGAGGACGCCGTGCTCGAGGGTGACTCGCTTCCACGCCCGATCGGTCGTGGTCACACTGACCGTCTCATCGCCCGACGACCCGGCGTAGCCGAGCGCGTCGAGCCGCATCCCCAGGGTGGGATCGACAGCCCCTCCGGTGAGAGCAGCCGCATCGAGGGCGGCTCGCAGCAGCTGCTCCAGCAGAGGGGACACGGCGACCCCGGATGCCTGGCGGGCCGCGATCAGGGCCAGTTCGGAGTCGGGTCGGAACCGGCTGCAGGCCTGATCGACTTGCGCGATCACGGCATCGGCGAATGTGCGTGCGGCGTCGAGTGAATCGGCGTCGGCCACGGTGAGCGCGGCCTCGGTGGTCCAGACCGACCACTCCGACGTCGCACTCTGCAGACCGGCGGTGGTCATGTCACGACCCGGTCGAACGGGCGTGGGTCGTGCCACTGCTGGACGGCGACAGCGGGCTCGTGCTCGAGCTACTGGATCCGGACGAGGATCCACTCGAACCGGAGCTGCTCGAGCCCGTCCCGGAGCTGCTCGACCCGGTTCCCGAGCTTCCGGTTCCCGTGGTCGTGCTGGTGGTCGCGGAGGCGGTGCTCGTCGTGGAGACCCAGAACCCCGCACTCCCGGCGGCGACCGTCGCGAGCGATGCCGCGATGAGCGCGCCGGTCACCGTCCGTGCCCGCCGTGTACCTGTCGTGCGAAGTGACATGGGGTCGCCCTCTCTCTGGTCGTACTCCAAGAGTGGGCGCGAATTCTTCCAGCATTCTTATAACGGCCGATCAGCCGGCCATGGGCACCACGAGCACAGGGCAGCGGGCGTGCCGGATGCACTGCTCGCTCACGGAACCCAGGAGCAGCCCGGCGAAGCCGCCCAGCCCCCGCGACCCGACCACGAGCATCCGCGCACCCGCCGAGGCGCCGGCCAAGACCTCGGAGGGCTGGCCGAGCACCCCGCGGACATCGACACGACAGCCCGGGTACCGAGCCACGAGGTCTGCGGTCTCGGCGCGCAGTCGTTCGCGCACGGCCGCGGTGATCTCGGCGAAGGATGCCGCGTATCCGTCGTGGAAGATGGTGCCGTGGGGCGCGGTCTCGATCGACCAGGCGCGCACGATGACGACGGGTACGGAGAGCGCCTGTGCCAGGTCGAGGGCCACCGCGAGTGCGCGGTCGGACTGGGCCGAGCCGTCGTGCCCCACCACGATGCTCCCGGGCGCCAGCGCCGCTTCGTCGGGTGCCCCCGCTGCGATCGAGCTCATGAGCGATTCGGTTCGAGCCGATGGGCGACCTCGTGGGTGGCTCCGAAGAGCGATTCGTAGACGATCAGGATGGACATGCTCCGACGGTAGAGCGCTCCCGGCCCGGGCATCAGTGCCATTGGTCCCGTCACGCAAGATGACCAACGACTCTGTGCCTGCTGGTCCGGAGCGGCGAGAGTTGCAGTCCGGCCAGCCGCCCAGGAGGCATCATCGTGGCATCCCGTTCCGCTCTCATCCGCTATCCCCTCGTGGTCGCGACCGTGGCCGTCGGCGCGGTCGCCGGCATCCTGGTGCTCGTCGGGGTCGCAGCCGGGGCAGCCGCGGTGGTGGCGAGCTATGCGCTCCTGATCGCCGGAATCGAGTTCGTGCGGATGCTCGCCCGGCTCCGCAAAGGCGTCATCGGTGTCGACCTGCTCGCGGTCATCGCGATCGTGTCGACCGTGCTGGTCGGCGAGTACCTCGCCTCGCTGATCATCGTGCTCATGCTCACGGGAGGGGAGGCTCTGGAGGACTTCGCCCAGGCGCGCGCCCAGAACGAGCTCCGCTCACTCATCGACCGCGCGCCCCGGATCGCCCACCGGATCACCCGGGGCGCCACCGCAGAGCAGGAGATCGAAGACATCCCCGTCGCGCTCGTGGCGGTCGGCGACCGGCTGCTCCTGCGGCCGTCGGAGATCGTTCCCGTCGACGGGCTGCTCGCCGACGAGGTCGAATCCGCGGAGTTCGACGAGTCGTCGTTGACCGGCGAGAGCCTGCCCGTCGAGCACCGCGGCGGGCAGCTGCTCTTGAGCGGGTCGATCAACGGGCAGACCGCGGTGACGATGACGGCGACGACGGATGCGGCTCACAGCCAGTACCAGAGCATCGTGCTCCTCGTCACGGAGGCCTCGTCGCATCCGGCGCCCGTGGTGAGGCTCGCCGACCGCTTCGCTCTACCGTTCACCGCGGCCGCCCTGCTCATCGGCATCACGGCCTGGGTCGTCTCGGGCGACCCGGTGCGGTTCGCCGAGGTGCTCGTGCTCGCCACCCCGTGCCCGCTGATCATCGCGGCGCCGATCGCGTTCATGGCCGGGATGAGCCGGGCGGCGCGCACCGGCGTCATCGTCAAGGGCGGGGCCGTGCTCGAAGCGCTCTCGCGCACCCGGAGCGTGGTGTTCGACAAGACAGGCACCCTCACCGAGGGCCGGCCCTCGATCAGGGGCATCCGTACCGAGAGCGGATTCACCGAACACGAGCTGTTGCGCCTCGCCGCATCCGCAGAGCAGTACTCGAGCCACGTGCTCGCCGAATCGGTCATCGCGCAGGCACACGCCGAGGGACTCGTGCTCGAGTCGACCGACGACGCCGGTGAGGTTGCGACCGCGGGAGTCGCGGCGACGTTCGGCGCCGACACCGTGCGGGTGGGGAAGCTGTCGTTCATCCGTCCTTTGGCACCTGCAGCCCACGAGTACGAGCTGGCCACCGGGGAACTCGCGATCTACGTCGCCGTGAACGACCGGTTCGCGGGCGCGATCATCGCCCATGACCGGATCCGGGAGAACGCCCGCGCCACCATCGCCGAGCTGAAACGGAGGGGAGCCCGGCAGATCGTGATGCTGACCGGAGACGCCCATGCCACCGCGGTGTCGATCGCCGCGCAGGCCGGCATCTCCGACGTGCGCTCCGGATGCCTTCCGGCCGACAAGGTCACGGCGGTCGCCGCGCTGATCGAACGCCCCGTCGTGATGGTCGGCGACGGGGTCAATGACGCACCCGTCCTCGCGGCCGCCGACGTGGGAATCGCCCTCGGCGCACGCGGGGCGACCGCCGCGAGCGACTCCGCCGATGTCGTGATCCTCGTCGACGATCTGTCCCGGGCCGCCTCCGCGGTGGCCATCGGGCAGGACAGCGTGCGGATCGCAGTGCAGAGCATCTGGATCGGCATCGCGCTGAGCGGTGCGCTGATGGTGATCGCCGCTTTCGGGGTGATCCCGGCGGCGGTCGGCGCCGGCATCCAGGAGGTTGTCGACCTCATCTGCATCCTGAACGCCCTCCGCGCGCTCCGCACGCCGTCCGTTCACACCGGATCGAGGACCAAGTACCCTGCCCCACCCGTCGTCGTGCGGGCATCCTGAAGTCGACAGAGGGAGCACTCATGCGGGTGATCGTGGCGTACGACGGCAGCGCAGACGCCGAGGTGGCTTTGAGCTGGGCGGTTCAGCATGCCGGTGAGAGCCAGAGCGACCTCACTCTTCTGTACGTCGATGACGGGATGACCGTTCTCCCCGACGAACCTCTCACCCGCGACGACCCCGAGACGGCCGCCGCGACGCTGGAACGCCGCGCCTCACGGATTCGTGAGGCGGCCCCCGGCCTGCAGGTCACGTCGATCGTTCGGGAAGGAGACGTGCTCCACAGTCTTCTCCGCGAATCCACCCCGGCGGTCCTCCTCGTTGTCGGCAGTGGGTCCGGCGGCGTCCTCCACGCTCCGGCACGCTGGTCACTCGGCGCTCGTCTGATCGCCCACGCGTCCGGGCCCGTCGCAATCGTCCCGTCCGTCGCCGGAGAGGGGCGGCACGGTGTCGTCGTCGGGATCGACGGGAGCGAGGAGAGCGGCGACCTGGCGCGCTTCGCCGCGCAGCTCGCGCTCGAAGCAGCTCAACCGCTCCGGATCGTCCACGCCTGGTCGCCTCCCGTCATGTGGTTCAACCCCTGGCCGCTCGACCCGGAGGTGCTGTCGGTGGTCGAGACGCCGCACCAGGAGTTCCTCGACGCGGTCGTCGATCGCGTCGGACATGACTTTCCCGGCATCACGGTCGAGGGCACCGTGACCAGAGCCGATTCCGCCGTCGCTCTTCTCGAGGTCGACCCTCCGGCCATCCTGACCGTCATGGGACGCCGGTCGAAGTCCGTGCTCCAGAAAGCGCTCCTCGGATCGACCGGTCTCAGTGTCCTCCTGAACCTCAGCACACCCTGCCTCGTCGTTCCCGATGCGGCACTCATCTCACCGGGGAACGTCTCATGACGACGAAGAGGGCCCACCGAGGGCGCAGAGTCACACTGATCGTGGTCGGGTCCGTCGTCGGAGTGGCCGCGCTGGGCTTGGGCGCCATCCTCACCGTGGGCGGGATCTTCGTTCCCGCGCACTACCTCGATCCGTGGTCCGCGAGCTACGCCGACGAATTCACCGACCTCCGGATGAAGGTCGTCTCGCAGGCCGAACTCGCCCCGAGCGGCCACAACATGCAGCCGTGGACGATCACCCTCGATCCGGCCGAGGCCGACGTGCTCTACCTCTACACGGATGCGTCCCGGCTCACGCCCGCCGTGGATCCGCTCGCCCGACAGACCATGGTCTCGCAGGGAACGTTCCTGCAGTATCTGCGGGTCTCCGCCGCCCACCTGGGCTACAGAGCCGACTTCGAGCTCTTTCCCGAGGGCGACTACGACGAGACCGATCTCGCCACCGCCATGAACTCGCTGCCGGTGGCGAAGATCACACTCACGCCGGATGCGACCGCGAGCACCCCGGACTACGCGTCACTCTTCCTCTCCGACACCAATCGCTCCCCCTACGCGGACACCCCGCTCAGCGCCGATCAGCAGAGCATCTTGACCGGGCTGGCGGCCGAGTCGGGTGCCGCGCTTCAGATCTTCACCGACCAGCGCGATCGGACGCGATTCGGGCAGCTCGGCGCCGAAGGCACCCTCATCGAGACGCAGTACGCGGCGGCCACCGCGGAGAGTGACGCCGTCTTCTCCTCGACCGAGCAGGCCAAGAACGATGCGCGTTCCGGGTTCGCAGTCGAGGGGCAGGGAACGAGCGGGTTCATGAAGTACTTCCTGCAGGGACTCATCACCGTCGTCCCCTCGTTGAACGACGACGCCGCGGGAGCGAAGAACGCGATCGCGCTGACCGACGCCGCCGTGGCCGCCACGCCTGCCTACGGAGTGATCAGCACCACCGGGAACAGTCGTGCGGAGCAGGTCGAGGCGGGCATCCTCTACGCCGACATCTCGCTCCGTGCCCGATCCCTCGGCCTCGTGATGCAGCCGCTCAGCCAGGTCCTGCAGGAGTACCCCTCGATGGCCGCGCCCTATGCCGCCATCCACGAGGAGTACGCGCCCGGCGGGCAGACCATCCAGATGCTCGTGCGCATCGGCACGCCCACCACCGAGTACCCCACGTCGATGCGCCGCGACGCGAACACGCTCGTGCACACCCCCTGAGCAGCCGCCCCCGGCACTCGTCGTTCTCTGCGCAGTCGATCGATCAGGCGAACAGAGCGTGCACGCCTGTCGCGATCGCGTAGATCCCGACGCCGGCGATCGCCCCCACCACCGTGCCGTTGATGCGGATGAACTGCAGATCGCGGCCCACCTGCAGCTCGATCTTCTCCGTGGTCTCGCGAGCATCCCACCGCTTCACGGTGTCGCTGATCACCGAGGCGAGATCGTGGCGGTACTTCTGAACCGCATAGCCGGCCGCATCGGCGATCCACGCGTCGATCTTCGCCGAGAGCGTGCGATCACTCGAGAGCCGCACACCGACATCGACAAGTGCGGATGCCGCGGCCGACCGCAACTCACTCGAGGGGTCGGCCAGCGACTCCGCGAGCGTCGTCTTCACCGCCTCCCAGAGCCGGCCGGCGAAGGAGCGAAGCCGAGGACTCCGCAGGAACTCCGCCTTGATCTCTTCGACCCGTTCCGCCATCGCGGAATCGTGCTGCAGCCGATCGGTGAGATCGACGAGGTAGCCGTCGATCGCCTGCCGCAGCGGATGCTCGGGGTCGTCGCGCACCGCGTGCAGCAGGCCGATCACCTCCCGATGGGCGCGCGAGTCGGCGAGGCCGCCGACGAACCCGGGAACCCAGCGAGGCAGACGGGTGGAGACGACCTCGCCGAGAGCATCCGGATGCTCGCTGAGCCACGTCTCCGCCGCATCGACGAGCGCGTCGACGATCGCGCGCTGCTGATCGGCGGCGACGAGTTCCGACCCGACCCGACCGATCGTGGGCGCCCACTCGCGGTCGAACAGGTATTCCCGGGCGAGCCTCTCGATCAGGCTCTCGACGTCGCGGTCGCTGAAGAAGCGCAGCACACCCTGCGCCATCACGGCTCCCTCGGCACTCACCCGCTCCGCATTCACCGGGTCGGCGAGCCAGGCGCCCAGCCGGTCGGCCACGCTGAAGGTGGCCAGCTTGCTGCGCACCACCTCGTCGGAGAGGAAGTTCTGCTCCACGAACTCGCCGAGACTCTCCCCGATCTCGTCTTTGCGGTTCGGGATAATCGCCGTGTGCGGAATGCGCAACCCGAGCGGATGCCGGAACAGCGCGGTCACCGCGAACCAGTCCGCGAGCGCACCCACCATCGCGCCCTCGGCCGCCGCCCGAACGTAACCCAGCCACGCGTAGCGATCCTCGAACGCGAAGGCGATCGCGAAGACGATCGCCGCCAGCACCAGGAGGGCCGTCGCGAGCGTCTTCATGCGCCGGAGCGCAGCACGACGCTCGAGGTCGGCCTCACTCAGTGAGGTACCGCTCGTAGTGGTGGTCATCGTGTTCCTCCCGGACGCTGCACTGACCACCGTAGGTCGATGTGGCCCGATGGCCTACCGGTGCGCGCAGGGAACAGGCACGCCGATCGTCAGAGGGCGATGGGCCCATCCCTGTCGGACATGGCGGAACGAACCTCGTCGATGAGTGCGACCACCACCGGTCGCCGCTTCTGGCCGCGACGCGTTGTGAGCGACACGACCCAGGGCCCGATGGGTTCAGCCAGGGGCATGCGAACGCAGCCCTCACTCGACACCAGATCGGGCACCACCGCGACACCCAGGCCCGCCGCGACGCAGGGACCCACGGCCGGCAATTCCGCCAACTCCGCGGCGATGTGGCGCACGATGCCCCGGTCGGCGAGCGCGTGCTCGACCATCACGCGATTGCCGAAGCCCGGCTGCAGATCGACCCAGTCGTCGTCGGCCAATTCGGCGAGGGAGACCGATCGAGCACCGGCAAGCGGATGAGCGGGTGGGAGGAGTGCCACGAACGGGTAGCTCGCCAGCGGCCAGCTCTCGAGCGCCGAGGTCGTGGGCAACGAGGTGAGAGCGAGATCGAGACGGCCGTGGGTGAGGTCGTCGGCGAGCCCGGTCGAACCCGTCGGCGACACGGTCAACTGAAGATCCACCCGCGGATGGTTGCGCCGGAACCGCCCGAGCACGCCGGGGAGATCGAGAAGCTGAAGCGCGGCGAATGTGCCGATACGCACCCGTCCGCGGAAGCCCGCGCCTGACTCCGGGGCCGCCTCCCGCATCACGGCCACCTCATCGAGCACGCGCCGGGCCAGCGGCAGCAGCTCTTCGCCGGCGGGGAGCAGTCGCACCGCTTTCGTGCTGCGCTCGAACAGGGTGACACCGAGGTCGGCCTCCAGACTGCGCAGGCCCGCCGACACGGTGGACTGAGCCGCATAGAGCCGGGCGGCGGCGCGGGTGACGTTCAGTTCGTCGGCCACGGCGACGAAATACTCCAGCAGGCGGGTCTCCATGATCCGGATCATAGACGAAATCGATTACTATGTGCGATAAAACTCGTTGGACTCGATGACTGTTGCGGCGCATGATCATGGCATGAGCACGATGTCGATCCCCCTGCACACCCTCCCGGAGTCGAGCACCCCGCAACCTTCCTCGCACACCCGCCTCCGCCTGCCCCATCGTGCCGGCTTCTGGGTGACGGCCGTCGCGTTCCTGGTGATGATGGCGTTCAACACCGTGCCCACTCCCCTGTACGCGATCTACCAGCAGCGCGACGGCTTCCCCACCGTGATGATCACGGTGATCTTCGCGGCCTACTCGATCGGCGTGATGCTCGCGCTCTACCTCGCGGGGCACGTGAGCGACCGGCTCGGCCGTCGCCGCATCATCCTGACCTCGGTGCTCATCGAGGTGCTGGCGGCCGTGCTCTTCCTGGTCTGGCCCTCTGCGGTGGGCCTGATCACGGCGCGCTTCGTGGCCGGGCTCGGCATCGGCATCCTCACGGCCACCGCGACCGCCCACCTCGCCGACCTGCGGCGGATCAGCCATCCGGCCGCCACGGTGGGCTTCGCGGCGACCATCGCGGGCGTGGCCAACATGGGCGGGCTCGCCCTGGGGCCGCTGATCGGCGGGCTCTTCGCGGAGTGGGCGCCCCAGCCGCTCGTGGCACCGTATCTGGCGTTCCTCGCCGCACTCGTCGCTGTCGGCTTCGCCTACGCCTTCGTTCCCGAGACGGTGACGCGTGGCCGTCACCACGGCCCCTACCGCCCGCAGCGCGTGCGGGTTCCCGCCGAAAGCCGCCGGGCGTACTGGGCGGCGGGCATCGGGGCCTTCGCGGCCTTCGCGGTCACCGGGCTGTTCGGCTCGGTGGCGCCCACCTTCCTCGCGCAGTTGCTGCACCAGACCGACCACCTCATCGCCGGGATCGTGTCGTTCTCGGTGTTCGGCGCGGCGGCGCTCGCGCAAGTCGTGTTCGCACGGCTGTCGACGCGCACGCAGCTCCGACTCGGTGTCTTCGCGATGGTAGCGGGCCTCATCTCCCTCGGCCTCGCCGACCTCACCGCCTCGGCAGCCCTCTTCGTCGCCGGCGGGGTGGTGGCCGGAGCGGGCGTCGGTCTCGTCTTCCGCGGGGCGCTGGCCACCGCGGCCTCGCTCGGTACCGCCGCGAACCGCAGCGAGATCACGGCGGGCATCTTCCTGCTCGCCTTTGCCGGCATGACCGTGCCACCGCTGCTCGTGGGTGCGGCTCTGCTTGCGCTGCCCCTGGTGCCCGCGTTCCTCGGGTTCGTCGTGCTGGTGCTGGCTCTCATCCTGTGGGCCGGTCCGGCGATGATCCGGGCGGTCTCGCGCTGACCGATCGCGGGGCCCCTCTCCTCCGACGAGCCGGGTTGCGCCCGCCGCTCCGCTCAGAGCGAGGCGACAGGCCGCACATCCGCCGCAGCCACGCTTTCGCACGAATGGGTTGACCTCGATGCGGGTGTCCGCTTATCGTTTCTGTCGAAGCGCTTCGCGGAAGCGCTTCGACAACTGGCAAAGACGTCGGAGGAGGCGCGCATGGCAACGATCAACGACGTCGCCCGCGCCGCGGGAGTGTCGATCTCGACCGTGTCCTACGCTCTCAGCGGCAAGCGCGCCATCGGTGCCGCGACCCGCGATCGCATCGACGCCGCCGTCGCCCAACTCGGCTACCGCCCCAACGCGGGCGCCCGGATGCTGGCCGGCAGCCGCACCAACCTGCTCGCCCTGAGCGCTCCCTTGCACGCCGACACCTACGCACCCGCGCACATGACGTTCGTGCTGGCCATCGCCGAGGCTGCGCGCGAGTTCGACTACGACACCGTGCTGCTGGTTCAGGACGAGGCGGTCAACGGGCTTCGGCGGATGGTCTCCTCCAAACTCGTCGACGGAATCGTGCTGCTCGACGTCGACCGCGACGACAACCGGGTGCCGCTCGTGCGCGAGCTCGACATCCCCGTGACCCTCGTCGGCATCCCGGCCGACACGGCCGGGCTCACCTGCGTCGACCTCGACTTCGAGGCGGCCGCGCGGCTGTCGGTCGAGAGGCTCGCCGCCCTGGGCCACCGGCAGATCGGCCTGATCGGACACCCGCTCGACCTCTACGCGCGCGGCTCGAACTTCCCCATCCGATTCCGCGACGCCTTCGTGGAGGCGGCAGCCGACAAGGGTGTCGCCCTGCACTTCGTGATGCCCGAGCAGGAGCCGGCCAGCGTGCGCGCCGCCGTGGAGGAGCTGCGGCAGAGCCTCCCCGAGATGACGGCCGTCGTTCTCAACGCCAACGAGCCCGTGCACACCATGCTCCTCGAGCTGCTCCGCAGCGACGGAGTGAGCATCCCGAACGATCTGTCGATCCTCTCGGCCTGCTCCAGCTTCCCCACCGACATGCTCGACCCCCCGCTCGACGTCATCCCGCTTCCCGCCCTCATCACGGGGCGCCGTGGGGTCGAGCTCACCATGCACCAGCTCGACGGGTTCTCCGAACCCGTGGTCGAGCTGGTGCCGCCCTCATACATCACGAGGGGCTCGACCTCCTCGGTCGCCTGAGTCCTCGCGATGTCCGGCTGACGCCGGCCCGTCCATCCATCCACCTCGTGCCGAAGCGCATTATCGAAGCGCTTCGACAGTTCGATCCCGCACCATCGCACCACCCGCCGTACCGCTCACGAGCATCCTGCTCACTACAAGGAGGTAGACAGTGAAACGACGCACTCGCGTATTCGCCGGAATCGCGGCCCTCGCCGCCGCGACCACCGTGCTGGCCGGCTGCTCCGGCAGCTCCACCGACTCGGCTGAGGGCAAGACCCTCACCCTGTGGCACTACGAGTCGACCGACAGTGCCATGGGCAAGGCCTGGGACGAGGCGATCAAGATCTTCGAAGAGGAGACCGGCGCCACGGTCAAGTTCGAGGAGAAGGGCTTCGAGCAGATCCGCTCGACGGCCAGCCAGGTCCTCAACTCCAACGAGGCGCCCGACATCCTCGAATACGCCAAGGGCAACGGCACCGCGGGCCTCCTGGCCAGCCAGGGTCTGCTGACCGACATGACGGATGCGGTCGAGCAGTACGGCTGGGACGACAAGCTCGCTCCCGCCCTGCAGACCACCGCCCGCTACAACGACGAGGGCATCATGGGCTCCGGCCCGTGGTACGGCGTGCCGAACTACGGCGAGTTCGTCACCGTCTACTACAACAAGGACGCGTTCGCCGCGCAGGGCATCGAGCCCCCCACCACCTACGCCGAATTCGAGGCCGACCTGAAGAAGTTCAAGGACGCCGGAACCACGCCGCTGGCCGAGTCCGCGCAGGAGTATCCGCTGGGCCAGTTGTGGTACCAGCTCGCCCTGAGCAAGGCCGACCGCGACTGGGTCAACGACTACCAGCTCTACTCCAACCCCGTCGACTGGCAGGGCGAGCCGCTCACGTACGCCACCGACACCATCAAGGACTACGTCGACAAGGGCTACATCTCACAGGACGCGTCGGGCCTCAAGGCCGAAGACGCCGGAGTGTCGTTCATCAACGGCGACTCGCCGATGTTCGTCTCGGGCAGCTGGTGGTACGGCCGGTTCACCCAGGAGATCACGGGCTTCGACTGGGGCATCTTCGAGTTCCCGGAGTCGGAGCTCAGCCTCGGTTCGGCGGGCAACATGTGGGTTGTCCCGTCCAGCGCCAAGAACCCCGACCTGGCCTACAAGTTCATCGACATCACGATGCGCCCCGAGATCCAGGCGATCCTCGGCAACAACGGCGGTGTGCCGGTGGCCGCGAACATCGCCGACATCACCGATGAGAAGAGCAAAGAACTGATCGACCAGTTCAACACGATCAACGAGCGCGACGGACTGGCCTTCTACCCCGACTGGCCGACCCCCACGTTCTACGACGAGCTGAACGGCGAGCTGCAGAACCTCATCAACGGCTCGGAGGACCCGACCACGGTGCTCAGCACCCTGGGCGGAGACTACGACTCGTACGTCGACGACTTCCGCAAGTAGCCGGCACCCGAACGAGCACGCCCGCCCCCACAGGCCTGCACCAGCAGGCCCAGACAAGAAGGCCCCTCATGGCAACCTCCGTGCCCTTCGTCCGCGCGGCGAAGCGCCCCGCCAAGGTCGCCCCGGCTCCGGATGAGCCTCTCATCCCGAGCCGGGGCGGCCGCGGCCGCGGCGCCTACTGGCTCTATCTCCTCCCCGGGTTCGTGCTCCTCACGGTCATCGTGCTCATCCCGCTCGGCTGGAACGTCTACCTGAGCTTCACCGAGTGGCGCGGCATCAAACCACCGGAGTTCATCGGCCTCGACAACTGGATCGAGTTGTTCGGCGACGCGGCCTTCTGGGCCTCGTTCCGCAACTCCATCGCGATGATCATCGCGATGGTGATCGTGCCGACCCTCCTCGGCCTGCTCCTGGCGGCCCTCCTGTTCGACCTGATCGGGCGCAAGTTCGGCGGCCGGCTGGCCAGCTTCCTGCGAGCCACCTACTACCTTCCGCAGATCCTCCCGGTGGCCGTCGCCGGCATCGTGATCGGCTGGATCCTCCGGCCGGGCGACGACGGCGCCCTCAACCAGATCCTCGAGTCGATCGGTCTCGGCACCCTGGCCCACAACTGGCTGGGCAGCCCCGACACGGCATTGGCGAGCATCATGCTGGTGATGGTCTGGGTGCAGATCGGCTACCCGATCGTGATCTTCATGGCCGCGCTGCAGCGGGTCGACCCCGAACTCTACGAGGCCGCCGAACTCGACGGCGCCAACTGGCTGCAGCGGTTCCGCTCGATCACGGTGAGCATCATCCGCCCCGAGATCTACGTGGTGGCCCTCACGTGCACCATCGCGGCGCTGAAGGTCTTCGGCCCCATCTACGTGCTGACCGGCGGCGGGCCGGGCACTTCCACCCTGGTGCCCGCGTACTACGCCTATAGCGAGTTCTTCCAGTCGCAGCAGGTGGGCTACGGCGCCACCATCGCCACGGCGCTCACCGTCATCATCGCGATCGTCGCCATCGCATTCATCCGCGCTCAACTACGCGGGGAAGAGAAGGAGAGGGCCGGCCTGTGACCGCCACCACCCCCATCAGCCGGTCGGCTCCGGATGCCGGAGAGCCCATGGCTCCCCCGCGCCCGCCCCGGGCATCCGCCGGTCTGCAGCGCCGGCGCAAGAACGGCAAACGGCCACGCACCGTCACCGACTGGGTGCTGCTGGCGGCGGCCATCGTGGTGGCCGTGCTGATCGCGTTCCCGTTCATCCTGATTCTGATCAACTCGTTCAAGTCGCCGCAGGACTACGCGGCCACCGGCCCGCTGCAGCTGCCGACGCAGCTCTACTTCGACGGCATCGTGCGGTTCTGGGAACGCGTCGACTTCCCCCAGAAGCTGTGGAACAGCATCTTCATCTCCGGGGTCGTCTCCGTGCTCGCGGTACTCATCTCGGTGCTGAACGCCTTCGCGATCGGCATCGGCCGCGTGCGTGCCCGCACGTCGATCATCGTGCTGTTCCTGCTCGCGAACCTGCTGCCGCAGGAGGCGCTGCTCTACCCGCTCTACTACATGTTCAAGCAGGTCGGCCTCTACGACAACGTGTGGAGCGTCATCATCATCTTCACCGTCATCCAGAGCGCGTTCGGCACCTATCTGCTCTCCAGCGTCTTCGGCACCTTCCCCAAGGAGGTGCTCGAGGCGGCCGCCCTCGATGGTGCCGGGCGCTGGAAGACACTGTGGCGGGTGATCGTGCCCATCTCCCGGCCCACGCTCTCGGTGCTGTTGATCTTCTTCTTCATCTGGACTTGGAACGAATTCCTCATCCCCCTGACGTTCCTGGTGTCGAACGACAACCAGACCGTGCCCGTGGCCATCAGCGTGCTGCAGGGAGACCGGCTGATGGACGTCACCACCACGAGCGCCTCGGCACTCCTCGGCCTCATCCCGACCCTGGTGTTCTTCCTCATCTTCCAGCGCACCCTCACCCGTGGCATCACCGCCGGCGCGGTGAAGTGACGACTGCCGACCACGACCGATACGAAGGAAATCAATGAAGTTCACCGACGGCTTCTGGCACGTCCGACCCGGAGTCTCCGCCGTCTACGCCCAGGAGGCCTACGACATCGAGGAGCGCGACAACAGCCTCGTCGTGTCCGCCCCCACGAAGCGCATCGAATCGCGCGGAGATGTGCTCAATCGGCCGCTGCTGACCGTGACCCTCTCGTCGCCGCTCGAGGGCGTGGTGCGGGTGCGGATCGAGCACTTCCAGGGCACCCGGCCCTCGCCCGGCTTCGAACTCGTGGGCGCAGAGAGCGGGGTCGGCACGGCCCGCCTCGACGGCGACGCCGGCACTCTCACCACGGGGTCGCTCACCGCCCGCATCGCGAAAGGGGCGCCCTGGGCTCTGAGCTTCCACTCCACGACCGCCGACGGCGTGACCCGGCCCCTCACCGCGAGCGGCCACAAATCGGTGGGCTACATCACGCTCGCGCCCGGCGCGCCGGTCGCCGCGGAGCCTGCCGGCATCGCGGGCGTCACCACCACGGGACTGGCATCATCCGCCCACTACGTGCACGAGCAGCTCGACCTGGGTGTGGGCGAGACGATCTACGGACTCGGCGAGCGCTTCGGCCCGGTGGTGAAGAACGGTCAGACCATCGACTCGTGGAACGCCGACGGCGGCACCTCGAGCGAGCAGTCCTACAAGAACGTGCCGTTCTACCTCTCGTCCGAGGGGTACGGCGTGCTGGTCAACCACCCCGAGCACGTCTCGTTCGAGGTGGGATCCGAGGCGGTCGAGCGGGTGCAGTTCTCGACCGCGGGCGAGGCCCTGGAGTACTTCGTGATCGACGGGCCCACACCGAAGGACGTGCTGTCGCGCTACACCGCACTGACCGGCCGTCCGGCACGCGTGCCCGCCTGGTCGTACGGCCTGTGGCTCTCGACCTCGTTCACCACCGACTACGACGAGGCCACCGTCATGAGCTTCATCGACGGCATGCAGGAGCGGGAGCTGCCGATGTCGGTCTTCCACTTCGACTGCTTCTGGATGCGCGAGTTCAACTGGACCGACTTCGACTGGGACGCCCGTACCTTCCCCGACCCGGAGGGCATGCTCGCCCGCGTGCACGAGCGCTCGCTGCGGGTGTCGGCCTGGCTGAACCCCTACATCGCCCAGCGCTCGCCCCTGTTCGCCGAGGGCGCGGCCGCCGGCTACCTGGTGAAGCGGCCCGACGGCACGGTCTGGCAGTGGGACTTCTGGCAGGCCGGAATGGGCCTCGTCGACTTCACCAATCCCGAGGCGCGCAGCTGGTTCCAGGAGAAGGTGCGCACCCTGGCGCGACAGGGGGTCGACGCCGTCAAGACCGACTTCGGCGAGCGCGTACCGCTCGACGTGGTGTGGCACGACGGCTCGTCGCCCGAGACCATGCACAACCTTTACACCCAGCTCTACAACGAGGCCGTGTTCGAGGTGCTCGAAGAGGAGAACGGGGTGGGCTCCGCGGTGCTGTTCGCCCGATCGGCCACGGCCGGCGGCCAGCGGATGCCCGTGCACTGGGGTGGCGACAACTCCTCGTCGTTCGTGTCGATGGCCGAGACGCTGCGCGGCGGGCTCTCGCTCGCGCTGAGCGGGTTCGGCTTCTGGAGCCACGACATCGGCGGCTTCGAGGGAACCCCCGATCCGGAGGTGTTCAAGCGCTGGGTGGCGTTCGGGCTGCTCTCGTCGCACTCACGTCTGCACGGCTCCACGAGCTACCGGGTGCCGTGGGCCTTCGACGAGGAGGCCGTGGAGGTGACCCGACGGTTCGCCACCCTGAAGCTGTCGCTCATGCCCTACCTCTACTCCGTGGGGCTCGAAGCCCACTCGACGGGTGTGCCGTTCATGCGGCCGATGCTCCTGGAGTTCCCGGCCGACCCCGCTGTGCGCTACCTCGACCGGCAGTACATGCTGGGGTCGTCGTTGCTCGTGGCTCCGGTGTTCTCCGCGTCGGGGCAGGTCGAGTACTACCTGCCCGCCGGCACGTGGACCCAGCTCCTGACCGGCGAGACCGTGGTACTGCCCGTGGGTACCTGGCGGCGCGAGACGCACGATGTCTTCAGTCTCCCGGTCTGGGTGCGGGGCGGATCGGTGCTGCCGATGACGTCGCGGGTCGACCGGCCCGATCACGACTACTTCGACTCGCTGTCGTTCGTGACCTACCCGGGCGGCGGCGGGCCGTCGTCGGTGACGGTCACCTCGCCCTCCGACGGGCGCACCGTGGTGTTCGACATCACGCGCACAGGTGACGGCTCGGTCGCGGTGACGACGGATGCCGCCGACCTCGAGTTCGCGGTGCGGGAGGCCGGCGCATGAGCGCGACGCACGACTCCGGTGACCCCACGACGGGGCGGGACGACTACCGAGACACGGGACTGACCTTTCCACCCGGGTTCGTGATCGGTTCGGCCACCGCGTCGTACCAGATCGAGGGAGCCTTCGACGAGGACGGTCGCGGGCCGTCGATCTGGGACACCTTCAGTCACACCCCGGGAAAGGTCTGGAACGGCGACACCGGTGACGTGGCCGACGACCATTACCACCGGTGGGAGGCCGACCTCGACCTGATGCAGGAGCTGGGACTCGAGTCGTACCGGTTCTCGATCGCCTGGCCGCGCATCCAGCCCACCGGCCGGGGACCAGCCCTGCCCGAGGGGATCGCGTTCTACTCGCGCCTCGTCGACGGCCTGATCGCCCGCGGCATCACGCCGATCGCCACGCTCTACCACTGGGATCTGCCGCAGGCGCTCGAGGACGAGGGCGGCTGGACCGCCCGGTCGACGGCGCTGGCCTTCGCCGAGTACGCCCGCATCATGGGAGAAGCGCTCGGCGACCGCATCGCGGTGTGGACGACCCTGAACGAGCCCTGGTGCTCGGCCTACCTGGGGTACGGGTCGGGGGCGCACGCTCCCGGGGTGACCTCACCCGAGGCGGCGCTGAAGGCGGTGCACCATCTCAACCTGGCGCACGGCCTGGCGATCGAGGCGCTGCGCCCGGTCGTGTCGAACGCACCGCAGTACTCCATCACCCTCAACCTGCACGTGCTGCGGGCCGAGGCCGGATCGGGCGCGTCGGGGGCCGACGCGGTGCGCCGGATCGACGCCATCGCCAACCGGGCGTTCACGGGGCCGCTGCTGCACGGCGCGTACCCTGCCGACCTGTTCGAGGACACCGCATCCGTCACCGATTGGTCGTTCGTGCAGGCCGGCGACCTCGAGGTGATCCGCCAGCCGATCGATGTGCTGGGCGTGAACTACTACGCCACCACCGTCGTGCGGCACTGGGACGGGGTGTCGCCGCGGCTGATGGCCGACGGACACAAGGATGTCGGCGGGTCGCCGTGGCCGGGTGCCGACGACGTCGAGTTCCTGCCGCAGGAGGGGCCGTATACCTCGATGGGCTGGAACATCGATCCGTCGGGGTTGCTCGAGCTGCTGCTGGCCCTGCACGAAGAATTCCCCTCGCAGCCGCTGATGATCACGGAGAACGGGGCCGCGTTCGAGGATGTCGTGACCCTCGACGGTGCCGACGGAGCTCCGCGTGTGCACGATCGACTCCGCGTGGACTACCTGCAGCGGCACTTCACGGCCGCGCACCGGGCGCTCGCCCAGGGAGTCGACCTGCGCGGCTATCAGGTGTGGAGCCTGCTCGACAACTTCGAGTGGGGCTACGGCTACTCCAAGCGCTTCGGCATCATCCGGGTCGACTACGACACGCAGGATCGCATCGTGAAGGACAGCGCCCTGTGGCTGCGCCGGCTCATCGCAGGGCGGAGCATCCCGCCCACGGACGGGTTCGCCTGACGTGATTCGGTGTCTAGAGGGCGCCGCGACCTGATCGGGCTCGGAGCATCCCGAACAGCACGAGGACGGCGGCCAGGGCGGTGACGGCGAATCCCGCGACCGTGACTCCGGTCTGGAAGCTGGCGGCCTGGTCGGCACTCCAGGCGGACGACGAGATGTCGCCCGTGAAGAGCGCGGCGAGGATGGTGCCGGTGACGGCGATCCCGACTCCCGTGGCGACCTGACTCGAGGTGTCGACCAGGGCGGCACCGATGGTGGTGCGGTTCTCGGGCAGCCCCGTCATGACGTTGGTGCCGGCGACGACGCCGACGATCCGCATCCCTGCAGCCACGAGGACGAGGGCGAACGCGATCCAGACGTACCCGAAGCGGCTCCCCACGGCGAAGACGGCGAGGCCGAGCACAACCGCCGCCGCGCTCATCCAGGCGGCACGATTCATCCCCACCACGCGCAGGAACGGACCCACGAGACGGCCGCCGAACAACAGCACGATGACCTGAGGGAGCATTCCGATCGATGCCAGCGCGGGCGGCCATCCCCACGCGAACTGCAGTTGCAGGGTGACCATGTAGCCGAGGCCCGCGATCGCGAGACCGGAAGCGGCCTTGTAGGCGAGGCCGCTCGAGACGAGGGGAAGCGCCACGAGTTCGAGGTCCAGGAGCGGGTAGCGCGCGGTGCGTTCGCGGACGACGAAGAGGGCGGCCGCCCCCACGGCGCCGGCACTCGCAGCCCAGGGAGTCCAGGACCCGATTCCTTCGTCGACGAACAGGGTCGGAGCCACGAGCGTCAGAACGATGGTGGCCGTGCCGAGGAGCGCCCCTGGAACGTCGAGGGGGTCGCGATGCAGCTCCTCGGGGAGGTCGTTCGCGACGCCCACGCGGATGCCGATGAAGGCGAGGATCGCGATGGGCACGTTGATGAGGAGCAGCACCTGCCACGGTGCGAACGCGAGGATGAAGCCGCCCACCGTCGGTCCGACGGCCAACCCCACGAGGCCCACCGTGGAGATGAGCGTGAGCGCCCGAACGCGCAGGGACTCCTCATCGAAGAGCCGGAAGGCCAGCGCCAGGGAGCCGGGGGTGGTCATCGCGGCGGCGATGCCCACCACGGCGCGCACGGCGATGAGCTGCTCGGGTGTGGTGACGAGAGCCGTGGAGGCGCTGGCGAGGGCGAGCAGTGTGAGGCCCACCAGCATCACGCGGCGCCGACCGAACCGGTCTGCGATCGCGCTGAACAGCAGCATGAGTCCACCGAAGACGACCGCGTAGGCACCCGTGACCCACTGCAACTCCGTGGTCGAGGCGTCGAGTTCACGCCCGATCGTGGGGAGCGCGACGTTGAGGATCGAGTTGTCGAGCATCTCGAGCAGGAACACCGCCGAGAGGCCGGCGAGGGCCACCCCCGCGGCTTTCAGCGTCTGCGGACGGTGCCGCGCTCGAGAGGTCTGCGCCTCATCGGTTCTGCGTGCTCGCTCGTTGTTCAGGCCCATGCCACGTCCTCCATCTAGGGAGAAGTGGCTGCTCGGTGAGCGGCGTGTGAACGGGGCTGACGGCCCACGCTTTTACTTCCGGTGCCATCAGCATACCGCCTGGGCACACAGCGCTCCTCATGGCCGCCGACGAGGAGTCGGGGATGCTGACCCAGGGCGACGACTCCTCCAGCGCGATCGGACATGCGCTCAGAATCCAGGCGGCCGCAGATGATGTCGTACGCGCTGTGGTGCAGCAGGCGCGAGAGCGCGGCGTGACGTGGCAGACGATCGGCGACGCCTTGGGCGTGAGCCGTCAGGCCGCATTCCAGCGCTACGGCAAGCCGATCGACCCACGAACAGGAGAACCCATGAACACCACACCCCTTGCCGGCGCCACCGAGCTGGCCCGCACGATCGTCGACGATCTCGCGGCAGGGCGCTGGCAAGCCATCACCGAACAGTTCGATCCGATGATGCGCAACTCACTCTCCGAGGAGGCGCTGGCCGCCGCGTGGGCACAGATCGTGGGAACCTCTGGCGCGTTCGAAGGGCAGGGCGAACCCGTGGTGACGCGAGCCGGCGACCTGACGATCACCAACACGCCGCTCTCGATGGAGGCGGGCGACTACACGGCCCGCATCGCGTTCCGCGACGACCGCACCATCGCAGGCCTCCACATCCTCACGGAGCCGGCGCCATGACCATCGAGACCACGGTGGCGAACAGCGGCACGGATGCGCGCACCCCGGCCCGCGTGAGCCGGCGCGACATCCGCTCTATCGCCGCGTACGTGGCGATCGCGTTCGGCCTCGCCTGGCTTCTCGCGGTCCCCCTCTGGCTCGGCGACGGACTCGCCAGTCCGCTCTTCCCCCTCATCGCCGTGGCCACCATGGCGACTCCCGCCGCCGCTGCCCTGATCGTGGTGTTCGTCGTCGACCGGCCGACGCAGAGGGCACGAACCCTCGGGTTGTGGCCGTTGAAGCCGGTGCGACGGCTGATCGGATTCGCCGCCCTGGGCATCTTCGTTCCTCTCGCGCTCGTTCTCGTCGCCCTGCCGGTGGGGGCACTGTTCGGCGTGTACCCCGCCGACTTCGTGAACTTCTCGGGGTTCGACGAGTACGTCAACGAGCAGGCGCGCGCTGCCGGAGTGGGCGAGGTGCCCATCCCTGTCGGAGCGCTCGTCGCCATCCAGCTCGTCATCCTGCCCTCCGCGGCGTTCATCAACCTGATTCCAGCGCTCGGAGAAGAACTCGGCTGGCGGGGCTGGCTGCTGCCGAAACTCCTCCCGCTCGGAGCTGTGCCCGCCATCGTGATCTCGACACCACGCAGGCGACCGTACTCGGCTGGAGTGGATGGATCGTGCCGATCGCACTCGTGACCGAGCTCGTCGCCACCGGCCGATTCCAGCGCCCGGGCCCGCCGCGACCACAATCGGGATTGCAGCCTCCCTTCCGAAGGAAGGGTGACCTGAGCGAAAGGCACGACCATGCACGTCACGTCTGAACGGAACCTCGACACCCGCGTCACCGAGCGCGAATTCACCATCGGCGACATCTCCGGCATCCTGTGGACGCCACCGGCCGCATCCCCGGCCACCCCGGTCCCCCTCATCCTGATGGGACAACCGGGCGGGATGGGGATGAGACGGATGTATCCCCGCCTCGCCGTGCGTGCACGCAGCGCCAGTGCGCAGGGGTTCGCGGCGGTCTCCATCGAGATGCCCGGAGCAGGTGGCCGAACACCACTCCCCGGTGCAGAGCAGGCCCGATCGGACCTCGCCCGTGCGATCTCCGCGGGAGAACAGCCGGATGACGACGTCATCGACCGGTTGATCCTCCCGCTCGTCGACCAGGCCGCGCCCGAGTGGCAGACCACGCTCGACGAGGTACTCGCCCGTCCTGAGATCGGCGAGCGGGTCGGATTCTCCGGTGGGGTGATCGCGATCGGAGTGCGTCTGGCCGCAATCGAACCCCGGATCGTCGCGGCCGGCCTGTTCGCCGGCAGTTACGTGCCGCGCGCGACCAGGGAGGAGGCGCGGCAGGTGACGATCCCGCTGCACGTCCTCCTGCAATGGGATGACGAGGGAAACGACCGCGCGATGGCGCTCGATCTGTTCGACGCCTTCGGATCGACGGAGAAGACCCTCTACGCCAGTCTGGGTGGCCACACGGGCGTTCCGCCGCACGCCGGCGACGATGCGGACCGCTTCTTCGCCCGCCATCTCTCGATGGGCCGAGGTTCGCGCTAGCGCTGTTCAGCGGGCGGCGACGGTGCGTCTGCCCGAGGGAGGACCTGTGCGGAGACGGTGGGATTTGAACCCACGGAACCCAATAAAGGGTTCTCCACCTTAGCAGGGTGGTGCACTAGGCCGAACTATGCGACGTCTCCTTGGCTTTCGCCTCCGCCATCATAACCGAGGCGCTGCGGTCTTGCTGACAAAGGCTGCGGCCTCCGCGGCCGCCGTCGACAGATGCTCGTCGTGGGTGAAGCCCGAGAGCTTCACGCGGGGCTTGAACTCGTGCTCGCCGTCCTCGAGCCAGGAGACTCGGATGCCCGTGGCGAGCGGATAACCGGGCACCTGCTCCCGGGTACCGAACGGGTCACGCGTGCCCTGCAGGATGAGGGCCGGCGTGCGCAGCGACTCGAGGTGCGCAGTGCGGAGCTTCTCGGGGGCGCCCGGCGGATGGAAGGGGTAGCCGAAGCACACCAGCGCACTCACCGCGCCGGCGTCGAAGAGCTCATCGGTGACCATGCTGGCGACCCGGCCCCCCATCGATTTGCCCCCGATCGCGACGGGAGGGGCATCCGCACCGGTCACCTGGCGCGACGCACCGGTGTCGAGCGCTGCGACCGGGCTCGTCGGCGCGACCTCCCCCTCCGCGGCGAGAGCAGCGCGCACCGCCGCCACCGCCGTGCGGTACTCGCCGAGAAGCGTCTCCGCGCGAGGCGGCGGCTTGCGCGCGCCCGACCGGCGGGCCGCCATGTACGCGAACTCGAAACGGGCTGTGCGGATGCCCCGCTCCCCGAGCAGCTCGCACATCCGGTTCATCCACACCGAGTCCATCGCCGCTCCCGCACCGTGGACGAGAACCAGGACGGGAGCTCCGGAGGGCCCGGCCCAGAGCAGATCAGGCGACGACGACGCGGTCACGAGCATCCGCTCCTCAGTCGTTGCCGACCGAGCAGGTGTAGTCGGCCGCGGTCTGCCCTTTCACGGTCGACGGCAGCACGGTCGCTCCGGCGGCGTTGACCTCACCCGGGGCCACCTCGACCGGGGCGGCAGCATCCGTCGCCGTCGGATCGGCGGGCGCACTCGGATCGGCCGGAGCCGGAGTCGCGGTGGCCGACGGCGAACTCGTCACCGGGGCATTCGGATCGACCACCGACGCGATCCCGCCGGGTGCCGCCACGGCCACCGGCTGATCCGCCTGGATCGCCGCGAACAGGATGTCGGCCGACTCGGTATCGGGCGCCACCTTGCCCGCGGGCACCCAACTGGCCGAGTAGGAGGGATACGCAACGAACGTGACCTTCGACAGGTCCATGCCCTTCAGCGAGAGCGCGATCGACACCATGGTGTCGGGCGACGCCAGCCGCTGCGAGAGCGTCATGTTGCTGGCCGCCGCCTTCGCGAGTCCATAGAGCTTGCCGAAGTCGGTGAGCGTGGAGTCGCTCTTGATGGTTCGCACCAGCGACGAGAGGAAGACCTGCTGCGACGAGATGCGACCGATGTCGCTGCCGTCGCCGACGCCGTGCCGGGTGCGCAGGAAGCCGAGCGCATCCGCCCCGGAGAGCACGTGGGTGCCGGTGGCCATGTGGATGCCCGTGTACTCGTCGTCGATGGGATCGGTGACGCAGACGGGCACTCCACCCACCGCGTTCGACATCTCGATCACGCCGTTGAACTGGATCTCCGCCGCGAACGGGATGCTGAGCCCCGACAGGCTCTCGACCGTCAACACGGTGCAGGCGAGCCCGCCCTGCGAGAGCGACTCGTTGATCGGGGCCGTGTAGCCGCCGCCGTCGGGACAGTCCGGGATGTCGACCACGAGGTCACGCGGAAAGCTCACCACGGTGGCGCTCGAGTGGTCCTGCCCGATGTGCAACAGCATCGTCACGTCATTGAGGGCACCGCCCTCGTCGTCACCGTAGGCGTCGCCCTGGCCGGCGCGGGAGTCGCTGCCGACCAGCAGCAGGTTCACGCCGCCGTCGATCGCCGAGATCTCGGGCGGAGGTGCCGCCCCCGCGGCCTGGGCCACTGCAGCCTCGTCATCGGAGGCGAGGGTGACCGTGGTGATGGAGCTCGTGACGTCCCAGGCGGCGTAGGCCGCGATCGAGACGCCGCTCACGAGCACGACGGCGAGCGAGGCGAGGAGCACGGTGGCGACCGCACGGATCGGATGAGAGGACTTCTGCCGCCCATGGCGCGCGACAGTGGTCGAGTCGTCGATCCTCCGGCTAATAGTCGTTCCCCTTCGAGCAGGTGTACTCGGCTGCGGTTTGCCCCGTGATCGATTGTGGCAGGGCGGTGGCCGTCGTGGCGGCATTCGCGCTCGTGTCCGCGGCCCCAGTACTGGGGTCGGCGGGGGTTGCGGGAGCCGCCGCGGACGCATCCGCCGCATCCGCCGCCGTGGAATCCGCAGGAGCCGCCGTCGCCGGCGCGTTCGGGTCGACCACGGCACCCACACCGGTGTTGGCCGGATCGGCCGTGATCACGGGCTGGTCGGCGGCGATCGCGGCGAAGAGCACGTCGGCGTCATCCGTCAGCGGCTGCACCTTGCCGGCATAGACGCCCTCGCCGCCGGTGGTGCCCGGATAGGCCACGAACGTGACCTTGTCGAGGTCGATGTCCTTCAACGCGAGGGCGATGGAGACGAGGGTGTCGGGCGAGGCGAGGCTCTGCGAGAGCACCATGTTCGACGCAGCCGCACGGGCGATGCCGTAGAGCTTGCCGAAGTCGGAGAGTGTGGCGCTCGACTTCATCGTGCGCACGAGAGACGAGAGGAAGACCTGCTGCGAGGAGATGCGACCGAGGTCGCTGCCGTCGCCGACGCCGTGGCGGGTACGGAGGAACGCCAGCGCATCCGCCCCCTGCAGCGTGTGGGTGCCGGGCTCGAGTGAGAGACCGGTGTACTCGTCGCTGATCGGGTCGACCACGCAGACGGGCACACCGCCCACGGCGTTCGACATCTCGATCACACCGTTGAACTGCACCTCGGCGGCGAACGGGATGCTGAGCCCCGTGAGCGCCTCGACCGTGAGCACGGTGCAGGGCAGGCCGCCGTAGGAGAGGGTGACGTTGATGGGCTGGGCGCTCATCGCGTCGAAGCTGCCGCCGTCGGGATCGGGACAGGAGGGGATGGGCACCACCATGTCGCGGGGGAAGCTCACCACCGTCGCGCTCGAGTGGTCCTGCGCGATGTGCAGCAGCATCGTCACGTCGTTGAGGTTGCCCTCGGTCTCGCCGTAGGCGTCGCCCTGGCCCTGACGGGAGTCGCTGCCCACGAGGAGGAGGTTCACGCCGCCGTCGATGGCCGAGATCTGGGGCAGCTCACCCACGGTCTCGCCGGCGAGGGCGACCGTCTGCACGTCGCTCGTGACGCTCCAGGTGGCGAACCCGGCGAAGGCGGCCCCGGAGACGCCGACGACCGCGGCGGCGACGAGCGCGAAGCGCGCCACGAGGGCAAGGGGCCTCGGGCTCTTCTGCCGACCGTGTCGGGCGATCGGGTGGGTCATGGGCAGGCGTTCTTCGGGGTCGGGAGCAAACGGACCTTCCATGATGACGTATGAAACTGAGAGTCCCAAACGCAAGGGGGTTGACGGTGGTCCCTGGCCATCGGGCGCCCCAGCCGCGCACCGGCCACCGCGAACGAGCTCGCCGAGCCATTCGCCATCTCGGTGCAGGTGGCGTCGGCGGCCCCGCTACTTCACGTGGGGCAGCGGATCGCCACACCGTGGTCACGCCGTCAGGTGCCGTAGTGGTAGCGGCAGCCGGCGATGCGGATCTCGTCGGCCTCCACCTTGTAGACCAGGCGGTGCTCATCGGTGATGCGCCGCGACCAATAGCCGTGGAAGCCGTGCTTGAGACGTTCGGGCTTGCCGATCCCCTCATTGCCATTGCGGGCGATGTCACGGAGGAGCCTGTTGATGCGCTCGAGCACTTTACGATCCTGGGTCTGCCACCACTCGTAGTCGGCCCAGGATGCCTCATCCCAGACGTACTTCATTCCGCGAGGTCGCGCACGACACCTTTTCCGGATTCGAGGCGATCGATGGACCCGAGCAGACGGCGGGCGTTCTCGGGGTTACGGAGCAAGTAGGCGGTCTCTTTGAGTGATTCGTATTCGTCGAGCGACACGATCACGACGGGCTCGTGTCCGGCACGCGTGATGACCACCTCTTCACGGTCGTCGACGACAGCGGAGAGCGTCTCGGCGTAGTGCGCCCGAGACTCCGAATACGACATGGTCTTCATGCGACCCTCCTTGTACGCAATAGTGTACGCCTCAGGTGCTGGGTTGTGGAGATTATTGACTTGCGCCGCGCGATCGGGCCCTCGTTCGCGCGGGAAGGCACGATCGACCTCGATGAAAGAGCAGGGCGGAGGGCGCGAGATTCGAACTCGCGAGACATTTCTGCCCACCAGTTTTCAAGACTGGCTCCATCGGCCGCTCGGACAGCCCTCCCGGTCGCCGCGCAAGGCGACGGCCACGCACGAGTTTACAGGGCCGACATCCGGCGCGCCGTCTGTGACGACTCGCGCCCGGCATGAGCCGCGCGAACCGTCAGGAACGGCGCGGGCGCCGCGGGCGGGTCAGAGAGTGGCGAGCACCGCGGCGACGCCGTCGTCGGCGATCGACGCCGTGACCTCCGTGGCCTCGGCGATCACGTCGGACGGCGCCTGCGCCATCGCCACCGCACGCCCCTCGGCGCCCGCCCAGCGGAACATGTCGATGTCGTTGCGGCCGTCGCCCACCGCCATCACGCGCGTGCGCGGAATGCCGAGAGAGGCCCGCACCCGCTCGAGCCCCGTGGCCTTGTTCACGCCGTCGGGCGCGATGTCGAGCCACGCCGTCCAGCCGATCGAGTACGAGACGCGGTGCAGGCCCATGCGCTCCACCACCGCGAGGAAGTCCTCCATGTCGTGGTCGGGCGACACCACGACCACGCGCGTCGCATCCGTCTCCAGCAGTTCGTCGAAGGTGACCTTGCGACTCGACTCCCCCAGCACCGAGTCGGGGAACGACTCCGTGTAGAGGAACCGCCCCTCGGTGTCCTCCACCGCGTACACGGCCCCGGCCAGGTGCGAGCGGATGCGCTTCAGCACCTCCGCGGGATTGAACGTCTCGATGTGGTCGTGCCGGTAGCCGAGCGGCGCCGACTCATCGCGCACGAGCGTGATGGCCCCGTTCGCGCACACCACGAATTGCGGTGCGATGCCGAGCAGCTGCAGCACGGGGAGCGTGTGCACCACCGAACGACCCGTGGCCAGCATCACCTCGTTGCCGTCGGCCACGGCACGCCGCACCTCGGCGCCCACGATGTCGCTCAGCGAGCCGTCGTCGTGCAGCAGCGTTCCGTCGATGTCGAGCGCGACGAGCCAGGGCTCCGCGGCAGGCGACGAACCGGATGCCTCGACCGTGCTCACGGCGCCTCGATCAGCTCGAGGCCGCCCAGGTAGGGCCGCAGCACCTCGGGGATCACCACCGTGCCATCCGCCTGCTGATGCGTCTCGAGCAGCGCCACGATCCATCGCGTGGTGGCGAGGGTGCCGTTCAGCGTGGCGACCGGCGCCGTCTTGCCCGACTCGGTGCGGTAGCGGGTGTCGAGCCGTCGCGCCTGGTAGGTGGTGCAGTTCGAGGTGGAGGTGAGCTCGCGGTAGGTCTGCTGCGACGGCACCCACGCCTCGGTGTCGAACTTGCGCGCGGCACTCGAACCGAGGTCGCCCGCGGCGACGTCGATCACGCGGTAGGTGAGGCCGAGGTCGGTGAGCATGCCCTCCTGGTACGACAGCAGTGCCGCGTGCTCCTTCTCGGCGTTCTCGGGCAGCACGTAGCTGAACATCTCCAGCTTGTTGAACTGGTGCACGCGCAGGATGCCGCGGGTGTCTTTTCCGTGCGAGCCGGCTTCGCGGCGGTAGCACGTCGACCATCCGGCGTAACGCAGCCCCGGGGCATCCGGTGCCGTGGGGTCGAGCTCGAGGATCTCGCCCATGTGGTAGCCGGCGAGCGCCACCTCGCTGGTGCCGGTGAGGAAGAGGTCGTCGGCCGGCAGGTAGTACACCTCGTCGGCGTGCTCGCCGAGGAAGCCGGTGCCGTCCATGGTCTCGGGGCGCACCAGCGTGGGCGTGATGAGCGGAGTGAAGCCCGCGGCGAGCGCGCGGTCGAGTGCCAGGTTCATGAGCGCCAGCTCGAGCCGCGCCCCCATGCCGGTGAGGAAGTAGAAACGCGCCCCCGACACCTTGGCGCCGCGCGCGAGGTCGAACATCTTGAGCGATTCGCCGAGCTCGACGTGATCGCGCGGTTCGAAGTCGAAGACGGGCTTCGTGCCCACCTCACGCAGCGTGACGAAGTTCTCCTCGCCACCCTCGGGAACGCCGTCGATGACGATGTTCTGGATCTGCCGGGCGGTCTCGGTGAACGCGTTCTCCGCATCCGTCGCCCGCTGGCTGGCGGCCTTGACCCGGCCGGCGAGTTCCTGGGCCTGGGCGACGAGGGCCTTCTTCTCGTCTTTCGGCGCGGCGGCCACCTGCTTGCCGAACACGTTCTGCTCGGCTCGCAGGTTCTCGAACTCCAGGATGGCGGCCCGCCGCTCGGTGTCGGCCGCGAGAGCCACATCGACGAGTTCGACGGACGAGCCCCGTGCTCGCTGCGACTTCTTGACCAGGTCGGGCGATTCACGGAGGAGCACTGGATCGATCACGGCATCCATCCTAGCTTCGACTCCCGGACCGATCGGCGGAATACCGGGGCTGGCGGCTTCGCGGAGAAGGTACGGTGAGAGCGTGGCAGACGAGGCGGCGCAGGGGGCGGTGCCGGGCACCGGCACGGGTGGCTCGGGCGATCCTCGACGCGCCGCGGTGGTGGTGAACCCGATCAAGGTCGACGTCGCGAAGCTGCGCGCGATCGTGGGTGCCGCCGAGGCCGCGGCCGGGTGGCAGCCGAGTCTCTGGTACGAGACCACGGTGGAGGACTCGGGTGCCGGCGTCACCGCGCGGGCGATCGCGGATGGCGCCGGGGTCGTGATGGCGGCGGGCGGAGACGGCACCGTGCGCTCGGTGGCGGAGGGCCTGCGCGGCACGGGCATCCCGATCGGTCTGCTTCCCGTGGGCACGGGCAACCTGCTGGCCCGCAACCTCGCCCTCAATCTCACCAATGTCGACCAGGCCGTGGCCACGGCGTTCAGCGGGCACGACCGCGCGATCGACCTCGGGATCACCCGGGTCACGCGCGAGAACGGCGCAGAAGAAGAGGAGCGCGTCTTCCTCGTGATGGCCGGCCTCGGTCTCGACGCCAAGATGATCGCGAAGACCAACAAGACCCTGAAGAAGCGGGTGGGCTGGCTCGCCTACGTCGACGGGATCGGCCGCGCACTCCCCGAGCTGAAGCCCGTGAAGCTGCGGTTCCGGGTCGACGACGGTGCGTGGAAGGCGACGAGTGCGCACACGGTGATCGTGGGCAACTGCGGGCTGCTGCCCGGCGGGCTGCTGCTGATCCCGGATGCGAAGCCCGACGACGGCCTGCTCGACATCGTCGCGTTACGTCCCGAGGGCCCGTTCGGCTGGCTCAAGGTGTGGAACAAGCTCGCGTTCGAGAACGGCGTGCTGCGGCGCTCGGCTGCGGGCCGCAAGATCATCGACCTCAACCACGACGTGCGCTCCGTGACGTACTCCACGGGGCGCGACTTCCGGCTCACGCTCGAGCGCGAGCAGGAGATCCAGCTCGACGGCGACGAGTGGGGCATGGCCACGGCCGTGCACACGTGGGTGGATGCGGGCGCGCTCCTCGTGCGCATGCCCGCGCCCGCAGCATCCGTTCCCTCCACGAGCCCCCTCGACCCCTCCACGAGCGCCCTCGACGCCTGACCCTCTCCGCCCCCTCCCGCGCTCACCACCTCGGGCGGGGTCGCAGGATTTGTCGCTGGAAGCGCGATTTCACGACAAATCGTGCGACCCCGCGAGCGGCTCAGCGGGAGCGGCGGCCCTTCGAGGTGGGGCGGGTGCGGCCCGGCTGGGTGGGCTTCTTCTTGGTGCCGCCCTTGGCGGCTTTCGCCGCTCGGGCTTCGGCCGCCTTGGCCTTCGCCACGGCGGTGGGCTTGAGCTTCTTGGCGGCCTCGATGGCCTCGACGGTCTCCACGCCGCGGGTGCTGTTCGCGGTGCGGCCGCGCACGATGCCGATGAACTCGTCGACGAGCGTCCAGGCCTCCGGATGCCCGGCCTGCACGTCAGCGGGCCACACGAGCGCGACGCGCTGCTCGTACGCCTCCGCGCCCTCGCCCACCAGATCGCGCGACACCACGTCACGGCGGCCATAGAGCCGCGCCACCGCCTTGGGCACGATCGCGAACCCGACGCCCGCGCTCACCAGCTCGAAGGCATCCGCGCCCCCGGTGGCCCCGGACGCCACTTCGAGCAGCCGGATGCCCGGCCGCCCCGCGGCCTCATCGATGCGCCCCAGTTCGGCGAGTTCGGCCAGGGAGATCTGCTCGACCAGGCTCACCTCGTGGTCTTTCGGCACCACCACGACCGGCTGCTCGGTGTAGAGCGGGATGGAGCGGAAGTCGTCGGCCGGCGCGGGGAGCCGCACGAGGGCGACATCCGCCGCATCCGTGCGCAGGAGTTCGACGGCATCGCCGGTGGCGGTGGGCAGTGATTCGAGGGGCATCGGCTCGAGGGGAACGGAGGGCTGCCGCTCGTTCCAGAGCCCGAACCATTTGGCCGGATTCACACCGGGCGCGAAGGCCACTCGAAACGCCATGCTGCTCCCCTGTTCGTTGAAAGGATACGCTGTGCGGATGAGCCCCGAGAAGACACCGCAGACCATGAAGGCCGCCACGGCCGCGAAGAAACTCGGCATCTACCTGCCCGCCGCGCCCGCGGAGTTCCAGGAGGGGCCGGTCACCCGGGCCACCCTGAACCAGCTGCTCGAATCGCCGCCGGAGTGGCTCGTGCACCTGCGCCTGCACGGCCCGCACCCCCGCGAGGTGATGGCCCGCAAGCTCGGGGTGTCGATCTCGGGCCTCGCCCGCGCCGGGGTGACGGATGCGCTCACCACCGAGGAGATCACCGCCCTGCTGAAGGCGCCGCCGGAGTGGCTCGTGGTGGAGCGCAAGACCCAGGCCGACGTGCGCGCGGAGAACCGCCGCGTCAAAGACATCAAGCTCGGCAAGGCCGCGCTGAGCGACGACTGACCGCCCGACCCAGGCAATACCCAGGGAGCCCGGTCTGGCGGGTCGCTGGCCCGCGGCGTAGGGTCCGAGCATGAGCGTAGCCGCGGTTGGATTCCCCCTGACCCGCGAGGTCAGGCCCGCACTCGCCGAGTGGATGGCGCATCAGCGCTGGTTCCAGGCCTCCTCCGCCGAGCCGGTTCTCACCCGCGTCGGCATGTGGTCGCTCGTCGACCACCGCCACCAGGTGGGCATCGAGACGCACCTGATCCTCGATGAATCGGTCACGCCTCCGGTGCTCTACCAGGTGCCCTTGACCTTCCGCGGTGCCGCCCTGCTCGGCGGCGACCGCGCCCTGATCGAGAAGGTCAGCACCGACGGCAAGAACGTCTACGTCTACGACGCACCCCACGATCCCGCCTTCACCCGTGCGCTCCTCGGCCTCATGCTGGACGACGAGTCCGAGGTCGGCGATGCCTTCGACGACACGGAGGCCCGGGGGCACCACGCGCTCACCAGCGCGGACGTGCGGGTCACCGACTCCCACGTGCTCCGCGGCGAGCAGTCGAACACCTCGATCATCTACGACCTCGTGCATCCGAACGGCAAGCCCGCGCAACCCGTGATCTGCAAGGTGTTCCGCGCCCTCTCCGACGGGCCGAACCCCGATGTCGTGGTGCAGTCCGCGCTCTCGGATGCGGGCTCCCGACTCGTCCCGCGCGCGATCGGCAACGTGACGGGCGGCTGGCCCGACCCGCGGCAGGGCTCGGGGCGGGCATCCGGTCACCTGGCCTTCGCGCAGGAGTTCATCCCCGAGGTCGAGGACGCCTGGCGGGTCGCCCTGCGCTCCGCCGAGGCGGGGGAGCCGTTCGAGGTGCTCGCGTCGGCGCTCGGCGAGGCCACGGCGCAGGTGCACTCGGAACTCTCGCGGCTGTTCCCGGTGCAGGAGCCCGAGGCGGCCGAGATCGCCGCGATCCTCGCGAGCATGCGGGAGAGAGCGCGACAGGCCACTCTCGACGTCCCCGCTCTGGCAGAGGAGCTGGAGGCCGTCGAAGCCGTCTTCCAGCTCGCCGAGCAGGCCGACTGGCCCGCCTTCCAGCGCATCCACGGCGACTACCACCTCGGTCAGGTGCTGGCGGTGCCGGGCCGCGGATGGGTGCTCCTCGACTTCGAGGGTGAGCCCCTCCGCCCACTCGCCGAACGCAGCCTGCCCGACGTCACCCTGCGCGACGTGGCCGGCATGCTCCGCTCCTTCGACTACGTGGCCGGCACCTTCACGGGGTCGGCGCCCGAGGTGGCCGCCGCGGCGAGCGCCTGGGCGCACACCGCGCGCGAGGCCTTCCTCGAGGGCTACAGCACCCGATCCGGCTTCCCGCTGCGCGATCAGCGGGCCCTGCTCGACGCCTTCGAGCTCGACAAAGCCCTCTACGAGGTGAGCTACGAGGCGCGCAATCGCCCCGACTGGGTGGCCATCCCCACGAACGCCATCCGCCACCTGGCCCACCGCCCTCGCGCCTGACCCCCGTTCCACGGGGTCGCAGCATTTGTCGCCGATCACGCATTTGCGCGACAGATTCTGCGACCCCGCGACGGAATGCGATGCGGTCAGGGGGCCGGGTACTCAGTGAACGGATAGTCGGCCTCGACGGGGATGAGGCTCCAGCGGACGCCGTTGCGGCGCTCGATACGGGGTTCGACCACGAAGCGCGGGCGGGCTCGTGCGGCTGCCAGAGCCTCCTTCGGGCTCGAGCTCTCCGTCAGGCGCAGCAGGTTCATGAGTGTGGGGAACATCACGTTCGCACCCGGCTCACCGGCGAGCACGCGCGCCGCGAGCTCGCCCGGCCGCACCCAGTCGAGACCCACGATCTCGCCGCCATCCGCGCTCGCCGACTGGCCCGCGGGAGCAGCCGCGAGGAAGAACCGGGTGTCGAACCGCTTGGGCCGGTCGATCGGTGTCACCCAGTGGCCGAACGGCACGATGCCGTCGAAATCGATCACCCCGCCCGAGGCGCGCACCACCTCGAGGAAGGGAGTGCGGGCATCCGGCGCCTCGGCGAGCTCGGACGCACCCGTCACCAGCAGCACGCCCGTCTCCTCGAAGCACTCCCGCACCGCGGCGATCCGCCACGCGCGTTCGGATGCGTCAGACGCCACCGCCCCGCGCAGCAGCGGATGCCACGCCTCGTCGGCATCGGATGACTCGAGCACGCCCCCGGGGAACACAATCGCCGAGGGGAATGTGCCTCGCGCGTTGCGCTGCACCATGAGCACCTCGAAGGGGTCGTCGCGCACGAGCACGACCGTCGCCGCGGCCCGCGGAACGGCGGGCTCGGCGAGCTCGCTCACCGGTCAGACCTCGGGCTCTCCCGAGAGGAGGCCGCGCAGCCAGTCGCGTGCTTCGATGAACACGTCGTCGTCGTAGCGCGAGACGTATTCGACCGGGGCCCGATCGGCCCGGGGATACGAACCCAGGAAGATGACCTTCGGGCTGAACCGGCGCACGCCGAGCAGGGCATCCGCCACCCGCTCGTCGGTGATGTGCCCATCGGCGTCGATCACGAAGCGGTAGCGGCCGAGGGCGTCGCCGATCGGGCGCGATTCGAGCAGCGAGAGGTTCACGCCCCGGGTCGAGAACTGCTCGAGCAGTTCGAGCAGGGCGCCGGAGCGGTCTTCGGGCAGCTCGGCGATGATGCTCGTCTTGTCGGCCCCGGTGGGCGCGGGGATGGCGGCCTTGCGCGACACGAGCACGAAGCGGGTGACGGCGTTCGTGTTGTCGGCGATGTTCTCGGCCAGCACCTCGAGCGGGTGGTGCTGCACGATCTGCGGGGGCGCGACGGCCGCATCCGCGAGGTCGTTCTCGAACAGCGAGAGGGCGGCGGCCACGTTCGAGGTGGCCGGGATGTGCCCGTGGGTCGGCAGGTGGGCGTCGAGCCAGTTGCGGGTCTGCGCGTAGGCCACCGGATGCGCGTTCACGACCCGCACGTCATCCATCGTCGTTCCCGGCCGGGCCACGAGCACGAACTGCACCCGCACGAGGTACTCGCCGATGATGCGCAGGTTCGGGATGTTGGCCAGCGCGTCCTGGGTGGCGGAGACGCCGCCCTCGATCGAGTTCTCGATGGCGATCATGGCGGCGGTCGAACGCCCCTGCACCACGTCGTCGAGCGCCTCGCCCACGTTGTTGACGGAGCGCCACTCCTTGCCCTGTGCTTCGGGCACCTGGGCGAGCGCGGCTTCGGTGAAGGTACCCGAGGGGCCCAGGTAGCTGTACGTCTCCGACATGCCACTGAGCTTATCGAGGTGCTTCCGGTGCAGTGATCTCCGTGGGACTCCTGCCAGGGCGAGTTGATATCGTAGCCGGGTGCGCGAAGGGTCTGACCGGGTTGTGCCTGCTCGACGAGCGGCCGTCGTCTTCAATCCCGCGAAGGTCGACGTGCCGACACTCCGACAGGTCGTGAACGACGAGGAGTCGGCCTCCGGCTGGAGGCCATCCGCGTGGTTCGAGACCAGCGCCGACGATGACGGCCGGTCGGCGGCCGATGCGGCTGCCCGGTCGGGCGCCGACGTGATCCTGGTCGCCGGTGGCGACGGCACCCTCCGCGCTGCGGCAGAGGCCCTGGCCGGCAGCGGAATCCCTTTGGGGCTGCTGCCGACCGGAACGGCGAACCTGTTCGCGCGCGAGCTCGGGCTGCCGTTGAACGGACTGGCCGCGTCGGTCGCCACCGCATTCTCCGGGGCGGATCGACCGATCGACGTGGGAGTGGCACTGCTCCAGCGCGCCGGCGGCGAGGAGTCGCGCCACGCCTTCCTGGTCATGGCCGGCATCGGGGTCGACGCCCACATGGCGGCTCACACCAATGAGCGACTGAAGAAGCGCATCGGCTGGCTGGCGTACTCCGACCCGATCGCGCGCAGCGTTCTGGGCAACAAGCAGTTCGACATGGTCTACCGGCTCGACGATGCAGCCGAGGTGAGCACCCGCGCCCACACCGTGATCGTCGGCAATTCGGGCAGCCTCCCGGCGGGGCTCCTCCTCCTTCCCGATGCCGTCGTCGATGACGGGTTGCTGGACGCGGTGGTGTTCCGACCCGGCCGAGGACCGGGTTGGACGAACATCGGCTACCGGCTCACCTTCAATCGGGTTCTGCACCGCACCCGCTTCGGCCGGCTGATCGCCCGGCTCACACCGCGGCCCCGGGCCATCCAGTGGGCCCAGGCCACCCGACTCCAGGTGCGCCTGGACACGCCGCAGGAGATCCAGCTCGACGGCGATCCGCAGGGACTCGTGACCGGCGCGACCCTGTCCGTCCAGCACCACGCCCTGACGATCCGCGTGCCCCACACCGCTAGGCTCGACGAGCGACACCCTCCGAGAACCGCGCATCGTGAAAGGACCGTCCCGTGACCGTCATCGTCATCCTCCTCGTCGTCTGGGCCATCCTCACCGTCGTCGGTTTCGCCCTGCAGGGCCTGCTCTGGCTGGGGATCATCGGCATAATCCTCTTCATCGGAACCCTCGTGTTCGGTCTCGTGCGCCGGAGCGTCGGCAAGAAGAAGCGCCAGGTCTGAAACCTGCGATCCGCCTTCTGTGTGGCGGTCGCTCGTGTCACCGGAGGCCGGAGGTGCCAGACTTGGCATCATGCATGAGCGCGCCGGCACTGTAGCCCTTCCCGAAGACCTGATCGATGTCGACGCGCTCGTGGGCGCGTACTACGACCTGCATCCCGACGTCACCGATCCTGAACAGAAGGTGATCTTCGGCACGAGCGGACACCGCGGCTCGTCGTTCAACACGGCGTTCAACGAAGACCACATCGCGGCCATCACGCAGGCGATCGTGGAGTACCGCGCCGCGCAGGGCATCACCGGCCCTCTCTTCATCGGTCGCGACACGCACGGGCTCTCGAAGCCCGCCGAAGACACGGCGCTCGAGGTTCTCGCCGCGAACGACGTCACCGTGTGGAGCGACTCACGCGGCAGCTGGACGCCGACCCCCGCGGTCTCGCACGCGATCCTGGCCTACAACAAGGCGGGCCACCACGACCAGGCCGACGGCATCGTGGTGACGCCCTCGCACAACCCTCCCGCCGACGGCGGCTTCAAGTACAACCCGCCGCACGGCGGCCCCGCCGACTCCGACGCCACCAGCTGGATCGCCGACCGCGCCAACGAGCTCATCGCCGGGGGTCTCGCCGACGTGAAGCGGGTGGGCCGCGGAGCGGCCGTGGCATCCGGAACCTACGACTTCCGCGAACACTACGTGGCCGACCTCGTGAACGTGATCGACCTCGATGCCATCCAGAAGTCGGGCATCCACATCGGCGCCGACCCTCTGGGCGGGGCTTCTGTCGAGTACTGGGAACTCATCCGCGACCGGTACGGGCTCAACATGGAGGTCGTGAACGAGACGGTCGACCCGAGGTGGGCGTTCATGACGCTCGACTGGGACGGCAAGATCCGCATGGACTGCTCCTCGCCGTATGCCATGGCTTCGCTGGTGGCGCGCCGCGCGGGGTACGACATCGCCACCGGGAACGACGCGGATGCCGACCGGCACGGCGTGGTCACCCCCGATGCCGGCATCATGAACCCGAACCACTACCTGGCCGTGGCCATCCAGTACCTGTACTCGCGGCGCGAGGGCTGGAACATCGACGCGGCCATCGGCAAGACGCTCGTGTCGTCGTCGATGATCGACCGCGTGGCGTCGTCGCTCGGCCGCACCCTCTGGGAGGTTCCGGTGGGCTTCAAGTGGTTCGTGCCGGGGCTGATCGACGGATCCGTGGGGTTCGGCGGCGAGGAATCCGCCGGCGCATCCTTCCTCCGCTTCGACGGCTCGGTGTGGACCACCGACAAAGACGGCATCCTTCTGGCGCTGCTGGCGTCGGAGATCCTGGCCGTCACGGGCAAGACGCCGTCGGAGCTCTACGCGGAGCTGACGGAGGAGTTCGGCTCGCCCGTGTACGAGCGCATCGACGCGGCCGCCACCAAGACGCAGAAGGCGGCGCTCGCGAAGCTCGACGGCGACTCCATCACCGCCACCGAGCTCGCGGGCGACCCGATCATCGCGAAGCTCTCGCACGCGCCCGGCAATGGCGCGGCCGTGGGCGGGGTGAAGGTGGTCACCGAGCGTGCCTGGTTCGCGGCGCGGCCGTCGGGCACGGAAGACGTGTACAAGATCTATGCCGAGAGCTTCGTGGGCGCCGAGCACCTGGCCGAGGTGCAGGCCGAGGCGAAGCTCATCGTCGACGCCGCGCTCGGCGCCTGACCCCTTCACCCCCTCCCCCTCCCTCGGGTTGCCACAAGATGTGGCAACCCGGAGTGCCAGGCCACCGTTTGTGGCAACTCGATTCGCCTGACGGAATCGACTTGCCACAAGGTGTGGGCTGAGGCGTTCAGTTGCCACATCTTGTGGCAACTCGCGAGGCGGGAGAGCCGGCCCCAGCCGTGGCTGCAGGCCGGCAGGAGCGGGTCAGGGGCGGCGGTAGGCCTGCCACAGGATGCGCGCGTGCGCGGTCTTGGCGCGCTGCACGCCCGCGTCGTCTCCGCGGAGGGCGCTGAACCACTCGGCCGCCCGGCTGCCGAGTGCTCCCAGGATCAGCGCGGGGCCCGCATCCCGGATGCGGGGCAGATCGGCCTCCTCATCGCTCATCCGCCCGCGCTGCCGGAGCGTGCCGTCGAGGTGCTCGAGCGTCAGCTTCGCCACACCCACGGCGTGCGCGTTGATCACCGAGTGCGCGGCGCCTTCGATCTCCCACCGGCTGGCGTCGCGCATCCGCTCGACGAGACGTGAGTGCAGGCGACGGGTCGACGTACGGTCGAACTCGCCCCGGATCAGCAGGACGCGGGCCCCGACGAGCGGCACCCGGTCGATCAACCGGTAGCGCATCATGTGGGGCAGCACCGTGAGGAAGTACACGACCCCGCACAGGATGTAGGCCGAGAGCGCCGTCGCGGCGACGTGCGCGGTCTCCCGCGCCGCCGACTGTGCGAAGCGGATGCCCTGGGTGACGACCTCCGGATGCGCATCGTCGATCACGGGGCTGACCAGCACGGCGCGTGTGATGCCCGGGCGGGAGATGAGCAGCTCGGTCACCACCTGAGTTCCCATGGAGTGACCGATCACGACGGGGTCGACGAGCCCGTAGTGGTCGAGCACACCCTCCACCTGAGCGGCGAAGAACGCGGCCGTGGGTTGCTCCTCGGGGCGCGGCATGCCCGCGAAGCCCGGGAGGTCGAGGGCGTAGACGTCGCCGCGCTCGGCGAGTGTCGGGGCGAGGAACTCGAAGTAGGTGGCGGCCACACCGACACCGCCGACGAGAACGAACGAGAGGGGCGCGGGGCTGCCGTCGCCCTCGCCGGTCATCGCCACCCGGGTGACCCGCGTCTCACAGCCGGCCGTGCGCACACGGTCGACGATGAGGTCGATGGGCGCCGCATCCTTGTTGTCGCTCTCGGTCATCGCTCCAGGATGCCAGCCCGCGAGCCCATGCCCCCTCCCCAGATCCGTCACAATTTGTTCGAGCGAGCCCGATTTCGAACAAATTGTGACGGATCTGGGAGGGGGGAGGGCGCGGCGGGGGCTACGCGATCGAGTAGAAGTGGGCCGTTCCGCCCGGCTTCTCCACGGTGACCGCGGTGTCGAGGTCACGGTAGGTCGAGTCGAGGGTGTGACCCACCATCGCGATCGAGATGCTGCCGTCGGCGTTGTGGGTGATCTTCGAGATGACCTGGGTGTGGTCGACCCCGTTGTCGTTCTGCGGGTCCCAGTCGATCATCACCACATCGCCGATCTTGAGCTGCGAGCGGTCGGTGAACTCGTAGCGCGTGGTGTCGTCGCGGGAGGCGTAGTAGTCGTCCATCGGGTTGCCGCGGATCCAGCTGTAGTTGTAGTCGCCCGTCGTGGCGTAGTCGCTGTACCAGTCGGCGTTCTGCGTCCACCCGCGGGCGAGCATGGTCTGGTTCACGAAGTTGCCGCAGTCGTTGTCGGGGAACTCGCCCCACTCAGCGAGGTTGTAGTCGCTCCAGTAGGTGAACGCATAGCTCATCTGCGAGTCGACGGGGGTGAGGATCTCGTAGCCGAAGGCATCCGCAGCGCTCGTCTGTTGCGAGCCGTCGGCCAGGGTGACCGTGACCGAGACCGCGCCGACCACGAAGTTGAAGGAGGCGGGCGTGACCGCCGAGATCGTGGCGTCGTCGACGACCTCGAACGAGGCGGCCGGTTCCGTGCCGAAAGCCACCGCGGCGACGGATGAGGCGCCCTCGAATCCGGCTCCGGCGATCGTGACGGCCGTGCCGCCCGACAGCGCTCCGGATGCGGGCGAGACCGCGCCCACCGACACGATCTCCGCGGCGGCGGCGGAGTCGCCGGCCTGCACCTCGCGCGGGGTGCCGGCATCGGAGGAGGAGGTGTCGGCGGCGCATCCGCTCAGGGCGAGAGCGGCGACGGCGACGATTCCGGCGAACAGGGAGGCAGGCGACTTCATGCGGAGGGGCATCGGCCCATACGAACACATTTACATTTGTGTCCCCTATGAGGGGGACAACACCTGTCGATCTCCCGTTCGACCGAGGTCGACTCAGGCGGCCTCGACCGGGATGACCCGGAGGCCCGCGATGCCCTCGAAGTCGTGCGGATTGGCGGTGACGACCGGGAGGTCGTTCGCGAGGGCGACGGATGCGATCAGCGCGTCGTAGGCACGAGCGGTGGGTTTGCGGCCCGAACGGCGCAAACCCGCGGCCACCTGGCCGAAGGCGCGGGCGGCCGCGGCATCGAACGGGAGCGGGTCGAAGTCGGCCTCGGCCTGCTGGAGGTGTGCCTGGCGAGCAGCGCGCGTGGCGTCATCCGTCGCCACAAGCGCGCCCACGCCGAGCTCGGCGAGCGTGATGGCGCTCACCATCAGCACGTCGGGCAGCACGGACGAATCGGCGAGCCGGCCCAGCAGGATCACGGCGGAGGTGTCGAGCAAGCCCTGGGAGACGAAGCCCACATCGACCGGGCCGATCGGCGTCACAGCGACGGATCGATCAGTTCGTCGAGGTCGGCACGCAGTGCGGCGGGATCGACGAGCGGCAGATTCTTGCGGCGTTCGATCAGTCGCCGTGTCGACGCCGACAGCCGCGGCAGGGGTCGCAGCTCGGCGACCTGAGTGCCGTCGCTTGTGACGGTGAGGGTTTCACCTCGAGCGACGCGGGCGAGCACCTCGCCCCCATGGTTGCGCAGTTCGCGCACGCTGACCTTCTCCATGGGGCCAGTGTATCACGCGTGATACACGCGAGGCTAGCCGGCGTAGTCGGGGGCCGCCGGGAGACCGAAGAACTCCTCGAGGGTGCCCACGCCCGTGGTGTGCATCTCGGTGGCCAGGGGCACACCCACCCAGCGGTAGTGCCAGGGCTCGAACTCGTAGCCCGTGATGGGGGTCGCGCCATCCGGATAGCGCAGCACCCAGCCGAACCGCCAGGCGTTCGCGGCGAGCCACTGGCCCGCGGTGGTGTCGGCGAAGCAGCGGCCGTCGGTGGAGCATCCGGAGACCGTGTCGAGGATGTCCATGGCCATGCCGGTCTGGTGCTCGCTGTACCCGGGGCGTGCCGAGGTGAGGTCGGCTCCCGCGACCCCGAGCGAGTTCACGTAGTAGTCGTAGGCCCGCACCTGCACGCTGTAGGAGCGGTAGCCGCTCTGCGCCACCAGCTGCACCCCGGTCTCGGCGAGCGCCGTGTGGAACATCTCCTCGAGCGACGCGGCCGCATCGGCACGCATCTGGTAGCCGTTCGGGTTGGGCATGTCGGATGGCAGGTCGACCAGATCCGGCGGTTCGTAGGCGGCGCCATCGGCGAGCGGCCGCAGCTTGTTCACGATCACCCAGGGGCTCGTGGGGTCGTCGATCGAGTACGCCGCCTTGTCGAAGGCCGGCGCGGCGGATGGTTCTGGGGTGAATTCCGGAGAGGGGATGGCGGGAACGCTAGCAGAGGGAGTCGGCGAGGCGCTGGGCGACGACGGCGCCGGCACCGCGGCCGATGGAGACACGGCCGCCGAACCGCCGATCGGCAGCACCCCGGTCGCGAACAGGGTTCCGACCGCCACGATGGCGGCCACCACGAGAGTGGCGACGGCGAGGAGGATCGCCCGCATGCGACGCGCACGGCGGCGCGACAGACGTTCACTCGACCTCGACACCGGGCCAGCCTAATGCGGCAGGGCACGATCATCCCTGTGCGCGCAATGGGGAGAACTCCCCCACGGCTGAGCCGCTCTCGTGTTGGACACGTGTCGTAAGCATGCTTGAATTACCCCTGTGCGGGGCACGTCCCACCCGAAGGGGCGAGCCGCAGATCACGCGGGTCAACCCATCCCGTCGATCCCGTTCAGCCTTGCCCTCGATCCAAGACGACCGACGATTCGGGGACCGTGTGAGGCTGTTCGAAGCGATCCGACGCCGCAAGGCGACGACCGCATCCGTCGCCGTGGTAGCCGCGCTCTCCGTCGGCGTCACCACGATGGCGTTCCTCTACGACGGCGTGAAGACCGCCGACGTCGAGCTCAACGACGGCGGCGTCTGGGTCACCAAGCCCACCGGTCTGCTCCTCGGGCACCTCAACCACCCCGCGCAGGTGATCGACGGTGGACTGCGCACCTCCTCCACCGACTTCGACGTACTGCAGCGGGGCGACACGGTGCTGCTCCTCGACCAGTCCGGCGCAACCCTCACCCCCGTCAACCCTATGACGGTGGCCCTCGAGAACCCGCTCAACCTCCCGCCGGAGGCATCCGTCTCCCTCGGGGGCGAGGAGGTGTCGGTGCTCGACCGCGACACCGGCCAGCTCTGGGCGGGTGCGTCGTCCGAGGCCTCCTCGCTCAGCCTCGATCCCGAGGCGCCGCTCGGCTCACTCGGCACGGGGGCTGCCGCCGTGGTCGATGACGCCGGCACCGTGCACGCCCTCTCCACCGCCTCGAACCAGCTCCTCACGTACACCCCCGACGACATCGCGCTCTTCGCCGCCGACCCGACCGTGGCGGCCGAACCGCAGAGCACCTCCTTCCCCGAGGTGGAGGAGGGCGCACAGCTCACCCTCACCAGCGTGGGCACCCAGGCCGTGGTGTTCGACGCCGCGACCGGCACCGTCTACCTGCCGGGCGGCGGCACGGCGGTCATCCCCGAGGCGGAGGGCGGAGTCGTGCAGGCCTCGGGCCCCGCATCCGACGATCTGCTGATCTCGAGCGATCGCGCTCTCATCCGTCAGCCGCTGAGCGGTGGCCAGGCCACCATCGTGCAGACGTCGGGTGAACCGGGCACGGCAGCCGCTCCGGTGTTCCTCAACGGATGCGCCTACGCGGCCTGGTCGGGCTCCGGCACCTACCTGCGCGACTGCTCGGGCGACGCCAACGACGTCGAGTCCACGGTCGGCGGCCTCGCCGCGAACGCAGAGCTGCGTTTCCGGGTGAACCGCGACGTCGTGGTGCTGAACGACCTCTCCACGGGAGCCGTGTACCTGGTGAACCAGGACATGAAGAAGGTCGACAACTGGGACGACATCGCCCCGCCGCCGGAGAAGACCGACTCGGAAGACGAAGACGACTCCACCGAGGAAGAGCTGCAGGTGCTCCTCCCCGACCGCTCCGAGGAGAACACCCCTCCCACGGCGGTCGACGACTCCTTCGGCGTGCGCCCGGGCCGCACCGTCATCCTCCCCGTGCTCGACAACGACACCGACCCCGATGGCGACGTGCTCACCGCCTCGCTCCAGGGCGCGCAGCCCTCGATCGGCGAGGTGCAGCGCATCCTCAACGGCGCGGCGCTGCAGATCATCGTGTCGCCCGATGCCTCCGGCAGCGCCCGCTTCACCTACGAGGCCGATGACGGCCGAAAGGGCACCGACACCGCCACCGTCGACCTGACCGTGCGCACCCCCGAGCAGAACAGCGCCCCCACCCAGAAGCGCGTCTCCGACGTGCTCACCGAGGTGGGCGCCACGGTCACCCACAACGCGATCCCCGACTTCTCCGATCCGGATGGCGACGACCTCTACGTGGTGAGCGCCTCCGCGGCCGCCCCCGACCAGGTGCAGTACCGCCCCGACGGCGAGATCACCTTCACCAGCCTCGGCACCGACACGGGCCCCAAGGATGTCACGGTCGTGGTCTCCGACGGCCGCGCCGAGACCACGGGCACCATCCGCTTCCAGGTGCGCGACTCGGGCTCGCTCGCCCCCATCACGAACATCGACCTCGTGGTGGCCACGGTCGGCGAGCGAACCACGGTGGCGCCGCTCGCGAACGACCTGAGCCCATCGGGGGCTCCTCTGCGACTGGCGAAGGTGGCACCGACCGACGGCGGCCCGATCGAGCCCGACTACACCACGGGCACCTTCGACTTCACGGGAATCGCCGCGGGCCAGTACTACGTGCAGTACCTCGTCTCCGACGGCCCGAAGACCGCCGAGGGTCTCGTGCGCATCGACGTGAAGGAGACGGCGAACACCGACGATCCGCCGATCGCCGTGCGCGACACCGCCCAGCTGCCCACCGGCCGCTCGACCCTCGTGAACGTGCTGGCGAACGACACCGACCCCAACGGCGGGATCCTGGCCGTGCAATCGGTGCAGGTGCCCCAGGACTCGGGCGTGAGCGTCGAGGTGCTCGAGCACGAGATCCTGCGCATCACCGACCGCGGACTCGCGGGCCCGCTCACCATCACCTACACCGTCTCGAACGGTGTGGCGTCGGCCCGCGGCGAGGTGTTCATCACGCCCATCCCCGCGCCCGACCGTCTGCTGCCGCCGGTGGCGGAAGACGACAGCGTCACCGTGCGCGCAGGCGATGTCGCCACCATCCCGGTTCTGGCGAACGACCACCACCCGAACGGCGACACGATCACCCTCTCGCCCACACTCATCGACCCGCTGATCGACCCCGCCGACGGTGAGATCTTCGTGTCGGAGGACGTCGTGCGCTTCAAGGCCGGCCCCGAGCCGAAGACCGTCTACGCCACCTACGAGGTCGTCGACTCGCAGGGCCAGAAGGATGCGGGTTACATCACCATCCGCATCGTCGGCCCCGACGACGGCACCAACTCGCCGCCGCGGCCCCAGGATGTCACGATCCGCGCTCTCCAGGGCACCACGGTGCGCATCCCCATCCCGCTGAACGGCATCGACCCCGACGGCGACTCCGTGCAGCTCGTGGGGCAAGACTCGGCACCCACCAAGGGCCGCATCACCGAGGTGGGCGAGGCCTGGCTCGTGTACGAGGCCTATCCCTCCTCGATCGGCACCGACACCTTCACCTACACGGTGCGCGACAAGCTCGGCGCCCGTGCGACCGCCACCGTTCTGGTGGGCATCATCCCGGCCAGCGAGGCGAACCAGGCTCCGTACCCGCAGAAAGACCTCGTGTCGGCACGGCCCGGCCGCACCCTCGCGGTCGACGTGATGGCGAACGACTCCGATCCCGACGGCGACCCGATCGCCATCCGCGACGGCGGTCTGGAGGCACCCGACGGCGTGACGGCATCCGTCCAGGGCGGCCGTGTCATGGTGACCGCGCCGAACGAACCGGGCGACTACTCGATCATCTACACGATCGTCGACCGGTGGGGCGCGACGGCGAAGGGCACCCTCGTGCTCACCGTGAGCCCCACCGCGCCACTCGCCGCTCCCATCGCCCGCGATGACACCGTGCCCGTGGCCGACATGATCGACCGTCCCTACGTCGACGTGAACGTGCGCGAGAACGACGACGATCCCGACGGCACGATCGAGGCGCTCACCACGTCGGTGGCCGCCTCCGAGGCCACGGCCACCGCACTGCCCGACCAGAACCTGCGCATCGACCTGCTGCCCACACCGCAGATCGTGACCTACACGGTCACCGACCAGGACGGGCTCACCGCCTCGGCCTTCGTGTCGGTACCCGGTCTCGACAGCCTGCCGCCCGTGCTGCGCCCCGGCATCGAGCCGATCGTGGTGAACGACGGCCAGACCGTCGACATCGAGCTCTCCGACTACGTGCTCGTGGCCCAGGGCAAGACGGCGCGCATCACCGAGACGGCCAAGGTCTCCGCCGCGAACTCCAACGGCGACGCCCTGGTGGTCGACGAGAACACGATGCGCTACACACCCAAGCCGCGCTACGACGGCCCGGATGCGCTGAGCTTCGAGGTCACCGACGGCACCGGGCCCGATGATCCCAACGGCAAGAAAGCCGTGCTCGTCATCCCCATCACCGTGATCTCCGACTACAACACGCCCCCCACCTTCGTGGGCGCGAGCGTCGACGTGGCCGCCGGCGACGGTGAGGGAACCGTCGATCTGCGGTCGAAGTCGGTCGACCCCGACGACGGCGACCTCGAGAAGCTCAGCTACACGCTGGCCGGCGGTCAGGGTCAGGGCGTCACTGCACGGATCGACGGCTCCACCCTCGTCGTCACCGCCGCCGCGAACGCACCCCGCAACCCGTCGACGCTCGACATCGACATCTCCGACGGCGTGAACCCGCCGGTGCGCGGCCAGGTCACCGTCAACGTGCTCTCGACCACGCGCAATCCGCCGTCGGCCACCGACGACCTGGTGCCGCAGGCGGCCCAGGGCAAGACCGTGTCGGTGCCGGTGCTCTCGAACGACTACAACCCCTTCCCCGACACCCCGCTCACCATCACGAGCGCCACCGTCGAGACGGGCAACGGGTCGGCGAACATCACGGGCACCTCGATCGACGTGACCCCCGCCGGCGACTTCGTGGGCACGATGGTGGTGCGCTACGCGGTGCAGGACGCCACGGGCGACCCGGCCCGGGTGGCGGATGCGCGCATCCAGCTCACCGTGCAGGGCCGCCCCGACGCCCCCGCGACGCCGGGCGTGACGAGCATCCAGGACCGCACCGTGGTGCTCTCCTGGACCCCGCCCGTGAACAACGGCGCCGAGATCACGAGTTACACCGTCTCGAGCCCCCAGGGCTACTCGAAGACCTGCGCTTCGACCACGTGCACGCTCGACGGGCTCACCAACGACGTGGAGTACACGTTCACCGTCACCGCCACGAACTCGGTGGGCGTCTCCGACCCGTCGCCCTCCTCGGCGCCGGCGCGACCGGATGCCCGTCCCGACCAGCCGGCGCCGCCGACCCTGGTGTTCGGCGACCAGAGCCTCACGGTGAACTGGGTCACACCCTCGACCCACGGCTCGGCGGTCACGAGCTACAACCTCGAGATCTCACCCGCACCCGAGCGCGGTGCACCCTCCCGCTACGGCGTCACGGGAAACACCCTGAAGTGGGACGGCCTCGCCAACGGAACCGCCTACACGGTTCGCGTACAGGCCGTGAACAAGGCCCCGGAGCCCTCCGACTTCAGCGCCTTCTCGGCGGCCGAGATCCCGGCGCGAGCTCCGGATGCCCCGGCCGCGCCGTCCACGTCGCGCGTCGACTCCGTGGGCGCCCAGACCCAGATGAACGTGAGCTGGAACCCGTCGGCCGCCAACGGAGACGCCATCTCGAAGTACCGCCTCACCATCTACCAGGGCGGCTCGCCGATCAATGCGATCGAGGTCACCGGCACGTCGCAGACGGTATCGGTGCCCACATCCGAGACCAGCTACACCTTCACCGTTGCGGCCTACAACAAGGCAGGCTGGGGTGCCGACTCCGCGCAGTCCGCCGCGCGCCGTGCCTTCAACAAGCCGGGTGCGCCCACGAACGTGAGCGCAGCGGAGGGCAACAACTCCATCACGATCACGTTCAACCCCGGCGCTCTGAATGGAGCCTCCAGCGGTGAGGCGAGCTACCAGTACTCGCTCAACAACGGAACCTGGAACAACTTCGCGGGGAGCGGCTCGTCGGTGCCCGCATCGAACAACGGCACCTATACGGCGCAGGTGCGCATGGTGACCTCGGCCGACGGCTCGAGCTACACGAGCGACGCGAGCTCTCCGAGCAACGCGGCGTCGCCCTACGGCCCGCCGAATGCTCCTGGTGCGAGTGCCACGGGGGGCGACCAGCAGGTCAGATTCAACTGGTCCGATCCCGGCCGGAATGGCCGCGACTACCGCGTGCAGATCAACGTGGGCAACGGCTGGCAGGATGTCGCCGCGAGTGGCTCGACCCAGGTGAGCGCCGGCTACAGCCAGCAGAAGTGCTTCACCGCGCGCACCGTGGATGCGACGGGGGCCATCGCGAGCTCGCCTGAGCGCTGTGCCACCTCCGACAAGAAGCCGAAGACCACCGCGGTCACGGTGAGCCGAGGCTCCAACCGCACCGGCTACGCGGGCTGTGGAGACCCGTCCTGCTCGCTGATCCGCGTCACCATCTCGAACGGTGAACCGAACTCGACGTACACCGGAACCGTGTACACGAGCGGCAACAGCTTCGACGACATCACCGTCACCACGGACGGCAACGGAAACGGCACGGCACAGACCGGCAAGTACTGGGGCTACCCGGGAACCACGGTGCGCGCCGAGATGAACGGACCAGACGGACGCACGGACGGTTCGACGAGTTGGTGACGGCCTCCATGACAGCCCACGACATCACGACAGCCCACGACAAAGGACTCCGATGACAATGACCCCCGAGCAGGCGACCTGGTTCGCCGGCACCTTCGACCGCCTCGTGCAGAACGTGGGCCTGGCCGTCCTCGGCAAGGACCACGTGGTGCGCCTGACCCTCATGGCCATGATCTCCGAGGGCCACGTGCTGCTCGAGGATGCGCCGGGCACCGGCAAGACCAGCCTGGCGAAGGCGATCGCGGCCACGGTTCAGGGAACGCACCAGCGCATCCAGTTCACGCCCGACCTCCTGCCCTCGGATGTCACGGGCGTGACGATCTACGACCAGGACACCCACAAGTTCGACTTCCACAGGGGCCCGATCTTCGCCTCGATCGTGCTGGCGGATGAGATCAACCGCGCGAGCCCGAAGACCCAGTCCGCGCTCCTCGAGGTGATGGAGGAGTCGCGGGTCTCGGTCGACGGCGTCGCCCACGAGGTGGGCCGGCCCTTCCTCGTGATCGCCACCCAGAACCCCATCGAGCAGGCCGGTACGTACCGGCTGCCCGAAGCGCAGCTCGACCGTTTCCTCATCAAGACCTCCATCGGCTACCCCGACCTCGCTTCGGCGGAGCAGATCCTCGCCGGGTCGGCCAACCGCAACCCGTCGTCGGCCCTCTCGCCCGTGATCACCACCTCGGCCGTGGCCGACATGGCCGATCTCGCGGCGACCGTGCACGTCGACCCGGCCATCCTGCGCTACACCGCGCAGCTCGCCGAGGAGACCCGCAGCGCACCGGAGTCGCGCCTCGGCGTCTCGGTGCGCGGGGCGATGGCGCTCATCCGTGCGTCGAAGGTGTGGGCCGCCACGCAGGGCCGCCACTACGTGCTGCCCGACGACATCAAGCAGCTCGCCGGCCCCGTGTGGACGCACCGCTTCGTGCTCGACGCCGAAGCCGAGTTCCAGGGCGCCACGGCCGAGGGCATCCTCGCCCGGGTGCTCGCGGATGTCGCTGCCCCGCAGTCGAGGCAACCCGCTGCATGACCGGAGTGACTGAGGCTCCCGCGGCCGCCGGCCCGGCGGACGGACCGAAGAAGGCGAAGCGCCCTGCGCGCCCCGCCCGGCCCCGCGGCGCCCGGGCCCGGGAGCGGATGCGTGCACTCGCGTCATCCCGCCCGGCCCGCTGGATCAGGCTCACCGCCTGGCCGAGGATCGCCGCCGCCCTGGCTCGGGTGTGGCGCGTGGTCGCGCCCGTGCTCACCACGGTCTCGGGCTTCGGATGGGCGGTGCTCGCCTGCACGATCGTGTCACTCATCGCCGCATCGGTGCTCGGCTGGCGGGAACTGCTGGTGATCGGCTTCGTGCTGCTCGCCGCCCTGCTCATCTCCGTGGGCTTCGCCATCGGCCGCTCCGCCTACGCGGTGCGGCTCGACCTCGCCCTCACCCGGGTGGTGGTGGGCGAGCGAGCGGTCGGGCGCATCGCCGTGTCGAACACCTCCGCGCGCTCGCTCCTGCCGGCCCGCATCGAGCTTCCCGTCGGCTCCTCGTACGCCTCGTTCCATCTCCCGCGCCTCGCTCCGCAGGCGGAGCACGACGACCTGTTCGGCATCCCCACGCAACGCCGCTCGGTGATCGTGGTGGGGCCGGTTCGCTCCGTGCGCGGAGATCCGCTCGGGCTGATGCGGCGCGAGCTCCGCTGGACCGACCCCGTCGAGCTGTACGTGCATCCGAAGACCGTGTCGCTCGGCGGCTCCTCCGCCGGGTTCCTGCGCGACCTCGAGGGCATCGAGAGCCGGGTGCTCTCCGACAACGACGTGTCGTTCCACGCCCTGCGCGAGTACGTGCCCGGCGACGACCGTCGATACATCCACTGGAAGACCTCCGCCCGCACCGGCAAGCTCATGGTGCGCCAGTTCGAGGAGACCCGCCGTTCGCACCTCGCCGTGGCACTCTCCACGAACCATAGCGACTACCGCGACGAGGAGGAGTTCGAGCTCGCCGTCTCGATCTGCGGTTCGCTCGGCGTTCAGGCGCTGCGCGAGGAGTTCGATCTCACCGTGCTCACCCAGAACTCCACCCTGAAGTCCGACACCGGGCGCCGCCTCCTCGACGAGCTGTCGGGCGTCGAGCAGTCCGAGCGGCGCGAGTCGATCGTGCAGCTCGCCAAGACCACCGGATCCTCCGTGCCGAACGCCTCGGTCGCGTTCCTCCTCTTCGGCGGCACCGTGACGCCCGCCCAGCTGCAGGCCTCGAGCGTGCACATCCCGCTCGGCGTGCGCGTGATCGCCGTCAGCGCCCAGCCCGGCGCCCCGCTCACTCTCCGCTCCATCGGCGACATGACCCTGCTCACCGTGGGCGACCTCACCGAGTTCCCCCTCGCTCTCCGGAGGGCCAACAGCTGATGACCGACACCTCCCGCCGGCCCGCGAAGCCCGCGCCGACCCCCCTGCTGCCCCCGCTGCCCGCATCCGCCCGCCCCCTCTGGGCGATGGCCACCGACTGCCTCGTGCTGGCCGTGCTCATGGTGATCGGCTTGCTCGCGCTCGGCCCCGCCTTCGGCGGCTCCGGCTACCTGATCGCCGGCATCGGCGGCGTCGTGCTCGGCACCGCCATCGCCGTCGCCGGCTGGCGCCTCTGGTGGAACATCGTGATCGTGGCCGCGGTGACGATCGTGGTCTACCTCGTGTTCGGCGGCGCCCTCGCCGCACCCACCACCACTCTGCTCGGCGTCATCCCGACCCTCGAGACCGTGCGCACCCTGATTCTGGGCGTGGTGTTCTCCTGGAAGGACGTGCTCACGCTCGTCACCCCCGTCGGCGCCTTCGCGGGCGTGCTCGTGGTGCCGTTCCTCAGCGCGCTCGTGGCCACGGTTCTCGCCACGAGCTTCGCGCTGCGGCTCCGTCACGCGGTGTGGGCGCTGCTGCCCGCGGTGGCGCTGTTCGTCACCGCCATCGCCTTCGGCACCCGCGAGGGCGCCTTCCCCATCGCGCAGGGGCTCGCGTTCGCGGGCATCGCGCTCGCCTGGGCGGCCTGGCGTCGGCACGAGGCCCGGGTGACGGCGAGCGCCGGCACCACGGTCGAGCGAGGCGCATCCGGCGGCGGCTCATCGAGTACGGCCGATCCCGAAGCCATGAAGAAGCTCCGCACCACCCGCCTCGCCCTCGGCGCCGGCCTCGTGGTGGCGGCCCTCGGCCTCGGCTTCGTGGGGGGCGGTGTGCTCATGCCCGCGACGGCACGCGAGGTCATCCGCGACCAGATCGTCCCCCCGCTCGATCTGCACGACTACGCGAGCCCGCTCGTGGGCTTCCGCAGCTACGTGCGCGATTTCAAGGAGGAGTCGCTGTTCACGGTGCAGGGGCTGCCGGATGGCGCGCGCATCCGTCTCGCCACGCTCGATGCCTACGACGGCATCGTGTACAACGTCGCGGGCGACGGCTCGAGCGGATCGGGCACCTTCGTGCGCGTCTCGAACGACATCGCCAACGACGTCGCGGGCACTCCGGCCACCCTCGACTTCACCCTCACGGGCCTCGACGGCGTCTGGATCCCGGATGCGGGCTACCTCGACTCGTTCACCTTCACCGGCGACCGCGCCTCCACCCTCAAGGACGCGTTGCACTACAACGCGGCCACGGGTGTCGCCCTCGACACCGAGGCGCTCGCGGCGGGCGACAGCTACACGATGGACGTGGTCATCCCCCCGACCCTCAACGACGAACAGCTCTCCGACCGGAAGATCGGCTCCGAGGTCGTCCCCCGGGCGACGGGGGTTCCGGATGACGTGTCGTCGCTCGCCTCCGAGTACCTCGGCGACGCCTCCACCCCCATCCAGCAGGTGCGCAACATCGCCACGGGCCTCAGCCAGAACGGCTTCTTCAGCCACGGGCTCGAGGGCGAGGCGGTCTCGCGCGCGGGTCACGGCGCCGAGCGCATCGCGAGCCTGCTCTCGGCCACCCAGATGGTGGGCGACGACGAGCAGTACGCCGTGGCGATGGCGCTCATGGTGCGATCGATGGGCATGCCGGCCCGCGTGGTGATGGGCTTCTACCCCGACACGTACTCGGGCACTAGTACGAACTACGACATCACGGGCGACAACCTGCACGCCTGGGTGGAGGTGCCCTTCGAGGGCGCCGGGTGGGTGGCCTTCGACCCCACCCCGCCGAAAGACCAGATCCCGCTCGAGGAGGCGCCGAAGCCGAAGTCCAACCCGAAGGCCCAGGTGCTGCAGCCGCCGCCCCCGCCGCAGCAGCCCGCCGAGCTGCCGCCGGACATCCGCACCCAGGACACCGACCAGGAGGAGGTGAAGCCCGACGGCTTCGACTTCCTGCCCGTCCTGCTCATCGGCGGTGGACTCCTGGCGCTGCTCATCGTGGTGCTGGGACCGCTGTTGCTCATCCTGTCGCTCAAGCTGCGGAGGCGGAAGCGCCGACGGCTGGCCGAGCGGCCGGCCGACCGGGTGAGCGGCGGGTGGGACGAGATCGTCGACCGGGCGGGAGACCTGGGCACGCCCGTCGCGGCCGGTGCGACCCGCCGCGACAACGCGGCGGCGCTCGCGGAGGCGTATCCGGAGGCCCCCGTGGTGGCCGTGGCCACCCGCGCCGACACGAGCGTGTTCGGCCCGGGCGATCCGTCGGCCGAGGAGATCGACCAGTATTGGACGGAGGTCGACGTCGTGGTTCAGAACATGGCGAAGTCGGCATCCTGGTGGAAGCGCTTCAGGGCGGCCTGGTCGATCGGGTCGTTCGTGCGGCGCTACCGGGCTCGACGAGGAGCCGATCGACGAGGAGGACGAGGATGACCGACGCCACGACGTTCCCGTGCGTGCAGTGCGGATCGCCCGTTCCCCGCAACGCCCAGTTCTGCCTGGTGTGCGGCACCCCCGCGTCGTCACGCAGCCAAGCCGCCGCGCTCGGTCAGGCCGTGGCTCACGCGCCGCAGACGGCTCCTGACGGCTCGCCGATCGCGGGCTGGCGCCCGGCGCCCGCGGCGTCGCCCATCACACGCGCCGACCTCATCCCGAGCAACTACGGCCGGCGTGTGGTGGCGTTCCTGATCGATGGCGTGATCGGCGTTCTGTTCTGGCTCCTCGTGACCACGCCCCTGACGCTTCTCGGCGTGATCGACGTGCAGACCCGGGGGATGTCGTTCGCGGTCACCGGTCTGAGCGCAGTGCTGCTGCTCGTGCCCGCTCTCGTCGTGCCGCTCGTGAACCTCTTCCTCCAGTCATTCCTAGGCTTCTCGCTCGGGATGCTCGTCATGGGACTGCGCCTCGTGAACGTGCACCGGCTGGTGCGGCCGGGTCTCGGCTGGATGATCGTGCGCGGCCTCGTGGTCTACGCCGCATCACTGGTGCTCGGCCTCGGCCAGTTCGTGGTGTACCTCTCCCCGCTCTGGGACCCGCAGCGGCTCGGGCGCGGCTGGCACGACAAGGCCGCCCAGACCTGGATGATCGACATCAAGGCCGGGGCGAACCCCCTGAAAGCGGTGCCCGGGCAGGTGGATGCGACCGAGGTCGCGCAGGAGCACACCCCGGCGGCGGTGCCGCCCGTCGCCCCCGGAACATCCGCTCCGGCTCCGGCCCCGCAGGCTCCCACCGCCGCGCCTTACCCCGCGGCTCCCGCGGCGGCGCCCGCGCCCGCGCCATCCGCCCCCATCTCGAGCGTGCCCGGCTTCGCGCCCGCCGCGCCGGTGATCACTCCCGCCGAGATCGCGGCGGCCGCCGATGATCCCGAGAGCACCCGGCTAACGGATTCAGGGCGCGGCACCATCCCCCAGGGCGTCACCCGATTCCGCCTCGATTCCGGCGAGATCATCCCGGTCACCCGCCACGGCGTGCTCGGCCGCGACCCGGTGTCGCCCACGTCCGACCCCTCCGACATCCTCATCGCGCTCGCGGGCGACACCCTCTCGGTGTCGAAGACGCACCTCGAGTTCGGCGTCGACGAGGCATCCGGCTCCGGAGCGGTGTGGGTGAGCGACCGCGGTTCGACGAACGGGTCGGCCATCGTGCGCGGCGACGGCGCCGAGTACGTGCTCGATCCGGGCGAACGCATCACGCTCGTGGCCGGCGACCGCGTGCGGGTGGGCACCCGGATGCTGGCCGTGGAGGTGTCGGCATGAGCGGCGAGCACACCGACGGCATTCCCACCACCGACCTCTCGCTCGAGGTGGGGAGTTCGACCCACACGGGGCTGCGCCGCCGCGCCAACGAGGACTCGTTCCTCGCCGCGGCGCCGATCTTCCTCGTGGCCGACGGAATGGGCGGACACGAGGCGGGCGAGGTGGCGAGTGCTCTGGCCGTCGACGCGTTCAGCGCTCTCGTGGGGCCCGCGTCACTCGAACCGGCCGACATCCGCGAGGCGTTCGAGGCGGCGCACCTCTCCATCACCGCGCTCGCGCACGCCGGGCAGCGGCGCGCAGGCACGACGGTGTCGGGTGTCGCGGTGGCCGAGAGCGACGGTCAGGCGTACTGGCTCGTATTCAACCTCGGCGACTCCCGCACCTACCGGCTCTCCGACGGGGAGTTCGAGCAGATCAGCGTCGATCACTCGGTGGTGCAGGAACTGCTCGATGAGGGCGAGCTCGATCGGGAGTCCGCGGCGAGCCACCCCGACCGCAACGTGATCACCCGGGCGCTCGGCGCGGGCGGCGCCTTCCAGCCCGACTACTGGCTGGTACCGGTGGAGGCGGGCGACCGCATCCTGATCTGCTCCGACGGGGTGTCGGGTGAACTCGACGACGACGTGATGACGCGGATCCTGCGCGAGGAGCCACGGCCCCAGGACGCGGCGACGCGGCTGGTGCACGAGGGCATCCTGCGCGGCGGCCGCGACAACCTCACGGCCGTCGTGGTGGATGCCTGGAACACGACCGTCGAGCGGCCCGATCCGAGACCGGATGCGCCGCACGAGAACGAGACGCACGACCGGCGCGGTGAGGACACGATCCCGCGCAGCCCGGTCGAGGTCGGTGGAGGGAACCGATGACCGCACACCGTTACACCGCAGGGCCCTGGCGGGCGGTGGTGACCCCGCAGGGGATCGCCGTGCTGCCGGCCTCGGTCGATCCCGCGATGCTCGACCGCATCTGGTCGTCGCTCGGCTCGGGCAACGGCCTCGGTGCCGTGCTCGAGACGCTCACGGGAGCGTTCGGCACGAGCCTCCGCTCCATCCCGCCATTCGCGGTGGCCACGATCAGCGGCACCGAGGTGCGGCTGGCCGTGCGCGGCGAGCTCGCGATCGACGTCGACGAGACGGATGCCGAAGGCGCGCCGTCGTCGTTCGCCGTCTCCGGGGCCGAGGTCACGACGTGGAGCGAGCGCGTGGTGGCACGCGGAGAGCGGCTGCTGTTCCGCACGGAGGCAGCGGGCGAAGCGCCCGACGACTGGTTCGGCATCGCCGACGGCGTCGTGTCGTGCGCGTCGATCGTGGTGGAACTCACGGATGCGCCGGCCCGGTCGGCCACGGCCCGCGTCGAGAAGGAGCCGGCCGAGGTCGCGGTGACGGACGCTCGTGAGCCTGCCGAGCCTGCCGCGCCTGCCGCGCCTGCCGCGCCTGCACCTGGGCCTGCTGCGCCTGCACCTGCCGCACCCGCCGCACCTGCCGCACCCGCGCCGGTATCGGCCTCCGACCACGTCTCGGCGTCGGCGGCGACCGGCGTCGCACCCGACGCCACAGTGGTACCCGAGGTCACCCTGCTGCCGGAGGACCTGCCGGGCGGCGTCGAGGAGACGCCGGCCGCCGAGCCACCCGCGGCAGTCGACGACGACCTCGGGCACACCCGCTCCGAGCTTCCCGACGATGCCTACGACCACCTGTGGGGCGCGACCGTGGTGAAGTCGGTCGAGGAGGCCGCCGTGCGCGACTCCGATGAGGACGACGAGGAGCACGCCGCCCCGCCTGTGCCCGCGACCGCCCCCGATGTCGTCGCTCCGGATGAGGCTCCCGCCCCCGCTCCCGCCGGCTTCGCGCCGCCCGCCGACTCCACACCGGCGCCGGTCGCGGCATCCGCGCCTCTCGTGTCCTCCTCGGGCTTGATCGACGGCGTGCCCGACTTCGGCAATCTGGGCGCGGCCTCCGGCAGCGCCAGCATCACCGGGCGAACGGTGCCCCCGCTCAGCCCGGCCCCCTCACCGGCGCCGACGGTCGGCGCGGTCGCGCCCGCCGTTCCCACATCCGCCGCCGGCGTCGTGGCGAGCCCACCCGACGACGACCACGACGGCCTCACCGTCACCGTCTCCGAACTCGAGGCCATGCGCCGCCTCGGCGCGGCCGCCCCGGCAGCCGAGTTGCCGGCATCCGCTCTCGGCCGCATCGTGCTCTCGACGGGCGAGACGCACCCGCTCGACCGCCCGGTGATCATCGGTCGCCGTCCGCGCGCCAACCGCGTGCAGGCCGACCAGGTGCCCGTGCTCGTGGCGGTGGCGAGTCCGGAGCAGGACATCTCGCGCAACCACCTCGAGATCCGGCTCGAGGGTCGGCACGTGCTGATCGTCGACCTCGACACCACGAACGGTTCCGTGCTGCACCGCGACGGCACCCCGCCGCTCCGCCTCGGCCCCAACGAGCCGGTTCTCGCGCTGAGCGGCGACGTGGTCGACATCGGAGACGGCATCACGGTGCTCTTCGAGGACGTGCCGTGAACGCGCGCCGCCCGCCCTCCGCACCCCCCGAGATCCCGGGCTTCGGGTACCTTCAGCTGCTCGGCTCGGGTGGATTCGCCGACGTCTTCCTCTACGAGCAGCGGATGCCCCGCCGCCGGGTGGCCATCAAGGTGCTGCTCTCCGAGACCCTCACCGAGGGTGCGCGCGAGAGCTTCGACGCCGAGGCCAACCTGATGGCACAGCTGTCGACGCACCCGTCGATCGTCACGATCTACCAGGCCGGCATCGCCGAGGACGGCCGGCCCTACCTCGCCATGGAGTACTGCCCGAAGCCCAACCTCGGGGCTCGGTACCGCCGCGAGAAGATCAGCGTGGCCGAGGCGCTGCGCATCGGCATCCAGGTGGCGGGCGCCGTCGAGACCTCGCACCGGGCCGGCATCCTGCACCGCGACATCAAACCCGCGAATATTCTCGTGACGGAATACAATCGCCCGGCCCTCACCGACTTCGGCATCTCCGTCACCCTCGTGGGTGGCGACGAGCAGGAATCCGTGGGCATGTCCATCCCCTGGTCGCCGCCCGAGGTGTTCGGCGCGGCCGGTTCCAGCGGGGTCGCGGCCGACATCTATTCGCTCGGCGCCACCGTCTACACGATCCTCGCGGGCCGCTCCCCGTTCGAGGTGCCGAACGGTGCGAACTCCGGGCTCGACCTCATCGCCCGCATCCAGTCGTCTCCCCTCACGAAGACGGGCCGCGCGGATGTCCCCGCCTCGCTCGAAGACGTGCTCGCCACCGCGATGGCCAAGCAGGAGACGGCGCGTTACTCCTCGGCCCTCGAATTCGCCCGCGCGCTGCAGAAGGTGCAGCTCGAGCTGAGCATGTCGGTCACGCCGGCGGATGTTCTCGACGAGCAGGTGGCTGCGGAGGAGATCGACGAGGAAGACGACGGCAACACGCGCATCCGCGGCATGGTGTCGATCGACCCCACGGCGCCCGTGACGGGCCGACGGCGACCGGGCGGTGCGGCCGCGCCGCCGGTAGCGCCCTACCGCCCCGCCACACCTCTCCCGGTCGCCGGGCCGGCGGCCGGGGCATCCGGCCCGCCCGTCGAGCAGACGGTCGTGCGCGGCACCACCCCGCCGCCCGGGAGCGCGGGCGTGGGTGCAGGCGCGGGTGCGGCCGCTCACCGCTCGATCGACGCGCATCGCTTCGCCATCGACGAGCCCCCGGTCGAGCAGACCGTGCACCGTGCACCCACCGCATCCGGCGACGACGGCACCACGGCCGGAGCACCCCGCTCGCGCAGGCTCCCGCTCATCCTCGGCGCCGCGGCCCTCGTGCTGATCGTGGGCATCGGCGGTCTCGTGTTCGCCCTCAACTCGGGCAGCACACTCGCCGATCAGGACGTGGTGGCGAGCGACAAGCCCGTCGACCAGATCGACGTGGGCAACTCCGTGGTGCCGGGCCCCACCGCCGTCACGGGCGCCCCCGGCGCCGACGGCGTGGTGTTCACCTGGACCAACCCCGACCCCGAAGACGGCGACAGCTACCGCTGGTCGCTCGTCACCCCGGGCCAGATCAACCAGGCCGTCAAAGCGAATGCTGCGACGGTCACCGTGCCGTACCCCGAGGGCGGCGCACCGGGCACCTCGGTCTGCATCGAGGTCGCCCTGGTGCGCAGCGACGGCCGCGGTTCCGAGCCTGTGATGGGATGCACGCCATGACGATCGACGAGAACACCGTGCCTCCCTCCTCCACGGCGCCGCCGAGCCCGGGCTCCGACGCGAGCGTCGAGTTCTGCGGCGAGTGGTACACCCTCGATCGCGAGAAGCCGTTCGAGATCGGCCGGGAAGCCGACCTCGACATCGACGACAACCAGTACCTGCATCGCCGCTTCCTGCAGATCTCCAACGTCGACGGCATGTGGTGGCTGTCGAACGTCGGCTCGCGCCTGTCGGCCACCGTCTCCGACTCGAGCCGCACGATGCAGGCCTGGCTCGCCCCGGGCGCCCGCATGCCGATCGTGTTCGGCCTCACCACCGTGGTCTTCAGTGCCGGCCCCACGAGCTACGAGTTCACGGTTCACACCACGACGCCGACGTTCGTCGACGCGAGCCCCGTCCCCTCCTCCTCGGGCGCCACCACCGTCGGGGCGGTCACCTTCACCGCCTCGCAGAAGCTGCTCATCCTGGCCCTCGCCGAGCCGATGCTGAAGCGCGAGGGCACCGGCACCAGCGAGATCCCCTCCTCCCAGGCCGCCGCCGAGCGTCTCGGCTGGGCACTCAGCCGCTTCAACCGCAAGCTCGACAACGTGTGCGACAAGCTCAGCCGCACCGGCGTCGACGGCCTGCGTGGGGGCGTCGGCGCCCTCGCCACCAATCGCCGGGCCCGGCTCGTCGAGTACGCGGTGCTCTCGCGTCTCGTCACGAAGGCCGACCTGCCCCTGCTCGACGAGCCGCAGGCCGACGCCGACGACCGGTGACGGTCGCGGTACGACACTCCCCTCCCGGCACCGAATCAGCCACCCCGTAGAGACGAGAAGCACAGCGGATGCGCATCAAGGCCACACTCAGACGCCCCGGCGGGTCGATCAGCAACCTGCAGATCACCGCCGATGCCACGGCAAGCGTCGCCGACATCGCCGAGGCGATCTTCGTGGCGGATCCGGAGCGCACCGGTCAGCCCTCACCCGGCCCGCTCACGCTCCAGGTCTCCGGGCTCTCGGGTGAGTCGCGCGTGCTCGATCCCTCCTCGAACCTGCTCGAGGCGGGTGTGCGATCGGGCTCGACTCTCGAACTGGCGCAGCCCAGCCACGCGTTCGGGCCCGGCGGCTCCACCGGACCGGCCGCCGCCACCCTCCGAGTGCTGAGCGGGCCGGATGCCGGAGCCGAGTTCTCGCTGCCCTTCGGCTCCAGCTACATCGGCCGCGAGCGCGGCATCGACGTACGGCTCTCCGACGGTCTCATCTCGAAGCGGCACGCGCGCATCAACATCGGCGAGCACGTCGAGATCATCGACATGAACTCCGCGAACGGCCTTCTGATGGGCGGCGAGCAGATCGCCCGCACCACCCTCACCTCGGCCGACGTCGTGGTGATCGGTGACACGGCGATCTGCGTCGTGCCCCTGCAGCGTCTCGGGGGCGCCGCCCCGTCGACCCCGGTGATCGAGTTCAACCGCTCGCCCCGCGTGGTGGCGCGCTACCCCGGCGCATCCTTCCCCGCCCCCGAACCGCCGAAGCGGCCGCAGCCGCTGCGGTTCCCCTTCATCGCGCTCGTGGCCCCGCTCCTGATGGGCCCGATCCTCTTCCTCGCCACCGGGTCGGCACTCAGCCTCATCTTCATCGCGCTCAGCCCGATCATCATGATCGGCACGTGGGCCGACCACAAGATCCAGACCAGACGCCAGCTGCGCGACGCCATCACGCAGTTCAACGCCTCCCTCGACGCGTTCGTCACCTCCCAGCACGACAAGCAGCGGGTGCAGCGGGCGGTGCGACTCAACGAGGCGCCCGCCGTCGCGGCCACCATCGACTCGGTCGACCGCCTGGGCCAACTGCTCTGGACCCACCGCCCCGAGCACACCGCCTTCCTCTCCGCCCGCCTCGGCATCGGCACGGGGCTCAGCCGCGACAAGGTCACGCTGCCCACCGCGAACGAGGCGCTGCCGCAGTACTGGGCGCAGCTGGAGGAGGTGGCCGACCGGTTCTCGCGCATCGAGGGTGTGCCGATCGTGGTGGAGTTCCGCAAGGCGGGAGCGCTCGGCGTGGCCGGGCCCGCGACTTCGGGGGCGGCATCCGGAAGCCCGGCGGGCGGCGGCCGTCTCGACGTGGCCCGCGGCATCGTCACCCAGCTCGTGGGCCTGCACTCGCCCGCCGAGCTCGTGGTGTGCGCGCTCGTCTCGCCCACCTCCCGCACCACCTGGGACTTCCTCGAGTGGCTCCCCCACTCCAGCTCGCCGCACAGCCCGCTCTCGGGCGACCACCTCGCCGACAACCCCGGCTCCGGCGCCACCCTGCTCTCCCGCCTCGAGGAGCTCATCGACTCGCGCACGGGCGGCGCCCCCACACCCCGGGGAGCGATCGACACCGACCAGCCCGAGACCGACGAGGTCGCGCATCCGATCACCCCGTCGGTTCTCGTGATCATCGAAGACGACGCCCCGGTCGACCGCGGCCGCCTCACCCGGCTCGTGGAGCGTGGTGCCGACGCGAATGTGCACGTGCTCTGGTCAGCGCCCTCGATCGCGAACCTGCCGGCCGCCTGCCGCAGCTTCGTGAGCGTCGAGCAGGACGCCTCGGGCGCCACCGCGGGCCAGGTGCGGCTCGGTGAGCACACCTTCCCCTTGGCCTGCGAGACCGTGGATGCCGCCACCGCGCACCGGCTGGCCCGCCAGCTCGCACCCGTGGTCGACGTGGGCGCGCCCATCGCCGACGACTCCGACCTGCCGCGCTCGGTCTCCTACCTCTCGGTGGCGGGCACCGAACTCGCCGACGTGCCCGAGGCCGTGATCGACCGCTGGCGCGAGAGCAACTCCATCGCCGACCGTTCCGGCGCCCCGCTCGTGCGGCGCAAGAAGGAAGGCTCGCTGCGCGCCCTCGTGGGGCACACCGGCACCGAGCCCTTCTACCTCGACATCCGCAACCAGGGCCCGCACGCGCTCGTGGGCGGCACCACGGGTGCGGGCAAATCGGAGTTCCTGCAGTCGTGGGTGCTCGGCATGGCGGCGGCACACAGCCCCGACCGGGCCACCTTCCTCTTCGTCGACTACAAGGGCGGCGCGGCCTTCGCCGACTGCGTCGGGCTGCCGCACACGGTGGGTCTCGTCACCGACCTGTCGCCGCACCTCGTGCGGCGCGCGCTCACGAGCCTGCGGGCCGAGCTGCGCTACCGCGAGCACCTGCTCAACCGCAAGAAGGCCAAAGACCTCGTCTCGCTCGAGAAGACCGGAGACCCCGACACCCCGCCGAGCCTGCTCATCGTGGTCGACGAGTTCGCCGCCCTCGTGCAGGAGGTGCCCGAGTTCGTCGACGGCGTGGTCGACGTGGCCCAGCGCGGGCGCTCGCTCGGCCTGCACCTCATCCTCGCCACCCAGCGTCCCGCAGGCGTGATCAAAGACAACCTGCGGGCCAACACCAACCTGCGCATCGCGCTCCGGATGGCCGACGCCGACGATTCCAGCGACATCCTGGGCAGCCCGATGGCCGCCTACTTCGACCAGTCGATCCCGGGCCGTGGTGCCGCCAAGACCGGTCCGGGCCGGCTCGCCGCGTTCCAGACGGGCTATGCCGGCGGGTGGACCACGAACGAGCCGCCACGCCCCCGCATCGACATGATCGAGATGGACTTCGGATCGGGGGCGGTCTGGGACGTGCCCGAGGTCGAGGCGCCCGAGCTCGCCGACCCCGGCCCCACCGACATCGCTCGGCTCGTCACGTCGATCCGCGCCGCGGCGAAACTCGCCGACATCCCGGAGCCGCGCAAGCCGTGGCTCGACGAACTGGCGGCGGTGTACGACTTCTCGCTGCTGCCGAACCCGCGCACCGACGAGCGCCTGCTGCTCGGCGTGATCGACGACCCCGCCACGCAGTCGCAGCCCACCGTGTTCTACGAGCCCGACCGCGACGGCAACATGGCCATCTACGGCACCGGCGGGTCGGGCAAGAGCGCCACCCTCCGCACCATCGCGGTGTCGGCGGCGGTCACCCCGCGCGGCGGCCCCGTGCACGTGTACGGGCTCGACTTCGGCTCGAGCGGCCTCAGCATGCTCGAGGAGCTGCCGCACGTCGGCGCGATCATCTCGGGCGACGACGAGGAGCGGGTCATCCGCCTGCTCCGGATGCTGCGCGACCTCGTCGACGACCGCTCGATCCGCTATTCCGCCGTGCGGGCCGGCTCGATCGGCGAGTACCGGCGCATCGCGAACGAGCCGTCGGAGCCGCGCATCCTGGTTCTCGTCGATGGCATCGGGGCGTTCCGCGACCAGTACGAGTTCGGCGGGCACTCCGCCTGGTTCACCACCTTCTCGCAGATCGCGACGGATGGCCGTCAGGTGGGCGTGCACATCGTGATCTCGGGCGACCGGCCCAACTCGGTGCCGGCCTCGCTCGGCTCGACGATCCAGCGCAGGCTCATCCTGCGCATGGCGAGCGAGGACGACTACTCGCTGGTCGGCGCGCCGAAGGACACCCTCTCGGCGGTCTCGCCCCCCGGCCGCGGCGTCATGGAGGGCAACGAGGTGCAGATGGCGGTGCTCGGCGCCGACTCGAACGTCGCCGTGCAGGCCCGTGAGATCGCCAAGCTCGCCGAGGCGATGACCCGCCAGGGCGTCACCCCCGCACAGCCGGTGCTCACTCTCGGTGACGCGATCCCACTCGGGTCGCTGCCGTCGACGAGCGGCGGCCATCCGGTGATCGGCGTCCGCGATGACTCGCTGTCGCCGTTCTCGATCACCGCGCGGGGAGCGATGCTCGTGGCCGGATCACCGGGCAGCGGGCGCTCGACCGCGCTCGCCACGATCGCGACCGCGCTGCGGCGGGCGGATCCGGGCATCCGGCTCGTGCACATCTCCCCCCGCAAGACGAGCCTCACCCCGCTGCCGCTCTGGTCGCTCTCGATCAGCGAGCCCGCCCAGATCGCGGCCTTCGCCGACGACGTCTCGGCCCAGCTCGACGCCGAGACGCTGAAGCCCGCGCAGTTCGCACTGTTCATCGAGAACATCGGCGAGCTGAACGGCTCTGCCGCCGAACTCGACGTCGACCGGCTCGTGAAGCGAGCGCTGCGCGACGAGGTGCTCGTGATCGGCGAGAGCGAGTCGTCGACCTGGTCGGCGGCGTGGACTCTGGGCGGGGCCTTCAAGAGCTCCAAGCGGGGACTGCTGCTGGTGCCCGGCGAGCTCGACGGCGACAGCCTGCTCGGCACGACGCTCGGCCGTTTCAAGCGCGCGGATCTGCCGCCTGGCCGGGGGTTCTTCATCCAGGGTGGACGGGTCGTGAAACTGCAGATCGCGCTGCCGGAGAACTGATGGGGAGTTCTCCCCATCGCCATATCCGACACCTGTCAATAGTGTCTTTCTTGTGAGAAGCACTCACGAGAAGTGGCGGAACCGGACAGCCCGGACCGCGGAATGAAAAGGAGAACATCATGGCCGTATGGGGTCTCGACGTCGAGCAGGTTCAGCAGCTCTCGAAGCAGCTCAACTCGCAGTCGCAGCAGGTTCAGACCATCCTCACCACCCTCACCTCGGCGCTGCAGAGCGTGCAGTGGACGGGTCCTGACGCGGAGAACTTCCGCAGCGAGTGGAACACCACCCACACCGCCGCGCTGAAGCAGGTCATCACCGCTCTCGAAGACGCGTCGCAGAAGGCGGCCAAGAACGCATCCGACCAGGCAGCCACCTCGCAGGCCTAGTCGTTCTCGGCGGGGGTCCTCCGGGACCCCCGCCTTTCTTGTCTCCGATTCCGATCCACGCGCTGGGAGGGTGTCATGGCTGGTGGTTTCTTCGGGGCTGATGTCGATCAGCTCCGCACGCTGGCGAAGCAGTTCGAGACTGCCGCCCAGAACCTCATGACGGTGAACTCGACGCTCACCTCGAGCGTGAATCACACTCCGGCGTGGCAGGGTCCGGATGCGACGACCTTCCGTTCCGACTGGAACGCGACGCACACGGCTCAGCTCCGCGCCGCGATCAGCGCCTTGCAGGCGGGCGGCACGTCGCTCACGAAGAACGCCGACGAACAGCGCGCGGCCTCGACCGACACGATCGGGAGCGGCGCGGGAGCCGGGGCCGGCGCGGGAGCCGGGGGCGGCGGCGCGACCGGAACGGGCAGCGGCGGGGGATCCGGCCCGGGCGGCTCCGGAGCACCGGGTTCGCCCGGCCCCGGCGGCCCGGGCAGTTCGGCGGGGCAGACCGGCCCCGACGAGAAGCCCTCGGGGGCCTACGCCGACACGTACGGCGGCGACGGCTACGCCGATGCGAGCTCCACCTACGGACCGAACGGGTCGGTCGATCACCGCTCGGAGGCCGGTTGGCAGTGGGGTGCCGGGGCCGGTGCCGGCGGCTCGTTCGACAACGGCACGGTCTCAGGCGAAGGCTCCGCCGACGCCTACGTGGGTGTGGAGGGTCACGCCGGGGCCGGAGCGGGTCAGGACGAGAGCGGAAACTACTACGCGGATGCCGGAGCCGAAGCGCTCGTCGGCGGCGAGGCCAACGCGAACGGCACGCTCGAGACCGGCATCGGCTCGGTGGAGGGCAACGCCCACGCCATGGCGGGTGCCGAGGTCGACGCGGAGGCCGGTGGCACGATCGGCCCGAACGGCGCCGGTGTGAACGCGGGCATCGACGGCTTCGCCGGAGCCCGCGCCGGCGGTGACGTCGACTTCTCGGTGGGCGGCATCGGCACGGGCATCGGCGGCGAGGTCTGGGCCGGCGTCGGCGCGAAGGCCGAGATCGACGCCCAGCTCACGTACGAGGAGATCAGCTTCGACCTCGACGTCGGAGCCGCGCTCGGCATCGGCGGAAGCGTGTCGCAGTCGTTCTCGATCAGCCCCAAGCAGATCGTCGAAGGCGTCGGAAGCCTCTGGCCGTTCTGATCCTCCGAGTTCCCGCCCGCATCCTGTAGAAAGGCCACATCATGACTCACACCATCTCGTTCCCGAGTGACGCGGCTCCCGCGTTCCCGGGCATCACGCTGACGCTGCCCGACGACTGGAACCCCCTGTCCGTGTCCGGATCGGTGCTCGCAGCCGGAAAGTCCGTCGAGCCGGGCACCTTCCGGCCGAACATCGTGGTGGGACTCTCGCGCTTCGGCACCGGCTACACCCTCGAGACCGCCATCGACGCCGTCGTGAAGCGGGTCGAGTCCATCGAGGGCGTCGCCGAACTCGGCCGTGACCACCTCGAGGTGCTCGGCACCGAGGGCTTCCGCGTCGAGTTCAGCTATCCGGATGCGCGAGTCGGCACTCTCATGCAGGCCGTGCGCCTCGCGGTGGTCGACCACGGCAGCGCGGTCGACCTCGTGCAGATCACCGGCACCACGACAGGTCCTCAGGCCGAGCAGCTCTGGGGCGAGGTGCGTGAGATCCAAGAGAGCGCCACACTCTCGGCCGGCGCGGCCGGCGCGGCCGGCCCAGACGCTCCGGACGTTCCGGCGTGAGGGTGGTCGTCTGATGGCGGCCTCCGTCGACGAGGCCCGGGCGAGCATCCTGGCCCTCAACACCGATGAGCTGCCGTTCGTGTACGAACCCACGACCGATGGCGTGGTGGGGCGCTGGAACTACGCGAACCAGAAGTGGGCCACGGTGCTCGGCGCGGGCTCGATCGACGCCGAGTACGCGCTCTGGATCATCCTCGACCCCGCCACGACGACGTGGCGCTTCGAGGAGCACGAGACCGTCGAGCAGACGCAGCTCTCGGCGGGCGGCGACGGCATCGGCGTCACCTACGAGCGCTCCTTCTTCAAAGGCCGCAAGAAGGAATTCAAGTTCAATCTGGGCGCCGCCCTCGCAGCCAAGGTGACCGATCGCCGGGGCGACCGCGTCGGCCAGACCTACGGCTACCGCTTCTCCACCGACGACATCAAGCAGCCGGCGATCGAGGCCCTCACAGCGGCCGGCTGGTCGCGCCGCAAGGGCTTCTGGTCGCGCCTCTTCGGCGGCTGACGCGCACTCAGCCCGTGATTTCCGCACGCCGGAACTTCAGTTGACGGCGGGCCTCATTGAGGGGTGAGCCCCGGAAGGGGAGCAGGCCGAGGTCGATCGCGACGGCAGCGCGGAGAGCGACCGCCGATGCGGATGCAGCAGCGCGTTCGGGCAACCCGATCTCTCGCGCGAATTGCGCCCAATGTGCCCGCTTGAGGTTGCGGGTGCGCCCCGCCACGGGCAGCGCGAGAGAGTCGTCACCGTAGAGCAGCGTGCACGGGATGTCGTAGATCGGGGCGACACTCGTTCTGCCATCTTCCGCCGTCAGTGCCGACACGTTCTTTGCATGCAGGTCTCCGTTTCCCGTCAGCCACGCGAACAGGAACTGGATGTAGAGATTTCGTGCGGCGACCACAGGGGCACTGCAGAGCGCCGATAACGCGAGGACGGCGTCAGACGCATCCACTCTGTATTTGTCGGCCGGCGGGAGACCCAACACCTGAGTGGCGTCTTCCAGTGCGAGCCGCCTCCAGCCTTCGTCGCCGGCGCGCACCCGGTCGAAGCGCTGCACCAAGAGCCCCGGTCGACCGATCGAGTCATGAATCGTCTGCGCTCGGGAGACCGGGAGCTTCAGGCTTCGCGCACCGATCAGATGGAGGTGCTCGTTCGCCACGAGGTGCGGGAAGTCCACGGGGTCGAGCTTCAGGATGTATCTCCCGCTGCTCGACGCGATCGGAGTGCTGATCATCTCCGCGCTCAACTTCTCCTGCACCCCGGGGATACCGTGCAGATCCACCTGATCCGCGAGCTCGAGGAAGTCGATCGCCGCTAGGTCGTCGGCGACACGGGCGGGGGGATCCTGCGGCAGCTCTCCGTGCGGCACGATCTGCACGTCTCCGGGCACGTCGGCACCCACGGCGAGCAGCAATGTCAATTCGTCGTCGAGACTCGTCTTCACCGCATCGCGCAGTACGGTCAGCCGTCTCCCCTCGGGTAGCAGGCCCGCGAAGAAGGCGGGGACCGTGCCGCCCGGCGAGATGAACGGTGCCGTATCGAGCGGCAAGGTATGGGCGATGGCACGAGCATCCGCGCGCTCGACGTAGTCGGCTTCATAGGAGAAAAGGACTCCCTCACCGGGTACCCTCACCAGACGAGCCGCCCGCTCTCCGGCTTTGTGAACATCGGCGACTTCGACGAACCTCACCTGATCAAGAGACTCCGTCATCGCACGACCTCGATGCGCAGACCCAGCACGGTGGCCACGGCGACGACTGTGCCGATACTCACCCCGGGATCACCGCTCTCCAGATCGCGGAGCGTGCGGTCGGAGATGCCCGCGAGCTCGGCAACCTGCACCTGCGTGAGCTTCTCTGCACGCCGTGAGGCGCGGAGGGTCGAACCAATATCATTCACAGAGATAAGCACTTCGGCAGAATCCTTCCGTTTTCGCGTCTCACAAGACAGATTAGCTCATCACGTAGGCAAATCGGAGATATTCTGCCGAAATAGCTCCCAAACCCGAGTGATCACAGCCTCCGAGATGGAATCGGCATGATCCTGCCGATTCCATCTCGGGACTACCAGGTGAGGGTGCCTCCCAGGTGGGGCTGGAGGGCGATGAGGTCGTCGCTCGAGCCCGCCACGTCGGAGGGGGCCACGATCCAGTCGGGGCCCGCCAGGAAACGCGCGGGTTCGAGACTGCCGGCGTTCAGGGCAAGCACGCGCGCGGCATCCGCGGGGCTCGCGAAGAGCATGACGCGGAGGTCGGACGGGAGGCAGGTCGCACCGCTCGTCATGCCGGGAGGGCCCTCGGGCAGGGACTCCAGGGGGTGCAGCCGAAGCCGGCCGCGGTCACGGCCACCTGGAACTCGGCCACCGTCGGAGTGGTGGGCGCGACCCCCGGGTCGGGGATCGTCACGTCATCGGCGTCGAGGGGCGAGGAGGTCAGGCGTCTGGCCTGCCGGTGGATGCGCGCGTGGTGCAGATCGAAGATCGCTCCGAACGCCCGGGCATCACCCTCTCGGGCGTGCTCCCAGAGGGAGACTTCGGTGTGTTGAGTATTGGTCACATACAGATAGTGTCCGGATGTAGCCACGCGGTTCCCACTTTTGCGAGAATTCTTCAGCGAGAGCGGTTTGAGACCCTCGTGCAGGGGGTGTAACTTTGCAGTCTGCGCAAATTTCCGCGCCCGCCCCCACTTGCCTCGAGGATGTCATGTCGCGCACCAATTCATCGTCCAGCCGCCGAGCGAACGCCTCGGAGGCGCGGCAGCAGGCCTTCAAGGAGGCCGGCGGCAAGATGACCCACCGCCAGATCCTCTTCATCATCTTCGGACTGATGGCGGGCATGTTCCTGGCCTCGCTCGATCAGACCATCGTCGGCACATCGATGCGCACCATCGGCGACGACCTCGACGGCATCAGCCTGCAGGCCTGGGTCACCACCGGCTACCTCATCATGTCGACCATCTCGACCCCCCTCTACGGCAAGCTCTCCGACATCTTCGGCCGCCGCCCGCTCTACATCATCGCCATCGCGATCTTCCTGGTGGGCTCGCTGCTCGCCGGGCTCGCCACGAACATGTACGAGCTCGCGGTGTTCCGCGCCATCCAGGGCCTCGGCGCCGGCGGACTCATGTCGCTCGCCCTCACCGTGATGGGCGACATCCTCGCGCCCCGCGAGCGCGCCAAGTACCAGGGCTACTTCCTCGCCACCTTCGGCATCTCGAGCGTCATCGGCCCGCTGCTCGGTGGCCTGCTCTCCGGTCAGGCCGAGATCCTCGGCATCACCGGCTGGCGCTGGATCTTCCTCCTCAACCTCCCCATCGGCGCCATCGCCATGGTGATCGTGCTGCTGTTCCTGCACATCCCGCACACGAAGCGCAGCGTGCGCATCGACTGGGGTGGAGTGGCGGCGATCATCCTCACCGTCGTGCCGATCCTCCTCGTGGCCGAGCAGGGTCGCGAGTGGGGCTGGGGCTCCGCCGGCGCCATCGCCTGCTACGTGATCGCCCCCATCGGCCTGATCTTCTTCATCCTCATCGAGCGCTACATGGGTGACGACGCGATCATCCCGCTCAAGCTGTTCCGCTCGCCGACGTTCTCGATGGCCACCATCCTCGGTGTGCTGGTCGGTTTCGGCATGTTCGGCGCGATGATGACCATCCCGAACTACCTGCAGATCGCCGCGGGAGCCACGCCCACCGAGGCCGGCCTCATGATGATCCCGATGGTGCTCGGCCTCATGATCTCCTCGATCGTGTCGGGGCAGATCATCTCCCGCACGGGCCGCTACAAGATCTTCCCCGTCATCGGCACCGGGCTTCTCGCGGCGTCGTTCTTCTACCTCACCTTCGTGTCGGCCGACAAGCCGATCTGGTACGTGCTGATCGGGATGCTCTTCATCGGCCTCGGCCTCGGCCAGCTGATGCAGACCCTCACCATCGCCTCCCAGAACTCGGTGGGCCCGCGCGACATCGGTGTGGCCACCTCCAGCTCCACCTTCTTCCGCTCGATCGGTGGAACGCTCGGCACCGCCGTGGTGTTCTCCGTGCTCTTCTCGCGTCTGGCCTCCACGCTTCCCGCGGCCTTCACCAACCCCACCATCGTGGCGGGCGCCCAGGCCGCAGCCAGCGACCCCGCGGTGCAGAGCAACCCGGCGAACGCCGCCATCCTGCAGATCCTCACGAACGCGCAGAGCAACCCCGCCTCGATCGGTGATGCGCTGAGTGGAGACACCTCGTTCCTCGTGGGCGCCGACTCGCGGCTCACGCTGCCCTTCGTCGATGCATGGGCGAACGCCACCTCCACCGTGTTCTGGGTGTGCCTCTGCGTGGTGTCGGTGGCCTTCCTCCTGAGCTTCTTCCTCAAGGCCACCCCGCTGCGCGGCAAGTCGGCCCTCGAGGAGTCGGCCGCTCAGGATGCCGCCGACGTGGCCGCCGGCGCGAACGCCCCGGTCGGCAGCGAGGCCAGAGCCGCAGCGGATGCGGCCGAAGAGCGTCTCGAAACCGACACCGCGGTTCAGGCCCAGCTCGCGGCGGAGGAGATGGGTGCCCTCGTGCTCCCCGACACCCGCTCGACCCCGGTGCAGCGCGCGGCGGACCAATAGCCGCGCCGAACCGCCTAAGAAAACCGGGTTATATCCACACTATGGAGATATGACCCCGTTTTCTTATGCAATTCGGCAGCGCACAGGCGTAGCCACGAGCGCAGACGCACCGGGACGTACCCGACGACCCAGGGCGAGTGCGCCGCCGCCGGGAGGCGACGGCACAGGAGCATGTCGCCTGCGCCGCACAGGGGGCGGCGCAGCAAGGGATTCAGAAGTCGCGCAGGTTCCCTCGCAGGCCTCCGTCACCATAAGAGCGCCGCAGGATGCCCCGGCGGCGCAGGATCGGCACGAGCTCGTCGAGCATGCGGTGGATCGTCACGGGGTGCAGGTCGCCCGAGAAGATGAACCCGTCGTTGTCGGCGTCGTCACCCAGCTCCTGGATGAAGTCGGCGATCTCCTCGGCCGTGCCCACGTAGCCCGACCGCGTCGAGATGCGCCCGAGACGTGCTTTGGCGGTGAGGATCTCGCGCAGCGTCGCATCCGCGAAGCTGTCGAACCGGCCGAGTAGCCCCTTGATGCTGCCGCGCGACACGTGGTCGCCGAAGATCGCCGGGTCGATGGGCTTGTCGAGGTCGAGGCCCGTGAGGTCGGTCTCGAGGTCGCTCGACTGGCCGGCCGCGATCACGAGCAGATCGGCGTCCGACGGATGCGCGGATGCCTCAACGACTCGGTCGGCCTCCTCGCGGCTCGCCGTGATGATGGGCTTGAACACGAACAGGATGTCGATATCGGCGGCAGTGCGACCGTGCGCGGCCGCCGACTCGAGCACCTTGGCGCGGTACGCGCGGACGGTCTCGATGTCGAGCGACGCGAGCGCGAGCTGCACCTGCGAGTTCGTGCCCGCGAACGCGAGCCCTCGCGGCGACCCCCCGGGCGACACCACGATCGGGTCCCCCGAGCTGCCCTCCCCTCCTCGCGACTCGCCAAAATCCACCACTGAATCGCCGGAATAGGGCGGATTTTGGCGACTCGCGAGGAGGTGGTCGCGCGACGGGAGGGTGGGGAAGGGGAGTGCGTTCAGGGGGCCGTCGAACGAGTAGTGCGCGCCCCGATGGTGCAGCGCGTCGAGCTTCGAGCCGTCGGCGAAGTGGCCCGTGGCGGCATCGGCGACGAGCGCGTCCGGGCCCCAGCTGTGCCACAGCCTCTGCACCGCGCCCAACCACTCCTCGGCCCGGTCGTAGGCGCCGTCGTGGTCGAGCGGCTCGACGCCGAAGTGACGTGAGGAGCCGACATCCGTCACCACGTTGATGCCGAAGCGGTAGTCGCTGAGGTGCTGCAGCGTGGCGAACTGCCGGGCCGCCTGGTACGGCGAATAGGCGAGCGGATTCACCGTGGGCGCGATGCCGATGTGCTGCGTGACGTCGAAGAGATACGGCGCAAGCAGCAGCGGGTCGTGCTTGGGCCCGCCGTAGGCGCTGCGGATGCGCAGATCGAGCGTGTCGGCGTTGCCGAGCGACAGTGCGTCTTCGATGATGACGAGGTCGAACCCCGCCTGCTCGAGAGCGCGCACCGACTGCTGGTAGAGCTCGGGGCGGTGCCAGGTGTAGTCCCAGTCGTGATACGGATGACCCCACCCGTGCGGCCCGAATCCCCGAGACAGGAACCACCCGAAGTGCTGCGGCCGACTCACCGGGCGCCCACCTCGGCGGCGAACGACGGTGTTTCGGCCCCGGCCTGGGAATCGACGGCGCCAGCGGCGGCGTGTCGTGCGAGCGGTCCGTCGATTCCGGGGGCCTCTCGAACCGCAGCAAATGCCGATGCGAGGTCGGCGATCAGGTCGTCGGCATCCTCCACCCCGATCGACAACCGCAGCAGCCCCTGGCCGATGCCGCCGGCCTCGAGCTGCTCGGCCGTGCGCCAGGCGTGCGTGGTGGATGCGGGGTGCAGGATGAGCGACCGCACGTCACCGAGGTGCGTCATGCGGGTGAAGAGCGACACCGCGTCGTAGAACGCGATCGCGGCCGGCAGTCCACCCCGGAGGGTGAACGCGAACACCGAACCCGTGCCGCGCGGCAGGTACCGCGACGCCACGGCGTGCGACGGGCTCGACGCGAGCCCTGCGTGATCGACCGACGACACCTCCGGCTGCTGCTCCAGCCACTCCGCCACGGCGAGCGCCGACGCCGACTGCCGGTCGACGCGCAGCGAGAGCGTCTCGATGCCCTGCTCGATGAGGAACGCGTTGAGCGGCGAGGGTGTGGGCCCGAACCGGGCCGCGACGACATCGCGCGCGTAGTGCGCGAAGGCGCCGGGCCCGAACCGGTCGACGAAGCTCAGCTCGCGCAACGAACGCACGGGGGCGGTGAGGTGCGGGAAGAGCGGCTGCCCCGCCGCATCCGTCACCGACCAGTCGAACGAGTCGCCCGACACGATCACACCACCGAGCACCGACCCGTGCCCCGCCAGGAACTTCGACGCCGAGTGCACCACGACATCGGCGCCGTGTTCCAGCGGGCGCAACAGGTAGGGCGTGGCGAACGTGTTGTCGACGATGAGCGGGATGCCGTGGCGGTGCGCGATGCCCGCCACGAGCGACAGGTCGACCACGTCGTTCTTGGGGTTGGGGATCGACTCCACGAAGAGCGCGCGGGTGGAGGGGCGGATGGCCCGTTCCCACGCCGCGGCGTCGTTCGCGTCGAGCACGAACGAGGTCTCGATGCCGAGGCGGCTGAAGTTGTCGAGGAAGAGGCCGCGCGAGCCCTCGTAGATGCTCGACGCCGAGACGAGATGGTCGCCCGCGGAGAGCAGACCGAGCACGGCCACCGACACGGCGGCCTGGCCGCTGCCCACCAGTATGGCGTCGGTGCCGCCCTCGAGGTCGGCGATGCGCCGCTCGAGCGACGAGTTCGTGGGGTTGCCGATGCGGGTGTAGCTGAAGCCGTCGTCGTCGCCCTGGAACCGGTCACGAGCGGTTCCGAAGTCATCGAACACGAAACCGGCGGTGAGGTGGATGGGTGTGGTCCGCGGGCTCACGCCGTCGCTCGCCGGAGCCCGTCCGGCGTGCACCTGGCGGGTGGCGAAACCCTGCGTGGGCGGGCGGAGAGGGGACTCGTCGTTCATGATCACCCAGGGTCGCACGGTGCCCCGGCGAGAAGGCCCTATGAGAAGTTCTGTTACGAAATCAGCGGGCGGTACGCTGGGAGAGCGCTCTCACACGTGAGCGCGCGCACCACGCAAAGGAGCACGTGCCCCATGACGATGTCATTCCCCCCTGGTTTCCTCTGGGGTTCCGCCACCGCCGCCGCCCAGATCGAGGGAGCCGCCTTCGAAGACGGCAAGCGCGCGTCCATCTGGGATGCCTTCGCCCGCATCCCCGGAGCCGTCCTGAACGGCGACACGCTCGACGTGGCCGTCGACCACTACCACCGCATGCCGGAGGACGTGGCGCTCATGAAGCAGCTCGGCCTGCAGTCGTACCGGTTCTCCACGAGCTGGGCCCGCATCCGGCCGGATGACGGGCACGTCAACCAGAAGGGCCTCGACTTCTACTCGCGGCTCGTCGACGAACTGCTCGGTGCGGGCATCCTGCCCTGGCTCACGCTCTACCACTGGGACCTGCCGCAGGCCCTCGAGGAGAAGGGCGGCTGGGCGAACCGCGACACGGCCTACCGCTTTCGCGACTACGCGCAGGTGGTGCACGGCGCCCTCGGCGACCGCGTGCAGAACTGGACCACCTTCAACGAGCCCTTCTGCTCGTCGCTGCTCGGCTACGCGTCAGGAGTGCACGCGCCCGGCCGCACGGAACCGGATGCCGCGATCGCCGCGATCCACCACCAGCACCTCGCGCACGGCTTGGCCGTCACCCGGCTGCGCGAGCTCGGGGTGCAGAACGTGGGCATCACGCTCAACCTCACGAACGCCATCCCGCGGAACCCGTCCGACCCGGTCGATGTCGAGGCCGCTCGGCGCATCGACGCACTGAACAACCGCATCTTCCTCGACCCGCTGCTCCGCGGGGAGTACCCGGCCGACATCCGGCGCGACCTCGCGGCCTACGGTCTCGACGAGGTGAGTGACACCGGTCTCGTGCGCCCCGGCGACCTCGAGACCATCGCCCAGCCGCTCGACTTCCTGGGTGTGAACCACTATCACGACGACCAGGTGAGCGGGCATCCGCTCGAGGCCGGCGCCGCCGACCCGCACGGCGTCGTGGGCGGGCGGCCCACCCGTTCGCCGTTCGTCGACGCCGAGTACGTCACGTTCCCGTTGCGCGAGGGGCTTCCGCTCACGGGCATGGGCTGGGAGGTGAACCCCGCGGGGCTGCACACCCTGCTGGTGCGGCTGGGCCGCGAGTACTCCGGGCTGCCGCCGCTCTACGTCACCGAGAACGGGGCGGCCTACGACGACACGGTGTCGTTCGATGGAACGGATGGCGCCGAGGCCGTGCACGACGACCTGCGCACCCGCTACATCCGCGAGCACGTCGAGGCGGTGTGCGCCGCGATCGCCGATGGCGCGGATGTGCGCGGCTACTTCGTGTGGTCGCTGCTCGACAACTTCGAGTGGGCCTGGGGATACGGCAAGCGGTTCGGCATCGTGCGGGTCGACTACGACACCCTCGTGCGCACGCCGAAAGACAGCGCCTTGGCGTATGCCGCGATCATCGCGGCGAACAGCGGCGAGGGCGCGGGGAGCGCGGGCGGCGGCGCGTCCGCGGGTGATGCGCCGGACTCGCCCGCGAACCAGGCCTAGGCTCACAGGCATGCCCGGCGCATCCGGAACCCCACCGCGCACCCCCACCCTCGAGATGGTGGCGGCTGCCGCGGGGGTCTCCCGCGCCACGGTGTCGCGCGTGGTGAACGGGTCGACGAGCGTGACACCCGAGATCCTGCAGGCGGTGAACGACGCCATCGCCCTGCTCGACTACGTCCCGAACCGGATGGCACGATCCCTCGCCAGCCGGCGAACCGACGTGATCGCGCTCATCGTTCCGGAGTCGACGTCGACGGTGTTCGCCGACCCGTTCTTCGCGCCGGTGGTGCGCGGCGTCGCCCGCACCCTCGGCGAGACCGACTACACGCTCAACCTGCTCATCGCGTCGGAGTCGCGGCCCGAGAAGACGCGGCGGTATCTGCTCGGCGGCAACGTCGACGGCGCGCTCGTGGTGTCGCACCACGCGGAAGACCACTCCTACGTGGGTCTCGGCAGCGCGCTGCCGATCGTGTTCGGCGGGCGTCCGGTGAATCCGGATGTCTCCGACAGCTACTACGTCGACGTCGACAACCGTGCGAGCGCCCGCACCGCCACCGAGTACCTCGTGTCGATCGGCCGCCGCCGCATCGCCACGATCGCGGGGCGGCAGGACATGCCGGCGGGCCTCGACCGCCTCGAGGGCTGGCGGTCGGCGCTGACGGATGCCGGGCTGGAGCCCGGTCCCGTGGCCTACGGCGCGTTCACCCAGGCGTCGGGCGCGGAGGCCGCGGAGCAGCTGCTGGCGCACGCGGACGCGGGTACCCCTCCCCCGTTCGACGGCCTCTTCGTGGCGAACGATCAGATGGCCGCCGGGGCGGTGCAGGCGCTGCAGGCGCGCGGCATCCGCATCCCCCTCGATGTGGCCGTGGTGGGCTACGACGACGACACCTTCGCCTCGAGCCTCACCCCGCCGCTCACCACGATCCACCAGCCCTCGGCCGACCTCGGCGCGGGCATGGCCGACGTGCTCGTGCGCCTCATCGCGGGCGAGTCCCCACCGCGCCGCACCATCATCCCCACCCGCCTGGTGCTGCGCGGCTCCGCCTGAGTATAAGTTTCATCCCCGTTTGTTAGCTATTACTTATAGCAAGAAGTGGACACTAGAAGTAATATCGGTGAATGATCTCCGCGACCGAGGGCGTCCACGTACTTGATGCCCTCGGCATACCCGTCGAGATCTCCGGTCCGTCGTCCATCACGGTTCGGCATCGCGGTCAAACGCTGAGCGCCCAGGTGGTCACGCGCATGAACCCGCTCCAGAGTTCCGATCTCCGCGAAATTCTTCACGCACGAGATCACTACGACATCGTTCTCTTCGTCGTTCCGCACGTAACTGAGGCCGGAAGAGCGATAGCACGCGCCGATAAGGGCGTCGCGCTAGTCGGAGTCAATGACAGGGTGGCGATCATCGGTCGTGAGGAGTTCACGCTTGACGAGCCGGATGGGCTCGCCCGGCCTTCATATCGACGCCGCCCCTGGGGTCGGTTCGCGGTCATCCGGTCACTCCTGAGAACCCCGGATCCCCGTAGCCAGCTCCAGCTCGCTGAGGAGTGTGGGCTCACCCAGCCTGCGGTATCGCAGACGCTTAAGTCGCTCTCGGGCGTAGAACGATCAGCCTCAGGATGGCGGGCGACCGATCCTGAAGAGCTGTGGGACCACTTCATCGAAAAGTATCCGGGGCCAGAAGGGATCAGCGCCTATTGGTTCGGGCTCGTGTCCCCACGCGAACAGACGGCGCGCGTGCGGTCGGTGGTGCCGGATGCTCTGGTCTCGGGAGATGTGGCTGCCGATGAGATCGCGCCGTGGCGCAAACCTCGCAGAGCCACCGTCTATGTACCCCAGGGTGCTGACATGTCTTCTTCAGGATTCTCCACCGCAGATCCGGCAAGGGCGACATTGGAGCTGACCGTTCCAGCCGACCAGACCATCTGGCAAACCGCTCGAGCGTGGGCCACCCCGGGGACGCTCTATGACCGGGTCGACCCACTGATCGTCGCGTGGGATGTGAGCCGATCCAGCGGCCCCGACGTGGCAGAGGAACTCGCCCGCCTGCAACGCGCGGTACTGAGGAAGTGGTCCTCCCGGTGAGGCAGATGGCTGAGGATGTCTCCACCTCGCGAGCCGACGACAACGCTTTCCGCGCGCTGCTGGATGCCTCCGCGATCACGGCCGACCTCGCCGATGCCCGTATCGTCGGCGGCCAGATGGTGAACCTGCTCACGCTGATCTACCCGAACGCACCTCGAATCGAACGACGAACCGCGGATGCTGACCTCGGAATCTCGGTAGACATCGCTTCAGCGGGCACCATCCACAATCGCCTCGTCGGCGCCGGATATCAAGCGTCGAGCGGTAACCACTACCTTCGCGAAGGAGCGGAGATCGACGTACTCGCGCCCGCTCGGGGCGGGCGATTCACCAGCGGCGAGATCAGTGGGCGCGGTATCGACCTGGCTCCCGGGCTCGACCTCGCTCTTGCCTCGGAACCCATTGAAATCGAGCTCGGCCTCACGTTCCTCAACACGACTTTCGAGAGTGTGATCGTTCGCGTACCCCGCGTCGAGGTGGCTGTCGTCCTGAAGGCCTTCGCAACGAGATCACGAACGGAGGCGAAGGACATCACGGACCTCTACAACCTGTTGTCGATCGCCCATTCCTACGACGCGAGAGACATCGGCGGCTGGGCGTTGGCCGGCGACGCAGCCGGCAGAGGAACACGGCTGGACTGCGCGAGAACGCTCCATGCGTTGGCGGACACGGCGTCAAGAAGCGGTGCGCTCAGAGGATCAGAGGTCCCTACCGACGAGTTCGTGGCCTTGATCAGAGAAAATGTCGCCCGTCCCGCCCGCTGAGTAACCGCCTAGAAAGCCCCTCAGGCGAGCGTGATCGACGGGATGCGGGCCCGGATGATGCGCACCGCATCCGGGCTCTGGTCGATCAGCACGTAGTTGCGGCCGAGCGCGTGCGACACCGCCCCCGTCGTGCCGCTGCCCGCGAAGAAGTCGAGCACCCAGTCGCCCTCGCGCGACGACGCCTGCACGATGCGGCGCAGGATGCCTTCCGGCTTCTGCGTGGGATAGCCCGTCTTCTCGCGGCCGGTGGGCGACACGATCGTGTGCCACCAGACATCCGTCGGCAACTTGCCGAGCGCGGCCCGTTCGGGCGTGACGAGGCCCGGTGCCATGTACGGCTCACGGTCGACGGCGGTGGAGTCGAAGTGGAACGCCTTCGGGTTCTTCACGTACACCAGGATCGTGTCGTGCTTCGTGGGCCAGCGGTTCTTCGACTTGGCGCCGTAGTCGTAGGCCCAGATGATCTCGTTGAGGAACGAGTCGCGGCCGAAGAGGGCGTCGAGCAGCACCTTCGCATAGTGCGCCTCGCGATAGTCGAGGTGGAGGTAGAGGGTGCCGTCGTCGGCGAGCAGTCTCCAGGCCTCCACGATGCGCGGCTCCAGGAAGCCCCAGTAGTCGTCGAACCGGTCGTCGTAGCGCAGCAGATCGCCCTTGATGCGGTCGTACTGCTGGCCCTTGAACCCGGTGACACTGCCGGATGCGCTGCGCTGCGAGGTGGTCGACTGCCGTGTCTGCGACCGGCCCGTGTTGAACGGCGGATCGAGGTAGATCACCGTGAACGACTCGTCGGCGAAGGTGGGCAGCACCTCGAGATTGTCGGCGTGGAACAGCAGGCCTTCGCCCCGCGCCTCCGCCGGGAACGCGGCGAGAGGGGAGCGTTCGGGGGTCACCTGAGCCATTGTGGCAGTTCCCGGGCCGGGGGCGTATTCTCGGGGCACCATGAGCACCGAGATCCGCAACGAACCAGAGCAGAGCCGCTACACCATCAGCGTCGACGGCACGACGGCCGGGTTCGCCGACTACCGCCTCGAAGGCAATTCGATCGTCTTCATCCGCACCGAGGTCGACCCCTCCCGCCGCGGCGAAGGCCTCGCGGGAGCACTCGTGCAGTTCGCGCTCGACGATGTGCGCACGAGCGGCGACCTCACCGTGGTGCCGCAGTGCTCCTACGTGGCGCGCTTCATCGACTCGCACCCCGACTACCAGGAGCTCGTCGACCGCGGGCGCACCGCATGAGCGCGAGCGAAGCGGATGCGCGCACACCCGTGACGGCGGATGCCCCCGCCGGCCCCTTCCGCATCGACGCCGGGGGCGACCCCTCCGCGAGTCCCCTCGCGATCGAGGCGGCAGCGGTGCGTGCCGAGCGCGATGGCTTCGACGGCGTGCTGAGCGTCGAACTCAAGCACGACCCCTTCATCTCCCTCGCCCTCGCGGCCCGGGCCACCGAGCGGGTGCGGCTCACGAGTTCGATCGCCGTGGCCTTCGCTCGCAACCCCGCGAACACGGCGATGCTCGCGAATGACCTGCAGCTGATCTCCGACGGCCGTTTCGTGCTCGGGCTCGGCACGCAGGTGAAGGCGCACATCGAGCGCCGTTTCTCGATGCCGTGGTCGCACCCGGCTCGCCGGATGCGCGAGTACGTCGAGGCGGTGCGCGCCATCTGGGCGAGCTGGGAGACCGGCGAGCGCCTCAACTTCCGCGGTGAGTTCTACAACCACACCCTGATGTCGCCGATGTTCAGCCCCGGCCCCAACCCGCACGGCAATCCGCCGATCGTGCTGGCGGCCGTGGGTGAGCTGATGGCCGAGACGGCCGGCGCCGTGGCCGACGGCATGCTCGCGCACACCTTCACCACACGCCGCTACCTCGACGAGGTCACTCTTCCCGCCCTCGCACGAGGCCGCGCCGCATCCGGTCGCACCGACCCCGTCGAGATCAGCCTCCCCGCCTTCGTCGCCCTCGGAACAACGGATGCCGAGCTCGCCACCGCGCAGACGGCCGTGAAGAAGCAGATCGCCTTCTACGGCTCGACGCCCACCTACAAGCCGGTGCTCGAGCTGCACGGCTGGGAGTCGGTGCACGAGCAGCTCCATCGTGCCTCACTCACGGGAGAGTGGGACGCGATGGGCGGCCTGATCACCGACGAGATGCTCGACGCGTTCGCGGTCAGCGGCACCCCGGCCGAGGTGGCCGCCGGCCTGCGCGAGCGCTTCGGCGGCGTGGTCTCCCGCCTGTCGTTCAGCGCACCGTACGCCGTGCCCGACGAGGTGTGGGCCGAGGTGCTCGCCGCCCTGCGCGCGTGAGCGCGTCGCCTGCGGGTCGCCGCTAGGGTTGACCGGATGACGATCACCGCTTCCGCCGACGGCTCGGCCCTCGGCAACCCCGGCCCGGCCGGCTGGGCCTGGTACATCGACGACCGCACCTGGGGTGCCGGCGGCTGGCCGCACGGCACCAACAACATGGGCGAGCTGAAGGCCGTGCTCGAGCTCTTCCGGGCCACGGCGCACGTCGACGACGACCTGCACGTGCTCTGCGACAGCCAGTACGTCATCAACACCATCACGAAGTGGATGCCCGGCTGGAAGCGCAAGGGCTGGCGCAAGGGCGACGGCAAACCGGTGATGAACCTCGACCTCATCAAGGAGATCGACGAGGCCATCGTGGGGCGGCGCTACCGCTTCGAGTGGGTGAAGGGCCATGTCGGCCACGAGCTCAACGAGGCGGCCGACACCCGCGCCCGCGCTGCGGCAGAGGCCTTCGCGAAGGGCCGCACACCCGATACCGGTCCAGGCTACCCCGGTGCCGTGGCACCGGTGGCGGAGCCGTCCAGGCCGGCCGCCCCCATCTCCGCACCGGCCTTCCAGGCAGACGACACCCTCTTCTGAGGTCGGATAGACTGGAAGCCTGTTCGGCCACGGCGGTCGGGGAGGTCGAACTGCGCACGATGTGCGCTCGGTCCGAGGCTTGAAACCTCCAGCGTGATCTCACGAGAGACCTGGAGGTTTCTTTTATGTCCACAACCCTGCCCGCGACACGCGCCACCAGCCGGTGGTGGATCCTCGCCGTGCTCTCCCTCACCCAGCTCGTGGTGGTGCTCGACAGCACCATCGTCAGCATCGCCCTGCCCCAGGCGCAGGAAGAACTCGGCATGACCGACGTTCAGCGCCAGTGGGTCGTCACCGCCTACGCTCTCGTCTTCGGCGCGTTGCTTCTTCTCGGCGGTCGCGTGGCCGACTACTGGGGCCGCAAGCGCGCATTCCTCGTGGGGCTCGTGGGCTTCGGCGTCGCATCCGCGTTCGGTGGATTCGCGCAGAGCGGCATCGAGCTCATCATCGCCCGCGGGCTCCAGGGCCTGTTCGCAGCGCTGCTCGCCCCCGCGGCGCTCGCGCTCCTCACCGTGACCTTCGCCTCCGGCCGCGAACGCAACACCGCGTTCGCCGTGTTCGGCACGATCGGCGGCGGTGGGGCGGCCGTGGGTCTGGTGCTCGGCGGCGTGCTGACCGAGTACGCGAGCTGGCGCTGGTGCCTGCTGGTGAACGTGATCTTCGTCGCGATCGGCTTCATCGGCGGACTGCTGCTGCTCCGCGAGAGCAAGGCGGAGGGGGAGAACCGGTACGACGTGTGGGGCGCCATCACGGTGACCCTGGGTCTGGGCTCGCTCGTCTACGGCTTCAGCGTGGCCGAAGAGGGCTGGGCGTCGGTCGGCACCATCGGGTTCCTCTCGCTCGGCGTCGTTCTGCTCGCCGCGTTCGTGTGGATCGAGTCGCGCGTCGCCCAGCCACTCCTTCCGCTCCGCGTCATCCTGAACCGGGTGCGCGGCGGCGCCTTCCTCATCCAGGCGATCGTGGGCAGTGTGCTCATCGGCGCGACCCTCTACCTCACGTTCCACTTCCAGATCGTGATGGGCATGGAGCCCGTGGTTGCCGGGCTCGCCAACGTGGCGATGACCGTCGTCATCCTCGCCGTGGTGCCCGTGGTCACGAAGCTGCTGTTCGTCGTCGGCCCGCGTCCGTTCATGATCGCCGGGCCCCTGATCGGGGCCGCCGGCCTGATCTACCTGAGCTTCATCACTCCCGACGGCGGCTACTTCGTGCAGGTTCTTCCCGCGCTGGCCCTGCTCGGTGTGGGCCTCGCCATGATCTTCGTGCCGCTGCAGAACCTCGCGCTCACCGGTGTGGCTCCGCATGACGCGGGTGCCGCATCCGCCACCGTGAACTCGGCGATGCAGATCGGCGGGTCGATCGGGCTCTCGGTGTTCACCGTGATCTATGCCGGAACCCTCGACTCGTCGCTCGCGGCCGGCAGCGACCAGCTGAGCGCCCTCACCGACGGCTACGCGGCCACCTTCGTGGCGGCAGCGGTGGCCATGGTGGCCGCTGCACTGATCGCCGTGTTCCTCATCCGAGGCACGAAGGACGAGCTGCTCCCGTCGGCCCACGAGGGCCAGCCGGTCGCCGTGCACCTGGGCTGAGGCCCTACGACACCGGGTCGATCGGGTTGCGCTTCTTCACCATGAGGGGGTCGACCGGGGTGAGCGGGAAGTCGGGCAGTGTGGCGTCGTCGACCCCGAACGTCGCGGCCAGCACGCGACGGGAGAACGCGGATGCCGTGGCCCGGTAGCCGATGTCGCCCGGTGTGGGCTGATCGAAGAACACCAGGAAGTGGATCTCCTCGTCACCGATCACCTCGATCTGGTGCGGATACGCGCGTGGGATGAAGTACACGTCGCCGGGGCCGAGCAGGTAGGTGTCGACGGATCCGTCGGGGTCGAGGATGCTCATCCGCGCCGCGCCCTTGTGCACATAGCCGAGCTCGGCCGTCTCCGGATGCCAGTGCGGCTCGCGCATGCCGTCCTCCTCGATGCGCAGCGAATACATCGACAGGTTTCTGAGCGCCGGCCAGAACTGCTGCCGGGCGAGGCGCGCCGTGCCGTATTCGTAGGCCAGCGGCGGGTTCTGCCCCTCGGCATCGAAGCGGTGCGGATCGGGGTACCGTGCCGACAGCGGGATCTCGATGTCTCCCGAGCCCTTCACGAGGTCGCGCGACGACGTGTCGCGCGGCACCGCGGCGAACGCGGCCGCCGGGAGGTCGTACGTGTTGCCGAGCACCGCATCCGACATCGCGCCGAATGCGGCGTGCAGCGAGAAGTCCTCGGGGCTCTCGTGGGAGAACACCACGATGAGCTCGGCGCGGGTGGTGCCGATGTTCTCGATGTGGTGCACGGCGCCGCTCAGCACATGGAACATCTCGCCCGCCGAGACCGTGAAGGTGGCGAACACGTCGGCGTTGTCGAGCGTCGACACGAGCACGTCGCCCGTGAGGCAGTAGGTGAGCTCGTCGGCATTCGCATGCCAGTGCGGTTCGCGGATGGCACCCGGCTCGATCACGAGCCGCTTGATCGAGATGCGCTCGAGGATCGGGAACGCGGCCTTGTTCAGCCGCTGGATGCTTCCCAGGGCGCTCGAGTGCTGGGCCGGTGCGGTGAGCAGCGAGCGCACGTGACGGGAGACGGTGGTCATGGGGTTGGTCCTTCCGGCGGTGATCGAGTCGCGAGACGGCTCAGCGACATCATCGCGCGTGCACGGCTCCATCGGGAAGGCCCTCTCAGGGCCCGGCGTCCAGCGGGGCGGGGCAGGATGGACCCCATGGTCACCCTCCCCTCGAGCCTCGTCGCCCCCGCCCTCCGACTGATGAGGGCCAACCGCGTGTTCGTGACCGCGGACGGCGCCCGCCGCCGGGTGCGCGAACGCGAGCTGCGCCCGCAGCCGTATGGCCCGCCGAGCCGGCTGCATCCGGACGTGCGGGTCGACGTGGCCCATGACGGCGGCTGGCCCGTCTACACGATCACCCCGCGCCTCGGTACGCCGACCGGCTGTGTCGTCTACGCGCACGGCGGCGGCTGGGTGAACGAGATCGCCGTGCAGCACTGGCACCTCGCCGCCCAGCTCAGCGCCGAGGCGAACGCCACCGTCGTGCTGCCGATCTACCCGCTCGTGCCGTTCGGCACGGCCGCGCCCGTGGCCGACGGCGTCATCGACTTGGTGCGCGGCGCGCTCGACGCCCACGGCCGCGTGTGTCTCGCCGGCGATTCAGCGGGTGGCCAGATCGCCCTCTCCGCCGCACTCGCGCTGCGCGATCGGCACCGCATCACGCTGCCCCGCACGGTGCTCATCTCGCCCGCGCTCGATCTCACCTGGAGCAATCCGCGTATCCCGCTCGTGCAGCCGAGCGACCCGTGGCTCGCGGTGCCCGGAGGCACGGTCTTGGCCGACCTGTGGCGGGGCGACAGCGACATCCTCGACCCCGTGGTGAGCCCCCTCGCCGGCGACCTCACGGGCCTCGGTCCGATCACGCTCTACTCGGGCACCCGTGACGTGCTGAACCCGGATGCGCACCTGCTCGCCGACAAGGCTGCGGCTTCGGGCGTCGACCTCGAGTTCCATGAGGGCGAGGGGCAGGTGCACGTGTACCCGCTGCTGCCCACGCGCGAAGGGCGCGAGGCGCGCGCGGCGATCGTGCGGAGCATCCGTGAGGCGCTCCGCACGACGGCCTGAGCCGGCCCTGCTCCCCGTCAGCTCCGCGAACGCAGCAGGGTGAACGACCCATCGCGCACGATGAGGGTCGACACCTCGCCCTGCACCTGCTGACCGGGGTCGCTCGACGCGGCCAGCTCCCACTCGGCGCCCGGCGCATCCGGAACCCGGAACTCCACCCCGTTCTCGGCCGCATTCAGCAGCAGCGCGAACGAGTCGGCCCCCGGATGCTCGAACACGAACACCACGGAGCGCGCGTCGGGGTTGTCCCAGTCGTCGTCGGCGAACTCCCCGCCGTCGGAGCGGAGCGATCGAACCGTGTCCTGCGCGTCGGGCGACGAGGGTGCCTGACGGAACCACGCGGGGTGCAGCGCCGGGTTGTCGCGGCGCAGGGCGATGAGGTCGCGGGTGAAGGCGAGCAGGGACTCGTCGGCGGCGGCCCAGTCGAACCACGAGATCTCGTTGTCCTGGCAGTAGGCGTTGTTGTTGCCACCCTGCGTGCGGCCGATCTCGTCCCCGCCCAGCAGCATCGGCACCCCGGCCGAGAGCAGCAGCGTCGCGAGCAGGTTGCGGCGCTTGCGGTCGCGCCGCTCGTTCACGGCCTCGTCGTCGGTGGGGCCCTCCGCGCCGCCGTTCGACGACTTGTTATCGCTCTCGCCGTCGTTGTCGTCCTCGCCGTTGTCGGCGTTGTGCTTGTCGTTGTAGGAGGTGAGGTCATGCAGGGTGAAGCCGTCGTGGGCGGTGATGAAGTTCACGCTCGAGAGAGGCGAGCGCCGGGAGGCCTCGTAGACGTCGGGTGAACCGAGGATGCGCTGAGCGAGCGTGCCGAGCACCGCATCGGTTCCGTTCCAGAAGTCGCGCACGTCGTCGCGGAACTTGCCGTTCCACTCCGACCAGTCGGCGGGGAAGCCGCCCACCTGGTAGCCCGCGGTGTCCCAGGGTTCGGCGATCATCTTCACCGGGGCGAGCACCGGATCCTGCGCGATGAGGGTGAGGAAGGCGCTGTGCAGCTCGGCGTCTCCGCCCTGGCGCGTGAGCGTGGTGGCCAGGTCGAAGCGGAACCCGTCGACGTGCATCTCGGTGACCCAGTAGCGCAGCGAGTCCATGATGAGGCCGAGGGCGGCAGGATGCCCGACGTTCAGGCTGTTTCCGGTTCCCGTCGTGTCGAAGTAGTGCAGCTCGTCGCCCTCGACGAGCCGGTAGTAGGCGGCGTTGTCGATGCCCTTGAAGCTCAGCGTCGGTCCGAGGTCGTTGCCCTCGGCGGTGTGGTTGTACACCACGTCGAGGATGACCTCGAGGCCCGCGGCGTGCAACGCCTTCACCATCTGCTTGAACTCGGCCACCTGCCCACCGGGTGCCGCGGCACGGCCCGCCTCGCTCACGTACTCGTTGTGCGGCGCGAAGAAGCCGATCGAGTTGTAGCCCCAGTAATTGCGCAGATCCTTCTCCTCGAGGTGGCTGTCCTGCACGAACTGGTGCACGGGGAGAAGCTCCACCGCGGTGACGCCGAGGTCGGTGAAGTGCTTGATGGCCTCCGGATGCGCGAGGCCCGCGTAGGTGCCGCGGATCTCCTCGGGCACGCCCGGGTGCAGCTGAGTGAAGCCCTTCACGTGCGTCTCGTAGACGATCGTCTCGGAGAGCAGGGTGCGCGGGGCGGTGTCGTCGCCCCAGTCGAAGGAAGAGTCGGTGATGACGCAGCGCGGCGACAGGGCGGCGGAATCCGTGCTGTCGCGGGTCTCGGGGTCGTTCAGGTCGTGGCCGAAGAACGCCTGGTTGTCGGCAGCCCAGTCCCAGCCGCCCTCGATGGCCGTGGCATGCGGATCGAGCAGGAGCTTGTCCACGTTGTGCCGCTGTCCCGCCGCCGGGTTCCAGGGGCCGTCGACACGGATGCCGTAGCGGGTGCCCACACCCGCGCCGTCGACGAAGCCGTAGAACACGTGGCCGGTGCGCTCGGAGAGGGGCACGCGGGTCTCGTCGCCGTTCTCGTCGAAGAGGCACACGAATACGGCATCGGCCGTCTCGGAGTAGAGGGCGAAGTTCCAGCGCTCCTCGAGCGAGGAGAAGCCGAGCGGATAAGGGCGGGGGCGGGTGGGGTTCGTGGTCACCCGTCAATCAGTACCGCGATGCGCCGAAACCCGCTCGGGCTTGCGCGGCGACCGAGAAGTCGGTTCGAATTCAGCCCCTCCCGTGCGGCTTCGCGCTCATCGAAACGGAACAGGGGCGAATAAGGTGAAGTGTGACCGAATCCGCTGCCTTCGAAACCCTCGCCATCCAGCTGCTCGACGATCCCGATCGGGATGTGTCGCGGTCGGGCGACACGCTCTCCGTCCACGGTCGTGTCTTCGCCGCTCTCGGCGGGGACTCCCTGCTGGTCCAGCTCCCCGGTGCCCGTGCCGACGACCTGATCGCGCGCGGAATGGCGGCGGTGGCCGAGGGGCCGGTCGCCGCGGCACCGGCTGCCCGCTGGGTGAGCGTCACCGACCAGGAGGACTGGCCGGAACTCGCCGCCGAAGCCCACGTTCTGGCCGAGGGGCACGTGCCGGGCGGTCAGTCCTAGAACCGGCCGGTCGCAGACCGGCAGGGCGGACGTCAGCCCTGACGGCGGGCGCGGTAGGCCTCGACGGCGTCGGCCGCGGTCTGGTGGTCGACCACATCCGGTTCGCCGGAGGTGGTGATGGTGCCCACGAGCACCCCGTCGGCGAAGATCGGGATGGAGCCGCCGTGCGCCTTCATGACGTCGTGGTCGATGTTCGGGTCCTGCAACTCCTCGAACGGCGTTCCCTCGGCCTCGAGGCGGAGGCGCACCAGCAGCGACGGCACGCCGAAGTAGCTCGCCACCGCCGCCTTGCCCTCCAGCCACTCGTCGTTGCCGACGCCCGTGCCGCCGAACTTGGCCCGGAACACCAGGTCATCGTCGATCACCACGTCGACCGCGAGGTTCAATCCGCGCGCACGGATGAGCTCTGCCGCGATGACACCGAGCTCGTAGGCATCCTCTTTCGAGAAGCTCGCGAGCTCGAGGCTCGGCACGGCCTCCAGACCGGCCACGGTGAATTCGGGAAGGGGGGCAGAGTCGCTCACGGAACGCGTCCAATCCATTCGGGGGTGCTGAATTTCGTGCGCACCAGCTCTTCGGCCTGCGCACGCTCCTCCGGGGTGATCTCCGAGGGGGTGGCGCCGTAGAGGCCGGTGAAGGTGGCGATCAGGCGGTCGATGATCTCGGCCCGAGGCAGGCCGGTCTGGCTGCGCAGCGGATCGACGCGTTTCGCGGCCGACTTCGTGCCCTTGTCGCTCATCTTCTCGCGGCCGATGCGCAGCACCTGCACCATCTTCTCGCCGTCCATGTCGTAGCTCAGGGTGGCGTGGTGCATCACCGCACCGTTGCCGAGCCGCTTCTGCGCGGCGCCGCCGATCTTGCCCTTGGCCGAGGAGATGTCGTTGAGCGGCTGGTAGAACGCGTCGATACCGAGCGACTTGAGGCCCGTGATCACCCATTCGTCGAGGTAGGCGTAGGAGTCGGCGAAGGTCATGCCCTGCACGAGCGCCGCGGGGGCGTAGATCGAGTAGGTGACGACGGAGTTGGCGTCCATGAACATGGCGCCCCCGCCCGAGATGCGGCGCACCACCTCGAAGCCGTACTTCGCCGCGTTCTCGAGGTCGACCTCGTTCTTCACCGACTGGAAGCTGCCGATCACCACGGCCGGTTCGTTCCACTCCCACACCCTCAGCGTGGGAGCCCGCCGGCCCTCGCCCACCTCGATGGCGAGCACCTCATCGAGCGCCAGCTGCATCTGCGGGGTCTCCGACCCGGAGTGGATGACCTGCCAGTCGTAGGCATCCCAGCTCGTGGCCTTCGCGAGCGAGCGCCGAACGGCGGTGGCGACCGCCTCGGGGCTGAAGCCGAGCAGCTGGGCCCCCTCGGGCAGGGCGGCCCGCACGGCGGCCGCGATCGTGGCGGCGTCACTGTCGGAGGGGAGACCCTCCACGGCCGAATCGATCAGCGGCAGCGCGTCATCCGGCTCCAGGAAGAAATCCCCGGCCAGGCGGAAATTGCGGATGCGCCCCTCGACGTCGTCGAGGTCGACCACGACGAGCTTGCCGCCGGGCACCTTGTATTCACCGTGCATGACCCCAGCCTAGTTCCGCACGACCGACGCTCGCCGGTGTCGACAGAATCGACCACCCGAGCTAAGGTGAGCAATCATCATTGCGCCCGGAGGGGAAGCAACATGGCGCAGCATTCACGCCCAGGAGGCAGCATGCAGCACTCGTTCGACCCGGCCCCGTGGGTGCTCGACGTCGAGAGCCATCAGAGCGCCGATCAGGGGATATGTCTGCTCGAGGTGGTGGCGCTGCTCGCGGGGGAGGAGATGAGCGACCATCCCACGTGCGTGTCGGCCGTGCTGGCACAGTACGGCCGCGAGCTCAATGACGGCCTGAACGATGTCGATCGGCAGAGGCTCGTGCCGCTGGCAGCCCGACTCGTCGATACGGCGGATGACGGCCTCGACGGCTGGCGCCGAGCCGTGGCGGCCGACTGGCTCGGCCGGCGCGCGTTCCCGCGTCTGCGGCAGGCCGCCGGGGCCGAATCCGATGAACTCGCCGATTCCGTCCCCGGCCTGGCTGACGAGCTGCAGGCGCTCGCCCGGATGCGACTGGCCGAGGCCGCCCACGCCCTCCCTTCTCCATCCATCCAGCCCGAGGCCGCCGTGTCGCGGCACATCGACGTCGTGCTCGCCCGTGCGGCGGACGCCGTCTCCGACCACGACGGCGCCGGCGATGTCTTCGCTCCCCTCTTCGCCGCGGCGGTCGTGGAATGCAGGGCAGGCTTGCCGGAGGCGGACACGATCGACCACGTCGGGCGAGCGATCACCCTGGGCGACGAGGTCGGCAGGCTGCTCAGCGCGGTCATCGCGTGCCGACTCACGAACTCCCTCGCCGAGATCGTGGTCGCCGGCCTCGACGCTGAAGCACCGGACAACCCGCGCCCGATCGCCTACGGATCGCCCGCCTACCTCGCCGCGGAGCGGTCGGCGGGGGCCGCCGTCACGGAGTCCTTCGCCGATCCTCGGAGTCCGCTGCATCCGTTGCCCGCACTGTTCCGCGATCAGGGCATCGACCTGTTCGAGCGCATGATCTCCCCCGTGGGCGCCCGGCAGCGGGGCGCAGTCGGACACCAACGGAAACGCCGCGATAACACGGCGTTCACGCCCACCCTCTAACGTTGAGGTATGACCGACACCGTCATTCGCGATCAGAGCCGCCTCGCCACGGCTCGGGCGTTCCTGTTCGACCTCGACGGCGTGCTCACGCCCACCGTCGATGTGCACATGCGCGCCTGGGGCCGCCTGTTCCAGCCGTACCTCGACGAGGTCGGAGCCGAGCCGTACACGGATGACGACTACTACCTCTTCATCGACGGCAAACCGCGTGTCGACGGTGTGCGCTCGCTCCTCGAGTCCCGGGGGCTGTCGCTGCCCACCGGCCATGCGGACGACGCTCCCGGAGACACCACCGTGTGGGCGCTCGGCAATCGCAAGAACGAGGCGTTCGCCGCCGAGCTCGCCGAGAACGGCGTGGCCCCCTATCCGGGTTCGCTCGACTTCATCACCGCCGTCATCGCCGCGGGCTACGACGTGGCCGTGGTGTCGAGCTCGCGGAATGCCGTGTCGGTGCTGTCGGCAGCCGGCATCCGGGATCGCTTCGAGGTAATCGTCGACGGGATGGTCGCCGTCGAGGCGGGCCTGCCCGGCAAGCCCGCGCCCGACACCTACGTGTACGCGGCGACTCTTCTCGGCCTCACCCCCGACGACTGCGTCGTGGTCGAGGATGCGCATTCCGGCGTGCAGGCCGGCCGTGACGGCGCCTTCGGTCTCGTGGTGGGCGTCGACCGCGGGGTGGGTGCTCAGGAGCTGTTCGACTCCGGGGCCGACATCGTGGTCGAAGACCTCGACGAGCTCATCCCGGCCCTTCGCTAGTCCACAACCCCGCCGCTGCACCCAGTTCTCCACAGCTTCGGATGCTGCATCCGCCTGTCCGCTCCCTTCGCTAGCATCGATCAACCGCACCAACGCCAGATCCTCTCTTCGCTGAAAAGGCACTGATGAACCCCATCGCATCCGACCCGCTCGATCGCACGCAGTTCCCGCTCGACGAGTGGGCGCTCACCGAGATCGGCTATCACACCGCCACCCAGGGCCGCACCGAGACGCTCTTCGCGGTCGGCAACGGCTACCTCGGCCTGCGCGGCAACTTCGAGGAGGGCCACAAGGCCTACGCCGAGGGCACCTTCATCAACGGGTTCCACGACACCTGGCAGATCCGGCACGCCGAGGAGGCCTACGGCTTCGCCCGCGTCGGTCAGACCATCGTCAATGCACCGGATGCCCGCGTCATCCGCCTCTACGTCGACGACGAGCCGTTCGTCATCGCCGATGCGGAGACCATCGAGTACTCCCGCACGCTCGACTTCCGCACCGGCGTGCTCGAGCGGGTGGTGGAGTGGCGCACGCCCTCGGGCAAGCACGTGCTCATCCGCTCGCGCCGGCTCGTCTCGTTCACCGACCGGCACCTCGCCGTGATCGACTACGAGGTGACCATGCTCGACACCGATGCCTCGGTGCTCATCTCGAGCCAGATCATCAACCGCCAAGACCGTGTCGACGAGTTCACGCCGGCGGCGGGCACCAGCACGAACGGCGGGGCGATCGCCGACCCGCGCAAGGCCTCCGGCTTCAAAGACCGCGTGCTGCTGCCGCGGCACAAGTGGATTCACGAGGGTCGCTACGTTCTCGGCTACCGCACCGCCAACTCGGGCATGACCATCGCCGTCGGCGCCGAGCACCACCTCGAGACCGACAACGACTGGGACGAGTCGGCGCAGATCGACGACGACATCGCCAAGCAGGTCTACCGGGTGCACGCGAAGGCCGGTCAGCGCATCCGTCTGGTGAAGACCATCGCGTACCACACCTCGTCGACGGTGCCCGCGACCGAGCTCGCCGACCGCACGAACCGCACGCTCGACCGCATCCGTGAGACACCGATCGAGGAGGTGTTCGACAAGCAGGTGGAGTGGCTCGCCGACTACTGGAAGCGGTCCGACATCGTGATCGCCGGGCATCCCGATGTGCAGCAGGCGGTGCGCTGGAACCTCTTCCAGCTCGCGCAGTCGACAGCGCGCACCGACGGCGGCGGCATCGCGGCCAAGGGTGTGTCGGGGTCGGGCTATGGCGGACACTACTTCTGGGACACCGAGATCTACGTGCTCCCCTACCTCACCTACACGTCGCCGCAGGTGGCGCGCAACGCCCTGCGCTTCCGCGAGAAGATGCTCGACGCGGCGCGCGATCGCGCGGTCGAGCTGAACCAGCGCGGCGCGCTCTTCCCGTGGCGCACGATCAACGGTCTCGAATCGTCGGCGTACTACGCCGCCGGCACCGCTCAGTACCACATCGACGCCGACATCTCGCATGCCCTCTCGCAGTACGTGTCGGCCACGGGCGACTACGACTTCCTCTACCGCGGCGCCATCGACATCCTGGTCGAGACGGCGCGGATGTGGGCCGATCTCGGCTTCTGGCGCGGTCGTGGCGGCGGCGCGGAGACCTTCCACATCCACGGCGTGACGGGCCCGGACGAGTACACCACCGTGGTGAACGACAACCTCTTCACCAACGTGATGGCCCGGGCCAACCTTCGGGCGGCCGTGCGGCAGACCCAGCGCATGCGCGACACCGACCCCGCGGCCTACGAGCTGATGGTGAACCGGCTCGATCTGCAGCAGGACGAGATCCTCGAGTGGAAGACCGCCGCCGAGGCCATGTACATCCTGTTCGACGAAGACCTCGGCATCCACCCGCAGGATGCGCAGTTCCTCGAGAAGGAGCTGTGGGACCTCGAGAACACCCCGGCCTCGAAGCGCCCCCTGCTGCTGCATTTCCACCCGCTCGTGATCTACCGCTTCCAGGTGATCAAGCAGGCGGATGTCGTGCTCGCGCTGCTCCTGCAGGGCGACGAGTTCACCACCGCCGAGAAGCGCGCCGACTTCGAGTACTACGACGCGCTCACCACCGGCGACTCGACGCTGTCGGCATCCACGCAGTCGATCATCGCGGCCGAGGTGGGCTACCGGGAGCTGGCGCTCGGGTACTTCCGCGCGGCCCTGTTCGTCGACCTGGCCGACCTGCACAACAACTCGGCCGACGGCATCCACGTGGCCTCGACCGGCGGAGTGTGGAGCGCGCTCACCTTCGGTTTCGGCGGCATGCGCGACTACCTCGGCAAGTTCACCTTCGACCCGCGGCTGCCCGAGGAGTGGGAGTCCCTCGTCTTCCACGTGTGCATCCGGGGCTCACTCATCGAGGTCGACCTGCGGCAGACCCGCATGACCTTCACGATCGACGAGGGCGACGCCGTCGAGCTCTGGGTTCGCGGAGACCGCATCGAGGTGGCACCGGGCGCGCCTGTGACGGTCGCCCTCGCCGACGACCGCCCCACCATCGAGGGAGCGCCCACCACCTCCGACATCGAGGGCACGGTGCGCGCCGACGGCTCGGTCATCACCGCCTCGATGCCCACGATCGTGGCCGATTTCGAGGAGCCGGAGATCATCGTCGGCATGGACTGAGCATTGCTCGGTTTCTGATAGCGTGGGCGGATGATCCTCCACTCGTCGGCGACGGCACTGGCTGTGGCCGCTTCAGTCGCCCTCATCCCTTCGTTCCCCATCGATGTGCCCGATCCGTTCACGCACGAGCTGCCCGAGATCGAGCAGCCCGACGGCGCGGGCGGCTGGGCGGTCGTGGGCGGCTTCGTGTGCGCCCATCAGCCGATGCGGCTCATCACCCCGGTCACGCCCGAAGCCGCAACCACGGCATTCCATTACCGGCTCGCGCTCGGCCATGGCGAGCAGGATGTCGCATCGGCCACCACGGAGTTCATCGACGCCGCCGAGGCCGGCCTCACTCCAGGCGGCCTCTTCGAGTTCTCGCACCTCGCCGATGCCGCGCGCGGCCCGGCGGTGCGGCTCAACTTCTGGTCGGGCTCGTCCGGGCCGACCCGCTCGTACTACCTCTCCGACGACTGCTGACCGCGCCGGCGGATCAGGCTTCGGCGAATCAGGCGACTGCACCCCCGCGGGCGCCGTTCGCGAAATCATGCGCGTCGAGCCACGCCACCAGATCGCCCACCACCTCGTCGCGATTGGTCTCGTTCAGCACCTCGTGCCGGGCACCCGGATACACATGCAGCTCGACGTCGGTGAGGCCCGAACGCCGGCGATACGCGTCGCGGAGACGCGTGGCACTGGCTCGGCCGCCGAGCGTGTCGTCGTCGCCCACGAGGATGAGGAGCGGAACATCCGCCGCCAGCCGCTTCGCCGGGCGGCCGAACAGCCGCAGCCCGTCGACCACGCCGAACAGCTTCAGCACCTCGGCGGGGAACATGAGCTCGTCGTCGGCAGCCCGCTTCTGGGCTCCCTCGTCGCGGCTCAGCCACTCGAAGCCGCTGCCCGATCCGGTGGCGGGCCGGTGCTTGCGGGTGAGGTCGCCGCCGTCCATGTGCCCGGGCATCCGGTACGCCGTGCCGCTCAGCACCACGCCGGCATAGTGCAGCAGCGCCGGGGAGTTCACGATCTTCTGCACCATGAGCGAGCCCCAGCTGTGGCCGAGCAGCACCAGGGGAACATCCGGATGCTCGCGCGCGACCTGCACCCCCAGCTGACGGATGTCGTCGACCGTGGCCCGCAATCCGCCCGGGCCGAGCCGCCCGAGTTTCGACCGGTCGCCACCGTGCTGGGCGAGTCCGGTGGCCCCGTGCCCGCGCTGGTCGGCCGCGTAGACGCTGTAGCCCGCGGCGTTCAGCTCACCGGCGACGGTGGCGTACCGCAGCGCGTGCTCGCCGAGACCGTGGGCGATCTGGATGACGGCGCGCGGCCGCTCGACCGTCCAGCCGTAGTAGGTGATCTCGACGCCGACCTCATCGACGAAGGTGGCGGTGAAGTGCGCGCTCGCGCGACGACCAGGCTCAGGCATACGTCATTGTGACATCCGCTCCACGGAATCGACGGAGTTTCGCGTCGGATCGGGAGAACGACGGATCGACCGCCCGTCGATCGCACGAACCTCCGTCGATCGTTGCGAACCTGCGGCGGCGGTCACGACTCGCGCGTGATCTCCACCTTCACGAACAGTTCCGAGCCGAACGGTCCCGCGTACACCCCGCGCAGCGGTGCGACGTCGTTGTAGTCGCGGCCGCGGCCCACGATCACGTGCCGCTCGCCGATGTCGATCAGGTTCGTGGGGTCGAAGGCACGCCAGTCGCCGCAGAACCACTCGACCCACGCGTGCGACTCCCCGGCGATGGTCTCGCCGATCGCCGCATCCGGTTTCGGGTGCAGGTAGCCCGACACGTAGCGGGCCGGGATGCCCACCGAGCGCAAGGCCCCGAGGGCGATGTGCGTGATGTCCTGGCAGACGCCGCGCTTGTCGAGCCACGATTCCCGAGCGGTGGACTGCACTCCGGTCACACCCTGCACGTACTCGACCTGACGGCCGATCTCGGTGCAGATCTCGAGTGCCGCGTCGCACGGGCTCACGTGCCGGGCCGCGATCTCCTCGGCCAGTTCGGCGAGATCGGCGGCCGGTTCGGTGAGCTTCGTCTGCTTGGTCTGCTCGACGTAGGTGGTGGACGTGGCCGCCGCGTTGGCGAGCAGCTCCCAGTCGACCGGATGCGGGGCGTGCGCCCGGTTGCGCACCTCCACGAGCGAGGTCGCGGTGAGCGACAGCTCCTTGTGCGGCGTCAACACCTCGAACGACGACACCCGGGTGCCCCAGTAGTCGACGTAGTTGTGGCTCGAGGAGACGGGCGCGATCTCGAGCGACGAGTGCAGAACGAACTGCCCCTCGCTCGACACCGGGAGCATCCGGGCCTCGTTGTAGGAGGCCTGCACCTCGCCCTCGTAGCGGTAGCCGGTGATGTGCCGGATGCGTAACCGGTTCATACGCTCTCTCCGATCCAGCTCGGGGCCGTGTTGGTGGGGAAGTAGCGCTGCCGGACGGCCTCCGAGGTGGCGCTGGTGGCATCCTGAACGCTGTCCATGTAGCGGGGCAGCTCGTGCAGGATGTCGGTGATGGGGCGGTACTCGAGCTGCGACCGGATCTGGCCGAGCAGTCGCTGCGAATTGTCGGTGACGCCGAGCCGCTCGTTGCGCGGCGCGAGGTCGCGCAGGCACTGTTCGGCGCGCGAGACGGAGTAGAGGATGCTGCGGGGGAACAACCGGTCGAGCAGCAGGAACTCGGCCGCGTTGCGAGCGCTCGGCACGCCGCGGTAGGTGCGCAGGTATGACTCGTAGGCGCCGCAGGAGCGGAGGATCGTGGTCCACGAGGGTCCGGATGCCTCGGTCAGGGAGCGTGTGGCGAGCAGCCGCGCGGTCATGTCGGCACGTTCGATGCTGCGGCCGAGGGTGAAGAAGTGCCAGGCCTCGTCGCGGCTGGCGCTCGACTCCATGATGCCCACGGCGAGCGCCGCGCGGTCGCGCACCCAGCCGAAGAACTCGTGCGTCTTGTCACCCGAGATCTTGCGCGGCATCTTGGCCCGGGTGGTGTTGAGGCACTCCCAGAGCTCGGTCGACACGATCTCGCGGGCGCGGCGCGCATTCTCGCGGGCGGCGCCGAGCGAGTAGGCGATGGATGCGGGGTGCGTGCGGTCGATGGCGAGGGTGGCCAGCACATCGGCTCGGGTGAGGGAGCGCTCGTCGTCGGGAACGTCAGACCCCATCACGCTGAGCAGCGAGCGGCAGGCGAGGTTCTCCTCGATCCACGGGTCTTCGAGGAGGAGCTGGAGGTGCACGTCGAGGATGCGCGCGGTGCCGTCGGAGCGCTCGATGTAGCGGCCGATCCAGAAGAGCGATTCGGCGATGCGGGAGAGCATGGGCATCAGAGCACCTCCCCGGCGTCGGCGGTGCCTTGTTGTTGCTGTTGCTGAGCCTGGTCCTGGTTGCGTGGCCGGTCTTCGGGCGAGTGGTCGGGCTGGTGGCCGATGATCTGGATGGCCTGCGTGTTCGCGGCCTGTTCGGCCACGAGCCCCTGGATGTTGTGGCCGTCGCTCGAGGAGGAGAGCGGATCGAGGCCCACCACCCAGGTGTCCTTCGATCCGCCGCCCTGCGAGCTGTTGACCACGAGCTGGCCCTCCGGGAGCGCCACGCGGGTGAGGCCGCCGGGGAGCACCCAGACGTCGGATCCGTCGTTCACCGCGAACGGCCGGAGGTCTGCGTGGCGAGGGCGCATCCCGTCTTCGACGAGGGTGGGGATGGTGGAGAGCTGCACCACGGGCTGGGCGATCCAGCCACGGGGGTCGGCGATGAGCCGGGCACGGAGGGTCTCGAGCTCCTTGGGCGAGGCGTCAGGCCCCACCACGAGACCCTTGCCGCCCGATCCGTCGACCGGTTTCACGACGAGTTCGTCGAGACGGTCGAGCACCTCCTCGAGGGCCCCCGGGTCTTCGAGCCGCCAGGTGTCGACGTTCGGGATGATGGCCTTCTCGCCCAGGTAGTACTGGATGAGGTCGGGCATGTAGGTGTACACGAGCTTGTCGTCGGCCACGCCGTTGCCGACCGCGTTGGCGATGGTGACGTTGCCGAGCCGGGCCGCGAGCAGGAGACCCGGGGAGCCGAGCATCGAATCGGCGCGGAACTGCAGCGGGTCGATGAACTCGTCGTCGACGCGGCGGTAGATGACGTCGACGCGGGTGGGGCCGGCGGTGGTGCGCATCCACACCTTGCCGCCGGAGCAGAAGAGGTCGCGGCCCTCGACCAGTTCGACGCCCATCAGGCGGGCGAGCAGGGTGTGCTCGAAGTAGGCGGAGTTGTAGACGCCGGGGGTGAGCACGACGACTGTCGGGTCGTCGATGCCGTCGGGGGCGGATGCGCGCAGCGCCTGCAGGAGCTTGTTCGGGTAGTCGCCGACGGGCCGCACGCGCATGGAGACGAAGAGCTCGGGGAGGGTCTGCGCCATCACCCGCCTGTTGGAGATGACGTACGAGACACCGGATGGCACGCGCACGTTGTCTTCGAGCACGCGCCAGGCGCCGTTCTCGTCGCGGATGAGGTCGATGCCCGACACCTGGATGCGCACGTTGTTCGGCGACACGATTCCGGCCGCTTCGCGGTGGAAGTGGTTGCTCGAGCTGATGAGACCGGCGGGGATGACCCCGTCGCGCACGGCGGCCTGGGAGCCGTAGATGTCGGCGAGGAAGGCCTCGAGCGCCTTGACGCGCTGCTTGATGCCGGCCTCGACGTCGACCCACTCGCTCTGCGCGATCACGCGCGGCACGGCGTCGAGCGGAAAGGGGCGCTCCTCGCCGGCGAAGTCGAAGGTGACGCCCTGGGCGAGGTAGCTGCTGGCGAGCGCGTCGGTTCTTCCGCGCAGCTCTTCCTGCGTCATCCGGGCCAGCGCGTTGTAGATGTCTTTGTAGGCCGCGCGGGCCTCGACGGGGTCGTGCGACTTCGGCTCGGGGAACATCTCGTCCCAGGGATCCGCGCTTCCGCGGCGGGACCTCGGCAGCAGTGTGGCGCCGTAGCCGTCGAACAGGTCAACCATGGGTGCGACCCTACCGTGGACGTGTTGCGGCGGTGTTTCCGGGATGCGCGTGGCGTTCGCGCATCTTCTGAGCTAACCTCACCCTATGCCAGACGCGAGTTTTCATCACGTATCCGCCCTAGGCGCGCGTCACAGTCGCCGCCATCGCCCGGCGAGGCTCCTCGCCGGGATCGGTGTGGCGGCGCTCCTCGCCGGCGCGGGCGCGCTCGGCGGCGGCTCCGCCGCCTTCGGCGCGGCCACCCGCGACATCCTCCTCACCGAACTCGACAGCGTCGTTCCGGTCGACGCACTGGGCGTCAGCCCTCTTCTCATCGACTCCGGAACCCAGCGCGGGTACGCGATCGACAGCGTCTCGTCCGACCTCCTCGTCTTCGACTTGGCTGGAGGAATGATCACGCCCATCACATCGGTCGTGCTGGGGCCGGCGTCGGCGGGCCTCGCCCTCGACGAGTCGAGCCACGAGGTGGTCGTGTCCGATCCGATCGGAGCTCTGCTGCGGGTCGTGGACGGAGATCCCTCCTCGCCCATGGTCAACACCGTCGTCGCTTCCTATGCCACTGGTGGGGGCAGTTCGAACAGTGTCGCCGTCGACTCGGTCACGCATCTCGCCTACGTCGCGAACGTCACCACCGATGACGTCAGCGTCATCGATCTCGACTCCGGCTCACGCAGGATCGTGCCGGTGGGCAGCGAACCGAACGCGATCGCCGTCGATCCGTCGACCGCGACGGCCTATGTGGCCAGTGCGGAAGACAAGGTGATCTCGACGATCGTCAGAATCACTCCGTCAGACACCATCCCCATGGCGCTCGCACCGATCACCCTCACCTACTCCGTCGACAGGCTGCTGGTCGGCACCGAGTCCGCCACCGCCCCCTATGAGTACACGATCGAGTCCTACGACAGCTCGATGACGAGAACGGAGACGACGGGGCCCCTCGCCGGAATGCCGGGTTCGATCACCGTCGACCCTGGCCTTCGACTCGTCTACGTCACATTCGGCACCTCGCTCGTCGGTCTCCGGCTCGACACTCTGCAGGGTGAGACACCTGGATCCCTGGTGACGGGCCTGCTGGACAGCGCGACGGTCGACCCGGTGAGCCATCACGTGTTCACTGTGACCAACACTCGAGCTCGCTCCACACTCACGATGTACGACGTACAGGCCAGCCCACTGCTCGCGGCAACCACCGGCGCGACCGCCCAGGTCGGCAGCCCGTTCAGCTACGTCGTCGAGGCCGTCGCCCAACCGGCAGCGAATCAGTTCACCGTCACGAGTGGGGCGCTGCCGCCTGGGCTCGTGCTGGATGCCGTCACCGGCGAGATCCACGGCACCCCGACAGCCGACGGCAGCTACACCTTCGCGGTCACGGCGTCCAATGGGTTCGGCACTCCCGGCACCGGGATCATCAAGATCACCGTGTCGCCCGCGACCCCCTTTCCGCCCGTGATCACCTCGGGGCCTCCACCCGGAGGCACGGTGAACGCGCCCTACTCCTTCACGGTGACCGCGACGGGCGCCCCTACTCCGTACTTCACCGCCACGGCAAGTGAACTCCCACCCGGCCTCATGCTCGACCGCACGTCAGGCGTCATCTCAGGTGTTCCGACCACCGCGGGCAGTTGGACGTTCATTCTGACGGCGTCGACGGGCATCTACATCACGTATGAGGAGTACACGATCGTGATCGCCGCGGCAGATCCCGTGCCGACACCCACCCCGACCCCGTCGCCGACGGCCTCGACCGCGCCCGTGCAGCCTGCCGCCTCCGGCGGCTCGTCGGGCACTCCCCACGCGCTGGCGAGCACGGGTGCTGCCGACAGTAGCCCGGTGGCTGGTATCGCGCTCGGTGTTCTGGTGCTCGGTGCCGCCCTGGTCCTCACGCGACGCCTCACGGCGAGAACCCGCAGTTGACCACCGCGCGGCCCGCCGACGCAGCGGGCCGCGCACTCATCCCGGGCACGAACGCCGACAGCGCCAAACGAGACGAAAACCTCGGCCACCGAGCCGCCGGTCTTCGTCTCGTTTGGCGTTGTCCACCTCGAGGATGGTGGTGAAACGATTCAGGCCCCGGGGGATTCAGTCCGGTGCGGGGGTGGAGCAGCGGGGCGTCCCGGCCGGCTCAGCCCGGTGAGACGGTCGAGGCCCGCACCACCAGCTCCGGCTGGAACACCACGTGGCGGTAGTCACGCAGCCCGGGATCGGCGATCTCGGCCATGAGGAGCTCCGTCGCCGTGCGGCCCATCTCCCAAGCCGGCTGGCGGATCGACGTGATGGGGATGGCCGCGTTCGCCGCGAAGTAGATGTCGTCGTAGCCGATGATCGCGATGTCGTCGGGCACCCGCACCCCCGCATGCGTGAGCGCCTGCAGAACCCCGAGGGCGATGAGGTCGTTCGCCGCGAACACGGCGTCGGGCCGATCGGCGGGCGCCAACGCGAGCAGCTGCTCGGCGCCCACCCGCCCCGCATCGGCACGCATCGTGTCGAGTTCGACCATGCGGATGGGCCGGGCCCCCCGCTCACTGATCGCGTCGCGGGCGCCCCGCGACCGGTCGGCCACCTGCAGCACGGCCTTCGGTCCCCCGACGAACGCGAGCTTCGTGCGGCCCACGTCGAGCAGGTGCTCGACGGCGAGCTGGCCACCGCGCTGGTCATCGACCGACACCGAGCTGAACGTTCGCGCGTTCTCATGACGGTCGACCAAGACGACCGGCGAACCCCGATCCCGCAGGCGTTCGAGGCGGGAGAGCACGTTCCCCACCGGAGTGATCAGCAGACCCGACACGCGCTGCTCCTCGAACAGATCGAGGTAGCTGAGTTCACGGGCCGAGTCCTCGCCGCTGTTGCCCAGGATGAGCGACCGCCCGTGCTGACTGAGGGCGTCTTCGGCACCGCGCGCGATGTCGGTGAAGAAGGGGTTCGAGACATCCAGCACCATGATGCCGACCGTGCGGCTCTGACCCACACGCAACTGCCGCGCCGCATCGTTGCGGATGAACCCCAGCTTGTCGATGGCGTCGTGCACGCGTCTCGCGGTCTCGGGGGCGACACGCTTCGACTGGTTCAGCACGTTGGACACCGTGCCGACGGAAACCCCCGCCAAGGCGGCGACGTCTCGCACATTGGCCGCTGCCATACCCACCTCACCGTGATCGAACACTGCTCATGTAGAACGTTTCATGAGGATAGCGGACGGACCCCATCAGACGGCAGGGTTGGGATCCAACTCGCCCCGACCGGCATTCGTGCGGCGCGACGCTAACGATTTGGCTTCCGGCTTGACGCCGTCGAATCGCTGCCCGTAAAGTCTTCCCAGACCCAAATTTAAACGATTCACTTTCAAACCTCGATGTGGAGGTGGTGGGTAGCCAATGGCGACTGACCCCTATACCGAACCGACGAACGCGGGCACGCCCGCACCGACTCCTGTGCTCTCGCTCCTCGGCGCCAGCAAGACCTTCGGCCCTGTCGTGGCCCTGGCCGATGGCACCATCCAGCTCGTGCCGGGTGAGATCCACGCCCTCGTGGGCGAGAACGGCGCCGGCAAGTCGACGCTCGTGAAGATCCTCGCGGGGGTGCACCAGCCGGATGGCGGCCAGTTCCGCGTCTCCGGCGACGACGTCAGCTTCCGCACCCCTGCCGACAGCAAGGCTGCCGGCATCTCCGTGATCTACCAGGAGCCCACGCTCTTCCCCGACCTCACGGTCGCGGAGAACATCTTCATCGGCCGCCAGCCTCGAGGACGCGCCGGCTTGATCAACCGGGGTGAGATGCGCCGCCAGGCGCGCGAGCTCTTCGCCCGACTCGGTGTGCCCATCGATCCCGACCGCGTGGCCGAGGGCCTCTCGATCGCCGATCAGCAGATCATCGAGATCGCGAAGGCCATCTCGCTCGACGCCAAGGTGCTCGTGATGGATGAACCCACGGCGGCGCTCTCCGGCGTCGAGGTGGAGCGTCTCTTCGGTGTCGCCCGGTCGCTTCGCGAACGGGGGGCCGGCATCCTCTTCATCTCGCACCGGTTCGAGGAGGTGTTCGCGCTGTGCGACCGCATCACCGTGATGCGCGACGGCCGATACATCTCCACCCATGTCACCGCGGATGTCACCGTCGACGAGATCGTGCGCGAGATGGTGGGCCGCAACATCGACGCGCTCTTCCCCAAGTCGGAGGCCGCGATCGGCGAGACCGTGCTGAAGGTCGAGGGACTCGGGCGCGCCGGCGTCTTCCGCGACATCGACTTCGAGGTCAAGGCGGGCGAGATCGTGGCCCTCTCCGGGCTCGTGGGCGCCGGCCGCACCGAGGTGGCCCGCGCCGTCTTCGGCATCGACAGGTACGACCAGGGTACGGTGACCCTCGACGGCAAGGCCCTCAAGCCGCACAGCCCGCAGGCCGCGATCGACGCCGGCATCGGCTTCGTGCCCGAAGACCGCCGCAAGCAGGGCCTCGTGATGGACCTCTCCGTGGCCAAGAACGCCACGCTCACCCTCCGCAAGTCGCTCGCGACGTTCGGCCTCATCAACGGCCGCACCGAGCGCCGGGTGGCCGAGGACTGGTCGAAACGCCTCCAGGTGAAGACCGGATCTCAGGACTACGCGGTCTCGACCCTCTCCGGCGGAAACCAGCAGAAGGTCGTGATCGCCAAGTGGCTCGCCACCGAGCCCCGCCTGCTGATCGTCGACGAGCCCACCCGCGGCATCGACGTCGGCACGAAGTCCGAGGTGCACCGGCTGCTCTCCGATCTCGCCGGGCGCGGCATCGCCATCCTGATGATCTCGTCCGAGCTCCCCGAGGTGCTCGGCATGGCCGACCGCGTGCTCGTCATGCACGAGGGACGCATCACCGCCCAGATCGACCGCGAGGCGGCCACGGCAGAACGCGTGATGCACGCCGCGACCGCCTCGGTGAACCTCGCCACCGAAGGGACAGCGTCATGACCACCACCACCGTCCTCTCGGAGAAGACCCCGGCGCACGAGAGACGCAATCCCGTTGCAGCCTTCGTCCGCCAGCGCGAGATCCCCGTCGCCGCCGCGCTCGTGGCGCTCGTGCTGATCACCTTCGCGATCAACCCGCTGTTCCTCTCCCCTCAGAGCGTCAAAGACCTGCTGCTCAACGCGACCATCATGATCATCCTGGCCGTGGGTCAGGCGCTCGTGGTGATCACCCGCAACGTCGACCTCTCCATCGGGTCGATCGTGGGCCTCGTGGCCTTCGGCACGGGCTCTCTCTTCAACATCGCGCCCGGGATGCCCATCCCGCTCGTGTTCCTCATCGGGATCGTGTTCGGCGGGCTGCTCGGCGCGGTGAACGGCCTGCTGGTGACCCTCGCCAAGGTGCCCGCGCTGGTGATCACGCTCGGCACGATGTACATCTACCGCGGCATCCTCTCCACCTGGGCCGGCAGCAAGCAGTACTTCTCGGGCGACAACCCCAAGGAGTTCGGCAACCTCTCGGTCGACACCTTCTTCGGCTTCCCGATCATCACGATCATGGCCGTGGTCGTCGTGGTGGTGGTGGCCGTCATCCTCGGCTTCCGCCGCGGTGGCCGCGACCTCTACGCCATCGGCTCCGACCCGGATGCCGCCAAGCTGTTCGGCATCCCGACGGGCCGCCGGGTGATGGCCGCCTTCATCGCCTGCGGTGCTCTGACGGGCCTGGCCGGCATCCTCTACGCCTCCCGCTACAACTCGGTCGGTGCTCTGACCGGATCCGGCCTCGAGCTCGACGTGGTGGCGGCGGTCGTGGTGGGCGGTGTCGCCATCTTCGGCGGCTCGGGCACCGTGGTCGGCGCCGCGATCGGCGCCGTGCTGCTCAGCACCATCACCTCCTCGCTCACCGCCACCCGCGTCGACAAGTTCTGGCAGCAGGCCATCGTCGGTGTGCTGATCCTGGCGGCCATCGTGATCGACCGCGTGGTGAGCATCCGAAATACCCGCAAGCTCCGAGTCAAGGAGGCCCGTGATGTCTGAGACGCTCATCGATACGAGCGCCGCCCCGAAGCGCGGCCTCCCGCGCTGGCTGCGCGGCAACGACGCCATCATCTTCGCGGTGCTCCTCGTGGTGATCCTCGTCTCCTGCATCTCGGTGAAGAACTTCGCGAGCACGCTGACCGTGGGGTTCCTCCTCATCCAGATCGTGCCGATCATCCTCATCGCGATGCCGATGGCCCTCGTGATCATCTCCGGGGAGATCGACCTCTCGGTGGCCAGCACGGCCGGGCTCACCAGCGCCGTCATGGGTGTGCTCTGGCGCGACAGTGGTCTGGACATCGGCATCGTCATCGTGCTCTGCCTCCTCGTGGGCGTGGCCGCCGGGGCGTTCAACGGCTTCCTCATCACCACGCTCGGGCTGCCGTCCCTCGCCGTCACCATCGGCACCCTGGCGCTGTACCGCGGCCTGGCGCTCGTGGTGATCGGCGACGGCAAGGTGTCGAACTTCCCCACCTGGCTCACCGATCTCTCGACCGCGAAGATCGGCGCCACCGGCATCCCCGTGGTGATGATCCTGGTGCTCGTGGTGATCGCCTTCTTCGGCGTCCTGCTGCACTTCACCCCGTTCGGCCGTGGGCTCTACGCACTCGGGTTCAGCAAGGAGGCCGCGACCTTCGTCGGCATCCGGGTCGGGCACGCGAAGTTCTGGCTGTTCGTCGCCACCGGCCTGGTCTCGAGCCTCGTGGGCGTCTACTGGACGCTGCGCTTCGCGAGCGCAGGGCCCGACAACGCCACCGGCATCGAGCTCAGCGTCATCGCGGCGGTGCTGCTCGGTGGGGTCTCGATCTTCGGTGGCAAGGGCACCATCCCCGGTGTCGTCGCCGGCGTGCTGCTCATCGGCACCCTCACCTACGCCCTGCGGCTCGCGAAGGTACCCGAGACCACTCTCACCATCGTCACGGGTGCCTTGCTCGTGATCTCCGTCGTCGGCCCCAGCCTCACCGGCTGGATCCGGGAGCGCATCCGGCTGGCCCGGGTTCGCAGAGAAGTCCAGAGGTTGTCCACCTCCGGTCACATCAGCGCCTAACGCACCAGGCGTGCCCTAAGAAAGGAAGAACAATGGAGTTGTTTCACATCTCAGGGGGCTCCGGCTCCCGTCGCGGCCGGCGGATCGCAGCCGTCGCCGCTCTCGCCGCCTCGGTCGCACTCGTGGCAACCGGATGCGCGGGCTCGGGCGACGCCACGTCGACCGACAGCGCCGGCGGCGACAGCCCGGGTTCGATCGTGTTCCTGCCCAAGCAGCTGAACAACCCGTACACCGACGTGGTGCTCGGCGGCGGCGACACCGCGGCCGGCGAGATCGGGTTCTCCGCCTCCACCCTCGGCCCGCTCGAGGCCAGCGCCAGCGCACAGGTGCCGTTCATCGAGCAGGCCACTCAGGAGGGCGCGAACGTCATCGTGATCGCCGCCAACGACCCCGACGCCGTGGGCCCGTCGCTGAAGCAGGCGCGCGAAGCCGGCGCGAAGATCGTCGCGTTCGACTCCGACACCAACCCCGACTTCCGCGACGTGTTCGTGAGCCAGGTCGTGGCCAAGGACGTCGGACTCGTGCAGCTCGAGATGATCTCGAAGCAGCTCGGTGCAGAGGGCGGCGACATCGCCATCCTCTCCGCCACGGCGACCGCCACCAACCAGAACGAGTGGATCAAGTACATCGAGGACGAGCTGGCCTCGAACCCCGATTACGCGAACATCAACCTCGTCACCACGGTCTACGGCGACGACGACGCGGACAAGTCGTTCAAAGAGGCCCAGGGCCTGCTGCAGAGCTACCCGAACCTCAAGGGCATCATCTCGCCCACGACCGTCGGCATCGCGGCGGCGGCCAAGTACCTCTCGACCTCGGACTACAAGGGGAAGGTCGCACTCACCGGTCTCGGCCTCCCGAATGAGATGCGCGAATTCGTCAAGGACGGCACCGTCACCGAGTTCGCTCTGTGGGACCCGGCGCAGCTCGGCTACGTGGCGGCCTACGCGGGCCAGGCGCTGCTCGACGGCACCATCACCGGCGCGGAGGGTGACACCTTCACCGCGGGAGACCTCGGCGAGAAGACCGTGGGAGCAGACGGCATCATCGTCGTCGGCCCGCCCACCAAGTTCAACGCCGACAACATCGACGACTACGACTTCTAAGCCGTAGCGTCACCCCCGGCCGGCGTCGGGCCCACCCTGCGCCGGCCGGCCCCCTCCTTCTTTCTCCGTTCCCCAGGAAGAGTCATGAGCATCCTCACCCCGTTCACCCGCCGCAAGACCCGCATCGGCCTCGTCGCCGGCGGTCTCGCCGCCTACTGGCCGCAGTTCCCCGAGCTTCTTCCGCAGCTGCAGGAGTCGTCGGCCTATGTGACCGGCCGGTTCAACGAACTCGACGCCGAGGTCGTCGACGTGGGCTTCGTGTCGGATGCGCAGGAGGCCGTCGCGGCCGCCGAGAAGCTGCGGGTCGCCGACTGCGACCTCATCGTGATCTTCCTCACCACCTACCTCACCTCGTCGATGGTGCTCCCGATCGCGCAGAAGTCGCACACGCCCGTGCTGGTGATCGACCTGCAGCCCACCGAGGCCATGGACCACGCGAACTTCGACACCGGCAAGTGGCTCGCCTACTGCGGCCAGTGCCCCGTGCCCGAGGTCGCCAACGTGTTCGCGCGCGCGGGCATCCCGTTCCGTTCCGTGTCGGGCCACCTGAAGCAGGAGTCGGCCTGGACACGCATCAACCAGTGGGTGCACGCCGCCGGAGTTCGCGCCCGCCTGCGCACCGCGCGCCACGGCCTGATGGGCCACCTCTACCCCGGCATGCTGGATGTCTCGACCGACCTCACCCTCGTGCAGACCCAGTTCGGCTCGCACGTGGAGGTGCTCGAGTTCGACGACCTGCGCGTGCGCGTCGACGAGGTCACCGACGCGCAGGTGCGCGAGCGTGTTGCTCTCGCCCGCGAGCTCTTCACCATCGACGGCTCCGTCGACCAGGAGGACTTCGACTGGGGTGCCAAGGTCTCCGTCGGTCTCGACCGGCTGGTCGAGGACTTCGATCTGGACACGGTGGCCTACTACCATCGCGGTCTGCAGGGGGAGCAGCATGAACGGCTCGGCGCCGGCATGATCCTCGGCTCATCGATCCTCACCGCCCGCGGCATCCCGATGGCCGGCGAGTACGAGCTGCGCACCTCCATCGCCATGCTCGCCGCGCAGGCCATCGGCTCCGGCGGCTCGTTCACCGAGATCCAGGCCATCAACTTCGTCGACGACGTCGTCGAGATGGGGCATGACGGCCCGGCGCACCTCGCCGTGTCGGCACGGGACCCGCTGCTCCGTGGCCTCGGCGTGTACCACGGCAAGCGCGGATGGGGTGTGTCGGTGGAGTTCGACGTGCAACGCGGCCCGGTCACGACGTTCGGTCTCGGGCAGGATCGCGACGGCTCGTACGTGTTCATCACCTCCGAGGGCACCGTCGTTCCGGGCCCGCTGCTCGAGATCGGCAACACCACGTCGCGGGTCGACTTCGGCGGGGACCCGGGTGAATGGGTCGACGAATGGTCGCAGACGGGCATCGGCCACCACTGGGCCCTCTGCGTCGGACACCGCGCCGCCGACATCAAAGCGGCGGCCGCTCTGCTCGGCATCCGTCACCGGCATGTCGACCTGGCGCAGAAGCGGAGCTGGGACGTCTGAGTGTCGATCCCCGCCCCGAGAACACCTATTGTAAGAGACAGGTGAATCGTTTCAACAACGATTCACGACCCACCAGATCACGAAAGAGAATTCCCATGGTGCAGTTCAGCGACATCGCATCCGAGCTCGAACGCCAAGCGATCGAGCTGCCCTCCTGGGCGTTCGGCAACTCCGGCACACGCTTCAAGGTCTTCGGCACGCCCGGCACCCCGCGCACCCCCGAGGAGAAGATCGCGGATGCGGCTCAGGTGAACACCTACACCGGGCTCGCCCCGAAGGTCGCCATCCACATCCCGTGGGACAAGGTGTCCGACTACGCGGCCCTCCGCGCCCACGCCAACGACCTCGGCGTCGATCTCGGCACGGTCAACTCCAACACCTTCCAAGACGACGCCTACAAGTTCGGCTCATTGACATCAGCTGACGCCGCCACTCGACGCAAGGCCATCGACCACCACCTCGAGTGCATCGAGATCATGCACCTCACCGGTTCGCAGGACCTCAAGATCTGGCTGGCCGACGGCACCAACTACCCCGGACAGGGCGACATCCGCTCCCGTCAGGACTGGCTCGCCGAGTCACTGCAGGAGATCTACGCCGCCCTCGGCGACGAGCAGCGGATGGTGCTCGAGTACAAGTTCTTCGAGCCCGCTTTCTACCACACCGACGTTCCCGACTGGGGCACCTCCTACGCCCACGTCGCCGCCCTCGGCCCGAAGGCGTTCACCTGCCTCGACACCGGCCATCACGCGCCGGGCACCAACATCGAGTTCATCGTGGCGCAGCTGCTGCGGCTCGGCAAGCTCGGTTCGTTCGACTTCAACTCGCGCTTCTACGCCGACGACGACCTCATCGTGGGGGCGGCGGATCCGTTCCAGCTGTTCCGCATCATGGTCGAGGTGGTGCGCGGTGGCGGCTACGACGCCGGCTCACCCGTGGCCTTCATGCTCGACCAGTGCCACAACGTCGAAGACAAGATCACCGGGCAGATGCGCTCCGTCCTCAACGTGCAGGAGATGACGGCCCGCGCCCTGCTCGTCGACCGGCCGGCCCTGCTCGCCGCGCAGAACGAGAACGACGTGCTCGGTGCCAACGGCATCCTGATGGACGCCTTCTACACCGACGTGCGGCCCGCTCTCGCCGAGTGGCGCGAGTCGCGCGGTCTCGCCGGCGACCCGATCGCCGCCTTCAAGGCCTCGGGATACCAGGAGAAGATCGTGGCCGAACGCGTGGGTGGCGCGCAGGCCAGCTGGGGCGCGTGACGCCTCGGCACTGATCGTGCGGCCCGGGGCGCTCAGGTGGTGGGAGCCCCGGGCCGCACTTCTCGGCCACGGCTGACGAATCGTCAGTTTCTGCGGTAGGGTCGCCTCATGGCTCGAGCGGGTGCGGCACGACGGATGCTGGCGGGCGCCCTCGTGGCGGGTGCCGTCGCGGCGCTGCTGAGTGGATGTTCTCGGCCCGGCCAATCCGACGGCGACCGCGTCGCGGAGTGGATCGATGGGCAGAACTGGGTGGAGTCGGCGGTGGCCGATGTCTCGACCGACCCATGGTCGCCCAGCATCGCGGTCAGCATCCAGCTCGACCCCGATGTGCCCGACGACGCGCTCTTCGATCTCGCGAAGGCGGCCGACAAGAAGGCGCACGACGCCGGTTGGTCGAGCGCCTATCTCACGTGGGAACTCGGCGACGGCCGCAGCTTCTCGAACCTCGGCGGAGGAGCGACGCTCGCGGTCTTCCTGGGCATCCGTGACGATCCGCGCTTTCTCGTGGCGAGCGCCCGGGGCAGCGGAGACTGCGGTGGCTTCTTCTGCGTGACTCTCGACGACGACGACCCGGCGGTGCTGCACGCCGCCGTCACCGAGCTCCTCGACCTCGCCGCCGAGGCCGGTGGCGTGCAGGAGAATCTCGAGTTCGACGCGATGAGCGCCGATGGCCGGTTCACCGTCAGCGCCGAGCCGGATGCCGCGGTCGACGCCCCGGTGGCCCTCTGGCAGCAGATCGCGGCGAGCGTGCCGCTCGAATCGGCGCGGGCCTGGGTGGTGCAGCCCGTCGGAACCATCCCCCCGTCGCAGATGCTCGATCTCACGGTCGCCGACGAAGCCGCACAGGCCGCGGTGCAGCAGATCGCCGCCACTCAGTCGCTGGTCGAGGTGACCGCGTCCGTGGCCGGCACCGACTCCACCGCGACGCCGGCCCCCTGAACGCAGTGAACGTCCCTCACCCGCGCGCCTGGGCGGCAGCGAGCATGCCCTCCAGCTGAGCGCAGATCGAGTCGATCCCCCGCGCGAACGGCTGGTGTGCGTTGTCGCCGGCCCACGCGAAGGGCAGCACGGCCGGCCGGCCGGTTGTGGCGATCGACACCAGCAGGGCCGGAAACGGGCGCTCGAGGGAATCGCGCACGGTGCCGGCGAAGAATCCGCCGATCAACTCCCACCGCACGTGGAGGATGTCGCTCCGGCCGAAGAACCCCGAGAGCACGTGCATCCCGAACTCGTCGAAGGCGACAGCGAGGAGCTGGGACGAGACCCGGTTCGAGCCGGTCAGGTGATTGATCACCCACGCGGTGGTGGGTGCCGCGCGCACGTCGATCATCACCACGGCCCCGGGATACCGCTTCAGAACCGCGCGTACCCGTGCGGCGTTCGTCTGCTCCGCCGCCGCGACGAGGAGTGCGATCCCCACGCCGACGAGACCGGCGATCACCAACGACGGCACGAGCGAGTCGTTGCCGGCCCCGGTGAGCCCGCGCCCGACCGCCGCGAACACCACGCAGATGGGCACCGCAATGAGGTATCGCGCACTCCATCACCACGGCCGGCGCACGAGCCCCGAGCTCTCACGCTCAGCCGGGGTCCCCATGTGGTCATTGTGGCGCATCTGCTCGCCGGCCGGTGCTCAGGGGCCGCAGCGTCCGGGCTAGGGTCGAGGAGTGACTGACCAGACGGCTCCGGATGGGCGCGCGCACGCGGCACGGCGACGGAGCATCGGGGCGGCCACCCAGCTCGGCACCGAGGTGAGCATCAACCTCGGTTCGGCGCTGGCCGGGCTCGTGATCCCCATCGTGGGAGCCTTCGTGGTGGTGGCGGCGCGCCAGCTCGTGATGGCGGCGGTGTTGCTGCCGTTCTATCGGCCCACCCGGTCGGGACTCACCTGGCGACGGCTCTGGCCGGCGCTGATGCTCGGCGTCACCCTCGCGGTGATGAACGTCACCTTCTACCAGTCGGTGCACCTGCTCGGGCTCGGGATCGCGGCGACCATCGAGTTCCTCGGCCCGCTTTCGCTGGCCCTCGCCACGAGCCGACGCCTGCTCGATGTGATCTGTGCGCTCGCGGCAGGTGTGGGCGTGGTTCTGCTCACGGGTTTCGACGGCACGATCAACACCTGGGGCGTCGTGCTGGCGCTCACCGCGGCCGCGGCGTGGGCCGCCTACATCGTGCTCACGCGGCGGGTGGCGACACGGCTGCCTGGGCTCGAAGGCCTCACCGTCGCCGGCATCGTGAGCCTCGCCATCCTGCTGCCGCTGGCAATCCTCACGCTCGACGCGAGCGCGATCGACTGGAACGTGGTGGCGCTGCTCGTCGGTGTCGGGATCCTGTCGTCGGCCCTTCCCTACAGCCTCGACACCTTCATCCTCCGGCGCATCACGCCGCGCCTCTACGCGATCATCACCGCGTTCGGGCCGGTGGTGGCGGCCCTGTTCGGCTGGCTCATCCTGAGCGAGCGGTTCACGGCGCTCGAGGTGGTGGCCATCGCCATCGTGTGCGCCGCGGCCGGCACCGCCATCGCCACTCAGCGCGACCGCCCGACCCCTGCCTCCGACCTCGAGCGCGTCGCCGAGATCACTCCCTGAGCGACATCCTCTCCCGCTTCGCCTCCCGCTGAGGGAGGAGCTTCGAGTCGAAACGACGAAACGGAGGAACCTCAGCCGGATGTGGGCTGAGGTCCCTCCGTTTCGGAGGTGGTGACTAGCGGGCGCCCGTGAGGTGCTCGAGGGCCAGCTGCTGCAGGCGCACGAAGCCGAAGCCCTTGCCGTTGTAGTACTGGCCCGAGTCGAAGGTCTCGTACGACGCGGTGTCGGCGAGGAAGTCGTCGTACGACTCGCCTTCGGAGAGGGTCGGCACCGACAGCTCGCCGACGCGAGCGGCGACGAGCGCCTCCTGCACCTCGGGGTCGGCGCGGAAGGCCGCAGCGCGCTCCTTCAGGATGAGGTAGGTGCGCATGTTCGCCGTCACCGAGTCCCACACGCCGGTCTCGTCTTCGGTACGCGACGGCTTGTAGTCGAAGTGACGGGGGCCGTCGTACGACGGGCCGCCGTTCGGGCCACCGTTCTCGAGCAGGTCGACGAGCGCGAAGGCGTTGTGCAGGTCACCGTGGCCGAACACGAGGTCCTGGTCGTACTTGATGCCGCGCTGCCCGTTGAGGTCGATGTGGTAGAGCTTGCCCTGGTAGAGCGCCTGCGCGATGCCGGCGGCGAAGTTGAGGCCCGCCATCTGCTCGTGGCCCACCTCGGGGTTGATACCCACGAGCTCGGGGCGCTCGAGCGTCTCGATGAACGCCAGCGCGTGGCCGAGCGTCGGGAGCAGGATGTCGCCACGGGGCTCGTTGGGCTTGGGCTCGATCGCGAACCGGATGTCGTATCCCTTGTCGGTGACGTAGTCGCCCAGCAGGTTCACGGCCTCGCGGTAGCGCTCGAGGGCGGCCTGGATGTTCTTGGCCGAGTCGTACTCGGCACCCTCGCGGCCGCCCCACATCACGAACGTCTTCGCGCCGAGTTCGGCGGCGAGATCGATGTTGCGCAGCACCTTGCGGAGTGCGAACCGGCGCACGGCACGGTCGTTCGACGTGAAGCCGCCGTCTTTGAACACGGGGGCGCTGAAGAGGTTGGTGGTGACCATCGGCACGATGAGGCCGGTGTCGGAGAGCGCGCCCTTGAGGCGGTCGATCTGGTTCTGGCGCTCCGCATCGGTGGAGCCGAAGGCGAAGAGGTCGTCATCGTGGAAGGTGAGGCCGTAGGCCCCGAGCTCGGCGAGCTTCTCCACGCCGTGCACCACGTCGAGGGGTGCACGGGTCGGGCCGCCGAACGGGTCGGCGCCGTTATAGCCGATCGTCCACAAGCCGAATGAGAACTTGTCTTCGCGGGAAGGGGTGAGGGACATCGCAGTGCTCCAGTTCAACGTCTTTGTAGGAAAAGTTATTGCCCCCAACATATTGGCCTGCTTGTGGGGTGTCAAAGTCAGACTCAGGAGTTCACAGGTCACGAATTGGCAACAAACACCAAGGAAATGCCCTTTCCTTTGCGTTGGATCGGGCGCTGGTATATGTTTCGGGAGTCAACAAAGTTGCACCACACCGTTGACCATTACAAGGGAGTAATAGCTCACAGCTAATTCCCCTTCCGAAGATGAAAGGGACTGACATCACATGTCAATGACGAAGAAACTGATGGCGCTTGCCGTCGTCGGCGGCCTCGCGGCCAGCCTCGCAGCCTGCAGCTCGGGCAGCTCCACGGATGCCGGAAGCACCGGCGGCGCAACCGTCGCCGACTGCAACGTCGGAATCTCGATGCCGACCCGTTCGCTCGAGCGCTGGATCAACGACGGTGAAGGCCTGCAGAAGCAGCTCACCGACGCCGGCTGCACCGTCGACCTGCAGTACGCAGACAACAAGACCGAGCAGCAGATCTCGCAGATCCAGAACCAGGTCGCCGGCGGTGCGAAGATCCTCGTGGTCGCCGCCATCGACGGTGAGACCCTCGGCCCGGTACTCGCCGACGCCAAGAAGCAGGACATCACGGTCATCGCCTACGACCGTCTGATCAACGGCACCGAAGACGTCGACTACTACGCGACGTTCGACAACTACAAGGTGGGCCAGCTCCAGGGCCAGTACATCGAAGAGCAGCTCGGTCTGAAGGACGGCAAAGGCCCGTACAACTTCGAGCCCTTCGCCGGCAGCCCCGACGACAACAACGCCGGCTTCTTCTTCCACGGCGCGTGGGACGTCCTCCAGCCCTACGTGGAGAGCGGCCAGCTCGTGATCCCCTCGGGCAAGAACCCCACGGGTGACGACGGCTGGAAGGCCATCGGAATCCTCGGCTGGGGCTCGGACGACGCTCAGGCCGAGATGGACAACCGCCTCTCCTCCTTCTACTCCGGTGGACAGAAGGTCGACGTGGTCCTCTCCCCCAACGACAGCCTGGCGCTCGGTATCGAGGCCTCGCTGAAGTCGGCCGGCTACACCGCCGGTGAGGGCTACCCGGTGATCACCGGACAGGACGCCGACAAGGCCAACGTCCAGGCGATCCTCAACGGCACCCAGTCGATGACGGTCTGGAAGGACACCCGCGAGCTCGGCAAGCGCGTCTTCGAGATGATCCAGTCGATCTCGGCCGGTGAAGAGGTCGAGGTCAACGACACGAAGACCTACGACAATGGCAAGAAGGTCGTTCCTTCCTACCTGCTCGACCCCGTGGTCGTCGTCAAGGACGACGTGCAGTCCAAGCTGATCGACTCCGGATTCCTCAAGGCATCCGACGTCGGACTCTAAGCAGTACTGACGGTCGGCGGCGGCCTCCATCCGGGGGCCGCCGCCGATCACCTTGTCCCCCCAACCCCAGTTGAAAGAGAGCGAAGCGATCCATGAGCAACGCGATTCTGTGGATGCGGGACATCACCAAGGACTTCAACGGGGTGAAGGCGCTCGACGGCGTCTCGATCGTCGTTGAGCGCGGTGAGGTCCACGCCATCTGCGGCGAGAACGGCGCCGGAAAGTCGACCCTGATGAAGGTGCTCAGCGGCGTCTACCCGCACGGCACCTTCGGCGGCACCATCGAGTTCGAGGGCCACCCGACCGCCTACAAGAACATCAACGATTCCGAGCACGACGGCATCGTCATCATCCACCAGGAACTCGCTCTCAGCCCCTACCTCTCGATCGCCGAGAACATCTTCCTCGGCAACGAGAACGCCAGACGCGGCATCATCGACTGGAACAAGACCAACCGCGAAGCCGCAACGCTGCTCGCCCGGGTGGGGCTCAACGAGAACCCCGCGACCCCCGTGCTCGAGCTCGGCGTCGGCAAGCAGCAGCTGGTCGAGATCGCGAAGGCGCTGTCGAAGCGCGTGAAGCTCCTCATCCTCGACGAGCCCACCGCCGCGCTCAACGACGACGACTCCGACCACCTGCTGACGCTCATCAACCACCTGCGCGAGCAGGGCATCACCTGCATCATCATCAGCCACAAGCTGAAGGAGATCCGCAAGATCGCCGACACCGTCACGATCATCCGCGACGGCAAGACGATCGAGTCCTTCAGCATGAAGGAAGCGGATGCCACGGAGTCGCGCATCATCCGCTCCATGGTGGGCCGCCCCCTCGACAACCAGTTCCCGCCCCGCACGCCGGACATCGGCGAAGAGTACTTCCGGGTCGAGAACTGGACCGCCTACCACCCCGTCGACACCGAACGGAAGGTCGTCGACGACGCCTCCTTCACCGTGAAGGCGGGCGAGATCGTCGGCTTCGCCGGGCTCATGGGCGCCGGTCGCACCGAGCTCGCGATGAGCATCTTCGGCCGCTCCTACGGCATCAACATCTCCGGCAAGGTCTTCAAGGCCGGCAAGGAGATCCAGACCCGCACGGTGAGCGAGGCCATCGAGAACGGTCTCGCCTACGCCACCGAAGACCGCAAGAAGTACGGCCTCAACCTCATCGCCGACATCGCCGAGAACATCTCCGCGGCCGCGCTGGGCAAGCTCGCCACGGGCGGGGTGGTCGACCGCAACAAGGAGACCAAGGTCGCAGAGGAGTACCGTGCCTCGATGAACATCAAGGCACCCTCCGTCTCGGCCATCGTGGGCAAGCTCTCCGGCGGCAACCAGCAGAAGGTCGTTCTGTCGAAGTGGATGTTCACGGGGCCCGACGTGCTGATCCTCGATGAGCCCACTCGCGGCATCGACGTCGGTGCCAAGTACGAGATCTACGGCATCATCAACCAGCTGGCGGCACAGGGCAAGGCGGTCATCGTGATCTCCTCCGAGCTCCCCGAGCTCCTCGGCCTCGCCGACCGCATCTACACCATCTCCGAGGGGCGGATCACGGGCGAAGTCGCCCGTGAGGACGCAACCCAGGAAACACTCATGCACTACATGACCGCGGGAAGGGACTGACCCCGATGAGCAACATCGCAACCGAAGCACCGACGGAGCCCTCGGGGCCCGCTCCGATCAAGTCGCCGAAGAGGCAGCGGGTCGACCTGCGCCAGTACGGCATCCTCGCCGCCCTGGCCATCATCATCCTGCTGTTCGAGATCCTGACCGGCGGGCGCCTCCTGATGCCCGGCAACGTCAACAACCTCATCCAGCAGAACTCCTACGTGCTGATCCTCGCCATCGGCATGGTGATCGTGATCATCGCGGGTCACATCGACCTGTCGGTGGGGTCGGTGGTCGCCCTCGTGGGGGCCGTGGCCGCACTCGCCATGAACAGCTGGGGTCTCCCCTGGTGGGCCGCCGTGCTGCTCGCCCTCGTGGTGGGCGCCGTGATCGGAGCCTGGCAGGGCTTCTGGGTGGCGTTCGTCGGCATACCGGCGTTCATCGTCACGCTGGCGGGCATGCTGATCTTCCGTGGTCTCACGCTGGTGCTGCTCACCGGTGGAACCATCTCGGGCCTGCCCGACGAGTTCACCGCGATCGGCGCGGGCTGGATCCCCGGCTTCCTCGGTGAGATCCTCGGCGGTCGCGACACGTTCACCCTCGTGCTCGGTCTTCTGGCCTCGGCTGCCTTCGTGGTGCAGCAGGTGCGCACCCGTGCCACCCTGCGCAAGCTCGAACTGCCGCGCGAACCCGCCGCCTCGGCGATCGTCAAGAGCGCGATCCTCGTCATCGCGATCATGGCCCTCTCCTGGCAGCTCAGCGCCTACTCCGGCACCCCGATCATCCTGATCATCCTGGCCGTGCTCATCCTGCTGTACACCTTCATCCTGAACCGCTCGGTGTTCGGCCGTCACGTCTACGCGATGGGTGGCAACCTCTTCGCCGCGCAGATGAGCGGCGTGAAGACCAAGTGGATCAACTTCGCGATCTTCGTGAACATGGGTGTGCTCGCCGGTCTCGCCGGTGTGGTCGCCACCGCCCGTGCCGGGTCGGCCGTGGCATCCGCCGGTCAGAGCTACGAGCTCGACGCGATCGCCGCCGTGTTCATCGGTGGCGCCGCCGTTCAGGGTGGCGTCGGAACCGTCGTGGGCGCCGTGATCGGTGGTCTCGTGATGGGCGTGCTGAACATGGGTCTGTCGATCCTCTCGGTCGACGCCGCCTGGCAGCAGGCCATCAAGGGCCTCGTTTTGCTTCTGGCGGTCGCGTTCGACATCATCAACAAGAGGCGCTCCGGCCGCTGATGTCCTACCCGCTACGGCCGCACCGCGCCTGCGTGGTCGGCCGTAGCGGGAAGGTCGCACGGTTTCCTGTCCCCTGATCACACGTCCTGAGGAGGCTCTGTGTCGATCCTCGGCTCGTCACGCCCCGTCTCCGCGGGCGTCGGCAACAGCAACGACCAGACCCGTCGCCACAATCTGTCCACGGTTCTGACCACCCTCCACCACGGTGGCGCGCAGACCCGGGCCGATCTCACTCGCCGGCTGGGCCTCAACCGCTCGACCATCGCCGCCCTCGTCGGCGAGCTGGTGGAACTCGGTCTCGCCTACGAGACCGCGAGCACCGACCACGGTAGCGTCGGGCGCCCCAGTCCCTTCGTGCACCCGAACGAACGGGTGGCCGTCATCGCGGTGAACCCCGACACCGACGCGATCATCATCGGTCTCGTGGGGCTCGGCGGCAAGGTGCACCGACGCATCCGCTACGAGACCGAGGGTCTGCCGAGTGTGCGCGAGACCGTCAACATCGTTCGCGCGGTGGTCGACGGGATGCGCGGAGAACTCGAATCCACGTACCGCATCGCGGGTGCCGGTATCGCCGTGCCCGGTCTGGTGCGCACGGGCGACGGCATGGTGACGCTCGCCCCGCACCTCGACTGGCACGACGAGCCACTCGCCGAACTGCTCTCGGATGCACTCGGATACCCCGCCACGGCCGGCAACGACGCGAATCTCGGCATCATCGCCGAGAGCATCTACGGGGCCGGCCGAGGCGTGAAAGACCTGGTCTACGTCAACGGCAGCCCCTCGGGCATCGGTGGCGGCGTGCTGGTGGGCGGCGTTCCGCTCCTCGGCGCCGAGGGCTACGGGGCCGAGCTCGGCCACACCCTCGTCAACGGCGAGGGCCTGCTCTGCCACTGCGGTCGCACCGGATGCCTCGAGACCGAGGTTCAGCTCGGCCGCCTCCTCGCGGTGCTGGGGCGCGAGACCATCGACGGCGACGAGCTCGACCAGATCCTGCTCTCGAACACCGATCCCGCGGTCGACGCCGAGATCACCCGGCAGCTCGACGTGCTGAGCGCCGCTCTCGCCAACTTCGTGAGCATGTTCAACCCCGAGCGCATCCTGCTCGGTGGTTTCCTCGGCTCACTCATCGCAGCGCACCCCGAACGCCTCCGCGAGGGAGTACAGGCGGCGTCGTTCAGTCAGCTGGCAGGCACTCTCACGCTGGAGCGGGCCCAGCTGCGCTCGCGCCTGCTGCTGGTGGGTGCCGCGGAGATCGCGTTCCAGTCGCTGCTCGAAGACCCGGCGAACGCGAGCCTCTGAGCCCGGCCGCCGTGTCGCATCCGCTAGCGTTCTCGTGTCGGAAGGATGACGGATGGCCACGGTGATCGGCGCGGAGCGGCGGGAGCACCTTCTGGCGCGCCTCGACGAGCAGGGCGTCATCCGTCTCGAGGAGTCGGCCGCCGACCTCGGGGTCTCCACCATGACGGTGCGGCGCGACCTCGAAGCACTCGAGCGGGAGGGCATCGTGGTGCGCGTGCGCGGGGGCGCGGTGGCCACGGTGAAGGCTCAGCCGTTCGCCGAGCGCCAGGGTGTGGAGGATGCCGCGAAGACCGAGATCGCGCGCAAGGCGCTCGATCTGGTTCCGGATGCGGGCACCATCGCCGTCGACGCCTCCTCCACCTCGGGGCATCTCCTCGCGCAGCTGCGGGGGGCGTCCGACCTCCTCATCGCCACGAACTCGGCGCACAACCACGCACGGGCGCGCACCCTGCGCGGCACGCGGGCGGTGCTGCTCGGCGGCGAGCTCGAGCCGCGCACCGAGAGCTTCGTGGGTCCGATCGCCTGTGCTGCGGCGGGGCTGCTCAACTACGACCGCTTCTTCACCTCGGCGGCCGCGGCCGATCTCGAGCACGGCACGAGCGAGACCATCCTCGAGGAGGCCCAGGTGAAGCGCGAACTGATGCGGGCAGCGCGGGAGACCGTGCTGCTGATCACGGCGGCCAAGCTCGGGCGGCGCGCGGCGGCGGCGGCGATCCCGTGGGAACGCATCTCGATCGTGATCACCGAGCTCGACCCCTCCGATTCGCGGCTCGACGGCATCCGCCCGTTCGCCGAGCTCCGCTGAGCCAGCGGGCCGCGCGTCGCTGGCCCGAGGCGGTGGCACCGCCGCCCGACTTGCCACAAGTTGTGGCAAGTCGAAGGCACACGCCACAAGATGTGGCAACCCGAATTGGCGGTGCCCGCGCGACTTGCCACAAGTTGTGGCAACCAGGGCGTTCAGGCAACGTTTGGTGGCAAGTCGATTGGGCTCGTGTTATGTTCTGTTAAGTTCACACGCCATGACATCCGATGGAGCATCCATGACCTCGCAGGCCGCCGCCGATCTGATCGCGCGCTCGAACCGACTCGGTTCCGATCCCAAGAACACCAACTACGCCGGGGGCAACACCTCCGCCAAGGGCTTCGAGACCGACCCGGTGACCGGTGAGGATGTCGAGCTCATGTGGGTCAAGGGCTCGGGCGGCGACCTCGGCACCCTGAAGGAGTCGGGTCTCGCGGTGTTGCGCGTCGATCGCCTCCGCGCCCTGCGGAACGTCTACCCGGGAGTCGATCGCGAAGACGAGATGGTCGCCGCATTCGACCACACCCTGTTCGGCAAGGGCGGCGCGGCACCGAGCATCGACACCGCCATGCACGGCCTGGTCGACGCGAACCACGTCGACCACCTGCATCCCGACTCCGGCATCGCCATCGCCACGGCCGCCGACGGTGAGGAGCTCACCACCAAGGTCTACGGCGACAGGGTCGTGTGGGTGCCCTGGCGCCGCCCGGGCTTCCAGCTCGGTCTCGACATCGCCGCCATCAAGGCCGAGAACCCGGATGCGATCGGCTGCATCCTCGGCGGCCACGGCATCACCGCGTGGGGCGACACGAGCGACGAGGCCGAGGCCAACTCGCTCTGGATCATCGACACCGCCGCGGCCTACATCGCCGACAACGGAAAGGCGGATCCGTTCGGCCCGGCGCTCGACGGCTTCGCCGCCCTGCCGGAGGCCGAGCGTCGCGCGAAGGCCGCCGCTCTCGCGCCGACCATCCGTGGACTCGCCTCCACCGACAAGGCGCAGGTCGGCTCGTTCACCGACGCCGACGTCGTGCTCGACTTCCTCGCGTCGGCCGAGCACCCGCGGCTCGCGGCCCTCGGCACGAGCTGCCCCGACCACTTCCTGCGCACCAAGGTGAAGCCCCTCGTGCTCGACCTGCCCGCCGACGCGAGCATCGAAGACTCGATCGCACGCCTGAAGGTGCTGCACGAGGAGTACCGCGCCGACTACGCCGCGTACTACGACCGCAACGCGTCGCCCGACTCCCCCGCGATGCGCGGCGCCGACCCGGCGATCGTGCTCATCCCGGGTGTCGGCATGTTCTCCTACGGCGCCAACAAGCAGACCGCCCGCGTGGCCGGCGAGTTCTACATCAACGCCATCAACGTCATGCGCGGCGCGGAATCGCTCAGCACCTACGCCCCCATCGATGAGGTGGAGAAGTTCCGCATCGAGTATTGGGCGCTCGAGGAGGCCAAGCTCCAGCGCCTGCCGAAGCCGAAGTCGCACGCCTCGCGCATCGCTCTCGTCACCGGTGCCGCATCCGGAATCGGCAAGGCCATCGCCACCCGCCTCGCCGCGGAAGGCGCCTGTGTGGTGATCGCCGACCTCGACCTCGAGAAGGCCCAGGCCGCCGCAGCCGAACTGGGCGGAACGGATGTCGCCATCGGCGTTCAGGCGAACGTCACGAGCGAGGCCGAGATCCAGGCCGGCATCGACGCGGCCCTGCTCGCCTTCGGCGGACTCGACCTCGTGGTGAACAACGCGGGCCTGTCGATCTCGAAGCCGCTGCTCGAGACCACCGAGAAGGACTGGGATCTGCAGCACGACGTGATGGCCAAGGGCTCGTTCCTGGTGTCGAAGGCCGCGGCGCGCGTGCTCATCGACCAGGAGATGGGCGGCGACATCATCTACATCTCGTCGAAGAACTCGGTGTTCGCCGGCCCGAACAACATCGCCTACTCGGCGACGAAGGCCGACCAGGCCCACCAGGTGCGCCTCCTGGCCGCCGAGCTCGGCGAATACGGCGTGAAGGTCAACGGCATCAACCCGGATGGAGTGGTGCGCGGATCCGGTATCTTCGCCGGCGGCTGGGGCGCCAAGCGCGCCGCCGTCTACGGCGTGCCGGAGGAGGAGCTGGGTGCCTACTACGCGCAGCGCACCCTGCTGAAGCGCGAGGTGCTGCCCGAGAACGTGGCCAATGCCGTCGCCGTGCTCACGGGCGCCGACCTCACCCACACCACAGGCCTGCACATCCCGGTCGACGCCGGGGTGGCCGCCGCGTTCCTCCGCTGACACCCCTTCGAGATCCGTCACTTTTTGCGCATAATCGCTCGCATTCGCGCAAAAAGTGACGGATCTGGGAGGTGGGCACCGATTTACACTCGAGATGTGAGAGAGACCCCATGACCGCAGCAGTCGCCGCCGTCGACCTCGGCGCCACCAGCGGGCGCGTGATGCTCGGGTACGTCGGTCACGACGAGTTGAGGCTCGTGCCCGTGGCGCGGTTTCCGAACAACCCCGTGCGGGTGATCGACGGACTCCACTGGAACATCCTCGAGCTCTACCGCAACGTGGTCGTGGGGCTGGCCTCGGCACTGCGCGAAGAGCCCGATGTGCGCAGCATCGCGGTCGACTCCTGGGCCGTCGACTACGCGCTGCTGCGCGGCGACCGGATGCTGGGCACCCCTTACCATTACCGCGATGCGCGAACCGCGGCCGGAGTCGACGCCACCCACGCTCTCGTGGGGCCCGCCGAGCTCTATGCGGCGAACGGACTGCAGTTCCTCCCGTTCAACACGCTCTACCAGCTCGCCGCCGAGCGGCTCGAGGGCGGGCTCGAGCAGGCCGACTCGCTGCTGCTCGTGCCCGATCTGGTGAACTTCTGGCTCACGGGAGCCCGCCGGGCGGAGGTCACCAACGCCTCCACCACCGGGCTGCTCGACGTGCACACCACGGAGTGGAACGGCCCGTTGATCGAGCGACTCGGGCTGCCGCGCGGCATCCTTCCCCCGCTGGTCTCGCCGGGTTCAACCGTAGGCACGCTGCTGCCCGCCGTGGCCGACGAGATCGGCGCCCCGCGAGACCTCGCCGTGAGCGCCGTGGGCTCGCACGACACCGCTTCCGCAGTGGTCGCGGTGCCGGCCACCGCGGGGGAATTCGCCTACATCTCGAGTGGAACCTGGTCGCTCGTGGGAGTGGAGCTCGATCGCCCGGTGGTCTCCGAAGCAGCCCGGGCCGCGGGGTTCACCAACGAGGGCGGGGTCGACGGCCGCATCCGGTTCCTGCAGAACGTGTCGGGGCTGTGGCTGCTCTCGGAATCGGTGCGCACCTGGGAGCGGGGCGGCGAGCAGATCGATCTGCCGACCCTCATCTCGGCAGCGGCCGCGGTCACGACGCCCGTCTCGGTGTTCGATGCCGGCGACCCGCGCTTCATCGCCCCGGGCGACATGCCGGAGCGAATCGCCCAGTGGTGCACCGAGCACGGTGTCGCCCCACCGCAGACGCGCGCCGAGGTCGCCCGGTCGATTCTCGAGAGCCTCGCGGATGCGTACGCCCGCTCGCTCGAGGCCGCCGCGACGCTGTCGGGCACGAGAATCCGCGCGATCCACGTGGTGGGCGGCGGTTCGCAGAACGCACTGCTCTGCCAGTTGACGGCCGACCGCACCGGGCTGACCGTTCTCGCGGGCCCCGCCGAGGCGACCGCCATCGGCAACGTGCTCGTGCAGGCCAGGGCGCAGGGCATCGTGGCCGGCGACTCCTCGCTCGAGGGGCTGCGGGCTCTCGTGGCGAGGGCCTACCCGCCCACGCGCTACACGCCCGGCTCGCGCTAGGGTCCGCGCCCTCGCCGGCCCGCACGAGGAGTTCATTCCGCACTCAGGTTCGGTGTGCCCGGATCGTGTCAGAATGGCGAGGTTAGGCCCTTACCCTGCCGCCGTCACAGAAGGTACGGTTCACACGAACATGGGACGCGAACTGAACATCATCAGTTACAACCTGCGCGAGCACCACGCGAGCGGCGAACTCATCGATCTGGCGAGGATCTACGACGTCGACGTGATGTGCCTGCAGGAGTGCGACACCTCGGACATGCCCGATGACATCCAGCACCTGACTCTCGCCGACTCGACCAAGACCAACAGGCTCGGCCTCGCGATCTACTACCGCGCGTCGCGTTTCGAATTGCGGGGCACCCGGGTCTTCGCCCTGCGCAAGTCGATGCACGACCGGGTGATGGCCCCGGCGCACGAACGACTGCTCGCCGCGAAGCTCTACGATCGCGAGATCGAGAAGGAGATCCTCGTGGGCTCGTTCCACGCCGCTCCCCTCACGGCCACGAATTCGCTGCGGCGCAAGCAGATCGCAGCGGCCCACAGCGCACTGCGCATCATGGGGCCGGGTCTTCCCACGGTGATGGTGGGCGACTACAACTACCCGTGGTTCCGCAACAGCCTCAACGAACGGATGGTGGAGTCGGGGTACCTGCTCTCCTTCAGCGACAAGCCGACCTACGCGCGCTACAAGTACTTCAAGGGTCACTTCGACTTCGTGACCTCGGCGCACACCCGCATCGACTCGATCGACACCCTCCCGCAGGGCGAGAGCGACCACCTGCCGATCCTCGTGGTGGCGGGCGTCGAGGACTAGCCCCGACGCCGGCAGTGCATCAGTCGCGGCCGTTGTACCCGCTGCGACCGCCGGGGCCGTAGACGATGATGGCCACGATCGGCACGGCGAGCCAGAACACCCACGACCAGGCGAAACCGCCCGGCACGAGGAATCCGATCGCCAAGAAGACCACCAGCACGACGATCGGCGTGATGCTCACAGCCGCCACCCCGGCCGCGCCGCCCAAAGGGCGCGCACGGGTGTAGGTCTCGCGCGGAGGCACCGCGGAATAGGGCGCCCCGGCCGGCGGCGCGGAGAAGGATGCCGGGGGCACCGACTCCGTGCCGTGCACAGCGACGGGCAGGTCGGCGAAGAGGGGCGCGAGGTCGCCGCGGGTGACGGCCGTCTTCGCGGCGGCCGAGCGCTCGGAGAACTCGTCGGCGGTGATGCGGCCGTCGGCATGGGCGCGGGACAGCGCCGACACCGCCGCGTCGCGGTCGGCATTGCTGAGGCGCAAGCTGGACGCGCTGGGATCGGTGTAGTCGGTCATGCGACAACTCTGCCGTATCCACGCTCCGTCAGGAAGATCCCACCACGGGTTAGCTCGCCGCCGATCGGCACGCTCGTGGAGGCCGCGGTCTGCTACTGTGGTCGGACCACGTGGTCTGACCACAGTCGGGCCCACGGATCCGCGCCACTGCCCACCGCAGCTGACGGCGCTGAACATCGTCGAGGAGGACACACTGAGCGAGACATCCGTCACCGCGCTCGACTCCGGGCGTGCCTGGGAGACCGTGCTGCGGCGCATCGAGGGCTACCTGGTGGCCGGCGTCCTCGGCCCAGGCGACCACCTCCCCTCTGAACGCGCCCTCGCCGCCGAGCTCGGGGTGGGTCGCTCTTCTGTGCGCGAGGCGCTGCGGGTGCTCGAGGTTCTGGGCCTCATCCGCACGCAGACCGGATCGGGGCCGCAGTCGGGGGCCATCATCATCGCGCGGCCCTCGGGCGGCATGGCGGCGCTCGTGCGACTGCAGGTGGCCGCTCACGGTTTCGCCGTGCCGGATGTGGTGGCCACGCGGATCGTGCTCGAGTCGGCCGTGATGACCGCGCTGGCCGAGGCGTCGGCCGCCGCGGCCGGTGACGCCGGTGACGCCGCGAGCGCGGCATCCGGGCCCGATCTCGCGGCCGCCACCGAACTGCTCGACGCCATGGAGAACCCCGCCGGCGGCCCACTCACGCGCGATGAATTCCTCACGCTCGACCAGGCCTTCCACCTGGCTCTCGCCGTGGCATCCGGCAACGAGGTGATCGCCTCGATGATGGCCGGGCTGCGCGACTCCATCGAGAGCTATGTGCGCGTCGGCGCATCCTCCCTGCCCTCCTGGAACGACACCTCCGCCCGGCTCGAGCGCGAGCACCGTGCTCTCGTGGCCGCGATCGAAGCCGGCGACGCGTCGCTCGCCCGTGACCGCATCCGCGCCCACATCGAGACCTATCACGCCGAGACGAAGGTCTCGAGCATCCACTCCCCGTCCCACTGATCACCTCCCCACGACAAGGATCACCATGGTTCAGCGCCGCATCCCCAAGGTCAAAGACCTCGCGCCTCTCCTGCAGTTCAAGAGCCCCGAGCTGAACGCCAAGAAGCGCCGGCTCGACTCCGCGCTGACCATCGACGACCTGCGCACGATCGCCAAGCGCCGCACGCCGAAGGCCGCCTTCGACTACACCGAGGGTGCCGCCGAGGCCGAGATCAGCCTCAAGCGTGCGCGCCAGGCGTTCGAGGACATCCAGTTCAACCCGTCGATCCTGCGCGACGTGTCGCGGGTGAGCACCGGATGGGACGTGCTCGGCGCCCCCGTCGCGCTGCCGTTCGGCATCGCACCCACGGGCTTCACCCGCATGATGCAGACCGAGGGCGAGATCGCGGGAGCCGGCGCGGCCGCTGCGGCGGGCATCCCGTTCTCACTGTCGACGATGGGCACCACCGCCATCGAAGACGTCAAGGCGGCGAACCCCACGGGCCGCAACTGGTTCCAGCTCTACATGTGGAAAGACCGTGCGCGGTCGATGGCCCTGGTCGAGCGCGCCGCGGCCGCGGGGTTCGACACTCTGCTGGTGACGGTCGACGTTCCCGTGGCCGGCGCGCGCCTGCGCGACAAGCGCAACGGCTTCTCGATCCCGCCGCAGCTCACCCCCGGCACCGTGATCAACGCACTGCCGCGGCCCGAGTGGTGGATCAACTTCCTCACCACCGAACCCCTCGCCTTCGCCTCGCTCGACCGCTGGTCGGGCACCGTGGGCGAGCTGCTCGACTCGATGTTCGACCCCACCGTCACGTTCGACGACCTCGAGTGGATCAAGGAGCAGTGGCCCGGAAAGGTCGTGGTGAAGGGCGTTCAGAACCTCGACGATGCGCGGCGCCTGGCCGACATGGGCGTCGACGGCATCACGCTCTCGAACCACGGTGGCCGGCAGCTCGACCGGGCGCCCATCCCCTTCCACCTGCTTCCGGATGTCGCTCGCGAGGTGGGCTCGGACCTGGAGGTGCACCTCGACACGGGCATCATGTCGGGTGCCGACATCGTGGCGTCGGTGGCACTCGGGGCACGATTCACCCTCGTGGGCCGCGCCTACCTCTACGGGCTGATGGCGGGTGGGCGCGAGGGGGTTGATCGCATGATCCAGATCCTGGGCGACCAGATCACGCGCACCATGCGGCTGCTCGGGGTGAACGCTCTCGAGGAGCTCAACCCGTCGCACGTGACGCAGCTCGAGCGGCTCGTGCCGCGCGCGGTGGCGCCGGCGGCCGTGGCCGCGGCGGCGGCCGTGCCGGCTCGGCGCGCGCCCGCCCGGAAGCCGGCCGCCTCCTCCGCGGGTGGTTCCGGTGCCACCGGCGCCCCCAAGGCGGCCCCGGCTGCCAAAGCCGTGCCGAAGTCGCAGGCGGCGAGGGCCGCCGACGCCTGACGCACTCGCACTCCCGTCCCGCATTCGCGGACTCGCCCAAACGTCGCGCCGACCTCGCCCCTCTACGGCGGAGTTGGCGCGACGTTTGCCGTTGTCCACACGCGCGGGGTGGGGCAGAGCGACTCCGGCCTCCGCCGCGGGAGAGAGTCAGGCGGGCGGGAGCTCGTCGAGGGCGGGCGGGTTGGCGCCCGGACGGGAGACCGTGATGCCGGCGCACGCCACGGCGAACGCGCCGATGGCCTCGATCACGGGAGTCGCCAGAACGGAGGCGTCGGCGATGTCGGCGCGGGTGGCCGCATCCGTGTCGAGGAGCTGGGCGAGCTGGTAGATGAGGGCGCTCATGAAGGAGTCGCCCGCACCGATGGTGTCGGCCACCTCGACGGAGACGCCCGGCACCTGCACGCGGTCGGCGGCCGTGGCGAGCACCGCGCCGTCGCCACCGCGGGTCACGGCCACGAGTGCGGGCCCGAGGGCGAGGATGCGGTCGATCGCCTCGTCGACCGAGGCATCCGGGTACAGCCACTCCGCGTCCTCGTCGCTCAGTTTCAGCACAGTGGTGCCGGCCGCGAGCTCCTCGAAGCGCACGAGGGCGGATGCGTGGTCGGTGACGATCGAGGGACGCATGTTCGGATCGAAGGTGATCACCGGCGGGTGATCGGATGCGGCCAGCTCGCGCACGAGGGCCAGCACCGAGGTGCCGCCGGGCTCGAGGAACGCGGCGATCGAGCCCACGTGCACGATGTCGGCCGGTGGCACCACGAGATCGGGGGGCAGCGACCAGCGGAGGTCGAAGTCGTAGCGGGCCGATCCGTCGGGCTGGATGTGCGCCGTGGCCGAGGAGGTCTCTTCGTCGCGGAACGACGCCGGCGCGATCTCGACACCCGCTGCTTCGAGGTGCTCGGCGATGGCGGCACCGCGGGCATCCGGTCCGATGGCCGTGAGCAGGATGCTGGGCAGGCCGAGGCGCGCGGCACCGTAGGCGATGTTCATCGGGGACCCACCGGGGTGCTCGACCAGGATCGGTGAGCCGTCTTCATCCGGAGCGTCGACCACGTCGATGAGGGATTCTCCGATGGCGAGCACGGTCACGGTCATGGGCTGCCTCTCTGCGGCGGGATCGGGTGGTTTCAGTGTAGGGCTGCGGGCTGTGCGAGAATCGCGTGATCGACGGGCGCGGAGGGGCGGCCGCCGCGGATGAGGGGGTAGCGCAGTGGGGTTCTTCGACAGGCTCTTCGGTGGTGGTGCCGCGGGCGGCAGGAGCGAGACCATGGTCACGTCGGACGGGGTGGCCACCCACCTGTTCACGGAGACGAACTTCCGGGAGGGATACGACTCCGAGCAGGTCGCCGCGACGCTGAGCCATGTGGTGGCGACGCTGGAGGCGTATGAGCGCGGCGAGACGCTGACGGCGCCGATCACGGCGAGCGAGCTGGTGAATGTGCGGTTCGCGCAGACGAAGTTCCGCACGGGGTGGGATCAGGACGAGGTCGACGGTCTCCTCGACGACATCGTCTTCACCCTGCGTGCGTTCGAGGAGCAGGCCTAGCACTTCGCGGCCACACCGCGGGCATGCGGCCGTGGTGTGGCGGGGCGCGCGTAGCCTGTTGCGGTGCCTGACTCCGACCCTTTCGACCGCTACGGCTCCGACGTGCTCGCCGACTACAATCGGCGGGCCGCGCCCGTCGCCCTGCCCCAAGTGGAGGCCGAGTTCGACCTCGTGGTCGAGGAGGTGGCGAGCGACTTCTGCGGGAGCGTGGTGAGCGTCGAGGGGCGTGTGGTCGAGCTCGAGGATCGCCACGGGAAGCGGCGGATGTTCCCGCTCGGAGCGGGCTTCCTGCTCGAGGGGCGACCGGTGCAGCTGGTGGCGCCGAGCGGCAAGGCCGCCACGGGGCTGCGCCGCACGGCCTCGGGCTCGATTGCGGCGCCGCTCGAACGCGCCCGGGTCGCGCGCGCGAGCCGCATCTACGTGGAGGGGCGACACGACGCCGAGCTCGTGGAGAAGGTGTGGGGTGACGACCTCCGTGCCGAAGGTGTCGTAGTGGAGTACCTCGAGGGCGTCGACGACCTCGACGCGATCGTGCGGTCGTTCGCGCCCTCCCGCGAGCGGCGCATCGGGGTGCTGGTCGATCACCTGGTGGCCGGGTCGAAGGAGAGCCGGATCGCCGAGGCCGTGGCGCGCGGGCCGTTCGGGTCGCACGTGCTGGTGGTGGGGCATCCGTTCGTCGACATCTGGCAGGCCGTGACGCCCAAGGCGCTCGGCATCCGTGCGTGGCCCACCGTGCCGCGCTCGATCGAATGGAAGCACGGCATCTGCGAAGCGTTCGGCTGGCCGCACGCCGACCAGGCCGACATCGCGCGGGCGTGGAAGCGCATCCTGTCGCGGGTCTCGACCTACACCGACCTCGAACCGGTGCTGCTCGGGCGGGTGGAACAGCTCATCGACTTCGTGACCGAGCCGCAATAGCGGCGTGCGGGGCAGGGCTCGTCAGTCGTCGCCGAGGAGCATGGCTGCCGCGGCTATCATCTCGAGCATCCGCTCGCGCATGTGGCCGATGTGCTTCTTGACCGCGGGCTCGATCCCGGCGTAGTCGTGGGCGACCATGGCGTTGTAGAGCTCGTCGTACTCCTCCGCGCAGGAGAGCAGACGGCTCTGCATCGATGCGGCGCGCAACCAGAAGCGCTGGATGCGCCGACGCGTCTCGCGCACGGTCTCGGCCACGAGCACATTGCCCGAGAGCGCGTTGGCGTAGCGGTGGAACAGCTGATCGGCGAGCGCCCAGGCGGCGCGGTCGTCGGCAGCGGCAGCGGCGTACATGTCGTCGACGTAGCCCTTGAGCTTCGCGGCCTCGGCATCGGTGAGCGTGGTGGCGGCCTTGCGGCAGATGTAGGTGTCGAGCACCTCGAGCAGGTCGCAGGCGTCGTTGACCTCGGTGGCGGTGAGCTGCGACACGGTGAAGCGCGCGTTGTCGGTGCGCTTGACCAGCCCCTCCTTCTCGAGGCGCTGCAGGGCCTCGCGCACCGGTGTGCGGCTGATGCCGAGCTGACCGGCGAGGCGGTTCTCCGACAGGGGCGAGCCCGATCGCAGCCGGAATCCCGTGATCTCGGCGAGCAACCACTCATACGCGTCATCGACGCGCGAACCCGCCTCGGCTGAAACGGCCATCATCACCTGCCCTCAGCATCCGATTCTAGACCGGGAAACGGATGCGTCGGACTTTGGTCAATCGGGGCGTCCTGCCGCGCCCACTCGCGTGCCGTCGACGTAGCGCACGAAGAAGCCGCCGCTCGGGGCCAGCCAGGTCGCCGTCCAGTTGCCATCGGCGTTCAGTGTGATGTCGGAGCTCTGGAAAGCGGGGAAGTCGTCGTGGTAGAGCCGCACGGTGCCGTTCGTGGAGCCGTGCACGGTCACCTGGTAGGAAGTGCCCTCGTCGAGCGTCTCGACAGTGATCGCTGGCGGTGCGTCGAGGGTGACCTGCACGGGTGCGGTCTGCGGGGAGGTGCCGGCGATGGCGGCACCGGGTGGGGCGGCGTCGGGTGTGTCGGAGTCGCCGGCGCCGGCTGCCCCGCCGGTCGACTCGGTGGGTGCGGTGACGGTCTGCGTCGCCGTCACCTCGGAGTCGCCGACGCGGAGGTCGTTCAGCGTGAGGTGCCAGACGCCGGTGGTGGGGTCGGCCGTGGTGGTCCACTGGGTCGACTCGACGGTGTCGGACGATTCGTTCGCGCCGACGAGCGCGACGGTGATCTGGGCACCGGCGAGTGCCGTGCCGGAGAGGACGGGATAGACGGAGGTGGGGCCGGGATCGACGGCGATCTGGGGCGCCTCGGGTGGGGTGGGCGCCGATGGGTCGACGGGATCGACCGGGTCGACGGGATCGACGGGGGTGGTCGGAGCGGGAGGAGTCGGCGTCGGCGGGACACGGGAGGCATCGCCGGAGAGCGTTTGCGGGGTGGCGTCGGCCGGGGCATCCGGAACCGGAGTTCTGCGCGGTGACGTGATGACCGGATCCGTGGGAATCGGAGGGTCTACGGGGTCGTCCACGATCGGGGCAGGGGACGGCTCGGCGGGATCGCTCGGCGTCGCGGTGTCGGATGGGGGCGCACTCGGCGACGTGGCCGCCTCGACGACCGCGACCTCGCCGCCACCGCCCCACAGCGGTCCGGCGACGAGGGCGACGGCGACCCCGGCGCCCGCCAACACGGCGACCCCGGCTGCGACGAGACCCGCGATGGCTCCGGCGGCCAGGCCTCCGCCCGCGGACCCCGCTCCGGCACCGGCGCCGCCGCCCGCGGGGCCGCTCGACCCCGCCCCTGCACCGGGGCCGGCGCCGGCGGCAGAGCTCGTGGCCGTGGTGGCACCCACGGGCGAACCCGAACCCGCGGCCGAACCCGCGCCCGCGGTCGCGCCCGTGGCCGTGGTCGCGCCGGTGCCCGTGGTCGCGCCCGCGGTCGCGCCCGTGGCCGTGGTCGCGCCGGTGCCCGTGGTCGCGCCCGCGGTCGTGGCCGCGTGCACGCCGGTGGTTGCTCCTGCAGCCGCGCCCGATCCGAGGCCCGCACCCGCGCTCGACACACCACCGGAAGCCGCACCCGCAGCCGCGCCCGATCCGAGGCCCGCACCCGCGCTCGACACACCACCGGAAGCCGCACCCGGCCCGAGGCCCGCACCCGTCGCAGCACCACCGAAGGCGGCGGCCGTCGCTGCCGCGACCGCACCGTGCTGCACCGAGGCGAGGTAGGCACTGGCGCCTGCCGCGCCCGCCGCGAGCGGGAGAAGCACGAGGGCGAGACGGGAGCCGACCTGGGAGGCCTCTTCGGCCACGATCTGGCACTGCGCGCATCCGTCGAGGTGCTCCGAGACCTTCGCCGTGGCCCGCGCACCCAGGGAACCGCGCGTGTAGGCCGCCAGGCGCTCGATGGTGGTGCGGCACTCGGGAGCAGTGGAGGCGGAGGCGAGGTGCGCCGTGATCCAGGCCTGCCGCAGCCCTTCGCGGGCGCGCACGGCGAGGGCCGCGACCGCGTTCGGCTTCATGCCCACGAGCGCCGACACATGACGGGGACTCATGGCCTCGACCTCGGTGTACCAGAGCACCTCCTGCCAGCGCGAAGGCAGGGTTCGGAACGCCCGCGCAGTGGTCGAGCGGTCGAGCGCCGCGAGCATCTCGTCTTCGCTCGTGCTGGGGTCTTCGAGGTCGTCGACGTCGTCGATCGGCACGGCCTGCGACGTGCGCCCCCAGCTGGAGGCGACGTTGCGCACGGTGGTGAAGAGATAGGGCCGGAACGCGCCGGTCGGCCCACCGCCCGCACGGATGGCCGCGAACACCTTCGCGAACGCCTCCGCCACCAGGTCGTCGGCATCGAAGCTGCTGGCGGCGCGCGCGACCGTCAGCGCTGCTGCCGAATGACGGCGCCACAATTCGGCGAACGCCGCCTGATCGCCGGCCCGTGTTCTCTCGATGAGTTCACCGTCAGGCGCGACGGAATCGTGCTTCATCTCGTTCTTTCCGCCCATCCCCGGTTCCAGTGTACGCAGCCTCTCCTCACTGAGAGAGACGCGCGGATGCGGGAAACGTGACGCCGCTCCGGGCGCCGACATTCAGGCACGCCGCGTGCAGAGCCCCGATCGGGGACTCGTTCTCCCGGCGCATCTGTGCTTTCCGCCGTTTCTCGCCACAGCGTGGCCGAAATCGGCCTGACTGCGAGAAGAGCGCAAGAAACGGGCGTAGCATCGCGGGATGGACGCTTTGGACCACCGGATCATCGACCTGTTGAAAATCAACTCACGCAGTGGCTACGGCGACATCGGGCAGGTGATCGGGCTCTCCGCCTCGGCCGTGAAACGTCGCATCGACAGGCTCGTGGCCGACAACGTGATCACGGGATTCACGATCCAGCTGAACCCCGCCCTCGACGGCACCGTCACCGAGGCGTACGTCGAGCTCTTCTGCCGCGGCACCGTCGCCCCGGCCGAGCTCAAACGCATTCTGTCGGGGGTGCCCGAAGTGGTCGACGCGGGCACCGTCACCGGAAGCGCCGACGCGATCGTGCACATCCGTTCGCGCGACATCCCGAGCCTCGAGGATGCGCTGGAGCGGGTGCGGATCGCCCCGAACGTCGATCACACGCGCAGCGCGATCGTTCTGTCGAACCTGATCCGGCGATGAAGGCTGCCACGACCCGCGCCTCTGGTGGCGGGGCCACCCCGGGTGGAACCCTCGGTCTCGGAATCGATCTCGTGATCGACCAGGGAGGGGAGTCGGCCGCACCGGTGGTGGCGCCGTTCGAGCAGGTGCGCGTGCAGCTCCGGGATGCGATCACGGCCGGCACCCTCGCCGCGGGAGTGCGTCTGCCGACCGTGCGCGCCCTCGCCACCGAACTCCACCTGGCCACGAACACGATCGCCCGGTCGTACCGCGAGCTCGAGGCCGACGGCGTGATCGAGACGCGAGGGCGTCTGGGTTCATTCGTGGCGGCGACGGGGTCGCCCGTGCACCGCGAGATGCAGGTGGCGGCACGCGCCTTCGCCGACCGCATCACGGCCCTCGGCGCGGATCCGGCCGAGGCCCTCCTGCTCGCGGCCTCCGCTCTCGGCGTACGCGAAGCCGGCTGAAGACCGCTCCGCCCCTGCACGAGAACCCGGGCCTCACGGCCTACTCGAACAGGGCGTCCATCAGCACGCTCGGATTGCCGAAACGGTGGTTGGTGACGCTCACCACCTGCTCCACGAGGAACGGCAGCAGTTCGATGCGACCCGCGCGCGTGACCTCCCCGGCGTACACGGCCAGGTCGGGCGAACCACCGAGGGCCACGGCGAGCGCCCCCGCGTCTCCGCCGATCAGACGGATGCGCGACACCTCCCCGAGATACTCCGGCACCCGCGCCAGCCAGGCCGAGTCGTTCTCGATCACGACGCGCACCCCGCGCTCTTTCAGCAGCAGGCGCAGCGGCTTCGGCAGCTTCAGCGCCGAGCTCAGCGTCACCGTGGAGCGGGCGAGGGTCGCTGCGGCCAGGACGCGCACCAGCTCGTGCAGGGGCGAACCCTCGGAGAGCCTCACCACGACGGGGACGGGCAGGTACCGCAGCACGTTGAGCTCGACGCCGAGCTGCGACTCGTCGCGCGCGGCGAAAGTGCTCGACCAGGCGGCCTGGTCGCTCTTCGCGCCCCTCCGTGCGAGGTCGAAGTCGCTCCACTCGAGCCCGCCGGTCGAGGCCTCCAGCAGCTGCACCACCCGCGGCTCCAGCCCGGCGAGACTCAGACCGTCACTGGCGTCTCCCGGGTCGTTGCGCCAGCGCCCGAGGTGCACGAGGTAGTTCGGCCCTCCGGCCTTCGCCCCGGCGCCGACGGACGACCTCTTCCATCCGCCGAAGGGCTGCCGCCGCACGATCGCACCCGTGATGCCCCTGTTGACGTAGAGGTTTCCGGCCTCGACCGTCGCCAGCCACTGGTCGATCTCGAGGGCGTCGAGCGAGTGGATGCCCGCGGTGAGGCCGTAGGGCACGGCGTTCTGCATCTCGACGGCCTTCTCGAGGGTCGGCGCCTGCATGATGCCGAGCACCGGCCCGAAGTACTCCGTGAGGTGGAACGCGGTTCCCGGAAGCACACCGTCGCGCACGCCCGGTGACCACAGCCGGCCGCTGTCGTCGAGGCGCCGCGGCTCCACCAGCCAGCGCTCTCCGGCACCCAGGGTGGTGAGCGCCTCGGCCAGCTTGCCCGAGGCCGGCTCGATGAGCGGCCCCATCTGCACCGACGGGTCATCCGGGTACCCCACGCGGAGCGACGTGACCGCGTCGACGAGCTGCCGCGCGAACCGCTTCGACTGCGCCACCGAGCCCACCAGGATGACGAGACTCGCTGCGGAGCACTTCTGCCCGGCGTGCCCGAACGCGCTCTTCACGACATCCGCCACCGCGAGATCGAGGTCGGCGCTCGGGGTGACGACGATGGCGTTCTTGCCGCTCGTCTCGGCGAGGAGCGGCAGATCGGGCCGCCAGGAGCGGAACAGGGCCGCGGTGTCGTATGCGCCGGTGAGGATGAGGCGGTCGACCCGGGCATCCGACATCAGGCGCCGGCCCAGGTCGCCCTCATCGACGTCGACGAGCACGAGCAGTTCGCGGGGGATGCCCGACTCCCACAGGGCCTCGGCCAGCACCGCGGCAGAGCGCTTCGCCTGCGGAGCGGGCTTGATGATCACGGCACTGCCCGCCGCGAGGGCCGCGAGCACCGAACCTGCGGGAATCGCCACCGGGAAGTTCCACGGCGGTGCGACGACGGTGAGTGTCGACGGCTCGAACACGGCGCCTTCGACCGCATCGAGTTCGACCGCGGTGTGCGCGTAGTAGTTCGCGAAGTCGATGGCCTCGCTCACCTCGGGGTCGCCCTGGTCGATCGTCTTGCCGGTCTCGGCGGCCATGACCTCGACGAGGCGGTCGCGGTTGGACTCCAGCGCATAGCCCGCCCGGCGGATGAATCCGGCGCGATCGGAGGCGGGCCGCGCCCCCCACGCCCGGCCCGCGATGATGGCGCCCTGCACGATGGCCTCGAGGGCGGCCTCCTGGTCGACGCGCGCCGCCTCGATGGTGGCGAGGCCGAGTGCCGAACCGGGAACCCGGGCCAGGATGCGCGCACCCCACACCCGGTTCGCGAGAAGGGATGGATCGGTGTCGGCCGCGTTGTGGAAGGCGGCGGTGGCGGGCTCGATGTCGCCGCTGAGCCGGTCTTGCCGTCGGTTCGGCAGGGGCGCCGGGGCGTCGGCGCCCTGCACGGCCGCCTCCTCCTCGGTTGCTCCGAGCCCCGCGAGCGAGAGCAGGAAGCGGTCGCGCTCGGTGGCGAATGCCGCCGGATCCGATGCCAGGTCGAACACCGACGACATGAAGTTCTCGTCGCTGGCGTTCTCCTCGAGGCGCCGCACGAGGTAGCCGATGGCCACATCGAACTCGGCGGGCGCGACCACCGGTGTGTAGAGCACCAGCCGGCCGACCGTGGCCCGCACGGCGTCGGCCTGCGCCGTGGCCATGCCGAGCAGCATCTCGAAGTCGACGGCATCCGTGACACCACGCTGACCCGCGAGGAGCCACGCCCACGCGATGTCGAAGAGGTTGTGGCCGGCGACTCCGATGCGCACCGCATCGGTGTGCTCGGGGCGCAGCGCCCAGTCGAGCACACGCTTGTAGTTGGTGTCGGTATCGACCTTCGCCCCATAGGTGGCCAGCGGCCAGTCGTGCAGCGCCGAGTCGACGCGCTCGAGAGCGAGGTTGGCACCCTTCACCACACGCACCTTGATGGGCGCGCCGCCTCGGGAACGCCGCTCTGCCGCCCACACCTGCAAGCCCTGGAGTGCCCCGAGCGCGTCGGGAAGATAGGCCTGAAGCACGATGCCGCCCTCGAAGTCAAGGAAGTCGGGCTCGTCGAGCACGCGCTTGAACACCGCGATGGTGAGGTCGAGGTCTCGATACTCCTCCATGTCGAGGTTGATGAACTTGCGCGGACCATCGTCGCCCACCAGCCCCTTGCGCGCCGCGACGCGATAGAGCGGGATGAGGCTCTGCGCGACGCGTTCGACCGTCTGCTCGAACCCCCACATCGAGAGATCGGCTGCGATCGACGAGACCTTCACCGACACGTAGTCGACATCGTCACGCTGCAGCAGCTCGCGCGTGCCCTCGAGCCGATTGCCCGCCTCCCGGTCGCCGAGCACCGCCTCACCGAGCAGATTGATGTTGAGCCGCACGCCACCCTGCCCCGAGCGGGCGCGCAGGGCCGCGACCGCTGGCCCGAACTTCGCGGGCCGGGCGTCGACGATCAGGTGCCCCACCATCGACCGGAGCACTCGCCGCGCAATCGGCACCACGACGCCTGGCAGCGCCTCGCCGACCACTCCGCCGGCCTGCACCGCCGAGCGCAGGTACCACGGCAGGAACCGCGGAACCCGCTTCGCGAGCAGCCCGAGATTGCGGGCCGCGACCGTGAGGTCTTCGGGACGGGCGACGCCGTCGACGAAGCCGACCGTGAAGCCGAGGCCGTCGGGGTCTTTCAGCACGCCGGCCAGCCGGGCCGCCGAGGGATCGACCGCCGCGCTCCGGCTCTCGTCGAGCCACCGGCGTGCCAGCTCGACCGCCTCGCGCCCCAGGTCTGCGGAGGCGGCGGGAGGGGTGACGAGGGGCTCGGACATGCTTCGACAATAGATCGTGACACGCCGCATTAGGCTCAAGGCATGCGAGCTGTGGATGACTTCGACGTCATCGTCATCGGTGGAGGACACAACGGCCTGGTCGCCGCGGCCTACCTCGCCCGGGCCGGCCGCAGGGTCTGTCTGCTCGAACGGCTGGAGGATGTCGGGGGCGCCGCGGTCTCCACATATGCGTTCGAGGGAATGGATGCGAAGCTCTCCCGCTACTCCTACCTCGTGAGTCTCCTCCCGCAGAAGATCGTCGACGAGCTCGGTCTCACGATCGAACTCCGCCGTCGCCGGTATTCGAGCTACACCCCCCTCCCCGGCAGCGATCTCGGCCTCCTGATCGACAATGACGACCCGGACGCGACCCGAGCCTCCTTCGATGCGCTCGGCTCCTCCTCCGATGCGCTCGCCTTCGACGCCCTCGGTGCCGACCTGCTCCGTGTGGCCGCCGCGCTCTGGCCCACCGTCACCGAACCGCTGCCCACCCGCTCGGAGGTGAAGCGGATGCTGGCCGACGACGCACTCTGGGCCGACCTGGTCGAGCGGCCCATCGGCGCGATGATTCGCGAGCGGTTCGCCGATGACCTCGTGCGAGGGGTCGTGGCCACCGACTCCCTCATCGGCACCTTCGCCTCGCTCGACGACCCCTCACTGATCCAGAACATCTGCTTCCTGTATCACGTGATCGGCCGCGGCACCGGGGACTGGGATGTGCCCGTCGGCGGCATGGGCGCCGTCACCGGTGAGCTCGCGCGAGCGGCACGGGAAGCGGGTGTGGACATCCGCACCGGCGTGGAAGTCGTCGCGGTCACCCCGGAGGGCCGAGTCGACTTCCGCGACTCCGATGGCGTCACGAGAGCGCTCACGGCCACCCGTCTCCTGGCGAACGTCGCTCCGACCGTGCTGGCGGGTCTCCTCGGCGATCGCGACATTCCCTCAGCGGAATACGCCGCATCCGATGCTCCCGAGGGTGCTCAGGTCAAGGTGAACATGCTCCTGAAGCGGCTTCCCCGGCTCCGGGACCCGTCGGTCGAACCGGCCGCGGCGTTCGGCGGCACGTTCCACATCAATGAGCTCGCCAGCCAGCTCGAGCGCGCGCACGAGCAGGCCGCCGACGGGAGAATCCCGCATCCTCTCCCCGCGGAGATCTATTGCCATTCGCTCACCGATCCGAGCATCCTGTCGCCCGAGCTGCAGGAGACGGGCGCCCAGACGCTCACGGTGTTCGGACTGCACGTGCCGCACCGCCTGGTGGCCGAGGGAGTCGCCGATGCGGCGGCGCTCCAGACCGCCATCGTCGCGTCGCTCGACAGCGTGCTCGCGGAGCCGATCTCCGACCTGCTCCTCACCGATGCGAACGGCGCCCCCTGCATCGAGACGAAGACCACCGCCGACCTCGAGCGCACCCTCGGCATGCCCGGGGGCAACATCTTCCACGGCCCGCTGAGCTGGCCGTTCCTCGACGACGATGAGCCCCGCGGCACGGCCGCCGAGCGCTGGGGTGTCGCGACGGCGCACGAGCGCATCCTGATCTGCGGATCGGGCTCACGCCGTGGCGGCGCGGTCTCCGGTCTGGGCGGCCACAGTGCGGCCATGGCCGTGCTCGACGACGACCTCGACCGCGGCTGACCCGCGGCCCCTCACTCCCACACGCTGGGCGCGCTCGCCTTGCTCGGCGGCAGCTGGGCGGAGGCGCCCCACTCCGACACCCACGAGGGCAGGCTCCGCCCGTCGGGCGCGACACCGGCGAGCTCGGTGAGCTCGGCCACGCTCACGACGCCACCCGACTTCTTGAGGAACCGTGCACGGATGAAGGCCTGCGAATACACCTCGCCGGCGACCGTGAAACGCTGCTCGACGTAGATGGCCTTCTCGTCGAACCCGAGCACCCGCGTCTCGATGTCGAAACGCTGCCAGAGCTGCAGCGACCGCCGGAAGCTGATGGTCTCCGACACCACCACCGGGTACCAACCCTGCGCGCTCAGCACCGCCCACATGCCGCTGCGCAGCATCAGGTCGAGCCGGCCGATGTCGAGCAGGGACAGGTACACGCCGTTGTTCATGTGCCGCAGCACGTCGAGGTCGGTGGGCAGCACCCGGAACGGGGTGGTTGCCACATCCCACATCCCGACCCGCGAACGGAAGGGGGAGCGGAGGCGCTGGAACAGCGTTCTGAAGAAGAAGTGCACGAGCCTGATCGTAGACATCCTCCGAGCAGATCCGTATCTGTACTGCGGACTCCTACGACTCCGGATGCTCGACGCGCGCGGATCACGCAGCACCGGCCACTAAAATCGCCGGGTGGCCATCCCGAAGATCATCCTCTACTACGTCTTCACGCCCGTGGCCGATCCGCAGGCCGTGCGGCTCTGGCAGCGCGACCTGTGCGAATCGCTCGGGTTGCGCGGTCGCATCCTGATCTCGGCCGATGGCATCAACGGCACGCTCGGCGGCGAGCTCGACGCCGTGAAGCGCTACCTGCGCAAGACCCGCGAGTTCGCGCCCTTCCGCGACCTCGATGCGAAGTGGAGCGAGGGCACGGCACTCGAGGAGGAGCCGGCATCCGTGCACACCGTCTACCGCGCGAGCACCGATTTCCCGCGGCTCAGTGTGAAGGTGCGCGACGAGATCGTGAGCTTCGGGGCGCCCGGCGAGCTGAAGGTCGACGCCTCAGGAGTCGTCGGGGGCGGCACGCGGTTGAGCCCGCGGGAGCTGCACGCCCTGGTCGAGCAGACCGAGGCCGAGGGCGATGAGCTCGTGTTCTTCGACGGCCGCAACGCCTTCGAGGCCGAGATCGGCCGCTTCCGAGGCGCGGTGGTGCCCGATGTGGCCACCACCCGCGACTTCGTGCGCGAGCTCGACAGCGGCCGGTACGACCACCTCAAGTCGAAGCCGGTGGTGACCTATTGCACCGGCGGCATCCGCTGTGAGGTGCTGTCGTCGCTGATGGCGGCACGGGGATTCGAGCGGGTGTTCCAGCTCGAGGGCGGCATCGTGCGGTACGGCGAGGAATACGGCGACAAGGGACTCTGGGAGGGGTCGCTCTACGTCTTCGACCGGCGCGGCTCGATCGCCTTCTCCCCCGACGCCGCCGTGCTGGGGCACTGCATGGTGTGCGATGCCTCGACGTCGTCGCTGCAGAACTGCGCCGATGCCTCCTGCCGTGCGCAGCTCGTCGTGTGCCCCGACTGCAACCTCTCCTCCACAATCTTCTGCCCTGAGCATTCCTGAACCGATCCCTCCACGGGAGGTTGACCGCTCGCGCGGTAGACGTAGGCTCGCCCCATGAGCCAGCCTTCTTCTCACGACGCCCCCGATCCCTCCGACCCGCGGGTCGCGCATCCGAGCCATGAACTCGTGCACGACCGAGCCGATGATCTGCTCGGTCTGCACACCGCTCCCGAGATCCTCACGCTCGTGAACGTCTGGGATGTGGCGAGTGCCCAGGTCATCGCCGATCTGCCCGAGACGAAGGCGCTGGCCACAGCGAGTCACGGCATCGCCGCCTCCTACGGCTACGAAGACGGGGAGCACATCCCACTCGACCTGATGATCGAGGCCGTCGGCCGCATCGCGCTCGCCACGTCACTCCCGGTGTCGGCAGACCTCGAGGGCGGCTACGGCGATGCCGGCGAGACCGTGCGCCGCGCCATCGGCGTCGGCGTGGTGGGCGCGAACATCGAAGACCAGATGCGGCCGCACATCGAGTCGGTCGAGAACGTGGCCGAGGTCATGAAGGCCGCCGAGGCGGAGGGCGTGCGCTTCGTGCTGAATGCGCGAACGGATGCGCTGCTCCGCCGCGGCGACCGGCCTCTGGAGGAGGCGGTCGACGACGCCATCGAGCGGGGGCGCGCGTATCTCGACGCAGGCGCCACGTGCATCTTCGTGCCCGGCCTCATCGATGAGCACCTCGCCGAGCGACTGGTGGAGGGGATCGGATGGCTCAAGGTGAGCGTGATCGGGGTTCCCGGTGCGCTCAGCCCTCAGCGCTACCAGGAGCTCGGTATCGCGCGGATCTCGTATGGGCCGTGGCCTCAGCGGGTGGCACTCACCGCACTGCAGGAGTCGGCGCTGACGCTGTACGCCGGAGGTGATCTACCGCCCGGTACCCAGACTCTCACCTGAGCCCAACGCCGGGAGGCGGCGGGCATTGCGGCGGCCCACGCGGGCGAGCCTGCGGGCGAGAGCGCGCTGGTGAGAGAAGCGGCGCGCATCCGTTCCCGAGAGGGCCAGGAGCACCAGCACGTCGAACGAGAGGCCACCCAGGTTGGTCTGCAGAGTGATCTGCGGGCCGCCGTTGATGAAGTCGACCGCTGTCACCAGGATGGCGGCCGAGCTGATGCCCATCGCGGCGAACCGGGCCCAGTTGTGCCCGTGGTAGATGAGATAGGCGAGCACCGAATACAACGCGCTGATGAGGAGGGCGATGGTGACGAAGATGGCGGTGACGAGCGAGGTGAGATAGCGCGCGTCATCCGGAGTCAGGGCGCCCGTGAAGGCCCGGAAGTCGAGCTGGCCGTCGCCGATCGAGAAGGCCACCACCGCTGCGGCGGCGAGCGCCGCGAGAACACGCAGCACCATGAGGAGCACCCCGAGGTAGAGCGACGTGGGCCGGCGGGTGCCGGCGATGGGCGACTCCGTGAACACGGCGGACGGCGTCGGTGCCACAGGCTGCTCGGCGACGGTGGGGCGGCCGGAGCCCTCGACGTCCCAGGTGCTGACGCGGCGGAGGTCGACCACGGGCAGGTCGCCGTCGGTGATGATGGCGTCGCCCCCGCCGTTCACGTGGTGATACCCGGTGGAGAAGTTGCGGATCAGCTTGACCCGGGCGTCGTCGTTGCCCTCCACCAAGGTGGTCACGATGTGGTCGCGCTCCTTGTCGGTCTCCTTGTCGATGCGGTGCGTGACCTGGAGCGTGAAGAAGGAGATACCGATGCTGCGGTCATACGTGCCGGCGGCCAGCCAGTCGGCCTTGTGCCCGCCGGGCAGCAGCCATCCCTTCGGGCAGCGCCAGAACCGCACGTGGTGCCGCTTCGAGGGGTTGCCCGACACCTCCTGCTGGTAGGTGAAGTCCTGCACGTTGCCGAAGAGGTAGAGCCGCGACACCGGGGCGCCCGGATAGCTGCGGCGCAGCAGCGTGCCACGAACGGTGCGCAGGGCGGAGGTGAGCCCCATGTCGTCGGCCCGGTGCCAGCCGGCTCGCACCATTGCCTCGTGGATCTGCTCCTCCGAGCCGCGAAGCGCGATGTTGATGGGGTCGCCGAGGAGGCCCTCGCGGGTGCGGGCGCGGCCGATGAAGTAGTCCGGAACGTAGAACAGGGTCAGGATGCTGTGCACCCGGGGCAGCAGCAGGTACGCCACCACCACCCAGAAGATGAGGAGGAACCAGAGCTGCTGCCACCCCCGCGCGAACGACTCCGTCACCACCAGGAAGGCGAGCCAGCCGGTTGAGACCGTGCCGAAGAGGAAGAAGAGACTGTCGACCACCAGGCCGACGGAACCGCGGAAGGTACGGCGGCGGATGTGCTCGACGAACCCGGCGTCTTCGAGAGCGTCGTCGGTGCCGGCATCGGCCATCTCGTCGCATCCTCTCTCTCGCTCGTGACAACGTCCGACCACCACCCTAGGCTGGACATACGCGGCGAACCCGCATGTTCCACCCCCGGACACCGATAGGACAGTGAGAAATGCCCACCGGCGTACCCATCGAATTCGCCCACGTGACGAAGTCGTTCGGCGCCGTCGACGCGGTCTCCGACCTGAGCTTCACCGTCGAGCCGGGGCAGGTCACGGGCTTTCTCGGCCCCAACGGAGCCGGTAAGACCACCAGTCTGCGCATGCTGCTCGGCCTCGTCACCCCCACGTCGGGCACCGCGACGTTCGGTGGCACCACCTACGGGCGCCTCGGTTCGCCGCTCACCACGGTGGGCGCGTCGCTCGAGGCCGCGAGCTTCCACCCCGGCCGTTCGGCACGCAATCATCTCGCGGTCTACGCGCAGGCGGCCGGCCTGCCCTCGACCGCTCCGGATGCCGCGCTCGAGAAAGTGGGACTGGGCGCCTACGGAGCACGCCGGGTGGGCGGGTATTCGCTCGGCATGCGGCAGCGCCTCGGGCTCGCGTTCGCCCTGCTCGGTGACCCGAGCGTGCTCGTGCTCGACGAACCCATCAACGGCCTCGACCCTGAGGGCATCAAGTGGATCCGCCTGCTCCTGCGCGGCATGGCCGCCGAAGGACGCACGGTGCTGATCAGCTCCCACCTCCTGAGCGAGGTGCAACAGACCGTCGACGACGTCATCATCATCTCGCACGGCAAACTGGTGCACCGCGGAGAGCTCTCGAGTCTTGACGTCTCCGATTCGAAGCAGGTGCAGGTGAACGCCGACGACCGCGAGAGACTGGCCGAAGTCATCCGTTCTGCCGGATTCGAGGTGGCGAATCTCCGCTCCGGAGTGCTCGTCGAGAACGCCGACGCCGCCGCCATCGGGCGCCTCGCCTTCGACGCCGGCATCCCGCTCACCGCGCTCTCGCAGAAACGCACCGGGCTCGAGGAATCGTTCCTCACGCTCGTGGGAGAGGAGGGGGCCCTGTGAACATCGTCGCCTCTCTCCGCTCGGAGATCACGAAGCTCACCAGCACGCGGCTGTGGTGGGTTCTGGCCGTCATCATGGTGGGCTACGTCGCACTCTGCGCAGGCGGGCTCGCCGCCATCCTGTCGGGCGTCGGCACGCAGGCGGGTGCACCCGTGCTGTCGGATGCGCAGCTCCCGCCCCTCATCTACAGCTTCGCGACATCCGTCGGCTACGTCTTCCCGGTTCTGCTCGGGGCCCTCGCGGTGACGAGCGAGTTCCGCTTCCAGTCACTCACTCCGACCTTCCTCGCCACACCGCGCCGCGGCACCGTGCTCGCCGGCAAGATGACCGCCCTCGTGCTGGCCGGGGCGATGTTCGGTGTGCTCGCGCTCGTGGCCTCGATGGGAGCGGGTGCTGCCGTGCTCGGCGCGTTCGGCATCGATCCTCAACTCGGCTCGCCCGACACCTGGGCGTTCGTGGGCCGCTCGATCCTCGCCATGGCTCTCTGGGCCGCCATCGGCGTCGGGCTCGGCGCGCTCGTGCCGAGCCAGATCGCGGCGATCGTGATCGTGCTCGCATTCACCCAGTTCCTCGAACCGCTGTTGCGGTTCGGCGCGAGCATCACCGACTGGTCGGCGGCGATCGGCAAGTTCCTGCCGGGTGCCGCATCCGATGCCCTGGTGGGATCGAGCATCTTCACACTCACGTCGGGCGGCGGCACGCAGCTCGAGTGGTGGCAGGGTGCGCTCGTGCTCGCGGCGATCGCGGCGGTGGCCACGGCGATCGGGTACTTCACGAGCTGGCGGCGCGACGTCTCCTGACACACCCTGCCCCTCCGCGAGGTTCAGGAGTCGATGATCTCCGTGCCCTCGGTGGGAGGCAGGCGCAGGGCGCGCAAGAGCTCGATTGAGTGCGCCGTGGTGATGATGAGGCGCGAGAACTCCTGCCCGTCGAGGTCGATCACCACCGACGTGCGGGTGCCCTTCACGAGCAGGAAGTCTTTGCCGTCGTGGAACTTCCAGGTGCCCACGGCGAGCGTGAGCGGAATCGCCGCACCAGGGGCCCGGATGCCGCGCACCCACACCCACGGATCGTCGGTGAGGGCGGCCGAACGAATGCTCTCCAAAGGCACCACGATGTCGGTGCGGCGGAACGAGAGCATCTTCTCGGCGCGCGTCAGACGGATCTCGAGGCGATCGGTGTGGACGAAGAGAACGGCCATGGCTCTATCCTGCCGTGGCTTGCCTGAAGAACGGCAGGGTTTGGCCCCGAGACGTATATAACGATTCGGGAATCTACACCGAAGGCCGCATCCTCAGTCGGCGGGCCGGGCTGCGGCAGCCGCTGCGGCCGCGGCCGGGAGTGCCTCGAGGATGCGGGCCAGGGCCGCCTCGTCGTGCGCCGCCGAGACGAACCACGCCTCGTACACCGAGGGCGGAAGCGAAACGCCCGCGTCGAGCATCGCGTGGAAGAACGGCGCGTACCGGTAGCCCTCCTGCGCCTGCACATCGCGGTAGTCGCGCGGGGCGACGGATGACCCGAAGGTGAAGCTGAAGAGGTTGCCCGCGCGCTGCACACTGTGCTCGACCCCCGCGCCCGACAGTGCGTTCGACACCGCCTCCGAGACGGTGGCGGCCGTCGCATCGAGCGCTGCGTAGACCGATGCGTCGGCCAGGCGCAGCGTCGTGAGCCCGGCGGCCACCGCCACCGGATTGCCCGAGAGCGTTCCGGCCTGGTAGACGGGGCCGAGCGGTGCGAGGTGATCCATCACGTCGGCGCGACCGCCGAGCGCGGCCAAGGGCATGCCACCGCCCACGACCTTGCCGAACGTCACGAGGTCGGGCACGTAGGCGGGCACGTGACGTGCATCGGGGGCATCCTGGTGCACTTCGGCGACGGGGGATCCCGCATTCTCGAGCCCCCACCAGCCCGCCGGGCCGACACGGAAGCCGGTCAGCACCTCATCGACGATCAGCAGGGAGCCGTGCGCGTGCGCGATGTCGGCGAGCGCGGCGTTGAAGCCGGGAGCGGGGGGAACCACGCCCATGTTGGCGGGGGCGGCCTCCACGATGATCGCCGCGATGGCGTCGCCGCGGCTGGCGAAGAGCTCGCGCACGGCGCCGAGGTCGTTGTAGGGCAGCACGATGGTGAGGGCTGCGACATCCGCCGGCACACCCGCGGAAGCGGGCAGGGCGAGAGTGGCGAGGCCCGAGCCGGCCTCGGCGAGCAGCGAGTCGGAGTGGCCGTGGTAGTGCCCGGCGAACTTCACGAGCACGTCGCGGCCGGTGAAACCGCGGGCGAGGCGGATGGCCGTCATGGTGGCCTCCGTGCCCGTCGAGACGAGCCGCAGCTTCTCGATCGGATGCACGCCACCGGCCACCACGCGCTCCCGAACGAGCTCGGCCAGGTCGGTCTCGGCCGGGGTGGTGGCGCCGAACGAGAGACCCCGGGAGGCGGCATCCTGAACCGCGGCGACGACCTCCGGATGCGCGTGCCCCAGGATCGCCGGACCCCACGACGACACCAGGTCGACGTACTCCACCCCCTCGGAGTCGGTGACGTAGGGCCCGCGCGCCGACACGAGGAAACGGGGCGTGCCGCCCACCGATCGGAACGCCCGCACGGGCGAGTTGACTCCGCCCGGGATGGAGCGCTGGGCTCGGTCGAACTCGGCGGCGTTGGTGGTGCGGGTCATCACAGCCCCTTCAGGGTGCGGGCGAGCTCGGTGGCCCAGTAGGTGAGAACGGCCTCGGCGCCGGCGCGGCGGATGCCGAGCACCGACTCGAGAACGGCGCGGTCGCGGTCGATCCAGCCGTTGGCTCCTGCGGCCTCGATCATGGCGTACTCGCCGGAGACCTGATAGGCCCACACCGGCACGGGAACAGTGGCGGAGACGTCAGCCAGGAGGTCGAGGTAGCTCATCGCCGGCTTGACCATGACGATGTCGGCGCCCTCCTCGACGTCGAGCACGGCCTCCCGGAGACCCTCGCGCCGGTTGGCGGGGTCGAGCTGGTAGGTCTTACGGTCGCCGCGGAGGGTCGAGCCGACCGCCTCGCGGAAGGGGCCGTAGAAGGCGCTCGCGTATTTCGCCGCATAGGCGAGCAGGGCGACATCCTGGAACCCGTCGGCGTCGAGGGCGGCGCGCACGGCGGCCACCTGACCGTCCATCATGCCGGAGAGGCCGAGCAGCTGGGAGCCGGCGCGAGCCTGTTCGACCGCCATGTCGCGGTAGCGCACCAGGGTGGCGTCGTTGTCGACGGAGCCGTCGGGGGCGAGCACCCCGCAGTGGCCGTGATCGGTGAACTCGTCGAGGCAGAGGTCGGTCTGAACGACGAGGGCATCGCCCACCTCGGCGGCCACGACGCGTGTCGCGGCGTTCAGCACGCCATCGGGGTCGGTGGCGGCGGTGCCGGCAGCATCCTTCACGTCGTCGGCCGGCACTCCGAAGAGCATCACGCCGCCCAGACCCACCTCGGCCGCTTCCACCACCGCGGCGCGCAGGCTGTCGAAGGTGTGCTGCACCACGCCGGGCATCGACTGGAGCGGGAGCGGCTCGACGATGTCGTCGCGCACGAAGAGCGGCAGGATCAGCTGAGCAGCATCGATGCGGGTCTCGGCCACCAGGCGGCGCATCGCGGGGGTGCGGCGGAGGCGCCTCGGTCGGATCTCGGGAAAGGAGCCGGATGTCATGACCTCCAGTTTAGGTCGTGGTGTGCGTGCGCCGCCGCTGCCCGAGCAGCACACCCACGATCACCAGGGCCGTGCCGACCAGCTGGCGCGGCCCGAACGGCTCGGCGGCGACGAGCACGCCGAGCAGCACCCCCGTGACCGGGTTGAGCAGGCCGATCAGCCCCACGGATCCGGCCGGCAGGTGACGGAGCCCGGTGAACCAGGCCACGAAGGCGAGCGCGGTCGCGACCACCGAGACGTAGGCGAAACCGGCGAGCGCCGGGCCGTCGAGAGCGGGCGGCGGGCCCTCGATCAGCACGGCGAACGGCACCAGGAGCAGTCCACCGGCGACGAGTTGCCACGACGTGAGCGCGATGGTGGAGGGAGCGGATGCCCCATCCGGAGCCGCGGCCCACCGCTTCGTCAGCACGAAGCCGGTCGACGAGAGGAGCATCGCGGCGAGCGAGGCGGCCACTCCCCAGGGGTCGATGGCCGCGCCGCCGCCGAGAAGCATCACGCACACACCGGCGAAACCGACGATCGCACCCACGACGGGAAGCAGTGCGGGCCTCTCGCGCAGCAGGGGCCACGCCAGCAGCATCAGCACGCCGGCCGAGGTCGCCATGATGGTCGAGGCCACACTCGAGGGGAGCAGCTGCGAGGCCACGTAGATGAGAACGAAGAAGGCACCGACATTGAGGGCGCCGAGCACGAGGGACTTCCACCACCAGGAACCGCGGGGCATCCGGCGGGCGAGGAGCAGGAGGATGATGCCTGCCGGGAGAGCGCGAAGCGCGGCGCCCCAGAGCGGGCTGTCGAGAGGGAGGAACTGGCGGGTGACGAAGTAGTTCGACCCCCACGCCACAGGGGCGATCGCGGTGATGAGCACCCAACGCCATTTGCCTTCCATGGAAGCTACTATACCTTCCGAGGAAGCTATTGTGGACTCATGGCCATGAATCCCGACCACGTCTCGCGCATCCAGTCGGAGTGGGCTCGGGAGCGACCCGACCTCGACGTCTCGCCGCAGGGCCTGATCGGCCGCCTCCACCGCTTGGCTGGACACCTCACCGAGGAGCTCGTGGCCGTCTATGCCCACCACGGCCTCGGCGAGGGCGAGTTCGACGTGCTCGCCACGCTGCGGCGGGCGGGCGCCCCGTACGAGCGGGCACCCGGCGAACTGGCGGAGCACACCATGGTGACCACGGGCGCCATGACGAAGCGCATCGACCGCCTGGCTTCGGCCGGGCTCGTCGAGCGCCGCGCCGCCGTGGGCGACGGCCGCCGACGCATCGTCGCACTCACGCCGCCCGGGCTCCGCACGATCGATGCCGCTTTCACCGACCACATGGCCAACGAGCATCGGCTCGTCGCCGCACTCTCCCCGGCCGACCGAGCTGCCCTCGAGCCGATCCTCACCCGCTGGCTCGAGCACTACGAATAGCAGGCCGCCGGGTCAGGCGATCGTCGCGATCGAACATACTTTCGAAACTCGGGCTAGGGTGGTGCCATGAACATCGACTTCCAGAGCTCGCTCTTCGACGACCTCGATGCCGATCCCGGGCTCGAGTCGCTCGCGGGTGAGGTGCAGCGCACCGAGCTCGGGGCCGGTGCGTGGGTCGACCTCCGGCCCGGCTGGGTGAGCAACTCCGATGCCCTGTTCGAACGGCTCGCGCTCGACGTTCCCTGGCACGCCGACCAGCGCGAGATGTACGACCGGGTGGTCGACGTGCCTCGACTGGTGTCGCACTTCGGCGCGGGCAGCCTGTACCCCGACCTCGTTCTCACCCGGGCACAGGATGCGCTCAACGACTTCTACGGGCGCCCACCGGGCCAGGTGTTCTCCACCGCCGGCCTCTGCTTCTACCGCACGGGCGACGACAGTGTCGCCTGGCACGGCGACCGCGTGGGGCGCGCCATCGATCGCGACACCATGGTGGCGATCGTGTCGGTGGGCGCGGCACGCACGCTCTCCGTTCGTCCGAAGGGCGGTGGTGAGACGATGCGCTTCCCGGTGGGGCACGGCGACCTCGTGGTGATGGGCGGCAGCTGCCAGCGCACGCATGAGCACGCCATCCTGAAGACCAAGCAGGCCGTCGGCCCGCGCATCAGCATCCAGTTCCGTCCGGTCTGGCCGCGCTGAGGGCGCCGGCCCGCCCGGCCGGTACCCGCCTCCGACTTGCCACAAACTGTTGCCCCCGGCCATCAGTTGCCACAAGTTGTGGCAACCCGCCGCCCGCGGCGGCGCCCACCCCACCCGCTCAAGCCGCCCCGCGGACACAGCCACTTGCCGCCAAGTGTTGCCTGCAGGAGGGAGTTGCCACATCGTGTGGCAACTGGGGGAGTGAGGGGCGGCGTCAGTCGGCGCGACGGGCGTTCGCGACCTCGATGACCGCGTTGATGAGCGACTCCGACGAGCGGCCCTTCGCGATCACGTCGACGCGCAGCCCGTAGGCGCGAGCGTCTTCCGCGGTGCGCGGACCGATCGCCGCCACCAGCGTCGATTCCGGCACGGGGCCCAGCTGTCGCTGCACCTGCTCCGCCACCGATCCGGATGTCACGAACACCGCGTCGATCGCACCCGCAGCGATATCGGCCCTGATCTGCGGATCCACCTCGACCCCGATGGTGCGGTACGCCACGACCGATTCGACCGTGTGCCCCCGCGCGATGAGCCCCTGCGTGAGCACCGGCTTCGCGATGTCGCTGCGCAGCGTCAGCACGCGCAGTTCGGGCCCGAACTGCTCGAAGCGCTTGAGCTCACGCAGCAGGCCCTTCGCCGAATTGTCTTCCGGCGGCACGAGGTCGACCTTGTAACCGGCCGCGGTGAGCGCCGCCGCCGTGGTCTCGCCGACCGCCGCGATGTGCGTCTCGGGCGGCACCACCGCCTGGTGTGCGGTCAGCACGTCGACCGTGGTCGCGCTCGTCATGGTGAGCCAATCGAACGAGCCGGCAGCCAGGGCGGCGAGCGCTCGCTCGAGGGTCTCCGAGTCATCCGTGGCTGCGAAGTTGATCATGGGCGCCACGATCGGCTTCGCGCCGACCGCCCTCAGGTCGGCCGCGACCCCATGACCCCACGGGCCACCGCGCGGCACCAGGATGCGCCACCCCCCGAGCGGACGTTGCGACCACGCGGTCATTCCGTACCACCAGGCCAGTTGTCGTCGCGGAGCTCGGCGGCCGGACCCACCGGAGCCAGCTCGGCGGCGCCGTCTTCGAGAAGTTGGGTCGCCACGGCCTGTCCGAGCAGCTCGGCCACGAGGTGGTCGTCACCCAGGAGATCGGCGCTGCGCTCGCATCCGAGTTCCGCCTCCCCGTCGGCCTGGTACACCGTGGCCGACAGGGCGAGCGAGTCGCCGGTGACGACCGCCGTGGCACCGATGGGAGCCGCGCACCCGGCCTCGAGGGCAGCGAGCACCGAGCGCTCGGCCAGAACGGCCGTGCGCGTGGGCGTGTGTTCGATGCTCAGAAGCTCGGGAATGCTGTCTCCCTCTCGGGTCTCGATCGCGAGCGCACCCTGACCCGGTGCAGTCGGCCAGATGTCGAGCGCGAAGAGTTCGGATGCTTCGTCTAGCCTACCCAGCCTGGCGAGCCCTGCGGACGCGAGCACCACGGCATGCAGATCGCCCTCGCGAACCCGGCCCAGTCGGGTGTCGACGTTGCCCCGGATGTCGACGATCTCGAGATCGGGCCGCAACGCGAGCAACTGCGCCACCCGCCGCGGCGACCCGGTGCCCACCCGAGCGCCCTCCGGCAGCTCGTCGAGAGTGAGACCGTCGCGGGTGCAGAGCGCATCACGCGGATCTTCGCGCTCGGGCACGGCGCCGATCACGAGTCCCTCGTAGGGCGCGGTGGGCAGGTCTTTCAGCGAGTGCACGATGAGATCGCAGTCGCCGGCCAAAAGCGCTTCGCGCAGAGCGCTCGCGAACACACCCGTGCCCCCGAGGCTCGCGAGCGACTCCGTGGAGCGATCGCCCTCGGAGGTGATGATGACGGTCTCGATCTCCACGCCGGTGGCCTCCCGGAGCGCCGCCACGACGTGCCCCGTCTGCGCGCGCGCCAGAGCGCTTCCGCGAGTGGCGACTCGGAGGGTTCTCGTCACGTCGGATCCTCCCGCGCTCAGGGGGCGATTCCGGAGAGGGCGGGCTTGAACCCGAGCCGCACGTTCTCGCAGCATCCGGGGCGGCACACGTCGTACCACGGGCCGAGGCCGGTGACCGCCGGGCGATCGGCCGTCGGGGTGCCGTCGCGGCGCTCGAGAACGAGGTCGACGAGACCGGTGACGTAGGCGGGGTCGACGCCGGGCGTCGGTGTGCGCAGGCCGAACAGGCCGTGCTCGGCGCAGGTGGTGAGCGCCTCGTTGTCGAGGTCCCACATCACCTCCATGTGGTCGCTCACGAAGCCGAGCGGCACGATCACCACGGCTTTCACGCCGCGCGCGGGCAGTTCGGCGATGGCGTCGTTGATGTCGGGCTCCAGCCAGGGCTGCGTCGGCGGGCCCGAGCGCGACTGGTACACGAGCTGCCACGGGATGTCGATCGTGGCCCCGATCTCGGATGCTCCTCCCGAAGCGAGCGCGCCCGCGGCATCCGCGAGTTCCACACCCGCCGTCGCCGCGAACATCACGACCTCGGCCACGGCCTTGTGCTGGGCCGCGTAGGCGCCGTCCGGTCCGAAGCCCCGGAACGCGGGGCCCGAGCGCTCGGCGTCGGCGCTGGGGATGGAGTGCGTGGTGAACAGCACCTCCACCTCGCGCGTGAGATCGATGCCCTCGAACGTCTGCTGGATCTGCTCGAGTGCCGCCACGAGCCCGGTCACGAACGGCTGCACGAATCCGGGGTGGTCGAAGAACTGCCGCACCTTGTCGATGGTGATCTCACCCGCGAGACCTGTCTCGTCGAGGGCGATCGCGAAGTCTTCGCGGTACTGCCGGCAGCTCGAGTACGAGCTGTAGGCGCTCGTGGCCACGGCGATCAGCGACCGGTAGCCGCGCTCGTGCGCCTCGGTGAGTGCATCCCGGAGGTACGGGTCCCAGTTGCGGTTGCCCCACAGCACGGGCAGGTCGATGCCGCGCGACGCGATCTCGGCCTCGAGGGCGAGCTTCAGCTGGCGGTTCTGTGCATTGATGGGGCTCACGCCGCCGAACGCGCGGTAGTGGTGGGCCACCTCCTCGAGCCGCTCGTCGGGGATGCCCCGGCCGCGGGTGACGTTGCGGAGGAAGGGGATGACGTCGTCCTGTCCCTCCGGCCCGCCGAAGGAGGCCAACAGGATGGCGTCGTAGGCCACCGGCTCGGTGACGTGCTCCGGGCCGCTCACGGCGGCGGGGCTGGCCCCGAGCACCACGACGGGCGACTCGGGGGCAGAGGTCGTGGGGTCGCTCACTGCAGCACCTCGAGGATCTCGGCGATCTCGATGCGCCGCCCCGTGAAGAACGGCACCTCCTCGCGCACGTGCAGGCGCGCCTCCGTCTGCCGGAGGTGACGCATCAGGTCGACCAGGTTGGTGAGCTCGTCGTCTTCGAGGGCGAGGATCCACTCGTAGTCGCCGAGCGCGAAGGAGGCCACCGTGTTGGCGAGCACCGAGCGGTACTGGGCCCCCTTGCGACCGTGGTCGGCGAGCATCGCGCGCCGTTCGTCTTCGGGCAGGATGTACCACTCGTACGAGCGCACGAACGGATACACCGTCAGCCAGGCGGCCGGCTCCTTGCCGCGCATGAACGCGGGCAGGTGGCTGGCAGAGAACTCGGCGTCGCGGTGCACGCCCATGGCGTTCCAGACCGGGAGCAGCGGGGTGAAGACCCGGGTGCGGCGGAGCTGCCGCAGCGCCCACTGGAGCGTCTCGGGCACGCTGCCGTGCATCCACACCATGATGTCGGCGTCGGCGCGGAGCCCCGACACGTCATAGATGCCACGCACCATCACGTCTTCGGCCTCGATGGACTCGATGGCCTGGTCGATCTCGGCCAGCGCATCCGGAGCATCGCTGCCGTCGACGGCCAACGGCAGCGCGGGGTTGCGGCGCAGGACCGCCCAGAGCGTGTACCCGAGCGCCGGAACCTCTTCGGAGTCCTCGACGTCGCGGGCGGTGTATTCGGTGTTCGTGTCGACTGTCGGGTCGTCAGTCATGATCCTTCTTCGTTGTCGGTGCGGGTGGTTCTGAACCGCGGCTGCGGACCGGTCGGTCGCCGGGCTACTTCTTGGCGGCGGAGCGGAAGCCCAGGAAGGCGGCCCCGCCCACGGCGACCACGGCCGCCGCTACCCCTACGGCGAAGCCCACCGGGTTCTGTGCTCTGAACCGCCGCACTCGGCCGGCCACCCGATGGGCGGCGTGCCGGGCCTGCTTCGGCAGGTTCAGCTTGAACTCGATGGCGTCGAGGGTGGCGCGCAGATCGGCCCTGGTCTTCTCGATGTCGGCGTGCAGCTGGGCCTGCGAGCGCTGAGGGGCTTCGGGGGTGACCTTCTGTGCGTCGCTCATGACCGACCCAATCCCTTGACGACGTTGATGTCTTTCTTGATGCTCGTGATGGCGTCTTCGGGGATGGGCGGAACGCCCTTCTTGACCGAGGAGACCCCCACCAGCACCAGGATGACCGCGAGCAGAAGCAGTGCCACCGCCACGATCAGTGCGGCGAGCCAGGCGGGCAGGACCGTGGCGATTCCGAGAACGGCCGCGGCGATCAGCGTCGCAAGCGCGAAGAACGCGAACAGAGCGGCCGCCACGAACAGGCCGATGCCGATGCCGAGCTTCGCCAGACGCGACGTGAGTTCGCGTTTGAGGTTCTCGATCTCGTCTTTGAGGAGCTGCACGACGAGGGTGGGCACCTCGGCGAAGAGAGAGGCCAGGGAACGGCGTGCGCGCTTGTCGCGTTCTTCGGTCACAGCGTGCGGCTCCTTGTTATTCGTCGGACTCGGATGCGGCGGAGGCCGCAGGCTTCGATGCCGCGGGCTTCGATGCCGCCGGCTTGGCCGCGGGCTTCTTCGGAGCGGCTTTCGGGGCTGCCTTCGTCGTGGTGGCAGACCGCGTCGCTGCCGCCTTCGTCGACCCGCCGCGCGCCTGCTGAGGGCTGGAGAGGGGCTCGCGGCCGATGAGAGCGCCGAGCGCATTGCGCGCCTTCTGCGACAGATCGGCCTTCACCTGGTCTACGCGCGACCCCGCGAAACTCTGAACAGACTGCACGCCCGACTGAACAGCCGGGATGTTCCAGACCTTCTCGGCACCCGCCTTGATCTGCTCGTAGCGCTCGCGCCCGGCGCGTGTACCGAGCACGTAGCCCGTGGCCAGCCCGACCACGAAGATGAACTTTCCGCGCATTACGAACTCCGTATCGATCGTGTGTACAGGGTTCTTCCCAGCGTAGTCCCCTCACCTTGAGGTCGCATGGCCGGGGCCGGGGCAGCTGAACGCCTGCTAATCGAGCGGCAGCCGGCGGTCGCCGCGCAGCTCGGCGGCGAGGGCCGAGGCTGTGCTCCGCGCGTGCTCCACCGTGGCGGCGAGCCCGGTTCCCGACACCCACGCGCCCACGGCGTCGAGGCCGGGGATCCGCTCGACGGCGGCGAGCATCCGGCGCACCCGCGCGCGGTGACCGACGGTGGCGAAGGCGAGGGAGTCGGTCCACGGAGTCACGGCGAAGCCGACCACGTCGGCCGACGAGAGGGGCACGCCGAGCAGAGTGCTCGCGTCGCGCAGCACGGTCTCCTGATCGGGCATGAAGGGGGCCTCCCCGGGCTCCTGCGACTCAGGCCCGGGGGCGCCGCTGCGCACCGCGCCATCCGGATGCCCGTCACGGCGCCCATAGGACAGCCGCACCACGTGCCGGTGAGCCGGCAGCGACTCGGCGAGCCAGGCCCACTTGGCACTCGAGTGGGTGAGCGCCTTCGCCCGCACACCGGGCGTTCCCGGTGCGACCAGCACGCCGGTGCCGCGCGGGTGGGCGTCGAGCCGCGCTTCGTCGAGCACGACCGTGGCGATGACGACGGATGCGGGCTCGGGCCACGCCCCCGCACCGCCGACCTCGTCGGCCGCCTCGTCGGGGTCGGCGGTGCGATCCCCACCCTCGACGACACCCGCCTCCTCGAGCAGGGCGAGCCCGGGGCGGAAGTCGGTGGCCACCACGACGGCGCGGGCGGTGAGGGTCTGGGGCGCGCCACCCGGCGCCCCAGCACCCGGCGCCCCAGCACCGGACACCACAGCACCCGACGTCGCATCCCCGGCATCCGGCTCCGGCGTCACCTCGACGGTCCAGCCGCCCGCGTCGCGGTGTGGTGCCAGCGCCGTCACGCGCGCCGCCGTGCGGAACTGCACGTCGTAGTAGCGGCAGTCGGCCTCGAGCGCCTCGACGAGTCGGTGCATGCCGCCCGCGATGCCCTGCACCGCGGAGCCGGCGGGTGCCTGCTCGCGCAGCGCCATCACAGCCCCCGACAGCGACCCCTGCGTGGTCATCGCCTGGGTGAGGCCCGGGGCGACGGTGTGCACGTCGACGACGGAGGGATCCGCGGAGTGCACGCCCGCGACCACCGGCGTGACGAGCCGCTCGAGCACGCGGGCTCCCATCCGGCGCCGCACGATGTCACCGAGATCGGTCTCCTTGCGCACACGGAGGAGCGGCATGAGCCGATCGCCGTACGCGCGCAGCACACCCTTCCACCCGATGATCCGGCGCACGTCGTCGGCGAGGGGCACGCCGGGGATGCCGAGCAGTCCCGAGGCGGGGAGGGGCGCGCATCCGCCGTTCCACATCACCCAGGCGCCGACCGGATTCGGGGCGACGATGTCGTCGGCGAGGCCCACCTCCGCGGCGAGCGCGGCGACAGTGCCCTTGCGGGTGGCGAAGCTCTCGGCTCCGGTATCGACCCGCACCCCCGCCACCTCGCGGCTCGCCACAAAACCACCCACGGAGTCGCGCGCCTCCAGCACCACCACCGCGTGGCCGAGGTGAGCGAGCTGCCGCGCCGCCACGAGACCGGCGACGCCGCCGCCGATCACGATCACGTCGACGCCGGCGGAACGACCGGCGGTCTCGTCAGGCGACGTCATCGCGGGCATCCTCCGTGGTCTGCGCGTGCACGAGCTCCACGATGCGGGTGAGCACCGCAGGGTCGGTCTCGGGCGGAACGCCGTGCCCCAGGTTCAGCACGTGCGCGGGCGCCGAACGACCGCGCCGCAGCACATCGAGCACGTGGGTCTCGAGCACCGGCCAGGGCGCCGCGAGCAGCGCCGGGTCGATGTTGCCCTGCAGGGTCACGCCTCCGCCGAGGCGTTGCGACGCGACATCCAGCGGCAGGCGCCAGTCGACGCCCATCACGTCGACCCCGATGTCGTGCATCGGCTTCAGCACCTCCCCGCTGCCGACGCCGAAGTGCACCACGGGTACATCGAGATCCCGGATGTGCGCGAGCGCCTGCTGGGAGAAGGGAGCGACCCGCTCCACGTAGTCGGCCTTCGACAGCGAGCCCACCCACGAGTCGAAGAGCTGCGCGGCGCTCGTGCCCGCGAGAACCTGCGCGCGCAGGAACCGGCCGGTCACCTCGGCGGCCCAGCCGAGGAGGGCGGCCCACGCCTCGGGATCGGAGTGCATGAGCGTCCGCGCCCGGATGTGGTCTTTCGACGGTCCGCCCTCCACGAGGTAGGCGGCCAGCGTGAACGGGGCACCGGCGAAGCCGATGAGAGGAGTGCTGCCGAGCTGGGCGACGGTGAGCGCCACCCCGGCTTCGACGGCCGAGAAGTCGGCCCCCGCCGCATCCGGCAGCGCCTGCACGTCGGCGAGGGTGCGCACGGGGTGGGCGAGCACCGGCCCGCGCCCGGGAACGATGTCGACGTCGACGCCCGCCAGCTTCAGCGGGATGACGATGTCGCTGAAGAAGATGCCCGCATCCACCCCGTGCCGCCGAACGGGCTGCAGCGTGATCTCGCTCGCCATCGCGGGATCGAGGCACGCGTCGAGCATCCGGGTGCCGACGCGCAGCTCCCGGTACTCGGGCAGCGAGCGGCCGGCCTGCCGCATGAACCACACCGGGGTCACGGGGCCGCGGGTTCCGCGGTAGGTGGTGACGAGGGCGGAGTCGGCGGTGCGGCCGTCGGAGAGCGGATGATTCGCGGGCAGAGTCACCGCCACATCCTACGGAACACGGCTGCACGCGATCTGGGCTGGTGTCGCGGCGCAAGAGGAGTTGGCCCCCTAACTGGGGTCCGTGATATACAGGTGACGACAACAGGGGGCGCACCATGAGCGACGACCGTCAGACACCACAGGGGCCGAACGACGAGCAGGGGCCTCCATCGAGCCCCGAGCAGCCGGTGCCACCGACCGCGCCGCCCGCGCCCGACCAGCCGTTCGCGCAGCCCGCACCGGTGACCCCGGATGCGCCACCCGCTCCCTCCACGCCCGGCTACCCGGCCACGCCCTCGACCGGCCAGGCGGTTCCCGACGCGCAGCCCACCGCCCCCTACCCCGGCGGCCAGCCGCCGTACCCCGGCGCCCCGGCGAACGGGCCGTATCCGGCACAGCCCTACCCGGCCCCGCAGTATCCGGGCCAGCCCTACCCCGGCCAGCCGTACCCGGGCGCCCAGCCCGGCGGCCCCGGTGGCCCCGGTGGCCCCGGCGCGCCTAAGAAGAAGGGCCTGAGCACCGGCGCCATCATCGGCATCATCGGCGGAGCGGTCGCCCTCGTGATCGTCATCATCGTCGTGATCGCCCTCGTGGTGGGTCGCATCTTCGCCTCGGCCGGCGGAGGGGGCGGAACCGGCCCTGCGGCCGGCGGATCCCCGTCCGATGCCGTCTCGGCCTACCTCACCGCTCTGTCGGAGTCCGACTCCGAGACCGCGCTCGGCTACCTCAGCAGCCCGCCGTCCGACGACACCCTGCTCACCGACACCGTTCTCGCCGCCTCCAACGAACTCGCCCCGATCACGGGCATCGAGGTGCTCGACTCCACCGGCACGAGCGGTTCGGCCGATGTGACGGCCAGCTACCTGCTCGGCGACACCCCCGTCACCACCGACTTCAGCGTCACCGACTACGACGACGACGGCTCGTGGGAGATCTCGGGCGGCACCGGCTACCTCAGCACCGCGAAGTTCGACGGGCTCGGCCTCACCGTCAACGGCGAAGCAGTCGACGGCGACGAGGTCGAGGTGTTCCCGGGCGCCTACGAGCTCGCCACCACGCTGCCGAACTTCACCCTGACGGGCGAGACCGTCGTGCTGGTCACCGACCCCTACACGTCGGGCGACACCAGCGACATCGAGCCGACGCTCACGGATGCCGCGCTGCAGCAGTTCCGCGCCCTGGTCCGCGCCTCCGCCGAGGCCTGCCTCGCGCAGAAGACGCTCGACGCCGGCTGCGGCCTCGCCATCCCCGCCACCCTCTCCGACGGAACCCAGATGGCCGACGGCTCGATCACCCGCACGCTCACGGCTGACGGGTCGGCCTCGCTCGACTCGGTGGAGCCGACCCTGAGCTACGACAACCCCACGCTCGCGCAGGGCGACTACATCGGCGGGGTCGAGATCTCCGGCCAGTGCACCACCTCCGACGGCGCCACCGGCAGCTGCTCCGTGCTCTTCGGCCCGTCGCTCGGCTCGCCGTCGGTCGACATGGCGTCAGCCAACCCCACCGTCCTGTGGGACTGAGAACGCTCCGAGGAAGCACCCCATCGACGGGCGTACACTGATGCAGTGCTGATCTGCCTGACCGCGAACCATCGGAACGCGAGCTTCGACCTTCTCGAGAAGCTGTCGATCGGCACCTCGACCGTGGCCAAGTCGCTGGTGACCGAGAGCGATTTCGTGCAGGGCGCGGTGGTTCTGGCCACCTGCAACCGCTTCGAGGCCTACCTCGACGTCGACGAGCCGCTCACCGCCGGCCTCACGCTGGCAGTGGAGCAGGCGGCCGAATCGTTCAGCGAAGCATCCGGAACCGACATCGACGAACTGCGCGACAGCCTCACGGTTCTCTGCGGAGACACCGTGGCCGACCACCTGTTCGCGGTGTCGTCGGGCCTCGAGTCGGTGGTGGTGGGCGAAGACGAGATCGCGGGCCAGGTGAAGCGGGCGCTCAGCACGGCGCGCATCGAGGGCACCACGTCATCCGACCTGGAGCGCCTCTTCCAGCGTGCCTCGCACACTTCGCGCGGTGTCAAGACGAAGACGGGTCTCGGCGGTGCCGGCCGCTCGCTCGCCCGCCTCGCGCTCGACCTCGCCGAGAGCCGGGTCACCGACTGGTCGGCGGCGCGCATCCTGCTCGTGGGCACCGGGCAGTACGCACGCGTCACGCTGGCCAACCTGCGCGATCGGGGAGCCGACGACATCCGCGTCTTCTCGCCCTCGGGCCGCGCGGTCGTGTTCGCCGCCAAGCAGAACCTGGTGCCCGTCGCCGGCCCCGACTACGTGCACGCTCTCGCCGGCGCCGACGTCGTGATCACCTGCTCCACCGCCGAGACCGTCGTGCTCGGCCCCGAACACCTCGTGTCGGCCGCCGGCCTGCCGGGTGCGGTCGAGCGCCGACTCGTCATCGACCTCGGCCTGCCGCGCAACGTCGACCCCGCGGTCGCGTCCGTCGCCGGCACCGAGCTGCTCGACCTCGAGACCATCAGCCTGCACGCCCCGCTCGACGAGCTGAACGCCGAGTCGGATGCCCGTGCCCTGGTCGACCAGGCCGCGGCCGAGTACCGCGCGGGCAAGGCCGAAGCCGCCGTCACCCCCGCCGTCGTGGCGCTGCGCTCGCACCTGTTCGACCTGCTCGACGCCGAGATCGATCGCTCGCGCTCGCGCGGCGACGCCGAGGAGACGCAGCGGGCGCTGCGGCACCTCGTGGGCGTCATCCTTCACTCTCCCTCCGTGCGTGCACGTGAGCTCGCTCGTGACGGCCGGGCCGACGAGGTGTTCGCCGCAGTCGAGACCCTTTTCGGACTCGGTGCCGACGCGGCCGAGGTCGCGGGCGCGCAGGCCGAGCGGGCAGCGGATGGCTCCGACGCCGTCGCCCTCGACGACTACCGCCGCGCCGGGGCCTAGCCGCGTGAGCGGCCCCGAACCCGCCCTGGCGCTCCCGCCCATCCGGGTGGCCGCACTCGCGCTCGTGCGCGATCGGCGTGTGCTGATGGTCACGGCGCGCGGGCGCGACGTGCACTTCATGCCCGGGGGCAAGATCGATGCGGGTGAGACGGCGGTGGAGGCCGTCATCCGCGAGGCGCACGAGGAGGTGAGCATCGCGCTCGACCCCGCGAGCGTCACGCCGCTCTTCGTCGTCACCACCCAGGCGCACGGTGAGCCCGAGGGCCGGCAGGTCGAGATGCAGCTCTTCGCCGCCACCACACCGGATGCCCCGCTCCCCTCCAGCGAGGTCGACGCCGTGCACTGGGTCACCTCGGCCGACACGCACCGATGCCCCCCGGCGGGCGCCGAGACCCTCCACCGGCTGCGTGAGCTCGACCTCATCGACTGAGCGCCCGCCGTCTCGACCTCGTCGTCTCGGTGTGTCCGATCTGAGCGAAACCGCGGGCCTCTACCGGGTCGGTCGTGCTCAGATCGAACACAGCTAGACCACGTCGAGGCCGAGCGCGGCGCAGACGAGCTCGACGTCGGAGGCGTCGTTCCACAGGTGGAACGCCACACGAGCCCGGCCCGACCGGGCCGAGGCCGCGACGCCCGCCGCGGTGAGGGCCGCGATGCCCGACCCGTCGGCATCCGGCCAGGTCACGATCGCGCTGGCGCTCTCGGGCTCGCCGAGCCGCCGCCGCAGCGCGTTCGCCAGCCCGACCGCGTGCTCCCGCACCGCCTCGATGTCGGCCGACGCGAACAGTTCGAGCGCAGGCGCCGTGCCGAGCCAGGCCTGCCACGCGGGCGACACGTCGAAGCGCCGCGCCGTCGTGGCGAGCTGCATGCCCGGCCCGTAACACGATCCCCACACGTCATCGCCCGCGTACCAGTTCGCCGCCGACGGCACGAGCCCCTCGGCGAATGCGGGCTGTACCGTGAGGAAAGCCGTTCCCCGCGGCGAGCACAGCCACTTGTAGGCATGGCACACGGTGGCGTCGAACCGGCCGGCGTCCACGGGCAGCCAGCCCACGGCCTGCGTCGTGTCGACGAAGGTGGCCGCACCGCACCGCTCGGCAGCCCCCACGATGGCATCGGCATCCGCGATCTCCCCGGTCGCCGACTGCACGAGGGAGAACGACACCAGCGTGGTCGAGGGGCGGATGCTCTCGGCGAGCTCCGCGAGCGGCACGCACCGCACCGCGATGCGACCGCGCTGCTCCTGCACCAGGAACGGGAAGACCATCGAGCTGAAGTCGCCGTCCACCACCAGCACTTCGGCTCCCTCGGGCAGCGACCCGGCGATCATCGACGCGAAGACCGACACCTGCGACCCGACGGCCACTTGCGACACCGGGATGGAACACACCTGCGCGAAAGCGCTCCGAGAGCGCTCGACCGCATCTCCGTAGACGCCGGGATCGCGGTGCCCCGCACTCCAGTCGGCCAGGTCGGCCGTGAGCGCGGCGGCCGTCTCGCGCGGAGGAACACCGATCATGCAGGCCGAGAGGTATCCGGGGCGCACCGAGAAGTGGTCGCGCAGGTCTGCCAGCGCCAACGGGGCCGGCTGCGGAGGCAGCACGGCGGCCTCCCTTCGGGCAGGCGCATCGATCGGAGTCATGCCTCCATGGTCTCGCGCCGTCTTCCATTCGACTACGACCAGTGTTCGATGAATTCCATAATCTGCACTTATGGGCGGCGTACACTCGTGCTCATGACGCTCACCCCGCTCGGCAGCGCGTTCGACCTCGACTCCTCCACCCTGCGGGTCGTCGCCGCCATCGCCGAGTACGGGTCGATCACGCGCGCAGCGGCGGTCCTCGGCCTCAGCCAGCCGGCGGTGAGCCAGCACCTGAAGAAGGTCGAGTCGCGCATCGGCATGCCGCTCGTCACACGCGCGGGGCGGGGCATCCGGTTGACGGATGCCGGTGCCGTCGTCGCCCGGCACGCCACCACCGTGCTCGCCGGACTCGAGTCGACCGCGGGCGAACTCGCCGACCTCGCCGGGCTGCGCGCCGGCCGGGTGCGGCTCGCCGCGTTTCCGTCGGCCTCGTCCACGATCGTGCCCCGCCTGCTGAAGTCGATGGCCGCCGAGCACGCCGGCGTTCGCTTCACCTATCTCGAGGCCGAGCCGCCAGAGGCCATCACGGCGGTGCGCGACGGGGTCAGCGACCTCGCGATCGCATTCCACTACCCGGCCGACCGCAAAGACCCCTTCGCGGCGAGCGCCGACGGGCTCGAGGTGCACGAACTCGTTCGCGACGAGGTGCTCGTGCTGGTGCCCGACGGCCATCCGGTTCTCTCCGCGACGAGCTCGCTGCCGACGGATGCCGCCACCGCGGCCCCGATCGCCCTCTCGGCCCTCCGGCACGAGAACTGGATCGCGGGCTGTCCGCGCTGCCGCAGCCACCTGCTCGACTCCTGCGCCACGAGCGGCTTCGCCCCGTCGATCGGCTTCGAGACCGACAATTTCGTGGCCGTGATGAGCATGGTGGCGGCGGGCCTCGGCGTGGCTCTGGTGCCGGCCCTCGCGATCGCGGCCTCACCCGTTCCCGCGGGCGTCACCGCCCGGCCCACGGCTGCCGGCGACCATCGCTGGATCGTGGCCGTCACCCGCCCCGGCGCCGCCGGCATCCCGGCAGTGGGCGAGGCGCTCCGGATGCTGCGCCGCGACGCCATCGGCCACCCCTGATCGCACGGGCGAGGCCAAGTGGGCCCGCCCCCGCGTTCAGGCCCATCGAGTTGCCACGTCATGCGGCTTCCGACGTCGACCTGCCACACGGTGTGGCACGTCGGCAGGCACGCTCTGCTCTAGTAGACGTACTCCAGGAAGTCGGTGCCAAGCGTGCGCATCGCGTCGAGCACCGAGAGGCGAGCCGGCAAGCCGGTGTCGTTGAAGCGCATGGTCACCGCATAGGAGACACCCGCGCGGGGGCCCGTCACCACGCCCGCCTCCGAGCGCACCCCCGCATCCGTTCCCGTCTTGTTGAAGAGCGAGAGCCCGTGGTCTTCCCCCGTGTGCGCCAGCGGGTCGAGCCCGAACGCGCCCGCGACCATCGAGAGGTCGGCGCCCAGCCCCAGCCAGCCGCTCACGAGACGCGAGGTCGTCTCGTCGACCACCTCGCCGCGGGCGAGCTGCCGGAACAGGCCCGCGAGCTCGCGCGCCGATCCCACCGAGAGCTGAGGCGCATCATCCGGGCCCCGCACATCGCGAACGATGTCGAGGAGCAGGGTGCGGCGGAGGCCGAGCGACTCGGCGCGCGACCGCACGGCGTCGAGGCCGATACGGCGCAGCAGCACGTTCGTGGCGAGGTTGTCGCTCGTGGCCCCGATGAGCGCGGCGAGATCGGCCACGGGCAGCGCGGGCACCTGCAGGTGCTGCCAGAGACCGGAGTCACCGACCGAGTCCTGAGCGGTGCGGTTCAGGATGCTGAGCGCCTCGGCACCGGGGGCGGCCCGGGCCGTGCGGGCCGAGGGTGAGCCCGATCCTCCCGAAGCCGACGCGCCATCCCGCGCCGAGATGCGTGCCGCCACCTCGATGAGCAGCAGCACCTTGCCGATCGAGGCCGTCGGCACCGACAGATGATCGTCGACCGAGAACAGCACCCGTCCGGATGCCACATCGATCGCACAGGCCGTGACCTGCACGCCCGACAGCGCCAGTTCGGTCAGCGAGGCGAAGCCTTTGCGGAAGATCACACCATCGTCGGCCGTGGCATCCGATCGCCGCCCGCGCGGGGCGATCTCCTCGCGCTCACTGCGGGCGCGGCGCCGGATGGAATCGGCCATGCTCGGGTGTCCTCCTTCAGCCGGGCGCTGCCTGAAGCGCGGCTCGTCCCGCATTCGCCCAGGCAGCAGCCAACGGGCTACTACCAGATGGTCACACGTTCACCTGGGTTCAACCAGAGACTGTCTGATGAAGTCACGTCGAAGGCATCGTAGAACTCGTCGATGTTGCGCACGATCTGGTTGCAGCGGAACTCGTTCGGCGAGTGCGGGTCGATCGACAGCAGACGGATGACCTCCTCGTCGCGCGACTTCTGCTGCCAGGCCTGAGCCCAGGAGAGGAAGAAGCGCTGGGCGCCGCTGAGCCCGTCGATCACGGGGGGCTCGACCACGGTTCCGGATGCGTCACGCAGCGAGAGCAGGTACGCCTTCCACGCGATTCCGAGGCCTCCGAGATCGCCGATGTTCTCGCCGATGGTGAGCGCACCGTTCACGTGGTGGTCCGGAACCTGAGCAGGAGCGAGGGCGTCGTACTGGGCGATGAGGGAGGAGGTGAGCTTGTCGAACGCCTCCCGGTCGTCGGCCGTCCACCAGTCGGTGAGCCGGCCGTCGCCGTCGAAGCGGGAGCCCTGGTCGTCGAAGCCGTGGCCGATCTCGTGCCCGATCACGGCGCCGATGGCACCGTAGTTGGCGGCGGCATCCCTCGTCTCGTCGAAGAACGGGAACTGCAGGATGGCGGCGGGGAAGACGATCTCGTTGAAGCCGGGGTTGTAGTACGCATTGATGGTCTGCGGGGTCATGAACCACTCGTCGCGGTCGAGCGGCTTGCCGATCTTGCCGAGCTCGCGCTGGAACTCGAACTCGCTCGTGGCCCGCACGTTCGCGATGAGGTCGGCGGGGTCGACCACGAGCGAGGAGTAGTCGCGCCACTTCTCGGGGAAACCGATCTTCGGCGTGAACTTGCCCAGCTTCTCGAGGGCGCGCTCGCGGGTGGCCGGGCTCATCCAGTCGAGGGTCGAGATCGACTCGCGGTAGGCCTCGATGAGATTGTCGACCAGAACGTCCATGGCGGCCTTCGCCGTCGGCGGGAAGTGCTGCTCGACGTAGATGCGGCCGATGGCCTCGCCCATCGCGCCCTCGGTGAACGAGACGCCGCGCTTCCACCGCTCGCGCATGCTCGGCGTGCCGGTGAGGGTGCGCGCGTAGAAGTCGAAGTTCTCCTCGACGAAACCGCTCGAGAGGTAGGGCGCCCAGCCGTGCACGACCTTCCAGGAGAGCCAGTCCTTCCAGCTCTCGAGGGGAACGGATGTGAGTGCCTCCGCGAGCCCCGTGATGAAACTGGGTTCGCGCACCACGAGTTCGTCGAAGACCCCGTCGGGGGCGTCGAGCGCGTTCTTCCAGATCTCGAAGAGCGAGACATCCGCGTCATCGTCGTCATCCTCGATGCTCGCGTCGGCACCGGCACCGGGACTGGTCTCCACGGCCGCCGCCGCGGGCACGTTCGCCAGGTCGCCCGCGAGGTCGAGGAACTCGCCCCACGACACGAGGTTGTAGGTGGCCTGCGCATCGCGGGTGCGCACGTTGTCCCAGTGCGACGTCGCGATCAGCGTCTCGAGGTCGAACACGCGCTGGGCACGCACGGGGGCGTCATCGAGACCCGCGAGTTCGAACATCCGCTGGATGTGGGCGAGGTAGGCCTCGCGGATGGGCGCGAACTTCTCATCGCGGAAGTAGCTCTCATCCGGCAACGAGATGCCGCCCTGCTCCACGAACACGAGGTAGCGCTCGGGGTTGCCCGGGTCGTTGTCGACGAAGAGACGCAGGAGGCCCGAGACGCCTTCGCGCTCGAGGCGGCCCAGGATGCGGGCGAGCGACACCACGTCGTCGATCGTGTCGATCAGGGCGAGCTGAGGGGCGACGGGGGCGGCACCGAGTTCGTCGATGCGCTTCTCGTCCATGAAGCTCGTGAACAGGTCGCCGAACTTCCGGGCCTCGGTGCCCTCGGGCGCGGTCTGCGCCTCCTCGATGATCACGCGCACGGCCTTCTCGGCCTCTTCGGCGAGCTGGTAGAAGGAGCCCCAGCGCGCCTTGTCGTCGGGGATCGGGGTCGCCGCGATCCATTTGCCATTGACGTGGCGGAACAGGTCGTCCTGTGCGCGGATGGTCGGGTCGAGTGCGGTCGTGTCGATTCCGGATGCAGTCACACGCCAACTCTAATCACGTGCGCCGAGTGGATACCCGCCACCGCGCTACGCGTGCGTCTCCGCGTCCAGCAGCGCCATGACCTGGTCGAGGACGACGGTCATCGAGCGTGACTCGTGGTCGGTCGCCCACTCCTCGAGGGCGGTATGGAAGAGCAGAGCCCCGAGCTCGGCGACCACGCCGGCCCGGAGTGAGGGCACTCCCCGCTCGATGAATGCGGCGCGAGCCGCGCGCACGAGGTCATCCCGCTTGCGGGCATCCCGGTCACGCAACGAGTCGTTCGCGTGGATGATCGCCCGGAGCGCGGCCGTCTGCTCTCCTTGGCCCGCGAACTGCTCCGTCGCGACACGATCGAGCACGAGCCGTACGACTTCCATCGGCTCGAGATCCGCGGGGGCCTCGGCGATCAGCCGGGCAGCCCGCTCCGGTATCTCGTTCCCACCGAAGATCACCTCGCGCTTGTCGGCGAAGTACCGGAAGAACGTTCTCGTCGTCAGGCCGGCCCTGGCGGTTATCTGGGGAACCGTCGTCGCCGAGTACCCCTGTTCGGCGAACAGCTCGAAGGCCGCCCGCTGAAGGCGAGCGCGTGAGTCCGGCGCCCATCGCATGACATCCAGTCTAGTTGATGACACGTCGTGTCATACTTATCGTGACGACACGACCTGTCATGACGATGAGGAGTCCGAGATGACCACGCGAACCAGCACCTACCCACCCCCTGCGGGTGTGCGACCGTGAGCGGCGGCAACGAAGCGCTGTGGCTCGACGCCCGGGGTCGGTTCGAGGTGCGAGAGGCCGGCCGGCCGTCACCGGGGCCGGGCCAGGTCGTCGTGCGGGTGCGATCGGTGGCGGTCAACCCGGTCGATGCGATCCCCGCCCCGTTCCGCCGCCTGGTCACGCCGTGGGTGCGGTATCCGACGGTGATCGGCACCGATGTCGCCGGTGAGATCGCCGCTGTGGGCGAGGGTGTGACGCGATTCCGCATCGGCGATCGGGTCGTGGGCTTCGCGGCCGGCCAGGAGCGACCCCGCAACACCCCCTCGGAGGGCGGGTTCCAGCGCTACGTCACGGTCTTGGAGCGCGTGTGCACCGGGATCCCCGACGCCGTGTCCTTCGAGCGGGCTTCGGTTCTCCCGCTGGCGCTCTCGACGGCCGCCGCGGGACTGTACGAAGAGGATCAGCTCGCGTTGCCGTTCCCGGGTTCCACGCCGCCTGTCCGCGACGAGGTCGTGCTGGTGTGGGGAGCATCCACCAGCGTCGGAACCAACGCCGTCCAGCTCGCGCGGGCCAGCGGCTACGCCGTCGTCGCGACCGCCGGGCGCCACAACCACGACCTCGTGCGGTCGCTCGGAGCGGAGGCGGTCTTCGACTACCGCGACCGCGACGTGCACCTCGAGGTCATCGACGCCGTGGGTGGTCGTCAGCTCGCGGGCACGATCGCCATCGGGAGCGGCTCCCTGACGCATGCGCTCCGCGTCGTCCGCGGCACCGAGGGAGACAAGCGGATCGCATCCGCCTACCCCGATCCGATCACGCGGTTGCGGGCACTCCTGGAGCGAACCCGCGGCATCCGGGTGACCAGCATCTGGGGCGGAACCCCCGTGGTGTCGCCGGTCGGTCCGGCCATCTTCCGCGACTTCCTCCCCGAGGCACTGGCCTCCGGGCGATTCCGGCCGGCACCTGAGCCGCGACTCTCCGGCGTCGGCCTCTCGCAGATACCCGGGGCGCTGGCCGAGCTCCGCGCGGGCGTCTCCGCGGCCAAGCTCATCGTCACCATCGATCCGGAGGTACAGACATCGTGATGGTTCAGAAGACCTTTCTCGTCTTCGGCGCGACCGGCCGAACGGGCCGGCACTTCACCTCGCTGGCACTGAACGAGGGTCACCGCGTCAGGGTTCTGGTACGCGACCCCGGCACGCTCGACCCCGCCACCCCGCATCTCGAGATCCACCGGGGATCGATCACCGACCCGATCGACCTCGACCGTCTCGTGCACGGCTCCGACTTCGTGGTCTCGCTCCTGGGCAATGCGCGCCTGCAGAAATCGCAGGAGATCAACACCGCCTTCGTGCGTCAGCTCGTGCCGGCCATGCGACGCCAGGGTGTCAAGCGGTTCCTGTATCAAGCGGGCGGTCTGAGCTCCCCGCCGGATCGCGCGCTGCCGCCGATTCTGCGGGCGATCAGGAGCACCGTGGCCCGCAGGCATCTCGGACAGCACAGAGACAACGAAGCCGTCATGCGCTACCTGGCCGAGGAGGCCGAGGACATCGAATGGATGGTGCACCGGGCAGGCATCGGCTCGGACGGGCCATCCAAAGGCGTGCTGGAGAGATCCAGCCGGAAGGTGAGCATCGCCACCTTCCGCGACTGCGCGTCCTACGACTACCGGATCCTCACGGATGCGAGCGCCATCCACACTTGCGACGTCAGCGCCTACCGCCCGTAGCTGCGGCGGGCGCGGTCGGGCGGGTGGTCGCTCGCGTCAGGCGAGCAGCTTGGCCTTGGCCGCCGTGAACTCGTCGTCGGTGAGGATGCCCTGCTCCTTGAGCGCGGCGAGTTTCTGGAGCTCGGCGATGATGTCCACCCCACCGGCCGGGCCCGCCTGCGCCGGCGCGACCAGGGGCGGGGCCACCGGAGCCGCGGGGGTCTGCGCCGCGACGGCCGCGGCCGCAGCCGCGTCGATCTGCGCCTGCTGCTGCTGGGCGGCCCAGGCCTCCTGCTGCTGCTCTTCCTGCGACTTCTGCTGCTGGCGGCGCTGCATGCCGCCGCTCACCGCACTTGCGGTTCCGGCCACCACGGCGGTGCGGGCGGCGAGGCCGAGGAGGCCGGGTCGGCCCATTCTTCTGAATCCGGGCATTTCATAACTCCTCTGGGTACGTCTCGGGGTGATGCGGGGGTGCGACGGATGCCGCGCGGGTGTCGTCGAGGCAGCTACTCGGCGATGAGCGCGAGAACCTCGTTGACCACGGGCGCCGGGATGCGCTCCGTGCTGATAACGGCGCCACGGCCGGCGGCGAGCTTCGACGCGAGCGACTTCGCCCACACCAGCTCCACCACGAGCAGTGCGGCCGAGGAACCGGCGGGGATATCGGCGGCGAGCTCCTCCACGTCGTCGACCGAGGCCAGTCCCGTGGCCTCGAGCACGAGTTCGCCGAAGCCGATCGCGTCTCCGGCGTCTTCGAGTTCGAGCACCTCCAGGTCGCCCTCGGGCGACTTCGTGACGAAGAGCAGATCGAGCAGGCGCACGGCGCCGGAATCGATGACCTCTTCGAAGGCCTGCACGATCTCGGGCCCGGGGCGCTCGCCCTCGAACCCCACGAGGATCAGCTCGACCGGACCATAGGTGAATTCAGCCATCTCGGCCTCTCGTGTTCAGGTCGGCTCTGCGGCTGCGGGACAGCGCATCCGGGTCGACGATTCGCACGTTACCAGTCGGCCGAGTCACCGCACCACCGTTCTAGGCTGAGCAGGTGCTGACGATCGATCGCGACATCCTTCGCCTCTCGGTTCCGGCGCTGGGGGCGCTCGTCGCCGAGCCGCTCTTCCTCCTCACCGACACCGCTCTCGTGGGTCATCTCGGCGAGGATCCGCTGGCCGGCCTGGGCATCGCGAGCGCCGTTCTGCAGACCATCGTGGGGCTGCTCATCTTCCTCGCCTACGCGACCACCCCCGCGGTCGCCCGCCGACTCGGCGCCGGTGACACCCCGGGTGCCGTCAAAGCCGGCATCGACGGGATGTGGCTCGCGCTCGGTGTGGGGATCGTGCTGGCTCTCGTGGCGTGGCCGCTCGCGGGAGCCGTCATCCGGCTGTTCGGATCGACACCGGCCGTGGAGGCGGAGGCCACGACGTACCTCACGCTCTCGCTGATCGGGCTGCCCGCGATGCTCGTGGTGATCGCGGCCACCGGCCTGTTGCGCGGACTGCAGGACACCCGCACCCCCCTCGTGGTGGCGGTGACCGGATTCGCGGCCAACGCACTCCTCAATGCCGTGCTGATCTACGGCGCCGGGTGGGGGATCGCGGGTTCTGCGATCGGCACGGTTCTCGCCCAGTGGGGGATGGCGGCGGTGTACGTGGTGATCGCGGTGCGGGCCGCCCGTGCCCAGCGCATCTCGCTGCGGCCCGCCCTCGACGGCGTCTCGGGCGCGGCCACCGCCGGAGGGTGGCTGTTCGTGCGCACCGCGTCACTGCGGGCGGCCCTCCTGGCCTCGGTGGTGGTGGCGTCGTCGCTCGGCGTGACGCAGCTGGCCGCGTTCCAGATCGCGATGACGATCTTCACGACGTCGGCGTTCATGCTCGACGCGCTCGCGATCGCGGGGCAGGCACTGGTGGGGCACGGCCTCGGCGCATCGGATGTGCCCCGTGTGCACGCGGTGACCCGACGGCTCATCCGCTGGGGCCTGTTGTCGGGCGTGGTGCTCGGCGCGGTGCTCGCCGTTCTGGCACCGTTCGCGGGGCCGGTGTTCAGCCCGTCGCCCGAGGTGCAGCAGGCGGTGTCGGCGACTCTGCTGCTGATGGCGGCGGGGATTCCACTGGCCGGGTTCGTGTTCGTGCTCGACGGGGTGCTGATCGGAGCGGGTGATGCTCGATATCTCGCGTTGACGGGGATCGTGAACCTCGCGATGTATGCGCCGCTGCTCGCCGCGGTGGCGGTGCTGCAGCCCTCCGGGGTGGCCGGGCTGCTCTGGCTCTGGGCGGCGTTCGGCTTCGGGTACATCGGGGCGCGGGCGCTCACGCTGGGGCTGAGGGCGCGCGGATCGCGGTGGATCGTGACGGGCGCCCCGGCCACCTGACCCCCTCCTCCGCACGGCCCCTCCCGGATCGACGGAGAATTCGGCGTGCAGCGGAGCACGACGGAGCCTTAATCCGTCATTGCCCGCGACATCCGTCGACACCCGGGCGGCGCTGGCCGTCAGATCGGGATGCGGGCGCCCGGCTCGGCGACGGTGATCGGGCCGTCGTAGCACGCGGATGCTCGGGCGCGCGCCTCGGCCGGTGACACGGTGTCGGCGATGTGGGTGAGCACGAGGTGGCGTGCGCCCGACGTGGTGGCCGTGCGGCCGGTGTCTTCGGGGGTGTGGTGAGCGGGTGCATCCGTGCCGGCGGCCTCGGATGTCGCGTAGCCCGCCTCGACCAGCAGCAGGTCGGCGTTCTCGGCGATCTCCTCGAGCGAGAGGCAGGGGGCGGAGTCGCCCGAGTAGGCGAAGCGGCGCAGGCCTTCATCGACGGTGAGCCCGAACGCGGGCACACCGTGCTGCACCGGGCCCCACGAGAGCGCGAGTGGCCCGACGCGGGCCTCGCCGAACCCGCTCAGTGGGCGGAAGTCGAACACCCGCGGCAACTCGTCGACCGAGTTCGGGCCGAGGAAGGCCCCGAGTCGCTCGAGCAGCCCCTCGGGACCGAACAGAGGAATCGGATGCGCCGGCCGCAGCTCGGCGAACCGGAGCGCATAGTAGGCCACGAGGAGATCGGCGGAGTGGTCGGCGTGGCGGTGGGAGATCCAGATGGCGTCGAGCTCGGGGAGGGTCGTGTGGCGCTGGAGCTCGGCGAGCGTGCCGGTTCCGGCGTCGATCCAGATCGTGGTGAGGCGCTCCGGCTGCGCGGGCGCCGCACCCGCGCCGGTTGCGCCCGCTTCCCCGCCGGCAGCCCCCGCGCCGTGCGCACCGCCCGCTCCGCTCTGCAGCAGGTAGCCGGAGCAGGCATTGCCCGGTCGCGGGTAAGGAGTCGCGGTTCCGAGCACAGTGAGCAGCATCCCCCCATTCTCCCGCGTTCCCACGCTCCCGCCGGACCCCTCGGCCACCGCGATCGAGGTACGGCGGGATGCTAGCGAGCGGTCGACGCCGCCCCCGTGGTGTCTCCGATGTGGAACTCGCACTCGAAGTGCGCGGACGCGACGGGACGGCCCGCGAGCAACTCGGTCACGGCGAGGCCCGCGGCGCGGCCCTTCTCCGCGGCGGGCTGGCGCATGGTGGTGAGGTCGACTCCGGCGAGGCCGTCGATGCGCACGCCGTCGAATCCGGTGACGCTGAGATCGTCGGGCACGCGCAGTCCGCGCTCGGCGGCCACCTGCAGCACACCGACCGCGAGCAGGTCGCTCTGCGCGATGATCGCCGTGGGGTGCGCCGCGAGCACGGTCGTGGCACCCTCCCCGCCGGCTGCGTCCGAGGCGGGCGAATCAGGCAGCGCCGCCGCGACCGCCGCATCCGCTGCCGCGAAGAGTTCGCGTCCCGCCCGCACCCCGTCGTCGACGAGGTTGAAGCCCGCGGAGTAGGCCACCGCATCCGGGAACACCCGCCGCACACCCTCCAGCCGATCAGCGGTCACCGCCGCGGTGATGCCGGCCTCCCGTTCGGGCGTGATGAGACCGATGGTGCGCGAGACATCCGTGCCCAGCGTCACGACACCCACGCTGCGGTGGCCGAGGTCGTGAAGGTGACGCGCCAGGGTCTCGGATGCGGCCGCGTTGTCGAGCCCCACATCCACGACGCCGTCGCGCGCTCCACCCTCGATCGACACGATCGGTACGCCGCGGCGGCCGAGCGAGTCGACGACACGGTCGAAGACGGGGGTGCATCCCATCAGCACGGCCGCGTCGATCGCCGCCGACTGGATGCCCGTGCCCACGGCACCGGTCTCGGTAAGCAGGAGCAGGCCGTTGCTGTCGAGGCCCAGGCCTTCGGCGATGCCGTCGAGGGTCTGCACGTTCACGGGGTCACGGAACGCGTTGAGCAGGCTCTCGTCGAACACGATGCCCACGACCCCGGATCGGCCCTGCCGGAGCGATCGAGCCCGCGGGTCGGGGCCGCCGTAGCCGAGGTCGGATGCCGCGGCCATCACCCGCTCGCGCGTCGCCTCCGAGACGGGGCCCGCCCCGCTGAACGCGAGTGATGCCGTGGATCGCGACACCCCCGCCCGCTCGGCGACGTCGAGCAACGTGGCACGTGCTTGCTCCGGGGCGCTCATGTTCGGTAGCGTAGTCGAATCGTTTCGATCGAATCGATTCGACCTCAGAGCTTTCTCGCCCGCATCACACGACGCCGACCCACGCCCCGCCCATCCACGATCGACCGGATCCCCGCCATGACCTCCACCCTCACCCGCCCGCAGCTCCACGCGTGGCGCAATGCGATCTTCGCGATCTTCGCGCTCAGCGGCCTGAGCATTGCCAGCTGGGTGGCACGCATCCCCTCGATCCGCGACAGCCTCGGCGTCGACACCGCCCAGATCGGTGCCCTCATCTTCGCCATGTCGGCCGGCGCCGTGCTCGGCCTCATCCTGTCTCCCCCGCTCATCAACCGCATCGGCGCTCGCGCGGGCATCGTCGTCACTCTCGTGGCGGCGGCGATCGGGCTCGCGATCGTCGGTCTAGGCGCGACGGTCATCGTGTCGCCCGCGGTCGTCGCCATCGGACTGTTCCTCTTCGGGCTCGGCAACGGCTGCGTCGACGTCATCCAGAACGTCGAGGGTGCCGCCGCCGAACGCGCCATCGGCAAGACCCTCCTGCCGCTCATGCACGCCTTCTTCAGCTTCGGCACGGTGGCGGGCGCAGCGCTCGGAGCACTGGCCTCGTTCCTCGAGATCGACGTCGCGGTGCATCTCGCGGTGATCTCGGTTCTCGTGGTGGTGAGCGCGCTCATCGCCATCCGCTTCGTGCCCGAGGGCGCCGAGGCCGAGTCGGATGAGAGCGCCCGCGCCGAGGCGGGGAACGCGGCCTCGGCCGACCCGAAGCCCTCCGTCGGCCAGCGGATGCGGGAGAGCCTTGCCGTCTGGAAAGACCCCCGCCTCATCGCGATCGGCCTCATCGTGCTCGGAATGGCATTCGCCGAAGGTTCCTCGAACGACTGGTTGGCACTCGCCATGGTCGACGGCCACGGCCAGGACAACACCGTCGGCGCCCTCGTCTTCGGCGTCTTCACCGTCGCGATGACGGTCGGGCGCGTGGTCGGTGGCCCCCTCCTCGACCGCTTCGGCCGCGTCCCGGTGCTGCGGGCCGGAGCCGCGCTCACCGTCATCGGTCTGCTGGCGTTCATCTTCGCCCCCGTGTTCTGGCTCGCCGTCGTGGGCGCAATCCTCTGGGGTCTGGGCTGCTCCCTCGGCTTCCCGGTCGGCATGTCGGCCGCGGCCGACGCCGACAACCCGAAGCTCTCGGCTGCCCGCGTGAGCATGGTGGCCATCATCGGCTACGCCGCGTTCCTCGTGGGCCCGCCGGTGCTCGGGGTGCTCGGCCACGCCTTCGGCATCCTGAACGCGCTGCTCGTGGTGCTGGTGCTCGTCGTGGTGGCCGGCCTCGCGTCGCCGGCGGCCCGTGAGCGGATGCGACGCCCCGCCGTTCCGGCCGCCCGCGAGTAACCGCCCCCCCCCCGCCCCGAGCAGCCCACCCACCCCGAGTAACCGCCTCCCCCTCCCAGCAGCCCCTGCGACCCGCCCACCCGAGTAGCCACAACAGCCCCTCGAGTTGCCACAAGATGTGGCAACTCGGACGTGCAGCCCACACTTTCTGGCAACTCGAACGCCGAGCGCGCGAGCTCAGTCAGGTCGAGCGCCCCCGCACCACCCGTCGTGCCCGCGGCGCTACGCTCTACTGGTGCGTCTCGTCATTGCCACCTGTTCCGTCGACTACGCCGGCCGGCTCAGTGCCCACCTGCCGCTCGCGCAACGTCTGCTGATGCTGAAGAACGACGGCAGCATCCTGGTGCACTCCGACGGCGGTTCGTACAAGCCGCTCAACTGGATGAGCCCGCCGTGCACGCTCACGGTGCTCGAACCGGATGCCGACCAGGTCGAGGCCGGTATCACCGAGCTCTGGAAGGTCACGCAGAAGAAGACCGACGACGTGCTCGTCGTGTCGATCCACGAGGTGCTGCACGACTCCTCGCACGAGCTCGGCATCGACCCGGGGCTCGTCAAAGACGGTGTCGAGGCCCACCTGCAGAAGCTGCTCGCCGAGCAGATCACCCTTCTCGGCGACGGGCACACGCTGGTTCGGCGGGAGTACATGACCGCGATCGGGCCGGTCGACATCCTCGCGCGGGATGCGGCCGGGGCCGCAGTGGCCGTCGAGATCAAGCGTCGCGGCGACATCGACGGCGTCGAGCAGCTCACGCGCTACCTGGAGCTGATGAACCGGGATCCGCACCTGACTCCGGTGCAGGGTGTGTTCGCGGCGCAGGAGATCAAGCCGCAGGCCCGCACCCTGGCCGAGGATCGCGGCATCCGCTGCCTCGTGCTCGACTACGACGCGATGCGCGGCCTCGACGACGCGGATTCGCGCCTGTTCTGATCCCCACCGCGTCGCGGCCTCTCCCCGACCGGCCACAAACCGCCGCCCCAAGCACCGAGTTGCCACAACTTGTGGCAACTGACCCGAGCCACTGGCACACACCCTCACCGACTTGCCACAAACCGCGGCCCCAAACACCCCGTTGCCACAACTTGTGGCAAGTGACCCGAGCCACCGGCACACCCGCCAACCGACTCGCCACAAAGTGCCGCCCCAAACACCCAATTGCCACAACATGTGGCAAGTACCCGAACCACTGGCACCCACCCGCGCCGACTCGCCACGAACCGCCGCCCCAAACACCCCGTTGCCACAACTTGTGGCAAGTGACCCGAACCACCGGCACACCCGCCAAACGACTCGCCACAAAGTGCCGCCCTAAACACCCAATTGCCACAACATGTGGCAAGTGACCCGAACCACTGGCACACACCCTCACCGACTTGCCACAAAGTGCCGCCCCAAGCACCGAGTTGCCACAACTTGTGGCAACCTGGCACGCGGCGGCCGCAGCAGGCGCGCTCGGCACGCGCATCCTGAGCCGCCTAGGCTGGAGGCGTGGCCAGTCGCGCACCCGCATTCCCCAAGACCTACTCGAACAGACCCCTGCGCAAGGCGCTCGAGACCTTCGCGGCCCTTCCCAATCGCGCCACCCTCGATGCCCTCCTCGGGGCGATGCGAACGGGCGGACTCGTGGTCGACATCACAGGAACAACGGATGCGGCCGACCCCCAGGTGCGCACCCTGCTCTCCACCGACGGCCAGCTCGTGCTGCCGCTGTTCACCTCGCTCACCGAGTTCCGGCTCGCGGTGCCGAAGGAGCAGCGGGCGGCGGCGAAGGCGATGTTCCTTCCCGCGAAGGATGCGCTGGCTCTCATCCACACCGCCGACTTCGCCGCCGTGCAGTTCGACGCCGGGAGTCTGGCGCAGATCGTGAAGCGCGACTTCGTGGCCTGACGCCACGGGCACACCCGCACGCCGCCGTCAGCGTCGCGATCCCCTGCGCCCGCGCCCGCGCATCCGCCGAGGCGTCAAGATCAGCCGCAAGATGCCCGGTTTGACGGGGATTCCGACCCTGCTGCTAGTGCGCGCCCGCCGTGACCGCGAGCGCGATCGTCGCAAGCGGCACGATCACGACGACCGCTACGACGCCGAGCCCCATGAATCGCGGCCAGGAGATCGTGACCCCGAGCGCCGTCATCCGCTGATGCCAGAGCAGTGTGGCGAGCGAGGCCCACGGGGTGACGAGAGGGCCGAGGTTCACGCCGATCAGCAGTGCGGTGAGACGGAGAGGGTCTCCGGCGAGGGGTTCCAGCACGAGGTACGCGGGGAGGTTGTTGATCGCGTTGGCGCCGAGAGCGCCGACGGCGGCGAGGTGGAGGAGGCTGAGAGGGTCGTCGCCCGATCCGGAGACCGCAGCGAGAAGATTCTCGAGTCCGTGGGCGTGGGCGGCCTCGACCAGCACGAAGAGGCCGAACGCGATGCCGATCGCCTGCCAGGGGATGAGCGTGGGCCGCAAGGCGGAGCGGTCGCGCACCAGGAATGCCCCGATGAGGAGCACGGCCGCGCCCGCCGCGACGATCCACACCTCGATGCCCGAGACGAGCAGAGGCAGCAGGATGGCGACCACCACGGCCGAGTAGATGAGCAGCGGCCGATCCGCGATCGGTGTGCGCTCGGGGGTGTCGTAGGCCCCGCGGAGGGATCGGCGGAACACGAACGTCAGGATGCCCGCGCTCACGACGACACCGACGAGCGCCGGGGCCCAGGTCACGGCGAGGAAGTCGGCAGCGGAGCCACTCCCGCCGAACGAGTCCGCCGCGAGCAGGTTCGTGAGGTTCGACACCGGGAGGAAGAGCGATGCCGTGTTGGCCAGCCACACCGTGGCGAGCGCGAACGGGATCGGCGAGACCCCGACGTGCAACGCCAGCAGCACGACAACGGGCGTGACGAGCACAGCGGTGGTGTCGAGCGAGAGGAACGCGGTGCTGACAACCGCCAGCAGGAGAACGAGCAACCAGAGCGCCACGACGCGCCCCCGTCCCCAACCCGCCATCCGCTCGGCGAGGAGCGTGAACACTCCGGCGGCGCTGGCCAGTTCGGCCACGATCGTGATGGCCACGACGAAGCCGAGAACCGGGCTCACCCGCGCGACGAGCGCGCCGAAGTCGGCGGAGGGGAGGATGCCGGTGAGCACCACGATGGCCGCGCCGATCAGGAGGACGACGGTGGCGATCGCGCTGAGTCGTCGGGCGGCGAAGGCGAGCATGATCGAGTGAGTCTATTCCGACTTGGTATCTCCGCATGTCCGTCCAGCATCCAGCCCGGCCCACCGCGTTTCAGGCGATGGCACCCCCGACCCTAGGATTGTTCGAGTGACTCGCCACAGCCCTGTCAAGCCCTGGTCCTGCATCCTCTTCGATCTCGACGGAACGATCACCGACTCCGCCCCCGGCATCATCGGCCGGCTGTCGCGCACGCTTGAGGCGATGGGTCGGCCGATCCCGGCTCCGACCGAACTCCTGGCCTTCGTCGGCCCACCGATCCTCGACGGTTTCCGCGATGTGGCCGACATGAACGAGGAGGAGGCCAAGGAGGCTCTGGGCGTGTACCGCGCCCTGGCTGCTTCGGAGGGCCCAGCGGATGATTCAGTGGTGTACCCGGGAATGCTCGGTCTGATCCGTGCCCTTCACGCGGCCGCGGTACCGCTTGCGTTGGCCACGTCGAAGGGCGAGTCGCAGGCGATCCGGATCATCGAGCACCTCGGCGTGACCGAGTGCTTCACGGTGATCTGCGGTTCGTCGGAAGACGAGACCCGCAGCGCCAAGAAGGATGTCGTCGAGGAGACACTCCGCCGCCTGCGCGAGCAGAGCATCGACCTCTCGAACCTCGTGATGGTGGGCGACCGCTCCCACGACATCGAGGGCGCCGCCCACCACGGCGTGCCGGCGATCATGGTCGAGTGGGGCTACGGGTCCCCTGCTGAAGCCTCGGGCGCCATCGCCATCGTGCACTCGGTCGACCAACTCCGCGAGAAGCTCCTCTAGCCCTCCGAGCGCTCGAGCTCGGGTACTCTGGCCCCTCCCGAACGCAAGACGGGGCACCCGGATGTTCCGGATGCCCCGCTCGACTCCCCGCCGACCATCGGCCCGCTTCCTGCCGGGCCCTCGGCGAGAATCAGCCCCGACGCGCCTTGCGGCGAGCGCTCCGCGCGATCGACAGCGCAACCCCACCCAGCGCGAGCGTCAGCGTGCCGAACCCGACCGCGAACGCAGGCCCGGCCCCGGTGTGCGCCAACTGCGGCGTGGTAGCGGCCGCCGCAGCACTAGCGGCAGGCTTCACCGCCGGTGTCGCGGGCGCCGCAGTCGTGGGCGTGGGCGTCGGCGTGGGAACGACCACCGGGTCGAGGGCCGCCGCCGCGATCACCCCGTCGACTGTGAGAGTGTCGGCGACATCTTCACCGGGGATGTAACGCGCTGTCACCGCGACGAGTCCACGGAAGGCATCGGTCTTGGCCAGTGGGGCGAATGTCACGCCGAAAGTCGCCTGCTCGTCGGCGGGGACGTAGCCACACGATGCACCCAACGACGACGACGTAACCTGGAAGTTGGGCAGTTCGGTGCCGACGATGTCGTAGAACATCACGTCAGCGGTACACAAGTACAGCGGCACCGAACCATCATTGCTGACGGTCAGCGTCTTGGTCGCCGATGCGCCAACTGTCACCGCCCCGAAGTCCAGAGTCACGGGATCGAGCGTGAAGTGGAGTGGGGAGGTCGACGTGGATTCCAAGCCGATGTGCAGGCTGGCGTTCTGGACATGGCTGCCATCCACCGCGGTCATGGTGAAGAAGACGGACTCCCCGGTGCGCCCCGGGGCACCCGCCGTGTAAGTGAGGGTGAGCGTGGCCGCCGCGCCCGGGAGGATGGTCTCACCGGTCATGCCTGTCCAGGAATCGAGATGCAGGGGCGCGATGAAAGTGGGCGGCGCAGGGAAGACAAGCGGATCGGTTCCGTCGTTGGTCAGCCGTACGACCTGCGTAACGGCCGTGCCTGTCTGCGCCACGAATTCGCTTCCATCGACATGGAAGGACAGCGGATCTCCCGGCGCTGCCGAGGCAGGCCCGGCCGCGAGACCCACCCCTATCAGAGCGGTTGTGAGCGCTGCCAGAACGCTGAAGACGAGACGGATTCGTGAGGACATAGCGCCAACGGTCTCGCGAAACCACGAGCCCCCGTTATGAGCAATCCCTACTCAATCCCCACCACCCACGAATCCCCACTCGAGATCCCTGCGGCTAAGCGATGGGTGACTTCTCCCTCGTTCCGACTCGTTATCGGCGGCACCCAGCTCCGCGAAAGCCTCCCCGATCTCGTCATCCGCGCGAACATCCAGCTGGTGCAGATGGACGATGCCGTCCGCTTCCAGCGCTCCGAGGGCCGACCGCACTGGCGCTCTCCGAACGCAAGACGGGGCACCCGGATGTTCCGGATGCCCCGCTCGACTCCCCGCCGACCATCGGCCCGCTTCCTGCCGGGCCCTCGGCGAGAATCAGCCCCGACGCGCCTTGCGGCGAGCACTCCGCGCGATCGACAGCGCAACCCCACCCAACGCGAGCGTCAGCGTGCCGAACCCGATCATGAACGCAGGCTCAGCCCCGGTGTGCGCCAGCTGCCGCGCAGTGGCGGACGCGGCCGCCCCCACACCCGCGGGCTTCGCCGCAGGAGCGGCAGGCACCGCGGTCGTCGGAGTGGGTGTCGGCACGACCACAGGATCGACCGCCGCTGCAGCGATCACGCCATCGATCGACAGCGTGTCGGCCACGTCTTCACCCGGAATGTAACGCGCCGTCACCGCCACGAGCCCGCGGAAGGCATCGGTCTTCGCCGTCGGAGAATAGGTCACCGAGAAGGTCGCCTGCGCTCCGACGGAGACGTAGCCGCATCCACCTCCCAGCGACGACGAGGTGATCGTGAAGTCGGGCAGTTCGGTGCCCACGATGTCGTAGAACATGATGTCGGCCACGCACAGATTGAGAGGCACTGCACCATCATTGCGAACGGAGAGACTCTTCGATGCGGATGCACCCACCATGACCGAACCGAAGTCCAAGGTCGTGGGGTCGATCACGAAATGGAGCGGAGGACCGACGGTCGATTCCGTCTTGAAGATCACCTGCACGAGATGGCGGTTGCTGCCATCTTCTGCCGTGACGAGGACGTTCGTCGGCACCTCCACCACCCCGGGAGAACCGGCCGTGAACGCGACGACAAGCGACGCAGAGGATCCGGGAAGAATCGTCTCTCCCGAGAATCCGGAGAAGGCGATCAAAGCGAGCGGTGATGTGAAGGCGGGCCGAGCCGGGAACTTGATCGGATCAGTCCCGTCGTTGACGAACGTGATCGTCTCAGTAGACGTGGTGCCGGTCTGCGCGATGAAGTCGGTGCTCCCCACGACATCGAATGACACCGGGTCGCCCGGCGTTGCGGAGGCCGGCCCCGCAACCACGCCGACACACACGAGAGCCAGAACGAACGCCACAGCGGCACCCAGTACAGAACGATTGCGGAGAGATGACATGCCGCCCACAGTGCCGTGCATCATCGCGCAGGCGTTATGAGCAATTAGTACTCACCAACCACCCCCCACGAATCCCACACCCGAGATCCGTACGATGATCCCCATGGGTGACTTCTCCCTCATTCCGAGCGCGATCGTCTTCGGCCTCGTCCTCGTCGGCCTCATCGGCGGCGCGACCGTGATCCGCCGCCGATCCCGCCGGTCAGGACGACTCGTCGGCGGCGCAACGAACCCCGCACCCGCGATCGGCGGCGCCCCGCTCCGCGAGAGCCTCCCCGATCTCGTCAAGCGCGCCAACATCCAGCTCGTGCAGATGGACGACGCCATCCGCGCAGGCGACGACGAGGCCCAGTTCGCCCGCGCCGAGTTCGGCGAACAGAGCGCCCTCGAATTCGAGGCGGCGCTGGCAACGGCTCGGCAGCGGGCATCCGAGGCTTTCGCTCTGAAGCAGCGCCTCGACGACGCCGTTCCCGACACCGAGCAGCAGCAACGCGACTGGAGCAAGCGCATCCTCGCTCTCAGCGATTCAGCCCTCGCGCTCGTGACCGCCCAGACCAGGGCACTCGGCGAGCGCCGCCGGCTCGAATCCACTGCGCCGCAGGAGATCCGCCGCGTGCGAACGGCCATCGATGCCGCGCGCGCCCAGCTCCCGGATGCCCGCGCCACCCTCGAGACCCTGTCCGCCCGCTATCGGCCCACGGCCCTCACGGCGGTCGTCGACAATCCCGACAGCGCCGAGGAGCTCTTCGACCGGGCCGACAGCGCCCTCGCCGCCGCTGAGTCCGATCTCGCGAACAGCGCCATCACTCCGATAGCCCGGTCGGTGCAGCAGGCCGATGCCGCCGTGCGCGAGGGCCGAGCCCGACTCGACGCCATAGCCCGCGCCCGCGATTCCCTCGCGACAGCCGAAGCAACCCGGATGTCGGCACTCGACGCCGCGCGCACCCGCCTCGCCGAGGCGACCCACCTGCGCGCACGGGTCGAAGACGCCGACGCCGTCGCCCGCATCGTCGCCGGCCAGAGCCAGCTCGAACAGTTGATCGGGCGCATCACCTCCGAGAGCACCCCCGGCGACCCGATCGCCGACATCGACGCCCTCGACGCGGCATCCGCCGCCCTCGACGCGACGCTCGCCGTCGCCCGCAGCGCGCAACAACGCCTCGACTCCGCGCGCCACGCCCTCGTGGGCGCCACCGCGATCGCCCGGAGCCACATCGGCACCGCCGACGACGCGATCGGCAGCGGCCGGGGCCGGGTGGGTCCGGATGCGCGCACCCGCCTGGCCGCCGCCCGCCGCGAACTCGAGCTGGCCGAGCAGGAGTCCGACCCCGTGGCAGCCCTCGACGGCGCCCGCCGCGCCGCCACCCTGGCCACGGATGCCGACGCCCTCGCCCGCTACGACCTCCGCGGCGCGCACGAGTGACACCCAGCCCTGACCTCTCCTGCACACCTGCCCGCCCGGCAGCAGTTCTCCACCACAGCCCACGACCGGGTGACAACACGCCGTCGCCCATTCCATACTCTCTGCATGGGACGAGAGACGACCGCACCGGTCACCATCACCGACGCCGCAGGGCGCACGCTCGAGAGCGCCGACGATGTGCATGTGCTGCTCGAGCCGACCGAACTGATCCTTCGCGGTCCGCTCCGGCGACGCTATGCCCTCGGCGAGCTGCAGGAGGTCTCGGCCACCGCTGACCTCCTCCGGGTGCGCGCCGCCGACGAGCGGATCGAGATCGAACTGCCACCCGCCGTCGCCCGCCGCTGGGCCGAGAAGATCCTGACACCGCCTCCGACCCTCGCCGAGAAGCTGGGGCTCTCCGCCCACAACCCACCTCACCTCATCGGTCACGTCACCGATCCCGAACTCCACCTGGCGATCACGGATGTCGCGGCGACCCCGACCCGGCCAACCTCCGCCTCGCCACACTCCGATCCGGGCGCGCGCGACGGCGACGCCTTCGGCCGCGAGCCCGACGTGTCGAGCCTCATCGCCATCGCCGAAGTCGACGACGAGCGCGATCTCGACAGCGCGCTCGAAGAACTGCCGCCCGGCGCGTCTCTCTGGTTGGTTCACCGCAAGGGCCGCGGCGCCTGGATCGGCGACGGCGCCATCCGCCAGATCATGCGGTCCCGCGGCTTCGTCGACACGAAGGTGGCCGCCGTCTCGTCGGCGAGAACCGCAACACGGTACGTCGAGCGCAGGGCTCAGCCTCCTCCCACGCCGCCCGCCGAGCGAGGAGGAGCGATCTGATGGCGAGCGCGCCGGAGCGGGTTAAGGTCGAGCATGACCCATCCTGAGGAGACCCCGATGCCACGGCAGGCGGCAGCGCCGCGTCGCCCGCGGCGGCGGCACCCGCGGGCGGGCGTGGCCCTGGTGGCCGGCCTCAGCGTAGTGGTACTGGTGGTCGTCGGCTTCGTCGTGATGGCTCAGATCACCTACCCCGCCGAGCGCGATCCCGTGCAGCAGGTCGCCGCCGATTCCGCGGTGCACACCAGCTGGAGCTACGGCGACGTGGTGATGACTCCCACCGGCGATTCCACGGGAACCGGACTGGTGTTCCTCGCCGGAGCGAAGGTCGATCCGCTGGCCTACGCCGACAAGCTGAGCGGCCTCGTCGAGGCGGGCACCACCGTGGTGATCGTGCGCCCTGTGCTGAACTTCGCCATCTTCGAGTTCCGTCCGTTCAGTGCCTTCACAGCCCTCGCGCCCGATGTCACCGATTGGTTCGTGGGCGGCCACTCGCTCGGCGGCGTGAAGGCGTGCCAGTACGCGAGCGACGACGCCGTCAGCGGGCTCATCTTGTTCGGCTCCTACTGCGCCGGCGACATCGCCGACCTGGGCAAACCCGTGCTCTCGATCTCGGCGAGCAACGACGGCCTCAGCACGCCGGCGAAGATCGAGGCGTCCAAGGCCGACCTGCCCGCCGACACCGAGTTCGTGGTGATCGAGGGCGCGAACCACGCGCAGTTCGGCGACTACGGAATGCAACCCGGAGATGGCACGTCAACCGTGAGTGACACCACGGTGAAAGACGAGCTCACCGCAGCGCTCGTCCGGTTCATCCGCAACTGAGAACAATGCCGGAAACGACGAATGCCGGCCCCTCGGGAGAGAATCCCGACTGACCGGCACCGATCGTTCGTGCGCGAGGGGGGACTTGAACCCCCACGCCCTTGCGGGCACTGGCACCTGAAGCCAGCGCGTCTGCCAATTCCGCCACTCGCGCGAACTAGGAGAGATTAGCACAGTTCGAGATCCACGCCGGGCGATGCCCCTGAGAGTGCATTAACACGCAAGGCAAGTAACATCTACCTAGCATTCACGCCTTAATGAGCACGCGCCGCCTGCGCGAAGCCTCGAACGACACCACGCCGACTCCCCCTGCACGATGAGCCGACGGGTGCTGTGAGAAAGGGAACGGAGAGACGTGGGAATACTGGACAACTTCGAGAAAGGTCTCGAGCGCGCCGTCAACGGCGCTTTCGCGAAGACCTTCCGCTCGGGGCTCCAGCCGGTCGAGATCTCTTCCGCGCTGAAGCGCGAACTCGACACGAAGGCTGCCGTCGTCTCGCGCGACCGCATCCTCGTACCCAACAGCTTCCGCGTGCTGCTCGCTCCGAGCGACTACCAGCGCATGACGGGCATCGGTCCGACCCTCATCGACGACCTGAACCAGATCGTGCAGCAGCACGCCTCGCAGCAAGGCTTCCAGTTCGCGGGCGGCGTCACCATCGACCTCGTGAACGACACGAAGCTCACCACGGGCGTCGTGCAGATCGACTCCTCCAACATCAAGAGCGAAGTCACCTGGACCCCGGTTCTGGATGTCGCGGGCACGCGTCACCCCATCACCAAGTCCCGCACCGTCATCGGTCGCGGCAGCGATGCCGACATCACCATCGACGACACCGGCACCAGCCGCAAGCACGTCGAGATCCTCTGGGACGGATCGCACGCCCAGGCCCGCGATCTCGGCTCCACGAACGGCTCCCAGCTGAACGGCCGCGCCTTCCAACGGGCCAACCTCGAGCCCGACTCCGTCATCCAGATCGGCCGAACCAACATCGTGTTCCGGATCGTGCCGCAGTCCACCCCCTCCTCATCCTCGAGCCGCCGTGCGTCCGCGCAGCCCCCCGCGCCGAACCAGTCGAACCAGGCGTACGGACAGGTCGAGGGTCAAGGCGGTCGCCCACCGCTCGATCCCGGCGGATTCTGGCGGTAGGCGGCGACATGAGCGAACTGACCCTCCTCATCCTGCAGCTGGCGTTCCTGGCGCTGCTCTGGGTGTTCATCTTCATCGTCGTGTACGCGATGCGGTCCGATCTGTTCGGCCAGCGCGTGCGCAAGCTGAAGGATGGCGCTCCCGCGACAGCAGGCGCAGGCGCAGGCGCCGGCGCCGGCGCAGCGGCCTCCCCGGGCGCGAACCCCGCCGCCATGGCCGCCGCCGCCGCGGCCGGCACCGCCGCAGCCGGGGGCGCAGCCCCAGCCGCCCCTCCGCCCCCAGCCCCGAAGGTGCCCACCTTCGTCCCCGCCCCCGGCACCGAGCTCAGCGGGCCACCCCGCGCCACCACCGCCAACGCGAGCCGACTCGTCATCACGTCCGGCACCAAATCGGGCAGCGAGATCCCCCTCGGCACCGAGCCCCTCACGATCGGCCGCTCCTCCGACTCGAGCGTCGTCATCCGCGACGACTACACCTCCACCCACCACGCCCGCCTCATGATCTGGGGCGACGAATGGGTCATCCAAGACCTCGACTCCACGAACGGCACATTCCTCGACGGCAACCGCGTCACCGCACCCGTTCACATTCCGCTGAACACCACGATCCGAATCGGCGCCACGAGCTTCGAGCTGCGACGGTAGCCTGTGGCCATCGTGACCGTGAGCGCGGCCGTCTCCCACGTCGGCAAGATCCGCTCCAACAACCAGGACTCGGGCTACGCCGGTGAGACGCTCTTCGCGGTCGCCGACGGCATGGGCGGCCACGCCGGCGGCGACGTCGCCAGCGCCCTCGCCCTGAAGCGCCTGGCGGAGATCGACGGGCAGTACAACTCCGCGGTCGACGCGGAGTTCGCCTTGCAGGAGGCCATCGTGGCCGCGAACGCCGTGCTCACGGAGACGGTGTACGAGCATCCGGAGCTCACCGGCATGGGCACGACGCTCAGTGCGCTGGTGCGGGTGGGCCAGAGCGTCGCGCTCGCACACATCGGCGATTCCCGGGTCTATCGCCTGCGCGACGAGGTGCTCACGCAGATCACCATCGACCACACCTTCGTGCAGCGCCTCGTCGACTCCGGCCGGATCACGCCCGAAGAGGCGAAGACCCACCCGCGGCGCTCCGTGCTCATGCGGGTGCTCGGCGACGTCGACGCCGCACCCGAGGTCGACCTCCAGGTGATGGACACGCGACCCGGCGACCGCTGGATGCTCTGCTCCGACGGCCTCTCGGGTGTCGTCGAGCACGACGACATCGAGAAGATCCTGAAGAACTCGATCGCTCCGCGAGATGCGGCCAATTCCCTCATCAAGGAGAGCCTCGACCACGGGGCGCCCGACAACGTCACCGTCGTCGTCGTGGATGTGCACCAGTCGTTCGACGAGCCGAAGGTCGAGCCGGTGGTCGTCGGATCGGCGGCGCAGCCGATCGCCTTCGAACAGCCGGTGGGCCGTCGCACGTCGCGCATCCCGGGCCTCCGCCTGCACCCCCGCGGGCCGGCGAGCACCGAACCGAGCCACTTCGAGCCCGGCTCGGAGGACTACCTCGACGAGCTCATCGAGGAAGACCGCCGCCGAAGCCGCCGCCGCAAGGTCACCTGGCTCGTGGGCACCCTCGTGGTTCTCGCCCTCATCGCCGCCGGACTCTACGCCGGCTACCGCTGGACCCAGACCCGCTTCTACGTGGGCGCTTCGAACGGCAACGTCGCCATCTACCAGGGCGTGCAGCAGACCGTCGGACCCATCGCGCTCTCGCACGTCTTCCAGGAGACGGATCTCGCCACCGACGACCTCACCCCCTACGAGCAGCGCCAGGTGCAGAACACCATCAGTGCCGACTCCGTCACCGCGGCACTCGAGATCGTCAAACGGCTGAGCGACTCCGCCGCCGCGAGCACGGGCACGGATGCCGGCACAGGAGCCACTGACGCTACCGCGACCCCGACTCCCACCCCCGCCGACCCTGCGGCACCACCCGCCGACGGAACGGCCCCCTGATGTCAGGAAACGCCGCCGCCATCGCCGAGGCCGGAGCGCCCGCACCCACCCCGGGTCGCGGCATCCGGCGAATCCGCGTACCGCAGAAGCTCCGCAACCTCGAGCTCTTCCTCCTCGTGATCGTCTGCGCCGTGAACGCCTTCGCCGTGGTGCTCGTGCAGTTCGGTGCGCTCGGCGCGGCCGACATCGGCACCATCATCACGCTCGGCGCGGGCCTCTCCGTGCTCGTGATCGGCATGCACATCGCCCTGCGGTTCGTCGCCACCAACGCCGATCCGTTCATCCTGCCCATCGCGGCGCTGCTGAACGGTATCGGCATCGCCATGATCTACCGCATCGACATCGCCGAGAACCTCACCGGCTGGGAGAGCACGGCCGTGCGCCAGGTGGTGTGGACGGGTCTCGCCGTCGCGATCGCCATCATCGTGATCCTCGTCATCCGCAACCACCGCGTGCTGCAGCGCTACACCTACGTGGCCATGCTCGTGGCCGCCATCCTGCTGCTCCTGCCGATGCTGCCCGGCATCGGACAGGAGATCTACGGCGCCCGCGTCTGGATCCACATCGGCGCCTTCTCGTTCCAGCCCGGCGAGGTGGCGAAGATCGCCCTGGCGGTGTTCTTCGCCGGCTACCTCGTGTCGCGCCGCGACAGCCTCTCGATGGTGGGCCGCACGGTCCTCGGCATGCGGTTCCCCCGCGCCCGCGACCTCGGCCCCATCCTCGTGCTGTGGGCCCTGTCGATGTCGATCATCATCTTCCAGCGCGACCTGGGCACGGCGCTCCTGTACTTCGGTCTCTTCGTCGTGATGATCTACGTGGCCACCGGTCGTGCCAGCTGGGTGGTGCTCGGCGTCGGACTGTTCCTCGCCGGCGCCGTGATCGCGGGCCAGGTGCTGGTCTACGTCAACGACCGCTTCACCAACTGGCTCGATGCCTTCAACCCCGACATCTACAACGCCGACGGCGGCAGCTACCAGTTGGTGCAGGGTCTGTTCGGGCTCGCCAACGGCGGACTCATCGGCACGGGTCTCGGTCAGGGCCGGCCCGACATCACGCCACTGGCGCAGAGCGACTACATCATCGCGTCGATCGGCGAGGAACTCGGCCTGGCCGGGATGTTCGCCATCCTGGCTCTCTACCTTCTGTTCATCGCGCGCGGCTTCCGCATCAGCTTCGCGGGGCAAGACGATTTCGGTCGTCTGCTCGGTGTGGGCCTGTCGTTCACGGTGGCGCTGCAGTGCTTCATCGTGATCGGCGGCGTCACCCGCGTCATCCCCCTCACCGGTCTCACCACACCCTTCCTCGCGGCCGGCGGATCCTCGCTCGTGGCGAACTGGATCATCGTGGCGCTCCTGCTCCGGCTGTCGGACACAGTGCGCAATCAGCCAAGGCTGGTGATCTAGACCCGTGACCCGTGAACTCAAACGCGTGACCGTGGTCGTGATCCTCATGTTCGCGACACTGCTCGTGTCGACCACCATCATCCAGTTCTTCCAGGCCGGAAACCTCGCCGACGACGCCCGTAACGCCCGCACCATCTACGCCAGCTACGACACCGAGCGCGGCCCCATCCTCGTCGACGGCCAGCCGATCGCCGTATCGGTGCCGACCACCGACGAATTCAAGTACCAGCGCACCTACCCGCAGGGTGCGCTCTACAGCGCGGTCACCGGCTACTACACGCTGGGTCAGGGCTCGAGCCAGCTCGAGCAGGCCATGAATGACTACCTCTCGGGCACGAGCAACTCCCAATTCCTCGACTACCTCAACCGCCTCGTCACGGGCCAGAACCCGCAGGGTGCCTCGATCGAGACCACGATCGACCCCGTGGTGCAGCAGGCGGCGTATGACGCCCTCGGCGACCAGCAAGGGGCCGTGATCGCCATCGAGCCCTCCACCGGCAAGATCCTGGCCATGGTCTCTAAGCCCGACTACGACCCGAACGCCCTGGCGGTGCACGACAGCCAGCAGGTGCTCGACACCTACGAGACACTGCTAGGGGCCGACGGCGATCCGCTCATCAACAAGACCATCAACGACCTGAACCCTCCCGGTTCGACGTTCAAGATCGTCACCACGGCGGCGGCGCTGCAGAACGCCGGCCTCGGCATCGATCACACCGAGCCGAACCTCGCCCGTCTCCCTCTTCCCGGCAGCGATTCCACCGTGAGCAACTCCGGCGGCGGCACCTGCGGCGGGGGCGACACCACCACCATCCAGACCGCCTTCGTGCTCTCCTGCAACATCCCGATGGCCGAACTCGGCATGGAGATCGGCGAGGGCGCGCTCGGCGACATGGCGAAGGCGTTCGGCTTCGGCACCGATCTCTCCGTGCCGATGGATGTCTCGCAGAGCGTGTATCCGCGAGGCCTCGACGACGCCCAGGTCGCACTGTCGGCCTTCGGGCAGGGCAGCGACGTGGCCACGCCCATCCAGATCGCGATGCTCTCCGCCGCGGTCGCGAACGGAGGAAAGCTGATGACGCCCACACTGGTGGACGAGATCAGAGCGCCCGATCTGAGCGTTCTGCAGAGCTTCGAGGCCAAGGAGTTCAGCACTCCGCTGACTTCTGTAACAGCTTCGACACTTTCGCAGCTGATGGTCGAAGCGGTCGAGAGCGGCGCGGCGACTAATGCAAGAATAGACGGGGTCAGTGTGGCCGGTAAGACGGGTACTGCGGAGAACGGGGAGGGCGATCCCTACACCCTGTGGTTCACCGGTTTCGCTCCCGCAGACAACCCCCGGGTTGCCGTCGCAGTGGTCGTGGAGAATGGCGGAGGGTTGGGTCAATCCGGTTCGGGAAACCAGGTGGCCGCACCGATCGCACAACGAGTACTAGAGGCGGTGCTGAGTAAATGAGACCCACAGCAGGGGTGACCTTCGGTGGCCGGTACGAGCTGTCCAATCGCATCGCGATCGGCGGCATGGGCGAGGTCTGGCAAGCCACAGACCTCGTGATCGGGCGCACCGTCGCCATCAAGATCCTGAAAGACGAGTACCTCGGCGACCCCGGCTTCCTCGAGCGCTTCCGCGCCGAAGCCCGGCACGCCGCCCTCGTCAACCACGAGGGCATCGCGAACGTCTTCGACTACGGCGAAGAAGAGGGCAGCGCCTACCTCGTGATGGAGCTCGTGCCCGGCGAGGCGCTCTCCACGATCCTCGAGCGCGAGCACGTTCTCTCCACCGACCGCGTGCTCGACATCGTGGCCCAGACCGCCCTGGCCCTGCAGGCCGCGCACGCCGCCGGTCTCGTGCACCGCGACATCAAGCCGGGCAACCTGCTGATCACTCCGGATGGCCGGGTGAAGATCACCGACTTCGGCATCGCCCGTATCGCCGACCAGGTGCCCCTCACGGCCACGGGTCAGGTCATGGGCACCGTGCAGTACCTGTCGCCCGAGCAGGCCAGCGGCCAGGCCGCCTCGCCCACCACCGACATCTACTCGCTCGGAATCGTGGCCTACGAGTGCCTCGCCGGCAAGCGCCCCTTCACGGGCGAGTCGCAGGTGGCCATCGCCATGGCTCAGATCAACGAGACCCCGCCCGACCTCCCCACCACGGTGGCGGAGCCGGTGCGCAACCTCGTGCTGTCGTGCATCGCGAAGAAGCCCGAAGACCGCCCGTCGTCGACCGCCAACCTCGCGCGTGCCGCGATGGCGCTCCGCCGCGGCGACATCGCCTCCGCCGCGGCCGCGGTTCCCGCCGTTCTCGGCAGTGAGGGCCTCCCGCCCACCATGGCCACCACGGTCATGCAGTCGGGCGCCCCCACCCAGGCCACCACCGTTCTGAGCGCCGCCGGCGGCGCTGCGGCGAGCCAGGCGGCAGCGGATGCTGCGGTCGCCACCGAGGAGCCGCCGAAGAAGCGCAGTCCCTGGACGTGGCCGCTCATCGTGCTCATCATCATCCTGGGCCTCGTGCTCGTGGGCACCATCGTCGCCCTCGTGGTTCAGGGCAGCAACAACGACGCGCCCGTCACCCCGGCCACCACGTCGAGCACTCCCACGCCGACGCGCACGCCCACCACGACCCCGACGCCCACACCCACCACGGTCGCGGTGACGGAGGCCGAGCTGAAGGGCAAGACGTTCGACGAGGCGTCGGGCATCCTGCAGACCATGGGTCTCGGGGCCGAGCGCGTCTCCGGCAATGCGGCGCCCTCGGCCGACCAGGTGGACGTCGTCTATCAGGCCAGCCCGGTCGGCAACGTGCAGCCCGGCACCACCATCAAGCTCACGGTCTACACCGACGTGATCGTTCCGACGGCCCCGAGTGCGGCTCCCACGGTGTCGTCCGGCGCCACGGGCAACGTCGTTCCGGCCGGCGGCACCTTCGTGGTGAACTGGACGTCGTACAGCTGCCCCTCGGGCACCACGCTGAGCGGCTACACGGTCACCGCCACGAACGCCACGCTGCAGGGCGAGCCGGGCACGAACGCCCAGGCCACCTTCGTGGCCACGGGTGCGGCCACCTCCACCATCGAGGTGAAGTACTCGGTCACCTGCTCCGGCTCGGCTTCCGGCCAGTCCCCGGCGCTCACCCTCACCATCGGCCCGGCCGTCACCCCCACGCCGGTGCCCACCCCGTAGACCCCGTATCGACCTGATAGCGATTCCACCGAACCACCCGAGCCACCCGATGCTCACACCGACGATCCAGGAGCACCAGACGTGACCGACGACAACCGACTTCTCGCCGGGCGATACCGCCTGGGCGAATTGATCGGGCGCGGCGGCATGTCCAACGTGTACTCCGGTCGCGACGAACGCCTCGGCCGCCAGGTGGCGATCAAGCTGCTCAAGTCGTCGCTCGCGGGCGACCCGGTCTTCCGCACGCGATTCCGGCAGGAGGCCCAGGCCGCGTCGCGGATGGCGCATCCCACCATCGTTCGGGTCTTCGATGCCGGCGAGGAACGGGTGGCGGAGGCCGGCGGCTTCGAGGGCATCGTGCCGTTCATCGTCATGGAGTTCGTCGAGGGCAGGCTGCTCAAAGACGTCATCAAGGAGGGTGCGCTCGACTCGGCCGAGGCCATCCGCATCACCGAGGGCATCCTCACCGCACTGGAGTACTCGCACCGGGCCGGCGTGGTCCACCGCGACATCAAACCCGGCAACGTGATGATCACGCACGGCGGTCAGGTGAAGGTCATGGACTTCGGGATCGCTCGCGCGATCTCCGACTCGTCCGCCACGGTGGCACAGACCACTGCCATCCTCGGCACCGCGCAGTACTTCTCGCCCGAACAGGCTCGCGGCGAGTCCGTCGACGCCCGCACCGACCTGTACTCCACCGGCGTCGTGCTGTTCGAGATGCTCACCGGTGAACCGCCGTTCAAGGGCGAGACCCCGGTGGCTGTGGCCTACCAGCACGTCAGCGAGATGCCCGTCGCCCCGTCGAGCATCAACATGCTGGTGTCGCCCGCCATCGACCAGGTCGTGCTGCACGCTCTCGCCAAAGACCGGTTCGCCCGGTTCCAGAGCGCCGTGGAGTTCCGCACCGACCTCGAGATCGCGGGTTCGGGCAAGATCCCCTCGAAGCGCGTCCCTGCCGATGACTTCCAGTCGTCGCTGTTCGGCGCCCCCCCGAGCCTCGGCCAGGGCGTCGACTCTCCGCTCACGCAGCTCGCCGGCGACGACGAGTACGCCGTGCGCACCCAATCCCGGCCACCGGTGGTGTGGATCTGGGCGGGCATCGCCTCGGTCGCCGTCATCCTCGTGGCCATCGTGTTCTGGGTGCTCACCCTGCAGCCGAGCGACCAGCTGCCCTCGAGTTCGCGCGAGATCCCCACGGTCACCGGCCAGACCTTCGATGCGGCCGATGCCACGCTGAGGCAGCTCGACCTCGTCACCGCGCGCTTCGACGTCTACAGCGACACCGTGCCAGAAGGTCAGGTGGTCGACACCGCGCCTCCCTCGGGCACCATCGTGAGCCCGGGCACCGTCATCAACGTCAACGTCTCGAAGGGGCGCCAGGCGGTCGCCGTGCCGAACCTCACCGGTCAGACCACCGCCGCCGCATCCGCCGCCATCACGGCGGCCAAGTTCGTGGTGGGCCAGACCATCAAAGAGAACTCTCCCGACATCGCGGCCGACGTGGTCATCCGTTCCGACCCGGCTTCGGGTTCACAGGGGTACGCCGGCGACACCATCAACCTGGTGGTGTCGAGCGGGATGGTGACGGTTCCGGATGTCGCGGGTCAGCCCATCGACGTCGCCACGTCGACTCTCACCGGCGCCCTCCTCCAGGTCACCGTCGAGCAGGATCCTGGCTGCAAGACCGTGGTCTCGAACCCGGTGTCGAGCCAGTCGATCGCTGCCGGTGACGCCCCGCAGCAATCGGCCATCACGATCCGGTACTGCACCGGCCCTTGATCCACGCGCGGTCTCGAGCACAGGGCTTCGGGCGGGTCGGTCAGACCGCCCGCAGCAAAGGGTTGAGCGTTGCCGCCTTCTCCGGTGCATCTTCCAGACCCGCGGTGGCGAGCCAGTTGCCGAGCATCCGGTAGCCACCCTCGGTGAGGACGGACTCGGGGTGGAACTGCACGCCGTAAACGGGCGCTGTGACGTGCCGCAGCCCCATGATCACGCCGCCGTCGGTGCGCGAGGTGACCACGAGCGAATCGGGCACCGTGCCGTCGACCACCGCGAGCGAGTGGTAGCGGGTAGCCGTGAAGCCATCAGGAACACCATCGTAGAAGGGGCTGTCGTCGTGCCGGATGATCGACGTCTTGCCGTGCATCAGCTCTTCAGCGTTCGTGACCGTGGCACCCAGCGCCTCGGCGATGGCCTGATGGCCGAGGCACACACCGAGCAGGGGTGTGGAGGTTTCGAGCGCGGCGAACACCACGGGAATGGAGACACCGGCATCGGCGGGCTTGCCCGGGCCGGGGGAGAGCAGCACCGCGTCGTAGTCGGCGATCACCGCGGCCGCGTCGGATGCCTCGAACGAGTCGTTGCGCACCACATCCGTCTCGGCGCCCAGCTGCTGCAGGTAGCCGTTCAGTGTGTAGACGAAGGAGTCGTAGTTATCGACGACCAGAACGCGTGTCATTGGTCAACCGTGACATCCCGCACCGGAGCGGTCAAATCGTCGATCCACGGGAACACCCAGAAGGCCAGCGCGTAGAGCACCGCGGCGAGCAGAACCAGCAGGATGAGGATGCGCACCCACACCGGGCCGGGGAGGATGTGCCAGAGAGCTGCGTACATGGTCTAGGCCCCCGTGAGTCCGGCGATCGCGGCCGGCGGGCCGGCGGATCGCGGTGTCCAGTCGGTGAGCACGCCATAGGCGATGACGCGCTCCGACGCGATGTAGAGCGGATTGCAGCTGGTGAGCGTGATCAGCCGGTCGACCGGGCTGGCGCCAGGATTCTGCGGAACCGGGTCGATCACGCCGACACCGTACGGCGTGACATACTCGCTGCTCCGGTAGGTGTAGGTGTACCAGCCATCTTGCGTCTCGACGTAGATCTGGTCGCCCACCTGGAGCTCGTTGATCTTGAGGAAGGGGCTGCCCCAGCCGTCGCGGTGCGCGGCGATGGCGAAGTTGCCTACCTGGCCGGGCATCTGCGTGGTGGAGTAATGGCCCGCACCACCGTTGTTGAGCACCGAGCGGGGATCGACACCCTCGGCGATGGTCTTCTTGAAGTCGGACCCGAACCGCGGAACGTACAGGATCGCGAACTCCTGGGCATTGCCCGGTGTGGCGAGCGTCGGCGGTTCACCGTACTGGAACGTGCTCGGCGCCACAGGCTCCGCACTGGGCTGCGTCGCCGTGGGAGTGGGGGCCGCCGTCTGCGTGGCCCAGTTCTGAGCGAGCGAGTCGGCATCCGATGCTTGCTGGTTGCTGAGCATGATGCCGTTGAGCGAGAACTGCCAGCCGAGAAAGAGGAGCACGAGCACACCCGCGGTGATGAGCAGCTCGCCGAACACCCCGACCACGCGCGAGACCATGCCCCGCTTCTTCTGGCGCGGCCGCATTCGCGCCGGCTCGATGTCGGCGGGCGCCGAGTCCCCTTGCTCGCTCATGGACCCAATCCTAAGTTGCGCAAGCTGGAGACCTGCCCCGAACGCAGCAGCCTGTGGAGAACCGGTGGAGAACCGTGAGGAAAACCCCGTTAGAATCATCGGCATGGCCCGAGACAAAGCATCCACGAATGACGTCGCCCGCCGTACCCGCGATGTCCAGCGTTCCTCGAACGACGACGCTTCCGCGAACACCCCCAACCCGGTGTGGTTCAAGCCGGTGATGTTCGGCTTCATGATCGTGGGTCTGCTCTGGATCATTGTGTTCTACGTGAGCCAGGGGCTGTTTCCCATCCCCGACCTCGGCAGCTGGAACATCCTCATCGGCTTCGGAATCGCCTTCATCGGCTTCATCATGACCACTCGCTGGCGCTGATCCACACCCCACTCACGGGCCTAATTACATCGATGTAATTATCCACAGTGTGTAAAGTCCTGTGGATAAGTCCACAGCTGTGGATAACGTTGTGGAATCTCAGGTGAGAGCGGGCAGGGCGCTCAAGGCCCCGAGTACCACGACCACCACGGCGAGCAGGGCGATCTGCAGGTTCCGCTGCCGAATGGCTCGTGTGCGCACGTAGATCAACGCCACCACGGCACCGGCGACGATTCCACCCACGTGCGCCTGCCAGGAGATGCCGGGTACGAAGAATCCATAGGCCAGGTTGATGGCCACAAGGATCAGCAGCTGCACGCTGCTGCCGCCCAGGTGACGATTGATGATGAAGTACGCGCCCATGAGCCCGAAGATGGCCCCGGATGCGCCGACCACGGCGGAGAGCGGACTCGCCAGCAGCACCACCGCCACCGAGCCGCCGAATCCCGAGATCAGGAAGAGCGCGAGATAGCGCCAGCGTCCGAGCAGTCGTTCGAGACCGCTGCCGAAGATGAACAGCGTGTACATGTTCAGCAGCAGATGCAGGATCCCGCCGTGCGTGAACACAGCCGTGAGCATCCGCCACGGTTCGAACGGCGCCCCGTACCCCGGCATGACGTACACCGGGGCGAACTGGAGCGCGGCCGTGACGCCGAGTCCCGGTATCGACTGCAGGATGTACACCACCACGCAGATGGCGATCAGGATGTACGTCATCACCGGCGCATCCGAACCGGTCAGGTTGCGCAGGAACGCCGGGCGCCCGCGGTTCACCCGCGGCGCCGAGGCGCGGTCACGCCGTGCGCACTCCACGCAGTGCACGCCCACCGCGGCCTGCACCTGGCAGTCGGGGCAGATCGTGCGCCCACACCGCTGGCACAGCACGAAGCTCTGCCGCCCGGGATGCCGGTAACAGTAGTTGTCCGGCGAATCCGGTGCGGTGGTCATCGGTGCAGGTCAGCGGCAGCGCGCGGTGGGAGCGTCGGGGCTCAGACGGCCTCGACGGTGACGCTCTCGAGAACGACCTCGTCGAGCGGGCGGTCGTAGGCGTCGGTGGCCACGCCGGCGAGCTTGTCGACGATGCGGCGGGAGGCGTCATCCGCCACCTCGCCGAAGATGGTGTGCTTGCCCTGCAGCCAGGTGGTGGGGCCAACGGTGATGAAGAACTGCGAGCCGTTGGTGCCCTTGCCGCCCTGGATGCCGGCGTTCGCCATGGCCAGGATGTAGGGCTCGGTGAAGTTGAGCTCGGGGTTGATCTCGTCGTCGAACTTGAAGCCGGGGCCGCCCGTGCCGTTGCCGAGCGGGTCGCCACCCTGGATCATGAAGCCGGGGATGATGCGGTGGAACACGATGCCGTCGTAGAGCGGTGCGTTCGTGGGCTTGCCGGTCTTCGGGTCGGTCCACTCGATCTCGCCCGAGGCGAGGCCGATGAAGTTCTTGACGGTCTTCGGGGCGTGGTGACCGTAGAGGTTCACGACGATCGGGCCGTGGTTGGTGGTGAGGGTGGCGACGTGGGTATGTGCGGGCATGATCCTAATTCTGTCACACGACCCTCCGGCATCCAGCGAGGCCCCAGGGTATGCGGAGTGGATGATCAGCGCCACGAACTACTGAACCAGAGCAGAGCGTGCCAAGATGAGGATGACCGTGCTCTCGCCGATGGAGGTTTCTTATGAGTCTTTCCCGCAAGCGTCGTAAGGCGCTCAAGCGCCTGAAAGGGACTGCGGAAGACCTGTGGGTCGACCAGCAGGATGTGATCGAACGCGCCAACGCGATTCTTCGTGAGGCCGGAAAGCAGGCGAGCTTCCTCACCGATGAGGAGATCAAGCCGCGCGTGAAGAGCGCGGTGGGCACCGGTACCGCCGTCGTGAGCCGCAAGGTCGCCGATGTGAAAGTGGCCGGCGAGACCGCCAAGAAGCAGTTCACCAACGATGTGCTCCCGGCCCTCGCCGGAACCATCGGCTCGGCGGCGGCGGTGCTCCAAGCATCGCGCAACCCCGAGTTCGTGAAGCAGGCCGGCAAGAAGGCCGGCAAGGCGGCGAAGGCCCTCGAGAAGTCCGCCCCGAAGTCGGCCGGTTCGAAGGTCGGTCTCGTCTTCGCGATCAGCCTCGGAGTCGTGACGGCAGTCGGCCTGGGCTACGCGCTCTGGCAGACCTTCCGTGCCGACGACGAGCTGTGGATCGCCGACGAAGACCCGGAGCCCGAGACCAACCCGGAGAGCTGACAGCCCTCCCACAACGAAAGAAGCCCCGCGCAGATGCGTGGGGCTTCTTTCGTATTTCAGTGGAGTGGAGCCTGGGAGAATCGAACTCCCGACATCCTGCTTGCAAAGCAGGCGCTCTACCAACTGAGCTAAGGCCCCCCATAAGACTCTCGTCTCTGGGAGATTTCTTGTGGATCTCTCGTGGGGCTACAAGGACTTGAACCTTGGACCTCTTCGTTATCAGCGAAGCGCTCTAACCGCCTGAGCTATAGCCCCGTTTTTTGACCAGAGTAGAGACTACCTTACGTCTGGCCTGTTCCCGAAATCGGCCGTCACTTGTTGGTGAAGCCGAGCATGATGCCGCCCGTGATGCGCACGGCGAGGTTGTAGAGCGCCGCTCCGATCGCACCGAGAGCGGTGATGACGATGACGTTGAGCACGCCGACGACCACCGCGAAGCCCATCACCTGCGGCAGCGACGCGAAGTCGAACAGGTTGAAGTTACCCTGTCCGGCGATGTCCTGCAGCAGAGTGTTGACGGAGTCGAACACACCGGTCTGGTTGAGCACCGACCACACGAGGAACGCGGCGACCACGGTGATGATCCCGAGGATGATCGCGAGGAGGAAGGAGATCTTCAGCACCGACCAGAAGTCGATGTAGACCAGCTTCAGTCGAACCTGCTTGGTGCTGGCGACTCTTGCCGTCTTCTTCGCGAATTTGTCGCCAAGATTACTCATCCGTCGTTACGTCCTCTCCAGGGGCACTGTTCGCGCCTGCGCTGTCCTCGGCCGCACCTTCCGCGGCTTCGGAGCCCTCTTCGAGCTCCGCGACCAGGTTGCGTTCCGTGTTCTTGGCGACTTCGATGATCCTGTCATCATCCGCGAAACGGGCGAAGACAACGCCCATCGTGTCGCGTCCCTTGGCCGGTACTTCGGCCACGGCAGAGCGTACCACCTTGCCACTGGCAAGAACCACAAGGACCTCGTCGTCCTCGCCCACGATGAGCGACCCGATGAGATCGCCACGGGCATCCTGCAATTTGGCCACCTTGATGCCCAGACCGCCGCGGCCCTGCACCCGGTACTCGTCGACCGAGGTGCGCTTCGCGTAGCCGCCCTCGGTGACGATGAACACGTAGCCCTCGTCGGAGACGACGTTGGCACCCTGCAGCGAATCCTCGCCGCGGAACTTCATGCCGATGACTCCGGATGTCGCGCGACCCATCGGCCGCAGGGCCTCGTCACTCGCCGTGAAGCGGATCGACATACCCTTCTTCGACACCAGCAGCAGGTCGCTGTCCTCGTTCACGAGAAGCGCCGACACCAGTTCGTCGCCCTCGCGCAGGTTGATGGCGATGATGCCGCCCGAGCGGTTCGTGTCGTACTCCGTGAGCGCGGTCTTCTTCAGCAACCCGTCACGCGTGGCGAGCACGAGGTACTGCGCGGCCTGGTAGTCGCGGATGTCGAGGATCTGGGTGATCTGCTCCTCGGGTGCCAGCGCGAGCAGGTTGGCCACGTGCTGACCCTTCGCATCCCGCCCCGCCTCCTGCAGCTCGTAGGCCTTGGCACGGTACACCCGGCCCGTGTTCGTGAAGAACAGGAGCCAGTGGTGGGTGGTGGTGACGAAGAAGTGCTCCACCACGTCGTCGGCCCGCAACTGAGCGCCCTTGACGCCCTTGCCGCCGCGGTGCTGGCTGCGGTAGTTGTCGCTGCGCGTGCGCTTGACGTAGCCACCGCGGGTGACCGTGACCACCATCTCCTCCTCGGGGATGAGGTCTTCGATGTTCATGTCGCCGTCGAAGCCGAACATGATCTCGGTGCGCCGGTCGTCGCCGAACTTGTCGACGATCTCGGTGAGCTCCTCCATGATGATGGTGCGCTGACGCTCGGGCGAGCCGAGGATGACGTTGTACTCGTCGATCTTCGCCTGGAGCTCCGTGGCCTCGTCCTGGATCTTCTGGCGCTCGAGAGCGGCCAGACGGCGCAGCTGCAGCTCGAGGATCGCGCGAGCCTGCAGCTCATCGATGTCGAGAAGGTCGATCAGGCCGTCGCGGGCTTCCTCCACGGTGGGCGATCGGCGGATGAGGGCGATCACCTCGTCGAGGGCGTCGAGCGCCTTGAGATAGCCGAGCAGGATGTGCATGCGCGCTTCGGCCTCGCGCAGGCGGAACCGTGTGCGCCGCACGATGACGTCGATCTGGTGCGCGACCCACTCGGTGATGAAACCGTCGAGCGGCAGGGTGCGCGGGATGCCGTCGACGATCGCCAGCATGTTGGCACCGAAGTTGTCCTGCAGGGGCGTGTGCTTGTAGAGGTTGTTGAGCACCACCTTCGCCACGGCGTCGCGCTTCAGCACGATCACGAGGCGCTGGCCGGTGCGGCCGGATGTCTCATCCCGGATGTCGGCGATGCCCGCGAGCTTGCCGTCTTTCACCAGGTCGGCGATCTTGATCGCCAGGTTGTCAGGGTTCACCTGGTAGGGCAGTTCCGTGACAACGAGGCAGGTTCGACCCTGCAGCTCCTCGACGCTCACGACGGCGCGCATGGTGATGGAGCCGCGCCCGGTGCGGTATGCATCCTGGATGCCCTTGATGCCCAGGATCTGCGCGCCCGTCGGGAAGTCGGGTCCCTTGATGCGCTCGAGCAGCGCGTCGAGCAGCTCCTCGCGCGACGCCTCGGGGTTCTCGAGGTACCAGATGGCGCCGGCGGCGACCTCGCGGAGGTTGTGCGGCGGGATGTTGGTGGCCATGCCCACCGCGATACCGACCGATCCGTTCACCAGGAGGTTCGGGAAGCGGGCGGGCAGCACGACGGGCTCGAGCGTACGGCCGTCGTAGTTGTCCTGGAAGTCGACGGTCTCCTCGGTGATGTCACGCACCATCTCGAGGGCGAGCGGGGCCATCTTCGTCTCGGTGTACCGCGGGGCGGCGGCGCCGTCGTTGCCGGGTGACCCGAAGTTGCCCTGGCCGAGGGCCAGCGGGTAGCGCAGGCTCCAGGGCTGGATGAGGCGAACGAGGGTGTCGTAGATCGAGGTGTCACCGTGCGGGTGGAACTGGCCCATCACCTCGCCGACGACGCGCGCCGACTTGGAGAACGCCCGGTCGGGCCGGTAGCCGCCGTCGTACATCGCGTAGATCACACGGCGATGCACGGGCTTCAAGCCGTCGCGCACATCCGGGAGCGCCCGCCCTACGATCACGCTCATGGCGTAGTCGAGGTACGAGCGCTGCATCTCGAGCTGCAGGTCGACCTGCTCGATGCGGTCGCCGGCAGGAGGAGTCAATTCATCCGTCATGGTTCAGGTATCAGTCTCTGTCGGTGATCGGGCTGTACTGGTGCGGGCTCAGATGTCGAGGAAGCGCACGTCTTTGGCGTTCTTCTGGATGAAGTTGCGCCTCGACTCCACGTCTTCGCCCATCAGCGTGCTGAAGATCTCGTCGGCCGCCGCGGCGTCGTCGAGCGTGATCTGGCGAAGGGTTCGCGTGTCGGGATCCATCGTGGTGTCCCAGAGTTCGCGGTAGTCCATCTCACCGAGACCCTTGTAGCGCTGGATGCCGTTCTCCTTGGGGATGCGCTTGCCGGCGGCCTGGCCGTCGACGAGCAGCGCATCGCGCTCCGCATCCGAGTACACGTACTCGTGCGGGGAATTCGACCACTTCAGGCGGTAGAGCGGCGGCATCGCGAGGTACACGTAGCCGAGCTCGATGAGCGGCCGCATGTAGCGGAACACGAGGGTGAGCAGCAGTGTGGTGATGTGCTGGCCGTCGACGTCGGCATCGGCCATCAGCACGATCTTGTGGTAGCGCGCCTTCTCGGGGTTGAAGTCCTCACCGATACCCGCGCCGAACGCGGTGATCATGGCCTGAACCTCGTTGTTGCCGAGGGCACGGTCGAGGCGGGCCTTCTCCACGTTCAGGATCTTGCCGCGCAGCGGCAGGATGGCCTGGGTCTCGGGGTTGCGGCCCTGGATGGCGGAGCCGCCGGCCGAGTCGCCCTCCACGATGAAGATCTCGCTCTTGGCGGGGTCGCGGCTCGAGCAGTCCTTGAGCTTGCCCGGCATGCCGCCGCCCTCGAGCAGGCCCTTGCGCCGGGTCTGCTCGCGCGCCTTCCGGGCGGCAAGGCGGGCCTGCGACGCCTGGATCGCCTTGCGGATGATGTCCCGCGCCTGAACGGGGTTGCGGTCGAACCAGTCGGTGAGCTCGGTGCCCACCACACGCTGCACGAAGGCCTTCGCCTCGGTGTTGCCGAGTTTCGTCTTCGTCTGGCCCTCGAACTGCGGTTCGGCGAGCTTGATCGAGATCACCGCGGTGAGACCCTCGCGAACGTCGTCGCCCGAGAGGTTGTCGTCTTTCTCCTTGATGATGTTCTTCTCGCGCGCGTACTTGTTCACCAGCGTGGTGAGCGCGGCGCGGAAGCCCTCTTCGTGCGTTCCGCCCTCGTGGGTGTTGATGGTGTTCGCGTAGGTGTGGACGCTCTCGGTGTACCCGGTGGTCCACTGCATGGCCACCTCGAGGGCGATCTTGCGCTCGGTGTCCTCCTGCTCGAACGAGATGATCTCCTCGTTCACGAGTTCGTTCTTCTTCGAGCGGTTGAGGTACTCGACGTAGTCCTTCAGACCGTTCTCGTAGAGGTACTTCACCACGACGTCATCGGCCGTGCCGTCTTCGCCGCCGCGCTCGTCGGTGAGGGTGATGGCGAGGCCCTTGTTGAGGAAGGCCATCTGCTGGAACCGTGCACGGAGCGTCTCGTAGTCGAACACCGTGGTCTCGAAGATGTCGGGGTTCGGCCAGAAGGTGGTCTTGGTGCCGGTCTCGTCTGTGGCCTCACCCTTTTCCAAGGGGGCCTGGGGCACGCCGATCTTGTAGCTCTGGCGGTACACGTTGCCCTGCCGGCGCACCTCGACATCGAGGTCGCTCGAGAGAGCGTTCACCACGGATGAGCCCACGCCGTGCAGACCGCCCGACACCGCGTAGCCGCCACCGCCGAACTTGCCACCCGCGTGCAGCACGGTGAGCACGACCTCGACGGTCGACTTCTTCTCGGTCGGGTGCATGTCGACCGGGATGCCTCGGCCGTCGTCGGTGACCGTGATACCGCCGTCTTTGCGCATCACCACCTCGATATGGGTGGCGTAGCCGGCGAGAGCCTCGTCGACCGAGTTGTCGACGATCTCGTACACAAGGTGGTGCAGACCACGGGGGCCGGTGGAACCGATGTACATGCCCGGGCGTTTGCGCACCGCCTCGAGGCCTTCAAGAACCTGGATCTGGTCCGCGCCGTACTCGTTGTCAGGGTGGACCTTGTCCGATTCAGACATATGGAAATGTGCTCCTCAGTGTCGCGCCCAACGGCCGGGCAAGACGACCCTTAATTCTATCAAACGAAGCACGCTATTCGACGGTCATATGCCGTTCTGGCGGGTTTATTTTGCGGCGGTGACCACATTTGCCTACTCAGCCGTAGGTATCGCGAGGGCCCCGCCCTGGAATCGATCTGGAGCCCCGTTTCCAGGATGGGGCGTGGGGCGCTTCGAACCGGATCGACTCGATGCCCGCATCCGGGAATCGCTGCGCGATGGTGGTCATGATCAGAACACGCATGTGCCGCAGCTGTGTCGCCCACGCCGTGGAGTCGCACTGGACGGTGAGCACGGAGTCGGTGATACCGATGGGCCGGCTGTGCTCGGCGGTCTCGGGTCCGGCGATCTCGGTCCAGGCGAGGAGCAGGTCGGACTTCGCCAGGGACGAGGTCCAGCCGAGCTCGGTGGAGAGCGACGACATCACGTCGCCGAGACCGTGCGGATCGCGGCCCTTGCCGTAGGGCACGTTCTCGTCGTCGTCGCGGGCGCGGCTCTTCTTCGCGCGCCAGCGCGCGCCGCGGGCGGCCGGATCACCGAAGGCCGTCTTCAGGCGGAGGTAGACGTTCTGCGCCTCGGACATCAGGCGGCGCCCGCATCGGGTGGTGAGTCGCTGCCGGCATCCGGGGTCTCGACGATCGTTCCTGACGAGATCCGCACCGTGTGCGAGGTGAGCTCGGGCGGCACGTCGTCGTACACCGCTGCCGTGATGAGCACCTGCTGGTAGCCCTTCACCGCATCCGCCAGCCGGCCCCGGCGGCGCTGGTCGAGTTCGGCGAACACGTCGTCGAGGATCACGATCGGATCGCCCGACACCGAGTCGGAGCGCAGCAGCTCGGCACAGGCGAGTTTCAGCGCGAGGGCGAACGACCACGATTCACCGTGGCTCGCGTAGCCCTTCGCCGGCAGCTCGTTGAGTCGGAAGAGCACGTCGTCGCGGTGCGGCCCCACCAGGGTGATTCCGCGATCGCGCTCCGCCCGGGCCACCTTGTCCAATGCCGCACGGAAGGCCGACGCGATTCCCGCCCGGTCGAGGGTGGCCTGCGTCTGGGCGCCCGGATCGTCGTCGTCACGCTCGGGGTGGTCGGCCAGGATGCTCAGCACCACATCGAGGGTCGGCTCCTGGTCCGAGCCCGCAACCGCCTGGTAGGCGGAGCGCACAAACGGGGCGAGGGCATCGACGATGGCGAGACGCTCGGCCATGATCTCCGATCCGAGCTCGACGAGACGCTCGTTCCACAGCTCGAGGGTGGAGAGCTTGGCATCCTTCAACCCGGATGCGCGGGCCGACTTGAGCAGAGCGTTTCGCTGCTTCAGAACCCGCTCGTAGTCACCGAACACTCCGAGGAGTCTCGGCGACTTCGCTCCGAGCAGAGCATCCACGAACCGGCGTCGTGTCGACGGTTCACCGCGGATGAGTGCCAGGTCTTCGGGCGCGAACAGCACCGTGGAGATGTAGCGCGGTAGTTCGCGCGGTTTGATCGCCGAGCGGTTCACCTGTGCCCGGTTCGCCCCCGAGCGGTTGATCTGCACCTCGACGAGCAGATCGCGACCCTCGTTCTCCAGCCGCGCCCGGATGACGGCGGAATCCTTCGACGCCCGGATGAGAGCCTGATCGCTCGACACCCGGTGCGACCCGAGGGTACTCAGGTAACCGAGCGACTCGACGAGATTCGTCTTGCCCTGCCCATTGCTCCCCACGAAGAGATTGGCACCGGGCTCCAGAGCGACATCCGCTGTCTCGTAGTTGCGGAAGTCGGTGAGGCTCAGGTGTCGTACCAGCAAGGGCGGGCGAGGCGTCAGTCGAGTTCTTTGACCGCGTGGCCACCGAACTGGTTGCGCAGCGCGGCGACGGCCTTCATCGACGGTGAATCGTCTTGACGCGACACGAAGCGGGCGAAGATCGACGCGCTGATGGCGGGCATCGGCACGGCGTTCTCGATGGCCTCTTCGAGCGTCCAGCGGCCCTCGCCCGAGTCGTCCACGTAACCCTGGATGTCGTGGAACTCGGGGTCGGCCTCGAGGGCGCGCACGAGGAGCTCGAGCAGCCAGGAGCGTACGACCGTGCCGCGCTGCCAGGCCTTGAAGGTTCCGGTGACATCTTTGATGATGTCCTTCTTGGCGTCGAGGAGTTCGTAGCCCTCCGCGTAGGCCTGCATGATGCCGTACTCGATGCCGTTGTGCACCATCTTGGCGTAGTGGCCGGCGCCGACCTCGCCCACGTGCACGAAGCCTTCGGCGCGCGGCCCTTCAGGGCGCAGCGCATCGAAGATCGGCATGGCGCGCTCGACGTTCTCGGCGGTACCACCGACCATGAGGCCGTAGCCGTTCTCGAGGCCCCAGACACCGCCGGAGACTCCCGCATCCATGAACTGGATGCCCTTGGGGGCGAGGAACTCGGAGTGCTTGAAGTCTTCGGTCCACTTCGAGTTGCCGCCGTCGATGATGAGATCGCCCTCATCCAGAACCTCGGAGAGGTCGTGGATGACCGAGTCGGTGATGGCGCCGGCCGGAACCATGACCCACACGATGCGAGGCGCCGGGAGCGCAGCGGCGAGAGCCGTGAGGTCGGGCACATCGCTGACCGCGGGGTTCGTGTCGTAACCGACCACGTCGATGCCCGACTTCTTCAGGCGGGCACGCATGTTGTTGCCCATTTTGCCCAGACCGATGAGTCCGATGTTCATGACCGTCTCCTTGAGTGAGTGTTCGGCCTGCGGCGCGTGATCAGCGCAGCAGGAGGTTCGGCTGAAGCAGGTACTTGTAGTCGTCCGACCCCGGCTGGTCTTTCGACGACTGGCTCGTGATGAGAACCGGACCCGGCTTGTTCGGGTTGTCGGTCTTCGTGAACGAGATGCGCACGAATTCCGAGTGCACCGCGGACAGGCCGTCGAGCAGGAACTGCGGCTTGAGCGACACCACTGTGTCATCGCCGGTGAGCAGGGCGTCGATGGTCTCCGACGCCTGGGCCTGCTCGGAGCCGATGGCCTCGAGCGTCACACCGTCGATCGTGAAGGTGAAGCGCAGCGCGGCCTCGCGCTCGAGCACCAGGGACACGCGCTTGGTGGCCTCGATCAGGTCGGCCGTGTTGATCACCGCGTAGTTGTCGACGGTTTCGGGGAAGAGTCGCTTCACCGGCGGGAAGTTGCCCTTGATGAGCAGCGTGGTGACGGTCTTCTTGTCGCTCTTGAAGGCGATGAGCTCGCGGTCGTCGGTGTTCGTGATGGCCACCGAGATGGTGCCTGCGTTGCCGAAGGTCTTTCCCACCTCCTGGAGCGTGCGAGCCGGCACCAGCGCGGTGGCGGAGACGGTGCCCGAGTCGTTCGAATCCCAGTCGATGTTGCGCACCGCCACGCGGTAGCGGTCGGTGGCCACCAGCGAGATGCTGTTGTCGCTCACCTCGAGCTGCACGCCGGTGATCACGGGGGTGACATCGTCGCGGGATGCGGCGACGGCCACCTGGGAGACCGCGGCAGCGAACTGCTCGGCAGGGAGCAGACCCGATTCGGCCCCCACCTGAGGCAGGGTCGGGTACTCCTCGACGGGCATGCTCAGGAGCGTGAACTTCGCAGAGCCGCAGCTCACGATGATGCGCGAGTCTTCGGTCGTGAAGCGCACCGGAGCATTCGGCAGACGGTTTGCGATGTCGGAGAGCAGCCGGCCCGACACGAGGATGACCCCGGTCTCCTCGACCTCGGCGGCGATCTGCGTCTGCGCCGACACCTCGTAGTCGAACGACGACAGGGTGAGGCCCTCATCCGTCGCCTCGATCAGCACGCCGCTCAGAATCGGCAGTGTGGTGCGCTGAGGCAGCAGCTTGACGGCGAACGACACGGCTTCGCTGAACACGTCTCGGTTTACTTGGAACTTCACGAAGTCACCTCTGTCGGCATTAGAGACCTGGGGTCGCTCCATGTTATCGGGTGGATGCACCCCGACTCGGGACCAGTGTGACGAGCTGCCCGAACGACAAAGTTGTGGAATGTCATTTTCATCTAAGAGTTAATCCTTAATGGTCTTAACGTCTGTGGATATGTGGATAACTCTGTTTAAACCGCTCAGGAATTGAGAACTACACCCGTGTGAGATGTTGAACCGGTGTGTGATCGGTGTGCAGACGACATCCGGCGAGTGAACTGCGGATGACCCGTTCCACACCCGGAGCGGATCGATCAACACTGTCGGGGTAGTTATCCACAGACTTTTCACAATCTGTGGATACTGCGATTCGAGCGGGCTCTGAGGGTGGAGGCGTCGCGCACTCACGCGCTCTTGTAGCGCTGGTTGTGCTTGATGCGGGTCGAGATCTCGGTGACCTGGTTGTAGATCGACCGCTTCTCGGTCATCAGCTTGCCGATCTTGTTGTTGGCGTACATCACCGTGGTGTGATCGCGGCCGCCGAACAGCTGGCCGATCTTCGGCAGCGACAGGCTCGTCATCTCCCGGCACAGGTACATGGCTATCTGGCGTGCGGTCGCGATGGCCTGGGAGCGGCTCGAGCCGTACAGGTCGTCGACCGAGAGCTTGAAGTAGTCGGCAGTGTGGTTGATGATGTCGACGGGCGCGATGATGTTGTCGTCGTCGAGGGTGATGAGGTCTTTCAGAACCGTCTGCACGAGGGCCATGTCGACCGGGGTGCGGTTCAGGCTCGCGAACGCGGTGACTCGGATGAGGGTTCCCTCGAGCTCGCGCACATTGCTCGACACCTTCGTGGCCATGAACTCGAGGATGTCGTCGGGCACGCGGAGGCGCTCGCTCTGGGCCTTTTTGCGGAGGATCGCGATGCGGGTCTCGAGGTCGGGGGTCTGCACATCCGTGATCAGGCCCCATTCGAAACGGGTGCGCATACGGTCTTCGAAGCCCGTGAGGTGCTTCGGCGGCAGGTCGCTCGTGATGACCACCTGCTTGTTGTGGTCGTGCAGCGTATTGAACGTGTGGAAGAAGGCTTCCTGCGTCTCGGCCTTGCCCTGCAGGAACTGGATGTCGTCGATCAGCAGCAGGTCGATGTCGCGATAGCGCGAATGGAAGGCGGCGCCGCGGTTGTTGGCGATCGAGTTGATGAAGTCGTTCGTGAACTCCTCGGAGCTGACGTATCGAACGCGCACGCCGGGATAGAGACTGATGGCGTAGTGACCGATGGCGTGGAGGAGGTGGGTCTTGCCCAGCCCGGAGTCGCCGTAGATGAAGAGCGGGTTGTAGGCCTTCGCCGGCGCTTCGGCCACCGCGACCGCAGCTGCGTGGGCGAAGCGATTGGAACCGCCGATCACGAAGTTGTCGAAGCTGTACTTCGGATTGAGCCGGGTGTCGTTGTTGCGGAGGGGGCCGACGGTCTCTTGTACGGGAGGAGCGACGGATGCGGCCACGGTGTCGGGGTAGCTCGGCTCGGGTACGGCGGGTGCCGGGTCGCCATCGCCGGCGGAGGAATCGTAGGCATCGATGTCGGGATTGACCACCACCGAGAAGTTCGAGACCTGGAGGCCGGCATCCAGGGTGGCTATTGCCGCCAGGAGGGAGGGGCGAACCCGCTGCTCCAGCATGTCGCGAGTGAAGTCGTTCGGAACCTCCAGATAGAAGGAGCCGCCGAGCACGCCTTTCGGCACCACCAGGCCGAGGAAGCCTTTGAGCTGGGGGGTGATCCGAGAGTCCGAAGAAAGGACATCGAGAACGGTTCGCCAGTTGTCTTCTGTCGAGCTGGCGCCGTCAGCCAATGGAACTCCTGTCGAACGTGAAACCGTTTCGCCGAACACTCGTTCGGCACCAACCGGTTCCTGGCCCCCGCCGGCTGTTAGTAACTGTAGGCACCTAAGCTAGTGACTGCCATGCCGCAGGGCAAGTTCGGCGTATTGACGGAGCGCGTGTCATACACAGATGTTCTCCACATGCTGTGGATAATTGACTCTTTGGGCAGATCCAGTTTGACCCGGGGCGCTCCAGGCCGTAGGTTTAATCAGTTGACTTGTAGCTGTTGTGGCTACCACCAAGAATCACGACTTCTCGATCTCGGTTCCGTGCATCCGCGCGCGAACACGATCGGGCCACGGAGATCATTATGAGCAAGAGAACTTTCCAGCCGAACAACCGCCGCCGCGCCAAGGTGCACGGTTTCCGTCTGCGCATGCGCACTCGCGCGGGCCGTTCGATCCTGTCGGCGCGTCGCCGCAAGGGTCGCACCGAGCTCTCGGCCTGAGCAAGGCTGAATCCTCGCGGTGCTGGCCAAGGGCAATCGCATCACACACGGCCGTGACTATCGCGGCACGGTGCGACGTGGTGTGAAATTCGTCGGGCCGAACACCGTCACCTACATTCGCGCATCCGGTTCGACGCCGGATGCGCGTTTCGGCTTCATCGTGGCGAAATCTGTCGGGGTCGCCGTTGTGCGCAACCGGGTTCGGCGTCGCCTCAAGGCGGCGTCGTATGAGTTGCTGCCTGACGTGGCCCCGGGCGTCGACGTCGTGATCCGCGCGTTGCCCCAAGCTGCATCCCAGCCTTACCGCGTACTCTTCGAAGAACTATCGCGTTCTCTCACCAAAGGATCAGTACTCGCATGACGTCAGTGGTGACTGCGATCGTGCTGCTCCCCCGCAATCTCGCGGTTCTGGTGCTCAGGGCCTATCGTGCGGTGATCTCTCCTCTCTATGGCGACGTCTGCCGGTACTACCCCTCGTGTTCCTCTTACACCTTGCAGGCGATTCAACAGCGGGGCGTGATCGTCGGTTCGGCGATGGGCCTCTACCGCATCGCCCGGTGCCACCCCTGGGCCAAGGGAGGCGTCGACGACGTTCCGCCCGTGCGCCGGCAGAAGTACCAGCTGACGCCATTCGGTTTTGTAGTAGCTAGCCACGGAAAGGGCTAACCCCACCCATGGAAATCCCGTTTCTCGATACGATCCTCTGGCCCATCAAATGGGTCGTAGAGCTGATCCTGGTTGCCTGGCACTGGGTGTGGACCAATGTCGTCCACCTCGACCCGGGCGCCGGCCTCACCTGGGTGCTCTCGATCGTCGGCCTGGTGCTCGTGGTGCGTGCCGCCCTCATCCCCATCTTCGTGCGGCAGATCAAGAGTCAGCGCAAGATGCTCGAAGTCGCGCCACAACTCAAGAAGATCCAGGACAAGTACAAGGGCAAGAAGGATCAGTTCTCGCGCGAGGCCATGTCGCGGGAGACCATGGAGTTGTATCGCAAGACCGGTACCAACCCGCTGGCATCCTGTCTCCCTCTGCTCTTGCAGATGCCGATCTTCTTCAGCCTCTTCTCGGTGCTCAACAACGCCCAGAAGGGCCTGGCGGGTGTCGGACCGCTGAACTCGGAGCTTGGCAAGCAGTTCGGTGACGCGACACTCTTCGGTGTCGCTCCTCTGCACGACACGTTCATCGGGGCGTGGAACTCGGGTGGGCCGTGGCAGGTCATGGTGATCGCCGGCTCGATGGTGGTGCTGATGACCGCGTCGCAGTTCTACACGCAGCTGCAGATCATGTCGAAGAACCAGTCGCCTGAGGCCAAGGCGAGCCCGATGTACAAGCAGCAGCGCATGCTCCTCTACGTACTCCCCCTCGTGTTCGTCTTCTCCGGTGTGGCCTTCCCTCTCGGTGTCATGTTCTACTGGCTCACCTCGAACTTCTGGACCATGGGTCAGCAGTACCTCGTGATCCGAAACATGCCGACTCCGGGTAGTGAGGCCGCGAAGGCTCGCGAGGAGCGACTTGCACGCAAGGGCAAGCTCGAGCCGAAGAAGGGGGCGCCGGAGATCGAGTCGATCCCGGAGGTGCCCAAGACGACACAGCGTCAGCAGCCCGTGAACAAGAACCGGGCGAAGAAGCAAGGGGACAAGAAATGAGTGATGTGGCCGAGACTTCGGAGTCGACGGAGACGGTGATCATCGACCCCATCAACGGGGAGGAATCGGAAGAGTCAGCGGATGTCGCCTCGACCAGCCGCCTCGACGATGAGGGTGATGTGGCAGCCGACTACATCGAAGAGCTTCTCGATATCTGCGATCTCGATGGTGACATCGACATCGAGGTGACGGATGGGCGGGCGTACATCTCCGTCAACGCGTCTGGCGACAGCAACCTGCGAGTTCTGTCACGCCCCGACACCGTCGCTGCTTTGCAGGAGCTCACCCGCCTAGCCGTGCAGACGAAGACCGGTGAATTCTCCCGACTGATTCTGGATGTCGGCGGTAGCCGCGAGCAGCGACAGCGCGAGCTCGAGCGACTGGTGGATCACGCCATCGCTGAAATCGAGGCGGGCGCGGCATCCGCTGGTCTCGAGCCGATGTCGTCGTACGAGCGCAAGCTGGTGCATGACATCGTGGCCGCCCGCGGGTTCTCGTCGGAGTCCGAGGGCGAAGGCCGCGATCGCCACACGGTCATCTCGCGCGCATAGTTTCACGTGAAACAGTGACCTCCGAGGAATCGAACGTCTCAAAGCTGGCCAAGGCGGATGTTTCACGTGAAACATCCGCCCCCGAGTCAGAACCCTCCATTGCAGCGGAGCTCTTCGGCGATCGCCTTCCACTTGCGCGGGCCTACACGGCGGATCTCCTCCGACGTGGTGAAGAGCTCGGGCTCATCGGTCCACTTGAGCCTCCGCGTATTTGGACGAGGCACATCATCAACTGTGCGCTTGTCGCTCCCCTACTACGTCCGGGTCAGGTCGGCGATGTCGGAAGTGGCGCAGGTTTGCCCGGGATCGTCTTGGCCATCGCTCGTCCCGACGTCGACTTCGTGCTGATCGAGCCGATGGAGCGCCGTGTCGCCTGGCTCACCGAGCAGGTGACCATCCTCGATCTCGACAACGTCACCGTGGTGCGCGCTCGAGCCGAGGACTACCGCGAAGCGGTGAAGTTCGATCAGCTCACCGCGAGAGCCGTGAGCGCGTTCTCGAAGTTGATCCCTCTGTGCACTCCCCTGCTTGCGTCCGGGGGCGAGATGGTGCTGATGAAGGGCGCGGGAGCCGAGCGCGAAATCGCCGCCGCTGAGAAGGCCATACGCAAGTTCCGCCTCCGTGATGTGCGCGTGCAGGAGCTCGGCATCGGACTCGATGTGGAACCAACCCGGGTGATCCGGGCCACGACTTCATGACGAAGGGGGGTTTCTCAGTTCAATCGTTGTCCACACCTACTCGAGTGGCCCCGCGTTTGTCAGTGAGGTTCGATACGATCGGAGACGTCCGTTCGGGCTCCCCGCTCCCCCATGTTTCACGTGAAACATACCGACAGGATTTTGAGAAGAATGACCAGTGATGCAACCGCTTTTGATGCGTCTACTCCGCTGGCCCGGGAACTAGCAGACCTCTCGCAACGCAAGCGCCAGCTGGCCCTGCGCGCCTATCCACTCCCTTCATCACCTCGAGTTCTGACAGTCGCGAACCAGAAGGGTGGCGTGGGGAAGACGACCACCACCGTCAACCTCGCCGCGGCCCTCGCACGTGAAGGTGCGCGCGTACTCGTGGTCGACCTGGACCCCCAAGGCAACGCATCGACAGCACTGGGCGTGGACCATCGGGGTGAGACTCCTAGTGTCTATGACGCATTGATCCACGACCAGCCGATGGATGACATCGTGCAGCAGAGCCCGGAGTCACCGAACCTGTTCTGCTTGCCGGCCACGATTCATCTCGCGGGTGCGGAGATCGAACTGGTTCCGATGGTGGCGCGAGAGCAGCGACTCCGCGGGAGCTTGGATCGCTTCCTCGCGGCCATGGCCGAGGCGGGAAGACCGTTCCACTATGTCTTCATCGACTGTCCCCCATCGCTGGGGCTTCTTACGATCAACGCTTTCGTCGCAGCCCGCGAGGTGCTCATCCCGATTCAGTGCGAGTACTACGCACTCGAGGGGCTGAGTCAGCTGCTCAGCAACATCAGCCTGATCGAGAAGCATCTCAACCCGAGTCTCGCGGTTTCGACGATTCTGCTCACGATGTATGACGGGCGCACCCGACTCGCTTCGCAGGTGGCGGATGACGTACGCTCGCACTTTCCAGCCGAAACGCTGTCGGCGGTCATTCCCCGGTCGGTTCGCATCTCCGAAGCGCCGAGCTACGGGCAGACGGTCATCAGTTTCGATCCGGGTTCCCCCGGCTCCGTCTCCTATCTGGAAGCGGCGGCAGAAATAGCAGAACGAGGAGCACCACAGCGTGGCAACTAAGAAGCGAACTGGACTCGGTCGTGGCATCGGCGCCTTAATCCCGACAGAAGAGCCCCGCGTTGAGGGTGCCCGCCCCGTAGACGTGTTCTTCGATGCCCCACGGCAGAGCACGGATCTTGTCGCCGTGCCCGGTGCCCGGCTGGCCCAGCTGGACCCCCAAACAATCGTGCCGAACGCGAAGCAGCCTCGTAGCGTGTTCGATCCTGCGGATCTGGCGGAGTTGGTGCATTCGATCAAGGAGATCGGCGTACTTCAGCCGATCGTTGTGCGCGAGCTTCCCAAGCCTGAAGCTGGCCAACCGCAACTGTACGAGCTCGTCATGGGTGAACGACGTCTTCGTGCCACGAAGGAGGCGGGACTCGACACCATCCCCGCCGTCGTGAAGGACACGGCCGATGAAGACATGCTGCGGGATGCGCTGCTCGAGAACCTGCACCGCTCGCAGCTGAACCCTCTTGAAGAGGCATCGGCGTACCAGCAGTTGCTCGAAGACTTCGGGATCACCCAGGAGCAGCTCGCTGAGCGGATCGGACGGTCGCGTCCTCAGATCACGAACACGCTGCGCCTTCTGCGCCTTCCTCCCGCAGTGCAGAACCGGGTCGCATCCGGAGTGCTCAGCGCGGGCCACGCACGTGCAGTTCTCGCCGTGGGGGACGTCGAGGCGATGACGAAGCTCGCCGACAAGATCGTGAACGAGGACCTGTCGGTGCGCGCGGCGGAAGCTCTTGCGTCGTCGGCGCCGAAGCAGACGCGGGCCAAGACCACTGCGGGCAACAAGCGTGGGCATCTCGATGAGATCGGTGAACGACTGGGTGATCGGTTGAACACGCGCGTTCGGGTGAGCCTCGGCCGAGCGAAGGGTCAGATCGTGATCGACTTCGCGACCATTGAAGATCTCAATCGCATCCTCGGCGAGCTGGGAGAGGACGGCTTCGGCGCCAAGCCGACGTCACGAGGCCCACGTTTCACGTGAAACATCCCAGGTTCTGAGAAGGAACGCCCTCAGGCAGACTCGGCGATCGCCACTTCACTGAGCTTCTCGTAGACAGAGCCCAGCGAGAAACCGGCCGCCAGGATCGCCTGCGGCACCATCGAGGTCTCGGTGAGGCCCGGCAGCACATTGGCTTCAAGGAACCACGGGACGCCTGCCTCGTCGATGATGAGGTCGATACGCGAGATGTGGCGCAATCCCAGGGTGTTGTAGATCTGCAGAGCAACGTTCTGGGCGGCCACGGCGACATCGTCGCTGAGTCGAGCGGGTGTGTAGAAGCTGGTCTCGCCGGCGTTGTAGCGCGCCTCATAGCTGTAGACGCCGGACCGCGGCTCGATCTCCACCACGGGGAGCGCGAACGCACCCTCTCCCAGGTCGATGATTCCAACCGACACCTCGACACCACGCACGCGCTGCTCGATCAAAGCGACTTCGCCATACGTATAAGCATCGACCACGGCGCGAGGGAGATCATCGCCGGACTCGATGACACCGACGCCCAGAGCCGAGCCACCCATCGCCGGCTTCACCACGAGGTCAGAGCCGAGGGACTCCAGCACGCGTGCGAGTACCTGCGTTGCACCGAGCTCGCGGAACGTATCGCGGGGGAGGGTGACCCAGCGCGGGGTGGAGAGCCCGGCACGCTCCACGAGCACCTTCGACGTCGGCTTCTGCCATGCCAGCCGCGCCGCTTTGCCTTGCGAACCGACGTACGCGATGCCGAGCATGTCGAGAAGTGACCTGAGGGCTCCGTCCTCTCCGGAGGCGCCATGCAACGCCGGCCACACCACGTCGGGCCGGCTCTCGTCGAGGAACTCGAGCAGTGTTGCATCCGGATCGCGCACGACCACGGTGTGGCCGCGCTGGGTGAGCGCATCTGCCACCCGGCGACCAGAGCGGAGCGACACATCGCGCTCGTGCGAGATTCCGCCGGCAAGGACCACGACGGTGCGGGGAGTGGTGTCTTCGCTCATGAACTCAATCCAGGTTGGGAGGGGGTGCCGAATAGCTGCGGTCGCGCACGGTGTGCAGCGGACCGGTTGCCGCAAAGGTCTCGAGGAGGTCGATCTCGCCGTTGATCACATTCTGCAGGCGCCGGATGCCGGTGCGGATCGCATCCGGCGTCGGGTAACAGAACGAGAGCCGGATGTTGTTGCCGCCACTGCCGTCGGCGTAGAAGGCCGTACCGGGGGTGTATGCCACAAGTTCCTTGACCGCACGTGGCAGCATCTGCTTCGAGTTCAGATACGGCGGAAGGGTGAGCCAGACATAGAACCCGCCCTGCGGATCCGTCCAGGAGAGGTTAGGGAGATATTCGGTTAAAGCCCCGATCATCGCCTCTTTTCGCTCCCGGTAGACGCCACGGAAGCGGTCGACCTGAGCCCGCCAGTCGATCGTGTCGAGATACTCCGAGACGACGAGCTGGCTGAACGAGCTGGGCGAAAGCACCGCGGCTTCGTTCGCGAGGATGAGCTTCTCACGGATGGCGTGCGGTGCCAGCGCCCAGCCGACTCGGAAGCCGGGAGCCAGCGTCTTCGAGAAGGTACCGAGGTAGATGACACCTTCATCTTCGACCGAGCGGAGGGCGGGTGGCGGTGGTGCGTCGAAGTGGAGCAGACCGTACGGGTTGTCTTCCAGGACCAGGATCCCGTTGTCCCGGGCGATCTGCAGGATCTCGACGCGGCGTTCCCAGGTGAGGGTCACCCCGGCGGGGTTCTGGAACGACGGGATCGTGTAGAGGAACTTGATGCGCCGGCCATCCGCCTTCAATCGGGCGATGTTCTCGCGCAGCGACTCGGGCACCATGCCGTGCTCATCCATGGCCACGTGATGGGTCTCGGCCTGGAAGGAGCGGAAGATGACGATCGCCGTGACATAACTGGGGCCTTCGGCCAGCACGACATCACCAGGGTCGAGGAACAGTTTCGACACCAGCTCGAGTGCGTGCTGCGATCCAGTGGTGACCACGACGTCGTCGGCGCTCGCCTTGATGCCCTCCATGGCCATCACGTCGAGGATCTGCTCGCGCAGCTTGGGCACGCCCTGACCGGATCCGTACTGCAGGGCGACAGACCCCTGTTCCCGCATGACGCGGTTCATCGAGTCGATCACCAGCTCCTGAGGGAGCGCCGACACCGCCGGCATGCCCCCGGCGAGCGACACGACCTCGGGGCGCGAGGCCACGGCGAAGAGAGCGCGCACCTCGGATGCGGCGAGACCTGCTGTACGGGCGGCGTAGCTCGAGTACCAGGGGTCAAGGTTGTTGCCTGACTGCTGCAGGGGATTCTGACTGCTCACTGAGGTACTTCCCGACGTCGACCGAAATTCCATCGTATGACATGCAAAAGTGGCCCGACGCACGAATGCGGCGGGCCACCTGTGGAGAACTGGCCGGAAGGCCGGTTCGGGTCACGCGCGGCGACCCGGTGATGACTCAGATGAACGCCGCCAGGTCGGCCTCGAGGGCCGCCTTCGGCTTGGCGCCGATGATGGTCTTCACGACCTCGCCGCCCTTGTAGACCTTGAGTGCCGGGATCGAGGTGATCTGGTACTTCATGGCGGTCTGCGGGTTGTCGTCGACATTCAGCTTGACGATCTCGATCTTGTCGCCGTGCTCATCTGCGATCTGGTCGAGGATGGGCGCGACGGCGCGACAGGGGCCGCACCACTCGGCCCAGAAGTCGACCAGGATGGTCTTCTCGGAGTCGAGCACGTCGGCCTGGAAGGTGGCGTCGGAGACGGCCTTGGCGTTGGACATGATTCCTTCTTTCGTGAGGTAGTCGTTCAGCAAGCGGCGACTAGGAGGCCGAGACGAGGGTCTCGGCTGCTTCGGCGGCGGCCTGGTCTAGTGCTGCAAGAAACTGCTCGGCGTCGAGCGCGGCCACTGTTCCGGATGCGGCCGCGGTGACGGCCTGCCGGTAGTGGGGGTCGATGACATCACCCGCAGCGAAGACGCCGGGGAGGTTGGTCTTCGATGAGCGGCCGTCGACGGCGATGGTGCCTTCGGCGGTGAGCTCGAGCTGGCCGTGCACCAGGTGCACGCGAGGGTCGTTGCCGATCGCCACGAAGAGGCCTTGAACAGGAAGCTCGGACTCGCTGCCATCGACCGTGTTGCGGAGGCTGAGACCCTCGACCGCGTTCTCGCCCGCGATGCCGACGACCTCGGAGTTCCACACGAACTCGATCTTCTCGTTCGTGAACGCCCGCTCCTGCATGATCTTCGAGGCACGCAGGGTGTCTTTGCGGTGCACCACGTACACCTTCTCGGCGAAGCGGGTGAGGAACGTGGCCTCCTCCATCGCGGAGTCTCCACCGCCGACCACGGCGATGGTCTTGGTCTTGAAGAAGAAGCCATCACAGGTCGCACACCAGGAGACGCCGCGGCCCGAGAGCCGCTCCTCGTCGTGGATTCCGAGCTTGCGGTAGGCGGATCCGGTGGCGAAGATCACTGAGCGGGCCTCGAAGGTGCCGCTGTACCCGGTTTCGACCGACTTCACGTCGCCGGAGAGGTGCACGGCGGTGACATCGTCGAGGATGACCTCGGTGCCGAACTTCTCGGCCTGCTCCTGCAGCTTGATCATGAGCTCCGGGCCCTGGATGCCCTCGGGGAAGCCGGGGAAGTTCTCGACCTCGGTGGTGTTCATGAGTTCGCCGCCGGCCTCGACGCTCGAAGCGAGGAGAAGGGGCTTCAGGCCGGCACGGGCGGCGTAGATCGCCGCCGTGAAGCCGGCAGGGCCCGATCCGATGATGATGATCTCGCGCATGTCGTTCTACTCCTGAGGGTGGTCGCGGGCACACGAGCAGTGCGCCCACTGACCGTTACAACACATCCTAACCACGGAGTATTCCAGTGCCGCGAGGCGCTCAGCCGCCGTGCAGGCCCGGAATTCTAGCGGCCGAGACGGGCACGCACAGGGGCGAGCGCATCCTTCAGTTCCGGTGACCGGATGAGGTACAGAGCACCCAGGTACACCACCAGCATCACGACGCCGATGATCGCCATCGACACGAGTGGGCCGACGAAGCCGGTGACGGCGAAATCCGCACCGAACACAGAACCGATGCCGATCAGCACGCCCCACCCGGCCAAGCCCGTGGGGATGGCGGCCACCAGGTATCGCGCGAAGCTCACGATCACACGGCGCCCTCCCACGCCGCCCAGTCGACGACGCACGAGGACAGCGGCCACCAGGGTCTGGATGCCCGTGGCGAACGACAGCGCCAGACCGAGTCCGACAGCGATCCACTCGGCCGGCAGAAGTGCACAGCCGAGCGCGAGCGCGGTGAAGATCACAGCCTGCAGCACCTGCAGGAAGAACGGGGTCTTCGTGTTGCTGAGGGAGTAGAACACCCGCTGAAGCACGAACAGCACACTGAACGGGATGAGGCCCACGAGGAACGCGATCAGCACATTGCCCATCTCCGCCGATTGCGCCGCCGTGTCGGTGAAGAGACTGGAGAAGGGATACGCCACCACCGTGAGCACGACCATGCCGAGCACCATGAAGAGCGCGGTCACGCGGATGGCCGCAGAGACATCCCCCCTCAGCTCGGTGATCTCGCCCCGGTTGGCGTGCCCGCTCATCTTGGTGAAGTAGGCCGTGACGATCGACACGGTCACGAGGGAGTGCGGCAGGATGAAGATGAGCCAGGCGTACTGGATGGCCGCGGTCGATGCGCCGTTCCCCGACGCGATCGAGGCCACCATCGTCTCCACGAGGCCGGCGGCCTGGGTGACCAGGAGCATGCCGAAGGTCCACCCCGCCAGCCGGCCGGCCGCGCCGAGTCCGACGCCGCGCCAGGCGAAATCGGGGCGGTAGCGGATGCCGGCTCGCCTCCAGAAGGCGAAGAGGATCATCGCCTGGGCGGCCACGGCGAGCGTGGTGAACCCGCCGAGGAGCGCGATCTTGTCGGGGCTCCAGTCGGTGACGAGCCGCTCGCCGTTCGGGTCGACGCCGAACATCACCATGAAGATCACGAGGCCGATGATCGAGACGATGTTGTTGACCACCGGCGCCCAGGTGAACGGACCGAACACGCCCTTCGCGTTGAGCACCTCGCCGAGCACGGTGTAGAGGCCGTAGAAGAAGATCTGCGGGAGGCACCAATAGGCGAAGGCGATGCCGAGAGCGCGCTGTTCACCGCTCCAGCTCGGCGCCGAGATGGCCACGAGCACCGGCGCGAGAAGAGTGGCCACGAGGGTGCTGCCGCCCAGGATCACCATGGCGATGGTGAGCAGTTTGTTGATGTAGCCCTTGCCGCCGTCGGAGTGCAGGGTGGCGCGCACGATCTGCGGCACGAGCACGGCACTCAGGGTGCCGCCCGCGATGATGGCGTAGATGTTGTTCGGCAGCTGGTTCGCCACGGCGAACGCGTCGGCGCTCGCACTGCTGACGCTACCGATGGTCTGCGCGAGGATGATGGCGCGCACGAAGCCCATGACCCGGGAGACGATGGTGCCCGAGGCGAGGAAGGCGCTGGCGCGACCGATGCTGGTGCTGGTCACTGAGGGGGGCTCTCATCCGTCGTCGTACCGTCGGTATGGGTATGGGTATCGGTATCGGTATCGGTATCGTCCTGGGTCGCGCTCGCCGCCGTGGTGCGCGCCTTGCGCCTGCGCAGGATGAGCCGCAGCACGCCGATACCGAACACCACGACGATGACGAGGGCGATGATCACGGTTCCCCAGGTCTCCCAGTCGGCGCTCACGTTCACGATCACGGGCGAAGGCGTCGAGACGAGCACCCCGGAGGGGCTGAGCAACTGGAAGCTGAGGGTCACCGATCCGTTGGCCACCGCGGTCACCGGGATCTGGGCACCCTTGCGCGATCCCGCCTCGATGGTGATCGGTTCGTCGTTCGTGTCGATCAGCAGGCGGCCGTTCGAGGGCGTGACGTGCACGATCACGGTCACGGGATAGGGCAGCTCATTGCTGATGGTGACGGGGAGAGGTGCCTGGTTCGACAGCAGATTGATGTTCGATCCCTCGACGATCTGCACCGACGCGAGCACCTTCTGGTCGTCCGTGACCGAGGCCTGGGCGGCCACACTCCACCCGCCCTCGTTCGACACCCAGCTGTTCGACAGCAGCGCGAGCAGGTCGGCACGGTGCTCGCCCGTCAGCACCTGGGGGTCTGAGAGCACGGAGGAGAAGGCATCGACGCTCTGCTCAGAGCCCAGCAGCGTGCGGATCTGGGCCACTCGCTGCTCGTCTTCGGTGGCGTCGGTGAGCGTCACGGTCTGCGTGGGAGTCGTGGCGAGGAGGTCGTCGAGAGTGCCGGTGGTCGACCAGGAGCGCGACTGGATGACCGACAGGGCGTCGTCGATGCTCGACAGGTTCATCGCGCTCCTGTCGAGTACGGCGAGGGTCTGCGAGGGCGCCGCACCTGCCGTGTCGTCGCTCTGCGCCGCACCGGCGGCCACCGCCAGCGAGCCGGCCAGCTGCGAGAGGGCCTCGCCCTTGCGGGTCTCCGAGGTGGCCGACACCGAGTCCTGCAGGGCCTGGGAGACCCCGTGATCGGCCACGAGCACTCGCTGGTCGCCCACGAGCGCCGTGGCGTCGAGGTCGGCCGTGCCACCGGCCGTGGCCGCGGGGGCGGTGACCTGGGAGGAGTCGACGATGGTGGTGGTGAGTCCGGATGCGGCGAAGAAGGGCAGATCGGCCGTGCTCGCCGCTCCCGAGCGGGGCCAGGCGACCGCGGTGCTCGTGTAGTCCCAGCTGAGCAGCTGCTCGAGGGTGGGGACACCGGCGGGAGTGGGCGAGGGCGTGGGGGTCGCCGCATCCGTCGCTCCGGCCGGTTCGATGATCTGACTCACGTTCACGAAGTTCGCCGCCTTGAGGGCGTAGGCGAGGGAGGTGGGCTGCAGCACCGACGCGGCGCCGGCCTGACGCTCGCCCGAGATGTCGGAATCGCCGTAGGTGAGCGGGATGATGGGGTTCGGAGCCGCATCGAGGCGCTCGAGCCAGGCGACCGCCGAGGCGGGTGCAGTGGAACCGAGCGCCCGGATCGACGCGATGATGCGGGGGTCGACCGCGATCGTGACCGGGCGCCCGAACACGGCATCCAGTTCGCGGGTGAGCACTCCGGTGTCGCTCGTGAAGGCCTCGAGGGCGGCGGACTGGATGAGTCCGGTAGAACTCGCCACGCTCGTGATGGGTGCGATCACCGTGACCGATGTGGCGGCCGGAGCGGTCGATGCCCCGTCGCTCCAGACGATCGTGCTCGCCGTGCTCGCCACAGTCGTGCCTCCGGCGGTGACTTGCGCGCGGAGCGGGTACACGCCCCAGCCGTCGTCGAAGAGGGAGGGATCGATCTGGGCGGCGGGAACCGTGATCTGCAGCAGGTGCGAGGAGGTCGGCCCCACGGCGGGCGAGGTGGCAGTGGCGACCGTGTCGACCGTGGTCGTGGCGGCTGAGCTCCCATCGATCCACGCGTCGAACTCGGTCGAGGTGGTGAGGGCGTCGCGGCCGAGGGCGATCTCGACGGTGCCGTCGGACAGGGCATCAGACCCGGGATTCGAGATCTCGACGGTCAGCACGAGATCGGCACCCGCGGTCGCGGTGCCGTTGTCTGCCGAGGAGACGGCGATCGCGACTCCACCGGAGGCGGAATCCGCCGCGGCCACGTCGACGGAACTGCTCGCGGGCGCTGCGCCGAAGGCTGCGCCCGGGGTCGCGAAGAGTGCACCGGCGATCAACGCGCTTACAGCGATCGCGGGCGCAACTCGAGACAATCGACGCGCGGAGGATTTCATACGGTGGCGGGCCGGCACTCGGGAGAGCGCGCAGCCACCTTGCGATTCTAGGAGAAGCGGACTGGGAGATCCGGGAACCGCGGGGGCCAGCCGGGCGACGCCGCTAAAATGAGGCGGTGCAGTCGGTTCAGCGGTCTTTGGAATTCCTGGCGCAGCTCGCCGCCTCAGAGCCGGTGGCGACGCTGGCGCGAGCATTCGCCGATGCCGGCCACGAACTCGCCCTCGTCGGCGGCCCGGTTCGCGACGCGTTCCTCGGTCGGGCCATCACCGACCTCGACTTCACCACGGATGCCTCACCCGACGAGATCCTGGCCATCGTCACTCCCATCTCCCGCACCCAGTGGGACGTGGGCCGGGCATTCGGCACGATCGCCGCTCTGATCGAGGGCGAGACCGTGGAGATCACCACTTACCGCTCCGACCAGTACGACCACACCACCCGCAAGCCCGCTGTGGAGTTCGGCGACACCCTGGAAGGCGACCTCGGCCGCCGCGACTTCACGGTCAACGCCATGGCATTGCGCCTGCCCGAACTCGTGCTCGTCGACCCCTCGCACGGCATGGACGACCTCATCGCCGGCGTGCTGCGCACCCCCGGCACCCCCGAGGTGTCGTTCGGCGACGATCCGCTCCGGATGCTCCGCGCCATCCGCTTCAGCGCCCAGCTCGGTTTCACGGTGGCCGCCGATGTCGCCATCGCCATCTCCGAGATGCGCGACTCCATCGGCATCATCTCGATCGAGCGCGTCAACGACGAACTCTCGAAGCTGCTGAAGACGGATGCGCCCCGGCTCGGCATCGAACTGCTCGTCGAGAGCGGCCTGGCCGAACTGGTCATCCCCGAGATCCCGGCGCTGCAGCTCGAATCCGATGAGCACCACCACCACAAGGACGTCTACCAGCACAGCCTCACGGTGCTCGACCAGGCGATCGATCTCGAGAAGTCGCGCCATCCGGGAACCCCGCCCGACCTCGTCCTGCGACTCGCGGCCCTGCTGCACGACATCGGCAAACCGGCGACGAAGCGCAACGAGCCGGGCGGCCAGGTGTCGTTCCACCACCACGACGTGGTGGGATCGAAGCTGGCCCGCAAGCGGCTGCGCGCGCTGCGGTTCGACAACGACACCATCGCCGCGGTGTCACGGTTGATCGAGCTGCACCTGCGCTTCTTCGGCTACTCCGAGGGTGTCTGGACCGACTCGGCGGTGCGGCGCTACGTGCGCGATGCCGGCGAGCAGCTGGAGCGCCTGCACATCCTCACCCGGGCCGATGTCACGACGCGCAACCGGCGCAAGGCCGATCAGCTCTCGTTCGCCTACGACGATCTCGAAGACCGCATCGCGACGCTCGCCGCCCAGGAGGAGATCGACTCGGTGCGGCCCGATCTCGACGGTGAGCAGATCATGCAGATCCTCGGCATCGGGCCCGGACGCGAGGTGGGCGCGGCGCGCGCGTTCCTGCTCGAGTTGCGGCTCGACGAAGGCCCGCTCCCCGAGGAGGAGGCCACGGACCGCCTCCGCGAGTGGTGGGCCACCCGCCACATCTGACACCCCTCCGGAGACGACGGAGTCTCGGCTCGGATAGCGCCAACGACGGACTTTCGCTCCGTCGTTGGCGTGAAGGTCCGTCGATCGCGTTGCGCGGCGTGTCAGCGGGGGCTGTTGGCGGCGATGAACTCTTCGAGGTGGGCGCGGGCCACGTCGTCGGGCAGCTGCACGGGCGGCGACTTCATGAAGTAGGCGCTCGCCGACTCCACGGGGCCGCCGAGCCCGGCATCCAAGGCGATCTTCGCGGCGCGCACGGCGTCGATGATCACGCCGGCCGAGTTGGGCGAGTCCCACACCTCGAGCTTGTACTCGATGCTCATGGGCGCGCCGCCGAATCCGTGGCCCTCGAGGCGCACGAAGGCGAACTTGCGGTCGTTCAGCCACGGCACGTGATCGCTCGGGCCGATGTGCACGTCGCGCGCATCCAGGTCGACGTCGATGTTCGACGTCACCGACTGGGTCTTCGAGATCTTCTTCGAGTCGAGGCGCTTGCGCTCCAGCATGTTCTTGAAGTCCATGTTGCCGCCCACGTTCAGCTGGTAGGTGTGGTCGAGCGTGATCCCGCGGCTCTCCATCAAGCGTGCCAGGACCCGGTGCGTGATGGTGGCCCCCACCTGGCTCTTGATGTCGTCGCCGACGATCGGCAGGCCCGCGGCACGGAATTTCTCGGCCCATACCGGGTCGGACGCGATGAACACCGGGATGGCGTTCACGTAGGCGATGCCCGCGTCGAGAGCGGCCTGCGCGTAGAAGCGCACAGCCTCCTCCGAGCCCACAGGCAGGTAGCCCACGAGAACCTCGGCACCGCTCGCCTTGAGCGCGGCGACCACGTCGACGGGCTCCGCGGGCGACTCGTCGATCATCTCGACGTAGTACTCACCGAGCCCGTCGAGGGTGGGGCCGCGCTGCACCGTGACGCCGGTGGGCGCGACATCCGCGAACTTCAGGGTGTTGTTCTCGCTGGCCCAGATCGCGTCGGCCAGGTCGGCGCCCACCTTGGCGGCGTCGACGTCGAAGGCGGCCACGAACTCGAGATCGCCCACGTGGTGCGGGCCGAACCGCACGTGCATGAGGCCGGGCACGTCCTCGGTCTCATCCGCATCCTTGTAGTACGTGACGCCCTGGATGAGGGAGTTCGCGCAGTTGCCGACTCCAGCGATGGCGACCTTGATGCTCATGCGGCCTAGCTCTCTTCAATTCGTTGTCAAAACTCAACGATTCTATCGGTCGATCGCGGGCCGGCTCAGTGCAGGCGCCGATAGCTCTCGACGACGGCCACCGGATGTGTCTGACCCCCGCTGAGGGTGAAGGTGGCGGTGCCGTCTGCCGCGGGAGCCACGGTGAGCTGCGTGGCGTGGGCGGCCATCGCGGCGAGCTTGACGGCGAACTGGGGGGCGCTGAGGTGCACGGAGATGATCTCGCCGTCCGCGGCGGCGGAGGCGCCGACCCGGGGCTCCACGATCGCGAAGTACGGCAGACCCCTGCGCCGGGCCGCCTCGAGACCGGCCTCGTGCATCCGCACGTGATCGGGGTGTCCGTAGCCGCCGAGCGCGTCGTAGCCGATGACGGATGTGGGATGCTCGGGCAGTTCGGCGAGCAGGGCGCCGATCACCTCGTCGAGCGGAGCCAGGCTCAGGGCATCGGCCGGAGCATCCGCCGCGGCCTCGGCGAGACCTGCCTCCCCCCACTGCATTCCCGAATCGGCATAGACCCGCGGGCCGAGGAACGCGTGGGTGACCGGAGCCAGGGCACTCATCGCCGCCGCGAGCTCGTGCACGCGGTGCGGCCCGAGCGCATCGGTGCCCTCGAGGTGATGCAACTCGCCGGGTACGACCTCGCCGCGCTCGCCGCGCGTGCCGGTGACGATGGTCACGGCCGCCCCCGCCTCGACCAGGGCGGCGATGGTGCCCCCCGTCGAGATCGACTCGTCGTCGGGATGCGCGTGCACGAAGACGGGAGCGGTACCGAACACAGCAATCGACTCCATGGCGGAACCCTACCGGCCGAGCAGGTGGTCGTAGTGCCCGCGCAGATCGGCAGCCGCAGCGGCCCAGGATCGGGCGGCGCCGAACGCGGCGGCCGAAGCCGAGAGTGTGGCGAGACCGTGCGGGTCACTCAGCAGGCTCCGGATGACCCGCGCCCAGGTCTCCGGGTCACGCCCCTCGATCAGCACTCCGCTCACCCCGTCGCTCACCGCCTCGGCCAGGCCCCCGGCCCGGCCGGCCACCACCGGCGTGCCGCTCGCAGCGGCCTCGAGCGCTACGAGGCCGAAGGTCTCGGAGTGCGAGGGAACCAGAAGGAGAGAGGCTGCGCGCAGCAGCGCAGCGGTCGCCTCCCGGGACTGCGCGGGAAGGAACTCCAGGTCGCCGGGCCGCAGGAGCTCGGTCGCCAGGCGGTGCAGAGAGGCCGCGTACGCGTCGTGACCCGGGCTCGCGCCGCCTGCCACCACGAGCATCGGCCGCTCTGCCGCCGGGATGCGCGCGAGCGCGGTGATCGCCAGGTCGATCCCCTTGAGCGGCTGGATGCGGGCGAGCACCAGCACGAACGGCCGGGCACGGGTGACGACTGAACCGTCGGGATGGAAGAGGGAGGTGTCGACGCCGGGTGGCACCACGGTCACGGCCTCGAGGCCCGCATCCGTCGCCTCCACGATCGCGTTGCGCTCCGCCTGCGTGGCGGCCACGGTGAGCGCCGACGCCCGCACGAGCATCCGTTCACCCTCGATCCGCGCCGCGGGCTCGGCGCTGTCGCCCGGTGCGAGGCGTGCGTTCTTGAGGGCGCCGAGGGTGTGCAGGCTCAGAACGTGCGGTGCCCCCCACGCGTCGGCGACGGGCAGTGCCGCCAGACCGGAGAGCCAGTAATGGGAGTGCACCACGTCGAAGCGGGGCAGCTGAGACATCGCCCGCCCGAACTCCGGCGCGAGGTCGGTGAGCCGGCCCTTCGGCACGGCACCCACCGGCCCTGCCGGGAGGGCCCGGACGGGAACACCGCCCGGGGTGCGGGCATCCGGATGCTCGCCCCCCACCGCCCGGGTGAGCAACTCCACCTCCACCCCGGATGCCGCCAGCGCCTCCGCGAGGCCGACCAGATACACGTTCATCCCGCCGGCATCGCCCGACCCCGGCTGCTCGAGCGGCGAGGTGTGCAGCGAGACGAGAGCGACACGGGTGTTCACACCCTCATTCTGGTACGCTAGGGAAGTTGTCCTGCACCCAGTGGAATTCTCTACGCGGATGCGGACAGATGCATAACCCTCCTGTCACAGATCGTCTGTGGCCGTTCTAGTCCGAAGGAGGTGGGTTTGTGACGCATCAGTACGAACTCATGGTCATCCTCGATCCCGAGATCGATGAGCGCACCGTGGCCCCGAGTCTCGACAAGTTCCTCAACGTCATCCGCAACGATGGTGGCACCGTGGACAAGGTCGACATCTGGGGTCGCCGTCGCCTGGCTTACGAGATCAACAAGAAGACCGAAGGCATCTACGCCGTGGTGAGCCTCACCGCGAACTCCGACGCCACTGTCGAGCTCGACCGTCAGCTGAAGCTCTCCGAAGCCGTCATGCGCACCAAGGTGCTGCGTGCCGAGGAGGCCATCGCCCAGGTCGCCACCGCTGCGAAGCTCGCCGAGGAGAAGGCCGCCCGCAAGGCCGCCAACCCCAAGGCTGCTGCTGCTCCGGCAGGTGCCGCCTCCGCTGCCGCTCCGGCCGCTGCCGTCAAGGCCGCCGCGTCGAAGCCGGCTGCCAAGGCCGAGCCCGCCGCTGCCGCGCCTGCAGCTCCTGCTGCTGCCAAGGCCGAGGCCGGCGAGTAGTCCGTCATGGCCGGCGAAACCGTAATCACCGTGGTGGGCAACCTCACCGCTGATCCCGAGCTGCGCTACACGCAGAACGGGCTGGCGGTCGCGAACTTCACGATCGCGTCGACCCCCCGCACGTTCGACCGCGCGTCGAACGACTGGAAAGACGGCGAGGCGCTGTTCCTCCGCGCGAGCGTGTGGCGTGAATTCGCCGAGCACGTCGCCGGATCGCTCACGAAGGGCAGCCGTGTCGTCGCGACCGGTCGTCTGCGTCAGCGCTCCTACGAGACGAAAGAGGGCGAGAAGCGCACCTCGATCGAGCTCGAGGTCGACGAGATCGGTCCCTCGCTCCGCTACGCGACCGCTCAGGTCACCCGTGCCACCTCCGGTGGTGCGGGCGGTGGCGGCGGTTCGTTCGGTGGCAACCGGGGCGGCCAGCCGGCCGTCGACGAGCCGTGGGCCGCATCCGCGCCTTCCTCCTCCGGTGGTGCCGGTGGCGACGTCTGGAACACTCCGGGCAGCTACGCCGACGACACTCCCTTCTAAACTTCTCTTCTTTCACGAACAGGACTCATAAACCATGGCTGGAAAGTCAAGCGGCGACCGCCGCAAGCCGCTCCGCGGCGCCAAGGGTGCGAAGAACGCCGCACCCGCGAAGTCGATCCGCGTCGGCGTCATCGACTACAAAGACGTCGCGACCCTTCGCAAGTTCATCTCGGAGCGCGGAAAGATCCGCGCCCGCCGTATCACGGGAGTCTCCGTCCAGGAGCAGCGCCTCATCGCCCGTGCCGTCAAGAACGCCCGTGAAATGGCGCTTCTGCCCTACGCCGGCTCTGGCCGTTAAGGAGTAGCACCATGTCGAAAATCATCCTCACCCACGAGGTGACCGGTCTGGGTACCCCCGGCGACGTCGTCGAGGTCAAGAACGGCTTCGCCCGTAACTACCTCATCCCCAAGGGCTTTGCCGTGACGTGGAGCCGTGGTGGCGAGAAGCAGGTCGAGCAGATCAAGGCTGCCCGCGACGCTCGCGCCCTCGCGACCATCGAAGAGGCCCAGCACCTCAAGCAGACGCTCGAGAACGCCACCGTGAAGCTCACGGTCAAGGCGGGCCAGGGCGGACGCCTGTTCGGCTCCGTGAAGACCGCCGACATCGCTGACGCGGTGGCCGCGGCCGGCATCGGCTCGCTCGACAAGCGCAAGATCGAGATCCCCAACGCCATCAAGCTGACGGGCACCCACGAGGCCACCGTGCGCCTTCGTGACGACATCTCGGCCACCATCACCCTTCAGGTGGTTGCGGCTAAATAGTCACTCCGACAAGGGGTGTCAAGGGCTTTCGGGCTCCTGACACCCCTTTTTGGTGCCGAGATTTCCCCATATCTGTACACAGGTGAAGTGGGGAAATAGAAGCTTCAAGCAGTGGTCGAAGGATGTCTCCACTCACAGTGTGTGGAAACCTAAAAGTCCTGGTCAAAGGCTCTTTACATCGATTTGCACAGAAGTTATCCCCAAGCCACTCCACAGATTGCCCACATAGCTTCCGGCGTTTCGCCCACATCCTCCACAGCTTTATCCACAAGATGATTTGTGAGTGTCGGACGTTGCCGCTTTGCTGGGTCCACCACCTAAGGAGAACACGTGTCGATCGCCCATCTCGGCCTCGCAGGAGAGCAGCGCGATGAGCCGCGCCAGGGCCAGCCCCGGGCCGGAGACCGCACCCCTCCGCACGATCTGCTGGCCGAGCAGAGCGCTCTCGGCGGCATGCTGCTGAGCAAAGACGCCGTGGCCGATGTGGTCGAGGTCATGCGCTCCGTCGACTTCTACATCCCGAAGCACGAAGTCATCTTCGAGGCCATCCTCAACCTCTACTCGCACGGCGAGCCCACCGACGTCATCGCGGTCACCGACGAACTCACGAAGACGGGCGAGCTCAACCGGGCCGGCGGTGCGGAGTACCTGCACACGCTCACCGGCCTCGTGCCCACCGCGGCGAATGCGGGCTACTACGCCACCATCGTCTCCGAGAAGGCGGTGCTCCGCCGTCTCGTCGAGGCCGGTACCCGCATCGTGCAGATGGGCTACGCGAGCGAGGGTGAGGTCACCGACCTCGTCAACAATGCGCAGGCCGAGATCTACGCCGTGAACGGCGGGGTCGAAGCCGAAGACTACGTGCCGCTCACCGTCGCGGTCTCAGCCGCCATCGACGAGATCGAGGCGGCCGCGGGCAAAGACGGCCAGATGACCGGCGTTCCCACGGGTTTCGCCGACCTCGACAACCTCACCAACGGCTTCCACCCGGGTCAGATGATCATCGTCGCCGCTCGGCCGGCCCTCGGTAAGTCGACTCTCGCGCTCGACTTCTGCCGCGCGGCGTCGATCAAGCACGACATGCCGTCGATCTTCTTCTCGCTCGAGATGGGCCGGTCGGAGATCGCCATGCGACTGCTCTCGGCCGAGGCATCCGTGCCCCTGCAGAGCATGCGCAAGGGCCGCATCGAGGGCCGCGACTGGACGACTCTGGCCTCGACCCGCGGCCGTATCAACGACTCACCGCTCTACATCGACGACAGCCCCAACATGACCTTGGTGGAGATCCGCGCCAAGTGCCGACGGCTGAAGCAGAAGGTGGGCCTGAAGCTCGTGGTCATCGACTACCTGCAGCTCATGACCTCGGGCAAGAAGGTCGAGAGCCGCCAGCAGGAGGTGTCGGAGTTCTCGCGTGCGCTGAAGCTCATGGCGAAGGAGCTGCAGGTGCCGGTCATCGCGCTCTCGCAGCTCAACCGTGGCCCGGAGCAGCGCTCCGACAAGAAGCCCGCCATCAGCGACCTCCGCGAGTCGGGCTCCCTGGAGCAGGATGCCGACATGGTCATCCTGCTGCACCGCGAGGGCGCCTACGAGAAAGACAACCCGCGGGCGGGCGAGGCCGACTTCATCGTGGCCAAGCACCGTAACGGCCCCACCGCCACCATCACCGTCGGCTTCCACGGCCACTTCTCCCGCTTCGCGGACATGCCCCCGGCCTAGCCGGAGGTGCGCCCGCGACCGGGGGCCGCGCGCCGCGCACTGCGGAGATCTGCACATGTGACGCAGACCGGGGGCCATAACGGGCGCGGTTGCGACGACGCTTGCTGGAGTCCGCGGGCTGGGAATGACGGGGTAGGGCGATGAAGACCCGGGTCAGGGGGCTTCGGCGGCACAGACCGCTCGGAGGGGAACCCCTCCGAGTCAGGGGGCTTCGGGGGCCTCGACCGCGGCGCGGTAGACGGCTATCACGTCGGTGAGGAAGCGTTCGACCACGGCGCGCTCGGAGGGCGGCATCCGTTCGGCGACGCCCGCGATGCCGTGGATGACCGGGAGCAGCTCGTCGATCGCGCGGTTGACCGAGGCGCGCGAGGGCACCACGACGATCTTGCGACGGTCGCGATCGTGAGGGTGGCGCTCCACGTGACCGAGCGCCACGAGGCGGTCGACCACGAGGGTGGAGGCGGCCGTGGAGACACCCAGGCGCACGGCCAGTTCGCTCGGGGTGAGCGATCCCTCCTGGATGAGGAACTCCATGGCGGCCAGGTCGGTCGGATTGACCGTGAGCACCCGGCCGAGACGGCGCTCGAATGCCCGGGAGATCGCATCGACCTCGCGCAGCGAGTCGGTGATCGCCGAGATCTGGGGCAACGAGGAGTCGGCCAATTCCTCGCGAGACCACGGGGCCTCATCCGAGTTGCGCGCTTCACTCATGACTGTCATGCTAAACCCATACGTAGCTAAGTTACTTAGCTAAATCCAGATGGTGAGGAGAGTGCCGTGCGATCGATCGCCCGATTCGTCAGCGGACGTGGAACCGCGTGGATCGCCCTCGGCATCGCCGCCATCGCGATCGTGCTGCTCTTCGCGCTTCTTCCCAAAGGCTCGAGCGACGCGTATCCACCCTCAGGCCTGCCCGATTCGAGCGAGGCCGCCCAGGTGTCCGCCTTGCTCAGCGAGTTCCCGTCGGCCGACACCACTGTCGGCATCGTGGTGTTCGACCGCGGCGGCGATGCCCTCACCGAGGCCGACAAGACCGCCATAACGGCCAACGCCGCCACGCTCGCCGAGGGATCGATCGCCCCGCAGGCCGTTGTGCCGCAGTTCAGCGACGACGGCACCGCGGCCCTCGTGGCCGTGCCGCTCGACGCCACCACTGTCGAGAACGACATCGACGGCGCGGCCACCGACCTCCGTACTGCCGCATCCGCCGGACTCCCGGATGGCCTGACGGCGCTGCTCACCGGCCCCGTCGGCTTCCAGGCCGACATCACGAACGCCTTCGCCGGCGCCGACTTCCGGCTGCTGCTCGTGACGGTGATCGTGGTGGCCGTGCTGCTCATCATCACCTACCGCAGCCCCGTGCTCTGGATCGTGCCGCTCGCCGTCGTGGGCCTCGCCGACGGCCTGGCACGCGTCGTGGTGACGGCCCTCGCCGAGCCCCTCGGTATCACCATCGACGCCTCCATCGGCGGCATCCTCTCGGTGCTCGTGTTCGGAGCGGGAACGAACTACGCCCTTCTGCTCGTGGCGCGCTACCGCGAGGAACTGACCCGTGAGCAGAACCGGCACCGCGCCATGCTCACCGCCGTGACGAGCGCCGGACCCGCCATCGCGGCGAGCGGCGGCACGGTGGCGCTCAGCCTGCTCACCCTGCTGCTCGCCCAGCTCGCCGGCAACCGCGCCCTCGGCTTCGCCTGCGCGATCGGCGTGGTGATCGCCATCCTGTTCGCCCTGCTCGTGCTGCCGGCGGCGCTCGTGGTGTGCGGGCGCGGGCTGTTCTGGCCATTCGTGCCGTGCGTGCATCCGGCCGCCCTCGACGAAGGCGGAGTGCACCACGCCGTCGCCAAGCCCGGGGTCTGGATGCGGCTCGGTCGCGCCGTCTCCCGCCGCCCCGCCGCGGTGGCCATCGTCGCCACGATCGGCATCGGCATCCTGGCTCTCGGTCTCACGGGCTACAAGGTGGGCCTCTCCCAGACCGACCAGCTGGTCGGCAACCCCGAGTCGGTGCAGGCTCAGCGGATCGTCGACGACGCGTTCTCGGCCGGCCTCACGGGCCAGACCATCCTGCTGACCCCGGATGCCGCTGTCGCCGATGCGACCAGCGTCGCCGAGGGCGTCGACGGGGTCGAGTCCGTGCGGTCCGGCGAGAGCTCAGGCGGCCTGACACGTCTCGACGCCACCCTCTCCGCCGAACCCGAGAGCGCAGAGGCCTTCGCCACCATCGAGGCCCTCCGCGCGGCCTACGCCGGCGCGGCGGCCCCGGTCTCCGACACCCTCGTGGGCGGAAACGACGCCACCGCCCTCGACACCAACACGGCCGCCGCCGACGATCAAGCCCTCATCATCCCGCTCATCCTCGCGATCGTGTTCCTGATCCTCGCTCTGCTGCTGCGGAGCCTCGTGGCCCCGGTGCTGCTCATCGCGAGCGTTCTGGCCACCTTCTTCGCGAGCCTCGGCGCCTCCAACGTGCTGTTCCAGAACCTGCTCGGCTTCCCCGCGTTCGACTCGAACGTGATCCTGTTCGCCTTCCTCTTCCTGGTGGCACTGGGAGTCGACTACAACATCTTCCTCACCACCCGAGCGCGGGAGGAGTCGGTCGTGCACGGCACGCGCGAGGGCATGGTGCGCGCGCTCTCGTCGACGGGAGGCGTGATCACCAGCGCCGGCATCCTGCTCGCCGCCGTGTTCGCGGTACTCGGGGTGCTGCCCGTCGTGGCGCTCACCCAGATCGGGGTGATCGTCTGCATCGGCGTGCTGCTCGACACCCTCGTGGTGCGCACCGTGCTGGTACCCGCCCTCGTGTTCCTCACCGGCGACCGCTTCTGGTGGCCGTCCCATCCCGTGCGGAAGGCCACGGATGCCCCGGATGCCGGGCTGAGCGGGCCGTCCGCCGGGGCACACGCGAGGCACTCAGCCGGAGCGCAATAAACTAAAGGCAGTTCGACACGGAAACGAGGCCCCTGGAGTGAGCGACTCACCCCGCACCGCTGTGCGGTCGCCCTATTGGGGTGTGCCGACCGCGCGGGCGATCCCCTTCGTGATCACGGCGTTGATCGTCACCTTCTCGTCGAACCACTCCGCGCAGCTCGGGCTGCTCTCCTATGGGCTGTTCGCGATCGTGACGGGCGTGATCGTGGGTGTGCTGTCGTGGCGCACGATCACCGAGCGGTCGGTGCGCATCCTGTTCCTCGTGCAGGGCATCGTGAGCGTCGCGCTCGGAGTGCTCGCGCTCGGCTTCAACACCGGTGGGCTCGGCTTCCTGCTCTTCTGCGCCACCATGAACGCCGCCATCGCCGGGTTCCTCGAGCTCTACGCCGGGCTCCGCACCACCAAGAACCCCGCCTCGCGCGACTGGATCGTGGTGGGGGGCCTCACTGTGGTGTTCGCCCTGGTTCTCATCTTCTTCCCGACCGACCCCGTGTTCGTGGTCGGCATGTTCGGCGCGTACTGCGCCATCGTGGGCCTGTTCCTCCTCATCGCCGGGCTGTCGCTCCGGTGGGGGACACAGGAGTCACTCACCTCCCGCGCTGCGCCGGCTCCACGCAGTGGAAAGGCATCGTGAACCAACCCTCGAAGCGCGACCGGCTGAAGCCGGTCGAACTGCTCGTTCTCTCCGGCATCCTGTCGCTGTTCGTCGGGCTGACGGTGCTTCTCAGCACCCGCGACCCGATCCTCGCCGCCATCTTCTTCGGCGTGGCCTTCATCGTGGTGCTGGTGGTGATGGCGATGTTCTCGCTCTCCATCAAGCCGAACGACGCCGAGCAGCACGAGATCGACGACAACGGTCACGACGGCACCGGCGACGAGCAGCGGCCGCTCGGCCACTGACCCGGCACATGCGCGGCGCCGGGTCTCCGGCGACCGCCCGTGCGCGCTACTCGTCCGTGGGCAGGATGTGGTCGACCAGCTCCGACGCCAGCCCGGTATAGCCCGCAGGCGTGAGCGCCACGAGTCGCGCCTTCGCCTCGGCCCCGATGTCGAGCCCCTCGACGAACGCGATGAGGTCGGCCTGGCCGATGCGACGGCCGCGGGTGAGCTCCTTCAGCAGGGCGTACGGGTCGGCGATCGACGAGCGGCCGGCCGTGACCTCGGCGCGCACCACCGTCTGGATGGCCTCGCCGAGTACCTCCCAGTTCGCGTCGAGATCGGCGGCCAGCGCGTCGGTGTTGAGCGAGATCTGCCCGAGACCGCCCCGGATGTTGTCGAGCGCGAGCAGCGAGTGCCCGAGGGCCACGCCCACGTTGCGCTGGGTGGTCGAATCCGTGAGATCGCGCTGCAGGCGCGAGGTGACGAGGGTGGCGGCGAGCGAGTCGAGCAGCGCGCTCGAGAGCTCGAGGTTGGCCTCGGCGTTCTCGAAGCGGATCGGGTTGATCTTATGCGGCATGGTCGATGAGCCGGTGGCGCCCGCCACGGGGATCTGCGTGAAGTAGCCCATCGAGATGTAGGTCCAGACATCCGTGCACAGGTTGTGCAGGATGCGGTTGGCGTGGCTGATGCGGGCGTAGAGCTCGGCCTGCCAGTCGTGCGACTCGATCTGGGTGGTGAGCGGGTTCCACTCGAGGCCGAGCGACGTGACGAAGCCGCGCGAGATGGCCTGCCAGTCGGCGGCCGGGTCGGCCACGAGATCGGCGGCGAAGGTTCCGGTGGCACCCGAGAACTTGCCGAGGTACTCGGTGCCCTCGATCTGGGCCTTCACGCGCTCGAGGCGGTACACGACCACCGCGAGTTCTTTGCCCATGGTGGTGGGCGTCGCCGGCTGGCCGTGCGTGTGCGCGAGCATGGGGACGTCGCGGTATTCAACGGCCTGGCGACGCAGCTCGTCGATCACGGCCTCGAACGCGGGCATCCAGACATCCGTGACCGCCTGGCGGATGGTGAGGGCGTACGACAGGTTGTTGATGTCTTCGCTCGTGCAGCCGAAGTGGGTGAGCTCGGCGATGTCGTTCAGGCCCAGGTCGGCGAGCTTTCGGCGCACATAGTATTCGACGGCCTTCACATCGTGCTTCGTGGTGGCCTCGAGCGATGCGATCTGGTCGATGTCGTCTTGACCGAATTCCTGGATGACGGAACGGAGGCGCCGCGACAGCTCCGGGTCGATCGGGGAGGAGCCGAACATCGAGTGGTCGGTGAGGTAGAGCAGCCAGTCGATCTCGACGTGCACCCGGGCGCGGTTGAGACCCGCCTCGGAGAGGAATTCGCCGAGGGCCGAGACGGCGGGGCGGTAGCGGCCGTCGAGGGGACTGATGGGCTGAGGGGGCAGAGGAGGCATGAGTGCTTTCGGTGGAGGTGGTCAGAGAACAGGATGCGGGGGGCGCCGGAAGGCCGGCTCGAGCTGCCGGAACAGCGCCCGGGAGGAGTGCTCGATCATGCCGAGCACCTGGTCGAACATGGCCGTGTCAGAGTAATAGGGGTCGGGCACATCGGAGCGGCCGGGGTAGTCGGCGTCGAAGCTCAGCAGCAGGCGCACCTTCTGCCGGTTCTCCTCGGTGCCGGCCCACGACTTGAGCACTCGCTCGTGGCTGCGGTCGAGCGCGACCACGAGGTCGAGCGCGTCGAACCAATCGGGATCGAATTGCCGTGCGCGGTGCTGTGAGCCGTCGAACCCCTGCACCCGGAGTGCCTCGACCGTGCGGGGGTCGGCGTGCTCGCCCACATGCCACTCCCCCGTGCCCGCCGACGTGACGACCACACGGTCGCGGAGCCCTGCCTTCTCGACCAGATCGCGCAGCACGATCTCGGCCATGGGCGAACGGCAGATGTTGCCGGTGCACACGACGCAGATGCGGAACGCCTCGTCGTCGTGGTCTCCGGGCTCCGCCATTCCCCTAGTGTCTCATCCGGCCGTGATCTGCCGCAGCCCGGATCAGCGGTTGCGGTTGCCCGCGAGGGGGCGCAGGATCGCGCCGATGATGGCGTTCAGGATGGCGAGCACCAGCGCGCCGAGCACCGTCCACCAGAAGCTCTCGAGGGTGAGGCCGAAGCCGAACCAGCCGGTGACCACCGCGACGAGCCAGAGCAGGAGCGCATTCACGAAGAGCGAGATGATGCCGAGCGTGAGGATGTAGAGCGGGAACGCGACCACGCGGATGATGGTGCCGATGAGCCCGTTCACGATGCCGAAGACGAGCGCCACGATCAGGTAGGTGACGATGGTGGCGAAGGTGCCCCCGTCGCCCAGCGGATCGATCTTGACACCGGCCACGATCAGGGTCGTGAGCCAGAGGGCGATCGCGTTCGCGACCAGGGAGACGAGGAATCTGCGCATGCCCCCACTATCCCAGACCGGGTCAGTGCTCGCATAGGGTCGGAGCATGGCTGAAACCGTGCCCTGGGCGCCCGAGTACCCCGTCGAGACCTCGCGGCTCCTCCTCCGCCCCCACCGCCTCGACGACTTCGATGACCTGACCCGCTATCACTCCGACCCGGAGGTGGTGCGCTACATCCCCTGGCCGGTCCGCACCCCCGAGCAGACGCGGGAGGCGCTCGCCGCACGAACCCGCCAGGGTGTGGTGTTCGAGCCGGGCCAGTGGCTCGTTCTGGCCATCGAGCTGAAGGGCCAGCAGCGGGTGATCGGCGAGATGCTGCTGAAGTACGAGAGCGATACGGATGCCACGGGCGAGCTGGGCTACGCGATCGCCGCCGACATGGGCGGTCAGGGGTACGCCACCGAGGCCGCCGAGGCGATGCTCGAGTTGGCCTTCGGGCGCTTCGGACTGCACCGGGTGATCGCCCGCCTCGACGCGCGGAACGGCGCATCCGCTGCTCTGCTTCGCCGAGTGGGGATGCGCCAGGAGGCTCATCACCGGGAGGACGAGTTCTTCAAAGGCGAGTGGACCGACACCCTGGTGTTCGCGATGCTCGCCGACGAGTGGCGCGCCGCTCACGAGGGCTGAACATATTCCGCTGACGTGATGTGAGCCCGAACTAGACTGACCGGATGAGTTCCGGCATCGATCTCCCTTCGGGCGCGCCCGCGGCGCCGCCCGTGAAGCTGAGGCCAGAGATCCTCGCGCTGCCCGCCTACAAGCAGGGCAAGGCGGCTCCGACCGGCTTCAAGCTGTCGAGCAACGAGAACCCGTTCGAGCCCCTGCCCGGTGTGCTCGACGTGGTCGATGCCGCCACCCGGCAGTTGCACCGCTATCCGAACGCCGCCGCGCCAGAGATCACCGCGCGTCTGGCCGAGGAGTGGGGCGTGGAGCCCGACGAGGTGATCGTGGCCGCGGGCTCGGTGGCGCTGCTGATGCAGTTCACCATGGCCGCCGCAGGTCACGGCGACGAAGTCGTGTACTCCTGGCGCTCGTTCGAGGTGTACCCGTGGATGACCGTGCTGCCCGGCGCAACGGCCGTGCCCGTGCCGAACACACCCGACCACCGTCACGACCTCGATGCGATGGCCGCGGCGATCACCGATCGCACCCGGCTGGTGCTCGTGTGCAGCCCCAACAACCCCACCTCCACCGTGGTCACCGCGGCCGAGTTCGAGCGATTCATGGATCGGGTGCCGGGCGATGTGCTCGTCATCCTCGACGAGGCCTACGCCGAGTTCGTCACAGACACGGATGCCGTCTCAGGCCGGGCACTCGTGCGCCGCTACCCGAACCTCGTGATCCTCCGCACCTTCTCCAAGGCCTACGGACTGGCGGGGCTGCGGATCGGCTACGGCATCGGCTCCCCCGCCATCCTCGCCGCCGCCCGCACCACGATCGTGCCGCTCAGCCTCACCGATCACGCCCAGGTGGCCGCGCTCGCCTCGCTCGACCGGGGCGAGGAGCTGAAGGCGCGCGTCGACGACATCGCCGCCCGCCGCGACCTCGTGTACGAGGCGCTCGTCGCCCAGGGCTGGAGCGACGTGCCGCGCCCGCACGGCAACTTCATCTGGTTCCCCACGGGCCGGCACACCGCTGAGGCGATCGAGATCTTCCAGTCCCACGGCATCATCGCCCGCGCCTACCTGCCCGACGGCGTACGCCTGTCGATCGGCGAGGAGGAGTCGGTGGAGAAGCTCCTCGCCGCTTCGGAAGAGATCTTCCGCAGCATCTCAGAAGACGTTCGGAGGTAGCCCGATGGCCCCGTCCACATCCTTGGATCCGATGCCCGCGGAGTCCACGCCCACGGTGCAGTTCCTCACCCCCGAGGGAGAGCTGGTCACGAGCGCGCCGGCGGAGGAGTACGCGCCGTACCTCGAGCGCCTGACGGACGACGACCTGCGCGCGTTCTACCGGCACATGGCCGTGGTGCGCCGCTTCGACCTCGAGGGCGCGAACCTGCAGCGGCAGGGCGAGATGGCGCTCTGGGTGCCGAGCCACGGCCAGGAGGCGGCCCAGGTGGGTTCGGCCTTCGCGGCGCGCACGCAGGACCACATCTTCCCGTCCTACCGCGAGCACGCCGTGGGTCTCGTGCGTGGTATCGACGTGCTCTCGATCGTCGAGCTGCTGCGCGGCAACACCCACGGCGGGTGGGATCCGACCGACCCCACCAACGGCAACTTCCACGGCTACTGCCTCGTGATCGGCTCGCACTCCCTGCACGCCACGGGCTACGCCATGGGCATGCAGCGCGACGGCGTCGTGGGTACGGGCGACCCCGAGGTGGATGCCGCGGTGCTCTGCTACTTCGGCGACGGCGCCACCTCCCAGGGCGACGTGAGCGAGGCCTTCGTGTTCTCGGCCTCGAGCCAGACCCCCAACGTCTTCTTCCTGCAGAACAACCACTGGGCCATCTCGGTGCCCGTGCGGGTGCAGTCGCGCACCCCGCTCTACCTGCGGTCGCGCGGTTTCGGCATCCCGAGCGTGCAGATCGACGGCAACGACGTGCTCGCCAGCTATGCGGTCACCGCGAAGCACCTGGATGACGCCCGCTCGGGCAAGGGCCCGCAGTTCATCGAGGCCCTCACCTACCGCGTGGGCGCGCACACCTCGTCCGACGACCCCACGAAGTACCGCGACGAAGACGTGCACAACCTCTGGGTCAGCCGCGACCCCATCACGCGCTTCGAGAAGTACTTGCGGGCCAAGGGCGAGGGCGACGCGTACTTCGACGAGGTGCGCGTCGAGGCAGACGACTTCGCGGCCGACATCCGTCGTCGCACCCTGGTTCTCGAGGCGCCGCCGATCGGCACGATGTTCGACCACGTGTACTCGGAGCCGCACCCCGTGCTGGCCGAGCAGAAGCTGTGGCTGGAACGCTACGAGGCCTCGTTCGAGGAGGAGCAGGCATGAGCCCCACCGAATCCACCCCGGCCGTCTCATCCGCAACCGCCGCGCCCGGGGGTGCGGCCGCTGCGCGGGTCGAGGAGCTGCCCATGGTCAAGGCTCTGAACGCGGGTCTTCGCCAGGCGCTCGCCGACGACCCCAAGGTGCTGCTGATGGGCGAGGACATCGGGCCGCTCGGCGGCGTGTTCCGCGTCACCGAGGGACTGCAGGCCGAGTTCGGCCGCGACCGGGTGGTCGACACCCCGCTCGCCGAGTCGGGCATCATCGGCACCGCCATCGGATTGGCGCTTCGCGGCTACCGCCCGGTGTGCGAGATCCAGTTCGACGGCTTCATCTACCCCGGCTTCGACCAGATCACCTCGCAGCTCGCGAAGCTCACCAACCGCGGCGGCGGAGCGTTCTCGATGCCCGTGGTCATCCGGGTGCCGTACGGCGGCCACATCGGCGCCGTCGAGCACCATCAGGAGAGCCCCGAGGCCTACTTCGCCCACACCCCGGGCCTCCGGGTGGTGAGCCCGTCGACCCCGAACGACGCCTACTGGATGATCCAGGAGGCCATCGCCTCGAACGACCCGGTGATGTTCTTCGAGCCGAAGAGCCGCTACTGGCCCAAGGGCCCGGTCGACTTCGCCGGCACCGCCGCCCCGCTGCACGCGAGCCGGGTGGTGCGAACGGGCACCGACGTGACGGTTCTCGCCCACGGAGCAATGGTGGCGGTGCTGATGCAGGCGGCGGAGATCGCGGCAGGCGAGGGAGTGAGCGTCGAGGTGATCGACCTGCGCTCGCTCAGCCCGGTCGACTACGGGCCCATCCTCGAGTCGGTCACGAAGACCGGCCGGCTCGTGGTGGCGCAGGAGGCCTCCGGCTTCGTGAGCGTCGGTTCCGAGATCGCGGCCACGGTCGCGGAGCGCGCCTTCTACTCGCTCACCGCGCCGGTGCTGCGGGTGTCGGGCTTCGACACCCCGTTCCCGCCGGCGAAGCTCGAGACGAAGTTTCTTCCCGACGCCGACCGCGTCATGGAAGCCATCGACCGCGTGATGGCGTACTAGGAGATATCCCCATGAGTTCGTCGCAGTTCCTTCTCCCCGACCCCGGCGAGGGTCTCACCGAGGCCGAGATCGTCGAGTGGAAAGTCGCTCCGGGCGACACCATCGAGATCAATCAGGTGATCGTCGAGATCGAGACCGCCAAGTCGCTCGTCGAGCTGCCCTCGCCGTTCGCCGGTACCGTCGAGGCCCTGCTGGTGGCCGAGGGTGCCACGGTCGAGGTGGGTGCGCCCATCATCACCGTGACCGATGTCGCGGGCTCGGCTCCGGCTCCGGTCTCGGCCGGAACCGCGGATGCCGCATCCGCCCCGGTGCCACTCCCCCAGGTGATCGTGCACCCCGCCGACATCACGGCCGCCCAGACACTCGCCGACACCGCCGAGGCCACCTCGGCCGCCGAGAGCTCGTCGTCGGGTGCCGTTCTCGTGGGCTACGGCATCAAGGGCCACGTGGCGAGCCGTCGCACGGGCCGCGCGCGCCGTCCCGTTCCCGCCATCGGCGAGGCTCCGGATGCCGCCCGCACAGGCGCCCCGCGCATCGCCCGGGCGATGCAGCCCATCCCGGGCGTCCCCGTGATCGCCAAGCCGCCCATCCGCAAGCTGGCGAAAGACCTCGGCGTCGACCTCAACGAGGTGACGCCCACCGGGGTGATCGGCGACATCACGCGGGAGGACGTCATCCGGCACGCCGACCAGGCGAAGGTGTTCCACAACATCGAGACGCCGCAGTGGGCGCCCGTGCGCGAGGAGCGCATCCCGGTGAAGGGCGTTCGCAAGCAGATCGCGAAGGCGATGGTGACGAGCGCGTTCACCGCGCCGCACGTGAGCCTGTTCGTCGACGTCGACGCCACCCGCACCATGGAGTACGTCAAGCGACTCAAGACGTCGCCCGACTTCACCGGGGTCAAGGTGTCGCCTCTTCTCATCATGGCGAAGGCCATCATCTGGGCGGTGCGCCGCAACCCGATGGTGAACACGGTCTTCACCGAGAAGGAGATCATCGTGCGCAACTACGTGAACCTCGGCATCGCCGCGGCCACGCCGCGCGGGCTGATCGTGCCGAACGTGAAAGACGCCCACGACATGACCATGCTGCAGCTGGCGGGCGCGCTCGAGAGTCTCACCCTCACGGCCCGCGAAGGCCGCACCTCCCCCGCCGACATGGCCGACGGCACCATCACGATCACGAACATCGGGGTGTTCGGCATGGACACCGGCACCCCCATCCTGAACCCCGGCGAGGCCGCCATCGTGGCACTCGGCACCATCAAGCAGCGCCCGTGGGTGGTCGATGGCGAGGTCCGACCCCGCTTCGTCACCACCATCGGCGCCAGCTTCGATCACCGCGTGGTCGATGGCGACGTGGCCAGCCGGTTCGTGGCGGACGTCGCATCCATCATCGAGGAGCCGGCTCTGCTGCTCGACTGACCTCGATTTGGTATTGAAAATCATTATCAATAGAGTGAGGGTGTGAAGAAGAGCACTCTCCTGGTTCCCCTGTTCGCCGGCGTGGCCGCACTCGCACTCGCGGGCTGCTCCACCAGCCCCACCGCGGCCGACTCCGGCGCGGCGGATGGCATCCGCGTGGTGGCCTCCACCAACGTCTACGGCAGCATCGCCGAGGCCGTGGGCGGCGACGCCGTCGCGGTGACGTCGATCATCGACGACCCGAGCAAAGACCCGCACGAGTACCAGGCCGACGGCCAGAACCAGCTGGCCGTGTCGAAGGCGCAGGTCGTGATCGAGAACGGCGGCGGCTACGACGACTTCATCGACACCATGCTGTCGGCCGCATCCGGCTCCGACCCCGCCGTGCTGAACGTGACCGACATCTCCGGACTCGAGCAGGAGGGGTTCAACGAGCACCTCTGGTACGACTTCCCCACCATGCAGAAGCTCGTCGACTCCCTGGTGACCGAGTTCTCGAGCCTCGACCCGTCCGAGGCCACGACATTCGAGGCCAACGGCGAGGCCGCCAAGGCGAAGCTCGCCGATCTCGAGGCGGGAGAGGCGGCCATCAAGGCCTCCCACGCGGGCGAGGGCGTCGCCATCACCGAGCCGGTGCCGCTGTACCTCCTCGCCGCCGCGGGCCTCGACGACGAGACCCCCGACGCCTTCAGCGAAGCGATCGAGGAGGGAACGGATGTTCCGCCCCTCGTGCTGCAGGAGACCCTCGCGCTCTTCGACGCGAAGTCCGTCGCGCTGCTGGTGTACAACGAGCAGACCGGCGGTCCGCAGACCGACGCGGTGATCGCTGCGGCGGAGAAGAACGGCATCCCCACCGTGGCCGTGACCGAGACCATGCCCGTCGGCACCGACTACTTCAGCTGGATGCAGGCCAACATCGACGCGGTCTCCTCCGCGCTCGCGGGCTGAGTGCGCGACGAGCGCGCACGGGCAGGGCAGTAGGGTTTGACGGTGACCGATCCGGTGCTGACCCTGCGTGACGCGAGCCTGTCATTCGGCCCGCGCACGCTGTGGTCGCATCTCGACCTCGACGTGGCACCGGGTGAGTTCATCGCGGTGCTGGGGTCGAACGGATCCGGCAAGTCGAGCCTCTTGAAGGCCATCCTCGGGCAGCAGAAGCTCACCTCGGGCCGCATCGACGTGCTCGGCGCACCCGGCCGGAGGGGCGACCGCCGGATCGGCTACGTGCCACAGCAGAAGCTCGCTCCCGATGGAACGCCCTTGCGCGCTCGCGACCTGGTAGCCCTCGGTCTCACCGGCCACCGCTGGGGGGTGCCGCTGCCCTCCGCCGCGCGCCGCCGCGAGGTGGATACCCTGCTCGCGGCCGTAGGAGCCACCGAGTACGCCCAGGTCGGCGTCTCCACCCTCTCCGGAGGTGAGCAGCAGCGGCTGCGCATCGGTCAGGCTCTCGCCGGCGACCCGCAGCTCCTGCTCTGCGACGAGCCCCTCCTCTCGCTCGACCTCACCCATCAACGCGCGGTGAGCGAACTGATTGACCGGCAGCGGCGCGAGCGCGGCTTCGGCGTGCTCTTCGTCACCCACGACATCAACCCGGTGCTCGACATGGTCGACCGGGTGCTGTACCTCGCCGACGGCGGCTTCCGCATCGGCGAGCCCGACGAGGTGCTGCGCTCAGAGGTGCTGAGCGAGCTCTACGGTTCACAGGTCGACGTCATCCGCGCACACGGTCGCGTGATCGTGGTGGGGACCACGGATGGCGTGCACGGCCACCCCGACGACCACCTGGCCCACCACGACGAGCACGACGACGATGCCGGGTCGGGCCTACGGGGGGTGCTGCCGTGAGCGGTGACTTCTGGTCGCAGGTCTTCAACTTCGCCGACTACGGCGAGCTGCTGGGTCTGCTGCACAACTCGATCATCGCGGGCGCGGTGCTCGGCATCGTGGGCGGCCTGATCGGCGTGTTCGTGATGTCACGCGACATGGCATTCGCCGTTCACGGCATCAGCGAGCTCTCGTTCGCGGGCGCCGCCGCCGGCCTGCTCTTCGGGGTGGGAGTGGTGGAGGGCTCGATCATCGGATCGATCATCGCCGCGCTGCTGATCGGCCTGCTCGGCGCCCGGGCGCGCGACCGCAACTCGATCATCGCGGTGCTGATGCCGTTCGGCCTCGGCCTCGGCATCCTGTGCCTCTCGCTCTACCCGGGTCGTTCGGCCAACAAGTTCGGGCTGCTCACCGGGCAGATCGTGGCGGTCGACGACCCCAAGCTGAACTCCCTCATCGCGATCTCGATCGTGGTGGTGCTTGGCCTCATCCTCGTGTGGCGGCCGCTCACCTTCGCGAGCGTCGACGCGGATGTCGCCTCCGCCCGCGGTGTGCCGGTGCGCGGCCTCTCGATCTTCTTCATGCTGCTGCTCGGCCTCGCGGTGGCCGTCTCGGTGCAGATCGTGGGCTCGCTGCTGGTGCTCTCGATCCTCGTCACGCCCGCAGCCGCGGCCCTTCGCCTCTCGTCGTCGCCGATCGTGGTGCCGTTGCTCTCGACCCTGTTCGCGGTGACGTCGCTCGTGGGTGGGATCATGCTGGCGCTCGGCGCATCCGTGCCGATCAGCCCCTATGTCACCACCATCTCGTTCGCCATCTACGTGGTCTGCCGGCTCATCGCCTGGCGCCGCGGAGCCGGCACGGGGAGAATGACGGATGCCGGGCACGCGACACCGGCACGGAAGGCGGTGCGGTCGTGAAACGCAACACATGGCAGCGTGAGGCGGTGCGGAGCGCCCTCGGCACCCAGATGGGCTTCGTGAGCGCGCAGAGCCTGCACTCCTCCTTGAAGGGCTCCGGCTCGCAGATCGGTCTGGCCACGGTGTACCGCGCACTGGCCGATCTGGCCCAGGAGGGTGAAGCCGATTCGTTGCAGTCGCCCGAGGGTGAGTCGCTGTACCGCGCCTGCTCGCTGGCGCACCATCACCACCTCATCTGCCGCAGCTGCGGGCTCACGGTGGAGATCGAGGCCGACGAAGTGGAGGCGTGGGCACAGCGCACCGCAGCCCTGCACGGGTTCAGCCGGCCGGAACACGTGGTCGACATCTTCGGCTTCTGCTCGGCCTGCGTCCCTCCCCAGTAGCCGGGTCCGGCGGTCGGGCCGACCGCCCCTGCATCCGCCTCAGGCCGGCGGGGCCACCTGGCTGCGCCACCACGGCGTCTCGATGAAGCCGCGCTTGAGGAAGAGCAGCTCCATCGACGCCGTCCAGCCCTCCACGCCGTCGAGCCGCGAGAGCGTCGACGTGATGAACGAGTACAGCTCGTTCGTCGAGGGCAGGATGACCTCGCAGAACAAGGCGTTCTCGTCGAGGGTGGCGGCGAGATAGCGGATGGCAGGATGCTTCGCGAGCTCGCGGGCCACCGCATCCATCTGCGACGGCGACACCTTCACGGTGAGCAGGGTCTCCGCCCCCATGCCGAGCGCGGGGGCGGGCACGAGGGTCAGGATGTCGATGCACTGCGCGTTGCGCAGCCGCTCGAAGCGGCGCCGCACGCTCGACTCGTTCATGCCCACGCGGTCGGCCACCGCCTGGAAGGTCTCCCGGCCGTCGTCGCGCAGTGCGTCGATGATCTTCCAGTCGGAGGAGTCGAAGTGCACCGGGCTGCAGGGTTCCGGCTCGGCCACGTGCTCGAAGTCGCTCGAGATCTCGGGCAGCGAGAGCGTGTCGGCGAAGAGCTGCCGGCCCCAGTCGAACGTGACCTTGTAGATGTGCATCACCAGGTCGCTGCGCCAGCGTTCGACGCCGTCGATCGACTGCAGTTCCTCGAGCAGGTGCGGGTAGTTCGTGGCACCGCCTTTCACCACGAGTTCGGCGATGATGTCGTACTGCCCGGTGACCACGGTGACGAAACGCACGTCGTCGTGGGCCACCAGCTGCTCGGCCACCATCAACTGGGTGCCCGGTGCGCAGTTGATGCGGATGAGGAACGAATCCACCTGGCCCGCCGCCCCGAGGGCGGGGTTCACGGCCACCTTGATCACGCCTGAGCTGAGCAGCGACTGCCCGCGGCGGGTGACGGTGGCGGTGGATGAGCCCACCATCTCCGCGATGGCGCGCCAGCTGGCCCGGCCGTCGTGCTGCATGGCCACCACGATCTTGCGGTCGAGCTCGTCGAGGCTGTCGAGTGCGCGCACGCTCAGGACTCCGTCGTGTGCGCCCCGCCTGACCTCGCCCCGTCTGTCGGCGCCACCCGGTGCAGGAATCTGCGAACGGTCGCTGTCCATAGCTCGGCCTCTTCGATCTGGGGAGAATGCCCGGACTCCTCGAACACCACGAGCTCCGAGTTCGGGATCAGGCTCGCGATGGTCTCGCTACACGATACCGGCGTGATCCAGTCCGTGCGCCCCACCGTGATCAGTGTCGGCACGGTCACCGTCGGCAGAAGGGGCTTCAGGTCGTAGTTCGGGAGGTTCTTCGAGAAGGCGTAGTTGTGCGCCTCGTACCGGTACGGGGTGGCCTGCACCTTCTTCTCCACGGCCGCGGGGTCGTAGTGGAAGTCGTACAGGGGCAGGATCTCGCGCCAGCAGTCGCGCAGATCGTCGTCGTCGCGCACCCGGCCCTCGTCGATGCGGTCGAACTTCTCCATGTCGATCGTGACCCGATCCGATGCCAGGGCGTTCTCCCGGGCGAGGTGCGCGTTGCCGTTGTCGGCGGAGGTGTCGCGCAGCACGACGGCGGTGACCCGGTCGGGATAGCGGATGGCGTACTCCATCGACATGAATCCGCCGTAGGAGCCGCCCGCCATCACGATCGTCTCGGCGCCGATCCACTCGCGCAGACCGTCGATGTCGGCGGCCCACTGCTCGTGGCTGAACTCGCCGGAGCCCTCGCTCTGGCCGGAGCCGCGGGCATCGAACACCACCACCCGGTACTCGTCGGCCAGACGGCCGAAGCTCGCGCGCGGCTCCGCCCGGGAGCCGAGACCGGGAGCGCCGTGGTGCGTGATGATCACTGGAGCGCCCTCGGGGCCGAGCACCTCCACCGCCAGCTCGTTGCCGTTGATGCGCACGCGCTGGGCGGAGCTCGTGGCGGCCGCGAATTCAGGGGAGACGGCGTTCTCGGTCATGGGTGACTCCTGTCTATCTGTGGATCGATGGTGCGGTGGAGCTCTAGAGCGCGATGGTGCAGTCGGTGAGGGAGCGGGGGAAGGCCGTGAGCGGCTCCGATCCCGTCTCGGTCACGAGCATGCTGTCGCTGATGCGGTACCCGGCGTGGCCCGGGATGTAGATGCCCGGTTCGTTCGACACCACCATGCCCGGCTCGAGCACGGTGTCGTCGCCGGCCTCGAGCCACGGCGGCTCGTGCATCCCGAGGCCGATTCCGTGACCCTGACGGTGGCGGATGAACCGGCCCAGACCGGCGTCCTCGATCACGGCGAGGCAGGTGGCATTGGCCGACCGGCACTCGGCACCGGGACGGATGGCCTGCCCACCGACCTCCTGCGCGCGCCGGATGGTCTCGTGGTAGAGCCGCTGCTCGGTGGTCGGCGTGCCGAGTACGAAGGTGCGCTCGCCCTCCACGAAGCGGCCGCCCACGGCGCAGCCGAGGGAGAGCATGAACGTGTCGCCGTCGCGGAGGCGGTAGCCGGAGGGCAGCCCGTGCGGAAAAGCCGAGTTCGCCCCGGCGTAGACGAGGCCACCGGCCAGGGGCGAGACCACGATCACGTCGTCGTGCTCGGCATACATCGTCTTCACGCCGGTACCGGTCACGTGGGCGGCGAGCTCCGACTCGCTCGGCAGCTCGCCGCCGCTCGCGATGGCTCCGGTCAGCAGCGCGACACCGGCCTCGAGCATCACGTCAGTGATGCGGGCGGCCTCGCGATGCAGCGCGATCTCCTCGTCGAACTTGCGGTAGCGCGCACGGGTGACCAGCGTCGTGGCGCGGAAATCGGCATCCGCCAGCTGGCTCGTCGCCGCGGTCTGCCGTTCGTTCGTCATCTGCGTGCTGAACCCCACGCGGAGACCGCGCCCGCTGCCGACGGCACCGGCCAGCGCGGCGAAAGGAGGGCGGATGCCCGGGAACTCCGCGTACGACACGATCTCGGCCCGTGCCGACTGGCGCACGGCGTTCTCGCGCTCGAGCTCCGGCGTCATGAGCACGCACCGGCCGTCGGAGCCGAGCCACACGGCCACCGGGCGTTCGGAGGGGTGGTGGAAGAAACCCGTGAGGTAGGCGACATCCTCGGTGTCGTCGGTGAGCACGGCATCGAAACCCTCGCGCACCAGGAGGTCGCGCACGCGCTCCTGCACGCGATCGAAGAAGGCCGGAGCCAGCGGCTGGCGGAAGCGCCCCTCGGTGGTGGCGGTGGTCGAGGTCACGGATGCTCCTACCGGGCTCGGTTGCGCGGGTTGCGCGCGTCGTTGTAGGCGATCGACAGCAGGGTGGCCGACAGCACGAGGAGGAGGATGGCTATCGACGGGAAGAGGGTCAGCCACCACGCGCTCGACATGGCACCCGACTGCTGCGCCTCGTAGAGGATGCGGCCCCACGACCAGGTGGTGGGATCGCCGAGACCGAGGAACGCGAGGCCGGCGGCGGAGAGCACGGCACGCGACGCGGTGACCACCACCGAGACCACGATCACCGGCGTGACGGCCGGCACGATGTGCTTCGAGATGATCCACAACGGTGACGTGGTCATCAGCCGAGCCGCATCGACGTAGGGCAGATTCACCACGGTGAGCGCCTGAGAGCGCACGAGCCGGGTGACCTCGGGCCAGGAGAAGGCCGCGACCACGCCGATGATCGTGCCGGTGCTCGGACCGATCAGGGCGGCGATCAGGATCATGAGGGGCAGCACGGGCAACGAGAGGGTGAGGTCGACGATCACGCTGATGAAGCCGTCGAGCTTGCGGAAATATGCGCCGAGCACGGCGACGAGTGTGCCGAAGGCGATCGCGATGACCGAGGCGGACACCGCGACCAGCAGACTCTGCTGGGTTCCCCAGATCACCTCGCCCAGCACGTCGCGGCCCAGCGAGTCGGTGCCGAACAGGTAGTCGAGGCTCGGCGGCTTGAGCACATCCGTGCCGTAGCTGGCCGGGTACGGTGCGAGCAGCGGGGCCGCGATCGCCACCACGACCAGGAGGGCCAGGATGCCGAGCGAGATCAGGCCGAGCGGTTCCGTGCGGAAGGCGCGCCAGGTGGCGAGGCCCGCCCGCTCGTTCTCGGTGGCGACCGGCTCGGCCGGTGTGGTCATCCCGACGGTGGCGGCGGGGTCGAATTCGAGAGAGGTCATGAGGTCTTCACCCGGGGGTCGAGGAATCCGTAGACGATGTCGGTGAGCATGTTCGCCACCACCACCGTGATGGCGAGCAGGAGGAAGGCCCCCTGCAGCACCGGGAAGTCGAGTTGCGTGACCGCCTCGTAGATGCCCCGGCCGATGCCGGGGTAGGCGAACACGGTCTCGGTGAGCACGGCACCGCCGACCAGGAAGCCGAGTTGGAGGCCGATCAGGGTCGTCGTGGGCAGCAGCGCATTGCGCAGCGCGTGCTTCCACAGGATGCGGCGGTAGGGCAGTCCGTTCGCCTTCGCGAGCGTGACGTAGTCCTCGCCCAGGGCTTCGATGAGGGTCGACCGCATGGTGAGTACGTAGGAGCCGAGCTGGATGAGCATCAGCGACACCGCGGGGAGCACGAGGTGCGACGCGACGCTGCCGTACCAGTCGAGCCCGTAGGCATCCGTGTCGTAGGCGCCGCCGATGGGCAGCCAGCGCAGGGTGAGCCCGAAGACGAACAGCAGCAGCACGCCGATGCTCGGCACGAAGATCGACTGGCCGGTGACGCCGATCACCTGCACGATCTTGTCGAGGAAGCGTCCCTTCTTCGACGCGGCGAGCACGCCGAGCGGGATGCCGATCGCCGTCGTGAGCACGAGAGCGGTGACGGTGAGCAGCAGGGTCCAGGGCAGTCGCTGCAGCAGCACGTCCATCACCGGCACCGACTGCGTGAACGACACACCGAAGTTGCCCTGGATGAGCTGGGCGAGGTAGAGCCCGTACTGCACGATCAGGGGCTTGTCGAGCCCGTACTGGGTGAGAAGGGCCGCCCGGGCCTCATCCGTCATGTTCGGGCTGGCGACGGCCAGCGCCGGGTCTCCGGGGAGCAGCCGCAGCAGGAGGAACGTCACGGTCACGGCGAACCAGATCGTGAAGACGCTCCTGCCGAGGCGTCGGAGGATGAAGGATGAACGAGGCACGCGGGCGGCCCTTTCCTACTCGGCCTTGTGGGCGCTGGCGAGTGACTCGGGGTTCACGATCGACAGCAGCTCGCTCGGCTTGGTGATGAATCCATCCCACTTGTCGCTGTGCGCGAAGTAGAGATTCTGCGTGTACATGATGTTGTCGTACACGTTGTCGTGCACGATCTTCGCCGCGTCCCGCATGATCTGGATCTTCTCGTCGGTGTCGCTCGTGACGGCACCCTGGGCGATCAGCTCGTTGAGGGCCGGATCGTCGACGTAGGTGTAGTTGATCGCACCACCCGGCAGGTAGGCGAGCGTGAAGTTCGTCACCGGGTCGTCCATGATGGCGAAGTTGCCGGCGTAGATGTCGAAGTCACCGGCGTTCGTCTGGGCGAGGTAGGTGTTGCGCTCCGTGCCCTGCAGCTCGATGGTGATCCCGGCCTTCGCCGCGCTGTCCTTCACGAGCTGCGCCCACTGGCTGGTCACGCTGTCCTGCAGCGAGTAGATCAGCCGGAACGAGACGGGGAAGTTGCCGCTCGAGTCGGCTGTGTAGCCGGCCTCCTCCATGAGCGACCGTGCCTTGTCGGTGTCGAACTCGTACTCGGTGAGCGAGTCGTCGTAGTAGTCGCTCAGCACCGGCATCAGCGGGCTCGACCCGGTCGACACGGCCTGGCCCTGCAGCACCACGGTGCGGATCGCGTCGTAGTCGACGGCGTGCGCGAGCGCCTGCCGCACCTCGAGCTTCGCCAGATCGGGGTTCTGCATGTTGTAGGTCATGTGCGCGTAGCCGAGGCCCACGACCTCCTCGACCTCGATGCCGGAGGAGTTCTTCAGCTGGTCGACCTGCGCCGGGGGCAGCGCGTTCGCGATCACGTCGACCTCGCCGCTCTGCAGCGCCAGGATCTCGGTGTTCACGTCGGGGAAGACCCGGTAGACGACCTTGGCCGGGATGGGCGTGCCGCCCTCGACCATCGGGTAGTCCTCCACACGGTCGAGCTCGTAGCTCTGGCCCACCTGCACCTTGGTGAGGGTGAAGGGACCGGCGCCGACCCAGCCGCCGTCGGATCCGTCGTTCGGGAAGTCGGCCACGGAGGCGGCCTTCTCGAACACGTGCTTCGGAACCACGTTGCCCCAGAACCCGATCTCCTCGATGATCGACGAGTCGGCCTGCGTGAGCTTCACCTCGACGCGGGTGTCGGAGACGGCGGTGGCCGACTCGAAATTCCCCAGCTGGCCGTAGAAGGTGCCGGATGGCGCGTCCTTCTTCACCGCGTTCATGGTCCACGCCACGTCTTCGGCGGTGACGGGCTCGCCGTCGCTCCAGGTGAGGTCGTCGCGGATCTCGTAGAACCCGGTGGTGGCGTCGACGTAGCCCCAGTCGGTGGCCAGCGCCGGCTCCTTCTTGCCGTCGTCGGCGATCGACAGCAGGTGCGGGTACATCAGGTTGGTGATCCAGTAGTCGCTCCGGCTGTTGCCGATCAGCGGGTTGTAGTTCACCACATCCGTCGTCGTCGCGATGGTGAGCGTGTCGGAACCCGCGGATGCGGTGCTCGTCGACGCGGGGGGCGCTGAGGGCGCGCACGCACTCAGGGTGAGGGCGACGCTCGCTGCGAGCGCCGCGGTGACCAGAATTCGTTGTCGCATTTAGACCCAGACCTCCTTCAGGACGCGCATGGTGTTGCCCCCGACGACGGCGCGGATTTCGTCGTCGGAGTAGTTGTGCTTCACGAGCCAGCCGATGATGTTGTAGAACTCCTCGGCCGGGTTCTCCAGGCCGTCGACGTACTCGACCTCCTCGTAGTCCACGTGGCCGTGCGCCTGGCTGATCGAGAGGTTCGACGAGAAGGCGTGGTGCAGTCCCACGTGGTCACCGAACAGCGTGTCAGGTCCGAAGCTCACGTGCTCGAGCCCTACCAGGTCGACGCAGTACTGGAAGTGGTCCATCACCGAGTCGAGCGAGTGCTTCGGATGCGCGGGCGACAGTGTCGTGTGCGGAGCCGCCTCGATGCCGATCACGCCGCCGCGCTTCGCGCACTCGATGATCGTCTCGTCGGTCTTCATCCGGTTGGTGGGCCACAGACCACGGGCGCCGGCGTGGGTGATGAACACGGGCATCGTCGACGCCTTGATCACGTCGACGCAGGTGCGGTCGCCCGAGTGCGAGATGTCGATGGCGATGCCGAGCTTGTTCATGCGCTCGACGGCGCGCTCGCCGAAGTAGGTCAGGCCGCCGTCGCCGCGCTCCTTGAGGCCGGAGCCCAGGGTGTTCTGCTCCGAGTAGGCGATGCCCATCTGGCGTACGCCGAAGCCGTAGAGCACGTCGAGCCGGTCGACCTCGTTCTCGATCATCGTGGCGGCTTCGAGGGCGAACACGTGAGCGACCTTGCCCTCGGCCTGGGCGCGCTCGATGTCCTTCACGGTCTCGGCCTTGATCACGTAATCCTGGTGGGCGAGGTCGGCCATCCGTACGCCGAGGTCGAACAGCACGTCCTGGTACTTCCAGCCGGCATCGCTCGAGATGCAGCAGGTGCCGTCCATCCCGTTGTCGAACACCGCGGTGATGCCCGAGCGCGACAGGCCCTCGTAGCCCGTTGGTTCGCGGCCCTGGCGGATGTGCTCGCGCAGCTGCCCCATGTCTTCGGGGAAGACCTGCACGTGATCGTGCAGCGAGATGACGGTCTCCTCGGCGAGCAGGGTGCGGGTGCGCTCCTCCTCGGCGGCGCTGAGTCCCAGACCCTCATAGGCCGGGACACGGCCGATCTGCTTCGCGTAGGTGAATTCCTTGTAGTCCTTTCCTGCTTCCAGGTAGTCGTAGGCGGTGTAGCCCTTGTAGGCCTCGGCGGGATCAAGCACGCGTGATCTCCTTTACGTGTGTGCGATGTGACGCGGCGTCCGAATTCGCCTGAAAGTTGCGGACGTTCGGCGCCGTAGAACACAATCTCTTCAATATCCGGCAGGTTTGTCAATGTCGATGGTGAAATTCGGCATAGATTTAGCACGCCTGAAACATTTCGGTAACGGTGCCGGGTGAAGATGGAGAGGTGGGAAGAGAGACGATGACGACAGGATCGACCGGTGGGAGCGCCGCGGAGGGGCAGGTGGCCCTCCGTGTCCGCGACCTGAACGTGACCTTCACGGGCGGCGGCCGCGCGGTGCACGCCGTGCGGAACGTCGATCTCGACGTGGCGCGAGGCGAGTTCGTGGCGCTCCTCGGGGAATCGGGATCGGGCAAGTCGGTCACGGCGCGGGCGATCATGGGCCTCACCGACGAGTACACGCGGGTCGAGGCGGCCGAGCTCGTGGTGGCCGGCACCGACATCCTGACCCTCGGCGACGAGAAGCGCCGCCTCATGCGGGGAGAGCGGATGAGCCTCGTGCTGCAGGACGCCCTGTCCGCCCTCAACCCCGTGATGACCATCGGCAACCAGATCGGCGAGCTCTTCCGGGTGCACCGTGGCGCCACGCGCAAGCAGGCGCGAGCGAGTGCGATCGAGCTGCTCGGGCTGGTGGGTATCCCCGCGCCGAAGAACCGGGTCGACGACTACCCGCACCAGTTCTCCGGGGGTATGCGGCAGCGCATCCTGATCGCCATGGCCATCGCCCTGGAGCCCGAGATGCTCATCGCCGACGAGCCCACCACGGCGCTCGACGTCACCGTGCAGGCTCAGATCCTCGATCTGCTGGGCCGCCTCCGCGACCAGCTCGGCATGGGTGTGCTGCTCATCACGCACGACCTCGGCGTGGTGATGGAGGTGGCCGACCGACTGGCCGTCATGTACGCCGGCCGCATCGTGGAGAGCGGCGCGGCCGACACCGTGCTCGGCCTCCCCGCGCATCCGTACACCCAGGCCCTGCTGCGATCGATCCCGGATGCGGCGGTGAAGGGCCAGGAGCTGCTCACCATCCCCGGCTCTCCCCCGAGTCCCGCTCAGACACCGCCCGGATGCTCGTTCAACCCGCGCTGCCACCTCGCGATCGAGGTCTGCCGCACCGAGCGGCCGCCGCTCGTCGACGTCGCACTCGGCCGCGCATCCGCCTGCCACCGCTCGGAGGAGTTGCTCCATGACCTCGTCCACTGAATCCGCCCCGACCTCCGCGGTGCTCTCGCGCGTCGACGGACCTCGGGTCGTGCTGGAGGCCACCGATCTGCGCCGCACCTTCACCGGCGGATCGCGGCTGCGCCCCACGCACGTGTCGGCCGTCGACGGCGTGAGCCTCCGGCTGCACGCCGGCGAGGTGCTCGGCATCGTCGGCGAATCCGGCTGCGGCAAGTCGACGCTCGCCCGCATGCTCGTGGGCCTCGAGAAGCCCGACGGCGGCTCCCTGATCTACCACGGCACCGACGTGACGAGGTCGACCCGGAGCGACCGGAGACTGCTGCGCACCGGAGTGCAGATGATCTTCCAGGATCCCTACACCTCGCTCGACCCCCGGATGACCGTCGGCGACATCATCGCCGAGCCGATGGCGGCGACCCGATCCGCGCCGGCGGCCGTCCGGCGCGCCCGGGTGGCGGAGCTGCTCGGCCTCGTCGGTCTGGCTCCCGAGATGATGTCGCGGTACCCGCACCAGTTCTCCGGCGGGCAGCGGCAGCGCATCGGCATCGCCCGGGCACTCGCCCTCGACCCCGACGTGCTGGTGTGCGACGAGGCCGTCTCCGCTCTGGACGTCTCGGTGCAGGCCCAGGTGATCAACCTGCTCGCCGGGTTGCAGAAGCGGCTGGGCGTCGCGATCGTGTTCATCGCCCATGACCTGTCCGTGGTGCGGCACATCGCCGATCGCGTGGCCGTGATGTACCTCGGCCGCGTCGCCGAGATCGGCGACACGGAGACGGTGTACACCCGCCCCGCGCATCCGTACACCCAGGCGCTGCTCTCGGCCACGCCGTCGCACAGCCTGGCCGACCGGGGCAAGCTGTCTCGCCGCCGCGTGCTGGGTGGGGAGCCGCCCTCGCCCGTCGATCCACCGGCCGGATGCCGCTTCAACCCGCGTTGCTGGCTCGCCACCGACGAGTGCCGCACCGACGCTCCCGCGCTTCGCGGCTTCGAGCTGCGCGACGTGTCGTGCCACCACGCGGAGCAGGCGTTGGCCGAGGCCCGACTTGCCTAGCGGGGCGGCGCTGGCCTAGGATATGCAGGTTGGGTGGAATCCTCCGCCCATTGCGTCCCCGTACGGGTTCTCCGGAATCAGCGACAGGGATGTCGACAAGTCATCTTGGGTGAGGCACTCGTCTCACGGTAACCAAATGGAGGAAACAATGGCAGCAGTGTGCCAGGTGACTGGAGCCGTTCCCGGCTTCGGTCACAACATCTCGCACTCGCACCGGCGCACCAATCGCCGCTTCGACCCGAACGTGCAGAAGAAGAAGTACTACGTCCCGTCGCTTCGCCGCACGGTGACGCTGACGCTTTCGGCTAAGGGCATCAAGGTCATCGACGCCCGTGGAATCGAGTCGGTCGTCAAGGACCTGCTCGCACGTGGGGTGAAGATCTAATGGCAAAGCAGCAGGACGTCCGTCCCATCATCAAGCTCCGCTCGACGGCGGGCACCGGTTACACCTACGTGACCAAGAAGAACCGTCGCAACGACCCCGACCGCCTCGTGCTGAAGAAGTACGACCCGGTCATCCGCAAGCACGTCGACTTCCGAGAGGAGCGGTAAACACATGGCTAAGAAGAGCAAGATTGCCCGTAACGAACAGCGCAAGGTCATCGTGGAGCGGTACGCCGCGAAGCGCCTCGAGCTGAAGAAGGCTCTCGTGAGCCCGACGTCGACCGACGAAGAGCGCGAAGCCGCTCGCCTCGGCCTGCAGAAGCTGCCCCGCAACGCCTCGCCGATCCGCGTTCGCAGCCGCGACGCCGTCGACGGCCGCCCCCGCGGTGTGCTCACGAAGTTCGGAATCTCGCGTGTTCGCTTCCGTGACATGGCTCACCGGGGCGAATTGCCGGGCATTACGAAGTCCAGCTGGTAAATTACCCACGGTCGAACCGACCAACCGAACTGGCCCTGGTGGCCGGGACCGTTCCATGTAAACAGCTGCATCCGCAGCGAAAAGGTCCGAGGAGGACACCTTAAATGGCTGACAAGTCACTGAACAAGACCGAGCTCGTCGCAGCCGTCGCCGCCGCTTCCGGCCAGACGCAGGCTTCCGTCAACGAGGTTCTTGACGCTCTCTTCTCGACGCTGGCCGACTCGGTCGCGTCCGACACCAAGGTCACGATCCCGGGCTGGCTCGCCGTCGAGCGCACCTCGCGTGCCGCTCGCACCGGTCGCAACCCGCAGACGGGCGCCACCATCGAGATCCCGGCCGGTCACTCGGTCAAGATCTCGGCCGGCTCGAAGCTGAAGGCTGCTGCCAAGTAACACCCCCTTCGAAAAGGGCGTCGACCACGGTCGGCGCCCTTTTTGGTTCCCGGGAACCACCCCGCGGGGAATCGCCCAGGTCACGGCACGTAAAGTAGTCAGGTGCTGAGAGTCGTGCGGATCGCGGGCCCCGCCGCCCTCGTGGTGGCGGCGTTCGTCGCCCTCCTGCTCGCGCTCGCCATCGGCGGCGGTGCGTCGCCGCAGCTGCTCGAAGACCCGGGCGCCGTCGTGCGCTTCGGGCTGCCGATCTCGACGATGCTCGTGAACCTCTCGGCGGCCGGCATGATCGGGGCGCTCGGTCTCGTGCTCTTCGCCATCCCGCCGGAGTCTCCCGCCCACGACCGGGCGCTCGACGTGGCGGCCGGCTCGGCCGCGCTCTTCACCGTGGCCGCGGGCCTCACCGGGTTCTTCAGCTACTTGAGCGTGACCGCGCGTGCCCTCAGTTTCGACGACGCGTTCAGCCAGGGCCTCGGCCAGTTCCTCACCCAGATCGCGCTCGGCCAGGCCTGGCTGCAGACCACGCTCATCGGGGCCGTACTCACGGTGCTGTGCTTCGCGGTGCGCAACCTCACCGCCCTCTTCTTCGTGGGCCTGCTCGCGGTGGCCGCCCTCATCCCCATGGCCCAGCAGGGCCACGCCGCCGGAGTGGACGGCCACGACGCCGCCATCACCGCTCTCGGCCTGCACATCGTGTTCGCTGCGGCCTGGCTCGGCGGGCTCCTCGTGATCGCGCTGCTCAGCCGGCGCCTCGACACCCCGAAACTCGTCGATGTGGTGAGCCGCTACTCGAGCGTGGCCATCGTGTGCTTCGTGGTCGTGGCGGCATCCGGCTACGTCAGCGCAGAGCTGCGGATCGGCTCGCTCGACCGTCTGCTCACGCCCTACGGCATCCTCGTGCTCGTGAAGGTCGGGGCGCTCGTGGCCCTGGGTGTGTTCGGCGCCGTGCACCGCCGGTGGGTCATCCGTCGCCTCGGCAGCACCGAGCGCCGTCGGCACTTCTGGTGGCTGATCGTGGCCGAGCTCGCGTTCATGGGTATCGCCTCAGGCTTCGCCGCGGCTCTCGCCCGCACGGCGACGCCGATTCCCGAGACGCCGCCCGCCGAGCAGACCGCGGCGCAGATCCTCACCGGCGAGGCCCTGCCGCCCGAGCTCACCGTTCAGAACTTCCTCACCCAGTGGAACTTCGACCTGATCTGGGTGCTCGTGTGCGCCTTCGCGATCTTCTTCTACATCGCCGGTGTCGTGCGGCTTCGCCGGCGCGGCGACGCGTGGCCCTGGTATCGCACGGTGCTCTGGATCGCGGGCATCCTTCTTCTCTTCTACGTCACCAACGGCGGGCTCAACGTCTACGAGAAGTTCCTCTTCAGCGTGCACATGTTCGGGCACATGACCCTCAGCATGATGGTGCCGCTGTTGCTCGTGCCCGCCGGCCCCATCACGCTCGCGCTGCGCGCCATCAAGAAGCGCGACGACGGCTCGCGAGGCATGCGCGAGTGGATCCTGCTCGCCGTGCACTCGAAGGCCGCCACCGTGATCGCCAACCCCGTGGTGGCCGGCGTGCTCTTCGCCACGAGCCTCGTGGCCTTCTACTACACGCCGCTCTTCCGCTGGGCCACCGAAGACCACATCGGGCACGAGTGGATGATCGTGCACTTCCTCATCGTGGGCTACCTGTTCGTGCAGGCCCTCATCGGCATCGACCCGGTGCCCTACAAGCTGCCGTATCCCTTCCGCCTGCTGCTCCTTCTCGGCACGATGGCGTTCCACGCGTTCTTCGGTCTCGCGCTCATGCAGGGCAACGGCCTGCTGCTGGCCGACTGGTTCGGAGCCACCGGGCGTGACTGGGGGCCGAGCGCGATCGTCGATCAGCAGAACGGCGGTGGCATCGCCTGGTCGATCGGGGAGATCCCCACGTTCACCCTCGCGCTCATCGTGGCCATCCAGTGGTCGCGCAGCGACAAGAAGGAGACGACGCGACTCGACCGCAAGGCCGACCGCACCAACGAGGCCGAGCTCGGCGAGTACAACGCCATGCTCGAACGGCTCGCCGATCGCGACAAGCAGAAGGACAGCCAACGATGATCTCGTCACTGTGCCCCGTCTGCGGTTCGGTCGTGTTCTTCGAATCGCTGGAATGCCCCAACTGCGGGGTCGATGTGGGCTTCGTGCCCGCATCCGGAACCTTCGCGGTGGCTCCGCTCGACGACTCCGAGACCGGATGGCGGCGCTGCACCAATCGGGCCTGGCGCTGCAACTGGCTCGTTCCCGACGACTCGGGCAGCGGCTACTGCCTCAGCTGCCGTCTCACCCGGAGGCGACCGCCCAACGACGACACGATCTCGCTCGAGAAGCTCGCGAACGTGGCCGTCGACAAGCGCCGCCTGCTCATGCAGCTGATCGACCTCGGGCTGCCGATCGAGCCGTACTACGAGAAACCGGGCGGTCTCGCGTTCGACCTCGTGTCGAGCCTCACGGGAGAGCGCGTGATCATCGGGCACGCTCACGGTGTGATCACCATCGACCTCGCCGAATCACTGGATGCCTACCGCGAGAACCTGCGTGTGCGCCTCGGCGAGCCCTACCGAACGATGCTCGGCCACTTCCGCCACGAGATCGGTCACTACTACCAGAGCATCCTGCTCGACACCGACGAGCTGTGGGCCGAGTGCCGCACCCTCTTCGGCGATGAGCGCGCCAGCTACTCGGAGGCGCTCGACCGGCACTATCGCACGGGCGCGCCCGAGGGCTGGATCGCCGAGTACATCTCCGACTACGCCACCATGCACCCGTGGGAGGACTTCGCGGAGTCGTTCGCCCACTATCTGCACATCACCGGCACCCTCGCCACCGCAGCCACCTCAGGGGTGGTGCTGCATGCCGAGCTCATCCCCGGGTTCGATCACGACGACGTCGTGCCGAGCCGCAGCTATCGGGACGAGGGCTTCGACGAGATCCTCAGCGACTGGCGCTGGCTCTCGCTCATGTTCAACCGGGTGAATCGGTCGATGGGCCTGAAAGACCTCTACCCCTTCGGCATCGTGGCCCCGGTGGCGCGCAAACTCGCGTTCGTGCACCGGATCGTGGTGCGGGCTCAGGCCCGGGGCGAGAACACCACGCCGCCGTCGGCACCGATCGTGAGCGAGAACGTCACCGAATAGGGGATCGACTCGTCCCGGGTCGACACCGTGCCGTCGAAGAGCGAGCGGATGTCGACCGTGATGTGGGCGCTGCCCGAGGCGTTCGGCACGATCCAGTCGTCCTGCCCGGCGAGGATGGTGAGGGCCGGATACTCCTCGATCGACCAGGCCGGGTCGGAGACGATGCGGTCGTTCACATCGAGCCCGAACGGGCATCCGGGCGGGTAGAGCACGGTCTGTTTCGCGCACTCGTCGAGGAACGAGTCGACCGTCGACTGCACCTCGTCGAGGAATGCCGTGGTGGGCTGCACGTCGACGATGGCGGAGGAGGACCCATTCACCTTGGTGGCCTCGAGCGGCACGGAGTGTGCGCCGAGGAGCGCCGACTGGTGCGAGAGCACGGTGAGACTCGGCACGAGCACCACGTACTCGCCGGTGGCGTGGAATGCCGTGGGATCGGGGGTGGAGATCTGCGAGGTGCCCGCGGTGAAGGTCGACGCGTGCGAGACCGTCACGGTGGCCGACGCCACGGGTGACCGCACGAACTCCCACTCGGGGAACACGAGCCAGCTCGTGCCCGTCTGCATCACGTCGAACTCGGTCTGGCCGGTGGTGGTGTGGCCGTCGAGCCCGAGCATCTCGTAGCCGTACACGATGCGGTGCCGGCCCGGTGCGATCTCGGTGTCGCTCACCAGGGAGATGTGGTCGAAGCTGCTGAGGGCCTGCGTCGAGACGAGGGAGGCGCTGCCGGTGCCCGGCGCATCCGTGGTTCCGAGGTCGACGCCCGGGGTGGCGAGCACGCCGGGAAGGTCGTGCCGGTTGAGGGCGTCGAGGTAGATGCGCACGAAGGAAGGGGCGCTGAACACTTCGCGGTTCAGGATGCCGATGGCGGAGAACAGGGCGGCCACGGTGAGCACGAAGAGCCCGGTCCAGATCACGATCGAACGGTGCAGCGCGATGCGCCTCTCCCCATCCGCCCTCGTCATGTCCACAGTTTAGGCGGGTGACCGCATCCGGCCCTGTGACGCCGGGTACATTGGGGTGGTGCCCCGTCCTGAACTCTCCGCCGAGCAGCGGCGGGTGTTCGAGCTCATCGAGGGCACGAAGAAGCACGTGTTCGTCACGGGTCGCGCGGGCACCGGCAAGTCGACGCTGCTCAACCACCTCTCGTGGAACACCGAGAAGCAGATCGTGATCTCGGCCCCGACCGGGGTGGCTGCACTGAACGTGGGCGGGCAGACCATCCACTCCCTGTTCCGGCTCGGCATCGGGGTGATCGCCGACCACGAGATCCCGCAGAACGCCGAGGTGCGCAAGCTGCTCAACACCATCGACACCCTCGTGATCGACGAGGTCTCGATGGTGAACGCCGATCTGATGGATGCCATCGACCGCTCGTTGCGGCAGGCGAGACAGCGCCCCCTCGAGGCATTCGGCGGCGTGCAGGTGGTGCTCTTCGGCGACCCCTACCAGCTGGCCCCGGTGCCGGGCGACGGCGACGAGCGCGCCTACTTCGCCGATCACTACCGCTCGATGTGGTTCTTCGACGCGAAGGTGTGGGAGGAGGCATCCCTCGAGATCGTGGAGCTCACCGAGGTGCACCGCCAGCACGACGACGAGTTCAAGTTCATGCTGAACGCGGTGCGCTTCGGCATGGTGACGAAGGAGATCGCCGACCGGCTGAACGGCGCGGGGGCGCGGCCCGCCCCCACCGAGGGCGCCATCACGCTCGCCACCCGCAACGACTCGGTGAACCGCATCAACCAGGCCGCGCTCGCGCGCCTTCCCGGCCGCGTACTGAGCGCGAAGGCCGAGATCAGCGGTGATTTCGGCGGCCGCGCCTATCCCGCCGACGAGAACCTCGAACTGAAGGTGGGCGCGCAGGTGATGTTCCTGCGCAACGACGGCGATCAGCGCTGGGTGAACGGCACGGTCGGCACGGTGACGAAGATCGACTCCACCGTCTGGGTCGATGTCGATGGGGAGGTGCACGAGGTCGACCCGGTCGCCTGGGAGAAACACCGCTACTCGTACGCGCCCGAGTCGAAGCAGCTCACCAAGGAAGTGATCGGCGAGTTCACCCAGTTCCCGCTGCGGCTCGCCTGGGCGGTCACCATCCACAAGTCACAGGGGCAGACCTACGACCAGGCCGTGGTCGACCTGGGCGCCCGGGTCTTCAGCCCGGGCCAGACCTACGTGGCGCTGAGCCGGCTCACCACGCTCGAGGGGCTCTACCTCACGCGGCCGTTACGGCCGAGCGACATCATCGTCGATCCCGCGGTGCAGGCGTTCATGGCCCGGCGCGACCGGTCACCCCGATAGTCCCCCCAGTAGGGGGCACATCACTGCCCTGAGCCGGTTGCGCGCTCGCGGCGACCGATACCCTTCAGACTGGAGAGGGAATCATGGCGACCTTGCTGTACAGAATCGGCCGGTTCGCCGCGCGACGCAGCATCGCGGTGATCGTGGGGTGGATCATCCTGCTGGGGCTTGCGATCACGGGTGCCCAGTTGCTCGGCGGTACCCTCGTGTCGTCGTTCGTGATTCCGGGCACGGAGTCGCAGCAGGCACTCGACATGCTCGACCAGCGCTTCCCCGCGGCCAGCGGCGGAACAGCGAAGGTGATCTTCGTGGCACCCGACGGGAAGACGGTCGACGACTTCCAGCCCCAGATCGCGGATGCGGTTGCGGCGGTCACCCCGCTCGAGCACGTGTCGGGCGTCACCAGCCCCTTCGCCACGGATGCCACGGCGCAGATCAACACCGACCGCACGATGGCCTATGCCACGGTGCAGTACGACGTGGCCACCACCGCGCTGAGCGAGGCCGACAACGAAGCGATCGTGCAGGCCGGCGATGCGGCGGCCACCGATGGCTTGAGCATCTACTTCTCCGGAGTCACCGATCCGCCCGAGTCGGCCGTGAACTACACCGAGCTGATCGGCCTCGTGGTGGCGTTCTTCGTGCTGCTGATCACGTTCGGCTCCCTGCTCGCGGCCGGTATGCCTCTCGTCACCTCGCTGATCGGGGTGGCGGTCACCTCCACTCTCATCACGATCGCCTCCGGCTTCGCCACCATCTCCTCGACGGCGCCCCTGCTCGCCACCATGCTCGGCCTCGCGGTGGGCATCGACTACGCGCTCTTCATCGTGGCGCGGCATCGCACGCAACTGATCCACGGCGTGGAGCCGAAGGAGTCGGCGGCCACGGCTGTGGCCACCGCGGGCAGTGCCGTGGTGTTCGCCGGCCTCACCGTCATCATCGCGCTGCTCGGTCTCTCGGTGGTGCAGATCCCGTTCCTCACCGTCATGGGGATCGGCGCGGCGGTCTCGGTGGTCGTCGCCGTGCTCGTGGCGCTGACACTCGTACCCGCCGTGCTCGGCCTTTTCGGCCGCACGCTCATTCCTAAGCCCACCTCGCGCGCCGCCCGCCGCGAGCTGGCCTCGGTCGACCCCACGTCGACCCGTCGCACGATGGGCGCGCGCTGGGTGGCCCTCGTCACCGCGAAGCCCGTGATCACGGTGGCGGTGGTGGTGATCGGTCTCGTGATCGTGGCGCTGCCCGCGACCTCGATGCGGCTCACGCTGCCGGATGCGGGTTACAACCCGCCCGGCTCGGCGTCGCGTGAGGGCTACGAACAGCTCACCGACGGCTTCGGCGCCGGATTCAACGGCCCGCTGCTGGTCACTGCCGACATCTCGTCGATCACCGATCTGCAGCCGGCCCTCACCGCCCTGCACGACCAGTTCAACGGTCTCGATGACGTGTCGAGCGTGAGCACCGCCGTCCCGAACGCGACACTCGACATGGCGATCGTCTCGATCATCCCCTCGAGCGGGCCCGACAGCACGCAGACCGAGGATCTGGTGCACACCATCCGCGATGCAGCGCCGGCGTTCGAGGCCGCCAATGGGTTCACCTACCAGGTCACCGGCCAGACCGCTCTGGGGATCGACGTGTCGCAGCGGCTCCAGGATGCGCTGGTGCCCTACGGCGTCGTGGTGGTCGGGCTCTGCATCATCCTGCTCACCATCGTGTTCCGCTCCCTCGCCGTGCCGATCTCGGCCACCATCGGCTACCTGCTCTCCGTGGGCGCTTCCATCGGCATCGTCACCGCCGTGTTCGAGTGGGGATGGCTCGCCGACGTGATGGGAGTGGCCAAAGTGGGGCCGGTGATCAGCTTCTTCCCCATCCTCTTGATGGCGGTGCTCTTCGGGCTCGCGATGGACTACCAGGTGTTCCTCGTCTCGCGCATCCGCGAGGAGTACGTGAAGACGGGAGATCCGCACTACGCGGTGCGGCACGGCTTCATCGGGGCCGCGCGCGTGGTGACGGCGGCGGCCTGCATCATGTTCGCCGTGTTCGCCTCGTTCGTGCCGGGCGGCAACGCGGTGTTGCAACCGATCGCGCTCGGGCTCGCGGCGGGCGTGTTCATCGATGCCTTCCTGGTGCGCATGACGTTCATCCCGGCCCTCATGATGCTCCTCGGGCGGGTCGGTTGGGCCATGCCGAAGGCTCTCGATCGGGTGCTGCCGAATGTCGATCTCGAGGGCGAGGGCGTGCGGGAGATGCTCGCCGCCGTGGCCTGGCGACCGCTCGACGGGTCACCGGATGCGGCGGGAGAGCCGGTCGCGGATGCGCCCCCCTACGGCGTGGCCGCGGAGAACGCCATCGTGGAGTCGGCCGCGGCCGACGGGCTCGTGGCACCGTTCTCGGTGCGGGCGGAGACGGGTGCGCTCGTGCTCGTCACCGGGGCGGCTGGCACGCATCCCGAGGCCGTGGCGGCAGCGATCACCGGCCGCCAGCGCCTGCTCGAGGGTCATCTGCGCGTGCTCGACCAGCCACTGCCGGTTCATGCGGCAGCATTGCGGCGGCACAGTGTCCTCGTGGCCAAGCCGGTCGAGGCCGACCTGCTGCCCGATCGTCTTCCGTTCGGAGCGCTCCCCCCGGGAGCCCTGAGCGTTCAGGAGCGCCTGCAGCGTGAAGTCGGGGAGGAACTCGGTGAGCTCTGGGGAACCGAGCTGGCGGCCGAGTGGATCCGCCAGCTGGCCACTGCCACCGCCTCCGCCGGTGTAGTCGACGGGCACGGATCGCGGGCGCGTGCCCGCGTGCGGCTGATCGCCGTCGACGGCACGGGCATCCCGACCGCCCATCTACAGCACGCGCTCGCCGTGATCGATGCGGCACTGCCGCTCGAGACCACGCTCGTCGTCGCCCATCACGGAGCGCGGCTCGAAGCCGGCCCGCGGCCGGTGCGGGTGATCGCGCTCGCCGCGGTGGAACCGGTGCCGCCCACTCCCCCGTCGCCACCCGGCCAGGCGGCAGCGCCCGACGGCCCGGACCACCCGGACGCCCCCGACTCCCCCAGTGACGACCCCGACCGCCCTAACCCCCGAGAGGAAGTGACCGCATGACCCGCATCCGCTCCCTCGTTCGCCGCGGAGACAGCGGCGGCCTCTCGACGGTCGCGCGGCGGGTGGCCATCGTGCTCGCCGTGCTCACCCCGCTGCTCATCGCCGGGGTCGCCGTGACGGCCTTGCGGGCGAACGACGGCACGACCGCCGCGGGAGGAGCATCCGGAGACGGCTCTGCCTCCGCCGCGGCCCCCGTGCTGCCGGCGGCCGTGGTGAACCTCGACGAGATCGTGTATCTGCAGGACGACGGCACGATCGTGCCCGCCGATCCGAGCACCCCGAACCAGACCGGCACGCCCGTGGCGGCCGGCAAGCTGCTCGTGAGCGAACTCGTGAAACCCGGATCCGGCCAGGGCTTCACCTGGACCGTCACCGATGCCGACACGGCCTCCGATGGACTCACCGCGGGCCAGTTCTCCGCCGTCGTGACCATCCCGAAGGACTTCTCGGCCGCCTACGTCTCCACGGCCACCAGCACTCCTGTGCAGGCTCAGCTGCAGGTGCAGACGAATGGCGCCAACAGCTACGTCACCGAACTGCTCGCCAGTGCGCTCTCGACCAACCTGCAGGCCGCACTGTCCGAGACCGCGACGCAGAACTTCGTGACCAACACACTCGCCGCGTTCACCACGCTGCACACCAACCTCGGCACGGCGGCGGATGGCGCAGGTCAGCTCGCCGCCGGCGCGAACACGCTCGCCGGGTACCAGGGTCAGCTCGCCACGGGCCTCGCGGGAGCCGCATCCGGGGCCACGGATCTCGACAGTGCCGTGCAGGGCCTCGCGGTCGGCATGCGCGCGATCTCCGACGCCACCACCGACCTGCCCACCTACGCGAAGTTGCTCTCCGACGGGTCGACCGCGGTGAGTGAGGGGGTCGACATCACCCGCGGTCAGTTCAAGGATCGCGCCACCGAGAGCCAGGGTCTCACCGATCGCCAGACGGCACTCACGGCGACACTGCAGGGGATCTACGATCGCATGGACCCCTCCGACCCGGACTACGCGACACTGGGTGCGGCCGTCGAGGAGGCGGGCGGGATCGCCGTGGGCCAGGGTCTCGTGACGGTGGCGCTCGGCGTCGACTACGCCGGCGTCGACACGCTGCTCGCACCGGGCGCCGCGCTCGTGAGCCAGGGCAATGCAGCGTTCGCCAAGGATCTTCCGCTTCTGACGACCACCCTCTCCGAGGTGGCCGACGGCACCGAGAAGATCGCCACCGGCAGCAGTGGCCTGGCGTCGGGGCTCGGGGAGCTCTCCACGGGGGCGGCCGGCATCGCGACCGGGTCGACGGAGCTGGCCACGAACACGGGTGCGCTCGCATCCGGGTTGCAGCAGGCGGCCGACAAGGTGCCGAGCTACACCGATGACCAGTCGAAGGCGCTCTCGACGGTCGTCGCGACACCGATCGTCACCGATCAGAGCGACATCGACGCCCTGCCCTCCGCTGCGGCGGCGGTCGCGGCCGTCGCCGTACCGTTGGCCCTGTGGGTCGGTGCCTTCGCGATCTACCTCCTGCTCGCCCCGTTCGGGCGCCGGGAACTGTTCTCCACCGCATCGACGTTCCGGGTGGTGCTCGGGTCGCTCGTTCCCGCCGCGATCCTCGGGCTGGTGCAGGCGGCGATCGTGGCCATCGTGCTGTTCTTCGTAGGCGCCCAGCCAGCACACGTGCTGGGCGGCATCCTGTTCTCACTGGTGATGTCGCTGGCCTTCGTGATGCTGCATCAGGGGCTCGTCGCGCTGTTCGGCCAGGCCGGGCGATTGATCTCGCTCGCGCTGGTCGTGGTGCAGGTGGCCGCTGCCGCGGTGATCGTGCCGAACGGGCTCAGCTCTCCGCTCTACACCGGGCTCGCCACGGTACTCCCGCTGTCGCATGCCATCACGGGCATGCAAGCGCTGATCGGCGGCGGATCGGTCGCGCTCGCGGCCCAGGAAGCCCTCGTGCTGATCGTGTTCGCCCTGATCGGCCTGGCCCTGACGCTCATCGCGGTGACCCGAGCCCGCTCCCGCAGCACAGTGCTCCTGCCGCCCACCCCCGAACCGGCCTGATCCTCCTCGCGACTCGCCAAAATCCGGCCCAATTAGGGCGAAATAGGCAGGATTTTGGCGACTCGCGAGGAGGGTCAGGCGACCTGGGTCGTCGCGGCCTTGGCGTCGGCGAGGTCGAGGAAGAGCTCGGTGTTGAAGCGGTAGGCCACCAGCACCTCGTCGATCACGCGGTCGCGCTCGGCGTCGTCCCAGTCCACCGCGTCGAGCTGGGTGCGGTAGGTCTCCTTGAACTCCTTGGGCTTGGCGATGTCGCCGAACAGGTAGAACCCCACGCCGTTCGTCTCGAACCCGAACTGACGCTGCATGAGGGTGCGGATGATCTGGCCGCCCGACAGGTCACCGAGGTAGCGCGTGTAGTGGTGGGCGATGAAGCCGCCGTTCCAGGTGGCCGCCACCTCGTTGATGCGCGTGACGTAGCGCTGGGTGGTGGGCAGCGGGGTGATCTGGCTCCTCCAGTCGTCGCCGATCAGGAAGCGCAGATCTTCTTCGATGGCGGGCAACCGGGTGAGCTTGGGCGAGATGAACGCGGCAGCCACCGGATCGTTCTTCATGCGGTCGGCTGCGGCCTCGATCGCCTCGTAGATGAAGTAGTGCTGGGCCACGAGGGCGATGTAGTCGTCTTTCGTGCCCTTGCCGCTCATCAGATCGGTCATGAAGCCGGCGCCCTCGCTGTCGCTGTGGCCGGTCCAGGTGCGCTCACGGAGAGCTTGCGAGAAGGGGATCACTGCAGCCATGCGTTCATTCCAGCCAGGTCGGTCGACGAAGTAAGTGTTACCTAACCTAGCGGATCGGAGCCCTGCCCCACCACGGTGTTTCGCTGGGAAGCGCTTATGCGTGCGGCCTGGGGTCGAGCCCCAGAACGGCGCAGGCCGCGTCGTAGAGGGCCACGATCTCGCGCCGCACCTCGGGGCGCTCGCTGATGGGCCCACTCGGCCAGGCGACGGATGCGCGACTCACCTCGCCCCCAGCGAGCGTCACGTCCCACGTACCCCCGTCGCCGTCGAGGCCCACCATCGTGCTGGCCTCGGCCGCCGGATCGACGAAGGCGCGGGCGATGAGCAGGTTGTCGTCGCGGTGGTCGTCATTCATGTGGTGCAGGATGGCGGCGACGATGTCGGGTGCGAATGTGGTCACGGGCGGTAACGCTAGCCGAGGCGCCCGGGCGTCGTCCAGCTGCGCACTCCGCGTGCCGGCCACCTGTGCGGCCGCGCATCCGTCAGCATCCGCTCAGTCGAGCAGCTGAGCCTGGAGGAAGTACGTCGAGCGCGCGAAGGCCAGCGCCGCCGCGTTCTTGTCGAGCAGTGGCAGCACGGTGGCGTTCGCGAAGCCCTCGGCTGTTCCCGTGTAGCGGTGCTGCGTGACGGGGGTGCCGTGTTCCTTGAGGCGGCTGATGAAGTCGTCGACGTCGACGCCGCGCGCCCATCCGGGGTCTTCGGCGCGGTGGATCAGCACCGGGCACGGGATGATGCCCGCCTCGTCGTCGCCCAGCACCGCGGCGTACGCCACCACGGCGTCCAGCGCTCCGCTCTGGGCCAGGCGGAGGGCGAGCCGACCGCCGTAGCCGAGCCCGATGATCCCCACCCGCGACGCACCATGACCCCGGCCGAGGGCCACGGAGTCTTCGAGCGTGGCGAGCGCGAAGCCCGCATCGGTGCGCTCGCCGAGCGTGCGTGCGCCATCGGCGTCGACAGTGGCCACGCCGTCGAAGAGGTCGGGGACGATCACCTCGAAGCCCTGCTTCGCGAGCGCGGTGGCGTAGGCCTCGAGGTAAGGCAGGCGGCCGTAGTCGTCGTGCACGATCACCACGGCCGGGCGTCCGTCGCCGTGTTCCCCGAACTCGAGGGGCCACCCCGGCGAGGGGATGTCGACGAACTCAGCCATGGGGGACCCGCCTCAGCCTTCGGTGCTGACGAGTTCGATGTGCATCGCCGTCTGGGCCAGCGCCGACGCCAGGTAGAGGCCGTGCAGGTTGGGCCAGCCCACCGTCCAGCTGATGAGGGACGCGACCTGCCAGACGGTGGCATCGGGCTGCTCGGCCAGGATGCCGCGCACCTCGCGCGAGCGCTTCAGGTGGTGGGCGCGGGTCGCCTCGAGTCGGCTCGTGAGCCCTGTGAAGCGGTAGCCGTGGCCGGGCAGCACCTCGTGGTCGTCGAAGCCGGCGATCACGTCGAGCGAGTGCAGGTAGCCGCCGATCGGGTTGACCTGCGCGCCACCGAGACCGATGCCCGGGAACATCGAGGGGAGGAGATGGTCGCCGGTGAAGAGCAGTCGCTCGTCTTCGTCGCGCAGATTGATGTGGCCCGGGGTGTGGCCGGGGGTGTTAAGAACGCGGATGCTCCGGCCCGGCAGATCGAGCAGCTCACCGTCGTCGAGCAGCAGGTCGGCCCGGAACGGGGCGTCCACGCTGCCGTTTCGCTGTGTGAATCCCACCGCGTAGTCGTGGAGCTCATCGAGGAACTCCGCGGGCACGCCCCAGCTCAACGTGCGTGCATCCATCAACTCGACCTGGCGTGGAGCCTTTTCGGAGAGACGCATGATGGCCTCCTGCTCCGCCCGGCCGATCGCCAGACGGGCACCGAACTCGGCGCGGAGTCGCTCGGCGAGGCCCAGGTGGTCGTGGTGCAGGTGGGTGACAACGACCGCGCGCACGTCGGTGCTGCTTGACCCGATAGCGGCGAGCTGCGCGACCAGCCGGTCGACGTTCCGGGCGTCGGCGACTCCCGGGTCGATCACCGTGATGCCGCCGTCGCTGTCGCGAACGAGGTAGCTCAGGGTGAAATGCGGCGCATGGGTCGAGGTGATGGGCTGGGGCAGAATCCACACGTTCTCGCGCACCGCGGCCGGGGCCGGTAGGCGGCCGCCCTCGGTCTCGGCCGCGTACTCGTCGGGGCTCACCGGGGTCATGCCGACCAGCGGCCTGCTCACGGCAGGGTCGCGATCGTGGCGAGGAAGAGACGGGCGTAGCGCTCGCGATCGACGTCGAGTGCCACGTCGATCACGGTCGGCCGCGTGGCCGGCGCGGCCGATCCCGCGGCGTGCACCGTGTCCTCGCCGACGCGCTGGCGGCGGTCGACGATGGTCTGGCCGCGGCTCTCGCCCGCGAGCGCGACGCGAACCGGGTGGCGCTCGATGTGGAGCGCATCCGGATCCACCAGCGCACAGAGGGCGCCCGCGTCGCCGATGTGGCCCGCATAGCCGCTCGGATCGGGCTCGCCGTCGGCATCATCGGCCATCTGGTGCCGCAGAAGCGCGCCCGTCAGGCGGCCCGAGGCGGATGGCCCGGTGAGCAGCGCGTCGGCATCCGCCTCGTCGATCGTCACCTGGTTGAACACATCGAGCCCGTACATGAACGTCGGCACGCCCGAACCGATCACGATGGAGGCGGCCTCGGGGTCGTGCCACACGTTGAACTCGGCCACGGCCGTGGCGTTGCCGCCCGATGCCGAGCCGCCCATGAACAGGATCCGTTCGATCTGCGGGATGACCTCGGGGTGCAGGCGCAGGAGGAGGGCGAGGTTGGTCTGGGGCGCGAGCGCCACGATCGTGACGGGTTCGGATGACGCGAGCAGCAGGTCGCGGGCGAAGTCGACGGCGTGGCGCTCATCCACCGTGCGGGTGGATTCTGGCAGCGGAATATCTCCCAGGCCGTTGCCGCCGTGCACGTGCGAGGCGCGGACCGGCTCGATCAAGGGGCGCAGGGCTCCCGCGGCCACCGGGATGGGCGGTGCGCCCGCGAGGTCGAGCACCCGGAGGGTGTTGTCGACCACGTTCCCGAGCGATGTATTCCCGGCGACGCATGTGATGCCGATGAGGTCGACATCCGGATGCGCCACCGCGAATTGGATGGCCATGGCGTCATCGACACCGGTGTCGACGTCGAGTAGAACGCGGAGAGTCACAGATCCAATCTACTTCGCGCGCGTCGACCAGATGGCCCACGCCACGAGGAGGGGCTGGAAGAGGAGCCGCACGGCGCGCTTGCCATCGCTGTCGAGACCGAACGCGTCGCGACGGTGCAGCCACTGCGAGATGTTGCCGGGGAAGATCGCGGTGAAGAAGGCGGCGGCCACAGATCCGACGGCCTCCTTCTTCTTGGGCAGGGCGACGAGTGCCGTGCCCAGTGCGATCTCGGCCACGCCGGAGAGCACGACGACGGTGTCGACATCGAGCGGCACCCACTCCGGCACCTGCGCACGGAAGTCTTTGCGTGCGAACGTGAGGTGGCTGGTGCCGGCGAACACGAGGGCGGCGCCGAGCAGAACCCGCCCGACGGTGCGGGCGGCAGAAGAAGAGGTCATTCCCTCATCCTGCCTCTTCTGTGCGACATCGTGGAGCGGATGACGGGAATCGAACCCGCGCTATCAGCTTGGGAAGCTGAAGTTCTGCCATTGAACTACATCCGCGTGACGCAACCGGAGAATGCGACCGGCCCATACTATCGCGACCGTCGCCCCCTCCCCCACTACACTGACTGCGTGCTCCTCTCCGACCGCGACATCCGCACCCAGATCCGTGAGAACCGCGTCAGCCTCGAGCCCTACGAGCCCGCGATGCTGCAGCCGTCGTCGATCGATGTGCGGCTCGACCGCTACTTCCGGTTGTTCGACAACCACAAGTACCCGTTCATCGATCCTGCCGAAGACCAGCCCGAACTCACGCGGCTGATCGAGACCAAGCCGGATGAGCCGTTCATCCTGCACCCTGGCGAGTTCGTGCTCGGCTCCACCTACGAGAAGGTCGGCCTGCCCGACGACATCGCCGCCCGGCTCGAGGGCAAGAGCTCGCTCGGCCGGCTCGGCCTGCTCACGCACTCCACGGCCGGCTTCATCGACCCCGGCTTCTCGGGTCACGTTACCCTCGAGCTGTCGAACGTGGCGACGCTGCCGATCAAGCTCTGGCCGGGCATGAAGATCGGCCAGATGTGCTTCTTCCAGCTGTCGAGCCCCACGGAACGCCCGTACGGGTCGAGCGAGTACAGCTCGCGCTACCAGGGCCAGCGCGGGCCCACCGCCTCGCGCTCGCACCTGAACTTCCACCGCTCCGACGTCTCGGAGCGCACCGACGGCAGCCGCGGCGACTGACCTCCTCGCGAGTCGCCGAAATCCGGCCCAAATCGGGCCCGATAGACCGGATTTTGGCGACTCGCGATGAGGGTGGGTCAGGCCGGGGCGCCGCCCGGCAGGCCGGCCGCGCCGAGCCGGGTCGCTCCGCGCGAGCGGGCGCGCTGCTCCTCGAGCGCCTCGGCGAAGGACGCCTCCCAGTCGGGCGCCACGTCGATGCCGAGCCGGTACGCCTCCTCCACCGAGAGCTCCTTGGGGAAGCCGTGGGTGTCCGACAAGCGGAACACGTCGACGCCCGTGAGCGTCTGGCCCTCGTAGAGCGCCAGCGCCGCGAGCCCGCCCTCGAGCGTGCGGCGGAAGGAGTTCTCCTCCTTCACGAGCACCGCGATGACCTCGTCGCGCGAGGCCGCGACCTCGGGGTAGTCCGAGGCGTAGAGGTCGGCGATCACCGGCACGACGCCGGCGAAGAAGTTCTCCGAGATGCCGAGTGACAGGGCGAGACGGATGGCGCGGCGCAACAGGCGCCGCATCACGTAGCCCTGCTCCTTGTTCGAGGGCCGGACGCCGTCGACGGCCAGGAAGGTCGCCCCGCGGAGGTGGTCGGCGATGATGCGCATCGACGCCGTCTCGTCTTCGTAGGTGCGACCGCTGAGCGTCTGCAGGGTCTCGATGATGGGCCACAGGAGAGAGATGCGGAACACGTCATCCGACCCGACCGAGGCCGCGGCGATGCGCTCGAGGCCGCCGCCGAAGTCGACGTTGCGCCGAGCGAGCTCCTCGAACGAGCCGTCGTCGAGGCGGCGGTACTGCATGAACACCTGGTTGCCGATCTCCATGAACTGGCCGCCGTCGCTGGCCGGGTGCGCGAGGCCGTATGAGGCGTCCTGCTTGTCGGGACCGAAGTCGTAGAAGACCTCGCTGTCGGGACCGCACGGATCGCCGATCGGCGTGCCCTCGAGCGAACCGCCGCGCGACCACCAGTTCTCCCCGCCGTCGTAGAAGAAGATGCGCTCGCCGGGCTTCACGCCGCGCGCGTCGCCATCCGCCTGCGAGCCGATCTCGGCGATGCCGTTTGAGATGCCGCGCTCACCGAACACGGTGGCCCAGATCGAGGCGGCCTCGTCGTCGCGCGGGATGCCGTTGGCGGCGTCACCGATGAAGCAGGTGACGTAGATCTTCGAGGGGTCGAGTCCGACGACATCCACCAGGAAGGTGAAGAACTGCCGGATCTGCGTCTCCTTGAAGTAATCGCCCAGCGACCAGTTGCCGAGCATCTCGAAGAAGGTGGTGTGCCGGTTGTCGCCCACGTCGTCGATGTCCTGCGCGCGCACGCACGGCTGGCTGTCGGTGAGGCGCTTGCCGGCCGGATGCTCGTCTCCCAGCAGATAGGGGAGCAGCGACTGCATGCCGCTGCCGTTGAACAGGGTGCTCGTGTCGCCGCGGGGCACGAGAGGCGCCCGGTCGATGACCGTGTGGCCGTTCTTCTCGAGGAAGGCGAGGTAGGAGTTGCGGATCTCGTGGGCGTCCATGCCATCAGCATGCCAGAGCCCATCCGGCCCGCGCACCCCACAGCCGGAATGGCAGAACCGCAGCGGGGGTCAGAGGGGGAGTTGGGGGAGTTGGAGGGCCAGCCACGGGCTGAACGCCCATGGCGTGAGGGAGACCGCGAGCTGCAGCTCGGGGGTCTCCGCCCAGCGCCACTCCGCCACCTCATCCGGGTTCGCCGACAACGGCCCGGCGGCCCGCGCCGTGAACACCGGACAGATCTCGTTCTCCACGATCCCGGATGCGTCGATCGCCAGATAGCGGAAGTCGGGCAGCACGAGCTCCAACGACTCGAGCTCGAGACCGAGTTCGTCGCGCGCGCGCCGGCGTACGGCATCCGTCATCTCCTCCCCGGGTGCGGGGTGGCCGCAGAAGGAGTTGGTCCAGACGCCGGGCCAGGTGAGTTTGCCGAGGGCCCGCCGCGTCACGAGCACGCGGCCCGCCTCGTCGAACACGTGGCACGAGAACGCGAGGTGCAGGGGCGTGTCGTCGGTGTGCACGGACTTCTTGTCGGCCACACCGATCGGAGCTCCCTCGTCGGAGAGCAGGATCACCTGTTCGATCGTGCCGGTCATTTACCTATTGTCCTTTATTACTCGTTAAACGTACATTTCGACGAGACCATGTAAGTTTGACGCGTGGACACGCACGATCTGGTCGCGGTGTCGGAGCGCCGGCAGAAGCACGTCGAGCGAGTGCTGGCGGCGTTCTTCAGTGACTCCCACTATCGGGCCAAAGCGCTCGGAGCACCATACGAGCGGCTCTGGGAGACGCTCGAGCGAAACGCATCCGGGGGCAAGCGCTTCCGCCCGCGCATGGTCATGGCCGCGTACGAGTCCCTCGGCGGCACCGATCACGACGCGGCCGCCCACATCGGCGCCGCCTTCGAGCTGCTGCACACGGCGCTGATCGTGCACGACGACGTGATCGACCGCGACTTCGTGCGGCGCGGCGGCCCGAACGTGTCGGGTCGCTATCGCGACATCGCCACCACCGCGGGCATCCCGCTCCCCGTTGCCGAGCACCGGGGGATGTCGGTGGCCATCATCGCCGGCGACCTCGCCCTCTTCAACTCCTACCGTCTCATCGACCGCTCCGGTGTCGACGGCCTGCTGCGCACCCGGCTGCACGACATCCTCGACGAGGCCATGTTCGTGTCCGCCGCCGGCGAGCTGTACGACGTCGACTTCTCGATCCGCTCCGACCCGCCCACCGTCGACGAGATCGTGGAGATGGAGCGGCTGAAGACCGCGGGGTACTCGTTCGAAGGCCCTCTGGTGGCGGGCTCCGTGCTCGCGGGCGCCGAACCGGCCGCCGTGGACGCCCTCGCGACCTTCGGCCGTGACATCGGCATCGCCTACCAGATCGTCGACGACCTGCTCGGAGTGTTCGGCGACGAGAGCGACACCGGAAAGACCACGCTCGGCGACCTGCGCGAAGGCAAGCGAACCGTGCTGCTGGCCCACGCCACCGCGCAGCCCGAGTGGGCCGAGGTGAGCGGCTTGTTCGGCTCGCCCGACCTCACCGAGGCGGATGCCGCCCGCATCCGCTCGGTGCTCGAGTCGGCGGGCTCGCGACGCTTCGCCGAAGCTCTCGCCCGCGATTTCGCGAACCGCGCCTGGGAGGCGCTCGTGAACGACTCCCTGCCGGACTCGGTGCGGGAGGAGTTCCGCCCCATCGTGGCGTCGGTGCTCGGCCGGGTGCGATGAGTACCACCGTACGGACCCCCACGCCGCCCAGCCTCTACGACCAGGTGGCGCTCGAGACCGCCTCGGTGGTCATCCGCCGCTACTCCACCTCGTTCGGGCTGGCCTCACGCCTGCTGGCCCAGCCGATCCGTCAGCATGTCGAGAACATCTATGCCCTCGTGCGCCTGGCCGATGAGGTGGTCGACGGCGTCGCCGCATCCGCATCGCTCAGCGATGGCGAGATCACAGAGCGCATCGACGCCCTCGAACGCGAGACCGTCACCGCGATGCAGTGCGGCTACAGCACCAACCTCGTGGTGCACGCGTTCGGCTACACCGCGCGGCGCGTGGGCATCGGTGAAGAGCTCACCGCTCCGTTCTTCCGTTCCATGCGTTCCGACATCCTCGAGACCGAGCACACTCAGGAGTCGTTCGACGACTACGTCTACGGATCGGCCGAAGTCGTGGGCCTCATGTGCCTCGCCGCCTTCCTCGAGGGCGAGCCGGTGGGCGACACCGAGCGTGCCGGCCTCACCCGGGGTGCGCGCCACCTCGGTGCGGCCTTCCAGAAGATCAACTTCCTGCGTGACCTCGCGGCCGACTTCGGTACGCTCGGCCGCAGCTACTTCCCGGGCATCGACGTGTCGACCTTCACCGAGGCGGAGAAGCGGCGCATCCTCGATGACATCGACGACGATCTGCGCATCGCGCGCGCGAGCCTCCCCGGCCTCCCGCGCACCTGCCGCCGGGCCGTCGCCCTCGCCCAGGGCCTGTTCGAAGAGCTCACGGAGCGGCTGAGAGCCACCCCGGCGTCGGTGCTCGCCACGGCGCGCATCCGCGTTCCGAACCCGGTGAAGGCCAGAATAGCTGCAGGGGCCGCGGTCGGCCGGTTGCCTCGTGCGAGGCAGCCCCGGGCGAACGCCACTGCAACCGCCGGGGCGTTCGGGGCGTTCGGCGCCCGCGATGATAACGAGGGAGACGGAACCGCGTGACGGATCAAGGCAAGAGGGCGATCGTCATCGGAGCCGGGATCAGCGGACTCGCGAGCGCCGCCCTGCTAGCACGCGACGGCTACACGGTGACCGTGCTCGAGAAGAACGAGCGCGTCGGCGGCCGGGCCGGCGTGTGGGAGAGTGACGGCTTCCGCTTCGACACCGGGCCCTCGTGGTACCTCATGCCCGAGGTGTTCGACCACTTCTTCCGCCTGCTCGGCACGAGCGCGGCCGAGCAGCTCGATCTGGTGAAGCTCGAGCCCGGCTATCGCGTGTACAGCGAGGGCGAGTTCGAGCCGATCGACCTGGCGTCGAACCGCGACGACAACCTCGAACTCTTCGAATCGATCGAGCCCGGATCCGGGGTCCGGATGGCGGGCTACCTCGACTCCGCGGCGGAGACCTACGAGCTCGCCAAGGAGTACTTCCTGTACTCGACCTTCGAGAAGGTCACGCCCCTCCTGGCGGGCCCGGTGCTGAAGCGTCTGCCGCGCCTCACGCGTCTCCTGACCGAACCGCTGGCCGGGTTCGCGGCGCGCACCGTCAAGGATCCGCGGCTCGTGCAGGTGCTCGGCTACCCGGCCGTCTTCCTCGGTACGTCGCCATATTCCGCTCCGAGCATGTATCACCTCATGAGCCATCTCGACCTGGATGAGGGTGTGCTCTACCCCATGGGCGGGATGGCCGCGGTGATCGAGGCAATCGAGCGCCTGGCGCTCGCGGAGGGCGTCGAGATCGTCACCTCCGCCGAGGTCGTGCGGATCGTGACGGAGGTGGAGGGGGCATCCGTCGTGGTCCCCGAGCCCGAGGACGTGTACGACTACGAGACCACCGAGTTCGACACGAATGTGATCGACCGCGACGAGCTCAGGCGCGTTCTGGCCGGAGAGGCGTCGACTGCGGCGGTGCCCCCGGAGCCGATCGTGGAGGCGCCGGCCACGAAGCCCCAGGTGGGCGGCGTGCACTACACGGATGCGGGTGGCCACGCCCACTCGCTCGATGCCGACCTCGTGGTCTCCACCGCCGACCTGTGGCACAGCGAGACGAGCCTGCTGCTGCCGGAGTTGCAGACCTACCCCGAGCGCTACTGGCAGAAGAAGGTCGCGGGCCCTAGCGCGCTGCTGATCATGCTCGGCGTGCGCGGTGAACTGCCCGAGCTCGAGCACCATACGCTGTTCTTCACGAAGGACTGGAAGACGAACTTCGAGGCGATCTTCGGGTCGAACCCGTCTGTTCCCGATCCCGCCTCGATCTACGTCTGCCGGCCGAGCGCGACCGACGACGGCGTGGCACCCGCGGGTCACGAGAACCTCTTCGTGCTGGTGCCGATCCCTGCCGATCCCTCGATCGGCGCCGGCGGGATCGACGGCGCGGGCGACGAGCGCATCGAGCAGCTCGCCGACACGGTCATCGCCCAGATCGCCGACTGGGCCGGCATCCCGGATCTCGCTTCGCGCATCGTCGTGCGGCGCACGGTGGGACCGGCCGACTTCGCCGCCGACCTCAACTCGTGGATGGGCACCGCCCTCGGCCCCGCGCACACTCTGCGGCAGAGCGCCATGTTCCGCGCCCGCAATCGCAGCACGAAGGTCGACGGACTCTACTTCGCGGGCGGGTCGACCACTCCGGGCATCGGCTTGCCGATGTGCCTCATCAGCGCCGAGCTCGTGATCAAGCGGCTGCACGGCGACACCACCACGACCGCGCTGCCCGAGCCGCTCGCGCCCCGGCCGCGCGCGGTGGGCGACGCCGACGGCTCTCGCTGAACCGGGCCGCATGGGCATCCTGTACCTCGCCGCACTGCTGGTCTCGCTCGGCGGGATGGTGGTGCTCGACCGCCGCTTCCGGCTGTTCTTCTTCGATGCACCTCGGCGCGCCGCGATCGTTCTCGTGTGCGGGGTGCTGTTCTTTCTGGTGTGGGATGTCGCGGGCATCGGCTTGGGCATCTTCTTCCGGGGTGAGACCTCGTTCATGACCGGCATCCTCGTGGGGCCCGAGCTGCCGCTGGAGGAGATCTTCTTCCTCACCCTGCTCTGCTACCTCACGATGAACGTGTTCCGGGGGGCGCAGCGACTGCTGCAGTGGCGGGCCGGAGGCGCGTCGTGACCTACTGGGGGTTGAATGGGGCGTTCCTCGCGGTGGTCGTCATCGTGGGCGTGACGGCTCTGGTTGTCGCTCGGCGTCGGGCCCGAGCAGGCCGGCAGGTCGGCAGGGCGAACGGGCGAGCGGATGCGTGGGTGGCCGGCGCCATCGGCATGACTCTGGGAATCGTGCTCATCCTCACCGCGATCTTCGACAACGTGATGATCGCCATCGGCCTCGTGGGCTACGACGAGGGCAAGATCTCGGGGGCCTTCGTCGGTATCGCCCCGCTGGAGGACTTCGCCTACGCGCTCGCAGCCGTGTTCCTGCTGCCCTCGCTCTGGGTGCTGCTGGGAGCCCGGGGCGGCCGCGGCGCCCGGCCGTCGACGGGAGGTCGATCGTGATCCGCACGCTCCTGCTCTCCTCGCGCCCGCTCTCCTGGGTCAACACCGCCTTCCCGTTCGCGGCGGGCTACCTCATGACCACGCGCGAGATCGACCTCGTGTTCGTGCTCGGCACGCTCTACTTCCTGATCCCCTACAACCTCGCCATGTACGGCATCAACGACGTGTTCGACTACGAATCGGATCTGCGCAACCCGCGCAAGGGCGGCGTCGAGGGCGCCGTGCTCGACCGCTCGCTGCACCGCATCACCCTCTGGGCCGTCGTGATCACGAATGTGCCGTTCCTGGTCTTCCTCGTGCTGGTGGGCTCGCCGCTCTCCTGGCTCGTGCTGGCCGTGAGCGTGTTCGCGGTGATCGCGTACAGCGCGCCGGGCCTGCGGTTCAAGGAGCGTCCGTTCGTGGATTCGCTGACCTCGAGCACCCACTTCGTGAGCCCGGCGGTCTACGGCCTGGTGCTCGCCGGCGCGGTGTTCACGCCGGGCCTCTTCGCCCTGCTCGGCGCCTTCTTCCTCTGGGGCGTGGCGAGCCACGCGTTCGGTGCGGTGCAGGACATCGTGGCCGATCGCGAGGGCGGCATCGGCTCGATCGCCACGGTGATCGGGGGAGCGGCCACGGTGCGCTTCGCGTTCGGCGCCTATCTGCTGGCGGGGGTGCTGCTGCTCCTCACCCCGTGGCCGGGGCCTCTGGCGGCGCTGCTGACGCTGCCGTATGCCGCGAGCATCCTGCCGTTCTGGTCGGTTCGGGATGAGGATGCGGAGCGCGCCAACGCAGGCTGGCGCCGTTTCCTGCTGCTCAACTTCGTGAGCGGATTCCTGGTGACCCTGCTGCTCATTTGGACCTGGCTGCTCACACCCGGGTACTGGATGCTGGTGCCTGCGGCCTCCCTCTGAGTTGCCACAAGGTGTGGCAACTCGACGCGGGAGCCCATAACGACGAGCAAGTCGGCGGCGCGACTACGCCGAGACCGACCTCGAGGCGTCTCTGTAGGCCTCGTAGTCGCTGAGGGAGACGTCGGCGTAGTCGATCGACCACTCCACCACTGCGCGGTCGACCGCGCGTGAGGTGCCGAGATAGCCGGCGATCACCGGGGCATCGAGGCTCTGCGCGTGGGCGCGGGCCAGCACGGTGCCACAGGCGACGACATAGCTGCGGAAGTCTTTCTCGCGCAGCGTCGACGGGTCGATGGACCCCTTCATGTCGCGGAACTGGCGTACATAGAAGTCATGACCGCCGAACTGCAGATGGCCGAGGAAGGAGTCGGAGACGGCCTGCAGGGTGCGCTGGCTGGCCACGACCCGGTGGCCCTCCGACTCGTAGCGGAACGGTGAGCTCGCGGCCCCGAAGCTCTGCAGCACAGAGGTCTGCGCCTCCTTCACCTGCAGCACGAGGGGCTCGCCCGAGGGGCCCTCGAGGATGAGGATGAAGCACCGTGTGCCGACACTGCCGACTCCCACGACGCGACGCGCGACATCCGTGAGGGTGAACTGCGAGAGGAGCAGCGCGATGTCAGCGGGTACCGTCGACCGGTACTGCTCGAACAGCTCCTCGATCTCGGACTCGATCGAGGTGGCGAGGTGGGTGAGCACGGGAGGGTCTTCGACGATGAGCAGGGTGCCGTCGTCGGCCCGGGTGGTGATCTTCTCGACATAGGCGCGCGACGTGCGCTTTCGGGCCTGGCGGGTGGCCCGGTCGAGCACCTTCTGGGCGCTGGAGTCGAGGTCGGTACGGGCCCGATCGGTGTCGATGCGGGAGTAGTACCGCTCGAGCGCATCGAGCTTCATCATGTCGCGGAGGCCGACGCGGTAGGCGGCCGCACTGGCGAGAGCGGCTCGCCGCACCGCCTTCTCATCTGCCCCGGCATCGCGGGCACCGATCACCACGCTGGCCACGAGCCGCTTGAGGTCCCACTCCCAGGGCGCGGGAGCCGACTCGTCGAAGTCGTTGAGGTCGAAAACCAGCGAGCGCTGGGGCGAGGCGAACAGGCCGAAGTTGGAGATGTGCGCATCGCCGCAGGCCACCACGGAGATGCCGGTGTCGACTCCGCGCGCGAGGTCGGCGGCCATGATGCCGGCGGTGCCGCGATAGAAGGCGAATGGGCTGGCGAGCATGCGCTCGCGGCGCAGGGGCACGAGCTCGGGGAGGCGGGTGGCGTCTTGGGTGTCGAGGATGCCGAGTGGGTCGCGCTCAGGGGCGGTTCCGGATGTCGCGTCCGCGGCCATGGCGGAGAACTCGCGGTGCGCCTCGCGAGGCACACCGGCGCGGAGCTCGCGGCCGTGGGCCATCGCTTCGGCCAGGCTGAGGTGCTGCGTGCGGTCGTTCTGGAGTCGACTGAGGTGGGTGGGCATCCGGGTCCTTCTGTCGCGGGGGTGTGCGCAAGGCTATCGCTCCGCGGCCCCGGAAGGTTTCGGGCATGCTGAAGCGGGGCGACCCCGGGTGGGGCTGCCCCGCTCAGCGGTGGACTGCCGGTGCGTGCGCCGCCGCTACTCCTTGGTGGGAAGTGCCGTGGTTCGGCGGCTGCGGGCGATGAGTCCGATTCCGAAGAGGAGCATCAGGGCGATGCCGGCGATCAGGGGGAGGGGGTTTCCCTGCCCGGTGAGGGCGAGACTGCCGTTACCGGTTCCCGTGCCGGTGCTAGTGCCGGTAATGCTGGCGGTGGTGAAGCCGGCCGGTGTCGAGGTGCCCGGGGTCACCGGGGTGCTCGGCGTGGTCGGGGTGCCGGGGTCGGTCGGCGTTCCCGGGTCGGTCGGGTCCGTGGGGTCGGTCGGGTCCGTGGGATCCGTGGGATCGGTCGGGTCCGTCGGATCGACCGGGGTGACGGTGGAGGTTGTGGTGGTGCAGTCGCCGATCAGGCAGACCGCGTTTCCTCCGACCGTGACAGGCAGGTCCAGGATCGGGATGATCTGGTTGCCGCCACCGATCGATCCGCCGCCGTTCGTGGCGGGGCCACCTGCGCTGCCACCGGTCTCGGTGACGATGGTGGAGCCGGTGGTGTCGGCGTCGCCGACCCCGCTGATCGCGTTGCCACCCACGGTGACAGGAAGAACCACACCGGGGATGAGCTGGTTGCCGCCGGCGATGCTGTCGCCTCCGGTGGTGGTCGCCCCGGTTCCGCCGGTGCCGGTGCCGTTGCCGGTGGTGGTGGTGACGTCGGAGTCGGTGGATGTGGCGTCGCCGATCACGGAGATGCCGTTGCCTCCGACGGTGACGGGGGCCGTCACGGGGAGGGCGACCTGGTTTCCGCCGGCGACGCTGTCGTCTCCGGTGGTGGTCGCCCCGGTTCCGGTGGTGCCGGTGCCGTTGCCGGTGGTGGTGGTGACGTCGGAGTCGGTGGATGTGGCGTCGCCGATCACGGAGATGCCGTTGCCTCCGACGGTGATCGGGGCGGTGACCTCAGGGAGCACCTGGTTGCCGCCCGCGACGCTGTCGTCGCCGGTGGTGGTGGGCGCGGTGCCCGTCGTCGGCGCGGTGCCGGAGCCGGTCGTCGTCTCGGTGGTGGAGCCATCCGAGACGCTGTCGCCGATGACCGAGATGGCGTTGCCACCGACCGTCACGGGAACGGACACGTCGATCGGCGCCTGGGTGCCGCCGAGGATGCTGTCCTCGCCACTGGTGACCGGAGCCGCCGGCGCGTCTGCCGCAGGGGCGGGGTCAGCGGGGGCGGGCTCGGTGCCGGCGGCCGAGTCGGTGGACTCGGAATCGCCCACGACACTGATCGCGTTGCCGGACACGGTGACCGGCACGCTCACGTCGACGATCGCCTGGGTGCCTCCGAGCACGGAATCGACACCCGAGGTCGACACCTCGACCGGTGCCGGAGCAGGCTCCGGGGCCGGGGCAGGCGCGGTCTCGGTGGTCGAACCAGCGGTGCTGGCGTCGCCGAGACCGGCGACCGCGTTGCCCGACAGGTCGATCGGGAGGTTCACCTGCACGATGGCCTGGTTCCCGCCTCCGACGCTGTCACCACCGGAGGTGTCTGCCGCCTGGGCGACACCGGCACCGAGCGCGCACAGGCCCCCGGTGATGAGGACTGTCCACAGCCCTCGCGAAACGAATTTGTTCATGATGTACAACTCTCCAAACGAATGAGTAAGTAACCACGCGGTGCAGATCGCACGGCGAGGAAGAGCCCGTCTGCCGCGAACACACGCGCGGCGAGGGCCTCACTCAGTCAGGAGAGGTGTCGGTCTCGAAGACCGGGGACGACGGCAGATCGTCGTCGACAGAAGAAGCAGAGCCGGTCAGCGCGGCGGCGGCGAAGAACACCGAACCCCCCACATCCGAGGCGGCAGAGACCCCGCCGCCCGAACCCGACGCTCCTCCGGCAGCACCGGTGGAGCCGGATGCCGGCGTTCCACCGCCGGCAGGCCCGAACGGGCCACCGGGCGCAAAAGGCGCCCCGGCCGGAGTGCCGGGCGAGAACCCGGATGCAGCCGTGGAGATGCCGGCAGAACCGCCGCCGGTCGCCGAGGAGTCGCCCGCGAACCGCCCGCCGGATGCGGCGGGAACTGAGGGCGGAACATCCGCGGTCACGGTCGGCACAGTGCCGCCGGATGCGGTTGCGAGGGCGGCCACGAGGCCACCGGACGACCCGCCGGGGACGACCCCGCCAGGAAGCTCGATCCCCGGGAATCCGGGTTCTCCGGCGCCTCCGCCGGCCTGAACGACCGGACCTGTGACCGCCCCGACGACGGGGGAGACGACGCCGTCGACGACCCCGCCGAGCGTCGTGTCGACCGCGTGGCCGAGGGGGTCGGTGAGGGTTCCCACAGGAGCGCCGCCGACGATGCCGGGCACGACCGGAAGTGCCGCGACCACACCGTCGGCCGCGTCGGCCACAGGGGTCACGACGGAGCTGACCGGATCGGATGCGACGACATCCGAGACCGTGTCGACGACGTCGGGCACCACGTCCACGACCTCGGCGACCGGCTCGGACACCGGTTCCGGAAGAACGTCGACCACGGGAGCCACGACCTGCTCGACCGCCGGGGTCACGACCTGTTCTGAGACCCCCGAGACCACATCCGACGCCCCGCCGGTGACTGACCCAAGCGAGTCGCCGACACCCCCGACGACCTGTCCCACACCGCCGAGCAGACCCCCGAGGGGTGGCGTGGAATCATCCGCGTGCGCCGCAGCCCCGCCGAGGAAGGCCGACGCGAGCAACCAGCCGGCCGTGACCCCCACCACGCCCAGACCGATCCGGATCAGGCGTGAAGAAGGATGCGGCGACACCGCGGCCGCCGGGACGCCGTCCTGAATCGACTCCTCCATCACCATCACCTCCTCGCCTGTCTCGAGCGCTCACGGCCCGATTGCTCGATCCGTCCACGGCACGACCGGACGCACTTCGCGTCAGATTGTCTCCACCCCACTCTTCAACACCTGTATCGGTCAACCCTCCACCCCCGTTCGTGGGCCGAATACCGCAGTGATCTCAGTAGTGCCTAGGTAGTCGGCTAAGTAGTTTCCATGCAGGCGCACAAAAAGCGGGAGCCACCCCGAAGGGCGGCTCCCGCGTCATCCGAGGGGTCGCCAGTGAGCAAATCTCCCACGCAGGTCGTCCCGAATGGCACCGGTTGCGGCGATGACGTCGACACCACCGGGATAGGGGTGGTAGATCCAGCTGAGCGTCTCGTCGACTATGACGACGTCCGCCTCTTCTTCTGCGCAATGCGCCAGCAAAGGGGTGAGCGATTCGACAGATGGATACCAAGCAACCCAGAAGGAGTCGGCGCCACTGTCTTCGCCCGTTGCGGCGTCCGAGAGGACGCGAGCCCGGCGCCAGAAGGACGCATTGGGGATGATGCTTGGAGCCTCGCCTGCGCCCAAGTCGGGTGGATCCCAGTCGCAGGCGATCAGGGTGAGGGGCGTGCGGGTGGTGCTGTTCGTGAGACACAAGAGGAGTGCGCGATGACGCGCCAAAAGCTCCGACCACTCATGAGAATTGTCGGCGTAGCGCTTCGCCAAAGGGAGACTGTGGAATCGAGACCATCGGTCGGGAAATGCGTGTCGAAGCTGGTGACCGATCGGCTCGATGCCGGGCCAATTCAAGTCCCATGCGGACGCAAGGCTGAGCAGCAGTGCGCTCTCGTTGTGACTCGTCACCCCGCATCTCCAGGACAGGTCACCGCGGCCACACGTAGAGGCCTGCAATAGCCAGCAGCGCCAACCATCCACACACCATGGCGGCCCGCTGCACAATTCGCAATGCCGGATTGGGGCGCAGATAGGGTGCTACGAACACCAACGCCAGACTGAGAGTTGCAATGCCGATCAACAGAGGTGCGACCCCTGGGCCCCCGGATAGGGCGGCGATGAGAGCCGCTATTGGTCCCAGGAGCGCGGCTCCCCCCAAGACCGCAATCGAGGTGAGCATACGAAGCCGGGACCGTCGCTGACCGTCCGCCTGGACCTGCGCAAAGGCGGGGGGTGGCCTGTGTAACGACATACGACAACGATATCAGAAAGTGAGTAAAGATCAGACAGGTCGCACATGTCGCTTGACTGCCCGCCTTCAAAAAGCGGGAGCCACCCCGAAGGGCGGCTCCCGCTGTGAACGCCGTGAAAAGGAGCGGATCAGGCGATGAGATAGTCGTGCAGCGACTCGTCGCGCAGCATGCCGAGAGCCCGGCGCTGGATCTGCCGTGCACGCTCACGCGACACCCCGAGCACCTCGCCGATCTGGTCGAACGACATGGGGTCTGCTCCATCGAGCCCGAAGCGCATGCACACCACCCGCGACTCGCGCGGGGGGAGCGTGGCCAGTGCCACCTCGAGGTCGTGATGCTGCAGCGATGCGGCTGCCGCATCGAAGGGCTGAGCCTGTGTGGTGTCCTCGATGAGGTCACCCAGTTCGGCATCGTCGTCTCCGACGGGCGTGTGGATCGACACCGTGTCGCGCCCGTGACGGATGAGTTCCTGCACCTTCTTGGGCGGCAGGTCGACGGCCGAGGCCACCTCGTCGATGGAGGGCTCGCGGCCGAGCTCGATCATGAGCCGGCGCTGCATGCGCGTGATCGATGAGATCTTCTCCGAGGTGTGCACGGGGATGCGGATGATGCGGCCGCTGTCGGCCAGCGCCCGGTTGATCGACTGCTTGATCCACCACGAGCCGTAGGTCGAGAACTTGAACCCGGCCTGGTAGTCGAACTTCTCGACCGCGCGCACGAGACCGATGTTGCCCTCCTGGATCAGGTCGAGGAACGGGAGGCCGCGTTCGAGGTAGCGCTTGGCGATCGAGACCACCAGGCGCAGGTTGGCCTGGATGAGCATCCGCTTCGCCGCTTTGCCGTCGCGAGCCAGCCACTGCAGCTCACGGCGGAGCGAGGGCTCGAGGTCGCCGTTCTCGGCGAGCTTCTCGTCGGCCAGCACTCCTACCTCGATGCGGCGGCCGAGGTCGACCTCGTCCTCGGCGGTCAGCAGTGCCGTGCGGCCGATCTGCCGGAGGTAGTCCTTCACGGGGTCTTCCGATGCCCCACGGATGTCACTGAGCCGCGCCAGGGGCTCGGCATCGTCGATCTGGGGGGCGGTTGTCGTTGCTGCTGAGGCTGACATGTTCATCTCCGTTGCTACTCCGACTTATTCGACATCCCGGTCGTTCGACAGACTAGCTATCTAATGCGTGTCCCCCAAAATGGGGTGCGTGGGGGTTGACAACCGGTGTGCAACAGTGCGAAGCGCTCGTGCAGGTTTTCTTCAGGCGTGCGCCCGGCCTCTAGGCTGGACGCGGCGACGGTGAGTCGCCCGTCGGAGGGACCGGGATGAACGGCAGAGGGATGCGCGTCGCGCGCGGTCTCGCCGCGGCCGGCATCGCCACCTTCGTGGCCGGCTTCTCGCACGCCGCGGCTGGGGGAGGCGCTCCAGGAGGGGCCGGCCTCGCCCTCGCCCTGGCCTTCTCGGCGGTCGTGTGCGTTCTGCTCACCCGTCGCTCCCTGTCTCTGCCGTTGCTCGCCGTGTCGGTGGTGGTGAGTCAGTTCGCGTTCCATCTGCTGTTCGAAGTGGGGAACGGGGGATCGATGGCCGCCGGCTCGTTTGCCTCCCTCGAACACGCCGGGCACCACGGGGGGACCGGGGGAGGAGCCCAGGCGCTCGCCGCATCCGCTGTCTCCGTTCCCACCTCGTCGCACCTGCACGACTCGGGATGGATGTGGGTTGCGCACGCCGTGGCCGCCGTCGCCACCATCGCTCTGCTGCACCGCGGCGAGCGGATGCTGCGGCACCTGCTCACGCTCGCACGCACTCCTCTTCAGGGTGGCCTTCGTGCGGCGCGGATCCGTTTCGCCGCTGCCGTCGCGCTGGTCGTGCCGGTCGCCGCACGGGAGGTGCGGGCACGACTCCGCGCCGCGGTGCGCCTCGCCCTCGAGTCCGCCCGTGTGCACGCGGTCGATCGATTGGCGGAGTGCGGGATCGTGTTCGCGCGACTGCGACACCGCGGTCCTCCTGTTCCGCAGGCGGCGTTCTCCTCGGTCTGATCTCCGGTCGGGCCGGCGCCGCTCTGCGCAGCTTCGACCCATCGATCATCAACCTGAGGACCATCCATGCAGAAGAACACCTTCGCGCGCGCCGGAAGAACCGGCGCCGCAGCCACCGCAGTCACCCTCGCAGCCTTCGCTCTCGTGCTCGCCGCACCGCTCTCCGCGTCGGCGCACGTGCACGTCGACCCGGGGCAGGCCGCGCCCGGCGGCTACAGCACCCTGACCTTCAAGGTGCCGAACGAGTCGGCGACCGCCTCGACCACGTCTGTCGTGGTCGACCTGCCCACCGACACCCCGCTCACCTACGTGGCCTACCAGCCGGTTCCGGGTTGGACGGCCGTCGTCACGACGGCGGCGCTGCCCGCTCCCGTGACGGTCGGTGACGCCACCATCACGGAGGCGGCGGTGAGTGTCACCTGGACGGCCGACGCCGGGAGCGGCATCGCCGACGGGCAGTACCAGCTGTTCCCGATCTCGGCGGGCCCGATCCCGGATGTCGGCAGCATCGTGCTGCCAGTGCACCAGATCTACTCCGACGGCTCGGTGGTGGACTGGAACGAGCCGACGCCTGCCTCGGGGGAGGAGCCGGAGCATCCGGCGCCCACTCTCTACATCAACGAGGCCCCGCCGGCGGATGAGGATGCGGGCTCCGCATCGGTGACGCCGACGGATGCAGCGGGTGCGGGTTCCGGATCGGAGTCGGCTTCGGCGCCGGCGGCCTCGGTCGCTGCCGATGCGGCCGCGACGAGTTCGCTCGCCCTGGGCCTCGGCATCGGCGGCTTCGTGCTCGGAGCGGCCGCACTGATCGTGGCCGTCGTGACATCCACCCGACGCCGGTCGTCTCCGGCCGGCGAGGCGCCGGGCTCCATGGAGGAATCGAAGTGAGTCGCGTCGGTTCGCGTCGTCGCGGGGCGCTGATCGGCGCCGCCGTGCTCGCCGCGGTGGCGGGCGGAGTGCTCGGCGGACTCGGTGGTGTCGCGGGTCTCGTGGGGGCGCCGGATCGTGCATCCGCCCACGACTTCCTCGAGTCGACGAACCCGGCGGCCGACGCCGTGGTGACCGACGCGCTCGACACGGTGTCGCTCACCTTCAACTCGGCACCGCTGGCCGACGGGGCCGCCGCCATCGCGATCGAGGTGCGGGATCCCAGCGGGGCGAACATCGCCACGGGCCCGGTCGCGATCGTCGATGCCACCCTGTCGGTGCCGGTGGCGCCGACGGCTGTGGGGGTGCACCAGGTGCTCTGGCAGACCGTCTCGTCAGACGGGCACCCGGTCTCGGGTCAGTACACCTTCGACTACGAAGGCCCGCTCGCCGTGCCGACCCCGGATGCGACCCTCGCGCCCACCGGCACCGCCACCGTGACGGCAGCACCGACGGCGACGGCCACGCCCGCGTCGACCGGGACCGCCGCGGCGGACACCGGGACCGCCGCGGCGGACACCGGTGCCGCCTCGGGCTCCTCGGGCGGCGGTGTCACTCCGCTCGTCTGGGTGGGCATCGTCTCGGCTGCGGGCGTGCTCGCGGTCGTGCTGGTGGCAGCGCTCCTGGTGGCGCGTCGCCGGCCGGCGGCCACCCCTGAGGCGCCGCCGGCCGAGCCTCGCGCGCCGGAATCGGAGCGCGAGGGCGACTGACCGCGCTCCGCGGGCACCGAATCGCATAAGAAACAGCACCTTCAGCGCCATAGTGTCGATGAGGGGCCGTTTTCTTATGCGATTCGGCGCCCACCGTCGTGTCCGCGCGGGGCCGCGGGGCTGATTAGGCTGAACGAGGCTTCACGAACCCGCCGACCGGCGGGCCGCGGATTCGACCGAAAGGGTGGCATGGACGCGGGCGATCACAAAGCCGAGCTCCCGCTCGACAGCGACTCCGACTATTCCGCGCCCGGCTCCGCGTCGGCTCGGGCTCGCCCGTTGCACCTGCGGCTCGGCTTCCTGGCCCTCGTGGCGGCCGGAGGCATGGTGGGAACCGCCGCACGGATCGGGGTGACCCAGATCGTGGACCGGTTCGTGGCCACGACCGACGGCTCGTTCCCCCTCGCCATCTTCGGCATCAACATCGTCGGTGCCTTCGTGCTGGGGCTCCTGCTCGAGCGCCTGGCCCTCCGCGGACCGGATGTCGGCGCTCGCCGCATCACCCGGCTCCTCGTCGGCACGGGCGTGCTCGGCGGCTTCACGACCTACAGTGCACTCTCGGCCGACAGCGCCGAGCTGCTGACCGACGGCGGACTCCTCATCGCCCTCGTCTACGGCGTCGCCACCGTTCTGCTCGGTGCCCTCGCGAGCTGGGCCGGCATCGCGCTCGGTGCCCACTCCGCACGCCGCCCCGGTGCCCGCCCCGAACACGGCTCACCCGGGAGTGCACGATGACGCCACTGCTCTTCCTGGCTGCGGCCGGGGCCGGTGGTCTCGGTGCCGCGACCCGCTTCTTCGTCGACGGCGTGGTGCGTGCGCGCATCCGCTCGTCGTTCCCGGTGGGCGTGATGCTGATCAACGTGAGCGGGTCGTTCCTGCTCGGGCTCCTCACCGGGTTCGCGCTGTCGCACGTCGTGTCGACCGAGTGGTTGCTCGTGCTGGGCACCGGGTTCCTCGGCGGCTACACCACCTTCAGCACGGCCAGCTTCGAGACGGTGCGACTGCTCCAGACCGGGCGCTACCGCGCGGCACTCACCAACGGGTTCGGGATGCTCGTCGCATCCGTCGCCCTGGCCACTCTCGGCCTCTGGCTGGGCACCCTCGCAGCCTGATCGCCGCGCGTCAGCGGCCGGCCGGCTGGGGCTCGCGCTCGGCGGTGTCGATCGTCGACTTCACCGGGATCATCAGGAGCAGACCCACGAGCAGCACCAGCACGATGCCCAGGATTCCCCAGTACTGGGCGTTCGCGCCCGGCCCGAGCACGGCGACCCCGATCGAGATGAAGAGGGTGAACATGAGCGGGGAGAGGAAGGTGGCCGCCTTGCCGGTCGTGGCGTAGAGGCCGAAGATCTCGCCGTCCCGACCCGCAGGGATGCGCCGCGCCAGGAACGAACGGCTGGCCGCCTGCGCCGGGCCGACGAAGGCGGCCAGGGCGAGGGCGAACACCCAGAACACGGTCTGGCCGCTGTCGTGCAGCACGAAGATCACGGTGCCGCAGATCACGAGCCCGACGAGCGAGGTGACGATCACGGGCTTCGCCCCGAAGCGGTCGTCGAGCAGGCCCACCAGGATCGTGGATGCCCCGGCCACGACGTTGGCGGCGATGGCGAAGATGATCACCTCACCCGACGAGAAGCCGAACGATCCGGCGGCGAGCACGCCGCCGAACGTGAAGACGCCGGTGAGCCCGTCGCGGAACACGGCGCTCGCAATGAGGAAGTAGAGGGTCTGCCGGCTCTCGCGGTAGAGGCTGCGGATGTCGCGGAAGAGGATGCGGTACGACTCGAGGAACCCGACCCGCTTCGCCTTCGGGACCCCGCTCTCCTTCGCCGAGCGGTACTCCGGCACCGACAGCAGCACGGGCAGCGCGAAGATGCCGAACCAGATGGCCGACGCGAGCACGGTCACCCGCACGGGCAGGCCATCGGTCGACGGCACGCCGAACAGGGCGGTTCCGCCGATGGGATTGATGAAGCCGAAGTACACGATGAGCAGAAGCACGATACCGCCCACGTATCCCATGCCCCAGCCGAATCCCGAGACCTTGCCGATGGTCTTCGGGGTCGACACCTGCCAGATCATGGCGTTGTAGTTCACGCTCGCGAACTCGAAGAACACGGTGCCCGCCGCGAGGAGGAACAACCCGAGCCAGAGGTAGGAGGCATCCGGTGCGACGAAGAACATCAGCGCCGACAGCGCCACGACGATGTAGGTGTTGACCGCCAGCCAGAGCTTGCGCCGGCCGCCGCGATCGGAGCGCTGGCCCGTGATCGGCGCGAGCAGCGCCACGAGCACCCCGGCGATGGTCATGGCGATTCCGAGTTGCGCTGACACCGTCGTCTCGCCCCCGAACGAGTCGCTCGTGAGGTAGACGGTGAACACGAAAGTGGTGATCACGGCGTTGAAGGAGGCGGAACCCCAGTCCCACAAGCCCCAGGCCAGAACGTGCCGGCCCTTGGGGCCGACGGCCGGAAGAGCAGTGTCGTGGGGTATCACGCCGTCGGTCATGCAGCCACAGTAGTGGCCGACGGTGAACAGCGGGTTGCAGGTCATAGCCGAGTCATAGCCCGGGCACAGCGCACCCTCTGGCGCGGCGGCTGAGATGTGGTCATGACGAACAGCCCGGAGAGCCGCGAACCCCAGAACACCGTCGACGAGGCAGCCCGCAGCGGCCTCGTGATCGCCCACACACCGGAGGGCCCGGTCGTGTTCCGGGCGACACCCACGACTCCACCCGCAGGCGGCCGCCGGTCGGCCCGACGACGACGACTCGGACTGGTCGGCGCTCTCGGTGCGTTCGGCATCGCCACGGCCCTCGTCATCGGTACTGCGGCGTACGCGAACCAGGAGACGGGTTCGGCGACGGCCGCCGCCGATGCCTCGGGCTCGGCGACGGCCGTGGTCGACGGTGGCGTTCTGCCGTATGGCTCCGGATCGGGCAGCTCGAGCTACGGCTACGGCAACCTCTACGGGCGCGGGGGGTCGAGCGGCGGCTCCTCCACTGCGACCGGCGGAACCGGAACGGCGTCAGAAGCCGTCGCGGCGACCGCGGAGCAGACCGCGGGCGTGGTCACGATCGTCTCCGACCTCACCTACCAGAGTGCGCAGTCGGCCGGCACGGGCATCATCCTCACCTCTGATGGCCTCATCCTCACCAACAACCACGTGGTGGAGGGCTCCACCGCCATCGAGGTCACGGATGAGCTCACGGGCGCCACCTACACCGCCACCGTCGTGGGTACCGACGCCACGCACGACATCGCGGTGCTGCAGCTGCAGGATGCGAGCGGCCTCACCACCGCCTCCCTCGGCGACAGCGACTCGGTCACCACCGGCCAGGCCGTGACCGCGGTCGGCAACGCGGAGGGCACCGGCGACCTCGTGGCCGCATCCGGAACCGTGACCGCGCTCGACCAGACCATCACCACCCAGAGTGAGTACGGCGTGTCGGGCGAGACGCTCGAGGGCCTCATCCAGGTGAACGCCGACATCGTCTCGGGCGACTCGGGCGGGCCGTTGAAGGACGCCTCGGGCGATGTCGTCGGCATCGACACCGCTGCCTCGTCGGGCTCGGCGCAGGTCACCGGGTTCGCCATCCCCATCAACACGGCGCTCGACATCGTGGCGCAGATCGAGCAGGGCGTCGACACCGAGACCATCGAGATCGGCTACCCGGGCTTCCTCGGGGTGTCGGTGGCGCAGAGCATCACGGGTACCGCGGGCTCGGCGGGCGCTTCGGGTTCTGCGTACGGGTACGGGTACGGATCGCGTTCCTCCGGCACATCCGCGGGAACCTCGAGCTCCGGTGCCCTGATCGCCGGCGTGATCGCCGGAACCCCGGCAGCGGATGCGGGCCTCGCGGCGGGCGACACCATCACCTCCGTGAACGGCACGGCCGTGGCATCCGGCGCGGCGCTCTCGGCTCTGCTCGCCACCATGGAACCGGGCGAGACCGTCACCCTGGCCTGGACCACCGCTGCGGGCGCCACCACCTCGGCCACGGTCACCCTGATCGCGGGCCCGGCCGCCTGACTCCGTCCCACCCGCGACGCGCCCTCCCTGACGTTTCGCGCCCGTCATGACGGGCGCGAAACGTCAGGGAGGGCGCCGGCGTTATTCCGCGCCGCCTCCCCCCCCGGCTTTCTGTGAAGTCAGGGGGTTTTGCGCTCGCCGCTTGAGTCCTGAATCAGCAGTACGTATATTACTGAGAATTATTCAGTAACTACCCTGCTGTCTCGAAGGACCCGTTATCCATGAAGTATTCCATCGCGCTCACTGCGATCCTCTGTGTCGGAGCGGTGGCCGGCAGCGGCCTGTCGGCTGCGTCCGCCGTTCCGACACCTCAGTCGCCGTCACCCGCGGCTCCTGCCTTCGCCGTTCTCCGACCTGTGTTCGAAGCCCCTGGCCCTGCTCTCACCGCGGTGGGAATGGGCCAATCCTTCTCGGGAGACGGGCACTACACGGTCTTCGAGTCCGACGAGTTGCTCACCTACGACGCCACAGGCGATCAGCGGCACGTGTACCGCCGCGATACGGCTGACGGCAGCGTCGTGCTCGTTTCGCGTCGGCAGCGACCAGACGCCCCCATAGGCGCGTCGTACAACGCCTCCATCTCCGATGACGGCAACTGGATCGCTTTTCAGACCACCGACGTCGGCGTCTTCGCCGACGATCCCGAGCAGCGCGGCTCGTTGCAAATCGCACTGGCGGACATGTCGACGGGAGAGGTCATTCGAGTCTCGACGCCGCGCGGGGCCGTGCCACCGCCCGTCACCCCGACGCCCTCGCCTTCGTCCACGCCATCACCGACACCGACGCCTACACCATCACCGATACCGACCCCGTCTGCCACACCTGTTTCTCCGGCCCCAGTGATGCCGACACCCACACCGACTGCGTCGCCGTCGCCGACGCCGACGCCCTCGCCGACACCCGCCCCTGCGTCGTCCGACGAGGAGCCCTTCGCGGTCAACAAAGATGCGATGGTCTCGGCCGACGGAAGCCGGGTGGTCTTCACCTCGACCCAGCGGGGCGTGAACAACGTGGGCGCAGCCACGACCGACGAACCGACGATCGAGCTGTTCGACCGGGAGTCGGGCGACATCCGCAATGTATCCGCGGGCATTCCGATGGTCGACGGTGCCACGGCCACCGCGATGGTCGCGGGCGAGCCGGTGCTCTCCGGCGACGGCCGCTTCGTCGCCTTCACTGCAGCACCGGCCGAACCCGATCCTCTGCCTGATTCAGCCTCGACCGCCACCCCGACGGCGTCGCCGGATGACGAGCCGGGCTCCTGGAGCGGAATCTATCGCTGGGATGCCGAAGCCGACACGGTCGAGGTGGTGAGCCCTGCGGCCCCTGTAGCCGATGGCACCGTGCCCGCCGTCGATGGCAATTCCTACCTCCCGACCATCTCGGCCGATGGGCAGAAGGTCGGCTTCATCTCCGGTGCCACGAATCTGCTCGGGCCCGACGAACTCCCCAAGACCGCCAATCAGATGACGGATGCCTACGTACGCGACTTCGGAGCCGGCGCGACGCGCCGCGTCTCCCTGGCCATGATCGACGAAGCGCAGCCGGAACAGCCCGACTCGCACGGATTTTCCCCATCGGTCGTGCGAACCCGCCACTGGTTCGAGCCGTGGGTGTCGACCACTCGCATCAGTCTTGCCGCGGACGGTCTCAGCGCCGTGCTGACGTCGATGTCGCCGCTCGTGGAGATCCACGGCGACTGCGTCGGCTGCCAGAACTTCATCGACGCGAACAGCGCGCTGGATGTCTACCAGGTGCGCCTGACTCCGGATTCCCGCCCACGCGACGTCGTGCCGATCTCGGCGAAACGAACTGATCAAGATCCGGGCAATCACAGCGTGGAAGCCTTCCTGCACGAATCGACCACGCCAGGTGGCGACTCGATCGCCGATGGCCGCACTCCGACCACCGCGGATGGCAGCCAGGTGGCCTTCGCGTCGCTGGCTGGAGATCTTCGGGGCATCACCGGCATCACCGTCATCGACCGCACGCCGCCGGCACCGGGCAATCCGTATGGCACGGCCACTGCATGGCTCCCGCTGTACGTCGACGGAGGCGAGCCAGACGGCCACACCGAGCCGGTGCGTGCATTCACCGCCGACGCGGACGCGTTCAACGCGCACCTCCACGTTCCGGCAGGACTGCAACGTGTGCTCGAGACGAGGCCTCGCGAGACCGTCGACTACGAGACACGTATCACGGCACTTCCCGCCCTCGGCGCACCGGCGCGCACCACCGCGACCAGTGGTTTCGGTGTGGCATCGGTGACGCCTGGTCAGACCGGCGTCTCCTACGCGATCTCCGTGACGGCGCAATCGGCAGGCTCGGCCGAGCTGGTCCTCGATCTCACGCAGTTCGCACTGGCAGCGGAAGCCGTGGTCCCATCCGGCTGGACACGGGCGAAAGACGAAGCCGCGGGCCTCGTGACCTACACGAATCCCGCGGTGGCCACTGGAGATGTTGTGACCTTCTCCCTGTCGATGAACAACACGAACACGCATCTGAACGCGAACTCCGCGTCGATCACGGCGTCCGTGAATGGGCTGGCCACCACCACGAGTGCTTCAGTCGCTGTGCGGCCGACGCCACCGGCATGCACGCAGCCTGCCGCGGCGACACCGGTCATCGCAGGAGTGAAGACGACTTTGCGCGACGTGCAGTGCCTCGCTCCCGGGCTCGTCCTTCGGGCCACCGCGGCTCACGGAACTGTGACTGTTGGAGCGGGGGGAACTCTCACGTACACCCCGGATGCCGCCTACCGCGGCGACGACAGCATCGCCGTCGCTACCGTGGACCACTATCTCCGGGTCAGCGATCCGAGCTCGATCACGGTGGTCGTCGCGGCCCCGCCGACCGCGACGGATGACTCCTACACGACTGCGGTCGGCGCGACGCTCGACGTCCCCGCCGAGCGCGGAGTGCTCGCGAACGATGTCTTCCCGACCGACCGCTCGACTTGGCGCATCCAGGAGGGTGCTCCTCCGCTCCACGGAACACTCGCGATGGATGACGCCACGGGCGCTTTCCGCTTCGTCCCTGAATTCGGATTCCACGGCACGACTTCGTTCCGCTATGTCGTGGGCGGCGCCGGCCCGGATGCCGGGTCGCGCACGAACGTGGCTACGGTGACGATCCATGTGGGCTGAGCGGCGCCGCCGGACTGTCGGCGGCAAAAGCAGGCAGGCGAGCGCTCTCGTCGGATTCGTCGCCCTCACTCTGCTCGTATCGACTCTGCTGCCGAGCGGCCCTGCGCTCGCGGAGGCATGCAGTTCGGGGCGAGGCCTGCAGCCTCGCGTGCTTGAGACGGATACGCCGGGTCGGGTGGAGAAGCAGTACTGCATGGGCGGTGAGTGGACCACCTACATGGTGCTGCAGTACGACACCTCCGCCGCGAGCAGCTCGTATTTCGAGACCGTCGAAGATCCGTTGAGCCTGAACCTCAACATCGACGCACGGTCGTTCTTCGAACTGAAGAACTATGACCCTTACGCGATCGTCACGGCGTTCAGAGAGAGGCTCGCGAAGGGTATCGAACTGACCACCGACGAACGGGCGGCCGCACGGTTGGACCTGGCGAGCGCGAAGGTCCAAGCGCTGCTCATGCGTCAGGACATCGACAGGGTGAGATCGTGCACGGCTCGTCCCTTGCTCTACAGCAAGGGTGCTCTCGCGAGGGGGTTCTGGCGGACTCCGCGGGGCGTTACCACTGACGGTGTGTCGCGCATCACGTATGAGATGGACTCGACGCTCAGCGACCGCGCCAAGGTCGCGATTCTGAACGCCATCGATCAATACCATTTCGCTGTAACGTCCCAGGACTCTGCCTTGGCCTACCCCGAAGACATCGTGCCCCGCGACCCAACAGACCCGCGACCGGCGACGATCACCTTCAGCTCTCGCGCCATTCCGAGAGTCGGTGATAGGTTGACCCTCGCCGAGACTCGCCCGGTGACCTACGCTGATGCGGATCATCGATGGGGAACGGGCCGAATCGACATCAACAGTCAATGGATGAACGTGATCACACCCTGGCTTATCGGTCACGAGATCGGCCACGTCATGGGCCTCGAGCATCTTCCCGGAGGTGACTTCGGCACCATGGACACTGTCGTGTTCGGTGGTTCGACCCCGAGGCCGGTCTGGTCTCCGGAATCGGGCCCACTGGATGTGCGTGGCGAAGCGTTTGATGCATGTATGTTCACTCCGGCGATCCGCCCACAGTGAGTGCCGCGATGCGGAAGAGAAGAAGACGAAGCGCACACCTGACCGACGGATTCGAGGGAATGATGCGCATGGCCAGGGGCGCCGGCGTGCGTGCGTGCGCGGCGACCTTCGCTGTGCTGCTCAGCGCGTCGTGCGTGCTCACGGGGACTACCCCGGTGTTCGCGGATGCGTGCGAATCCGGGCGAGGCCTGCAGCCTCGCGTGCTTGAGACGGATACGCCGGGTCGGGTGGAGAAGCAGTACTGCATGGGCGGTGAGTGGACCACCTACATGGTGCTGCAGTACGACACCTCCGCCGCGCGCAGCTCGTATTTCGAGACCGTCGAAGACCCGTTGAGCCTCAATCTCAACATCGACGCACGGTCGTTCTTCGAACTGAAGAACTACGACCCGTATGCCATCGTCGACGAATTCAAGGCCCGGATCGCGAAGGGCATCGAGTTGACCGGCGACGACCGAGTCAAGGAGCGTCTCGCTCTTGCCACCACGAAAGTGCAGGCGCAGCTCGATCGCGAGGCGCTCACGGCGAAGGAGAGCTGTCGCGCCCGTTCCGTTCTCTCGTCGCATGCCGGTCTGATGACTGGCGTGGACTGGCTGCCGCCGGTCGGGAACGGCCCTCCCGGCACGTCGCAGATCACCTACGAGATCTCGGCCGACATGCTTGCGGCGGCACAGGCGGCAATCCTCAACGCGATCGACCAGTACCACTACGCCGTCATCTCGCAGGATTCCGCGCTGACGTATCCCTCAGACATCGTTCCTCGACAGCCATCCGATTCCGCGCCGGCCACGATCCGCTTCACCTTCACGCCGAGCGACGGGGAGAGCAACTGGATCGCTCGCGCCGACATCGACCAGGAGCAACACGTGTTGGGTGTGGCGAATCGATGGGTGTCCGGCGAGATCGAGGTGAGCGCTCTGGGCCTCGAGTACTTCACACCGGCGTCCGTCGGTCACGAGATAGGGCATGTCATGGGGATCGATCATTCCGCCAGAAGCATCGGAGGAACTATGGATGCTCGATCGGCGCAGCTGCGGGATCCTCCCTGGACCCCGACGACGCGAGCATCCGATCCGCGGAGTGTCGCGTTCGACTCGTGCATGTTCCTGCCCGCGGACAGACCGATGTGGTGACGCGCACCTGAGCGGGAATGCTGAGCGGCTGCTGAGAGTTGAGCCATACAGACTCAAGTTTTCACGAACGAACTTGACGCGGCCGAGGCCGAGTGGAAAACTTGCAGTCACAAGGCTCAAGTCTTGACAAGCTTCGAACAGCTCAGCAGAACCAATCAGAAGGAGACAGCCACATGGCTCGTGCAGTAGGCATCGACCTCGGAACCACCAACTCGGTGGTCGCCGTTCTCGAAGGTGGAGAGCCCACCGTCATCGCGAACGCGGAGGGATTCCGCACCACACCGTCCGTGGTCGCATTCACGAAGGACGGCGAGGTTCTCGTCGGCGAGACCGCCAAGCGGCAGGCCGTCACCAACGTCGACCGCACCATCTCCAGCGTCAAGCGCCACATCGGCACCACCTGGACCGCCGACATCGACGGCAAGAAGTACACCCCGCAGGAGATCTCGGCCCGCATCCTCGCGAAGCTGAAGCGCGACGCCGAGTCCTACCTCGGAGACACGGTCACGGATGCGGTCATCACCGTTCCCGCCTACTTCAACGACTCCGAGCGCCAGGCCACCAAGGAGGCCGGCGAGATCGCGGGCCTCAACGTGCTGCGCATCATCAACGAGCCCACCGCGGCCGCGCTCGCCTACGGCCTCGACAAGGGCAAGGAGGACGAGCTGATCCTGGTCTTCGACCTCGGCGGCGGCACGTTCGACGTCTCCCTCCTCGAGGTGGGCAAAGACGACGACTTCTCGACCATCCAGGTGCGCGCCACCTCCGGAGACAACCGCCTCGGTGGAGACGACTGGGACCAGCGGGTCGTCGAGTACCTGATCAAGCAGTTCAAAGACACCACCGGTGTCGACGTGGCGAACGACAAGATCGCCAAGCAGCGTCTGAAGGAAGCCGCGGAGCAGGCCAAGAAGGAGCTCTCGTCGGGCATGTCGGCCAGCATCACGCTGCCGTACCTCTCGCTCACCGAGAACGGCCCCGCCAACCTCGACGTCACGCTCAGCCGCGCCAAGTTCGAGGAGCTCACGAGCGACCTGCTCGCCCGCACCGAGAAGCCCTTCAAAGACGTGATCGCCGAGGCCGGCGTGTCGGTCAACGACATCGCCCACGTGGTGCTCGTCGGCGGCTCGACCCGCATGCCCGCCGTGGTGGAGCTCGTGAAGAAGCTCACCGGCGGCAAGGAGCCCAACAAGGGCGTGAACCCGGATGAGGTCGTCGCCGTCGGCGCCGCCCTTCAGGCCGGCGTTCTCCGTGGCGAGCGCAAAGACGTGCTGCTCATCGACGTCACCCCTCTGTCTCTCGGAATCGAGACCAAGGGCGGCATCATGACCAAGCTCATCGAGCGCAACACGGCCATCCCCACGAAGCGCAGCGAGACCTTCACCACCGCCGACGACAACCAGCCGTCGGTGGCCATCCAGGTGTTCCAGGGCGAGCGCGAGTTCACCCGCGACAACAAGAACCTCGGTACCTTCGAGCTGACGGGCATCGCCCCGGCGCCCCGTGGCATCCCGCAGGTCGAGGTCACCTTCGACATCGACGCCAACGGCATCGTGCACGTGTCCGCGAAGGACAAGGGCACCGGCAAGGAGCAGTCGATGACCATCACGGGTGGTTCGTCCCTCGCGAAGGAGGACATCGAGCGCATGGTGCGTGAGGCCGAGGAGCACGCGGCCGAAGACAAGTCGCGCCGCGAGGCGGCCGAGGTGCGCAACCAGGCCGAGACGCTCGCGTACTCGACCGACAAGCTCATCAAGGACAACGCCGACAAGCTGCCCGACGACGTGAAGACCGAGGTGCAGGCCGACGTCGACGCTCTCAAGTCCGCTCTCGCGGGTGAAGACGACGCCGCGGTGAAGACGGCGTTCGACAAGCTCAACGAGAGCCAGCAGAAGCTGGGCCAGGCCATCTATGCTTCTGCTCAGGCAGACGCCGCGGCCCCGGCCGAAGAGGCGACCGAGTCGACGCCGTCGAACCCCGACGACGACGTGGTCGACGCCGAGGTCGTCGAAGACGAAGACGAGCCGAAGGACAAGTAATCCATGACTGACGACAACACCAACGGTCGTCAGCCTGATGACGAGTCGGGCGCCTCTGAAGAAGAGACGCCCGACTCGGCCTTCATCCAGGCTGAGGGACCGGATGTCGAGACCTCGCTGAGCGATGCAGACCTGTCGTTCCTCTCGGGTCAGTCATCCGCCGACGAACTGGCGGCCGAGCGGCTCGCCGATCTGCAGCGGGTGACCGCGGAGTACGCGAACTACCGCAAGCGCACCGAGGCGAACCGCGAGATCGACCGCGAGCGTGCGGTCGGCGACGTCGTGAAGGTGCTGCTGCCGGTGCTCGACGACCTCGACCGGGCCGCGAAGCACGGCGACCTCGAGGAGGGTGGCCCGTTCACGGCCATCGCGACGAAGCTGCGCTCCGGCGTGGAGCGTGTGGGGCTCAAGCCCTTCGCCGAGAAGGGCGAGGAGTTCGACCCGCAGATCCACGAGGCGATCTTCCAGCAGCCGACCGACGAGGTCACCGCGCCCACGATCGCCGATGTGGTCGAGTCGGGCTACTACCTGGGTTCCACGCTGCTGCGCGCCGCCAAGGTGGTCGTGGCGGTGCCCAATGGCTAGCCAGGACTGGTTCGACAAAGACTTCTACAAGGTGCTCGGCGTGTCGAAAGACATCTCTGAGGCGGAGCTGAAGAAGGCGTACCGCAAGCTGGCGCGCAAGTATCATCCTGATTCGAACCAGGGCGACGCGAAGGCCGAGGCCACCTTCAAGGAAATCAGCGAGGCCTACTCGGTGCTCTCCGATGCGGAGCAGCGCAAGGAGTACGACCAGATCCGGGCCATGGGTTCGGGTGCGCGCTTCACCTCGGGTGGTCAGGGCGGCAACGGCGGTTTCGAAGACGTCTTCGGCGGCATGTTCGGCGGAGGCGGCGGCGGAGCCCGTGGCCAGAGCTACAGCTACCAGCAGGCGCCCGGCGGCTTCGACGACATCCTGGGAGGGATGTTCGGCGGCAGCCGTGGGGGTCGTGCCGGCTTCGGCGGCGCGTACGGCCCCACGAGGGGCCGCGACGTCACGGCGCGCACCACCATCGACTTCATCACTGCGGTGAAGGGCGACACCATCAAGCTCCAGACGGCGGATGGCAAGCCGATCACCGTGAAGATCCCCGCCGGCGTGGCCGACCAGCAGAAGATCAAGCTGCGCGGCAAGGGCGAGCCGTCGCCCGATGGTGGCGAGGCCGGAGACATCGTCCTCACGGTGTCGGTGCGCAAGCATCCAGTGTTCGAGCGCGATGGCCTGAACCTGCGCGTGAACGTGCCGGTCACCTTCGTGGAGGCCACTCTCGGCGCCACGATCGAGGTGCCGACGCTCGGCGGCGCTCCGGTGAAGCTCAAGGTCGCTGCGGGCACGCCTTCTGGCCGTGTGCTGCGCGTCAAGGGCCGCGGGGTCGAGTCGTCGAAGGGCAAGGGCGATCTGCTCGCCGTCGTTCAGGTGGCGGTTCCGTCGCACCTGACGGCCGAGCAGCGTGAAGCGCTCGAGGCCTTCCACGCGGTGGAACCCCCCGAGAACCCCCGCACCGAACTGCTGGCGAAAGCCCGCGAATAGCGAACACGGGTGCGACTTGCCACTCGTTGTGGCAAGTCGCATCCTCACCCCACATCAACAGGCAAGTCGACCCAGGAGAGGAGAGCATCCGGATGGCTGACGTCGACGAGAACTCCCCGCTCTTCGCGATCGCCGTTGCGGCCGAACTGGCGGGCATGCACCCGCAGACTCTCCGGCAGTACGACCGCCTGGGGCTGGTCAGCCCCACCCGCACCGCGGGCAAGTCGCGCCGCTACTCGATGCGCGACGTCGTGCAGTTGCGCGAGGTGGCCCGTCTCTCGTCGGAGGGTGTCTCCCTCGAGGGCATCGCGCGCATCCTGCAGCTCGAGAACCAGGTGTCGGAGCTGAGCGCCCGCGTTCGCGAGCTCGAAGGCGCGCTGGCCGACGAGCTGCTCAACCGTCCCGGCCGCCGCGTCTTCGCCGCGGGCGTGGAGGGTGAGGTCATCTCGCTGAAGCACGGCACCCGCACCCAGCGCCGCACCGAGCTCGTCATCTGGCAGGGCCCCGGAAGAGATTGACATTCCTCGGGAGACGCCCCATCCTAGGGCGATGACGAATCCTCAGGAAGCGGCCGGACAAAGGGCCGGTTCGCCGGCTCCGCGGTTCCGGCTCCTCCCGCGCGCACGGCGTGGCGCCCGTCTCGCCGGAGTGGGTGAGGGCGTCGTTCTCGGTGTGTTTCCTCTGGCGATCGGCGTGAGCTACCTCGCCGACGGAAACTACAGCGATGCGACGATGATCTCCCTCGGAATCATCGCGCTCGGCACTCTTATCGCTGCCTGGGTGGTGCCGTATTTCCTCGCGCGGACGTACCGCGTGGGCCGTGCCGGTGCGGTGACCTGGGCGTCGCTCGCCATCACGACCGGCGCGGCGATCGTCACGGGAGCGATCGCGACGGCCGCCGCCGTGGCGGCCGTGCTCTTCGGTGTGATCGTGACCTGGAGCGGCCTGTTGTACCAGCCGTCGATCGTGGTCGCGGTGGTCGTCACCATCCTCATCCCGGTGCTCGTGGGCGCCCTCGTGACTCCCGCACTGGCGCGCGTCCTGAACGCGAGACAGGCGGAGCGCATCGTGCACTCGGAGGGTGCCGCCGAGCAGGTGTGGCACAGCGCGGCCGCTTCAGCCGGGTCATCCGCCGACATTCCGTCCCCCACTGCCCCGGCACTCGAAGCCCCGAGCGCCGAGATTCCCCCGATCCGCATCTGATGACCGCCGTGCCCGTCGCGGGTGAGGGCGTGGCCGCGATGAACCCGTACGGTTGAGGAGTGACAGAGTTCTCCTTCGACGCGCTGCGACGGCATCCCGACGTCGAGGCCGACAACCTCTTCGCGGTCGACGCCAGCGACCGGCTCATCCTCGATGAGGCGTCGGAGGCACTCGAGGAGACGGTCGGTGACCCCGGCCGTGTCGTGGTGATCGGTGACAACTACGGTGCCCTCACGCTCGGAGCGGCCGCGGTACTCGGCATCCATGGCATCCGCGTGCACCAGGATGCCCGCGCCAGCGAACTCGCCCTCGCCGCCAATGCGAAACGCGTGACCGGCGAAGACCTGAGCGGCCGTTTCCGCATCCTGCCGCTCGACCGCGAACTGCTCGAGGGTGCCACCGTGGTGCTCCTCCAGCTGCCCCGCACCCTCGCCGCCCTCGACGACATCTCCCGAGCGATCGCGGCCTGGGCCGACCCGGACGTGGTGGTCTACGCCGGCGGGCGGGTGAAGCACATGACTCCCGCCATGAACGAGGTGTTCGGGGCATCCTTCGCCCAGGTCGTTCCCACGCTCGCCCGGCAGAAGTCGCGCGTGCTCGTGGTGTCGGGCCGTCGCGACGGCGTCGGGCCCGCACTGCATCGCCGGGAGCACCATCCCGACCTCGACCTCTGGGTCTGCGCCTCGGGCAATGCCTTCGCCGGCACGAAGCTCGACATCGGCACCCGCTTCCTGCTTCCGCACCTGCCTGAGATGAAGCCGGATGCCCGCACGGCCATCGACCTCGGCTGCGGCACCGGTGTGCTCGCCGCGATGCTCGCCCGCCAGCGACCCGCGCTGCGGGTGATCGCCTCCGACCAGTCGGCCGCGGCCGTGGAGTCCGCCAGGGCCACCATGGCGGCCAACCGCCTCGACGGCTCGGATCCGGCTGTGCGCCCCACACCGGTGGAGGTGGTGCAGGATGACGCCCTCAGCGGCTTCGACGACGGGTGCGCCGATCTGGTGCTGCTGAATCCGCCCTTCCACGTGGGCTCGACCGTGCACGCCGGCATCGCCCTCAAGCTGTTCGCGGCGGCCGGTCGCGTGCTCGCGCCGGGCGGTGAGCTCTGGACGGTGTTCAACTCGCACCTGTCGTACCGCGCCGCCCTGCACCGAGCGGTGGGGGCCCACGAATCAGGTTGACCGCAACGCCAAGTTCACCGTGATGGTGTCGACCCGGCGCTGATCGCGGGTCGAGAGCCGGGCGGGAAGAGCGGGCTCAGCTCGCTAACGACCGCGGTTGCAGCCGCACCCCGGCCACCACGGGCCTGCGCACGGCCAACTCGGTGGCCACGAGCACGAACGTCACGCCCGCGAGGGCGGTCGCGATCACGGCGACCGGGATGAAGGCCGAGCTGTCGAGCCGGGGAATCATGTCGAGCGGCTCCGCGAGCCCGATCAGCATGAAGAAACCCGTGGCGTAGACCACCGCGCGCAACTGCCAGAGCTGCCGGATACCGGCGATCGCGAACAGGGTGATCAACCAGAGGCCGTACCAGGGGTGCAGCACCGGCGACGAGAGACTCACGACGGCGAAGCATCCGGCGAGCAGCCAGATGGGGTCGGCGTGGCGCTTGGCGATGAGGAGGTAGGCGGCCGCCGCACATCCGAGTGCCAGCATGCCGAGTTTGACGGCGGTCTGCACGATGTCGCCGTCGAGCCCGACACCGTTGGCGAGACCGCCGATGCTGATGCCGAGGATGTTGGTGGGTGCGTACCAGGAGGAGATGCTGACGGGGGTGGCGAGCGCGCCGATCCAGCCGATGCCCACACCGATGCCCCAGCCCAGCACGGCGATGCCGCCGAGGGCGATGGCGGTGACCGCGATCCAGCGACGGATGATGACACCCCAGCCCGCGTTGCGGCCGGCCCAGATGAGACCGATGATCGGCAAAGCGATGATGGCGATGGGCTTGACGCCGATGGCGAGCGCGACGATGACGGTGCCGAGGATCGGCCGGTCTTTCATCGCGTAATAGGTGCCCGCCACGATGAGGCCGAGCATGAGCGAGTCGTTGTGCCCGGCGACGACGAAGTTCATCAAGACGAGGGGGCTGGCCGCGATGATCCAGAGCACGGCGGCCTGGTCGAGACCGCGGAGGCGGGCGATGCGCCAGGCGTAGTAGGCCAGCATCGCCAGGCCGGCGACGGCGATGAGGCGGAACGCGAGCACCGCGACCTCGGTCGGAAGCGGGCCGGTGGCCATGACCACGACTTTTTCGAGCCACACGAAGACGGGGCCGTAGGGGGTCTGCGTGTCGGCCCAGAGCGGGTCGACACCGATGCCGTACCAGCCGGGCAGGTCGGCCATCCCCGTGGTGTACGGGTTGAGGCCGGCGGCCATGAGACGGCCTTGGCCCACATAGGCGAACATGTCGCGGCTGAAGAGGGGGAGGGCGACGATGAGCGGCGCGCTCCACGCGAGCGCGGAGACGACGACCTGCGAGAGCCGGCCGGGGGCGTCGGGTCGCGACCGCGAACGGAGCAGATCGAGGCCGAGCGACAGCCATGCGGCGAGCAGCAGAACGGCGCCGACCACCAGGAGCATCGCGCAGATGCCCACGCCTCCGCGGGAGTTGCGGAGCACGTCGAACAGCAGCCAAGAGCGCAGCACGGAGTCAGGTCCGAGCCAACCGACGCCGAGCGAACCCAGCGCGATGAACACCGACCCTACGATCCCAGCTGCGAGACGTACACGAGGTGTGAGGACATGCACACCTCGTTCTTACCATGCCCACATGGATGAACGCCCATGACTAGCGCTCGGATAGAGGTTTGCGATAAACTTGAGCCAGGTCAACTCAAGTTTGAACACCCCGAAACAGAAAGTGAATTCCCACGACCATGGCTCAACAGGGACCCCAGAACGGCGACGAGCAGAAGAGCGCTCTCGAGCAGTACGGCGTCAACCTGACTGAGATCGCGGCGAGCGGCAAGCTCGACCCGGTCATCGGCCGAGACGCCGAGATCCGTCGTGTCAGCCAGGTGCTGACCCGGCGCACCAAGAACAACCCGGTGCTCATCGGTGAGCCCGGTGTCGGAAAGACGGCTGTGGTCGAGGGCCTCGCCCAGCGCATCGTGGCGGGCGACGTCGCCGACTCGCTGAAGGGCAAGCAGCTCGTCTCGCTCGACCTCGCGGCCCTCGTGGCCGGTGCGAAGTACCGCGGCGAGTTCGAGGAGCGGCTTAAGGCCGTGCTCAAAGAGATCAACGACGCCGACGGCCAGATCATCACCTTCATCGACGAGCTGCACACCCTCATGGGCGCGGGCGGCGGCGAGGGCTCGGTGGCCGCCTCCAACATGCTGAAGCCGATGCTCGCACGCGGTGAGTTGCGCCTCATCGGCGCCACCACGCTCGACGAGTACCGCGAGTTCATCGAGAAGGACGCGGCGATGGAACGCCGTTTCCAGCAGGTGTTCGTGGGTGAGCCCTCCGTCGAAGACACCATCGCCATCCTGCGCGGCCTCAAGGAGCGCTACGAGGCGCACCACAAGGTGGCCATCGCGGATGCGGCGCTCGTGGCGGCCGCATCCCTCTCCAATCGCTACATCCCCGGGCGGCAGCTGCCCGACAAGGCGATCGACCTGATCGACGAGGCCGCATCTCGACTGCGCATGGAGATCGACTCGGCGCCCGTCGAGATCGATGAGCTGCGCCGCAGCGTCGACCGGCTCAAGCTGGAGGAGCTGGCCTTGAAGAAGGAGAAGGACGACGCGTCGAAGGAGCGGCTCGCCACCTTGCGCGAGACGCTCCGGCAGCGCACATCCGTTCTCCAGGAGTTGCAGGCGCGCTGGGATCGCGAGCGCGCAGCCCTCAACCGGGTCGGTTCGCTCAAGGAGAAGCTCGACAACGCGCGCATGCGGGCCGAGCGCGCTCAGCGCGAGGGCGACCTCGAGCAGGCGTCGCGGCTGTTGTACGGCGAGATCCCCGTGATCGAGCGCGACCTCGCCGAGGCGGAGGCCGCGGAGGTGGCCGCCGAGGGCGAGCAGCGCATGGTGAACGATCAGGTGGGCGCGGATGACATCGCGGCGGTCATCGCGGCCTGGACGGGCATCCCGGTCGATCGTCTCACCCAGGGCGAGACCGAGAAGCTGCTGAATCTCGAGGGTGAACTCGGCCGCCGCCTCATCGGCCAGAAGTCGGCCGTGCGGGCCGTGGCGGATGCCGTGCGCCGGTCGCGCGCCGGCATCGCCGACGAGAACCGCCCCACGGGTTCGTTCCTCTTCCTCGGCCCCACCGGTGTGGGCAAGACCGAGTTGGCGAAGGCGCTCGCCGAGTTCCTCTTCGACGACGAGCGTGCTCTCGTGCGCATCGACATGTCGGAGTACGGCGAGAAGCACTCCGTTGCGCGGTTGCTCGGTGCCCCTCCCGGGTACATCGGGTACGAGCAGGGCGGTCAGCTCACCGAGGCGGTGCGCCGCCGGCCCTATTCGGTGGTGCTGCTCGACGAGGTGGAGAAGGCGCATCCCGAAGTCTTCGACGTGCTTCTGCAGGTGCTCGACGACGGGCGGCTCACCGACGGGCAGGGGCGCACGGTCGACTTCCGCAACACCATCCTCATCCTCACGTCGAACCTGGGGTCGCAGTACCTCGTCGATCCCGCGCTCACGAACGAGCAGCGCGAGGAGTTCGTGCAGGCGGCGGTTCGGCAGGCGTTCAAGCCCGAGTTCGTGAACCGGCTCGACGACATCGTGGTGTTCCAGGCGCTCACCGAAGAAGATCTCGCGCAGATCGTGTCGCTCTACGTCGACCGGCTGTCGCGCCGGCTCGAGCAGCGGCGCCTCCACCTCGCGGTCACCCCGGATGCGCGGGGCTGGCTCGCCGAGCGCGGCTACGATCCCATCTACGGTGCGCGTCCGCTGCGGCGGCTCATGCAGCACGAGATCGACGACCGGTTGGCCACCGCGCTGCTCGCAGGTTCGGTGCGCGACGGCGACACGGTGCTCGTGGGGCTGGCTCCGGGCGGCGACGCTCTCACCGTGGCGGCCCAGTAGGGCGGTCGGTTCGGACTCCGCCTCTCCGCCGGCCCCCGACAACGCCACACGAGGCGGCAACCCACCCCGATACGGGTGCGGTTGCCGCCTCGTGTGTGCGAATCCGCGGGGCAGGCCGACGGGTGCCGGCCCGGTGGAGGGGCTACTCGTTGACGAGCACGATCTCGTCGAGCGGGAGCCGGGTGCGGGGGGCCACCTCGCGGGCGCGGAGGGTGTCGTCGGGGAGCGCATCCGGAGTGTCGAGAAGGCCGATCGCGCTCACCGTGACGGGCACCACGTTCTCGGGCAGGTCGAAAGCGGCCTTCACCGCGTCGACGTCGAAGCCGCCCATCTGGTGCACGTGCAGGCCGTCGTGGTGCGCCTGCACCGAGAGGTGGGCGAGTGCCTGGCCGAGGTCGTACTCGGCCCAGCGGCGCGGGGTGCCCTCGGCATCGGAGAGCTCGACGGCACCCACCACGAGAACCGCGGCGGATCCGGCCCACACCGCGTTGAAGCCCATCAGGCTCTTCTCGACGAGCTCGAATGCACGTGAACCGCGACGGGCCACGATGAAGCGGGCCGGCTGCGAGTTGGCGGCCGACGGCGCCCACCGGGCGGCCTCGAGCGCTGCGGTGAGCAGCGACTCGTCGATGGGGGTGGCCTTCTGGAAGGAACGGGGGCTCCAGCGCTCCGCGAGGGCGGGGTGGATGGGGGTGCTGGTCTCGGCGGCGCGGGAACCGGCGGGGGTGTCGATGATGGTCATCACTGTTCTCCGATTGATGAGGGGTGGCGCTGCACATCATCGGGCAGTGATTCCGTCAAACGGACCATGGTCCGTTCTGGACTAGCCAACCACAGACGGGCTCCTTGTATTCCGTGAGTCGCCCGCATCCGCTGTGCGGTCGCCGAGTCGCCCGAAACGACGGCCGACCCACGTGACGAAGGTCTCGAGCGGGCCCCGCCGGCCGAGGGCCACGAGCACGCCGCCGATCAGGAGTGCCATCACCAGGTTGGCCAAGAAGAACCCGGCGCTCGAGAGGAACCACGGATCGTCGATGGCGATGTATTCCTCGTAGGTGAGCTGCGAGTACGGCTTGCCGAGCATCACCAGCGTCACGATGCCGACGAGCAGGATGTGGGCCGTGTACACGGTGAGGGGCGCGCCGCCGGCGCCCGTGGCCGGGCTGAGGATGCGCCGCGCACGGGGTGGGAGCACCGTGCCCAGGTACACCAGCACTCCGATCGCCGTGAGGGCGAAGCCGATCGTGATGACCAGGTCGAAGGTCGTGCCATGGTGCGCGCCTGCGGAGAGCAAGGAGTACACGGTGCTCGGGAGGGGGCGGCCGGAGCCGGCGTTGTCGAGGGCGGCCTGCGCGACGTCGTCGTCGACGCCGAGGTCGAGCGCCATCGCGTGCACTCCACCGAAGAGGTGCTGGGTGAGACCCGCGAGGGCGATGCCGCCGAGCCAGAGGGCGGCACCGATCGCCGTGATGCGGATGCAGAGGCTCCGCAGCGCCTCCGAGTCGCGAGCGGCGAGCAGGGCGCGGCCCACGAGCATCCCCGCGATCCCGTAGGCGAGCCAGATGAGCGCCGGATACGTGCCGGTGAGCAGGAGGCTGCGCAGCACGACCAGAGGTTCGCCGAAGCTCAACCACGAGAGGTTCTTGCCCTCGGCGCCCTGGATGTCGGCCGCGAGCCCGAAGAGGTAGGCGAGCACGGGGGTCACCACGGCCACGAGCGAGCCGGTGAGCACGAGCGCCCAGGTGGGCCAGGTGAGCACGAGGGCGAGGAACCAGAACATCACGCCGTAGTACACGAGGATCAGGAGGATCGGATTCGGCAGCAGGCTCAGCGTGAGCCCGAGCGCGACGAGGGCGACGCCTCGCCCTACGAGGGTCCAGCGGGCGGAGGCGCGGCGGCCCCGCCGGAGAGGTGATCGGGTGGAGAGCACCGCGCCGACGCCCGCGAGCACGGCGAAGAGGGCGGATGCGCGCCCCTCGAAGATCTCGGATCCCCAGTTGGTCTCTCTCGCCTGCAGGTCGGCGTAGAGCCAGACATGGGTGGCCATCATGCCGGCGATCGCGATGAAGCGGGCGATGTCGAGGCCCACGATGCGGTCGAGGCGCACGGTCTCGGGCGTGGTCATGGCGAGTCCCCTCTCGTCAGAGCTGAATCCACCTTAGCGGCGCCGCGCGTGCGCTCTCATCAGGAGCGCACCAGACGGGCGATCGCGTCCTTCGCCTCTTTGAGCTTCTCCTCGGCCACCTCGCCGCCCTCGGCCACGGCCTCGACCACGCAGTGGCTGAGGTGGTCGTTCAGGAGACCGAGCGCCACGGATTCGAGGGCGCTCGTCATGGCCGAGATCTGGGTGAGGATGTCGATGCAGTACTTCTCGTCGGCCACCATGTTCTGGATGCCACGGGCCTGGCCCTCGATGCGGCGGAGGCGTTTGAGGTAGGCGTCCTTCTCGGAGATGTAGCCGTGGTGGCCGTGCTCGTGGCCGCTGCTTTCACTGTCTGTGCTCTCACTGTGTGGCATGGTCATGCTCCGATTCTCTCGGGTCGCAGGTCGATCCGGCGCAGGAGCTGGGCGTTGAGGGCCACGATGATCGTCGAGAGCGACATCAGCACGGCCCCCACGGCCATCGGCAGCACGAAGCCGATCGGGGCGAGCACGCCCGCGGCGAGGGGTACCGACAGCAGGTTGTAGCCCGCCGCCCACCAGAGGTTCTGGGTCATCTTGCGGTAGCCCGCCTTCGAGAGCTCGATCACCGAGACCACCGAGCGGGGGTCGTCACTGGCGAGGATGACGCCGGCCGAGGCGATCGCGACATCCGTGCCGGCACCGATCGCGATGCCGACGTCGGCGCGAGCCAGCGCCGGGGCGTCGTTCACGCCGTCGCCCACCATCGCCACTCTCCGGCCCTCTGCCTGCAGCTCGCCGACCTTGGCCGACTTGTCTTCGGGACGCACCCCGGCGAATACGCGGTCGATGCCGAGCTCGGCGGCGACGCTACGGGCCACCGACTCGGCGTCGCCCGTGATCATCACGACCTCGACTCCGCGCTCGCGCAGCTCGGTCACCGCGATCGTGGATTCGGGCCGCACCTCGTCGGCCAGCGCGATCAGGCCGATCACCTCGTGGTCGCGCAGCACGTGCAGCACGGTCTGGCCGGCGTGCGCCGTGGCATCGCGGTGGGCGGTCCGGGGCTCGGCCCCGTGCTGCTCGAGGAGGCGGGGTCCGCCGACACGGATCGTCGCGCCGCCGACCGTGGCCTCGACGCCGACGGCCGCCGACGCCGTGAAGGCGGTCGCGACCGGGATGGCGAGTTCCCGCATCCGGGCCGCCACGACGATCGCCCGGCCGAGCGGATGCTCGCTGTCACCCTCGGCGGCCGCGGCCAGCGCGAGCACCTCGGCTTCGTCGTGACCGTCGGCGGCGATCACGGTGACGACCGCGGGGCGGCCCATCGTGAGGGTGCCGGTCTTGTCGAACAGCACGGTGTCGACCGTGCGCATGGTCTCGAGCGCGAGCCGGTCTTTCACGAGGATGCCCGCTTTCGCGGCGCGCTCGGTGGCGATGGAGACCACGAGAGGGATGGCGAGGCCGAGCGCGTGGGGGCAGGCGATGACGAGAACGGTGATGGTGCGGATGACGGCGTCGTCGGGGCTGCCCACGAGCGTCCACACGAGGGCGGTGATCACGGCCGACCCGAGGGCGAACCAGAACAGCCAGCCGGCGGCGGTGTCGGCGATGCGCTGAGCGCGCGAGCTCGAGTTCTGGGCCTCGGTGACGAGGCGTTGGATGCCCGCGAGGGCGGTGTCGTCGCCCACGGCGGTGACGCGGATGCGGAGGGCCGTGTCGGTGGCGACGGTTCCGGCCACGACGTGGTCGCCCGGGCCGCGGCTCACGGGCTTGGATTCGCCGGTGATCATCGACTCGTCGACGTTTGCCGTTCCTTCGACGACCTCGCCGTCGGCGGGCACGCGGCCGCCGGGGCGCACGATCACGAGGTCGCCGACGCGGAGGTCGGAGGGGGCGACCGTGGTGGTGGTGGCGCCGGAGGTGGCGGGAGTGGCGGTGGCGGCAGTGGCGGTGCCTGCGCTGCCGGCCGCATCCGTCTCGTCGATGCGTTCGGCCTCGTCGGGCAGGAGGGCGGCGAGCGAGTCGAGGGCCGAGGTGGTCTGTGCGAGGGAGCGCATCTCGATCCAGTGGCCGAGCAGCATGATCACGATGAGGAGGGCGAGCTCCCACCAGAAGTCGAGCTGATGGTCGAGCAGGCCGAGCGTGGCGCCCCAGGATGCCACGAACGCCACCGTGATGGCGAGGGCGATCGGCAGCATCATGCCGGGGCGCCGGGCCCGCAGCTCGTCGACGCCACCGGTGAGGAACGGGCGGCCGCCGAGCACGAACATGACGGTGCCGAGAACGGGGGAGATCCACATGATGGGTCCGCTGTCGGGCAGCGGGTAGCCGAGGATCATCGCGAACATGCTGCTGAACGCCACCACGGGCACGGCGATGACGAGCATCACCCAGAACAGGCGGCGGAACTGGCCGGCGTGGTCGCCGTGGCCGCCGTGCCCGTGACCAGCATGGCCGCTGTGGCCTGCGTGCCTGTGGCCTGCGTGGCCGTCATGCCCTGCATGGTCGTCGTGCCCGCTGTGCCCACCGTGCCCTGCGTGGCCGTCGTGCCCGCTGTGCCCACTGTGCCCTGCGTGGCCGTCATGCCCGGCGTGGTCGTGGCCTGCGTGGTCGTGCTCGGTTTGGGCTTCGTGGTCGTCGTGCCCCGTGTGATCGTGCGTCGCGTGGTCGTGGTGCTGGGTGCTCATGCTCTCCAACATATACCCCCTAGGGGTACTTATCCACACCTCGTCCGATGGCGAGGAAAACTCAGTACCCTCATCCCATGTTTACCATTCGAAAGACCGCGCTCGCCGCGGCTGCCATCGCCCTCCTCGCGCCGCTCGCTGCGGCAGCCGTTCCCGCTCACGCCGCCGGTTCCGTCTCCTATCAGAAGTACTCCTGGTCGTCGGCGATCTACGCCATCGGGCAGGGCAGTCCGCGCCAGCTCACGCTCCCGGAATGGCTGGGCCTCGGTTCCCCCACGCCTCAGGTGGTCAGCTGGATCGAAGACAGCCAGGTGCTGCGTTATCCCTCTCATCCATCGGAGCTCTTCCTCGAAGAGCCGGGCCTCAAGGCGCCCCGTCATCACCTCACCTCCGCGGAGTGGGCCGGCACGGGACATGCTCCCCGTGTCGATGTCGACCACTCGTTCTCGGGGTACACCTGGAACGAGACCATCCTGATGGCCGGCCGCGCCATCGCGCCGATGCGCATCGACGAGACGGTCTGGATCGAATTCGGCAGGCCGACCCCGCAATTGCAGGCCACGAATGCCGGCGACCAGTTCTGCCAGACCCCGGCCGACGGCGCCGTCTACTGGAGCAACTCAGCCGCGGGCCTGCCTGGCCGGGTGCATCTGACGCTCGCGCAATACACGAAGGCCGGCACTCCGCCCTTCACAACGTGCTGACAGAAGTACTCCTGGTCTCCGAACATCTACCCAATCGGCTACGGCGGTCCGGTCAGGCTGACCCTCGCGGAGTGGCTCTCGGCCGGCTCACCGCGACCGCAGGTCGCCGACTGGATCGATGGCAGCCAGGTGCTCCGGTACCCGACGAATCCCTCCGAACTCTTCCTCGAGGAGCCCGCCCTCTACGGCTATTCGTGGTGCGGGAGCAACCCCGGCGCGGGATTGTTTGATCCGTTGCACCTCACCCCGACGCAATACGCGCAGGCGGGTTATCCCTCCTTCATCACCTGCGTGCTCTGACGGTCCTTCGCCCTCCAGACCTGTGGTGGCGATGATGGCCAGTGGTACCGTGATCGCGTGTCCGGCTCCGACGATGGCTCAGCTCGAGACGCCTCTGTGCCTGCCGCCGCCACTTCCGCTGGTCCCGTGGCCAGGCAGGCGCGAACGTCGGACGGTGCGCGCGGCCGGGTGACCGGGGTGATCGTGGTCGGCATGAGCGTGGCCGTGTGGTGGCCGGCGTTCACGCTCGGAGCGTGGGGAACGTTCTTCTTCGATCAGATGCTGACGGTGTGGGCGGCCGCGACAGGGGCGCTCATCGTGGTGCTGTTCCAGACCCGCGGGTGGGTGAGGGTGCGGCGAGCGTTCGCGCTCGCCATCCCGAGCGTCTGGCTGGCGCTCGAGTTCATCGTTCCCGACTCCGACAATCAGAACCTGCTCACCCTGCTTCTCGCTCTGTTCGCCGGACTCGTGGCCTTCCTCGCGGTGCCCACGACGATCTGGGTGCTCGCGCGCACCATCTGGCCCGAATTCGGCGACGACATCCGGTGGCCCAATCGCATCGTGATCATCGTGTCGGTGGTGCTGATCGCCGTCGCCTCGTTCGCGCTGGGACTCAACCAGTCGAGCTTCCTCACCTGTGGCGACTTCATCATCAGTGGCAACTCCGAGCCGCCCGGTTGCACCCCGGCGCCCACGGACTGAGCGTTTCTAGACCGTCGACGCCGCCAACTCGCGGCGCAGGGCCGCGGCGAACGCATCGATGTCGTCGGGAGTGGTGTCGAAGGCGCACATCCAGCGCACCTCGCCCGTGGCCGGGTTCCAGTCGTAGAAGCGGAACGACTCGCGCAGCCGGTCGGCCACCCCGGGTGGCACGATCGCGAACACGGCGTTCGACTGGGTCGGCTGCGTGAGCGTGACGCCCGGCAGGTCGACCACGGCGGCGCGCAACCGGGTGGCCATCGCGTTCGCGTGCGACGCCGACTGCAACCACAGGTCGCCACCGTAGAGCGCGATCAGCTGAGCCGACACGAATCGCATCTTCGACGAGAGCTGCATGTCGAGCTTGCGCAGGAAGTGGATGCCCGTCGCGGCCGCGGGGTTCAGAACCACGACCGCCTCGCCGTAGAGCAGGCCGTTCTTGGTGCCGCCGAGCGACAGCACGTCGACTCCCGCATCCGTCGTGAAGGCCCGCAGTGGCACGCCGAGCGACGCACCGGCGTTCGAGATCCGCGATCCATCCATGTGCAGGGTCATGCCGAGCGAGTGCACGTGGTCGGCGATCGCCGCCACCTCCTCGACCGAGTAGGCGGTGCCGAGCTCGGTGGTCTGCGTGATCGATACCGCGAGCGGCTGGGCGCGGTGCTCGTCGCCCCAGCCCCATGCCTCCACGTCGATGAGCTCCGGGGTGAGCTTGCCGTCGGGCGTCGGCACGGTCAGCAGCTTCAATCCGGCCACGCGTTCGGGCGCCGCATTCTCATCGGTGTGGATGTGCGCCGTGGTGGAGCACACCACCGCACCCCAGCGCGGCAGCATCGACTGCAGCGACACCACGTTCGCGCCCGTGCCGTTGAACACCGGGAAAGCCTCGGCATCAGGTCCGAAGTGCCGGCGCACCACCTTCTGCAGCTCGGCGGTGTACACGTCTTCGCCGTAGGCGATCTGGTGCCCGCCGTTCGCCCGGGCGATGGCCTCGAGTACCTCCGGATGCGCGCCCGCGTAGTTGTCGGAGGCGAACCCCCGGTAGGTGATGTCGTGAAGTGCCGCTCCGGGCGCAGCAGGGGTGGTCGGGCTCAGGATCTCGGTCACCGGTCCAGTCTCTCAAACCGGAGGGCGGACTGCATCCGGCCGCGAATTGAGTAGTCATTGCTCACGACCAAGGCACTGGTAGGTGGCATCCTGAATCGAATCGCACAGCGATCGGTGAGGAGAACCCGATGACGACCAGCTACGAACGGATCGGTGGTCATGGAACCATGCGAACGGCCGTCGCCGTGTTCTATCGGCGAGCGGTGGCCGATCCTGCACTGGCGCACTACTTCGAGGGAGTGGATGTTCGCCGGCTGAGGGCACACCAGGCTGCCTTCCTGTCGGCAGCTCTCGACGGCCCCCAGGCCTTCGCCGGGAGAGGGCTGACGGATGCCCATCGCGGGCTCGCGATCACCGGCCCCGCTTTCGACGCGATGGTCGAGCATCTCGGCCTGGCCCTCACCGACGTGGGTGTCTCCCGGGAGACGGTGGCGGAGGTGCTGGAGACGGTGAGGGCACACCGCGGGGCCATCGTGCAGGGCGAAGAGACCGACCTCAGGCCGGGTTCGATCGGATGAGGTCGCGTCGCCCGCCGATCCCGAGCTTGCCGTAGCTGGACTGCAGGTGGTTGTCGACCGTGCGCACGGAGAGAAACAGGCGCGTCGCGATCTCCTGGCTCGTGAGGCCGAGGGTGGCCAGATCGACGATCTCCCGCTCTCGCGGGGTGAGCACATCGGGCACGGCGGACGCGTGCAGCGCAGCGAGATCGGCGCCGTCGCAGCGGTCGGCGAGCTCGACAGCTCGCTGATGGAGGGCGATGGCGGCCTGACCGTCCCCGGCCATCCGGGCACAACTGCTTGCCGACGCCAGCGCCTCGGCAGCGGGGAGCAGCCCGCCGATCGCGAGCCAGGCGTCTGCGGCGGCACGGAACGCCACCGTCGACGGCGTCGCGAGGGCTCGGGCGTGATCGGCGCGGGCGGCGAAGAGGGGACTGTCTCCGCGCGCGGCGATCTCGTCCAGCTGAGCGGTGACCTCGGCGGCCCCACCCATGCGGGCCGCCTGATACAGCAGGCTCGTGGCGAGGTAGAGAACGCCGCCTTCGAGGTACGAATCGGCATCGGCGCGCAGCTGTGCGACCGCTGCCGCGCGCTCGCCTCGCCGGGCGCGCATCAGGGCGGTGGCGAGCCGGTAATGGAAGTTGCCCTCGGGCGCATCGTCGTCGATGCGGCCCAGGATCTCGGTGGCGCCATCGAGATCGCCGCCCGCCATCCGGGCGACGGCGAGGGTACCGAGCGCCACCCGGTGCAGATTCTGCGGCCCTTTCGTGCGTGAACCGGCGATGGCGTCGCCGAGCCAGCGGGAGGCCGACGCCACCGACCCGATCTGCAGCAGCACATGGCCGAGGAGCAGCTCCGCATAGCGGGTCGAGACCTCGTCGTCGAACTGGATCGACTCGGAGAGAGCCTCCAAGGCCAAGATCCTCGCGTCGTCGAGCGACCCACCGATGAGGGCTGAGGATGCCGCGGTGAACAGGGCGAAGGCGCGGTCCCGGGCGGCAGGCGCGCCGGTGAGGAGAAGCTGTACCTCGGCTTGCGACTCCGACCATCGCCCGGCGCCGGCGAGGGGCATGGCCGCGGCCATCGCCACCATCCCCCTCAACTCGGGCACCACCGCGCCGGGGGCGCGCAGCGGTTCGATCTCGTTGAGGGCCGCGCCAGACCGCTCCACGGTGAAGAGCATCATCGAGCGGGTGACCGTCACCAGCGCGGCATACCGGGGGTGGCGCCGGCCGGTCTCGTCGAGCAGGGAGAGGGCGGCGTCGATACCTCCGGGGCGATCATGCCGGATGAGGGCCAGGGTGCTTGCGATGCTCACCGACAGGGTCTCGGTCTGCGGCTGCGACGCGTCGACGGAGCTGGCCGATTCCGCGGCCTCTCGGGCGGCGTCCGCCGCGCCCAACCGCCGATGGGCGTCGGCGAGCACGAGATGGGCGGCGGCGCCGGATGCTCCGGAGTCGATCGCCGCCTGCGAGAGCTTGGCCGCCAGGGCGTGATTGTGGGTCAGCTGAGCCAGGCGGGCTCCGTCGAGCAGCAGGTCGGGTGATGCCGGCTGCCCGGCATCGAGGCGCCAGACGGCCACCCGGAAGGCGTCTTCCGGGCTGGGATCTCCGGCCGCGGCGATGTCCGCCTGTTCCGAGAGGATGTCTTCGATCCGTAGGATCGACATGCCCGCCCGAATCACCCCCACGTAGTGCGGCTGCGCGAGTGACGCGGTCACCAGCCCGGGGGATTCGTTCAGAGCGACCAGACCCATTCGTGCGAGCTCGGAGAGGGTGGTGCGGATGCCCGGCTGATGCATCTCCTTCACGGGCAGGGGCTGGCAGATCGCCAGCCGTTCGACGGCGTCACGCTGGGCCTCCGTCAGCGCGCCGAGACGACGATCGATCACCGCGTTCAGCGCGGTCGTGCCGACCGGCTCTCCCTGCAGTTGCCACACTCCGGATTCACGGATCAAGGTGCCGGCTTGCAGGGCGCCGATGCACAGCTCCCGAAGGAAGAGCGGATTCCCTCCCGCGGCACGGTGGAGCTCCTCGGCGGTGCGGCGCGCCACGGACTCGCCGAAGGCCCGGGCGAGGAGCTCGGCCGTCTCGTCGCTCGACAGCGGAGCGAGATCGATGCGCTGTGCCGAGCTCTCGCTCCACAGGGCGAGGATCGCGTCGGGGATCGGTTCTCCTTCGCCCACCGTGGCGAGGAGCTTCACCGTTCGACTCTGCACGAGGTGGGCGATCACGGCCACCGAGAGATCGTCCATCGCCGAGAGGTCGTCGACCACGAGGAGGATCCGCCCGGTGCCGCCGATCGCGCGGATGCGCTCGGTCGCCAGATGGAGGAGGGCTATCGGATCGGCCGCGAGAGCGCCGAACTCGGGTCGTGCACCGGCGAAGAGCGGAGACAGGCCGCCCAGGGGAAGCGAGCTCACACTCGTTCGCGCAGAGAGGCGGATGACCGACCAGGCCTGCTTCTCCAGGATCGTCGCCGATTCCGCGGCCGCGCGCGACTTGCCGATCCCTGTCGAGCCGTGGAGCACGATCGCAAGCGTCGGAGAGTCGGCCAGAGCGGTGCTCACCCGGGCGAGCAGGTCGCCGCGCCCGGTGAAGGGCCATTCGGTCGGAACTCCGGCGGAGGAGGGAACGTCAGGGCTGGTGGCGTGATCGTCGTGTCGCACGTCGTCTGAGCCTCCCGGTGACGTCATGGATGGCGGACCCACCGTCGACCCCCGAGCGGTGGCGCATCAGCACTGAGCATAGCCGGGCCCCGTTTCCGGTCTCGCCCCCGCCCCCGAGGGTCAGGGCATGCGGAATGAGCAGTACCGGCCGCCGGAGGTGAGTAGGCGCTACTCAGGACAGCGCTCTGCCCGATCGCGAGAGTGGGATCCGACGCACGAACACCCCGCGTCGGATCGACCAGATCGGCGGAGGCCACCCGGGAGATCCCCCACCAAACTGCACGCAGCCGCTCGGCCTGCGACGAGAAAGAGGTCCATCATGTTCACTCGAATCACGCCCCATCGGCCCCACCGCTCACCGGCGACACCCGGAGCGTCGGCACGGGCATCCGTTCTCGCGGCGATCGCTGCCATCTCATTGGTGGGACTGAGCGTTCAGGGCGCGAGCATCGCATCCGCCGACGAGGCCCCGGATGCGGCCGCCACCGGAGTCACGGCGCCGGCCGACCCGACCCAGGCGGTCGAAGCTCCGTCCGCGCCGTCTCAAGCCGATCAGGGCACTCAGGAGACCGCCGATGCCGCTGACGGCGCGGGAGCGGCCGAGGCGACGGAGTCTGCCGATGCCACCGAACCGGCCGGAACCCCCGATCCGGCGTCCCCTGCCGACTCCTCCGGCACAGGAGACGACCCCGCTGATGCGCTGGTGGCACCCTCTGAGCCGGCCCCGGCCGACGCCGCGCCTGCCGATGCCGCGCCTGCTGATGCGGCCCCTGCTGATGCCGCGCCTGCCGATGCCGCGCCTGCTGATGCGGCCCCTGCCGATGCCGCTCCCGCCGATGCCGCGCCCGCTGCTGCGGGCCCCTCTGCCCTGAAGGCGGCGGAACTCGTGAACACCGCACCCATCGCGGTCGACGACTACTACACCGTGGCCAAGAACACCGAGTTCACGGTGGCGGCTCCTGGCGCCCTCAGCAACGACATCGACGCCGAGGGTGACCAGCTCTTCATCAACCAGGGGTACCACCAGACGGTGGCCGGCGGCCACATCTACTTCAAGTGGGATCGCTCGTTCACCTACACGCCCGCTCCCGGCTTCTCCGGTGTCGACACGACAACCTACTTCGTGAGCGACGGAGTGCTGAACTCCGAGATGTCCGCCACCATCCACTTCACGGTCGTCGACACCACGGATCAGGCGCCGACGGCCAATGACGACTCGTACTCGACGCCTGCCGGGATGGCGTTGTCGGTGGGTGCATCCGGTGTGCTGGGGAACGACACCGACCCCGACGGCGACGCCCTCCACCTGCCCGACGCACTGACGGGCGGGGCGGCGCAGCCGACCACCGGCGGCGGAACCGTGTCCTGGCAGAGCAGTGGCGGCTTCGTCTATCAGCCGGCCGCCGGCTTCATCGGCTACGACACCGTCACCTACTGGGCCACCGACCTCGTGCTCGACAGCCACCTCGCCACGGTCACCATCAAGGTCGGCGACTGGGCGAACCAGCCGCCCGTGGCCGCAGACGACGGCTACTCCACGGCAGTCAATCGCCCCCTCGTCGTGGATGCGCAACACGGTCTGCTCGCGAACGACTCCGACGCAGAAGACACACTCTCGGTCATCGTGCCGTCGCTCCTCCCCACCGACCACGGGCGCGTGTACCTCAACACCGATGGCAGCTTCAGCTACGAGGCGAGCTACTCCGACTACCTCGGGCTCGACAGCTTCACCTATCAGGTCACCGATGGCAGCTACAACCTGCCGGTGACGGCCACCGTGACGATCGACCTCACCGCGATGCAGAACGATGCGCCGGTCACGGCCGACGATCACTACTCCACCGCGAAAGACACCGCCCTCAGCGTGGAAGCCCCCCAGGGCGTGCTGACGAACGACGTCGATCCGGATGGTGATGCCCTGTACAGCTTCGGCTTCGCCGACCCCGCGACGGCGGCCGGCGGCCTCGTGCTCCTCAACGAAGACGGCTCGTTCAGCTACACGCCCCCGGCCGGTTTCGTGGGCGAGGACACCTTCGGCTACACGGCCATGGACACGTATCTCGGCAGCACGACGGCCATCGCACACATCGAGGTGACCGATCCGGCCGCCCCGGGCACCTCGGTCGACCCCACCGACCCGGCGAGCCCGGTCGACTCGGCGAACCCGACGGGTTCGGCCGGCGACGGGACGACGACCACGGAGGGCGTCACCTCGGTCACGACCGCGCCGCAGTCTGACACAGCGTCTTCCGGCAGCACGCCCGCCGTCGGCGGCGCGCTCGCCCTGACCGGTCTCTCCACCGATCCGGTGCTCGGGCTGTCCCTCATCCTGCTGCTGGCCGGCGGCGCCGGAATCGCGGTGGCGGGTGCTGCTCACCGCCGGCAGCGCCGCAACTGACCGACCCACTGCGCCGGTGACCGTTCGATCGGTCACCGGCGCAGCCATCCGCTCACCACTCCACCATCCACCTAGATCCCACAAAGAAGGAGACACTCATGTTCGGCAGGAAATGGCAGAAAGCGACCGGCACCGTCGTCGCACGCACGATCGAAGGCACCGACAGCGACGGGTCGATGATCACCTACAACTACGTCGTCGAGATCCGGCCGGCCCACGCGGAGCCCTTCCGTGCAGTGCTGAAGGATCCCAGGCTGCTCACCGACTTCGTGCAGCCGATCGTCGGGCGGGTGGTCGGCGTGGAGATCGACGTCGACCGAGGAGTGGCCCGCTTCGACAAGAGCGACCCGCGGTTGAGCTTCAAGGCCCAGCAGGCGACGAAGGACGCGGCGTTCGCCGCTGCACTCGCCGCCCCCGCCGGAACGCCGCCGCAGCAGCCGTCCCCGGCCGCATCCGGTTCGGAGATGGCCGAGGCGGTGCGCGCTCTCATCGGCTCGGCATCGACCGGCGGCGTGGTGAGGCTCGACCGCACCGCGGAGGGCTACGACGAGTTGCGAGCATCGATCCTCAAGGCCGCCGGGGTCACCGATCCGCGGAACCCGTAGCGAGGCGGCCTCCGGATGCGCGGCCGCTCAGCCCCTCAGGGCCTCGCGCAGCTTCACGCGCGACCCCGTGCGCAGGAGCGAGTTCGAGTACATCCGCGACCCGATCGCGATCACGATCGCGGTCGAGGCCAGCAGGACGGCCAGCGACAGCAGCGGCTCCCACCACTCGGCGTCACCCAGGAACAGACGCAGCGGCATCCCGACGGGCGCCGAGAACGGCACGTACGACATCACCGCCATCACCGTGGGATTCGAGTTGAAGAAGATCACCAGGAAGTACGGCAGCATCACGAGCATGGTCACCGGCGAGGTGACCGAGCCCACGTCCTCCTGCCGTGACACCAGCGCCGCCGTAGCGGCATAGAGCGCCGCCAGCAGGACGAAACCGAACACGAAGAACACCACGAACCAGGCGATGGCCGGCCCGAGCGTGCCGAACAACGCCGACTGCCCCGTCGCTGTGAGCCCGATGCCCGAGATGACAGCGATCACCGCGACCTGACCGAACGCCAGGATGCTGTTGCCGATCACCTTGCCCGCCATCAGCTGCCGCGCGGTGATGGTCGACAGGAGGATCTCCACCACGCGCGTCTGCTTCTCCTCCACCACGCTCTGCGCGATCGTGGTGCCGAAGGTGATGGCCGACATGAAGAACACCAGCCCGAACGCGATGCCGATCAGATACGTCAGGAACCCGTCGTTCGAGCTCGGCTCGAGCAGCACCACCGAGGGCTGCACGCTGAGCAGCGGCAGGATGCTCGACGGCGACGAGTCGAGGGCCACGACCTCGTAGTCGAGGGCCGCCTGCCCGGGAATGGCCTCGCCCCCCGAGACGGTCGCCCCGCCCGTGGCCTGAACCGTGCCGCTCGGCAGAATGGCGGCATCCACCGAACCGTCACGCACCAACTGCTGCGCGTCGTCGACGGATGCGGCCTCCGTCACCTCGAGCGCCGAGCCCGGTGTGCCGGTGCCCACCACCGAGGCGGTCGACGACACCACGGCGACCTTGGGCGCCGATGACGAGGCGCTGAGCAGTCCGCCGACCAGGATCGAGGCGAGGATCGCGAGCATCAGCACGCCCGTGGAGATGAGGAACGCCTTGCTCCTCAGCTTCATCGAGATCTCCCGGTGGGCCACGAGCCAGATGGGGGTGTTCATGCGACGACCTCCTTGAAGATCTGCGAGAGAGTGGGATGGATGGGGGCGAATCGGGTGACGGGGCCGGCAGCCACCGCCCGGGTGAGAACGGCCTGGGCCGCATCCGCGCCGCCGTCGCCGCGGCCGACCTCGAACAGGGCGTACCGCCCGTCGAGCTCGATCACACTCACGCCGGGCACATCGCGCACCCAGCCCGCGTCGGCCGCGAGCTCGATCTCGTAGCGCGGCTCGGAGTGCTGCTCGCGCAGCGACTCCCTCGACCCGCGGGCCCGGATGCTGCCTCCCGCGATCACCACGAGGTCGTCGCAGATGCGCTCCACGATGTCGAGCTGGTGCGACGAGAACAGCACGGGTGCACCACCGGCCGCGTGCTCGGAGAGCACCGACTGCACGGTCTCGACGGCCATCGGGTCGAGGCCCGAGAAGGGCTCATCGAGCACCAGCACGTCGGGGTCGTGCACGAGCGCGGCCGCGATCTGGGCTCGCTGCTGGTTGCCGAGGGAGAGGCTCTCGACGGTGTCGGATGCGCGCTCGGCGAGGCCGAGGCGGTCGAGCAGGTCGCCCGTACTCCTCGTGGCGGCGGCATTGCTCATGCCGTGCAGCCGCCCGAGGTACACGATCTGCTCGGCGACCTTCATCTTGGGATACAGGCCGCGCTCCTCCGGCATGTACCCGAAGAGCGCACGGTCGGAGGGGGTGAGCCGGCGGCCGTCGAGCTCGACGTGGCCCGAGTCGCTCGAGAGCACCCCGAGGATGATGCGCATCGTGGTGGTCTTGCCTGCCCCGTTGCCCCCCACGAAGCCGGTCATGCGCCCGTCGCCCACGGTGAAGCTGACGTCGTCGAGCACCTTCGTGGTGCCGAACGAGCGGGAGATGTCGGTGACTTCGAGCATGGCGCCCCTTTCCTGGAGGTGGTCTCCGTGTTCTTCCACGCTAGGCCGGGCGCTCGCGCGCGACATCGGCCGCGAGGAGGGCGCGGGTCCGTCGAGCGGGGGATGGTGGCATCCGGAGCTCCAGGGCATACCCTTCGGGTACCGAAGCCACCGTGGCTCCGACGATGGAGGATTCACATGGCCGAGAAATCTGCGAAGAAAGCCGTCGCCAAGCCGGCCGCCCGCTCCCTCAAGGAGAAGCGCGCCGACAAGAAGGCCAAGAGCGACCGGGCGGATCACTCCGCCGACGTCGTCTCGAACGTCAAGAAGAAGTAGAACCGCTCGCGCCGGGCGTCGTCACGCCGTTCTCGTAGGCGTAGACGACGGCCTGGATGCGGTCGCGCAGCCCCAGCTTCTGCAGGATGCGCGACACGTGCGTCTTCACGGTGGCCTCGCCCAGATAGAGCTCCGCGGCGATCTCGGCGTTCGAGCGGCCCGCCGCGAGAAGCTCGAGCACCTCGGCCTCGCGGTCGGTGAGCAGCTCGAGTTCGGGCGCGCGGGGAGGAACGATGGATGCCCCGGCCGCGGCCTGCGCCGGCCTCTGCGTGAAGCCCTCGATCACGCGCCGGGTGACATCCGGTGACAGCAGGGCATCGCCGCGCGCGATGATCTGCACCGCGGCCACCAGGTCTTCGGGGCTCGAGTTCTTCAGCACGAAACCGCTGGCTCCCGCCTCGAGCGCCTCGAACAGGTAGTCGTCGCGATTGAACGTGGTGAGCACGAGGATTCCGGCGGTGGTGCCGGTCGCGATGAGCTCGCGGGTGGCGGCGAGGCCATCGAGTTCGGGCATCTGCACGTCCATGCAGATCACGTCGGGGGCGAGTGCCCGGGCCTGTTCGACGGCTTCGCGCCCCGTGCGGGCCTCGCCCACGACCTCGATGCCGTCTTCGGACTCGAGGATGATGCGGAGACCGACGCGCACGAGATCCTGGTCGTCGGCGAGGAGCACGCGGATCATCGGTTCGTTCCCGGGTGGCTGAGGGATTCGTGCGAGTCGGGGTCGGAGACGGGGGCGAGAGGGAGGCGCGCTCGCACCCGGTAGCCGCCCCGGGGTTTGGGGCCCACTTCGAGGGTGCCGCCGACCGCCGTCACGCGTTCCCGCATGCCGACGTGGCCGAGGCCGTGGGCGCTCGTGGGGGTCGCGAGGCTGCGGCCGACGCCGGTGTCGGTGATCTCGAGTTCGACGGCATCCGGGAGATAGCGGAGACGCACCTCGGCGGTGGCACGCGCACCCGCGTGCTTGCGCACGTTCGTGAGCGACTCCTGCGTGATGCGATAGATGCTGAGCCCCACGACCGCGGGCACGGCGACGGAAGCGCCGACCGTGTCGAGCTCGACCACCAGGCCGCCGGCGCGTGACTCCTCGATCAATTCGGGAAGCTGGGCGAGGCCGCGGGTGGACGTGGAGCGGCTGGCCTCGTCGTCGTCGCTGCGGCGCAGGGTGGCCAGCATCCGGTGCAGTTCGTCGACGGCCTCGCGCGCGTTCGACTCGATGGCGCCGAGCGATTCGACGACGCGGGGATCGAGGGGAGCAGGAGCAGGAGCCGCGGGAGCCGTGCCGGTGGCGCTGTCGGGGACGCTCTTGGCGAGCATCCGTCGCGCCGCCCCCGCCTGCAGTCCCATCACCGAGACGTGGTGGGCCACGACGTCGTGCAGCTCGCGGGCGATTCGTACCCGCTCGAGCGCCACGGCCTGCAGACTGCTCACCTCCCGCTCTCGTTCGAGCTCGAGGGAGCGCTGTTCGAGCAGCCGGCGTTGGCGGGCGGATGCCCACATCGCGTTGCCGAAGACGTAGGCCGAGCCGAAATACAGCAGGTTGGTGATGATCGAGATGAGGCCGATGGCCACGAACTGCGACATCGTGCTGTCGCCCCCGGGCCGGCTGCCCGGGTTGATGGCCTGGAAGGCGAACACGGCGAGCAGCCAGATCAGCATCCCGGCGGTGATGAGCACGCGCACGACGGTGGCGAGCATCCGGTTGCGTCCCCAGGCGCCCACCGAGTAGATCGCGAGGAACAGGCAGATGTTGGCGAAGAGCGTCTCGTACACACCCGAGTACTGCCCGATCACGAAGGTGGCCGCGATCACGAGGGAGACCACCTCGGGCACACGCCGGCGGAAGGCCAGCGGACCGGCGAGGAACACGGCCCACAGCAGGATCACCCACACGGGCGCGTGCTCGGCATCGGAGGCGCCCACGAAGAGCAGGCCGCTGCCGATGGCGCCCGCGGTGAGCGCGGCAGCCACGATCGCGTCGCGGCGATAGCCGGCCCGGTCGGGCGACGGTCGCGTCCACTCGCCGCCGAGGGGTGCGGCGGAGCCGGCACTCGCGGTCGTCGAGGTCGCAGACATGCCGTCAACGCTACCCAGAAGCCCCGGCCGTGCCATCCGTCGCGCGGATGACGCCCGGGTGCGGCGCGCAGGCGCCGGCCGGTGCCCCACGCCCGGCGATAGAATCGAGTGGCCCCGGAACGCGGGCGACGCTCCATCGAAGGGCAGTGCAATGACACTCCGTCTCGGCCTCAAGGCCTCCGCCGAGCAGTTCGCGCCCCGTGAACTCGTCGAGATCGCCGTGGCCGCCGAGGGTCACGGCTTCGACTCGGTCACGGTGAGCGATCACTTCCAGCCCTGGCGGCACACGGGAGGGCACGCGCCGTTCTCGCTGAGCTGGATGGCCGCCGTCGGAGAGCGCACCGAGCGCATCATGATCGGCACATCCGTTCTCACCCCCACCTTCCGGTACAACCCCGCCGTGCTCGCCCAGGCGTTCGCCACCATGGGCTGCCTCTACCCGGAGCGCATCATGCTCGGCGTCGGCACGGGCGAGGCGCTCAACGAGATCGCCACCGGCTTCCGCGGCGCGGGCGAGCAGGACTGGCCCGAGTTCAAGGAGCGGTTCGCGCGCCTGCGCGAGTCGATCCGGCTCATGCGCGAGCTCTGGACCAGCGACCGGGTGAACTTCGAGGGCGAGTACTACTCCACTCACGACGCCTCGATCTACGACCGGCCGGATGTGCCGATCCCCGTCTACATCGCCGCCGGCGGCCCCGTCGTGGCGCGCTATGCCGGCCGCGCGGGCGACGGCTTCATCTGCACCTCCGGCAAGGGCATGGAGCTCTACACCGAGAAGCTCCTCCCCGCGGTGGTCGAGGGCGCCGCGGCGGCCGAGCGCGACGTCGCCTCGATCGACAAGATGATCGAGATCAAGCTCTCCTACGACCCCGACCCCGAGCGCGCACTCGAAGACACCCGGTTCTGGTCGCCGCTCTCGCTCTCGCCCGAGCAGAAGCACTCCATCACCGACCCGGTCGAGATGGAGAAGGCGGCGGATGCCCTGCCGATCGAGCAGATCGCCAAGCGCTGGATCGTGGGCAGCGACCCCGACGAGACCGTCGAGCAGATCGGCGCCTACATCGACGCGGGCCTCAACCACCTCGTGTTCCACTCCCCGGGCGCCGACCAGGAGCGCTTCATGGCGAACTTCGAGCGCGACATCGCGCCGCGGCTGCGGGCCAGGGGTTAGCTGCGCTTCGCCCCGTGCCGCTTCGCGGCGCGGGCCTGCGCTGTCGCGCCGGTCCCGGCCCGGCGCGACGCGACATGTTCGCGAGCCGTCGCTGGCGCGGCGGCGCGCTCACCCTGGGTCGTCGAGTACGGCCCGCGGCTTCCACTCGCCGAGTGCGCTTGACCCTGAAAACCGTTCCCGCTCTGACAGCGGGGTACTCAGAGGAGGATGCGGGTGTCGTTCAGGTCGATGGCCGGGGCATCCCAGAGGCCCACGACCGCTGAGGCGAGGGTGGCGACGTCGGTGAAACCCGGGAAGGTCTTCTCGGGACTCGCGGCGCGCATCCGTTCGTCGACGAGGGCTTTCACCGCGAAGATCGTGGCGGCAGCGCGGAGGCCCGGGGTGTCGCCCTGGTCGGCTCGGAAGCCGTCGGCCACCGAGCGCATCCACGACTCCGAGGCGGCCTTCGCCGCGGTGTAGTTCGCTCCGGATGCCGTGGGCGCGTCGACCGACACCGACGAGACGAACGCCACCCGTCCCTCATCGCTCGCGAGCAGCGCGGGGTAGAACGCACGAGTGGTGTTGCGGAGCGTGCGGAACGACCGTTCCATCGCCGCCCAGCCCTCATCGGTCTGGCCCAGGATGCCCGTGCCACCGACCCAGCCGCCCACGAGGTGGATGAGCCCGTCGACGGGGCCGATCGCCGTGAGGCGGGTGGCGAGCGCGGTCACGGCACCGCTGTCGGCGAGGTCGCACACCTCGGTCGCGATGCCGGGCACGCGCTCGGCCAGCGCGGTGAGCCGCCCCGCATCCGACCCCACGGCCACGACCGCCGCGCCCGCATCGACGAGGGCGGCGCACACCATTGCCCCCGACTCGCTGGTGGCCCCGGCCACCACTACCCGCCGTCCGCGCACGCTCATGTCACTCTCCCTGCTCCATCCTCACCCGCCGATCCCCAGAGTCGTCACAATTTGCGCGAAACAACGTCAATTCGCGCAAATTGTGACGACTCTGGAGGGGTGGAGGGGACTCAGTCGCGGCCCGTGATGCCCGCGGTCGACGTGATCACGTCGCGCATCTTCTTCTCGAGGGCCTCGTAGAACATCGAGAGGGGGAACTCGTCGTCGAGCACGGCATCCGTGAGCCCGCGCGGCGGGCCATCGAGCGGCAGCGCGTCGACCCCGCGAGCCCACACGGATGCGGGGTTGGGCGTGAGCGTCGACGTCACGAGCTCGTAGGCGGCCAGCCAGTGCGCCGTCTTCGGCCGGTCGATCGACCGCCAGTACAGCTCGTCGATGGCGTCGCCGAGGGCCACGACCGCGTCGGCGACATCCGGCCAGTCGATGGTGAGTCGCGTGTCGGTCCAGTGCAGAACGCCGCGCTGGTGCAGCCACGCGAACAGCAGCTGCCCGCCGAGGCCGTCGTAGTTGCGCACGCGCGAACCCGTGATCGCGAAGCGGAAGATGCGGTCGAAGAGCACCGCGTACTGCACCAGGTTCGCGTGGTCGAGCAGCTCGGCGTCGGCCGCATCCAGCCGGCCCACCTCCACCGCGTCACGCGCTGCCGTGAGCCGGCGCGAGATGCGCACCGCCTCGCGGAACGCCGTGAGGTCGCACCGCAGCTCCTCCAGGGAGTAGAGGAAGTAGGGCATGCGCTGCTTGATCATGAACGGGTCGAACGGCAGGTCGCCGCGCATGTGGGTGCGGTCGTGGATGAGGTCCCACATCACGAAGGTGCGCTCGGTGAGCTCCTGGTCGTCGAGCAGCCGCACCGCATCTGCCGGCAGTTCGAGCCGGGTGACGGATGCGGCCTCCCGCACCACCCGCCGGAAGCGCGCCGCCTCGCGGTCGGCGAAGATCGCCCCCCAGGTGTACTGCGGAATGCTCGAGGTGGCCACCGACTCGGGGAAGAGCACGGCCGAGTTGGTGTCGTACCCCGCCGTGAAGTCGAGGAAGCGGATGGGCACGAACAGCGAGTTCGAGTAGTCGCCGGCCTCGAGAGAAGCGATGAACGACGGCCAGAGCACCTCGATCAGCACCGCCTCGACGTGCCGGTCGGTGCTGCCGTTCTGGGTGTACATGGGGAACACCACGAGGTGCCGGGTGCCGTCGACCCGGTGCTGCTCGGGGTGGAAGGCCACGAGCGAGGCGAGGAAGTCGGGCACGCCGAACCCCTCGGATGCCCACGTGGCGAAGTCGGTGCGCAGCGCCGCGAGGTACTCGCGGTCGTGCGGGAAGGAGGGGGCGAGCACCTCGACGGAAGACACGATGCGGGCGACGAGCTTGCGCGCCGCGGCGTGATCGATGGGGTCGGGGACCGAGCCGTCTTTCACCTGCAGTGCCTGCAGTTCGGCGACGGCCGACTTCAGCGAGACCCAGGCGGGGGAGGACACGACGTCTTCGACGACCTCGGGTTCTCCGATGATGGCGGCGGATGCTGCGGCGGGGCGTGATGACATGGTGGAACCTCCAATCGATCGTTCTCTCGAGCCTAGACACAACGCATCCGCGCTTCTTTGACCTGGTCGGGACTTCGTTGCGCGTATGCGGCCGCGCGGCGCAGATTTGCTGCGAAGCGGCTTCCCAGGCCGCGGCCGCGAGCCCCGGTAGCATGGACGCGATGGAGAAGCAGACGGCGGCGACCCCCGCGGCGACGGTGTCGAAACGGGGAGGCAGCGCGAAGCCGGATCACTTCCTCCCCCACATCCAGGGGCTCCGCGCCATCGCCGTTCTGCTCGTGGTGATCTACCACTTCTGGCCCGGGCGACTCACCGGCGGCTACATCGGTGTCGACGTGTTCTTCGTGATCTCGGGCTTCCTGATCACCCAGCAGCTCGCCCGCCAGCTCGAGCGCACCGACCGCATCGCCCTGCCGAGCTTCTACGCCAAGCGCGCGAGGCGCCTTCTGCCCGCGGCCATCACGGTCTTGATCTTCGCGAGCCTCGCGACGCTGTTCATCATGCCGCTGAGCGCCCTCACCGAGAACGTGCGCGAGATCCTCGCCTCCACCTTCTACGTCGAGAACTGGGTGCTCGCGGCCAACTCGGTCGACTACCTCGCCGCCGCCAACGAGGCGAGCCTGGTGCAGCACTACTGGTCGCTCTCGCTCGAGGAGCAGTTCTACCTCTTCTGGCCGGTGCTGCTGCTCGGAGCATCCGTGCTGGCGGTGAAGGTGCTCAAGGCCCGCAAATGGGTGGGGCTCATCAGTGTTCTCGGCATCGTGGGCGTGGGCTCGTTCATCGCCAGTGTCGTGATGACGAACACCGACCCGGCGGCCGCCTACTTCGTGACGTACACGCGGGTGTGGGAGTTCGCGGTGGGAGGCGCGCTCGCGCTGCTGCCGAGGCTTCGGCCCACCCGTGCCTGGCAGTCGAACATCCTCGGCTGGGGCGGCATAGCGGTGGTGCTCGGCTGCGGCTACTTCTTCAACCAGTCCACGCCGTTCCCCGGCTACATGGCCGCCATCCCCGTGCTCGGCACCGCGGCCATCATCGTGGCCCACCACCGCGAGAAGCCGTGGGATGCGGGTCGCGTGCTCAGCATCCGCCCGGTGAGCTTCGTGGGCGACATCTCCTACTCGCTCTACCTGTGGCACTGGCCGCTCATCATCATCGCGCCGTACATCCCGTTCTGGGGGCTCAGCACGGCACATCGCATCGCGCTCTTCGTGTTCTGCTTCGTGATCGCCTGGCTCACCAAGAAGTTCATCGAAGACCCGGCGCGCAACTGGCGCTTCTTCACCGCCCGCCGCCCTCGGGCGACGATGCTCGGCGTCGTGGCCGCCATGGCCGTGTCGAGCCTCTTCGTGGGCACCGCCTTCGCGGTGCAGCAGCCCAAGTACGACGCGGAAGCCTCCCAGCTGGCCGACACACTGGCGAACCCGCCGGAGTGCTTCGGCGCCGCATCCGGACCCACCGACGGCGTCACCGCGATCGACCCCCTCTGCGTGAACCCCGCGCTCGCCGACACCATCATCCCGAGCCCCGGGTTCGGCAACGCCGATCGCCCCGAGCACCCCGAGTGCCTCTCGACGCTCAACGACTCGAGCGTGCGTGACTGCCAGTTCGGCAGCGACGCACCGGATGCGCCCCAGATCGCGTTGATCGGCGACAGCCACGCCTATGCGCTCATGGACCCCTTCATCGCCATGGCCGAGAAGAACGGCTGGCACCTCACCACCTACCTCAAGGGCGGCTGCCCGTGGTCGGCCACCCCGCTCGCCGCGCGGGACGCGTTCGGTACCTCGTGCGACGACTGGCGTGCCTCGCTCACCACCCAGCTCGCGGCACACACTCCGTTCGACGCAGTGTTCACGGCGGCCCTCAACGACCGCGCCGTGGCCGACGCCTCCGGAACGCCGGATGTCGCGGGCACGCTCGAGACCACCGGCGACGCCGGGGTGGGCCAGCAGGCGGTGTCGGGGTACGCCGACGCGTGGGCGCCCGTGCTCGCGGCGGGCACCCCGATCGTGACCGTGGTCGACAACCCGGCGTGGGAAGACGACCCGAACAAGTGCCTGCGCACCTCGTCGGCGGCCGACTGCACCGTGCCGCGTTCCGAGGGGCTCGCGGCGTTCGACCCGATCGCCCGGGCTGCCTCGGCCGCGGCTTCGGCGGGCCAGGATGTCACGCTGCTCGATTTCAGCGACACCTATTGCACGGCCACCGAGTGCACCGCGGTGGTGGGCGGGGCGAACGTGTACCGCGACCCCGACCACCTGACGCGCACGTTCGCGTTCACGCTCGAGCCGTTCCTCGAGCGCGCGATGAGCGCGGCGATCGCGCGGTGAGCAGGCCGGCGGGGCCGGCGGGTCCGGCGGGCGTCGCGCCTTTCCGGCGAGAGGGCTGACCCGTGCTGGGCGTGCTGACCGGTTTCGGCATCATCGGGTTCGTCATCCTGATCGGCTACGTCGTCGAGCGCATCGGTCTGCTGCCCCGGGAGTCGGGGGTGGCGCTCAACCGCGTGGCGTTCTTCGTGTCGACCCCGGCGCTGCTGTTCACGGTGCTGGCGCGCTCGCATCCGTCGACCGTGTTCTCGGCGTCCCTTCTCGTGACGGTGACCGCGGTCGCCGTGTGCGCGACGCTGTTCGTGCTGGCGTCGCGCGTCTGGTTCCGCCGCGGTGTGGCCGACACCGTGGTGGGCGCGGGCGCCTCGTCGTACGTGAACGCCAACAACATCGGGCTGCCGGTGGCCACCTACGTGCTGGGGAACCCGCAGCTGGTGGCTCCGCTCATCCTGCTGCAGATGCTGGTGATGGCGCCCATCATTCTGAGCATCCTCGATGTGGCGACGAGCGGACGGGTGTCTCTGGCGTCGATCCTCACCCAGCCGTTGCGCAACCCGATCATCCTCGCCTCGCTGGCCGGCGTGCTTCTCGCGGTGTTCGGGGTTGTGCTGCCCGACGCGGTGATGGCGCCGTTCGAGCTGATCGGTGGATCGGCGGTTCCGCTCGTGCTGCTCGCCTTCGGCATGTCCCTCGTGGGGCAGAGGCCGCTGCAGCCGGGAGAGGCGCGGGCGCCGATCATCGTGGCGAGCCTCCTCAAGCTCGCGGTGATGCCGGTGGTGGCGTACCTCGTGGGGCGCTTCGTCATCCCGCTCACGCCCGAGCAGCTCTTCGGCGTGGTGGCGCTCGCGGCCCTGCCGACGGCGCAGAACATCTTCAACTACTCGGTGCGCTATCAGCGCGGTGTGGTGCTGGCGCGTGACACGGTGCTGCTCACGACTCTGGGATCGGTCGTGGTGATGGTGATCGTGGCGGCGCTGCTCGCGCCCTAGGGGCGCTCGGTGCCGCGGCGGGTTGCGGCAGCAGGTCGCCGCGCGCTGGGTCGACCGTTCGGCGCGATTCGTGGGGGTCGATGTGCTGTCAGGGGTCGGCGCGGCGCCGGGCGTGGGCTGCGGCGCGGGCGGCGGTGTCGGATGCGCGCTGGGCTCGGGTGCGCTCCTTGCGCAGGCCGGCGGCGTGAACGGTGAGCTCGGAGAGTTCGTCCTGGGCGGCATCGAGTTCATCGCGCAGCTCGCGCACACGGGCCGCCAGTTCGTCACGGCGCTCGGTGCTGTCGCGCAGCTGGAGGTCGATGTCGGCGACCTCGTTGGCGGCATCCTCGGCTCTCTGACGAGCTTCTTCGGCTTCGCGCTTCGCTTCGGCGCGGGCCGCCTCGCGGACGGCCGCGCGGTCGGCGGCGGCACGTTCGGCGTCAGCCCGGGTCACGCGCCTCGGGCCGGGGGTGGCCTCACCGGTGCCGCTTCTCTCGGCTGTGCCGTGCGTGTCCTGGGCGGCGTCGCTCCCGCTCCTTGCCTTTCGTCGGGCGGCGCGATCGTTCTCCTCGCTGCGAGATGCAGTGCCATTGCCGCGGCCGTCGCCGTCGCCGTCGCCATGGCCGTCGCCGTCGCCGTCAGCCGCGCGGTTGTCGTCGGCACCGGAGGGACCGGCGGCGCGGCTGCTGTCAGCAGAGCCGCCGCCCGGGTCGGAGGCGGGAGCGGCCCGCCCGCCGGATGCGAGGCGGAGCGGCAGCGCCACCGCCCCCGCGAGGTCGACGGGGTCGACGCCCGAGCTCGCCAGGGGGCGGGTGAGCATGCCACTCTGCACGGCCTCCGCGGCATCGGCATCGGCGAGAGCCGCCTGGAACGTGTGCTGCACGAGCGTCGCGGCCGCCTCGGACACGGGCACGCCGAGTTCCGCGCCGAGTTCGCGAGCCGAGCGGGCGAGGGAGGCGAGCATCCGCTGCCGTTCTCGGCCGAGCTCCTGCAGTGCGGCGCGGTCGAGGGCGGTGGAGGCGTCGCGCATCCGTCGCCCGAGGTCGAGGAGGTCGTCGACCTCGTCGGGCCGATTGCGTACGAGCGCGTTCACGGCCCAGGCCGCCACGGGAGGCTTGACGAACGAGCGGATGCGCGCCGCCCGCTCACGATCGCCGGAGGCAACGCCGGCCGCCCGCGCGTTGCGCGCCTCGACGAATTCGGAGGGCGCGAGCGAGTAGAGCTCGTCGGCGATCTCGCTCAGGCTCTGCACGCCGCCCTCCTCCACCTCGGGTTCTGGCACCGAGCCTAGGCCGCGCGCCCTCCGCGCGTGCGGCCACCCCGCCGCGACCAGGCCCGCGACCGCGGACTTCTGCACGGATCGTGGTGACCGGCGCTCAGGGGGCGGCGGTCACCTTCTCGTTTGGCGTAGCCCGCGCCGCGCCGCGCCGGCCCGGCCGCCCGGGCGACGGTCGAATCCCGGTGCCACCATGGAGCATGGCGACTTCGCTGCTCCTCCTGGCCGACACGCACCTGCCGAAGCGCGCCAAGGCGCTGCCTGACGCGGTGTGGCGGGCCGTCGACGCGGCCGACGTGGTGTTCCACGCGGGCGACTGGGTGGATGTCGCCACCCTCGACGCCCTCGAGAAGCGAGCCGCGCGACTCGTCGGCGTCTACGGCAACAACGACGGCCCCGAGCTGCGTCGACGGTTGCCCGAAGTCGCCCGGGCCGACATCAACGGACTGTCGTTCGCGATGGTGCACGAGACGGGCGCCGCATCCGGCCGCGAGAGACGGATGGACGAGCTGTTCCTGGGCACCGATGTGCTCGTCTTCGGCCACAGCCACATCCCGTGGGACACCACGACCCCGCAGGGACTCCGCCTGCTCAACCCGGGATCGCCGACCGATCGCCGTCGCCAGCCTCACCGCACGATGATGACGGCGGCCGTCGACGCAGGGAGGCTCGTCGACGTCGAGCTGATCGAGCTCGACTGAAGCCGCCGAGCCGGCCGCCGGGGCCGGGGCTCGGGCCGGGGCTGGGGCTGAGGCTTCTCGACCCGGCTCCGGGTCGCCGGCAGACACCGGACAGGGGGCCCTCTGTTCCGGTGCCCACCGCGAGAACTCCTGCCTTCGGCCGCCCCCGGGCCTTCCCCGGTCAGGCGAGTCGCCGCACCAGCTCCTCCCACCCCGCGGCGAGCCGCGGAACCGCGTGGTCCAGGTGCTCGTCGTCGGGCAGCAGGAGTACCGCCTCCAGTACGGCGAGCAGATTGAAGGTCAGGATCGGGATGTCGGCCTGCACCTCTGCCTCGCGGAGCAGCGTGGCGATGTGCAGTTCCACCAGCTTGCGTGCCGGCACCTCCGTGCGCTCGGTCACGGGCCTCTCGGCGGCGGCCATCAGTGCACGCTGGCGCGAGACCGTCTCGATACGTGCCCGCCCGAACGCCACGAGGCGCTCGAGGGGCGGAGCGCCCGGCCCGACCGGCGGCGGCCCGCTGAGGAAGCGGGCCTGGAACTCCCGCTCGTTCGCATCCACCAGCGCTTGGAACACCCCCGCCCGCGAGCCGAAGCGGCGGAAGATCGTGCCCTTGCCCACCCCGGACTCCGCGGCGAGCCTGTCCATCGTGAGACCGTCGGGCCCCTCGCGATCGACGATGCGCCCCGCGACTTCGAGCAGACGGGCGCGATTGCGAGCCGCATCCGCTCGCTCGGGCACCTGAGGGCCGATCGTCGACTGCGGGATGAGGACTCCCCACGGATCCATTCGTGGACTGTAGCACGGGCCCACGACACGACTTCGTGAGGGCGGGAATAAACGGACTGTAGTCCGGTTAATTCCCTCGACATGACCCATCCGCCGCGCCTCCGCGGCGAACCGACCTTCAGGAGAACCATGACCGACAAGTCCGTGCTCGTGCTCGTGGGCAGCCTTCGTGCTGCCTCCACCAATCGTCAGCTGGCGGAAGCCGCCGTGGCGCTCGCCCCGGAGGGCCTCGCCCTCGAGCTCTTCGACGGCCATCACGCGCTGCCCCTCTACAACGAGGACGTCGACGTCGAGGGCGGGTTGCCCGAGTCCGTCGTGGCCTACCGCCGGGCCGTCGCCGATGCCGATGCCGTGCTCGTGGTCACCCCTGAGCACAACGGCACCATGCCCGCGAACCTCAAGAACGCCATCGACTGGTCATCGCGGCCGTTCGGTGCCAGCTCCATCTCCGCCAAGCCCGTTGCCGTGATCGGCACCTCATTCGCCCAGTTCGGCGGCATCTGGGCGCAGGATGAGGCACGCAAGGCCTATGGCATCGCCGGCGCCCGGGTGATCGAGGTCGAGCGCTTCGCCGTGCCGAACTCGATGGTGCGCTTTGCGGAGACGCACCCGAAGGACGACGCCGAACTCGTGGAGCAGCTGTCGGCGTTCCTCACCGCGTTCGCCGCCGCACTCGACGAGGCCGACGAGCAGCAGGCCGCATAGGCCCCCCTCCGATCGAGGTCCGGCCCGCCGGCGTGCTGCACGCTGCCGGGCCGGACCTAGCGGGGCTCCAGCCGCACCGCCCCGTCGAGCCGGATGGTCTCGCCGTTCAGCATCGGGTTCTGCACGATCGCGGCCACCAGGTCGGCGAACTCCTCCGGCTTTCCGAGCCGCTTCGGATGCGGGGTCGACGCCGCAAGCGACTCGATCGACTCCGGCGGCAGCGACTCGAACATCGGTGTGTGGAAGAGGCCGGGCGCGATGGTCATCACGCGGATGCGATGCTGGGCGAGGTCGCGGGCGATCGGCAGGGTGATGCCGGCCACACCCGCCTTCGAGGCCGAATAGGCGGCTTGGCCGATCTGGCCGTCGAATGCGGCCACCGAGGCCGTGGAGATGATCACGCCGCGCTCTTCGGCGTCGAGGTCGCCCGGCGTCGCGATCATGGCGGCGGCTGCCAGCCGGATCACGTTGAACGTGCCGACCAGGTTGATCTCCACCGTGCGCCGGAACAGCTCCAGGGGGAACGGACCGGTGCGGCCCACGACCCGCGCGCCGGTCACGATGCCGGCGCAGTTCACCACGATGTCGAGCTCACCGAGTGAGACAGCGGTGTCGACGGCGGCCTGGATGTCGGACTCGCTCGTCACGTCGGCCCCCACGAACACGGCCCTGTCGCCGAACTCGAGCGCCGCATCCGCTCCCGCCGACGAGGGCAGGTCGACCATCACCACCGCGGCCCCCTCGGCGACCAGCCGCCGGGTGGTGGCGAGACCGAGACCGGATGCGGCCCCGGTCACGAGTGCGACTCCGCCTGCGATGTCCATGGTCAGTCCTTTCGTGAACGGATGCGGGGCGCGATCATCGCCTGATCACCTTGCCGAACAGCGACGCGATCGGGGCGATCACGACGGGCCGGGCGGCGATCCAGGCGGCCGCCATCACCACGAGTGAGGCGACGAAGATGCCGAAGCCGATCCAGTTCACCTCGTCGCTCGCGCCGTACATGTGGTTGAGGTTGCGCAGGGCGCCCGTGGCGAGCACGAGGAACACGTGCACGATGATGAAGAACACGAAGAAGAGCATCACGGGGTAGTGGACGGCCCGGGCCCACTCGACCGGGTAGATCGCGGTGAGGCGCTTGGCGTTCTTAGGCCAGATGCCCGACATGCGCACACCGGTGAGGGCGGCGAGCGGGGCGGCGATGAACACGACCACGAAGTACATGAGCTGCTGGAGGCTGTTGTAGTTCACCCATCCGTTCTCCACGGGCCATTCGAGCGTGAGGTAGTGGAGGAGGGCCGAGAGGGCGTTCGGGAACACCTCCCAGCTCGAGGGAACGATCCGCAGCCATTGGCCCGTGGCGAAGAGCAGCACCACGAAGACGACGCCGTTGAGCAGCCAGAGTACGTCGAGGAACTGGTGGAACCAGAGCGTGAGGCTGATCTTGCGGGGCTTCTCCGACCAGCGGTTGCTCCAGAACGCGGTGGGGCGCTTCTCGGTGCGCACCTGCCAGCCGGAGCGGATGATCAGCACGATGAAGAAGGCGTTGAGGAAGTGGCTCCAATTGAGCCACACCGGGAAGCCCGGTGCCACGGAGGCAGGGAGGGCGTATTCGCCGGGGTAGGTGGCGAGGAAGTCCTGCACCGCTGTGTAGGTGGTGAGGCCGCGGGCGGCGAGCACGACGACGGCGGCCACGACCAGGAGCGCCACGAGGCCGAGGGCGATCTGCTTCGGGCGGGAGAGTGCCTGCAGCCGGGAGGTCGCGGCGGGAGCGGGCTCCTTCTTCGCGGGAGGCACGTAGGGCTGCATCTTCGGCTTGGGGGCGGCGGGCGCTGCAGCAGAACCGACCGCGGGCGAAGTGGATGCGGGTGCCGCCGTGGGGGGAGGGGTTGCGGGTGCCGCCGCGGGGGGAGCGGATGCGGGTTCGACCGCGGGTGCCGCCGCAGGCGGAGCGGATGCGGGTGCCGCATCGACGTGGGTCGGTCGTGCGGCCTGCTCCGGTGCAGCGACGGCTGCGGCGACGGCCGGCGCAGCGGGCTCGTCGGGAGCGGCGTCGGCGAGCACGCCCGGCGATGCGACCTCCGCGGCGGTGGCGGGTGGCCACGGCTCGCCGCCGGGCACGCGCGGCAGCCCGCGGCGGAGGGGGGTGCTGTCTTTCGGGCCCACTACTTCTTCCTCGCTTCAAGGGTCTCGATCAGCTGCGGCACGACGGTGAACAGGTCGCCCACCACGCCGAAGTCGGCGATGTCGAAGATCGGTGCATCCGCGTCTTTGTTGATGGCCACGATCGTCTTCGCCGTCTGCATCCCGGCCCGGTGCTGGATGGCACCCGAGATGCCGACAGCGAGGTACAGCTGCGGCGCAACCGAGACGCCGGTCTGGCCCACCTGCGACGTCTGCGGAACATAGCCGGCGTCGACGGCCGCGCGCGACGCCCCCACGGCGGCGCCGAGCGCATCCGCGAGCTGCTCGACGAGCGCGAACTGCTCGTGTGATCCGAGCCCCCGCCCGCCGGAGACGACCTTGGCGGCCCCGCGCAGCTCGGGCCGGCTCGACTGCACCGTGGCCTCGGCGAACGACTCGAGGGTGGCCGTCCGGGCCCCGGATGCGGCCACCGCGAGCGGCTCGGCAGAGGCTCCGGATGCGGCAGCCCGCTCGTCGATCGCACCTTGCCGGATCGTGACCACCGGTGCGCCGAAGGTGGCGGCCGAGTCGACACTGTAGGCACCGCCGTACACCGAGTGGTGAACCACGATCCCCTCGGTGTCGCGGGAGACCCCGACCGCGTCGACACCGATCGCGGAGCGGGTGCGCACCGCGAAGCGCCCCGCGACCTCCCTCCCGTCGATCGAGTTCGAGATGAGGACGGCGTGCGGCGAGACGAGCTCGGCGGCCGCGATGAGAGCGTCGACGACCGGCGTCACGACCTCCGTCGCCACCCCATCGCTCTCCGCGGTGAGGATGCGCGCGGCGCCGAGTTCGGCTGCAGCGCGTGCGGCTGCCGCTCCGGCACCGGACCTGGTGACCAGGAGGCCCACCGGAGTGCCGATACCGGCAGCGGCGCCGAGCAAGCCGGCGGCGCTGGTGGCGAGCTCGCCTGACGGCGTCGTCTCGAGCAGTACGAGGATGGGTGCGTCGTCGGTCATGAAGGATTCCTCACGCGAGTTTCTGCTGGACGAGGTACTCCGCGAGCTGCCGGCCCGCGTCGCCCTCATCGACGATCTTCGTTCCCGCCGTGCGAGGCGGCCTCTGGGCCACCGCGAGCAGGATCGACCGCGGCACGCTCAGGTCGTCGGGGTCGATGTCGAGGTCGGCCGCCGTGAGGGCGGTGACCGGCTTCTTCTTGGCGGCCATGATTCCCTTGAAGGTGGGGAAGCGAGCATCCGGAAGTGCCTCGGTGATCGAGATCACGGCCGGCAGGGATGCCCGCACCCTCGCGATGCCCGCATCCGTCACCCGCTCTCCGCTCACGCCCTCGTCGGTGATCGAGACGTTCGTCAGTGCGCCGGCCAAGGGCACACCCAGGTGCTCGGCGATCATGGCGGGCAGCACGCCGCCGGAGCCGTCGGTCGAGAGGTTGCCGGTGATCACCAGGTCGAAGCCGGTGCGCTGCAGGGCGGCCGCCAGCACCTGGGCGGTGAGCCCGAGGTCGGCTCCGGCGAGCCGGTCGTCGGCGACGTGCACCACGCTCCCCGCACCCATGGCGAGGCCTTTGCGCAGACTGGTGGTGGCCGACTCCGGCGCCATCGACAGCAGCACGATCTCGGTGTCGGGGTGCGAGTCGGCGAATGCGAGGGCGACCTCGAGCGATCGCTCCGCGATCTCGTCGAGCACGGATTCGCCTGCGGCCCGATCGGCGAGGCCGGTCTCCGGGTCGAGCTTGCGATCGCCATAGGTGTCGGGAACCTCTTTGACCAGAACCACGATCTTCATTCGACTCCTCTCCCTCGATTCCTGAATTCTGCCCCGAAGCGAGGACGCGCGACAGCCGTGGCTCGCCGATGGAGCGTCGTCACACGCGGATGATCAGCGCATCGCCCTGACCGCCCCCACCGCAGAGGGCGGCGGCGCCGTAGCCGCCACCGCGCCGGCGCAGTTCGTGGGCGAGCGTCAGCACCAGCCGCGCCCCGCTCATGCCCACCGGGTGGCCGAGCGCGATCGCCCCGCCGTTCGGGTTCACGCGTTCGTGGTCGATGCCGAGTTGGCGCATCGAGGCGAGCGGCACGCTCGCGAAGGCCTCGTTCATCTCGAACACCGCGATGTCGTCGAGCGCGATGGCGTCCTGCCGGCGGAGCGCATCCTGGATCGCGCCGGCGGGCTGGAGGAGGAGCGACGGATCCGGCCCCGCCACGGTGCCGTAGCTCACGATCTCGGCGAGCCAGGAGATTCCCTGACGCTCGGCTTCGGATCGGCTCATCACCACGAGGGCCGCGGCTCCGTCGGAGAGCTGCGAGGCGGATCCGGCCGTGATCGTTCCCTCGGCGCCGAAGGCCGGGCGCAGACCCGCCAGGGACTCGGGCGTGGTGTCGCGGCGCACGCCCTCATCCGTGTCGACGACGGTCTCACCGCGCCGAGTCTTCACCGTGACCGGCACGATCTCCTCGGCCAGCCGGCCGGAGTCGATGGCCGCGGCGGCCCGGCTGTGCGACGCGGCGGCGAACTCGTCCTGCGCCTCGCGCGAGATGTTCAGGGGGCGCTGGTGGCGATCGGTCGCCGCCCCCATCACCTCGTTCTCGATCGAGCAGATCAGGCCGTCGCGATCGAGCGCGTCTTCGAGGGGCGCGCCGCCGTATTTGAAGCCGGTGCGGGCGCCGCGCAGCAGATGCGGGGCATTGCTCATCGACTCGATGCCGCCGGCGACGCCCGCGGTCCAGTAGCCCGCGCGGATGGCCAGATCGGTCTGACCGATCGCGGCCAGGCCCGAGAGGCAGAGCTTGTTGATCGTGGTGGCCGGAACGGTGAGGGGGATCCCGCCCGCGAGGGCCGCCTGACGGGCGGGGTTCGCGCCCGTGCCGGCCTGCACGACGTTGCCGAGCGTCACGGCATCGAGCGAGGCCGGATCGACACCGGCGCGCTCCAGTGCGGCCCGGATGGCGATCGCCCCGAGCTCGGGTGCCGTGACGAGGGAGAGGCTGCCGAGCAGCTTCCCGATGGGAGTGCGCGCTCCGGCGACGATGACCGAGGTTTCCATGTGGCCCATTCTCCTTCGAAAAGCCCCGGATGCCGTAGTGGCACGGGTTCGGCCCACCCGCGCGGATCGCCGAGTACGGTATCGAGGAGGTGGGTCGCGATCTGCGCGCGCACCAGATCGTGGAGGGCACGAACAAGGTGATGAGCCTGATCGTGGGTCGCTCCATCGTGGGAGGACGGATATGAGCGGCGGCCAGGAGACCGGGTCCGAGCCCGAGGTCGTGTTCACCCGCCGAGGTCGAGTGGGCGAGATCGCGCTCAACCGGCCGCGCGCCATCAATGCACTGAACCACTCGATGGTCACCCTCATCCGCCGGCAGCTCGAGGCCTGGGCGACGGATGACGGCGTCGCGACGGTCGTGCTCGTGGGCCGCGGGGAACGCGGCCTCTGCGCGGGCGGTGACATCGTGTCGCTCTATCACGACGCCACATCGGGCGATCCCTCCTCGTCGATCGCGTTCTGGCGCGACGAGTACGCGCTGAATGCCGCGATCGCGCGCTATCCGAAGCCCTACGTGGCGATCATGGACGGCCTGGTGCTGGGGGGCGGCATCGGTCTCTCGGCGCACGGCTCGCATCGCATCGTCACCGAGCGCTCGAAGCTGGGGCTGCCCGAGACGGGCATCGGATTCATCCCGGATGTCGGAGCCACCTGGTTGTTGAGTCGCTCGCCGGGCCGGCTCGGCACCTACCTCGCGCTCACCGCCGGGTCTGTCGGCGCCGGCGACGCGATCGAGGTCGGTCTGGCCGACCGGTTCGTGCGGAGCGACTGCCTGCCCGAGCTGCTGGCGGCCCTGGAGACGCAGGAACCGGATGCCGCCATCGCCGCGCTCGCGGAGCCGGCGCCCGAGTCCGAACTCGGCACAGCCCGCTGGTGGATCGACCCCGCCTTCTCTGCGGGTGGCGTCACCCGGATCCTCGCCGCCCTCCGGGCCGATCCGGCGAACGAGCGGGCGATCGCGACAGCCGCCACGATCGAGGCGAAGTCGCCGATCGCGGTGGCCGTGACCCTCGAGGCGCTGGCACGGGCATCCGTTCTCCCCGATCTGGAGGCGGCGCTCGCGCAGGAACTGCGGGTGTCGGCGCACTCCATCACCACCCCGGACTTCGCGGAGGGCGTGCGGGCCCAGGTGATCGACAAGGACCGCAACCCGCGGTGGCGGCCCGCATCCGCGAGCGAGGTCGAGCCCGAAGCGGTGGAGGCGTACTTCGGCGAGATCGACCCGCGCTTCGTGCCCGTGGACGCCCACAACCACTAGAGGCAGGAGAGACGCATGCGGATCGCATTCATCGGACTCGGACACATGGGCGCCCCGATGGCCCTCAATCTCGTGAAGGCGGGCCACGACGTCGTCGGCTTCGACCTCGTCGAGGCCGCCACGGTCGCTGCCCGCGAGGCAGGGGTCGCTGCGGTGGACAGTGCGGTGGAGGCGGTGGGCGACGCCGAGGTCGTCATCACCATGCTCCCTGCGGGCCGGCACGTCATCGATGCCTACGGATCAGCGGATGCCCCGGGCCTCCTCGCCGCGGCACCGCCGGGCACGCTCTTCATCGACTCGTCGACGATCGCGGTCGACGATGCCCGTGCGGCACACGAGCTCGCGCGGGCCGCAGGCCACCGTGCCCTGGATGCCCCGGTCTCCGGAGGAGTCGTGGGCGCCGAAGCGGGCACGCTCGCGTTCATGGTGGGCGGCTCCGACGACGACTTCGCCGTGGCCGAACCCATCCTCGCGGCGATGGGCCGGCGCATCGTGCACTGCGGCGGCGCGGGGCTCGGCCAGGCCGCGAAGGTGTGCAACAACCTGATCCTCGGCATCACGATGATCGGCGTGAGCGAGGCGTTCGTGCTCGGCGAGCACCTGGGGTTGCCGAATCAGGCGCTCTTCGATGTGGCGTCGAACGCATCCGGTCAGTGCTGGGCGCTCACCACCAACTGCCCGGTGCCGGGGCCGGTGCCCACGAGCCCGGCGAACCGCGACTACCGGCCCGGATTCGCGGCCGCGCTGATGGCCAAAGACCTGGGGCTCGCTGCCGAGGCCATCGCGTCGACGGGCGTCGACGCCGAGATCGGCCTGCTCGCGAACGCCATCTACCAGCGCTTCGCCGACGGCGGCGGGGCGGCCACCGACTTCTCCGGAATCATCACCGAGATACGAGCCACGAGCGGACAGGGAGCATGGACATGACTGACTACGAGAACATCCTCGTCGAGCGACGAGAGCGGGTGGGCATCATCACGCTGAACCGGCCGAAGGCGCTCAATGCACTGAACGCGGCGCTCATCCGCGAGGTGGGGGCGGCGGTGGCGGAGTTCGACACTGACCAGGGGATCGGGGCGATCGTGCTCACGGGTTCCGACCGCGCCTTCGCGGCCGGCGCCGATATCAAGGAGATGTCCTCGCTCAGCTACCGAGACGTCTACCTCGACGACCTGTTCGCCGGGTGGAGCCGCTTCACCGAGGCGCGCACCCCGATCATCGCCGCGGTGGCGGGGTTCGCTCTCGGAGGCGGCTGCGAGCTGGCGATGATGTGCGACATCCTGATCGCCGCCGACACCGCGAAGTTCGGCCAGCCCGAGATCAATCTGGGGGTCATCCCGGGCATGGGCGGCACGCAGCGCCTCACCCGCGCCGTCGGCAAGGCCAAGGCGATGGATCTCGTTCTCACCGGCCGGATGATGGGGGCCGACGAGGCCGAACGCGCAGGTCTCGTGGCGCGGGTCGTGCCGGCGGCCGAGTTGCTCGACACGGCGATCGACGTGGCCACCACCATCGCCTCGAAGTCACTGCCCGTGGCCTATGCCGCGAAGGAGTCGGTGAACGTGGCTTTCGAGTCGACTCTCGCCGAGGGTGTGCGCTTCGAACGCCGCACCTTCCAGGCGCTGTTCGCTCTCGCCGATCAGAAGGAGGGCATGGCCGCCTTCACGGAGAAGCGCGACCCGGCCTTCGTGCACGGCTGATCGGTCGCGCACGGAGCAGGCCGGGCCTGCTGCCGGTCTACTCGGCGGTGGCGGCCTGCGTGGCCTCCGCCTGCTGGGCGGCGACCGCCTCGGCGTACTCCTTCTTCACCGGCTCCATGTCGAGTTCGCGCACCTGCTTGATGACGTCGTCGAGCACCGGCCCGGGCAGAGCGCCGGGCTGGGAGAAGAGGGGGATTCCGTCACGGTAGATGACGAGTGTGGGGATCGACGTGATGCCGTAGGAGCCGGCCAGCTGCTGCTGGTCTTCGGTGTCGACCTTCGCGAAGGTGATGTCGGAGTTGGCGTCGGAGGCCTTCTCGTACACGGGGGCGAACTGCTTGCAGGGGCCGCACCAATCGGCCCAGAAGTCGATCAGCACGATGCCGTCGGCGATGGTCTCGTCGTGGTTGTCGAGGGTGAGGGTCTTCGTGGTCATACAGCCATTAACGGCACAGAACCCGCGGAATTCCCAGCTCTCAGCTGACGTGCACCTCGGGCCGGTGCGAGCGGTCCTTCTCCGCGCGACGCAGCACCTCGCGGGTGACGGGGGCCACCTCGCCCGTGCCGGTCACGAGGAACTTGAACATGTTCGACAGTGGGCTGCCCTCGGTCCACTCGAAGTAGATGTCGGGCACGGTTCCGGTGAGATCGCGGATCTCGAGCAGGACGGTGGCGATGGTGTTCGGGATGTTGCCGCTCGTCACCTTGAGCACCCGGAACCCGTGCACCGCTTCGCCACGCACCACGAGGTCTTCTTCGAAGTCGGAGGAGTCGGAGGGGTAGACCTCGAGGAAGATCACGGGCGATCGCTGCGGGATGCCGCTGTCGCGACGCTCCTCCGCGATCTTCGAGCGGTACTCCTCCGCCGAGCCGTCATCCGGTTCGTTCGCGATGATCCGGATGGAGTCGTACTCGTCGGCATCCGTCAGAACGAAGTCGAGCGCCTGCGGGTCGAGTGTGACGGAGGTCGCGCGCAACTGGAACGACCGGTGCACCCGCGACACGATCGACACCACGATGATGCCGAGGATGAACAGGGCCGCGATCCGCACGCCGTCGGGCCGCTCGATGATGTTGGCGATGGTCGTGTAGAGGAAGACGACCGTCACCACCGCGAAGGCGATGGTGGCACCGCGTTGCTTCTTGCGCTTCGCCGAGAGCGTGACGGCGAGCGAGGCCGAGGTGATGAGCACCAGCACGCCGGTGGCGTAGGCGCCGGCCTGCGCATCCACGTTCGCACCGAACACGAGCGTGATGATGACCGCGATGGCGAAGAACACGAGCACGAGCGGCCGCACCGCGCCCGCCCAGTGCGGGGCCATGCCGTAGCGCGGCAGGTAGCGCGGTACGAGGTTGAGCAGGCCGGCCAGGGCGGATGCGCCCGCGAACCACAGGATGGCGATGGTGGCGATGTCGTAGGCGGTGCCGAACCCGTCGCCCAGGAACTGGTGGGCCAGATAGGCCAGCGCACGGCCGTTGGCGGGGCCGCCCGCCTCGAAGTCCTTCTGCGGGATGAGCAGGGTGGTGACGAGGCTCGAGGTGATGAGGAAGGCGCTCATGATCACGGCTGCGGTGGTGAGCAGCCGCTTGCCACCCCGGATGCGGGCCACCGGCACGCCCGTGGCGTCACCCGTGGTTCCCGGCATCCGCGTGCCGTTCGTGCCGTTCTTGATCTGCGGCATCACCGCCACCCCGGTCTCGAAGCCGGAGAGGCCCAGCGCGAGCTTCGGGAAGGCGATGAGCGCGATGCCCACCATCACGAGCGGATTGCCGTGCTGAGCGCTGAGGGCGGCCCACCAGTCGGTGACCACCACGGTGTTCTCGAACACGTGCGCGATGGAGACGATCACCACCACGGCGTTCAGCACGAGGAACACGGCCACCAGCACCACGGCGATGTTGATCGCCTCCTTGAAGCCGCGCAGGAACACGACGGCCAGCGCCAGGATCAGCACGAGGGTGATGATCACCTGATTGCCCTCGAACCACGACGGGGCGAACGGGTTCTCGATGGCGTGCGCACTGGCATCCGCGGCGGAGAGGGTGATGGTGATCATGAAGTCGGTGGCGGCGAAGCCGAGCAGCACCAGCACCACGAGTTTGCCGCCCCACCAGGGCAGCAGTTTCTCGAGCATCTGGATCGAACCCTCGCCGCGGTAGCTCTCGCGGGCCACGCGGCGGTACACCGGCAGGGCCCCGAGCAGGGTCACGAGCACGAGCACGATCGTGGCGATGGGGGAGAGCAGCCCGGCCGCGAGGGCCGCGATGGCGGGCTGGTAGCCGAGCGTCGAGAAGTAGTCGACACCGGTGAGGCACATCACGCGCCACCACGAGTGCGTCTTCTCGGGCTTCGCGGCACCCGGTCCGGGATGCCGGCCGGTGCGGTCGACCAGCCCGTCGGTCAGCCAGCGGCGCAGCGCGGAGCGCTTCTCGGGCTCATCGGTCCACGGCTCGCCGGGGGTGATGGGCGATCCGGCTCCGACAGTGGGCGACGACATGCTCCATCTATACACGCTTCCCTCCTCGCGACCCGCCGATTTTGGCCCTAAGAGTGCCGTTTTGGGACCAAAATCGACGGGTCGCGAGGAGGATCAGCCGAAGATCATCGGGCGGTCGTCGTCATCGTCGGGGGAATCGAGGTCGAGATCGACCACGACGGGAACGTGGTCGCTCGGGGCGTCGCCCTTGCGCTCGTTGCGCTCGATGCGCGCATCCGTCACCAGGTCGGCGAAGGGTTGCGAGCCCATGATGAAGTCGATGCGCATGCCCTCGTTGCGGGGGAAGCGGAGCTGCTTGTAGTCCCAGTAGGTGTAGCCCTCGGGAACGATGGGGCGCACCACGTCCGTGAGGCCGATCTGCTCGAACGCGGCGAAGGCGGCGCGCTCGGGGGCGGAGACGTGGGTGGAGCCCTCGAAGGCGGAGAGGTCCCAGACATCCGTGTCCAGAGGGGCGATGTTCCAGTCGCCCATGAGGGCGAGCGGCTGCGACGGATGCGCGGCGAGCCACTGCTCGGTCTGCGTCGCGAGCTCGTTCAGCCACGCGAGCTTGTAGGTGTAGTGCGGGTTGTCGAGCTCGCGGCCGTTCGGCACGTAGAGCGTCCAGAGCCGCACCCCGTCGACCGTGACGCCCAGTGCGCGGGCCTCGAGGGGCAGCGATCCGTCATCGAGGGGCTTGCCGAAGCCGGGCATTCCGGTGAACGTGTTGGCCACATCCGTCATCGGCAGGCGGCTGGCGAACGCCACGCCGTTCCACTGGTTGAGGCCGTGCAACACCACCTCGTAGCCGGCCTCCTGGAAGGCCTCGAAGGGGAACTGCGACTCCTTGCACTTGATCTCCTGCATGCCGAGCACGTCGACGTCTTCGCGCACGAGCCAGTCGACCACCCGTCCCACTCGGGCGCGGATGGAGTTCACGTTCCAGGTGGCAACACGCATGCCTCAACGCTACCGGGCCCCACCGGCCTTAGGCTGGCGGCATGGCGGGCTCGAGGCATGACGACGAGCGCGCGCCCGACGCCGAGGGCGACGTCGCCCGGCTGCGCAACCGGCTCGAGGCACGCTTCGAGACGCCGCTCGAGCGGATGACCACCGTCACCCGCCACACTCTCGCCCTCTTCCCCACCCGGGTGTGGCGGCGGTTCCTCACCGGCAACGGCTTCCTGCTGTCGTCGGGCATGAGCTACCAGGCCCTCTTCGCGGTGTTCGCGGCGGTCTACATCGTGTTCGCGGTGGCCGGGATCTGGATCGTGGCCGACCGGGACACGCTCGACGCCTTCGTGCGGCTGATCAACACCTACGTGCCCGGCCTCATCGGCGAGAGCGGCATCATCCACGAGGACGAACTGAGACGGGTCGCCGAATCGAGCACGTCGGTGCTCACGGTCACGGGCGTCGCCGCGCTGCTGGTGCTCGTCTGGACCGCGATCGGCTGGGTCACCTACTCACGGATCGCGGTGCGCGCGATCTTCGGAATGCCCCGCGACCGGCGCGCCTACCTGCTGCTGAAAGCGCGCGACTTCCTCGTGGCGTTCTCGATCGGCATCGTGCTGTTCGCCGCCGTGGTGCTGAGCATCGCCAGCACGTCGGCACTCGACTGGCTGATCGGGCTGTTCGGCGACGGCGCGCACGAGTGGTCGCGGGTGCTCGTCACCGCGGCGAGCCTCGCACTCGTGTTCGCCATCGACACGGCGGCATTGATGACGCTGTTCCGCTTCCTCGCGGATGCGCGGCTGCCGATCCGGCGGATGGCGCTCGGCTCACTGCTCGGCGGCGCGGCCCTCCTCCTGCTGCAGGTGTTGGGCAGCCGACTGCTCGACGGGGCCACCCGCAACCCGCTGCTGTCGACGTTCGTGGTGTTCATCGCGCTGCTGCTGTGGTTCCGGCTGACGAGCATCGTGGCGCTGGTGGCCGCATCCTGGATAGCGGTGTCGGCCGAAGACCGCGGCGAGGCCCTCTGGGAACCGACGGGCGCGGAGCGCGCCGCCCTCGAGCGCAGCGCCCTGCTGCTCGCGGCCGAGGTGCGCCTGCGCGAGGCGGATGAGGCGCTCGCCGCCGCCTCCTGGCTCCGCCGCCCGGCGGCCCGCTGGCGCCGTGACGGCGCCCAGGAGGAACTCGCCTCACTCGTCGCGCAGACCCCTCCCCCCGACCCTTCGGCCTAAAGCCGGGTGTCCCTCCCGTGGAGCGCGTGCCATCATAAGTGAGTGAAACTCGATGAAATAGCTCTCAAGGCGTCGGTTCAGATTGTGCGCGAGGGGCCAGCGGCGTTCCGGGTGATGAGACCGGTCGAGCCATTGCGAGGGCGGATCGTCAGTTCTCGCGCCTCCTGGTTCGGCGGAACGGTCGACAAGCACGCGCTCCGCACGCTCGCTCTCGCGTGGGCCTTCGCCGCTCGCTCGCCGGGAACCATCACCTACCTGCCGTTCGACACCGAGGCAGCCGACAGCGAAGTGGCCGTCCTCGATCTTGTGCTGATTCATCACGCACTCCAGTTCAAGCCCTCGCGCTGGAAGAGGATTCGTGGGCGCCTCGGTCCGGGACGGATCGAGACCATCGCGCTACCCGAGTCGGCCTATAGAGGTGGGAAGAATCCCGCGCCATCGCACTACCGGGAGAACCGGGACAGGGTGGCCTCCGTGGTCGCCGCGAACACACTCGTACTCACCGGCAGTCGCGTCGCGTTCGAACGCGATCTGGCGAATCTGCGTGACATCGTGGAGAACGGTCCTGCAGAGAAGGCGGAACATCCCGAGCGGCATCTCTGCATCGATCTGGCTGAGCGCCTGATCCACCTCGAATACATCGGTAGGTGAAGTTTAGGCCGTCGAGACGGGTGGACGGGGTGTGTTCGGCGGGATGATGGGGGCATGACGACGATTGCGGTGACCGGGGCCACGGGCGGTGTGGGTGGGCGCGTGGCGCGGCTGCTCGCGGAGCGGGGGGTCGCTCAGCGCCTGATCGTGCGGGATGCGGCGCGGGCGCCCGAGCTGGCAGCCGCCGAGGTGACCGTGGCCACGTACGCCGACGGGGAGGCCGCACGGCGGGCGCTCGAGGGCGTCGACGTGCTCTTCCTCGTGTCGGCCGCGGAGAACGCCGACCGGCTCGGCGAGCATCGCAGCATCGTGGAGGCGGCACGCGCATCCGGGGTCGCCCACGTGGTGTACACCTCGTTCTTCGGCGCCGCGCCGGATGCCACGTTCACCCTCGCCCGGGATCACTTCGTGACCGAGAACCTCATCCGCGACGCCGGGCTCGGCCATACGTTCCTGCGCGACAACCTCTACACCGACTTCCTGCCGATGCTGGCGGGGGAGGACAGCGTCATCCGCGGGCCCGCCGGAACCGGACGGGTGGCCTCGGTCACCCGCGACGACGTGGCCGAGTCGGCTGTGCGGGTGCTGCTCGACACGATCGACACCCCGGATGCCCACAACGGCATCACCTACGAACTGACCGGTCCCGAGGCGCTCACCCTGGCCGAGGTCGCGGCGATCGTCACCGCCGGAGGCGCCCGCGGCACGGTGAGCTATCACGACGAGACGATCGACGAGGCCTACGCCTCCCGGGCGGTCTACGACGCCCCGCAGTGGCAGCTCGACGCCTGGGTGAGCACCTACACGGCGATCGCGGCCGGCGAGCTCGAGCGCGTGACATCCGATGTCGAGCGGCTCACCGGCCACCCGGCCCGTTCGCTGCGCGAGTTCCTCGCGAGCGCCCCGCACTAAACTGGGCGGGTGACCGACGCGCGCAGCCAACTCATCGAGTACATCAAGTCCGACGCCGTGTTCCACGGCGACTTCACGCTCACCAGCGGCAAGAAGGCGAGCTACTACGTCGACCTGCGCAAGATCTCGCTCGACCACCGTGTGGCCCCGCTGATCGGGCAGGTCATGCTCGATCTCATCGGCGGCATCCGCGATGTGCAGGCGGTCGGCGGGCTCACGATGGGCGCCGACCCCATCGCGTCGGCCGTGCTGCACCAGGGGGCCCTCCGCGGGCTCGAGTACGACGCCTTCGTGGTGCGCAAGGAGCCGAAAGACCACGGCCGCGGCCGTCAGGTCGAGGGTCCGGATGTCGCCGGCAAGCGCGTCGTGGTGCTCGAAGACACCTCCACCACCGGCGGTTCGCCGCTCGCCGCCATCGCCGCCCTCGAGAAGGTGGGCGCCATCATCGCGGGTGTGGCCGTGGTGGTCGACCGCAACACCGGCGCGGGCGAGCGCATCGAACAGGCCGGCTACCCCTATCACTACGCGATCGGCCTGGCGGATCTCGGGCTGGAGTAGGCCGTGACGCCGGGCGACCCCGCAGAGCGGCCGGCACAGGCGCCGGCGCCGCCCGAAGCCGGTGGCGCGGCCGGTGGCGCTCCCGGTGACGCCGAAGCGGTGGCCACCGACTCGTCGGTGCGGAGTGCGTCCACCTCGCGCGTGCTCCTCGTTCTGGCGATCGTGGTCGGCGTGGCGGTGATCGTCGCGCTGTTCTTCGTGGGGCTGCGTGTCGGTGAGGGCGGAGTCGCGCAGCCGGCACCCTCGACCGGCGCGACTTCCACTCCGACGGCCACCCCGACACCGACCCCCACTCCCACGACGGTGCCCGGCAGCGCGCCCCCGGGCCCGGTGGCCGCAGGGGTGCACGCCTGGGACGACCTGGGCGGGGGCGAGTGCCTCACCGGCTACACCTCTCCATGGGCCGAAGAGTTCACGGTGGTCGACTGCGCAGCCTCGCCGAACGCCCAGCTCGTGACCACGGGCGTCTTCGCCGAGGATGCGGCCGCCGCCTTCCCCGGTGAGGCGGAGCTGCTCTCGCGACTCAACCTGCTCTGCACGGCGCCGGCCGCGCTCGACTACGACGCGGCATCCGGGCTCACCGATCTGGTGTGGCAGGGCTCCTACCCGGCCTCCGAGGCCGAGTGGGCCACGGGTAACCGGCGGTACTACTGCTTCTTCACCCGCAGCGGGGGCGAGCCGCTCCCGGGGTCGGTGGCCGTGGCTCCCGCGGGCTGAGGAAAACTCCGCGTTGTCGGCGCCCGTGGGTAGAGTGAACCGCATGAGCACCGCATCCCATCCCGTCAGGGCGAGGGCCTCCCGCTTCGGCGCGATCGGGGTGCTCCTGCTCCTCCTCGTCACCGCCGGCTCGGTGCTCTGGTCGGCGACCTCCGCCTCGGCGTCCTCCCGCGCCGCGGCGGTGCCCGCGGGAACGGATGACTTCACCTTCTCGTCGTTCGACGCCGTCTACGACCTCGGCATCGACTCGGAGGGCCATTCCACCCTCACCACCACCGAGACGTTCGTGGCCTCCTTCCCCGCCATCGATCAGAACCACGGCATCAAGCGGGCCATCCCCCTCGACTACCAGGGCCACACCACCGACCTCGAACTGCAGGCGGTGACGGATGCCGACGGCACCCCGCGCCCCTACGAGACCGAGACCGACGGCGAGAACCTGGTGGTCACCATCGCGGCGCCCGACTTCGTGCACGGCGAGCAGACCTACGTGCTGGTGTACACGCAGCGCGACGTCACCGGCTATTTCGCGAACACCGACGACGACGAGTTCTACCGCGACACGAACGGCACACTGTGGGCCCAGCCGTTCGCGGTGCACACCACCACCACGATCGTGGCACCCGAACTCGTGCCGGCGCTCACCGGCAGCACGGGCTGCTTCGTCGGGGAGGAAGGCTCTTCCGACGCGTGCACGATCACCGAGGAGGCGGGCGACAGTGCGGCGGCAGCCGCGCTGGGCGCACCGCCCGGCGCGGCCGTGTTCACCACGCGAAACGAGAACCTGGGGCCGGGCGAGAACGTGACGCTCGGCATCGCCTTCACGCCGCACACCTTCTTCCAGCCCGACACCTCCTATTTCTCGGTGGCGTCGAGCTGGGTGCAGCTGGTCGCCACGGTTCTGGCGGTCGCGATGGTGGTGCTCTCGATCGTCTACCGGGTCACGCGCCTGCGCGACGAGCCGGGCCGTCCCGTGATCATCCCGGAGTACACCCCGCCGCGCGAGGCGGATCTGCTGATCGCCTCGGCGGTGATGAAGACCACGAACCGGGCGGCCGCGGCATCCTTCGTCGACTACGCCGTGCGGCACCGCATCCAGATCGTGGAGAAGACCGAAGCGGGGTTCTTCGGAGACAAGATGGCGTACTGGTTGCAGCTGCTCGACTGGCGTGGGCTGAACCCGCACGAGATCGAGCTGGCTCGAGCGCTCTTCGGGTCGGAACTGGTGCCCGGCACCTGGCGTGAGCTGAAGCAGAAAGACGCCGAGCTGGCGAAGTCGATCTCCACCGTGGTGCAGGCCACCAAGAAGCGGGCGCTCTCGGAGGGGTACTTCCGGTCGGGCATCCGCGGAACGGGGTCGCTCTTGCTCATCGCGGCTTTCGTGTTCGCGATCGTGGCCGTGGCGGCCGGCACGATGTCATCGGATGCGCAGCGCGGCGGCGGTCTGCCCGTGCTGCTCATGGTGCCGGCCATCGCCGCCGTGCCGCTGGTGCTGTTCATCGCGTTCCGCTCGCCCCTCACCGCGAAGGGTGCCGAGCTGCGCGACTACATCGCGGGCGTGAAGATGTACATCGAGTGGGCCGAGGAAGACAGGTTCAAGGCGCTGCAGAGTCCCGAGGGCGCCCTGAAGACCGGGGTGAACGCACCCGACTGGGGCCAGGTGGTGAAGCTCTACGAGAAGCTGTTGCCGTATGCGGTGCTGCTCGATCTCGAGAGCGAGTGGGCGAAGGTGCTCGGCACCTACTACGAGAGCCTCGGGTCTCAGCCCGACTGGTACGGCGGCAACTCCGGGGCGTTCAACTCGCTGCTGTTCGCTTCGGCCATCTCCTCGATGTCGACCACCGCCGCGTCGAGCTTCTCGGGCAGCTCGTCGAGCAGCTCGAGCGGATTCTCGGGCGGCGGCGGGTTCTCCGGCGGAGGAGGCGGCGGCGGGGGCGGAGGCGGCGTCTAAGACGCCGCGCGGTCGAGCCGCTGCCGGTCACCACACCCGGATCTGGTGACGCGCGCCCGGTCGGATTCGGGGCCGGCGCGAGCAGGCAACTCACGGGATGCGGTGGCAAGCTCGCTGTCGAGGTCCGGTCCGGGATGCGAGACCCGTGAATTCCACCGTCGAGGAGCCGCCGTGCCTGACATCATCACGATCGTGACGACCTGGCAGCCGAACGTCGTCGACATCGTGGCGATCGTGCTCGCCGCGTCGTTCTACGCCGCGTGCATGATCGCCATCAGGCGGCGGGGCGGCCGCTGGGGACTCCGGCCGGCCTTCGGCTTCTTCGTGCTCGGGCTCGGATCGTTCGCTGTGATCGAGTTCGGCTTCCTCGGGGTCTACAGCGCCGAGCTGCGGTTCGCGTTCACCACGCGCATCGCTCTGCTGCTCTTCGCGGTGCCCGCGCTGCTCGCCACCGGCAAGCCCGTCGGCCTGGTGCGTGCAGCGCTCACGGGGAGAGCGCTCGCCGCCTTCGAGCGCGTGCTGTCGTCGAAGGCGATCGGGATGATGGGCAACGCCGTGTTCGGCCCGGTGTTCGCGCTCGCGGCCTTCTCGGTGTTCCTCACCCCGGTGGCGGGGCTGCTGCGCGAGTCGCCGGGCGCGCAGGCGGCCATCGGGCTCGTGGTGCCCGTGGTCGGGCTCATCATGGTGCTGCCGCTCACCGAGCTCGTGGTGGCCCGCACGAGCCTCTTCATCGCGGCCGAGTTCCTGCTGGCGTTCGCGGAGCTCGTGATCGATGCGATTCCGGGAATCGTTCTGCGGCTCAACGACGCCATCCTCGATCATGCGGCGCCGGTGGCGGGGTCGGTGCCCTGGTGGTTCCCGAACCCGGTGCGCGATCAGCAGCTCTCGGGCGATCTGCTCTGGTTCATTGCCGAGATCGCCGACATCCCCATCCTGATCCTGCTGTTCATCCGCTGGTCGAAGCACGACCGGGCGGAGAGCACGAAGGTCGACGAGCTCAGCGACGGAGAACTCGAGGCTCTCACCCGCGAGCATCTCCGCCAGGGCGGCGGACCGCCTCGGGCGCCCTAGTTGACGCCCGCTGCGGAACCGATCACGGCGACGGCGGCGATCGCGGCCCAGAAGAAGGCCACGATGAGCCATCCGGCCAGCGTGACGTAGCCCAGGATGAGGCCGGCGAGCGTGATGCCCCGACCGTCCTCGCCCGTGCGCTTGATCTGGCCGAGCGCGATGTGGCCGGTGATCACGGGCACGAGGCCGAACCCGAGGATGCCGAGCACCAGGGTCACGATACCGAGCACGTTGGTCTTCGGCTGCGCGGGGTAGTACTGCGGCTGCGGGGCGGCTGGCGCTCCAGGAGCGGCCGGGGCGCCGGCGGCACCGCCGGGGTACGCGGTCTGCGACGCGGCCGGGTAGGCCGGTGTCGGGAACGGCATGCCGGTCGGGTAGGCCGTGGTCTGCGCGGCGGGGCCGGCGGGGCTGGTGGTGTCGGTGGTCGGAGTGGTGGTCGATGTGGCGGCGGTCGCGGCTCCCGTGTCGGAGTCGGTGGCGTGCACGGAGGAGGGGGTGGTCTCGGGGGTGAAGGTGCTGTTCGTCATGACATCGACGCTACGGAACCGGCCGCGCCCGGGCATCCGACCGCGGTCTCATCGCCGTGGTACCGGGGGACGATCGCGCGAGGCAGGCCGTGGGGCCGTGGGATGAGCGGCCCCAGGGTCAGTCGGAGAATGCGTTGGCGCAGGTCTGCTCCGCCGCCGTCTGGCCCTTGAGCCCCTCGATCACGTCGGGGGTGGCCGCGGAGTCGGTGGCCGGAGCCGTGGCGGTGGCCGCGGGATCGGGAGCGGCCTCCTCCGTGGGAGTCGGCGTCGGCGTGGGGTTCGCCGGGTCGGCCACGATGCTCGAGCCGGTGCCGGTGGCATCGGTGCCGAGGGTGAACGGCTCGTCGTTCTGCACCTTGGTGAACAGGGCATCGGCCAGATCGGTGACCGGCACCACCTTGTTCGGATACGCCGACGACGACGCGGCCGGGTACTGCACGAACACGATGTCGTTGAGGTTGACGTCTTTCAGGGTGAGCGCGAGCGACACCATCGCATCGAGGCTCGCGAGCGACTTCGACAGCTGGATGTTCGACGCCGCAGCCTGGGCCAGACCGTAGAGCTTCGTGACATCCGTGAGCGTGTTGGCGCTCTTCAGGGTGCGGGCCAGCGATCCGAGGTACTGCTGCTGCGAGGCGATGCGCGCCAGGTCGCTGCCGTCGCCGACGCCGTGCCGGTTGCGCAGGAAGGCGAGCGCCATCTGGCCCTCGATCACGCTGGTGCCGGCGGGCAGGTCGAGCCCGGAGTCCGTGTCGGAGATGGGCTCCACGAGGCACACGGGCACGCCGCCCACCGCGTTGGTCATCTCGATCACGCCGTTGAACGAGGTGGCGGCCGCGTAGTTGATGTCGAGGCCCGTGAGGTTCTCGATCGTGGCGTTCACGCACGCGAGTCCGCCGCGGCTGAAGGCCTCATTGAGGGGCTGGGCGCTCATGGCGTCGTAGACGTCGCCCGTGGTGGGGTCGGTGCACTCCGGATGCGGGATCACGAGGTCGCGCGGAAAGCTCACCACCACGGCGTTCTTGTGGTCGGCGGAGACGTGCAGCAGGATCGTGACGTCGTTGAGGGTGGCATCGCGCTCGCCGAAGGCGTCGCCCTGGTTCGGGTCGTTGTCGGTGCCCACCACGAGAAGGTTGAAGCCGCCCTCGAAGGCGCCCAGGACGGGCGGCGGAGCAGGCGCCGCCTCGGTGCCGGAGATGTCGACGGCGTTCGCGGTGACCTGCTCGGCGAGATTGTTCACGGCGTAGGCCGTGACGGCGCCGACGCTCACGACGGCGATGGCGGCGACCACGGCGAGCGATTTGAGGATGATGCCGGCCGGCGACGAGGTGCGGAGGCGACCATGCCGGATGGGGCCGGAGGGCTGCCTTCTGGGGCGTCCTTCGATCTCGTTCACAGGTGTCCTTCGGCGGTAGGGCGTCGTGTGGGCGGGGCGTCGCGGCGTGTCGTCCGCTTCGCCGGTCGATAATAGCCGACCCGATCTGTGATCTCCCGGGGAGTCCCGTGGTGCCGGTTGCCGACTGCGGCAGGAAATCGACGCGACGAGTCAGTCAGAGCACTGGTGGCGGTTTTGCGTTGTTCATAGCGTTGGAGCCATGATCCTCGTTCTGCTCAGTCTCGGAATCCTCGCCGTCATCGCTGTTGTCGCCACCTCGATCTCCGTCATCCGAGACGGCTATGGCTCGCGCCCGCGGGTTCTGCCGCCGGCCAAGGAGTGGGACGGCGGCATCCGCTGAGGGTCGGCGTGCTGTAATAGGGCCGTGGAGCTCGAAGCAATCGACGTGATCGACCGCAAGATCATCGATCAACTGCGTCTCGACGGCCGGCGCTCCTTCGGCCAGATCGCCCGCTATGTGGGGCTCTCGGAAGGCAGCGTGCGCCAGCGCTACCACCGCCTGCTCTCGCTCGGAGTGGTGCAGGTGGTGGGCATGCCCAACAGCCCGCGGCTCGGCTACGTCGAGGCCCGTCTGTCGATCCGGGTGCGCGGCGCGACTGTGGAGACAGTGGCGCGGGCTCTCGCCTCCCTTCCCGAGGTGCGGTTCGTGGGCGCCTGCATCGGCTCGTTCGACCTCAGCGTCGACGTGCGCTGCGACGACCAGGTGCAGATGAACGCGTTCCTCACCGACACGGTGCGCACCATCACGGGCATCGACGTGCTCGAGACGGCCACCGTGCTCGAGGTGATCAAAGACGAGTATCTGTGGTCGGGCTTCCGCGAGCCGATCGGCCGCCCGACCCGCCCGCATCCGGCCGCCGGCACCATCGCCCGCCCCTGACCCGACCATCGGTCGCAACCGCCCCCGATCTGACGGTTCGCTCCCGTCATGACAGGCGCGAACCGTCAGGGCTCGCGCCGGCTCAGCTCTCGCCGCCGGCGGGTTGTCCCGAGCCGCCCACGGCACGCTGCCCCGACTGGTCGCGCAGGCCGTTCCACGAGTAGTCCTTGTAGAGCCGGGTGAGCACGAACTGGTCGATCGTCACCACGCCGGGGGTGCGCCGGATGTCGTCGAGCAGGTCGGCGAGCTGCCCGAGATCGCGCGGGGTCGCCTCGATGTAGATGTCGTGGGCACCCGAGGTGAGGGACACATGCCCGATCATCGGGATCGATGTGAGCGACTTCGCCACATTGCGCGGGCTCAGGCCGTGCACGGTGAGCAGCAGCCGCACCGACTGGTGGCCCAGTGTGAGCGGGTTGCACAGCGCCACGATGCGCAGGGTGCCGTTCGAGGTGAGTCGCTGCACCCGTGCGCGGATGGTGGCCTCCGAGACCCCGACGATCGCCGCGATGTCGGTGAAAGCACGTCGGCCGTCCTCGCCGAGGAGCTCGACGAGGCGTCGATCCAGATCGTCGGCTGCCATGCCCCTATTCTCGCCCTTCGCGGGTCAGGGCGTGGGTGCGGCCGCGGTGATCTCCCGCTCGAGCGCCCGTGCCAGCTGCACCATCGCCACGTTGTCGGGCGCACGGCTGCCGTCGTCGAGCACGAGCATGTCTTCGAAGCCGACGCGCACTTCGACGCCGTCCTCGATCGCTGCGCGCACCACGGGCCAGGCCGTCTCGTCGTAGCCGTGATACAGCAGGGGTGCGGTGACCCCGGCCTCGCGGAGCGCGGCGGCGATCGTGCGGCAGTGCGCCACGGCGACATCCGCCTCCTCGTCCTCCGGCTCGATCAGGATGCGCACGTTCTGGTGCAGCGTCGGCGAGGCCAGCAGGGCGGGTACCTCGCGGATGTGCCACACGGCGCTCTCGAGGATCATGCCTCGCGCGACCACCAGCGAAGCCGCCTCGGCGGCACCCTCCTCGGAGAATGCCACGGAAGCGAAGTGGGGGAGAGCTTCGGCGGGCCAGGAGGCGAGGTGCGCCATCCGCTCCTCGTGGCCGGAGCAGGTCCAGAGGCCGGTGGTGGTTCCGATCACGATCGAGGGATCGACGGCCCGCACGGCCCGCACGAACTCCCCGACCGCGGTCGGCTCGATGCTCTGGCCGCCGTCGGCCGTGCGAACGTGGGCGTGAACCACGTCGGCGCCCGCCTCGACGGCTGCGGCGGCGGCCGTGGCGATCTCCGTGACGGTGAGAGGAATGGCGGGGTGCTCGTCGCGCCCCCGGCCTCCATTGATGGCGGCCTTGATCAGCATGTGGTGCTCCGTGTTCCTGGGTGGTGCCGTGGAAAGGTCAGTTCGAGGATGGTGCGAGGGCTGCAAGTGCCGCGCTGGCGCCGGTGAGGTCGCCCAGGCGGGCGCCGTCGCGTAGCTCCTGCACGAGCTCAGGCTCCTCGGCGTCGTCGGCGAGAGCGGTGTCGACGATCGCGGCGGCCACCGCGGGCGCGGCGAAGAAGACGCCGTTGCGGTCGGCCAGCACCACGTCGCCGGGGTTCACGGCGACGCCGCCGCAGGTGACGGGCACGTTCACGCCGCCGGCATCCAGTGACAGCAGCTTGGTGGTGAGCACGCTCGAGCCGCGGGCGTAGACGGGCAGGCCGAAGGGCTCCACCTCGTCGAGGTCGGTCACGACGCCGTCGACGATCACGCCGGCGGCACCGCGGATGGCCAGGGTCGCGGCCAGAACCTCGCCCACCGGGGCGTGACGGGTGTCGCCGCCCGTGTCGATCACGAACACGTCGCCGGGCTCGCACCAGCCGGCGGCGTGGTGCAGGGCGGTGGAGTCCTGCCCGGTGATGCGCACGGTGATGGCCCGGCCCACCACCCGGGTCGTTCCCACGATGCGGCGGATGCCGAAGTCGGCGAACCCCTCCTCGAGGTAGTGCCCGATGGTGGGGAAGGAGACTCGGGAGAGCTTGGCCACGAGCTCGGCATCGAGGGGGGCGGGCGTGGGCCCGGCGGTGAACGGCATGGCGGTGATCTACTCCGAGACGAGGGGCGGGACGAGGGCGGGAACGGGAGGGGCGACGGTGATCGTGGAGATCAGCCGGCGGTTGGCCAGCGACGGCACGGTCTCCCGCACCTCGGCGGTGTGGTCGAGCGAGATCTCGACCAGCGCGACGCCCGAGCCCACAGGGCCGAGACCGGCGCGCTCGACACCCATCGGGTCGATCACCACGCTGTTGCCGATGCACTCGGGCGAGCTGGAGCTCGAGGCGAGCACCCAGCAGGTGTTCTCGATGGCGCGAGCCTTCAGGAGCGTGGCCCAGTGCTCCTCCTTGCGGGCACCGGCCACCCAGGCGGCCGACACGGAGAGCACGTCGGCTCCGCGGGTGACGAGGTCGCGGCTGAGTTCGGGGAACCGGATGTCGTAGCAGTTGACGAGACCGATGGCCACGCCCTCGATCATCACCACGGGAGGCAGCTCGCCTCCCCCGGTGACGTAGTCGCTCTCACGGTAGGAGAACGCGTCGTAGAGGTGCAGCTTGCGGTACGACTCCACGAGCTCGCCGCGCGGGTTCACCACCACGAGGGTGTTGTAGGGGCGGTCGCTGCCGGTGGGCTCGTAGCCGCCGGCGATGATCCACACCTCGTGCTCGACTGCGAGCAGCGACAGTTGCGCGAGGAAGAGCGGCCATGCGTCGGCCACCGCCTCGCCGAGCGAACCCTCGACCTCGCCGGCCAGCAACATCGCCTCTTCGGGGAACACCACGAGCCGGGCGCCGGCGACGGCGGCCTCGCTCACGAGGGCGGCGATCTCCTCGCGGTTGAGGGTGGCGTCGACGGTGGGTGCCAACTGCGCCACCGCGGCGAGCAGCGAGGGATTGGACTGGGGTGCGCGGTTCATGCGGCCACCGCCTCAGCCGGCAGCACTCGGGCAGAGGCGGGCAGCCACGACAGCACCACGGCGCCGCCGTTCGGGATGGCACCGAGAGAGGCAGCCTCCTCGCCGCTCGGAACACTGACGGTCATCACGCCGCCCGAGGCGAGGCGCACGTGGAAGGTCCACTCGTCGCCCAGGAACACGCGCTCTTCGAGCGTGCCGGGCACGGCACCGACGGGCGGTACCGACGTGCCGGCCGCGGCCATCCGTACCCGTTCGGGGCGGATGGCGAGGGTCACGCCCGTGCCGGGTCGGGCATCCGCGGGCACGGCCGCCGGCAGTTCGCCGACCCCGGGCACCACGACGCTGCGGCCGTGAGCGTCGATGACGCCGTCGAGAACGTTGCACGAACCGATGAAGGTGGCCACGAAGCGGGAGGCGGGCTCGTCGTAGATCTCGGTGGGGGAGGCCACCTGCAGCACCCGACCCTCGCTCATCACGGCGATGCGGTCGCTCATGGTGAGCGCTTCCTCCTGGTCGTGGGTCATGTAGATGAAGGTGATGCCCACCTCGCGCTGCATCCGCTTCAATTCGAACTGCATCTCCTTGCGGAGCTTCTGGTCGAGTGCGCCGAGCGGTTCGTCGAGCAGCACCACGGCCGGGCGGCCCACCACCGCGCGGGCCAGTGCCACTCGCTGGCGCTGGCCGCCCGAGAGCTCGGCGGGCTTGCGCGCCGCGAAGGCACCGAGCCGCACGAGCTCGAGGGCCTCCTTCACCCGGGTGTCGATCTCGCCCTTCGGGGTGCGGCGCACGCGCAGCTCGAAGGCGACGTTCTCGTACACCGAGAGGTGGGGGAAGAGGGCATAGCTCTGGAAGAGCATGTTCAGGTCACGCGACTTCGTGGGCACCTTGTCGACGTTCTGGCCGTCGAGTTCGACGGAGCCACCGGTGGGGGTCTCGAAGCCCGTGATCATTCGCATCAGAGTGGTCTTGCCGCATCCGGACGGGCCCAGGATGCTGAAGAACTCATTGCGGCGGATGTCGAGATCCAGCGGCTGCACCACGCGGTTCGCACCGAAGGACTTGGTGAGTCCGGTGAGGCGCACGGCGGGCGGTTCGGGTGTCTCGGTCATGAACATGCTCTTCCAGAGTGGGATGCTGCGGTGGGGCGGGAGGGCTAGGAGGCCCGGATGCGGGTCCAGCCGTCCTGGAAGTACGCGAGCGCGTCTCCCGGGTCGACGATGAACTCCGACTTGGTGAGCGAGTCGGCCGGTGCGTAGATCGCGGCGTTCTCGACCTGGGTCTGATCGGCGACCAGCGGCAGGGCGGCGGCGTTCGTCGAGGCGAGCGACGCGTCATCCGTCAGCAGCGCGGCGACCTCGGGGCGCAGGGTGTAGTTCAGCCATTTGTAGGCGGCGTCTTCGTTCTGCGTGCCGTTCACGATCGAGAAGCTGTCGGTCCAGAGCGTGCCGCCCTCTTCGGGGATGATGTAGTGCACGTCGGGGTTCGCGGCAACGGCCTTCGCGGCGGTGGTGCCCGAGTAGGCCTGCGCGATGCAGGCGTCGCCCGAGCCGACCAGGTCGGCGTAGTTGGTGCTGTTGTAGCCCGCGAGCACCGACTTCTGCTCGAGCAGCGAGTTCGTGGCCGTCTCCACATCGGACTGCGAGGTGGTGGTGGCGCTGAGGCCGTTCACCTGGAGGCCCGCGATGTAGGCGGAGAGCATGTTGTCGAGCATGTAGACCTTGCCGGTGTAGTCGGCGTTCCACATGTCCGACCAGCCCGTGACGGGAGCGCCGGTGCAGGCCTCGTTGTAGAGGATGCCGGTGGTGCCCCAGGCCCACGGGATGGAGTGCGCGTTGCCGGGGTCGAACGACGGGTCGACGAACTTCTCGGCCAGGTTGTCGAAGCCCTCGAGCTTCGACTGGTCGATCTCGGCCACGAGGTCGCGGTCGACCATGAGCTGCACGGCGTACTGGCTGGGCTCGACCACGTCGTAGCCCGAGTTGCCCGCGGCGAGCTTCGAGATCATCGTCTCGTTGCTGTCGAAGGTGTCGACGGTGACCGTGATGCCGGTCTCGTCTTCGAAGCCCTGGATGACCGAGTCGGGGATCTCGCCGGCCCAGGCGTAGATGCTGAGCGTGCCGGAGCCGGATCCGGAGGCCGAGGTGCTGGAGGCGTCGCCGCCGGCGGAACAACCGGAGAGCACGGTGGCCGAGGCCAGCGCCACGGCGCCGAGGGCCAGGAACTTCTTGTTCATGAGGACTCTTTCGTTCGGGTGGGAGGAGTGGTGCAGGGGGTGCAGGGAGCTAGGGCCGCGGGCCGGCCAGGATGCGGCGCATCTGGGCGACTCCGACCACGAGGATGATGCCGAGGGTCGCGACGACGAGGATGGTGCCGAGCGCGTTCAGCTCGGGCGTGAGCCCGGTGCGGAGGGTGGAGTAGATCCGCAGCGGCAGCGTCGTGGTGCCGACGCCGGCCGTGAAGGTGGAGATCACGATGTTCGAGAACGAGGTCGTGAAGCTCAGGAGGAAGGCGGCCAGGATGCTCGGCCGCAGCAGCGGGAACAGCACCCGGCGGAAGGTGACCCAGGGCGAGGCGCCGAGGTCGGTGGCCGCCTCGGAGAGGCTCGGGTCGAGTGCGCTCATCGCCCCCATCAGCACGAGGGTGGCGAGCGGCAGCGTGATCACCACGTGGCCCAGGATGAGCGTGACGAATCCCGTGGGGATCCCGGCGGTGGAGAAGATGGTGAGCAGCGAGACGCCCAGCACGATCTCGGGCACGATCAGCGGCACCAGGATGGCGCCGAGGAAGAAGGCGCGCCCCTTCACCCGGAACCGCACCAGCGCGAACGCGGTAAGGAAGCCGATCGCGGTGGAGAGCAGCGCCGCGATGATGCCCACGATGGCGCTCGTCCGCAGCGCATCCCCGAGCATCTGGTCCTGGAAGAGCTCGAGGTACCAGCGGAACGTGAAGCCGTCGAAGCGATAGCTCACCTCGGAGGAGTTGAAGGAGTAGACGATCAGCGCGGCGATCGGCAGGTAGAGGAAGACGAAGACGAGGCGCGCGATCCACGAGGTGAGCCGATCCATCAGTCGACATCCTTCCCCGCGGCAGCGGAGACCGCGACGGTGGCGGCATCCGCCCGGGCCGAGCGGGCCTGGGCACGGCCCCGGCGGGTGAGGAACACGCCGGCCACGGCCACCGAGGCGAGCATCAGCACGAGCACCACCATCGACAGCGCGGCGCCCAGCGGCTCGTTGCGGAACTCGGTGAAGAGGGTCACGATCAGGTTCCCCACGAGCGGATCCTTGCCCCCGCCGAGCAGCACGGGGATCACGAACACCCCGAGGGTCGGCACGAAGGTGAGCATCACCGAGGAGGCGAGGCCGGAGGCCGAGAGCGGCACGAATACGCGGGCGTGGGTCTGGAACCAGCCCGCTCCGAGGTCGGAGGCGGCCTCCTTGAGTGCCGGGTCGATCGCCCGCATCGAGGCGTAGATCGGGAAGACGGCAACAGGCAGGAATGCATAGAGGAGGGAGAGGGTGACGGCGAGCTGCGAAGGAACGAGCGACTGGGCATCCACGCCGAAGGCGCGAAGCAGCGAGATGAACGGGCCGCCGGAGCCCAGCAGGGTGATCCAGGCGAAGGTGCGCACCAGGAAGTCGGTGAGGAACGGGATGATCACGAGCACCAGCAGGACCGGCTGGCGCTTCGCAGGCCGGGTGGCGATGTAGTAGGCCACGATGTAGCCGATCACGGTGCACACCACCGCGTTCAGCGCGGCCATGCCGAGGCTGTAGCCGAGAGTCTTGGCGTACACCGGGTCGAGCAGCTTGATGTAGTTGTCGAGCGTGAAGCCGCCGAGGTTGCCGCCGAGCGGGTCGCTGATGGCGAAGCTGTCACGGGCGATCACGAGCATCGGCACGATCACCAGAAGCACGATCACGGCCAGGGCCGGCAGCAGCAGGAGGTAGCCGGCGAGCAGCGAGGTGCCGCGGCGGCTGCCGGATGATGCTGTGGGGGTGGTCACGGTTCGGGTCCTTCGGATCGGTGTGGGCTCAATACTGCGGCAGCGGATGCGGGCCGAACCGGCGAACTGCCTCGTTTTCAGTGGCGGCCGTGTTTCGTGTTCGCGCAAATCGCAACCCACTAGGGAAACACGAGGTGAGCATCCGCGGAAATCCGCGCGTCGGCCCCCTGCGCAAGTCGCACACCGCCGACGCGGGATGCCTCGGAGGAGCTTCACGGATCGTCGGTGGGTCAGTAACCTGAGGCGAATCGGTGTGATGTTCCGCCTGCATCAAGGGAGAGCAACGGATGAGACCACTGCGCTACGGAATCAACGTCACGCTCGACGGCTGCGTGCATCACGAGGCCGGAGTCGCGCCCGACGAGGAGTCGATGCGCTACTGGACCGCCGAGATCGCGCGGGCTGACGCCCTGCTGTACGGCCGGGTGACCTACGAGATGATGGAGTCGGCCTGGCGGCGGCCGGCCGCGGGTGCGTGGCCCGACTGGATGGACGAGTGGGATGTCCCGTTCGCCGAGACGATCGACGGCGCGAAGAAGTACGTCGTGTCGAGCACTCTGGGCGAGGTCGACTGGAACGCCGAGCTCGTGCGCGGCGATCTGTCGCAGGCGGTGCGGCGGCTCAAGCAGGAGCCGGGGGAGGGCCTGTCCGTGGGCGGTGTGCAGTTGCCGCTCGCGCTGGCCGATCTGGGGCTGATCGACGAGTACGCGTTCGTGGTGCATCCGGTGATCGCCGGGCGGGGGCCGACCCTGTTCGCCGGCCTGCGCGAGCGGATGCAGCTCGAGCTCGTCGATCGCCAGGAGTTCCGCTCGGGGGCGGTCGCGATGCGGTACCGGCCGGCTTAGGCCGTAAATCTCCAGGTGCCGTGACTATCGAAATCAACCGTCGACGTGGCACTATTGTTCTTGATCCGCCATGCGAGGCGGCTTTTAGCAACGAAAAGAGTTGTCTCATGCTCGAACGCGACGTCGTGATCATCGGAGCGGGGGCCACCGGCCTCACCGCGGCCACTCAACTGAAGGCCGCCGGCAAGTCGGTGCTGGTGCTCGAAGCCCGCGATCGTGTGGGTGGCCGGCTCTGGACCAACGCGATCGACGGCCAGATGTTCGAGATCGGCGGGCAGTGGGTCTCGCCCGACCAGACGGCCCTCATCGACACCCTCGCCGAGCTCGGTCTCGACACCTACTCGCGCTATCGCGAGGGCGAGAGCGTCTACATCGGTCCGGATGGGGAGCCGAAGCGCTTCACGGGTGACATCTTCCCGGCGAGCGAGGAGACGAAGGCCGAGATCGAGCGCCTGATCGAGGTGCTCGACGGCCTCGTGGCCGAGACCGACGTGGCCGCGCCGTGGACGCATCCGCGGGCCGCCGAATTCGACCACATCTCTTTCCGCCGCTGGCTCGAAGACCAGACCCCCGACACCGAGGCTGTGGAGAACATCTCGCTGTTCATCGCCGATGCGATGCTCACGAAGCCGTCGCACGCGTTCTCGCTGCTGCAGGCCCTCCTGATGGCAGCCAGCGCCGGCAGCTTCACGCACCTGGTCGACGCCGACTTCATCCTCGACAAGCGGGTGGTGGGCGGCCTGCAGCAGGTGCCGCTCACGCTCGCTGCGCAGCTCGGCGACGACGTGCTGCTGAACCAGCCCGTCACCACGATCGAGTGGGGCGAGGATGGCGCCGTCGTGCGCACCGCGACCCTCGAGGTCGCCGCCGCGCAGGTGATCGTGGCTGTGCCGCCGAACCTCTACTCCCGCATCGACTACGTGCCCGCCCTGCCGCGACTGCGTCAGCAGCAGTTCCAGCACCAGTCGCTCGGCCTCGTGATCAAGGTGCATGCCACCTACGAGACGCCGTTCTGGAGGGAGGATGGGCTCTCGGCCACGGCCTTCAGCCCCTATCAGATCGTGCACGAGGCCTACGACAACACCAATCACGGCGAGACGCAGGGCACCCTCGTCGGCTTCGTGTCCGACGAGAAGGCCGACGCGCTGTTCAAGCTGTCCGCCGCGGAGCGCAAGGATCGCATTCTCGCCTCGCTCGCCGCGTACTACGGGCCCGCCGCCCTCTCGCCGGTCGTGTACTACGAGAGCGACTGGGCCGCGGAGGAGTGGACACAGGGCGCCTACGCCGCGAGCTTCGACCTCGGCGGGCTCACCCGCTACGGGGCGATGCAGCTGGAGCCGATCGGCCCCATGCGCTTCGGGTCGAGCGACCTCGCCGCCGAGGGCTACCAGCACGTCGACGGGGCGATCCGCGTGGGGAAGCGATTGGCCGCCGAAGTCCTCGCGGCTCTCCCCACCGCCTGACCGTCCTCTCCTGCACCGGTCGCCGCGACCGTGCGGTTCTCCCCATCTCGCTCCGCTCTTCCCGCAGTCGGCACCCGCCGAATAGGCTGCGAGGAGCATCCGGCACACACTCCAGGAGTCACATCATGAGCAGCCATTACGCCGTCATCAACCCCGCCACCGGCGAGAAGCTGAGTGAGTACCCCACCATCACCGATGCCGGGCTGCAGGATGCGATCGAAGCTGCATCCGAGGCCTTCCAGGGCTGGTCGCGCCGGGTCGGTGTGGCGGAGCGCACCGCGCTGATCGCCCGAGTGGCCGAGCTGCACCTCGAGCGCAAGCAGGAACTCGCGGAGATCGCCGTGCGCGAGATGGGCAAGCCGCTCGACCAGGCCATCGGCGAGGTCGAGTTCGCCGCGGCGATCTACCAGTACTACGTCGACTACGGAGCCGAGTACCTGGCCGACGAGCCGATCGAGCTGGCTGACGGAACGGGCTCCGCGTTCATCCGCCGGGCCGGCCTCGGGGTGCTTCTCGGCATCATGCCGTGGAACTTCCCCTACTACCAGGTGGCGCGGTTCGCCGGCCCGAACATCGTGGTGGGCAACACCATCCTGCTGAAGCACGCCCCGCAGTGCCCGGAGTCGGCCGCTGCGATGGAGGCGATCTTCCAGGATGCCGCGGCCGCCGTGGGCGCGCCTGCCGGCGTCTACGTCAACATCTTCGCCACGAACGAGCAGTCGGCTGTCGTCATCGCCGATCCGCGGGTGCAGGGCATCTCGGTCACCGGGTCGGAGCGGGCAGGAGCGGCCGTGGCCGAACTCGCGGGCAAGCACCTCAAGAAGGTCGTGCTCGAGATGGGCGGCTCCGACCCCTTCATCCTCCTGTCGACCGACGACCTGGATGCGGCGGTACAGGATGCGGTGAACGCGCGCCTCGACAACAACGGCCAGTCGTGCAACGCGGCGAAGCGGTTCATCGTGATCGACTCGCTGTACGACGACTTCGCGGCCAAGTTCGTCGAGGTCTTCACAGCGGCGCAGCCGGCCGATCCGTTCGCCGAGGGAACCCTGCTCGGGCCTCTCTCGTCGGAGGCCGCGGCGAAGCGCCTGGGCGAGCAGGTCGACCATGCCAAGAAGCAGGGCGCAACCGTGTTGGCCGAGGGCTCGCGCTCGGGCACCTACTTCGGGCCCACGGTGCTGGCCGATGTCACCGATGAGATGGATGCGTACCACGAGGAGTTCTTCGGTCCGGTGGCGGCGCTCTATCGCGTCTCGTCGGAGGAGGAGGCCGTGCTGCTCGCCAACGACACCCCGTTCGGACTCGGCTCCTACGTCTACACCACCGATTCCGCGCAGGCATTGCGTATGGCCGATGCCATCGACGCCGGCATGGTGTGGATCAACCTCGTGCTGGGCGATGCCGCGGAGCTGCCGTTCGGCGGCGTGAAGCGCTCGGGCTCGGGGCGTGAGATGGGGCGATTCGCGCTGGAGGAGTTCGTGAACAAGAAGCTCATCCGCATCGCGGGCTGAGCCTCATCCGCTGACCGCGCGCGCCGGATTCCACCCCGTCGTCTCAGAGTTCGGTCTCGACCGGGGTGGGATCCAGGAGGTCGGCCACCGAGTTCAGGATCTCGTCGGGGCGGAACGGGTACTTGTCGATCTCGGTCTGGTCGCTGATGCCGGTGAGCACGAGGATGGTGTGCAGTCCGGCTTCGATACCGGCCACCACATCCGTGTCCATGCGGTCGCCGATCATGCCCGTGTTCTCGGAGTGGGCGCCGATGCGGTTCATGGCCGAGCGGAACATCATGGGGTTCGGCTTGCCCACCACGTAGGGCTCCTTGCCGGTGGCCTTCGTGATCATGGCGGCGATGGCGCCGGTGGCGGGGAGGGGGCCCTCGGCGCTGGGGCCGGTGGCATCCGGGTTGGTGACGATGAAGCGCGATCCGTTACCGATGAGGCGTACGGCCTTCGTGATGGCCTCGAATGAGTAGTTGCGGGTCTCGCCGATCACGACGTAGTCGGGGTCGGTCTCGGTCATGATGAAGCCGGCTTCGTGCAGGGCCGTGGTGATGCCGGCCTCACCGATCACGAAGGCGCTGCCCCCGGGCATCTGGTCTTTGAGGAAGGCGGCAGTGGCGAGGGCGCTCGTCCAGATGAACTCCTCCGGCACTTCGAGACCGGATGCGCGCAGTCGCGCGCTGAGGTCGCGGGGCGTGAAGATCGAGTTGTTGGTGAGCACCAGATAGGGCTTGCCCTCGTCACGCCACTGCTGCAGCAGTTCGGCGGCGCCCTCGATGGGGTGGTTCTCGTGAACGAGCACGCCGTCCATGTCGGTCAGCCAGCACTCGATCTCGTCGCGGCGGGTCATGGGATCTCCTTCTGCCTCGTGTCTCCAGGGTAGCGCGGAGCGCTGTGAGTACTTCTTGCTCAAAAATCGAGGATTGCTTACATTCGGATTGGCGTGGCGCTAACGTCTGTTCTCTGCCTCCATCGGCCGACCCAGCGGATGAGGCAGCTCACCTCCGAACAGAAAGTACTGATCCGAATGACTACCGCTGTGGTGCGCCCTGCGCGCCGAAAACTCCTGACCGTGGGCGTGGCGCTGCTCGCCGCGGTCATCGCCTGCCTCACCCTGACCGCGACGCCGGCCCATGCCGGCTCCCCGGTTCCCAAGCATCAGCCGCTCGCCTGCAAGATCGACGGTGGAGGGCATCTTGCGCTCGGCTGTGGTCAGCGCCTCGGCCGTCCCGACTCGTGGTCGGGATATGAGAACAACCACGACTTCAGTGAGTTCAACCAGCTCGGCGACTCTCGACTCTTCCCGAAGACGGACGGTGGGTTCATGTGTACCGTCAGCGAGAACGGATCGATGCTCTGCAGCCGCACTACCGCCGCCGCGCCGAAGCCCGGTAAGGACGGTGCGACGATCTCCCAGCTGCGGGACGTCGCGTGGCGAGGAGACATCACCTCCTTCTTCGAAGATGACACGCTCGACTGCTCCGGATCATTGGCTCGCGACGGTCAATCATGCTTCAAGGTCATGTTCGAGACGGAGAAGTACCGGGCTGAGGCGATTTACACCTACGATCGTGCGACTGGAGCGTTGAACCGCCCGTTTGTGACGTGGATGAGCAAGAGCACCGGAGGAGTCGTGGGCCATAGTCGCCAGTTCCTGACCGCAAGCGATTCCCCCAGTGAGTACACCGCCCCGGGTGAGATGAGCGTCACCAGCTTTGCGGCCCCGGGACGCGCGGCGGCGGTCGGCTCAGACGTGAGCTATGGAGTGTCGGTCGCCGCCACCTCAGCGGGCGCTGCGGTGCTCGACTTGTACGTCGACGGTTTCACCGACGCATCCGAAGCAGTCGTCCCGACGGACTGGGTGCGCTACAGCAACCTCGATTCGGGCGTGATCCGCTACCTCGTGCCCTTCCTTTCTGCGGGAGACTTGCAGTCAGCGTCGCTCCACTTCAAGGCGGGCGCCGCCATCGGCTCTGTCACGGCACGAGTGCACGCCGCGAATGAGTCGACGTCGGAGGCGGCGGTGAACGTCGTGCCCGCGGCGCCCGTGTGCACCGTGTCGGCGCCCGCGCCGGTCGTGCCGAAGGGAGGCGAAGCCACGTTGCTCAGCGGGGGGACGCACTGCGATGCGCCGGCTGGATCCATCCTCACAACCCGGTACGACCCCGCTGCGAGTGGCGACTTGAGCCTCGTGCCGCAGGCCGACTCTCCGCGGGTGTTCCAGCTTAAATACCAAGCCCGATCGGCCGACTACACGGGCGTCGAGTCGGTGCCCGTGTATGCCGTGAGTACCGCGAACGGGGAGTACAGCGAACCCACGATGGTGGACATCCGGGTGGTCGGTCCGGCGGAGGCCGTCGCCGATGAGTACTCTGCTGCTGCCGGAACGACGTTGGTCGTCGAAGAGGCCCAGGGCATCGAGGCCAACGACCGGTTCGGTATGGGCCGCGACGGGTGGTACCCCCAGCAGGGGGCAGGGCCGACCCACGGCTCGCTGGTGCTGAACCCCAATGGCTCCTTCCAGTACACCGCTCAGGCCGGCTACACCGGCGATGACTCGTTCCGCTACCGCCTGAGCGGTCCCAACGGGGCGAACAGCTTGCCGGTCACCGTGACCATTCACGTCACGGCGGGTTGACTCGGCACTGAGGATCGGCGCTGTCACCTCCACAGCACCAGCACCGCGACGGGCGGATCGGCGGATGACGTCGGCCCGCCCGTTTCGGCGGGCGCAGGGAGGATTCGCTCGCTCGTTCCGGCGTGCGGGGAGGAATAGTTCGCCCCCATTCGGCGTGTGCTGGGAGGGGTGAATCGCCCGATACCGTACAGATGTTGAGCAAGGGGGGCGTTGTGGGCAGTGGGGGGCGTGTGTCTGGTTTGCGGTGGGCGGTTGCCGGGGTGGGACTCGTGGCCGCGGTGATGCTGGTCGGTGTGCTGTCGCCCGCTGCGGTCGCGTCCGATTCCCGAGGTGCGGCGGGGGAGGGCGCGGGTTTCCGGGCGACGATCGAACCGGTCGCGTCGGTCACGCAGGTCGACCCTGCTCGGGCGGCCGCTGCCACCGCGACCTCGCTGGGGCAGGAGGCCCGCGCGCTGAGTGCGAGCACCGCCGAGTGGGCCACGGAGAGCGCTCGCACAGAGCTCGACCTCGCCGTGGGAGAGCTCGAGCAGGAGCTGACACGCACCATCCCGGTGCTCGATTCAGCGGTTCGCATCGATCGCGACGTGGACGCCGTGCTGGATGCGCTCGCCGGGGTGCGAGCGGATGTCGTCGCCACGGCGACCCGGATCCTCGATACGGAGACCCCGGGCGCCGAGGCATCCGTGCGCGAGACGCTGCGGGCGGCGATCGCCGACCAGGAGGCGGACAAGCCAGTGACCCGCGAGACCGCGAGCACGCTCGCCGCACTCGTGACCGCCGGTGTGAACGCCCGTGCATCGCAGGCCGCCTATGTCGCCGAACAGGAGCGGATCGCGGCCGAAGCTGCGGCGCGAGCGGCCGAAGAGGCGGCAGCCGAAGCCGCCGCTGCGGAAGCGGATGCGGAGCGTCGCGCAACCGCGAGCGAAAGCTCAGCTCAGCCTGCGCCGGATTCCGGCTTTATCACCATGCCCCCGCTTGATCCGTGCAAGATGTGGGGCGACAAGACCCTGACGCTGACGAACCCCATCACAGGCGAGCAGCATGACGTCTGGTTGATGCCGGAGTGCCACTGAGTCACATCGGTCAGATGCAGTTTGGGTCAACGCGACCTTAAGGGTTATAGTCAGTTCAACCTTTAGGGGGTGAACACGTGACCTGTCCCGAGAGCCCTGCCGCGGCATCCGTCGCGCTCGCCGTCTCGACGGTGATCTTCGCGCTCCGCCCTGCCTCGCAGCCCGGCAAGCCCGAGCACCCCGACCGGCCCGACGCGCTGCCGTCGCTGTGGCTGCCGCTGGTGAAGCGCATCCGGCCGCCGTACGAGGGTCAGTGGGCGCTCCCCGGCGGTCCGCTGCAGATCGACGAAGACCTCGAGTCGGCCGCCGCCCGCACGCTGGCCAGCACCACGGCCCTCGCGCCCAACTACCTCGAACAGCTCTACGCCTTCGGCACCCTCGACCGCTCCCCCGATGGCGCCCGCGACCGCGTGGTGTCGATCGTGTACTGGGCCCTCGTGAACGCGGCCGAGGTCATCCATTCGAACGAGCTGATCGCCAGCGAGAACGTGGCCTGGTTCTCGGTCGACGACCTGCCCGACCTCGCCTTCGATCACGACGTCATCATCGAGTACGCCCTGTGGCGGCTGCGCAACAAGGTCGAGTACAGCCGCATCGCCCACGCCTTCCTCGGCGACACCTTCACGCTCGCCGAACTCCGCGAGGTGCACGAGGCCGTGCTGGGGCGCTCTCTCGATCCGGCCAACTTCCGCCGCCAGCTCGAGTCGTCGAACACCATCGTGCCCACCGGCAAGCGCGTCACCGGCACCAGCTACCGGCCGCCGAAGCTCTATCGCTACAACCAGTCGGTCGACCCGCTCGACCGTGGCCCGCTGAGCCGCGCCAGCCCGGCGCTTGCCGACACCGCGACCACCTCCTCCCCCCTCCCCGACGAAAGCCGAACACCATGAGCACACCCACCCTCTCGGTCGACTCCGAGATCCAGCTCATCACCGCCCAGAGCCCGGATGCCACGGGCGCGGTCTGCGCCCCCGAACTCGCCGACGGTCCCTGGGTCTTCGACCTCGAGCCCGCCCCCTCGTACGGCCCGGGCGCTTCGATGGCCGATCCCATCCCCGCCGGCGCGCCCCGCCAGGGTCAGCTGCCGGACGAGTACAAGACGGCATCGAAAGACGAACTGGATGCGCGCATCCTCGCCGCCAAGGCCACCCTCGGCGACCGCGTCGTGGTGCTCGGCCACTTCTACCAGCGCGACGAGGTCGTGAAGTACGCCGACTTCGTGGGCGACTCGTTCCAGCTCGCCAACGCGGCGCTCACGGTGCCCCAGGCCGAGGCCATCGTGTTCTGCGGTGTGCACTTCATGGCCGAGACGGCCGACATCCTGGCCGGGCCGACGCAGTCGGTCATCCTGCCGAACCTCGCCGCCGGCTGCTCGATGGCCGACATGGCCGACATCGACTCGGTCGAGGAGGCCTGGGCGCAACTCACCGAGATCTACGGCACCGAACCGGATGCCGACGGCCGGGTTCCGATCATCCCGGTCACCTACATGAACTCCGCCGCCGACCTCAAGGGCTTCTGCGGAAGGCACGGCGGCATCGTGTGCACCTCGTCGAACGCGGCCACCGTGCTCGAGTGGGCGTTCGAACGCGGCCAGCGCGTGCTCTTCTTCCCCGACCAGCACCTGGGCCGCAACACCGCCAAGGCCATGGGCGTGCCCCTCGAGCGCATGCCGATGTGGAAGCCGCGCAAGGCTCTCGGCGGCAACACGCCCGAGGAGCTGCTCGATGCCCAGGTCGTGCTCTGGCACGGCTTCTGCTCGGTGCACAAGCGGTTCTCGGTGGCGCAGATCGATCGCGCGCGAGCCGAGCATCCGGATGTGCGCGTCATCGTGCACCCCGAGTGCCCGATGCCCGTGGTCGACGCGGCCGACGCCGCCGGTTCGACCGACTTCATCGTGAAGGCGATCCAGGCCGCGCCCGCGGGCTCGACTTTCGCGATCGGCACCGAGATCAACCTCGTGCAGCGGCTCGCGAACGAGTATCCGCAGCACACCATCTTCTGCCTCGACGACGTGATCTGCCCGTGCTCGACGATGTACCGCATCCACCCCGGCTACCTCGCGTGGGTGCTGGAGGAGCTCGTGGCCGGGCGCGTCGTGAACCAGATCACGGTGGGCGACGACGTGGCGGTGCCGGCACGGGTGGCGCTCGAGCGGATGCTCGCGGCCCGGCCATGAGCACCGAGCGCGGGTATCGGAGCGCGGGCGTCGGGAATCGACGGAGGATCACCGGCGATACGGATCGTGAGTCCGTCGATTTCGGGGAGAGGGCCGGAAGTCCGTCGTTTCAGCGGGAGTTCGAGGTGGGGGCGGCAGGTCGGCGGCCGCACGTGGTCGTCGTGGGCAGTGGCGTCGCCGGGCTCGTGACCGCGCTTGCGCTCGGCGACGGTGTGGATGTCACGATCGTGACCAAGTCGACGATCGACGAGAGCAACACCCGGTACGCCCAGGGCGGCATCGCGGCGGCGGTGATGCCGGGCGACAGCGTGGCCTCGCACGTGGCCGACACGCTCGTGGCGGGAGCGGGGCTGAGTGACCCTGCCGCGGTGGAGGTGCTCTGCGAGGAGGGGCCTGCCCGCATCCGCGATCTGGTGCAGTGGGGCGTCGACTTCGACCGGCAGACGGATGACCCCGCGAGCGACTTCGATGCCGGGCTCGAGGGGGCGCACTCGTTCCACCGCATTCTGCACGCGGGCGGTGATGCGACCGGGTTCGAAGTGGAGTGGGCGCTCGTGCGCGCGGTGCGGGCTTCGGGTGCGCGCGTGATCGAGCAGGCATTCGTGGTGGATCTGGTGCGGGCTGCGGATGCGGCGCACGACGCCTCGGGCGTTTTGGGTGGGGACGCCGCGGCGGATCGGTTGGACGCGGCCTCGCGGGTGGTGGGGGTGGAGGTCCTTCGGGACGGGGTTGTCGAGACGCTCTCCGCCGACGCGGTGGTTCTCGCATCCGGTGGCGTGGGGCAGTTGTACCCGCACACGACGAACCCCACGGTGACCACCGGAGACGGCGCCGCGGCCGCGCTGCGGGCCGGGGCGGTGCTGGCCGATGTCGAGTTCGTGCAGTTCCATCCGACGGCGCTCGCCGTGCCCGGGTCGTTCCTCGTGTCGGAGGCGGTGCGAGGCGATGGTGCCGTGCTGCGCAACAATGCGGGGGAGCGGTTCATGGAGGCCGTGCATCCGCTCGCCGAGCTGGCGCCGCGCGACATCGTGGCCCGGGCCATCGCCACCGAGATGGCGCGCACCGGTGCTCCCGTGGTGCTCGATGCAACGGCGATCGGTGCCGAGGAACTGGAGCGGCGCTTCCCCACCATCTCGGCTGCAAGCCGTGATCACGGGTTCGATTGGAGCCGCGAGGCCATCCCGGTGGCGCCGGCCGCACACTACTGGATGGGCGGCGTGGCCACCGATCTCGACGGACGCACCTCGGTCGACGGGCTGTGGGCCGTGGGCGAGGTGTCGTGCACGGGAGTGCACGGCGCGAACCGTTTGGCATCGAACTCGCTGCTCGAGTCGCTCGTATTCGCGCATCGGGCCGCGGCGGCGCTGTCGCGCGAGCTCCCTGCGCCCGCGAGTCCGTCGACTCCGGATGCGACACTCGCGGCTGCGGGTGGGCCGACACCGGACGCCGCCTCCCGCTGGATCTGGCCCGAACCCCGCGGCGCCCACAAGGAGGAGTCGGCGCCGGAGACTGGGCCCCAGCTCCTCCCTTCGGCGGAGCGCGGCCGAAACTCCTCCGCTGCGTCCGGGCCCGCGCGCGCAGCCCACCACGAACCCACCCGCACCGAACTGCACGAGGTGATGTGGCGGCACGTGGGCGTGCACCGCGACGCCGACGGGCTGCGGGCGGCCCGCGACATCCTGAGCCGGTGGGAGGTGGTGATCGACGACCCCGCCACCACGCCGATCGAGCGCCTCGAGACCGCGAACCTGGTGCAGCTGGCCCGGGTGATGGTCGACTCGGCGCTCGAAAGGGAGGAGTCGCGCGGGGCGCACTATCGTGCCGACTTCCCCGAGGCCGACCCCGGATTCGCGCGCCACCTCACCCTCGTCGAGCCGCCCACCGCCGCGGCGGGACCACGCATCGAGGCCCGGCGGTCCATCCGCGCAACGCCTACCGTCGTTGCCACGGCCGGCGACGCGAGCGCACACGGCTCCGCCACCGAACAGGCCACCGAACTGCGAGAAGAGGTCGGCGTCTGATGCTCACCGCCCAGATCATCGACGATGTCGTCGCCCGTGCCCTCGCCGAAGACGCACCGTGGGGCGACATCACCTCGGAACTCCTGATCCCGGCCGACGCGCGGGTCGAGGCCACCCTCGACGCCCGTGAGCCCGGGGTGTTCAGCGGCGCGGCGGTGTTCGAGGCGGCGATGCGCCAGGTGGATCCGGGCATCCGGGTCGCTTTCCAGCTGGCCGACGGCGACCGCTTCGAAGCCGGCGCCGTGCTGGCGACCGTGGATGGCCTGGCCCGTGGTGTTCTGCGGTCCGAGCGCGTCGCCCTCAACCTGGTGCAGCGCATGAGCGGCATCGCCACCCTCACCGCCGCCTATGTGGCCGAGGTGGCGCACACGGATGCCCGCATCGTCGACACCCGCAAGACCACGCCCGGGCTCCGCGCCCTGGAGCGCGAGGCCGTACGCGCGGGCGGCGGTTTCAACCACCGGTTCTCGCTCTCGGATGCGGTGATGGCGAAGGACAACCATCTCGCGGTGCTGGCAGCCGCGCATGGCGGCGACGTCACATCCGCTCTGCTCGCGGTGCGGGCGCGGATGTCGCACACCACGCACCTCGAAGTGGAGGTCGACCGGCTCGACCAGATCGAGCCGGTGCTCGCCGCCGGGGTCGACACGATCATGCTCGACAACTTCTCGCTCGCCGATCTGCGGGCGGGGGTGGAGCTTGTGGCGGGACGGGCGCTCGTCGACGCGAGCGGAGGGGTGAACCTCGACACGGTGCGGGCGATCGCGGAGACGGGGGTCGACATCATCTCGGTGGGGGCGCTCACGCACAGCGTGCGGGCGCTCGACCTGGGGCTCGATGTGGGGTTCGTGCCGGGCACGCTCGCCACGGCGAGCGGTTCGACCTCGCCACAGCCCGCATCGTCATGATCTATCTCGATGCCGCCGCGACCACCCCCGTGAAGCGGGAGGTGCTCGAGGCGATGTGGCCGTACCTCACCGGCGATTTCGGAAACCCCTCGAGCCATCACGGCGTGGGCGACTCGGCGGCGCGCGCGCTCACCGCAGCCCGGCGCACGGTTGCCGAGCACCTCGGCTGCCGTCCGGGCGAGGTGGTGTTCACGTCGGGCGGCACCGAGGCCGACAACCTCGCGGTCAAGGGCATCGCGCTCGGGGCGCCGCGCGGGCGGCATGTGGTGCTGAGTGCGATCGAGCATCCGGCGGTGGTGGAGACCGTGGACCACCTGCGTCGGCTGCACGGCTTCGAGGTCACGGTGCTGCCGGTCGATTCCGCGGGACTCGTCGACCCCGACGACTTCTCCCGGGCGCTGCGGCCCGACACCACGCTCGCCACCCTGATGTACGCGAACAACGAGGTGGGAACGGTGCAGCCTCTCGCGGCGCTCGCCGCTCGTGCGCGCGAGGCGGGCGTGCCGTTCCACACGGACGCGGTGCAGGCCGCAGGCTGGCTTCCCGTGCGCCTGGACGCGCTCGGCGTCGACGCCCTGAGCATCTCGGGCCACAAACTCGGTGCCCCGAAGGGCGTGGGAGCGCTCGCGGTGCGTCAGCGCCTGCCACTCGAACCGGTGCTGCACGGCGGTGGCCAGGAGCGCGGGGCGCGCTCCGGCACCGAGAACGTGGCGTTCGCCGTGGGGCTCGCGACGGCCCTCCGTCTGGCAGAGCCGGGCCGAGCGGATGCGGCGGCGCGCGTCACGGCCCTGCGCGACGACTTCATCCGCGCCGTGCTGGCCCGCGTGCCGGGCGCGGTGCTGACGGGGCCACCCCTGGCGTCGGATGCGGCGCGGATCACGTCGCCGCAGGCCGGCGGAGGCGCGCATCCGGATCCCCGACTCCCGTCGGTGGCCTCGTTCTGCTTCCCCGGCACGAGCGGCGAGTCGGTGCTGCTGCAGCTCGAGGAGCGCGGCGTGATCGTGTCGAGCGGCTCGGCCTGTGCAGCCGGCAGCGACGAACCGTCGCCGGTGCTCCTCGCCCTCGGCCTCACGCCCGACGTGGCGCAGACCGCGGTGCGCTTCACCCTCTCGCCCGACACCACGGCCGCCGACCTCACGTCAGCCGTCGACTCCCTGGCTGCCGGAATTGCCGACCTCTCGTCCCTCCGCTGACGCTTCGAGCTCGGCCAGGCGCTTCAGCTTGGCCCACGGGTAGAACGCGATCCAGGCGACTGAGGCGATGGAGGCCCCCATGATCATCGACGCGATATCCATGTCATCGACCGTACCCAGCCCGCGGCGCGCCGACATCCGCCGCCAGACGGATTCTCCGGGCCCCCTCGGCTCCGCGACCGGTCGCGGGTGAGGACGAGTGGAACGGGGAGTTCGGGCTCCGGCGGCGCGAACACGAGGGTCTCTGCGTCCTGCGGTGCCTCGGGTGCTCAGCGGCTCCACGCGCGGAGGTAGGCCTCGCGGACGGGGGGCTCGAAGCGGTGCTGCAGGGCTCGCCACGACGGGAGGTGGCGCTCGAGGTACGCGGCGGCCTCCACCCGGAACTCGGCGAGCAGCGCATCCGTGTCGATGAGGGTGCAGCGGCCGTCCGAGACGACCAGCCGGCCATCGATCCAGACCTGGTGGATGGCGGCGCCGTCGGCCGACAGCACCAGTTGAGCCGCCGCGTCGTTCAGTGGAGTGAACGCGGTGGTCGCCGTCAGGTCGAACACCACGAAGTCGGCCGCGAGCCCCGGGGAGAGCGAACCGGTGCGGTCGCCCCACCCGGCTGCTCGGGCACCTGCCGTGGTTGCAGCGACCAGGATCTCCGACGGCTTCGGCCAGGTGCGGTAGTCGGGGTCGTCGAGGGTGTGCAGCAGCGCCGCCGCCTTCATCACCTCCAGCATCCGGAGCGAGTCGTTGCTCGACGCTCCGTCGGTGCCGAGCGCCACCGGCACGCCCGCGTCGTGCAGCGCCCGCCACGGCAGCGAGCCCGATCCGAGTCGCAGATTCGACAGCGGATTGTGCACCACGGATGCGCCTGACGCGGCCAGGAGATCGATGTCGCCCGGCGTCAGCCAGACGGCGTGCGCCGCAGTCAGATTGGGGCCGAGCGCACCGAGGTCGTCGAGGTGCTGCACGATCGTGCGCCCGTCGTAGCGCGTCTGCGCCAGCACCTCCTGCAGCTTCGTCTCGAGCAGGTGCGTGTGCAGCACCTCGCCGTGGTCGCGCGCCGAGGCGGAGCACGCCCGCAGGTAGTCGTCGGTGACCCGCAGAGGCGCACTGGGGGAGAGGGCGAAGCGGATGCGCGGGAACTCGCGCGCCGCCATCCGCGTCTCCTCGGCGAACGCGAGGTAGGCCTCCTGCACCTCGGCAGCGGGAGGCATCGAGGCGCGATCGGCGGCGAGCACCTCGGCCGGCAGCACGTCGTCGGCGAAGGCGAGCCGGTCGACGAGCGGTACGTCGACCGTGCTGGCCGCGCAGGTGACCCGCAGCCCCGAGGCGTCGTAGGCCTGGAAGAGGGCACGGATGCTCGCCGCCGTCTGCCCGGGCAGCTCACCCGTGTCGTCGAGCAGCGTGGTCACCCCGCCGAGCAGCGACTCGATCGCCGCCACCATCGTGCGCAGGTAGATCAGACGCTCGGACAGGGGCTCCACCCCCTCGGGCGGGTAGCTCAGCAGGGTCCAGATCTCGAGCGGCAACGGCGCGCTCGTGCCGCGCAGCAGGATCTCCCAGGAGTGGGTGTGCGCGTTCACCAGACCGGGGGTGAGGAGGAGGTTCGTGGCGTCGATGACGGTGGTCGAGGCATCCGGGATGTCCGAACTCTTCATCGCCGAAGAACGCTCCGACACCCCCACGATGTCGGCCCCGTCGATCAGGACGTCGCCGCGGAACGGCGTCGCGCCGTGCTCCTCGTCCATGGCGATGACGAGAGCGTTGGTCCACAGAGTGCGCATCTCAGCGCAGCCGCGCGATGCGAGCGGTGAGCTCCTCGTAGAACGGATCGGCGTCCACATCCCGAGCATAGAAGACGTTGCGCGGCAGGTCGGTGATCTGCCAGTAGTCGGCCACGAGCATCCCCATGGTCAGCTCGCTGCCCGTCTCGACCCGCGCGTTGATCTGCCGGCCGTGGAACAGCTCGGGGCGCAGGAGGTAGAGCGGCACCACGGGTCCGTGCAAGGGGGCGCCGTCCCACCCGTACTTCGCCAGGTCGAACGTCTCCGAGAAGGTGAGCAGCTGGTCGACGGCCCGGCCGCACTCGTTGCCGAGGGCCGAGAAGGCGTCGAGCCGGGCCCGGGTGTTGCGCAGCTGGTGCGTGATGTCGAGCGGCAGCATGACGAGACGGATGCCCGAGCCGAGCACGATCGCCGCCGCGTGCGGGTCGACGTAGATGTTGAACTCGGCTGCGGGGGTGATGTTGCCCACTTCGAAGTAGGCGCCCGCCATCATCACGATCTCGGCGATGTGCCCGGCGATGTCGGGAGCCTCGCTGAGGGCGACGGCGAGCGTGGTCATGCTGGAGAACTGGGCGATCGTGATCGAGTGCGGGGGCGCGGCACGGCAGAGCCGGATGAGGGCGGACACGCCGGACTCCTCCTCGGGAGTGCCGACGACCGGCGGGAAGTCGTAGCCGTCGAGCCCCGTCTCGCCGTGCACGTGGGCCGCGGTCACGAGAGGGCGGAGCAGCGGTTGCGGCACGCCCTTGTAGACGGGCACGCCCTCGACGCCCGCGAGCTCGAGAACCTTGAAGACGTTCTCGACGGTGTGGTCGAGGGTGGTGTTTCCGGCGCTGGCGATGATGCCGAGCACGGTGAAGTCGTGGGGTGACGCGACGATCGAGAGCAGCGCGACGGCCTGCTCCTGGCCGGGGTCGGTGATGCAGATGAGGTCGCGCACGGGAGTGCCTTTCTCGAGTGGGAGAGCGGATGCGTGGGCCGGATGCTCGCGCATCCGGCCCACGCGAGGGTGGCTACGGCGCCGACGGCGTGTCGATCACGATGTCGCCGGCGATGATGCCCGCCTTGATCGTGTCGAGCTCGGCCTGCAGGGTGGGTGCGACCTTCGACTCGAAGTCGTGGAACGGGCTCATCAGCACGCCGCCGTTGTCGAGCGTGCCGACGTAGGACTCGTTCGTGAAGTCGCCGTTCGCGGAATCCTGGATGACCTCGGAGATCGACTTGGGCATGTCACGGGCGATCGAGGTGAACCAGATGTCGTCGTACTCGGGGTCGCTCACGTACATGTCGGTGTCGACGCCCACGAGGGCGACGGAGTTCGACGATTCGCGGATGGCCTGCGCCGCGCCCTTGTAGATGGGGCCACCCACCGGCACGATGATGTCGACACCCTGGTCGAGGATGCCCTGCGAGAGCACCTTGGCCGCGTTGATGTCGCTGAAGTTGCCGGTGAACTGGCCCGTCTGGGTCTCGGGATCCCAGCCCACCACCTGCACATCGGCGCCCTTCTGCGCGTTGTAGTACTCGACGCCTCGGGCGAAGCCGTCCATGTAGAGCGTCACGGGAGGGATCTGCGCCCCGCCGTAGGTGCCGACCTTGCCCGTCTTGGTGTAGCTGGCCGCGGCGTAGCCCACGAGGAAGCCCGACTGCGAGGTGTCCCACACCACGCCCTTCACGTTGTCGGCCGTGATGGTGTTGTCGTCGACCATGATGAAGTGGATGTCGGGGTTGGCGAGCGCCGCCTCCTCGGTGGCGGCGGCCAGCAGGTAGCCCATCGTCACGATGGTGGTGCAGCCCTGGTCGACGAGGCTGGCGATGTTCGGCGCGTAGTCGCTCTCGCTGGTGGACTGGACGTCGATGTGCTTCGTGCCCAGAGCCTCAGCGGCGAGCGTGACCCCCTCGAGGCCGAGCTGGTTGAACGACTGGTCGTCGAAGCCGCCCTCGTCGGAGACGATGCAGGGGAGGAAGCCGGAGGCGGCCGCATCCGTCGATCCGGTTGCGGATGTCGCGGAGTCGCTGGGGGCGGAGGCGCAGCTGGCGAGGGCGAGAGCGCCCGCCAGGGCGAGCGCGGTGCCGGCCGCGAGACGGGCGGCCCGGGTGGAGGTGGGGGACATGATGCTCCTTGGTGTGGAAGTGGATCGGGATACGGATGGAGGGTGGTGCCGTGGTGCGGGGTGGTGCGTGATGCGGTGTGTGCGGGCGGCTCAGTCGGGATCGTCGACGAACGCGTAGATCTCCCAGATGTAGCCGTCGGGATCGACGAAGTAGGCCGACCGGGCGCCCCACTCGTAGAGGGCCGGTGGCCCGGAGTCGGCGAGCCCGCGGGCCTTCAGTTCGGCGTAGACCTCGTCGACCCGTTCGCCCGAGTCGAGTTCGACCGCCAGCATGAGGTGGGCGCCGTTGCGGGTGAACGAGGCGAGGTCGCTCTGCGCCGATCCCTCGCGAGGCACTGCGGCGGCGTCGAGGACGGTGATGGCCACCCCGCCGCCGTCGAACCGCATACGTCCGGCTGCCTCGACCGGCGCGAAGCCGAGCCGCTCGAGGAAGTCGAAGGTTTGTGCCGGATCGCGCACCGTGAGCTCGATCTCGGCGATGCGCGGCCTCCGGGCGCCCGACTCCGCGATCACGGTCACGAACCCATCGGGATCCGTCACCGCGTACCGCGGGGTGGCGCCGGGGAGGCGCACCGAGTTGCCGACTCGTGACGCCACCGCCGCGACGGACGCCGCATCCGCGAGCTCGAGTGTGACGCGGAAGGGCAGCCCCGGTTCGGTGGGGAAGGAAGCCCCCACCGTCTCGGTGATGCTCGCCCGCTGCCACATGGCGAGCCGCGGGCCCTCGGCGAACACGAAGTCGGCGAAACGCACGTTGCGCATGCGACGTTCGAGGCCGAGGCTCTCGCGGTAGAAGTCGTCACTGGCGGTGACGTCGGTGTTGACGATGCAGATGTCGTCGAGTCTCACTGGTTCTCTCCTCACGGTTTTCGGGCGCGACGAAGCGGCTGAGGCGGTCGCTCTGTGCGATCGCTCGGCGGGATGCGCGAGCAGCGGGCGGTGAGTTGCCGTCGCTGTCGGCTGCGAGGGGAGGTCGGCTCATCCGGGACGCCACCGAATGGATCGGCAGGCGCACAGAAGGCCTCGGCCGGAACTCAGTCCAGTCGGGCGGCGGGCAGACCTCTACCCGGGTGCGGAGCGCTCAGGAGTTGAACGAGAAGACAGAGGTGTTGTGATGACCGCTCTGGCGGCGCAGGCAGAACCATTGGCAGAAGCCCTCTGATTCGTGCGACATCCTCATGGCTCCGACGCTACGGCAGGCGTGTAACGCCCGTGTTTCGGCTCCGCGAAAATCGCGTTTCGATGCCGTGCGGCCGATCCACCCGCGGTGGCCCGAAGGCACTGGGCCTGGTCGCAGACTCCAGCGGGGTGGAATAGTTTCTACTTAGCCCCGCTCGTGGGCTCGAGGAGGACTGGTGCGGTGAACCCCGACAAGAGACGGAGCCGCCTCTCCGAAGCGCGTGAAGCCGAGATCCTCGATGCGGCACTCGCACTCCTGGGCGAAGTCGGCTACCAGGGACTGACGATGCCCGCGGTCGCGGCGCTCGCGCGGTGCAGCACCGCGACGCTGTACCGGCAGTGGGACGGCAAACCCGGGCTGGTGACGGCCGCGCTGCGCCAGCGCCGACCCGAACCGCTCCCCGTGCCCGATACCGGAACTCTCCGCGGTGACCTGCTGGCCATGGTCTACCAGGTGGCCGGCATGGCCGAGACCGAGTTGGCGCTGATCGCCGCCCTCGCGCATGCTTCGCTGCGCGACGACGAGCTCGCCCTCACGATGCGCGAAGAGCTCGCCGGCCCCGCGGGTTCGCATCTCGATCACGTGCTCGACCGGGCCGTCGCTCGGGGTGAGATCGACATCACGCCTCAGACGCGCCGATACACCCACCACGTGATGATCTCCATCCCGCTCGCGCGCCATCTGGTCGAGGCGTCCCGTCCTGATCGCGAGTACTTCGAGGGGTTCGTCGACGCCATCCTGGTGCCGGTGCTCGGGGTCAAGCTCCCCGTTTCAGGCTGAACCGGCGCGGTCGAGGTCCGCGCCGCACCTGACGATCGGCTCTTTCGTCAGGAAAGTGCTTGCGGTCACTGCCGGGGAGCGCTAGCGTCATCATCGAAACGAAACACAGTCGTTTCGATGCGTGGCCCGAGACGATGCCGTCTCGTCAGACAAGGAGTTCAGATGAATCAGCCCGCGGGTGCCGTTCTTCCCCCACCCCCCTTCCCGGCACCGCCGCACTCGCCCGTCGGCTCGATCGAATCTCCGTGGCTGACCGAGACCGGCAAGGCGATCCGCGATCGGATGCGCGAGCTCCTCCCGCTGATCCGGGAGGACGCGCAGGAGGGTGAGCGGATCGGATCCCTCACTCCGCGCGTGCTCGCGGCCCTCACCGAGGCCGGCGTGTACTCGATGAGCATGCCGTTCGAGTGGGGCGGTACGGCGCTGGGTACCCGTGACCTGGTGGAGGTCATCGCCGCGCTCGGCGAGGCGGACGGCTCGGCGGCGTGGGCGGCCTTCGTGGGCGTCGGTGTCAAGAACCTGCTGGCACTGAACGACGACGTGGTGAGCGAGGTGCGGGAGAACACCGAGGGCTGGGTGGGCCCCGCGATCGTCGGAGCCTCCGTGTTCGCGACGAACGTCGGCCGCGGCCGGCGCGTCGAGGGCGGCTGGATGGTCGAGGGCCGGTGGGCGTTCGGCAGCGGGTGCAAGCACGCCCGCTGGGCGCTCGTGGGCATCGAGTACGATCCAGCGACCCATCCCGGATCGGGCCGCGCGGTCGTTCTGCTCGAACGCGACCAGTACGAGATCGTCGACGACTGGCACGTCTCGGGCCTGTCCGGCACCTCGAGCAACAGTGTGCGGGTGACCGAGGAGGTGTTCGTGGCCGAGCACCGCTACCTCGACCTGTCCGAGTACCCGCAGCGCTTCCAGCAGCTGCACGAACGCTACACCGGACCCGCCTATCAGCAGGGCGGCACGGCCCTCCTGATCTCGGTGGCGGTGGCCAACGTCGCCATCACGATCGGAATGGCGCGAGGAGCCCTCGGCTGCTTCGCCGAGCAGGCTCGCAAGCGCAAGCCCTTCACTCTCCCCTACCCGACGGTCGCCGACATGGCGAGCGCACAGGTCGCCGCGGGCAAGGCCCTCGCCATGATCGATCTCTCCGCGGCCACGGTGGAGGGCATCGCCGACCAGGTCGATGCGCGCACCGCAGCCGGCCTCGACTTCTCGTTCGAGGAAGAGAGCCGGATCAGCCTCGCCCTGGCTTACGCCGCGAACCTCTGCGAGGATGCCATCATCATCCTCCAGAAGACGCTCGGCTCCTCGACCGTGGTGCTCAGCAACCCGATTCAGCGATTCGCGCGGGACGCCCGGGTTCTGACCTCACACGGAGCGATCCGGCTCGACCCGCAGGCCGAGCTGAACGGACGCCGTCTCCTCGGCCTGCCTCCGTTCGCCATGTTCGGAGGCGCGGTGCCGGAACGACGCGCGGAGCCCAAGCCGGAAGGATTCCGTCCGTGAGCGGCGGGTTCTCGATCGTCAACGGCGTCGCGGAGATCACCGACCCGGCCATCTACGCCAACTGGCTCGACAACGAGGAGTTCAAGTCCGCGGTCGCTCAGGCGGACACCCCCGAGCGCACGGCCAAGAAGCGCGTGCTCATCGATTTCGAAGCAGACATGGCCCGGATGGTGCGCGACAATCGCGTCCAGGAAGACGTCGTGGAGGTCATGACCCGGTACGTGGTCGAGGACTACATCCAGCGCGACCCCAACACCCCGGGTGACGGTCGTGAGCACCTGATCGAGCACTTCCGCCGGGTACCGATCATCGGGGCGACCCCTCCACCGGTGGTCAGCGTCATCCTCGATGGCGACGTCGCCTGTCTCATGATGCGCGAGCTGGCACCCGACCCGGTGATCCCTGGGGCTACGTACGAATGGAACATCCTCACCGTCTTCCGGCTGCGCGACGGCCTGCTCGCCGAGCACTGGAGCACGTTCCGCAAGGTCGCGCCCGGCCAGAATCCGATGGGGAACTGACCATGCCCACACTGCAGATCATCGTCGGCAGCACCCGGCCCGGCCGGATCGCCAAGCCCATCGCCGACTGGGCGTTCGAGCGCTGCACCGCCGACGGTCGTTTCGACGTGGAACTCGTCGACATCGCCGACTACTCCCTCCCGGTGCTCGATGAGCCCCACCACCCGGTTCTCGGGCGCTACGAGCAGGACCACACCAAGGCCTGGTCGGCGAAGGTGCGTGAAGCCGATGCGTTCGTGTTCGTGACACCGGAGTACAACTACGGGCCGCCGGTGGCGCTGCTCAACGCGTTCGACTACCTCGCGCGCGAATGGACCTACGCGCCCGTCGCCTTCGTGAGCTACGGCGGCATCGCCGGCGGGCTCCGGTCGGTTCAGGTGATGAAGCAGATCGTCACGACTGTGCGGATGATGCCCATCCCCGATGGTGTGGTGCTGCCTCTGGTGATGCAGCATCTCGCGAGCGGGCAGTTCGTGCCGCCGGCTCCGGCGGAGGCGGCGTTCGCCCCGATGCTCACCGAATTGCTCCGCTGGACGACCGCTCTGGCACCCCTGCGCGCCGAAGGGCCGCCGGCACCCATGATGCCGCCGGGGCCCCCACCCGGACCCCGCCCGTGAATGCGGGCTGAAGCCACCCACCCCTGAGTACGACCACACCGAAGTGGAGTAAAGATGACTCTCGCCACCACGCCGCCTCCCGGCGGAATGCCCCCGGGCGGACTGCCTTCAGGGGTGCCGCCGTTCGGCCAGCCGCCCGTCGCCGGACCCGCGTTCCCCGAGTCCCCCTACCTCAGTGAGACGGGGCGCCGGATGCGGGACGACATCCTCGAGCTGCTGCCCCTGTTGCGGCAACACGCGGCCGAGGGTGAAGCGCTCGGTGAGCTGGCTCCGGAGACGCTGGCGGCGGTGCACGGGGTCGGGGCGTTCAAGGTCACGATCCCCACCGAGCTCGGCGGTTTCGCTCTCGGTGCCCGCGACACCGCGGAGGTCGTGAAGGCCCTCGGCCAGGGCGACGCGTCGGCCGGATGGCTCGTGATCGTGTCGAGCGCGGCCAAGAACGCGCTGGGCTTCGACGAACGGGCCCGCGACGAGGTGTTCGCCGACATCGAGGACTGGGTGGGTCCGATCATGTTCGGGGCGACCGTGTTCGCACCGAAGGTCGGCTTCGGCCGGCGGGTCGACGGTGGCTTCCTGGTGAAGGGCAAGTGGTCGTACGGCAGCGGCAGCAAGCACGCGGCGTGGGGAACCATCGGGTTCGAGTACGACGACGCCGAGACCGGCGAGCACCGCCGGGCGATGGGGATCCTCTCCCATGATCAGTACTCCATCGTCGACGACTGGCACGTCATGGGCCTGCAGGCGACCAACTCCAACAGCGTGCGGGTCGACGAGGAGGTGTTCATCCCCGACTACCGGGTCGTGCACACCAACGAGCTCCCGCAGCGGAACGACCGGATCCGTGGAACCTACTCGGGACTCGCGTTCCAGCACAGCGCCATCGGCGGCATGGTCGCCACCACCTGTGCCTTCGCCTCGCTCGCGATCGGTATCGCCGAAGGGGCCTTGAACGCCTTCCTCGAACAGGCGGCCAAGCGTGCGCCGTTCAACCTCCCGTACAAGACGATGTCGGAGATGGCCTCGATCCAGGTCGTCGCCGGCAAGGCACGCGCCGTCATCAACGCGGCCAATGCGGTGCTCTGGCGGCATGCCGACGAGATCGACCGCCGGGCGATCGCGGGCGAGGACTTCGCGCCCTGGGAGGAACCCGAGATCACGATGGATCTGGTGCACCAGATCCACGAGTGCCTGCGGAGCGTCGACGGGATGATGCTCGCGCTCGGCTCGTCGGCGATCGCGCTGTCGAACCCGATCCAGCGGGCGCTGCGCGACATCCATGTCGTGGCGACGCACGGTGCGTTCCGCATCGATCCGATGGCCGAGATCAACGGGCGGGCCCTGTTCGGGCTCGAGCCCTTCCCCATGATGGTGGCTCTCAGTTCGCCCCCCGCCGGCGCCAAGCCCGCGGGTGCTCCACCGGAGGGCCCACCGCCCGCCGGCGCTCCACCCGCGGGAGCTCCTCCCGCGGCATCCACTCCGTTCCCCGGAGGACCGCCCCGCCCCTGAGTCGCTCTCCGTACTCCACGGTCTGCGTCGCCCTGTGTGCATCGATGGTGATGCCGCACTCTCACAACAGAAGATCACGGGCGCCGAAGGTGACGCTCGTGTCTTTCGAGCGCAAGGAGTTCTGATGTCACAAAGCAATCCGTCGTCATCGACGGAATCGTCCCTCCCGCCCCACCCTTCCGGCCCGATCTCGATGGCCACGACCGATCCGCCCGCCTCCAGTTGGCGTCAGTATGCGGCCGACTTCGTCAAAGCCCCCGCGCGTGCCAAGGTGGCCCTGGTCGGCAGCCTGTTGATGGTGGCGATCAGCCCGTCGGGCTTCGCCGCCCTCACCCCCTTCGCGGCTCCGGCCTACGCGATGGCCACGGGCACGCCCCCGCAGGACGCGATCCTGCTCTTCGTGACCCTGCCGCTCATTCTCGGCCCGCTCGTGCTGCCGTTCGCCGGCCGCTGGGTCGATCGCTATGGGGCGCAGCGCATCGCCCTGCCCGCGGTGATCCTCTACGCCCTCGCCACCCTGGGCATCCCACTGGTGGCCGGCACGGGCTGGCTGGTGGGGCTGATGCTCGTGCTGTCGTCGATCTTCGGATTCGCCGCCAGCCTGGGCATCGTGTTCAAGGTGATCTCGGGATGGTTCCCGAAGCACCGGGGAATCGGCTTCGGCCTCATCGGTGTGGTGTCGAGCCTTGCCAGCGCGGTGTTCTCGCCACTCTTCCAATGGCTGGTGAACGGCAACGCCCCTGCAGCACCTGCCGGGGGCGCTCCGGCCGGCGCGGCCCCACCCGCGGGAGCGGTGGCACCGCCGGCAGCCGACCCGGGCGTGTTCCTGGGTCTCGGGTGGGACGGCGTCTACTACGTGCTCGCGATCGCGATCGCCGTGATCGGGATCCCCACCGTCATCTGGCTCATCTCGGAGCCCAAGATCGCGCCCGCCCCCACCCTGCCCAAGAGCGTCGAAGCCGCGCTGCCGGGTGTGCCCTTCAAGCGGGCGGTCTCCACCCGGGCCTGGATCTTCATCGCGCTGCTGCTCACGCTCGCCGCCACGGGGCCGATCGCCATCCGCCAGAATGCCGTCGACCTGTTCGGCGGCGTGGGGATCGACTCCGCCACCGTGTCGCTCGGCCTCTCGGTGCTGTTCACGACTTCGGTCGTCGGCCTGCTCCTCGGTGGAACGATCCTCGACCGGGCCCGGCACCCGTGGGTGGTTGCTATCCTCATCGCCACGGTGCCCGTGGGCATGGCGCTCGCGATCCTCAACACCGGATCCACCGCTCTGCTGTTCGTGTCGATGGCCCTTCTCGGGTTCGCGACCGGAGCGGAGTCCGCGCTCGGCCCGGCACTGATTGCGCGGTACTTCGGGCTGAAGTCGTTCGCGGCCCTGCAGGGCCTCACGCTCGCGATCACCGGGCCGGCCCTCGCGCTCTCGCCTTATCTCGTCAGTGCCATCCAGGCGAGCTCGGGCAGCTACACCGTGCCGCTGGTCGTGGTGACGGGTCTCACCATCGTGGCGGTCGTGCTGGCGGTGCTCCTGCCGAAGTATCCTGCCCCCTGGCCGATGCATCCGCGGGAGTTCGACGGTCAGGCCATCGCCCCCGAGGCGAAGGCGGCCTCGTGACCGGCTTCGAGATGATCGGCGGCGTCGCCCGGATCGACGATCCGGAGATCTTCCGCACCTGGATCGACCGGGAGGACTTCAAGGCGGCCGTGGCGGCCCATCCGTCGCCCGAGATCGCGGCGGTGAAGAGGCTCTGCGTCGACTTCGAAGCCGACCTCGCCAGGATGGTGTGCAACGACACCGTGCAGGACGACGTGGTGGCGGTGATGGACCGGTACGTCTCGGCCGATGAGTACGTGCAGCACGACCCCAATGCCCCCGGTGACGGACGGGACAACCTGATCGAGTACTTCAGGAACGTGCCGACGGGAGACGGGATGGTGCCGCCGCCCGTCGTATCGGTCATGGTCGACGGAGAGCTCGCCACGATCATGATGATGATGCCGTTGCCTGATCCTGCCGCCCCCGGCTCGTTCTACGACTGGTACATGCTCACCACCTTCCGGGTGCGCAACCTCAAGCTCGTCGAGCACTGGACGACCTTCCGCAAGCTGCCGCCGGGGATGCCGCCGATGTGACGGCATCGCCGAGTCGGCGCAGCAACGAGAGGAGGGGGTGACCGTGGTCACCCCCTCCTCTTGCTCGCGGATGCCGCTGCCGGCTCAGTGATTCCGCCTCAGTGATTCCGCCTCAGTGCGGGGCGAATGTGCCGAATGCCCGGTGCTGGTACACCAGGCCGGGCTCATGGTGGTTCTCGGCGTGGGTGACGAGCCCGGTGACGATGATGTGATCGCCCGCCACGATCATCTCGCCCACGGTGCAGACCGTGAAGGCGGCGGCGCCGTGGATGCGGGGCACGCCGTCGAAGTCGCTCCAGGCCACACCCGCGAAACGGTCGCCCTCGCGCTTGGCGAAGCCGGCGCCGATCGGCGACTGGTCGTGGGCGAGCACATTGAGGCCGAAGCGGCCGGTCGCGCGCAGGGGCGGGAGGAGGTTGCTCGACTCCTGCAGCGACACGAGCACCATCGGCGGTTCGAGCGACAGCGACATGAACGCGCTCACGGTGGTGCCGTGAGGGCCGTCGAGATGGGTGGTGACGACGGAGACGGGGGTGGCCACGGCTCCCATCGCATTGCGGAACGCGATCTGGTCGACCAGATCGCGTGAGACGGTGTCGTCCGACGTGATGCTCATGCTTGTCTCCTTCGACGATGAATGAACTGTACTGTACCAGCCAGTGCAGTTTAGGGCTAGGGTTGACTGTACTGATCGGTGCAGTACACTGATCGCGATCACTGCCGAAGGAGTCATTGACATGAACGATCTGCTATCCCTCGCACCGCCGCCCGAGCGCACGACGCCTCTGGACCCGTCTGCATCGCGCTACCTCTCCGAGACCGGGATGCGCATCGCCGCCGGTGTTCGCGAACTGACCCCGCGTATCCGCGAACGGGGTGCCCAGGCGGAGCGTGACGGGCGGCTCTCGCCGGAGATCATCCACGAGCTGACCGAACTGGGTCTCTACCGCTCGGCGGCTCCCCTCGAGTACGGCGGCTACGCCATCGGGGCCCGGGACATCGCGGAGATCGCCACCGAGCTGGGCCGGGGTGACGCCGCAGCCGGATGGACGTTCCTCGTGGCCTGCAGCCTGCGGATGGTCAGCACCTTCCCGAAAGAGCTCGTCGACGACCTGTACTCGCGGCTCGACGGTCACGACGGACCCCTGGCCGCCGGCGGATCGACGTTCGCCGCCATCACCGGCACGGCCGTGCGCACCGAGGCGGGATGGTTGGTCGAGGGCAAGTGGACCTACGTCTCCGGCAACCGGGACGCGGCCTGGCTGTTCGGCGGCGTCGCGTGGGCCGACGGCGAGCGGCGCGGCCACGGTCTCATCATGTTCGACCCGGCCGACATCGAGCGGCTGGATGACTGGCACACCTCGGGCATGTCGGCCTCCGACTCCAACTCCGTGGTCACGACGGCGCCGATGTTCGTGCCGGACCACCACTTCGTGGACATGGCCGAACTGCCGATCCACATGGACACGGCATCCTTCCGGTTCGATGGCCTCGCCTACCAGGCCCGCACGCGCGCCTCGATGATGTCGGTGATGGTGCTGAACATCGGCGTGCTCGTCGGCATGGCCGAAGGCGCATTCGAGGTCTTCGCCGACATCGCCCAGAAGCGCAAGCCGTTCAGCCCGCCCTACCCCTCGGTGGCGGAGATGGCCTCGGCTCAGGTGGCCGCCGGCAAGGCGAAGGCGATGATCGCCCTCGCGCGATCCACCCTGCTCCTGTACGCCGACGAGATCGATCACCTCGCCACGATCGGGGAGGACTTCACGGCCGACGAAGAGGCGCAGCGTTCGATGGATCTCGCCTACGCCGGGCACCTCTGCCAGGATGCGATCAACCTGCTGGTGCGCATCCTCGGTTCGTCGGTGATGACGCTGTCGAACCCGCTCCAGCGGTATTCGCGCGATGCCCAGGTGATCCTCTCCCACGGCGCACTGCGGATGGAGTCGCTCGCGGAGATCACCGGCCGCCGGCTGCTCGGTCAGCAGGCCTTCGACATGTTCGCCGCCGGCCTGCAGAACAAGTCGGCCACGCCGTGACGGCTGCGGTGAAGGCGGTCGCACTGCAGCATCTCGGCGAGTACGCCGAGGCGTTCCCGCCGGAGTTCGTGATCGCCGACGGCGAGCTCGTGACCGTCGTGACCCGGGAGCTGCGGGGAGCGGCGGATGACGAGTTCTACGTCTTCCACACCGTGCGGGTGCGCGACGGCCGGGTGGTCGAGGAGTGGTCGAACTCCGCTCCCGGCTCGGCGCCGATCGGCTCGGGCCGCCCGGATCCCGATCATGTGCCGGTGCCGATCGGCGACGGCGACGTGAGCCGCACCACGGTCACGGTGACGGAGTTCTACCGTCGCGTCTTCGACGCCCACGATGCCGGAGCCGTCGCGGACCTGGTGGCCGAGGACTACGTGCAGCACGCGAAGCATGTGCCTCCGGGGCGCGCCGGGCTGGAACGGTTCGTGCGGGAGCTGTTCCCCGACGGTCCCATTCCGGCGCCGGAGTCGCCGGACACCGAGCCCGTCATCCTGATGGGCGAGGGCGACCGCGTCGTGATCGCCGCCGGGATCCCGCAGCCCGACGGATCGGGTGGCACGTTCATCCGCTACCTCTTCGACGCCTATCGGGTGACCGATGGGCGCCTCGCCGAGCATTGGAGCGGCATCGACGCCGACAACCGGCCCGTGCACTGAAGCCCCGCCGGGGCGGCAGCGCAGCAGGAGCACCTGCACACCAGCACCACCTCCCACCATGAACACCCAGCAAGGAGTTTCAATGACGAAACAACGCCTGATCACCACATTCTCCGCGGCCGCCGTCGTGCTACTGGCTCTCGCCGGCTGCTCGAGTGCCTCCCCCGAATCGACCGGCGCCGCAGCCGATGGATCGACCGCGGCCGCGGGGGAGATCGACTTCTTCACCGTCTCGGGGCAGATCCCCCTCATCAACACCCTCGCCGACCAGGTCACCAGCTACCTCGAGGGCAGGGGCTACACCGTCGTCGTGAAAGACGCGCAGTTCGATCCCGCGAAGCAGGCCCAGCAGATCGAGCAGGCCGTGAGCACGGGCTCGATCGTCGGAGCCTGGATCTTCCCCGTCGCACCCGAAGCGCTCACCCAGAGCGTCCAGCTCCTGCAGTCGAAGCAGGTGCCGGTGGTTCTCGAAGCGCAGCCGAGCGACTTCGGTTTCGACGGCGCTCAGCCGGGCGTGGTCTTCGATGCGTCCGACTACGTGCAGTACGCCACGACCATCGCCACGGATGCGGCCGACTGCGCCACGTCGAACGGAGGGACGGAGGCACTGTTCCTCTCTGCTCCCGGGTCGAGCGGCGGCTCGACCGTCATCCCCGACACCGTTCAGAAGGTCTACGGTGAGGCTGCCCCGTCGGCACCCATCGTCGATACGGCCCAAGCGGGCGACCCGGCGAGCGCCCAGTCGGCGGTCACGCAGCTTCTGATCGCGCATCCGGATGCCGACGTCGTGATCGCGGCCACGGACGAGACCGCGGTCGGAGCGGTCGGAGCCTTCAAGGCCGCCGGTCGCACTCCGGCCTGCGTCGTGGTCGGCGGAGGCGGGCAGGACGTGCTCGCCGCGCAGAAGGCGGGCGACATCACCGAGGTCGTCGCCTGGGACTACGCCGCGTCGGCCAAGGCCTCCGGAGACAGCCTCATCACGCTGATCGGCGATCCCACCGCGGAGGGCACGATCAACCCGACGGCCATCTCGGTCATCAAGTAGCGCCGTGACCGTGGCCACCATCGCATCGGTGCATCAGATCGCCCGCGGGGAGAAGCTCCCGGGTCGCGTTCGAGGACTCATCCTCGTTCGCGACCAGGGGCTGCTCGCCCTCTTCATCGTGCTGGTGATCGTGTTCGCCTTCTGGGGCGCACCTCACTTCTTCACCCTGGCCACCGGCATCTCGGTGCTGAACTCCGCGGCGATCGCCGGGATCTACGCCGCCGGCGTCACCGTGGGGGTCATGACGGGAGTGCTCGACCTCTCGGTCCCCGGCACGGCCGCGCTCGCGGGGGTGGTCACGGGGCTGCTCCTCCAGGGCGGCGCCCCGGTGCCGCTCGCGCTGCTCGCCGGGTTGGCGATCGGGTGCGTGGTCGGTCTCGTCAACGGCCTCATCGCGATCCGGGGATTCGATCCGCTGATCGTGACGATCGCCATGCTCAGCGCACTCGGCGGCCTCTCGCTGCTACTCGCCAACGACTACAACATCTCGGGGCTCACCCAGTTGCAGTTCATGGGCACGCAGACCTACCTCGGCATCCCGGCCCCGGTCTACATCGCCGTTCTGGTGTTCGCGGCGCTGACCGTCTTCCTGCGGTACACCCGCACGGGGATGCGGCTGCTGGCCGTGGGTGGCGGCCGTGAAGCCGCCCGCCGGGTCGGCATCGAGGTGAACCGCTATCGGGTGCTGGGCTTCATGATCTCCGGATTCTGCGCGGCGCTCGGCGGGATCGTCACGACCGCGTACATCACCACGGCGGTGCCGAGCGCGAGCGTGGGGATCGTCTTCAGCGCGATGACCGCCGTCGCCCTCGCGGGCGTTCCCTTCGTCGGCGGCCGGGGGAGCCTTCCCCGGGTCGCCCTCGGCGCGGTGGTGGTCTCGACGATCTCGGCCGGACTGCTGCTCGCCAAGGTGCCGACCGACTGGTCGTCGATCGTCACCGGTGCGCTGCTGGTGGGAGGTCTCGGGCTGAACATGTGGACCACGAAGACCACCTCCAAGCTGCTGCTCTCCGGTGGCAGAACGGCTGCGGCGATCGGACGGGCATCATGAGCGACGCGGTCTTCGAACTGGATGACATCTCCGTGCACTACGGCTACGCCCGCGCGCTCGAAGGAGTCTCGCTGCGGGTGGGGCCCGGAGAGGTGGTCGCCCTTCTCGGTGACAACGGCGCCGGCAAGTCAACTCTGCTGAAGGTGATGTCCGGCGCGCATCGCCCGACGACCGGGCGGATGCTGGTGCGCGGGCAGCCCGTGGAGTTCCGCTCGCCGCGCGATGCCGCCACGGCGGGCATCGAGATGGTCTATCAGGATCTCGCGCTGGTCGACGCGATGGACATCGCCGCGAACCTGTCGCTCGGTCGCGAGCCCCTTCTGCGGGGGCCCCTCGGCTGGCTGGGGTTCATCAACAGGCGGGCGATGCGCGATCAGTCCCAGGCCGAGCTCGATGCGCTCGGGGTGCGCACGGCGCCGGTGAACCGCTCGGTGGAGATGCTCTCCGGTGGCCAGCGTCAGGTCGTGGCGATCGCCCGGTCGGCCGCGCGGCTTCCCGAGCGGGGGGTGCTGCTGATGGATGAGCCCACGGCGGCTCTCGGGCACGAGCAGACCGAACTCGTGGAGGACCTCATCCGCACGCTCGCTGCGCAGGGGACGTCGATCGTGATCGTGACGCACAACCTGCCCCTCGCCTTCTCGGTCTCCCATCGCACGGTGGTGCTGAACCGCGGCCGCAAGGTCGCCGATGCCCTGACCGCGGACTGCGACGGGGACTCGGTGGTGAGCTGGATCACCGGTGCGAGCGTGCAGTTGGATGCGGCGCGCTGACGTGGTTCTGAGCAAGCGCCTCCGCGCAATGATGTACTGAACCGGACAGTACGAGCTCGAGATGATGGAGACACACATGCGGCGACCGCGAACCCACGGTACCGGCACCAAGCGCGACGCGATCCTCGAGGCGGCGGTGGAACTGCTGCTCGCCAAGGGCTTCGGCGGAACCTCGATGGACGCGGTCGCGGCGAAGGCCGGGGTGTCGAAGACGACGGTCTACGCGCACTTCGCCGACAAGGACAAGCTGTTCCGGGCGGTCATGGCGCACGCGTCGTCGATGCTGGTGCCGAACGTGTCCGAGGCGATCTCGGGCGAGGTCAGCGATCCGGTGGAGCGACTCGTGCGCGCCCTCACCGCGGTGGTGGAGTCGGCGATCGCCCCCGAGCTGATCGCGTTCTTCCGGGTGCTGATCGCCGAACACGAGCGGCGCGGCCAGCTCGCCGGCGCGCTCGAGGAAGCGCGCACCGAGACCGGGCTGCCCGACGTCATCTCCGTTCTCGAGCCGTTCCTCCAAGCGGTCGCCGACGAGCGAGGGGTCGAGCTGGTGGCGGCTCATCACTGGGTCGTGCTGTTGCTCCGCCTCGCCGGTCCCACCTTCCAGCTGGACATGCTGACGTCGGACTTCGAGCCGAGCGACGAGATCGTGGGCCTGCACGTGCGCCTCGTGGTCGACCTGGTCGTGCAGGGGGCGCTCGTTCCGGGCGGGCGGGCCGAACTGCCGGTCGGCTACGACGCCTATCCCTGGAGCCCGGCCTTCGAGCGCTGAGCCCGCTTCTCCGGAAATTGATCTGGCGGCGCGCCCTGTGCAATGTATACTGAACCGTACAGTACATATCTCGCTCCGGGCGAGACGCGTCGATCAACGAAGGAACAATGATGTCCCACGACCTGTCGAACTATGCCACCACGCCGAAGCCGCGTCCCATCCGGGTTCCGAGACTCCACCACGCGACCTTCATGACCATGGAGATCGATCCGATGGTGAAGTTCTACGAAGCGGTGTGCGGTCTCCAGCCGGTGTTCTACTCCGAGCACGCGGCCTGGCTGGTGAATGACGAGGCGAACCACCGCATCGCGCTCCTTCGGCTGCCGGGCACGGTCCCGCCGGTGGACAAGCCGCACTCGGCGGGCATCCATCACACCGCCTTCGAGTACGGCGACTTCGACTCCTGGCTCGACAACTACGTGCGACTGCGCGACCAGGGCATCCTCCCCGCCTTCTGCATGGATCACGGCATGACGATGTCGATCTACTACGCCGACCCCGACGGCAACGGCATCGAGATCCAGGTGGACAACTTCCACGACTGGGGCAAGTCGACCGAGTGGATGTGGGCATCCCGCGAGTTCGCCGACGATCAGCTCGGACCGCAGTTCGACCCCGACAAGCTCGTGGTCGCGCGGGAGGAGGGACTCGACCACGACGAGATCCACCGGCGCGCCTACGCCGGCGAGTACCGCCCGGAGGTGGAGGCCGCCAACCCGGCCTTCCCCGACCGATGGGCCGAGAAGATCGCCGCCGACCCGGAGCTGCTCAAGGGCGTGCCCCTCCCCACCGCTCCGGAGGCCTGAGCCATGCGCATCGCCAACCTGCGGGGGCGCGCCGCCCTCGTCGTCGAGTCCGGCGCGATCGACATCGAATCCGCGTCCGCGGGGGCCTTCGGCCCCGATCCCATGGACGTCTACGAGCGCTGGGCCGAGTTCCTGGCCTGGGCCGAGGCGGCGGTGCTTCCGGACGCCCTGCCGTACGAGCCGTCCGACCTCGGGGTGCCGGTGCCCCGGCCCCCGCAGGTGCTCGCGATCGGTGTCAACTACAAAGACCACGCCGCCGAGGCCGGCATCCCCGACCCTGACGAGTTGATCGTGTTCACGAAGTTCGTGTCGAGTCTGGGTGCCCCGAACGCGACGGTCGAACTGCCGAGCGACGACGTCGACTACGAGACCGAGATCGTGGTCGTGATCGGTGCGGGCGGCCATCGGATCTCGCGCGAGGATGCCTGGTCGCACGTCGCCGGCATCGCCGTGGGACAGGACTACTCCGAGCGCACCGTGCAGCGCCGACCGCCCGTGCCCCAGTTCTCGCTGGGCAAGTCCTTTCCGAACTTCGGCCCCTTCGGCCCCTTCGTGGTGACCCCCGATGAGCTGCCCGACCGCGACTCGATCCGCTTCGGAGCGGTGCTGGAGCGGCCGGGCGAGCCCCTCCTGACGCTCCAGACCGGCGACACGGCGCAGTTCTTCTTCCCCATCGACGAAGCGATACACCGGCTCTCGCAGATCGTCACCCTGCTGCCCGGAGACATCGTGTTCACCGGCACGCCGGCGGGTGTGGGGCTGTCGCGCGGCATCCTGATGCGCCCGGGTTACCGACTCACCAGCACCCTCGACGGATTCGGCTCGTTCACGAACGAGTTCGTCGCCGCGTCATGATCCGCACGGCCGAGGCGCCGGCGGTCACCTGGGCCCCGACCGAGGCCGGCATCCGAGCGACCGCCCTCTGGTCGCTCCGCGAACTCGCTCGGGAGCGCTTCGGTGTGTACCCGCGCGACTATGCCGAGTTCTGGCGTTGGTCGGTCGATGAGCCGGGCGACTTCTGGGACGTCGTCAGAGAGCACGCCGGCATCGTGGGCGACGGCCTGGTGGGGCCGGCACTCACCGAGACGCGCCTCCCGGGAGCGGTCTGGTACCCGCGTGCGCGACTCAACTACACCGAGAACGTGCTCCGGCACGCGGATGCCCGGCCCGGCGAGGTGGCCATCGTCGGTCTCGACGAGGCCGATGGGAGGGTCGAATGGACCTGGGCGGATCTGCGCGATCGGGTCGCCCGCCTCGCCGCACGCCTCACGGCCCGGGGGATCGGGGAGGGCGACGTGGTCGGCGCGGTGCTCCCGAACGTGCCGGAGACCATCGCGGCCATGCTCGCTACGGCATCGATCGGTGCCATCTGGTCGGTGTGCTCGCCCGACTTCGCCGAAACCGCGATCGTCGACCGCCTCCGCCCGCTCGAGCCCGCGGTGCTGCTCGGGTACCCGGGTTACACCTTCAAGACCCGGCCGGTCGACTCGCGTCCGCTCGTCGAGGCGGTCGCCGCAGCGTTGCCGTCGGTGCACGCGGTGGAGTACGTCGACGACCTCGATGCACTCCCGCCGGCGGCGCCCGTCTATCGCCGTGTGCCGTTCGATCACCCCCTGTGGGTGCTGTTCTCCTCGGGAACCACCGGCGCGCCCAAAGGCATCGTGCACGGGCACGGCGGAATCCTGCTCGAGGCCGCGAAGGGCATCGGCCTGCAGTTCGACCTCGGGGCCGGCGACCGCTATTTCACAGCGGCGAACACCTCCTGGATGGTGTGGAACACGCTGCCGAACACGCTCAGCGTCGGGGCATCCGTCGTGACGTTCCCGGGCGCATCCATGTGGCCGGAGGCCGACCGGCAGTTCGAGCTGGTGGCGGCGACGGGCACGACCATGCTGGCCACGGGAGCCGCCTACCTCGCTCTCGTCGAACGGTCGGGGTTGCGGCCGCGCGACCGCTTCGATCTGTCGGCCCTGCACACCATCATGTCCACGGGTTCGGTGCTGTCTCCGTCGACCTGGTCGTGGGTGCACGATGCGGTCAAGCCCGACGTGCATCTGACGAGCGACTCCGGTGGTACGGACATCTGCGGCGGCTTCATGGGCGGCAACCCCTGGCAGCCCGTGCATCTCGGCGAGTTGCAGGGCCCGACGCTCGGAACACCGCTGCAGGTGCGCACGGACGACGGGGCGGAAGCCGCCGACGACGAGGTGGGCGAGCTGGTGCTCACGGGTCCGATGCCGTCGATGCCCGTGATGTTCTGGAACGATCCCGGCGGCGAGAAGTACCGATCGGCCTATTTCGGTGCCGACCCGTCGGTGTGGACCCATGGCGACTGGATCAGCCGCACACCGCGGGGAGGGCTCGTCGTGCACGGGCGCTCGGACGCCACCCTCAACCGCGACGGCGTGCGGCTCGGCAGCGCCGAGATCTACGCCGCCCTGCTCCTCGTGCCGGAGGTGCGCAACGGAGTCGTTCTCGGCCTCGAACTCCCGGGCGGGCGGTACTGGATGCCGCTGTTCATCGAACTCGTCGACGACGCGGTACTCGACGATGAGCTCGCCCAGCGGATCCGGTCGACCATCCGTTCGCGGGCGACGGCGCGGCACGTGCCCGACGCGATCGAGGTGGTTCCTGCGGTGCCCGTCACCCACGCGGGCAAGCGGATCGAGGTGCCCTTGAAGAAGCTGTTCCTCGGACACGAGCTCGGCGCAGCGGTGAACACGGGATCCCTGCAGAATCCGGACTCGGTGACCTGGTTCGCCGATCGCGCTCGCGCGTTCCGACGCGCAGAGGGGCTGGGCGAGAAATGACCGACCTCCAGACCGACGTGCTCGTGGTGGGTCAGGGGCCGGTCGGGCAGATCGTGTCGCTCTACCTGGCCCAGCGCGGACACCGGGTGCTCGCCGTCGAGCGTCACGCCGCACCGTACTCGCTGCCCCGCGCCGTGCACTACGACCCCGACGTGAACCGCATCCTGGCGGGTCTCGGCCTCGACGCCGCCCGGCAGAGCGAGTTCAGCCAGCCGGCGACGAGCTACGACTGGCTCTCGGCCGGCCGCGAGCTGCTGCTGACGTTTCCCGCGCCCCTCGACGGTGACCAGGGCTGGCCCGACTCCACGATGTTCAGCCAGCCCGAGCTCGAGGCCGCGCTGCGCATCGAGCAGGAGCGCGTGCCGGGGCTCGAGGTGCGGTGGGGCAGTGAGCTGATCGGGTTCGCGCAGGATCCGGATGGTGTGACCGCCGAGATCGCCGGCCCGGGCGGCGAGCGCTCGACCGTGCGTGCGGGCTTCCTGGTGGGCTGCGACGGCGCGAACTCGGATGTCGCCGGCCTCGCCGGATTCGAGGTCACCGATCTCGGCTTCAGCTCCGACTGGCTCGTGTTCGACCTCACGATGCCGCCGCGGGAGTGGATTCCGGAGAACGGCCAGATCTGCGATCCGGCCCGACCGACCTCGGTGGTCTCGGGTGGCCCGGGGCGTCGTCGCTTCGAGTTCATGATCATGCCGGGCGAAGATGCGTCCACCATGGCCACGCCCGAGAACGCCTGGCGGCTGGTGGAGCCCTGGGGGGTGTCTCAGAACGAGGCGGAGCTCGAGCGGCTCGCGGTGTACACCTTCCGCGCACGCTGGGCGACACGCTGGACCGAGGGGAGAGTGAGCATCGCCGGTGACGCCGCGCACCAGATGCCCCCGTTCTTCGGACGGGGCATGGTGTCGGGCGTGCGCGACGCGATGAACCTCTCCTGGAAGCTCGACCACGTGCTCCGTGGAGTCGCCCCGCTCGCATTGCTCGACACCTACGGCAGCGAGCGGATCGGGCACGTGCAGCACGCCATCGGCATGTCCGTCGAACTGGGCCGGATGATCTGCGAGACCGATCCGGTGAAGGTGGCGGCCCGGGATTCCCACTTCCTCACCGTGGGGCCGTATCCGCAGGATGCGATGCCTCCGATGCCGCCGGAACTCCTCGGCCCGGGATTCTTCCGCGGAGTCCCCGGTGTCGACCCCGTGGCCGGGCGGATCGGCGTGCAGGGACGGCTGCGCGGGTTCGACGGCGCAGAGACCTCGGCCGACCGGCTCAGCTGGGGCGGCTTCATCGCCTTCCTCGACGGCCGGCGGGTATCTGCGGATGAGGCGCAGCGCATCCGGGCCGCCAAGCCCGCCACGATCGACTGCCCCGTGATCGAGGTGCTGCCGGTCGACGAGCCGCCCCGCAATCGACACAGTGGCGCCGACCTCGACGGCCGGTACCTCGGGGTCTTCGATGTCACCGGGGCCATCGCCCTCGTGTATCGCCCCGACCTCCACGGCTTCGGATCGGCCTCGACCGTCGACGACGCCGTCACCCTCCTCGCCTCCCTCGACCCCGCCACCCTTCTGGAGCTGACATGACCCCATCGCTGAGAGACGACGATGCCGTCATCGTCTCGATCGCCAGAACGCCGATCGCCCGCGCCCGCAAGGGCGGACTCGTCGAGGTGCGCGGCGACGAGCTCGCACGACAGGTGTTCGCGGCGGTCATCGACCGTGTGCCCGGCCTCGATGTCGGCGACGTCGACGACCTGATGCTGGGTACCGCGGCACCTGAGGGCGAGCAGGGGTTCAACATGGCCCGCGTCGTCTCCACGTTGCTCGGCTACGACAGCCTGCCGGGCACCACGGTCAACCGGTTCTGCGCATCATCGATCCAGACCACCCGGATGGCCTTCCACGCGATCAGGGCGGGCGAAGGAGATGCCTTCCTGGTGGGCGGAACCGAGTCGACGTCGCACGCGGCCCCTCCGGTGGGCGCGGGCAACCCCGCCTTCGCGGATGCGGCCCGGCGGACGGAGACGGCGATGGCCTCGGATGGCTCGTGGAGCGACCCGAGGGATGGTGGCGAGCTGCCCGACGCGTACATCCAGATGGGCTTCACGGCCGAATACGTCGCCCGTCTCTCGGGGGTGACCCGCGCGGAGCAGGACGAGTTCGCGGCGCGCTCGCAGAGGCTCGCGGCCGAGGCGCAGACGAGCGGCTACCTCGCTCGCGAGATCGTGCCGGTGACCCGGCCCGATGGCAGCATCTTCGACGCGGACGACTCCCTGCGACCGGGAACCACCGTCACGGGCCTGGCCGAGCTGCAGCCGGTGTTCTCTCCCGCCGGGAGCGTCACCGCGGGGAACGCCTGCCCGCTCAACGACGGCGCATCCGGGGCCCTCGTGGTCTCCGGCCGGTATGCGAGGGCGCACGGGCTGCGTCCGCTCGCCCGGATCGTCTCCACGGCGGTGTCGGGCATCTCTCCCGAGATCATGGGACTCGGGCCGGTCGAGTCGTCGCGGCGGGCTCTGGCGCGGGCGGGACTCGGCGTCGCCGACCTCGACCTGATCGAGATCAACGAGGCCTTCGCCGTTCAGGTCGTCGCCTCGGCCCGCGCGCTCGACATCGACATCGACCGTCAGCTCAACACCCACGGCGGCGCGATCGCCCTGGGGCACCCGTTCGGGGCCACCGGAACCCGGCTCATCGGCACTCTGGTCAACGGCTTGGCCACCGACGACAAGACGCTCGGAATGGCCACCCTCTGCGTGGGAGGGGGCCAGGGCATGGCCATCGTCATCGAGCGGCTCAGCTGAGCGGCGAGGCCGGCGCGCCGTAGCGGATGCGCAGCTCCGCCGTGCGCACCTTCCCCGAGGCCGTGCGCGGCAGTTCGTCGACCACCACCACCCGCTTCGGGATCTTGTAGCGGGCGACCCGGCCGTCGAGATGGGCCCGCACGACCTCGGTGTCGACATCGGCGTCGTCGGCGACCGTCACCACAGCCAGCGGCACTTCGCCCCAGCGGTCGTCCGGCACGCCGATCACCGCGGCGGCCGTGATGCCGGGGATCCCGCTCAGGGCGTTCTCGATCTCGGCGGGGTAGATGTTCTCGCCGCCGGAGATGATCAGGTCCTTGAGCCGGCCGGAGAGGAAGAGGAAGCCGTCGGCGTCGAGGTGGCCCAGATCACCGGTGCGGAACCATCCGTCATCGGTGAACGCCGCCCTGGAGGAATCGGGCAGGCCGAGGTAACCGGGGAACACGTTGGGCCCCGCGATCTCGATCTCACCCACTGCCCCGGGGGTCGCGGCGGTGCCTCCGCCGTCGGTGATCCGCACCCGGGTGAAGAAGTGCGGCACGCCCACACTGCCCTGCTTGTCGAGCGTGCGACCGGCCGGGAGCGCGGTGACGCCGGGCGCCGCCTCGGTCATGCCGTACCCCTGTGAGAACGACAGGCCACGGTTCTCGAAGGCCCTGAGGATGCGCGTCGGAACCGCCGAGCCGCCGCAGGTCAGTTTCGTGAGGCTGGAGAGGTCGGTGGCCGCCCATGCCGGGTCATCGGCCATCAGCTGGAAGGTGGTGGGCACACCGCTGAGCATGGTCACACCGTGCCGCTCGATCAGCTGGAGCGCCCGCGCGGCGTCGAACCGCTTCTCGAGCACCAGCGTTCCGCCCTTGAGGAGAATCGGCAGCGCGCCCATCCCCAGCGCCGCGACATGGAACAGCGGTGAGATCATCAGCGCGACATCCGTCGACACGAGGTCGTAGTCGACGATGCTGTTGATCGACGCCCAGGTGAGGTTGCCGTGGGTGAGCACGGCTCCCTTCGCCCGGCCGGTGGTTCCCGAGGTGTAGACGATCGCCACGGGGTCGTCGAGGCCGGTGCCGGCGATCGCGCCGCTCGGCACCGGAGATCCACCGGTCGCTCCCGCGCCGGTCTCGACGACGAGGGGGATGCCGAGGGCCGACACCAGGGGTGCGAGCCGCTCGGCGAACTCCGGATCGTGGATGAGGGCGCGGGCGCGGGAGTCGCCGAGCACGTGCAGCATCTCGGGCGGTGCCAGCCGGGTGTTGACCGGCACGAACACCGCGCCGAGCCGCGCGCAGGCGAACAGGCTCACGAGGAACTCGGGGCTGTTCTCGCCCAGATAGGCGACCCGATCACCCGGGCGGATGCCGCCTTCCTCCAGCAGCGTCGTGAGCCGGTCGCCGTCGTCGGCGAGTTCCCGGTAGCTCACCCGACGGCCGTCGTCGACGATGAGAGCCGTCTTCTCGGGAGACGTGACGCGTCGGCTCTGCAGCCAGGAGCCGAGTCCGTCGTGCATCGTCGTCACCGCCCCGGCCTCAGGCGTAGAAGCGGTAGAGCCCCCGCGCGACCACGGCGGGCTTCGAGCCGCCCTCGACCTCGATCACCTGGTCGACCGTGAACTGGTAGCCCCCCGGCACCTCGGCGACCTCGGCGATCACGGCGTTCATCCGCACGCGGGCACCGACCTTCACCGGTGAGACGAAGCGCACCTTGTCGAGGCCGTAGTTGACCTTCGTGCCCACGCCGGTGACATCGAACAGCTCCGACCAGAAGGTGACGGTGAGCGACAACGACAGGAAGCCGTGGGCGATTGCCCCGCCGAACGGGCCGCTCGCGGCGCGCTCGGGATCGACGTGGATCCACTGGTGGTCGTCGGTGGCGTCGGCGAAGAGGTTCACGCGGTTCTGCGTGACCTCGAGCCACTCGGTCCAGCCGAGGTCGGTGCCGGCGAGTCCGGCGGCATCGGCGTAGTCGACGATGGTGGTCATGGGTGGGGTCCTTTCGTGGGTGGATCGAGGGTGCGGATGGCCGTCAGGAGACGAGTCCGAGCAGCCGGGCGGCGTTTCCTCGCAGGATGCCGGGCATCACCTCGGGCTTCAGCGTCGTGGTCTCCGCGTCGCGCAGCCAGCGCTCGGGAGTGAGCAGGGGGAAGTCGGTACCGAACAGCACCCGCGTCTTCAGGTACGAGTTCGCGGCGCGCACGAGCGATTCCGGGAAGTACTTCGGGCTCCATCCGGAGAGATCGATCCAGGTGTTCGGCTTGTGCGTCGCCACCGACAGCGCCTCGTCCTGCCAGGGCACCGACGGATGCGCCATCACGATCTGCAGCTCGGGGAAGTCGGCGGCCACGGGGTCGAGGAGCATCGGGTTCGACAGCCCCAGCTTGAGACCCCGGCCGCCGGGGAGACCGGCGCCGATGCCGGTCTGCCCGGTGTGGAACAAGGCGGGCACCCCCGCATCCGCGATGGCCGCGTACAGGGGGTACCAGCGCTGCTCGCCCGGATCGAAGCTCTGCAGGGTCGGATGGAACTTGAAGCCGCGCACACCCGATTCCTCGACGAGCCGTCGCACCCGGTCGATCGCGTCGGCCCGATGCGGGTCGACCGAGCCGAACGGGATGAGCACGTCGGCGTGACGCGCAGCGCCCTCGGCGATCTCGGCGCTCGAGAGGGCAGGGTGCCCGAGTGCGGTCTCGGCATCCACGCTGAAGACCACGGCCGCCATGGAGCGTTCGCGGTAGTGCTCCGCGATCGAGTCGAGGTCGGGGTTCGGGCCGGTCGTGCTGAAGTAGGCGGCGGCGCCCGCGGCCAGGTCGTCGGGCAGCGAGCCGTGGCCGTGGCCATCGGTCTCGATGTGCACGTGCACATCGATCGCGGTGAGGGCCGCGACGTCGATGCGGGATTCGTAGCGGCTCATCGAGCGACCGTCACCGTCGCAGGTCGTCGGGCAGCGGAGGGAACGACTCACCGACCGACTGCAGCGAACCTCCGGCGACCTCGGCGAACTGCTCGTCGAGCGCCTCGACCGTCCAGCCCCCGGCGTGGTAGGCGCTGAGCACGGGTTCCGGATGCGACCACACCTGCAGGCGGTCACCGCCGACCCCGATGGCCTGGCCCGTGACGCCGGCGGCCTCGTCCGAGGCGAGGTAGGCGATGGTGCCCGCGACATCGCCGGCCGTGCCGAAACCGAGGTCGTGGCGGAAGAAGGCCGGCATCGGCTCGCCGGCCGCATCCGCCTCCACCGCCGCGGCGAAGTACGGCACGGTCGCGGTCATCGCGGTGGCGGCCACCGGGATCACGAGGTTGGCCGTGATGTTCGAGCGGCCGAGCTCGATCGCCCAGGTGCGCACCATCCCGGCGATGCCCGCCTTCGCCGCCGCGTAGTTGGTCTGACCGAAGGTGCCGCGCTGCCCGGTGGGGGAGCCGATGCAGATGATGCGGCCGCCCTCGCCCTGCTCCCGCATGCGGATCACCGCCTCGCGCACGCAGGTGAAGGTGCCGCGCAGGTGCACGCCGATCACCGTGTCGAAATCGTCGTCGCTCATCTTCCAGAGCACGGTGTCGCGCAAGACGCCGCCGTTCGTGACGAGGATGTCGACGCGGCCGAACGATTCGACCGCGGCCCGCACGAGCTCCTGGGCCGTGGCGGTGGGGCCGACAGCGGCGACCACTGCGACCGCCCGTCCCCCGCTGGCTTCGATCGACGCGACCGCCTCGGCCGCGGTCTCGGTGTCGACGTCGTTGATCACGACAGCGGCTCCCTGCCGGGCGAGCTCCTGGGCGTAGGCGAGGCCGAGCCCCCGGCCCGAACCCGTGACGATGGCGACTTTGCCGTGCAGTGGCATCCGCGTGCTCCTCAGATCGGGCGTCCGTCGTGGACGCATACTCATGACAACATAAATAATTGTGGAAATCAATAATTAAAACCGAGCATCGAAATCGTTACGATGGGGGCATGACGGAGACTCCGAAGCAGACGGTTCCGGTCGAGCGGCTGCGCCACGGCGATCTCGGTGACGATCTGAGCTTCTTGCTCGCGCGCGCGAATGCGCTGTCGGTGTCGGCGGCGAACACGGCGCTCGCCGCCTTCGACCTCAAGGTGCGGTCCTACTCCGTGCTCGCGCTCGTCGTGGGCGACGAACGGCCGTCGCAGCGGGAGCTGGCCGAGTTCCTGCGCCTCGACCCGAGCCAGGTCGTCGCGCTCGTCGACGATCTCGAGCGTCGCGGTCTCGCGACCCGGCTGCCCGATGAGAGCGATCGCCGGGCGAAGGTGATCGTGGGCACGACCGCCGGGCGGGAGCTGTTCGCCGTGGCCCGACGGGCCACGCAGCGCGCCGAGCTCGAGGTGCACTCCGCACTGTCGGCGAAAGAGCGCGAGCTGCTCGCCGACACACTCCGGCGGATCGCCTACCCTCGCTGAGACGCGAGCGATTCCTTCCCGTTCGACGGAGGGTCTCCCACCCGGCGGGAATTCCGCCGTACGGTGGGTGATCGTGACAGACCCTTCATCCCTCCTCTCGCCCGCCGGCCTCGCCTTCGTGACCGAGCGCCATCTCGCGACCCTGTCGACCCTCCGCGCGGACGGCTCGCCGCATGTCGTGCCCGTCGGCTTCACCTTCGAGCCGACGCCCGGCGGCGGCACCGTTCGCATCATCACGAACGGGCCGAGCCAGAAGGTGCTGAACGTGCGGCGCGACGGCCGGGCCAGCGTGAGCCAGCTCGAAGGGCCGACGTGGCTGACCCTCGAGGGTGCGGCGCGCATCCTCGACGACCCGGAGTCGGTGCAGGATGCGGTCGAGCGCTACGCCGCCCGCTACCGCCGGCCCCAGCCGAATCCGCTCCGCGTGGTGATCGCCATCGACGTGACGAGGGTGATGGGCTCGGCGGCGTTCCGCGCGAGCGCCTAGCCCGCCGCCTCCTCCAGCAGGCTGCGCACGCGGTGCGGCATCGCCTCCACGAGCGACAGGGCCGTGTTCGTGCGCACCACTCCCTCCACCGCGAGCATGCGGCCGGTGAGCCGGCGCAGGTCCTGCGGGTCGCGCGCGACGACCTTCACGAGCAGATCGGCATCGCCGGTGGTGGCGTGCATCTCCACGATCTCCGGGATCTCGGCCAGCTTCTCCACCGACGGGTCGTTCTCCGTCTGGCTGATCGCGATCCACACGAACGCCACGAGCGGATAGCCGAGAGCCGAGGGGGCGACTCGCTTGCTGAACGAGCCGAGGGCGCCGTTCTCGGTCATCCGCCGCAGTCGGGCGTGCACCGTGTTGCGGGAGATGCCGAGCGAGTGGGCGAGGGCGAGCACCGTGGCATCCGGGTCGGCGTCGAGGGCGAGGAGGATGCGGGCATCCAGCTGGTCGAGGAGACTCATGCTGATCACTCTGCCACCGATTCCCGTCAATTCGTGCAATCTGCACAGTCGATCTCACTTCGATTGCGCGCATGCCCGACCGCTTCGCAGAATGGCACCATGACGCTGCTTCCCCTCGACCGCGAACTCCTGACGGATGCTTCGGGGCCCGCCGATCTCCCCCGGCCCCGGTCGACCGTGCGCGAGCTGCCCGCCTATGTGGCCGGCCGGCGCGCCGACTGCGCCGCCGTCGCCGCGCTGGCCTCGAACGAGAGCCACTTCCCGCCCCTGCCCTCCGTGCTCGAGGTCGTGGCCCACTCCGCCGCGACGCTCAACCGCTACCCCGACAACGGCGCCCTCGAGCTGCGCGAGAGCATCGCCGGCCACCTCGGCGTCGACCCCGTCGAGGTGGCCGTCGGGCCGGGGAGCACCGGGGTGCTGCAGCAGATCATCACCGCCGTCTGCGACGCGGGCGACGAAGTGGTGTTCGCCTGGCGGTCGTTCGAGGCCTACCCGATCCTCACCCGCCTCGCCGGCGCGGTGCCGGTCATGGTGCCGCTCGACGCGCAGGAGGGCCACGACCTCGCCGCGATGGCCGCGGCCATCACCGACCGCACCCGGCTCGTGATCGTGTGCACCCCCAACAACCCCACCGGCGTCTCGCTCGGCCAGGCCGCACTCGAGAGCTTCCTCGCCGAGGTGCCCTCGCGCGTGCTCGTCGTGATCGACGAGGCCTACATCGAGTACGCCCGTCCGGCGACGGAGGCTGCGGCCGATCCGGCGACGGATGCCGCTGTGGCCGACTCGGTCGCGCTCTACCGCGCGCATCCGAATGTCTGCGTGCTGCGCACCTTCTCGAAGGCCTACGGTCTCGCCGGCCTGCGCGTCGGCTACGCCGTCGCCGCCCCCGCGATCGCCGACGGACTGCGCCGCACCGGCATGCCCTTCGCCGTGAGCGCGATCGCCCAGCGCGCCGCCATCGCCTCGCTCGAACCCGTCGCCGCCACCGAGATCGCGGCCCGCGTCGGGGCTGTCACCGCCGAGCGCGAGCGGATGATCGGCGAACTCCGCCTTCAGGGCTGGGTCACCCCCGACAGCCTCGCCAATTTCGTCTGGCTCCGGATGCCCGACGACCGCCGCGAGCTCGTGGTCGACCTCCTCGCCCGCAACGACATCCTCGTGCGCGCCTACGCCGGCGCCGGCGTGCGCATCTCGATCGCCGACCGCGCCTCGAACGATCGCGTGCTCGCGGTGCTCGCATCCGTCGCCCCCGCCCTATGACCACCGCAAAGGCTCCGCGAGCCGTCACTTCTCGCCCGAAGACACCGCGGGAAGGGCCACTAGTGACGGGTCGCGAGGAGGCGAACCCTCTTGCTCACTCACCCGTGGAGGACGTGCTCGGGATCGCCACGGGCACCGTCGTGGCCTCCATCGGGTTGTTCCTGCTCAAGTCGGCGGGTGCCGTCACCGGCGGCACCGCCGGGCTCGCGCTCCTGCTCAGCTACGTGGTGCCGATTCCGTTCGGCGTGATCTTCCTCGCCGTGAACCTCCCGTTCTTCGCCCTCGCGGCGTGGAAGAAGGGCTGGAATTTCACGCTCCGCACGGCCGCGAGTGTCGCCCTCGTCTCGGTGCTCTCGCTGATCAACCCGCTCGCCGTCGTGATCGACCACCTCGACCCCGTCTGGGCCGTGCTCGCCGGCAACCTTCTCGCGGGAATGGGCCTGCTCGTGCTGTTCCGGCACAAGGCGAGTCTCGGCGGGTTCAACATCCTCGCCCTCCTCCTCCAGGAGAAGTTCGGCTGGCGCGCGGGCTACGTGCAGATGGCGCTCGACGTCACCCTCGTCCTCTGCGCCTTCGCGGTGGTGCCGCCCCTGACCGTGCTGCTGTCGGCGGCCGGCGCGGTGGTGCTGAACCTCGTGCTCGCCCTCAACCACCGGCCGGGGCGCTACGCGGGGGTGTGACCCCGATCGTTCAAGCGGGCCGGCGTGCCCTCGGAAGACGGCCGGTTCGCCCGGGCACGACGAACGCCGCGACCGGGAGCTCGTCGTAGGCGGGCGGGCGGCGGAACATCGTCATGGTCCCGTAGAGCTCCGAGTACGGGGTCCACTCCTGCACGACGGTGTGCCGGGCCAGCCCCGGATGCCTCCCCAGAGGCCCGAGCACGAGGGTGCGTCGGCGGCCGCGCCGATGCAGAAGCGTCGCGCCGTCACTGATCACGGCGGCGGCCATGACCCCCAGGTGGTTCGAGGGGTCGAGCCCACCGGTGGTGTCGCTGGAGGGGATGCCGAAGCAGTTCACCTCGGCGGCCTCGCCGAACCGCACCACCGGAACGTCGTCGTCGCTCACGTGCACCGTGAACGGCAGGGCTGTCGGGCGAAGCGGTGTCACCGAGACGAGAGCGGGAGAGCCGACCCGACCGGGGCAATGCCGGTCGTCGGTCGATGCGAGCTCTTCGTAGACGACGTCGGCGTGACCCGCGAGCTCGTCCGCGAGATAGCCGGCCCACCACTTGACCCTGTCCGTGCGCACCTCGTCATGCCCCCCTGCGAACGATCGTGCCACCGATTCGCGGGTGCCGCACGGGATCCGGCGGGGGAGGAGGGCCTCGGACCCTAGAGCCAGCCGTTGTTCTCCGCGATGCGGGCCGCGTCGGCCCGGTTGCGGCCGGCGGTTTTGCCGATGGCGTTCGAGAGGTGATTGCGCACCGTGCCCTCGGAGAGGTGAAGGATGCGCGCGATGTCGGCGATCGACCCCCCGGTGCGTGCGGCCTCCAGCACGTCGGTCTCCCGCTCGGTGAGAGGCGAGTCGCCGTGCGCCAGCGACTCGGCGGCCAGTGTCGGATCGACCACGCGCAGGCCCTGATGCACTCGGCGGACGGCATCCGCGAGCTGGGCCGCCGGGGTGTCTTTCACGATGAATCCGGAGGCACCCGCTTGCATCGCCCGGCGGAGGTAGCCGGGCCGCCCGAAGGTGGTCACGATGATCACCCGGCAGCCCGGGAGCGCCGTGCGCAGGTTCGCGGCCGCCGCGATGCCGTCGATGCCGGGCATCTCGATGTCGAGCAGCGCCACGTCGGCGCGGGCGCTGGTCGCCGCGTGCTGCACCTCGTCGCCGCGGCCCACTTCGGCCACGACGTCGATGTCGGGTTCGAGGCCGAGCAGCGCGGAGAGAGCTCCGCGCACGAGGGCCTGGTCGTCGGCGATGAGCAGGCGGATGGGCGGGCGGCCCGCGGCCGATCCGGTGCCGCTCACAGCATCACCTTGAGGCTGAAGCCGCCCAGATCGCTCCGGCCGATGCTCATCCGGGCGCCCGAGCCCTCGACCCGCTCGCGCAGGCCGGCAAGACCGGTCGAGCTCGTGGCCGCGGTCGAGGGCCCGATGCCGTCGTCGGCCACCTCGACCTCGCGGGCACGGAAGACCACCCGGCACCGCGTCGCTCCCGAGTGACGCACGACATTGGTCACCCCTTCGCGCACCACCCAGCCGGCGAGTTCGCGGCGGTCTGCCGGCACGACATCGGTCGACGACGGGAGGTCGGCGGTGATCCCCGCCGCATCGAGTGCCGAGCGGGCGGCGGCGAGCTCGCCGCTCACGTTGACGCCGCGGAAGCCGGCGGCGGTCGCGCGCACGTCGGCCAGAGCGCCGCGCGCGAGCTCCTCCACCTCGCCGATCTCGGTTCGCGCCCGGGCCGGATCCACATCGAGCAGCCGGCCGGCCAGCTCGGCCTTGACGGTGATGACCGTGAGCGAGTGGCCCAGGATGTCGTGCAGATCGCGCCCCAGACGGTTGCGTTCACGCTCGACCGCGAGTGCTTCGAGTTGCGCCTGCGTGTTGCGCAGCTGCGTCATCGCGGTGGTCGTGCGGCCGAACGCGGCCATCATGAGCGAGATCGACACGATGACCGCGGGCAGCCACAGGATGTCCTCGGTCCAGCCCCAGGTGACGCCACCGGAGATCAGGGCGACGGCCCCGAGCCCGATGACGGCCGAGAAGGTCACGCCCCAGCTGAGGACGCACATCCCGACGAGCACGCCCACGTACGTCCAGGTCGCGGTGACGTTCCAGCCGACCCAGGGGAAGAAGCAGAAGGAGAGGGCGAGCAGGGCGGCGGGCACCAGCATCCGGAATCGCCGTGGCGTCGACCAGGCCACGGGCGCTCCCACCAGGAACGCCAGGCCGAAGACGACGACGAGCGCGATCCCGACGACGGCCGAGGCGGTCGACTCCGACCGGTCGACGACCTGCTGCCCGATGATCGCCAGCCAGATCAGCGAGATGGCCGCGCCACCGTACCAGCGCACGGCGGGCGGTGCGAGAAGCACTCCGGATGCCGTCGGCCGACTGGATGCAGTGCCCATGCCGATCACTCTAGGCCGCGTGCCCGCCGCCGCGGTCGCCGCCGCCCGCACGGTCACACCCGCTGCGTGTCGCGACGGAACGCCCAGACCGTGCCGGCCACGAAGAGTGCGAGCCAGCCGACCGCGTTGACGACCCACAGCAGGTCGAGGGTGTCGCCGGTGAGCGGTGCGCGGGCGATCTGGCTGATGCCGTACACGGGGGTGAACGCCGCGATCGACTGCATGAAGTCGGGCATGGTGCTCACGGGGTAGAACAGTCCACCGATGAAGGCGAGCAGCACGATGGCGAGGCTCGTGATCTGGGCGGCGTTCTCACCGGGAACCAGGTAGCCGACCATCAGACCGAGCGCCGTGAAGACGGCTCCCGCGAGGATCCAGCCGCTCAGCCCGGTGCCGATCCACTGCACGGCGGAGAGCTGCACGCCGCTCAGTGCCCCCGCCGCGAAGGTGGCCAGAACGGCGAAGAGCCCGAGCAGCAGGCCGGCGATCATCTTGATGATCACGTTGACGAGCGGGTTCAGGGGGGTCAGGCGCAGCTGCCGGCTCCAGCCCTGTGCCCGCTCGACGCCGACGGCGGCGCCCGTCTGGGTGGCCGACATCATCGCGCCGTACATCGCCATCGACACCATGATGTACGCGGCCACCGACGGGCCGCCCTGGGCGATCGGCGTCGCGGTGAGCGGGGTGTCGACCTGAGGCACCCCGATGATCACGTACAGCGCGATCGGGAAGATGATCGTGAAGATCAGGGTGCGCCGGTTGCGCAGTTTGCGCAGCAGCTCGATGCGCAGATAGGTGAGGTTGAAGCCGCCGAAGGGCGGCACGCGGCGGTCGAGGGTGACGCGATCGGCTGGGGGCGCGGTGGTCATGACAGGGCTCCTTCGGAGGCGGAGGCGGAGGTGGAGGTGAGCGCCAGGAAGACGCTCTCGAGGTTCTGGGCGGCGATCTCGATGTCGTGCGCGGCCGTCTGGGTGAGGAGGAAGCGGGCCACCGCATCCGAGTCCCGCGTGTGCACGGCGATGCGGTCGCCCTTGGCCTCGACGTCGTCGACGCCCGGCAGTGCGGCGATCGCGACCGGGTCGGCCCCGGGCAGGGTGGCGTGCACGATGCGGCCCGAGACGAGGTTCTTGATCTTGGTGGTGGTTCCGTCGGCCACGATGCGGCCGCGGGCCATCAGCACGATGCGGTCGGCGTACTCGTCGGCCTCCTCGAGGTAGTGCGTGGCGAACAGCACCGTGCGGCCCCGGGCCGCGTCGGCGCGGATGGCGTTCCAGAACGATCGGCGCCCCTCCACATCCATGCCGGTCGTCGGCTCGTCGAGGATGAGCAGCCCCGGATCGGAGAGCAGCGCCATGGCGAAGCGCAGCCGCTGCTGCTGCCCACCGGAGCAGACGCCGACGCGCCGGTCGGCGATCTCGGTGATGCCGGCGCGCTGCAGCACCTCCGCCACCGGGCGGGTGTCGGCGAACAGGCTGGCGGTGAGGTCGAGGGTCTCGCGTACGGTGATGTCCTTGAGCAGGCCGCCGGTCTGCAGCACCGCCGAGACCAAGCCGTGGGAGATCGCGGCGCGCGGCGACTCGCCGAACACCTGGACGGTCCCGGCGTCGGGGCTGGTGAGGCCGAGGAGCATGTCGATCGTGCTGGTCTTGCCGGCGCCGTTCGGGCCGAGGAAGGCGACGATCTCGCCTTGGCGGATGTGGAGGTCGATGCCGTCGACGGCGCGCACGCCGCCGAACGACTTGGCCAGTCCGGTCGCGGCCACGGCGACGGCGTCCTCGCGGGAGGGGGTGAAGGTGTCCATGCACCCAGCGTGCCCGCCCGGGGGAGCGGATGCGGTGCACGGCCGTCACGATCCGGTCGTGACATCCGTCACGATCGTTAGGCTGGACGCACCATGTCGATCTCCTCCTCAGCCGCCCGCTCCGCTGCGCAGGACATCGCCACCGAGAACTACCTCAAGACCGTCTACGCCCACACCGAATGGCAGACGGCGCCGATCTCGCCGTCGGTGCTCGCGGCGCGGCTCGGCGTCGCCCCCTCATCCGTCACCGAGATGGTGAAGAAGCTCGCCGCGGCGGGACTCATCACCCATGTGCCGTACGGGCCACTGACCCTCACCGAGGAGGGGCGGATGCGCGCCATGGGTGTGGTGCGCCGGCACCGCCTCATCGAGACCTGGCTCGTGCGCGAGATGGGCTACGAGTGGCACGAGGTGCACGACGAGGCGGAGGTGCTCGAGCACTCGATCAGCGAACGACTGCTCGATGCGATCGACGCGCGGCTGGGACATCCGGCGCAGGATCCGCACGGCGACCCCATCCCGGGTCGTGATGGCACGATCCCGAATCTCGACGCCGTGGTGCTGACGGAGGCGCGCCCTGGTCACGAGGGCCGCATCGTGCGCGTCAACGACCGCGACCCCGCATTGCTCCGCGCCTTCGCCGAGCACGGGGTGGGCCCCGGCACCGAGGTGCGGGTCATGGATGCGGGCATCCAGGTCGCGGCGGATGGCGTGCGGATTCCGATCTCCCCCGATGCGGCCGACGCCGTCTGGATCAGCCGCACCGACTGACGCCACCACCACCACCACCGGCCGGCTGCGACGCGGCCGGCCCACCACCACCACCGGCCGGCCGCCTCGGTCAGGCCTCACTGAGGAGGAACGCGTGACCACACTCGAGAACCGCACCGTGCTCGTGACGGGAGCCGCCGGCGGAATCGGCGGCGAGATCGTGCGTCAGCTCGTGGCCGCGGGGGCCGACGTGATCGCGGCGGATGCGACGCCCGAGTCGCTCGAGGCGATCACGGCTGCCACCGGCGCCCGCGCTCTCGCCTTCGACCTGCGCTCGGAGGAGGCGGTCAGGGCCGCCATCGAGGGCCTCGACCTCTACGGTGTGGTGAACTGCGCCGGCTGGGGTGGGCTCGTGCAGCCCACCACCGAGGCCGACATCGACATCTTCGACACGGTGATGAGCATCAACACCCGCGGCACCCTGCTCGTCACGAAGTACGCGACCCGCGAGATGATCCGGCTCGGCCGGGGCGGCGCGATCGTGAACATCTCGAGCCAGGCGGGACTCGTGGCACTGCTCGGGCACGTCTCCTACGGCGCTTCGAAGGCGGCCGTCGACAGCATCACCCGCGTCTCGGCGCTGGAACTCGGTCGGTACGGCATCCGGGTCAACGCGGTGAACCCCACCGTGGTGATGACGCCGATGTCGGCCTCGTACTGGGGTCAGCCCGAGATCGAGGAGCCGTTCCTCGCGGCCATGCCACTCGGCCGCTGGGCCACGGAGGCCGACATCGCGGCACCGGTCGTATTCCTGCTCGGCGACGGCGCCTCGATGATCACGGGCGTCTCCCTCCCGATCGACGGGGGCTACACGAGCGTCTGAGAAGCCTCGGGCTGTGCTAATTTTTAGGCATGCCTAAAAATGGGGTGGCAGTGCGGGACGGAGTCGACCGCATCGCCGTGCGGCCGCGGTGGTGGCACGGCATCGCGCTGTTCGGCCCCGCCTTCGTGGCGTCGATCGCCTACGTCGATCCCGGCAACGTGGCCGCGAACCTCACCTCGGGCGCCCAGTACGGTTACCTGCTCGTGTGGGTGCTGGTGCTCGCCAACGCGATGGCGATGCTCATCCAGTACCAGTCGGCCAAGCTCGGCGTGGTCACCGGCAAGACCTTGCCCGAGCACATCGGTGCGCGCACCCGGCCCTGGGGGCGCCGCGCCTTCTGGGTGCAGGCCGAACTCGTGGCCGCCGCCACCGACATCGCCGAGGTCATCGGCGGAGCCATCGCGCTGAACCTGCTGTTCGGGTTGCCGCTCGTGGTCGGCGGGCTCATCGTGGGGCTCGTGTCGATGGCCCTGCTGCTCATCCAGTCGAATCGCCGGCAGCGCAGCTTCGAGTTCGTGATCGGGGGGCTGCTCGCCGTGATCGCCTTCGGGTTCCTCGCCGGCATGTTCGTGTCGCACGTCGACTGGGCGGCCGCGGCCGGGGGTCTCGTGCCGCGCTTCGAGGGAACTCCGACGGTGCTGCTCGCCGCGAGCATGCTCGGCGCCACCGTGATGCCCCACGCCATCTACCTGCACTCGGCGCTCGCCCGCGATCGGCACCACGCCGAGTTCGCCGCCGAGGCCGAGAAGAGCGACTTCACCCATCACCCCGCACCCCGTGCGGTTCCGGATGCGGCCCCCTCCGCGATCGGTGAGACCCCCGCATCCCCAGCGCACACCTCCCTCGAGGCGGCGCGGGCGGCCGACACCCTCGACATCACGCCCGGGCGCCTCCGCACCCTCCTCCGCGTCACCCGCGCCGACGTGATCATCGCCCTCCTCCTCGCCGGCGCCGTGAACATCGCCATGCTGCTGCTCGCGGCCTCGAGCCTCCGCGGGGTCGACGGCACCGACACCATTCCCGGCGCCTACGACGCGATCACTGCCGCCCTCGGGCCCGTGATCGCCACGATCTTCGCCGTGGGGCTGCTCGCCTCCGGGCTCGCGTCGACGTCGGTGGGTGCCTATGCCGGCGCGGTGATCATGAAGGGCCTTCTGCGGGTGCGCATCCCGATCCTCGCTCGCCGCGTGGTGACGCTGGTGCCCGCACTCGTCGTTCTCGCGGTCGGCATCGACCCCACCTGGGCACTGGTGCTCAGCCAGGTTCTGCTGTCGATCGGCATTCCCTTCGCACTCGTGCCTCTCATCCGGCTCACCGGCGACCGGCAGCTCATGGGGGAGTTCGCCGACGGCACGCTCGTGCGCGTGGTGGCCTGGGCCGTGGTGGCCCTCATCGTGGCGCTCAACGTGGTGCTCATCGCCTTGACCATCACGGGGTAGCACGAATTGTCGCCGCATCGCCCGATCGGCGACAGATCGTGCGACCCGACACGCGGTGCACGGGGCAGCCGACCGGTCACCGGATGTTCACCCATCGTGCCTACGCTGGCCCCATGCCCCTGATCGACAACGCCGTGTACGTCGACGGCAAGCGTGCCGAGGAGCCCGCGAGCCTCGACGAGACCTATGAGCTGATGGCCCGCCTCGGCGGGATGGCGTGGATCGGCCTCTACCGGCCGAGCCCGGAGGAGATCCGCTCGATCGAGACCGAGTTCGGCCTGCACCATCTCGCCGTCGAAGATGCCCTCACCGGACACCAGCGCGCCAAGCTGGAGCGCTACGGCGACACCCTGTTCGTGGTTCTGCGCCCCGCCCGGTACCTCGACACCGAGGAGGTGGTGGAGTTCGGAGAGGTGCACGTCATCATCGGCCCCGGCTTCGTGGTGACGGTGAGGCATGCCGAGGCGCCGAATCTCGGCGCCGTGCGGCTGCGGCTCGAGGGCAACCCGCAGCTCCTGTCGCTCGGGCCCGAGGCGGTGCTCTACGCCATCCTCGACGAGGTCGTCGATCAGTACGGCCCGGTCGCCTCCGGCCTCGAGAACGACATCGACGAGATCGAGCACCAGCTGTTCGGCGGCGACCCCGATGTCTCCCGCCGCATCTACGACCTGCTGGGCGAGGTGATGGAGTTCCAGCGCGCCGCGCATCCGCTCGCCGGCATGCTCGAGGCGCTCCTCCGCGGCTCGGAGAAGTACGGGGTCGACCTCGAGGTGCAGCGCGGCCTCCGCGACGTGCTCGACCACGTGCTGCAGATCGCGGGCCGTTCCGACACCTTCCGCGCGACGCTGCAGAATGCCCTCACCGTGCACTCGACCCTCGCGACGCAGCGGCAGAACGACGAGATGCGGCGCATCTCGGAAGCCAGCCTCGAGCTCGCCGAAGACACCCGCAAGCTCGCCGAACAGGGCTTCAAGCAGGGCGACGAGGTGAAGAAGATCTCCGCCTGGGCGGCCATCATCTTCGCACCGAGCCTCATCGCCGGCATCTACGGCATGAACTTCGACCATATGCCCGAGCTGCACTGGGTGTTCGGCTATCCCATGGCCGTCGGCGGCATGGTGGTGTTCGCCGGAGTGCTCTACAGCGTGTTCAAACGGAACCACTGGCTGTAGCCGGGTCGAGGTAGCGGATCGTGCTGTCGCTCACCATGCTGGCGAGCCCCGCGCGACCGAAGGGCAGGATGCGGCCGATGAACGGCCCGCTCACCACCTGCTCGAGGCCCGAGGTGAGCCACTGCGCGATGGCGTCGAGGTCGTGTTCCGGCAGTTCTGCGTCGCCGTCGTCGAGCAGCACGACATCGACGGCCCGGCGCCGCGCGGTCATGGCGGCGCTCAGCAGGGGCTCGCGCAGCATCCGTTCGCCGCGGTGGTGATCGCGCAGGAGGCCTTCGAGAGCGGCGCACTCCTGGGCGTCGGCCGCCGTGAACACGGCACCCGGTTCGCCGAGCAGCTCCAGCCGGGCCAGCATCGGGCCGATCAGCCGGTCGAGGTCGCCGGATCGCTCGCGCAGCTCGCGCCGGCTCGTGGCCTCGTACGCCTCTTCCTGAGCCACTCGGAGGGCGTAGGCGCGGAACGCCCGGATGCGGCGGCCGAGTCCCGCAATGGCCACCGCGAATCCGGCCGCGATGGCCACCACCACGATGGGGCGCGTGATGGAGGCGGCCATCTCGGTGGTGGCGAACTGGTGCAGGAACACCCCGGTGACCGTGATCGTGGTGAGCAGCGCCAGGCCGCCGAGGGCGATGATCGCTCTCCCGCGGAGCACCATCGTGAGGAACACGAAGGCGCACCCCGTGAGGTACCAGGCATCCTCGTAGCTGAGCGAGAGTCGCACCCCGGGCAGCAGGATCACGGCCGAGGTCGTGATGAGGAACGCGGCGCAGAGCAGGCTGCGGCCGATCGAGGGCCGGTCGAGTTCCGCCCAGCCGAGCGTGAGCAGGCCGAGAGCGATACCCGCGAAGCTGGTCAATGACAGCAAGGGGGTCGGCGAGTCGATCGCCGTGGTGACGGCCAGAACCAGCTGGGAGACCAGGAACACGGCGACGGCGGCGCGCACGCCCCTCACGTGGGTGAGCTGCTCCGAGCGGAGTGCCCGCTCGAGTTCCGGGGAATCGGCGCCGAACGACCTGTCCGTCGCCGGCACCGCCCATTCGACGGTCACGACGGTTCCGAGACCGGGAGAGGATTCGACCCCCGCCGATCCTCCGGGAACAGCGGCGAGGCGGTCCCGGATGCTGGTGGCGAGCCCCATCCGCGACGCCGGAACGGTGTCGGGGTCGAACCCGACGCCGTCGTCGCGCACGACCACGCGAACACCGCCGCAGACGTCGGGATGGGATGACGACCGGCCGCTCGTCGAGGCCGGCCCGGCCGCCGGGGGAGTGGGGGCGGCCGGGGTGAGGTCGAACGTGACCACCCGGCGGGCCGACGGGCCCGCGTGCGTCACGCTGTTCACCAGCGCCTGACGAACAGCGCCGAGGATGGCTTCCGATGCCTCGGGGGGAACGCGGGCGTCGCGGGCTGCGGCGGGGGCCGACATCCGGAACTCGGCGTGCTCGTCGATCTCATCGGCCACGAGCAGGACGGCCGAGGCCAGGTCGTCGACGGTCATCGCAGCAGCGGATGCGCCGGGCTCGCCGAGTTCACGGATGTGCCGGCGCGCGCGTCGGGCCTGCAGCGCCACCGCGGGGCCGAACTCGGCGCCGCCATGGGCCGCCACGAGCAGGGTGGCGAGGATCTCGTCGTGCACGAGCGCCCGCGTGCGGGCGAGGGCGGCGCGGCGCGCGTGAGCGGCGGCGTGAGAGGCCACCGTGGTCGCGGCCGTCGTGGCGGCGGAGTCGACCTGACGGCTCGTCACCAGGAGGGCGCCGCAGAGCAGGCACAGCACCATGGAGATGATCAGCACGCTCACGTCGTTCACGATCGCGTTCGGTGTGAGGTCGTCGAGCAGCACCCGCAGCACGAACACGAGTCCTGAGAACACGCCGAGCGCCACCCAGCCGCCGAGCTGCCCCCAGGCGAGCACCGCGCCCGCCACGGAGAACGCGGAGACGGTCAGCATCCACGGCAGCTGCCCGCTCGGGGTGCTGTCGAAAGCCAGCGACACCGCGGGCCAGAAGGTGGCGAGCAGCAGCAGATGCGTGATCACGGCCACCGCATTGGCGCGTCGCAGGAACGCCATCCGAACGAACGGCGCGAGGATGGCGACCACCAGGGGCAGGGCGGTGAGCACGACGATCGCGACCGCGAACCAGGCCGGGATGGGCGACACCGTGGGTTGCACCACCACGGTGACCCCGCCCACGATCGTGGCGGCGGCCACGAGTCCCGCCACGATCGTGAGCAGTCGCACCACCCGCAGCTCGGTGTCGAGGGTGGGGTTGCGCGCGCTCTTCGCGATCACGATCCGGTCGGCAGGGGCAGGTAGCCGTCTTCCAGGCCGCGGCGGTAGAGATCGACCTTGCTGTGGGCGGGCCGGCCGAGCTGTCGGTAGACGCTCCGGATGCGGCGGATGTGGTCATCCACCGTGTTCTCGCTGATCCGCAGCTCGAGAGCCACCGCGCGAGCACCGAGGCCCGAGGCGTAGAGCGCCAGCACCTCGCGTTCGCGCTCGGTGAGCGGGGCCGTGCGGAGCTCGGGGTCGGAGTCGAGGGCGGCCGCCCACTCCGTGGTCACCACGATGCCGCCGTTCGCCGCGGTCGCGATCGCGTCGATGATCTGCGCGGGCGGCGCCGACTTGCGTACGATTCCGAGCGCCGCCGACCGGGAGACCTCCCGCACGAGGTACGGGTTCTCGCCGCTGGTGAACGCGAGAACCTCCGCGCCCCAGTGGCGGAGCCGATCGACGTTGCCCGAGGGCGTGGATCCGTCGCGCAGGTTGAGGTCGAGCACCACCAGGTCGGCGCGCGCCCCGGCGGCGATGAGCTCGGTCACCGATGTCGCCGAGCCGCTGAAGTCGAGACCGCAGTGGGCCGTGATGAGGGTGCCGACAGCGAGCGAGACCACCTCGTGGTCGTCCACGATCGCAACGCGCTGGTTCACTGGTACCCCCGTCGCTACGTTAGCGGTTCCGGATTACGGAGGTGTGACATCGAGCTGCACAGACCCGGCTAGCCTGGCACCGTGAGTGAGCAGTTCCCTGCGGAAGAGCATCCGGATGCGGTCGCCCCGGCGTCCAGCGTCGAGCTGAGCGCCGGTGGGGTGGGCCCGTGGCCGGGTGAGCACCCCGACGACCCGCGCTACGACCCCGAGCTGCTCGCGGCGGGCGACACCCGCAACGTGATCGACCGGTACCGCTACTGGCGCATGGAGGCCATCGTCGCCGATCTCGACGAGCACCGGCATCCGTTCCACGTGGCCATCGAGAACTGGCAGCACGACCTCAACATCGGCTCGATCGTGCGCAGCGCGAACGCCTTCGCCGCCGACACCGTGCACATCATCGGCCGCAGGCGCTGGAACAAGCGCGGCGCGATGGTGACCGATCGCTACCAGCACGTGTCGAATCATCCGGATGTCGCGGCCTTCGTCGCGTTCGCGCGGGATGCGGCGCTGCCCATCATCGCCATCGACAACGTGCCGGGCAGCGTGATCATCGAGACCTTCGCGTTCCCCACGCGCTGCGTTCTGCTCTTCGGCCAGGAGGGACCGGGCCTCACGGCCGAGGCGCTCGCCGCGGCCGACGCCGTGGTGGAGATCTCCCAGTTCGGCTCCACACGCTCGCTCAACGCCTCGGCGGCGGCGGCCGTGGCGATGCACGCCTGGATCCAGCAGCACGTGCGGTTCTAGCCTCCGGGAGACCTCCGCCCTCCCAGGAACTCCGAGGCCGCCGTGTCCTGGAGTTCCTGGAAGGGCGCGCGCCGCGACGCGTGAGCGGTCAGCGGGCGCCCATGAGGTGTTCCATGGTGAGCTGCTGGAGTCGCACGAATCCGAAGCCTTTGGCGTCGTAGTACGAATCCGTGTCGAACCGCTCGTAGGCGGCGGTGTCGGCGAGGAGGTCGTCGTAGTCTTCGCTGTCGGCGAGCGTGGGCCGGTTGATCTCATCGACGCGCGCCGCAGCGAGTGCCTCCTGCACCTCGGGGTCGGCACGGAAGGCTGCCGCTCGCTCCTTGAGGAGGAGGTACATCCGCATGTTCGCCTTCACGGAATCCCAGACACCCTCGGCGTCTTCCGTGCGGGAGGCCTTGTAGTCGAAGTGCCGGGTGCCATCGAAGGTGGAGCCTCCCGTCACGGATCCGAACTCGAGGAGGTCGACGAGCGAGAAGGCGTTCTGCAGGTCGCCGTGGCCGAAGACCAGATCCTGATCGAACTTGATGCCTCGCTGGCCATTGAGATCGATGTGGAAGAGCTTCCCGCAGTCGAGTGCCTGCGCGATGCCGTGGGTGAAGTTCAGGCCGGCCATCTGCTCGTGCCCGGTTTCCGGGTTCACTCCGAAGAGGTCGGGCTGGTCGAGGGTCTCGATGAAGGCCAGCACGTGACCCAGAGTGGGGAGCAGCGTGTCGCCGCGGGGCTCGTTGGGCTTCGGCTCGATCGCGAAGCGGAGGTCGTAGCCCTTGTCGCTCACGTACTGGCCCAGGACGTTGAACGCTTCGCGGTAGCGCGCGAGGGCGCCCCGCACGTCTTTGGCCGCATCGTATTCCGAGCCTTCCCGACCGCCCCACATCACGAATGTCCGGGCGCCGAGTTCCACCGCGAGATCGATGTTGCGCAGAACCTTCCTCAGGGCGAAACGACGCACATCACGATCGTTCGAGGTGAATCCACCGTCTTTGAACACGGGGTGGCCGAACAGGTTCGTCGTGACCATGGGGATGACCAGACCCGTGGCATCGACAGCCTTCTTCAGCGAGTCGATCGCGGAGCGCCGCTCTGCCTCTGTGGCGTCGAAGGGGAACAGGTCGTCATCGTGCAGGGCCAGGCCGTACGCGCCCAGGTCGGAGAGCTTGTGAACGACCTCGGTGGTGTCGATGACCGACATCGTGGCGGAGCCGAACTGGTCCTGGGCTCGCACCCCGAAGGTCCACAGACCGAACGAGAACTTGTCGGCGCGGGTTGGTTCTACTGGCATTACTACCCCTTTGTAGGTGTCGGAAACGGATGAACCGTTGATTTCGTTATGCTATCAACATATCCAGTCGGAGGTGTGTCGTCAACATGTGGTGAATTGCAGGGCCCTGGCCGTGCAGGGCGAAGCTAGACTTCACAGTCATGGTCACGAACGCCTTTCCCGCGATGTCGAGGGGCGAACCACAGGTCCCCCGGAGGGACGGGGGCAACCTGGATGACCTGCGCCGCCGCAACCTGTCATCGGTCCTTCGCGCCGTGCACCTGCGCAACGGGTCCACGCGGGCGGAGATCACGCATGAGACCGGCCTGAACCGGTCCACGGTACGGGCCCTGGTCGGAGACCTCGTGCGTGCCGGGATCGTCTTTCAGGAGGAGCCCGCGAGCGCAGGGGTGGTGGGGCGCCCGAGCCCTTCGGTGCACGCTTCCGATGCGGTGCGGGTGCTGGCCGTGAACCCCGAGACCGACGCCACAGTCGGCGCGATCGTGGGGATCGGTGGTCGGGTGCTCGCGCGCGCGGAGGTGCGGCACGCGACGTCGCCCAGCCCCGACGACGTGATCGATGCGGTGGGTGAGCTGATCGCCCGCCTCGCACCCGAGGGGGGTCTCCGGGGAATCGGGGTGGCCGTACCGGGCCTCGTCGACAGGGCCAGCGGGAACGTCGTCATCGCGCCCCACCTGGGTTGGCAGAACGTTCCGCTGGCAGACCGGTTGACCACCGCCTACGGAGGTCGGGTGGTGGTCGACAACGATGCGAACTGCGGCGTGGTGGCCGAGTCGCTCTTCGGCGCGGCCCGTGGCCACGAGACCCTCGTCTACCTGAACGGTGGTGCGTCCGGAATCGGCGGTTCGGTCATCACCGGAGGTGCCCTCTTGACCGGGGCGCACGGATACGCCGGTGAGTTCGGTCACACACTCGTCAACACCGGTGGCCGGCTCTGCGACTGCGGGGCTTCCGGGTGTCTGGAGACCGAAGTCACCCGGTCACGACTCCTCGCCGCGCTCCCGGACACATCCCCGTCCGACCTCGAGCGCAGCCTCGTCTCTCAGAGCCAGATCGACGGGCGCCGAGCGCCGACGGCCGACGAGGTCTCCCCGGGAGCGGTCGAGGCAGACCGGCAACTGGCATTCCTCGGCGTAGCGCTCCGTGCCATCGTCAACACCATCGACCCCGAGCAGATCCTGCTCGGGGGCTTCCTGGCCAGCATGGTGAAAGCCCGCGGGCTGTCGATCATCGAATCCCAGCTCGCCCACGCGCTCCCCGGAGTGAAGAACGACGTGCACGTCACGATCGCCGAGCTCGGCGACGACATCCTCACCGTGGGCGCAGCCCAGCTCGTGCTCCGCGAGGTGATCGAAGACCCACTCGGATCCCTCCCGCGCGCCAGCTGAAATCCACGCGGTGAACGGGGCCCCGCCGGTCAGGCGTCGGTGGTGGCCGTGTGCGTGGCCGCCGAGCGGAACTCGGTGTACATGTAGGGGTTGTCGAGCACCTTCGTCTCGGGGATCTCGGGGTTCATCCCCGCATCCCAGACGTCGCCGCCGAGGGTCTCCTGCAGGTAGTCGACCGTGTCCTCCACCGCCGACCGGATGCCCGCGAGGTCGTGCCCCACGAGCGACCCGTCGTACTTCGCGATGCGTCCGTCCACCATCACCGTGTGCACGTCGGCGCGGCCGACCTGCAGGGCCACGTGCCCGTAGGGGTTCGTGATGGGGAACATCGAGGGCGATCCGTCGTTCTTCAGCAGCACGAGGTCGGCCTTCTTGCCCTTCTCGATACTGCCCGTGACGGCATCCAGCCCCAGGGCCTTCGCCCCACCGCGGGTCGCCCAGTCCACCACGTGCTCGGCGCGCAGGTGCGAGTGCGTCACGGTCTCGCCCTTCTCGTGCGCCTGCACGTGCTCCCACGAGCGGTCGGCACCGAGGGTCGAGCGCATCGCGGTGAACAGATCGCTCGAGAACCAGACGCTGGTGTCGACCGAGAGCGACATCGGGATGCCGTGCTCCCGCAGTGCCCACGACGGCGGGTAGCCCTGTCCGCAGCTCTGCTCGCTCTCAGTGGAGAGCGAGACCGAACCGCCGGTCGCGGCGATGCGCTGGTAGGAGTCGTCGCTCAGGGTGGCGGCGTGCACATAGACGGTCTCGGGGGTCATGAACCCGTTCTCGTACATCAGGCGGATGCCGTCGTCGTTCGTGGCGCCCCAGACTCCGGCGTGGGTGGTGACCGGCAGGCCGAGCTCGCGCGCGGCCTCGAACGCACCGCGCTCGGGGAACGTCGGATCGCCCGTCACATCGAAGGCCAGCTGGAAGCGCAGCAGGTCGGAGCCGGTGTCGTTGCGCCGGATGAAGGCCTGGAAGTCGGGGTTCGCCGACCACTCCCAGGGTGCCCCGAAGATGTTGCCGGGCGCGAACACGAACCGGCCGGCGGAGTCGCGCAGCGACTGCAGGGCGGCCTCGGCGTGCTCGATCGTGCGCAGGCCGTGCGACCAGTCGACGGTGGTGGTGACCCCGGCGTCGATGGCGTCGAGCGCCGAGAGCGCGTTGCCGGCGTAGATGTCCTGCGGGCGGAAGCTCGCGCCGTGCTCGAGGTAGTACCAGACGAAGTACTGGGTGAGAGTCCAGTCGGCGCCGTAGCCGCGCATCGCGGTCTGCCACATGTGGCGATGGGTGTCGATCATGCCGGGCATCAGGATGCCGCCGGCCGCGTCGATCTCGAAGGTGCCGTCGGTTACGGTGAGCGCGGTGCCGATCTCGGCGATCGTGTCATCGATCACGAGCACGTCGCCGTGCCGCAGCACCTCGTGCCGATCGTTCATGGTGAGCACGAGGGCGTCGCGGAAGACGGTCGGCCGGCCGTCGGTGGGGAGGGGTGCAGCGGTCATGGGAGGCTCCTTTGCCGGGTGGGACAGGGTGGGTTCAGAGGGCGACGGTGGGGTAGTCCTTGCCGAGCCAGTGGGAGAGCCGCGAGGCGTACTCCCGCTGGAACGAGAGAGGACCGCTCTGCGCGATGTAGTCGTCGTCGTAGAGGGCGATGAAGATCGTCAGGGTGAGGAAGAAGTGCGCGCCCATCTCGAACAGGGCGACGTAGTCGTGCTCGACCAGGGCGGTGCGCTCCTCGTCGGTGAAGTGCAGCCAGCTCGTGGTCTCGACGCTGTTGTTGGTGCCGAGACGGCGGCCGTAGTCGGCTTCCCAGCGGTCGACGAGCGCGGCGGGATCGGCCTTGTAGGCCGCGAGCAGCCCGGGGTCGCCATCCACCTGGAAGAGGAACTTGTTGACGTAGTAGGTGCTCATCGCGGATCTCCTCCCGGGTACCAGGTCATGTACATCTCGCGGGTGTGGAACAGGTCGAGCTCGTCGACGTAGGCGGCATCGATCGGGCCGGCGATGCCGAGCATGAGGATGAGGTCCATGAAGCCGTGGGTGGCGTTGCCGGCTCCGGCCATCGTCTCGTGGGTGACGTTCTCGAGAATGGCCTCGATGTCGCCCGAGGCGAGCCAGTCGATCGCTTTGCGGTCGAACACCGGATCCGGCCCCGTCTCACCGAACTGCCGAGGGCCGCCGAGCTCGAGAGAGAGATGGCCGCTGCCGACGGCCGCGATCTTCTGGTCGCCCGGGTACTCGTCGATGATCGAGCGGATGGCCCGCCCGAGGTCGTAGAACCGCTTCGGACTGGGCAGCGGCGGCGCGAAGATGTTGGTGTAGATGGGCACGATCGGCAGGTCGGCGTCCGGTCGCGTGGTGATGATGGGGCAGATGATCGAGTGGTCGATCTTGAGCTCGTGGCTGATCGAGAAGTCGAAGCCGCGGTCGAGCAGACCCTGGAACATGAACCCGGAGAGGTCTTCGTGGCCTTCCAGGAGGTACTTCGGGATGCCGAACTCGCGCTCCTCGTTGTAGAACGTGGCGTCGTACCTCGGCTGCTTGCCGATCAGGAACGTGGGGTAGTTGTCCTGGAAGAACTGGTGGAAGTGATCGGCCCCCACCATCACGAGCACGTCGGGCTGGGCCGCGGTGAGCGTCTCGCGGTACGCCTCAACCTTGCTCTTCCACTCCGCAGCCTGGGGCATCCGCTCCTCCGGCGGCGTGAGCTCGGTCGCCTTCAGGAAGAACGGATGATGGGTCGTCGCGAGCACGGCGGTGAGGTCTGCCATGTTCTCTCCTTCGAGTTCAGGGTCGTCGCGGTGGGGGTGGCTGTGAGGTCAGGGGGCGGTGGGCGGACGGTAGACGGCGTTGCGGTCGACCTCGGCGTAGACGGTGGGGCCGATGGGGTTCTCGCGCTCCTCGGCGAGGTGACCGATGAGTCCCGCCGTGCGGGCCAGCAGGGCGAAGCCGCGGAGCAGATCGACCGGCAGCCCCGCATCCGCGAGAGCCGCACCCGCCACCCCGGCGCCGTTCAGCGGGAGGGTACGGCCGAGCAGGTCGGGGTGCACGCGGCCGATCGCCTCGAACAGCTCGAGATGCGGGCCCTTCACGCCGCTCTCCTCGGCGATCGCGATGATCACCGGGGTTCGGGGGTCGCCGTTCTTGTGCACGGGGTGGCCGAGGCCGGGGATCTTGCCCCCCTGCGCGCGGGTCTCCGAGAGCGCCGCGAGTGCCGCGGAATCCCACTGCTCCGCCGACCAGCCCGTCGTGTCGCCGAGGCCCTCCACGATCCCGTGGAGGTAGAGGCCGGTGTCTTCGGTCACGCCGAGGAACCGGGAGCCGCCGCCGAGCAGCCCCGCCGCGATGGCGCCCTGCAGGGAGTCGGGGGCGCTGTAGTAGGTGAGCCGGGCGGCGATGGCCGTGGGGGTGAACCCGTGGTCGGCGAGCGACACGAGAACGGCCTCGAACACGCGCAGCTGGCCGGGTGTGGGCCGGCGCTTCGTGGCGAGCCAGTAGGCGAGCTCGCCGAACGAGATCTTTCCGAGCAGCTCGCTCGCGAGATCGTGGCCGAGCAGCGAGATCGACTCGGTGTCGCTCGTGCCGATGGCAGTGGGGTACTCAGCCACGGGGACCTCCTGGGGTCGGAACGGGTGCGCTCGAGGCGGGGGCGCTCAGCCACTCGCGGATGAGCGTGTCGTGCTCGCCGAGCGTCGGCGGCGGCGAGACGTAGTGGGCGGGGGTGCGCGAGAAGCGGATGGGATTGCGGATGACGGGCACCGCACGGTCGCCTTCACCCACCGTCACCACGGGCTCGAGGCCGAGCCGTTCGGCCAGCGCGACTCCGCCGTCGATCGTGTTGATGGGGCCGCACGCGATGCCGGCGTCGGTGAGGATGTCGAACCACTCGGCGATCGTGTGCTCCGAGAGAGCCGCCACGAGCAGGGGCCGCAGCTCCTCCCGGTTGCGGTTGCGGTCTTCGGTGCGGGAGAACCGGGGATCGGTGGCGAGCTCCGGCCGGCCGAGCGCCTCGGCGAGCCGGGCGAACTGGTTGTCGTTCGCGGCCACCACCACGATCTCGCCGTCGCTCGCCGGCAGCGGCTCATACGGGAAGAGACTCGGATGCGCGTTGCCCATCCGGAACGGCACCGAACCGCCGGCGACGTACGTCGAGCTGTGGTTGGCCATCGCGGCCAGGGCGGTCGAGAGCAGGTTCACCTCGATGTGCTGGCCCTCACCCGTGCCGTGCCGGTGCTCGATCGCGGCGAGGATGCCGATGGTGGCCTGCATGCCGGTCATCACGTCGAACACCGAGACGCCGCTTCGGTACGCGGGGCCGTCAGGGGAGCCGGTGAGGCTCATGAGGCCCGACATCGCCTGCACGATGAGGTCGTAGCCGGGCAGGGCCGCACCTCCCGCGCTGCCGAAGCCGCTGATCGAGGCGTAGACCACGGCGGGGTTCACGGCCGCGACGGAGTCGTAGTCGAGTCCGAACTTGGTGAGGCCGCCCGGCTTGAAGTTCTCGATCACGATGTCGGCACGACCGGCGAGCTCGAGGGCGAGTGCGCGGTCGGCCTCGTCGCGGAAATCGAGCACCACGTCGAACTTGTTGCGGTTGATGCCGAGGTAGTAGGTGGACACGCCGTCGCGCTCGGGCGGAGCCCACGAGCGCGTCTCGTCGCCGGCCGGGCTCTCGACCTTCACCACGGTGGCGCCGAGGTCGGCGAGCTGCTGGGTGGCGAACGGGCCGGCGAGAACGCGGGAGAAGTCGGCCACGAGGAGTCCCGCGAGCGGCCCGGCGGAGGGGGCGGCGGGCGGGGCGGGGGTGGCCATGGAGACTCCTCGATGAATTCCGGTCAAGTGTCCGCTGTGCGGATGACCACAGCTAAATGCATTCGTATCGACGTGTCAAGAGGGTCACATCGAGTTCCCTGCGGCGCTTTCATGCGGTAGGAAGGGGGTACTTCATTTCGGACGATTGGCCGGGAGGGCTATGCGCGACTCGACAGGACCCGAGTTCATCGAGGCGATCGCCCGTGGGCTCGACGTGATCACCGCGTTCGGCTCCACGGGCCAGAGCGTCACGCTCGCCGACCTCGCGGCCTCGACCGGGCTGGCCCGACCGACCGTTCGCCGCATCCTGCTCACGCTGGCCGAGCTCGGCTACGTGCGCGCCGACGGCGGTACCTTCTCGCTCACCGCGCGGGTGCTCGATCTCGGCATGGCGTACGTGTCGGCGAGCAGCATCTGGGAGATCGCCCGGCCGCATCTCACCGAGCTGAGTGTGCGCACGGGGGAGTCGTGCTCGCTCGCCCAGCTCGACGGCTCCGACATCGTCTACGTCGCCCGGGTGGCCGTGCCGAAGCTCGTGACCCTGTCGGTGTCGATCGGCACGCGCTTCCCCGCGGCCGTCACCTCGCTCGGCAAGGTGCTGCTCGCGGCGCTCGATCCGGCCGAACTCGACCGGGTGCTGGCATTGCCCAGCCTCTCCGCGGTGGTGACGGCCTCCCGGCCCGAACGTGACGAGATCCTCGCCTCCCTCCGCGAGGTGCGGGCGGCGGGCTGGGCGCTCACCGACCAGCAGCTCGGGCCGGCCATCCGCTCGGTCGCCGCGCCGGTGCGGGATGGTTCGGGGCGCGTCGTGGCGGCGGTGAACGTCAACGCGCACGCGGCCGAGACGAGCGTCGAGACCCTGATCGACGAGCACCTTCCCGCGCTGCTCACCGCGGCCAGTGCGATCAGCAGCGACTGGGCGCGCTGGGAGAGCCGCCCGCTCGCGGAGCTCGTGCGATGAGCGGCGACGAGAGCGCGGCGGGGCACGCCTCCCGGCCCCGCCTGCTCGTGGTGATCGCGAGCACGCGTCCGGGCCGCGTCGGCGGTGCGGTGGGCGACTGGGTCATCCGGGCCGCTCGCGACTCGGGCCGGTTCGATGTGCGGGTCGCCGATCTCGCGGAGCTGCGGCTGCCGTTGCTCGACGAGCCGGCGCATCCGAGGCTCCGCGACTACCGCAATGCGCACACCCGGCACTGGAGCGCGGAGGTGGATGCGGCCGATGGTTTCGTGTTCGTGATGCCCGAGTACAACCACAGCTTCACCGCGCCGCTCAAGAACGCGCTCGACTACCTCGTGCACGAGTGGGACGGCAAGCCCGTCGGCCTGGTGAGCTACGGGGGGCTCTCCGGAGGGACGAGAGCGGTGGTGGCTCTGCAGCCCGTGCTCGCCAATCTCGGTCTGCGTGGTGTGCACGCGAACGTGGAGATCGCCTGGGTCGCCGAGCAGATGCACGACGGAGCGTTCGAGGCCACGGAGCGTCACGTGCGGGCGCTGGAGGCGCAGCTGGCCGAACTCGGCACGCTCCTCGGCGCCGATCAGCCCTGAAGCGCAGGGTATACCAAAGGATATATAGATAAACTTCGGTATACTGCGATATGGCAAAGGATCCGGAGTGGCCGGCACTCACGTTCGAGATGCTCCCGTGGGATCGGGATGGCACGGCTCCTGCCTCGAGACGCGCCTTCCGTGCGGCCGCCGGCCCCTATCGAGCTGCGATCCCCGCGTTCATCAGGGACCAGCCCGTCGACCTCACGAGCGAGATTCTCGCGCTCGCCGACGATGCCACCAGTGAACTGACCCGATTCGACGCAGAAGTCGGTACGCTCGCTGCGCCGTTCTCAGCGATCCTGCTGCGGACCGAAAGCGCCTCCAGCTCGGAAGTGGAACAGATCACGTCCAGCGCCAAGCAGGTCGCGCTGGCCGAGATCGATGAGGCGAGCTCGAGCAACGCACGCCTGGTGGTCGGCAACGTGCATGCGATGGAGGCGGCCATCGCGCTGGCGGATGCGCTCGACCCCGACTCCGTGATCGAGATGCACCGTGCGCTTCTGGAACAGCACGCCCCCGAGATCACCGGCCGGTGGCGCGACCAGCCGGTGTGGATCGGTGGTGGCTCGATCTCGCCGCACAACGCAGAGTTCGTGCCGCCGTTCGAGGGCCGTGTGCCGGCTCTCATGGACGATGTGATGCAGTTCGCGCGCCGAACTGACATACCGGTGCTCGCGCAGACGGCGATCGCCCATGCCCAGTTCGAGACGATCCACCCCTTTCCCGACGGAAATGGGCGCGTTGGGCGCGCTCTCGTCCAGGGCATGCTCAGGGCGGGGCGAGTCACACGGAGTGTCGCTGTTCCCGTCTCGGCGGGTCTGCTGCACGACCTCCCGGGCTACTTCGCAGCGCTGACCGCGTATCGCGAAGGGAAGCCGGGGCCCATCATCGAATCGTTCGCTGAGGCGTCGTTCTCCGCGGTACGGAACGGGCGGCGTCTGGTCGGGGATCTTCAAGCGGCGCGCGACCGCTGGGATTCGATTGTGGAGGCACGCTCCGATTCATCCGTACACCGTCTGAAGACCTATCTGCTGCGCCAGCCGGTGATCACGGCCCGGGTGGCCGTGGCCGAGCTCGGCGTGAGCGCCGTGGCGGTGCAGACGGCGATAGACCGCCTTGTCGAGGCGGGGGTGCTGGAACAGACGGGTGGCGGAAGGCGCAACCGCCGCTGGGCCGCGCCTGACGTGCTGGCGGCGCTCGACGCCTTCGGCGCGCGAGCGCTGCGCCGTGCGGGCTGATCGCTCAGCCGGCGTTCCTCGCCGCCGCCACGATCTCCGGCTGTCCAGGCCGACGACCGTGGCCGGGGCGCCAGGTCGTCGTGGCGATGAAGACGCCCGCGATCACCACCCCGCCGCCCACCAGGTCGGCGGGGTTCGGCACCTCACCGAGGATGAGCCACGCGCTCGTGAAGCCCGCCACCGGCACGAGCATCGAGAACGGCGCGACGCGGCTCGAGGGGTTGCGCTTCATGAGGGTGACCCAGATGCCCGACCCCACGACCGTGCCGAGCAGCACCGTGTAGGCCAGGCCGAGCACCGCGGGGATCGCCTCGACCGTGAACGTCGTCACCACCGAGTGCCAGATGCGGTCGGGGCCCTCGATGATCAGCGAGAGCGCGATCAGCGGGATGGGCGGCACGACCGACATCCAGAGCGTGAGACCGAGCGGGCTCACCGGCTTCGCCTGGCGGCTGCAGATGTTGCCGAACGCCCAGCCGAGAGCGCCGCAGAGCGTGAGGATGACGGGCAGCAGCGCCGAGGTGCCCGCGCGCTCCGCCGCGATGATGCCGAGACCCGCCACGGCGATCAGGACACCGACGCCCTGCACCACCGTGATCCGCTCGCGCAGCCAGAGCGCGGCGAGCACCACGGTGAACGGAGCGGATGCCTGCAGCACGAGTGAGGCGAGCCCCGGCGGCATCCCGGCCTCCATCCCCGCGTAGAGGAACGCGAACTGCAGGATGCCGAAGCCCAGCCCGTAGCCGAGCAGCCAGCGCACCTTCACGCCCGGCCACTTCACGAAGAGCACGGTGGGGATCGCGAGCACGAGAAACCGCAGCCCCACCAGGAAGAACGGCGGGTAGTGCTCGAGCGAGAAGTGGATCGCGACGAAGTTCACGCCCCAGAGAACCGCCACGAGGGCGGCGAGGAGTCGGTCGCGAGAGGTCACACTCTCAGGCTGGGGGCTCGGTAGCCGGGCCACAAGCGAGCATTGCTACATCCTGGATGTGGCAGAACTCAGGTATGAGGAGACCGTGCGAGCGCAGGCCGCACGGCACCGGCGGCGCGGTGATGATCCGCCGGGTCGTCGCTCAGAGCTTCAGCGCGCGTGCTTCGCCATGATCGTGTCGAGGTCGATGCGCTTCAGCAGCGCCGCCCAGTCGAACGCACGGGCGGCGTGGATGGCGTCGTCTTCGGCGAAGACCTTGCCGTTGCGCTCCACGGTGACGCCCGCCGGCGCCTCGGCGTTCACGATGCGGAGGATCTCGTCGTTCACCGCCTCGGCGTCGAAATCGGCGCCGTAGCGTGCGTACACGTCGGCGTTCACGGTGTAGTTCAGAACGGTGATTTCGGTGTGGGTCACGGTTCCATCCTGCTCCTCGGGCGGGCGCCGAGGGAAGGCTTCGCGATCTAGACTCGTGCGGTGACATCCGTGACCCGAACCGAACCGCGTGTCGTGCGGCCCCGCGCCGTCGTGCTCGCCACCGTGATCGACGCGGCGCTCATCGTTCTGTTCGTGGCCATCGGCCGGCGCAGCCACGACGAGGACAGCGCGCTCGTGGGCTTCCTCACCACCGCGTGGCCCTTCCTCGCCGGTGCGGCGATCGGATGGCTCGCCGCGCGGGCCTGGCGTCGGCCCCTCGCGGTGTGGCCGACGGGAGTGGTGGTGTGGGCCGTATCCGTCGTGCTCGGGATGCTGCTGCGTGCGGTGAGCGGTCAGGGCGTGCAGCCGAGCTTCGTGATCGTGACGGCACTGGTGCTCGCCGCCTTCCTCGTGGGCTGGCGCGCGCTCTCGCTGCTCGTGGCCCGCACCCGCTCCCGCCGCCACCCGTAACCCCTCCTCGCGAGTCGCCAAAATCCGGTCTTCCCGACGCGCTTTGGGCCAGATTTTGGCGAGTCGCGATGAGGGTGGCGGCGCAAGGCTGGCACACAGCCGTGTGTTCCTAGGATGAGGCATGCGCAACCGGGCCTGGACGGCACTCGCGGCACTCGTCGGCGTGATCTCCGCCGTCGTGGTGCTCGCCACCGCCGAGGTGATCGCCGTGGTCGCGGGTGCGGCCACCAGCCCGCTCTTCGCGGTGGGATCCCTCGTGATCGACCTCGCGCCGCCGGGGGTGAAGTCGCTCGTCATCCAGCTGTTCGGCACGGGTGACAAGGTGGCGCTGCTCGTCATCCTGGGCATACTCGTTCTCGCGCTCGCGGTGCTCGCGGGCATCCTCGAGTTCCGCCGGCCGCCTTTCGGCATCGTCGTGCTCGTCGTCGTCTCCGGCATCGCCGTGGTCGCGGTCACGACGCGGGCCGGCTCGGGTGGGTTCTCCGGCATCCCCACCGTGATCGGCATGATCGTGGGCGTGCTGGTGCTCCGGATGCTCGCCCAGCGCTTGCGGGCGTGGCGCGAAACCGCCGTCGCGACAGCCTCGAACCCGGTGCCGATGGCCAGCCAGAGCGCGCTCGATCGGCGCCGCTTCCTCACCGCGGCGGGCATCGCGGGAGTCGTCGCGGTCTTCGCCGGAGGAGTCGCCCGCTCGATGAATGCGGTGGCCGGAGCGGTGAGCGCGGCGCGCGACGCCATCCTGCTCCCGGCCGCCGCCACCCCTGCTCCTGCCGTGCCGGCGGCTGCCGATCTCGGCCTCGACGGCCTCACCCCCTTCATCTCGCCGAACGACGCCTTCTACCGCATCGACACCGCGCTGCAGGTGCCGCAGCTCGATCAGGCGAAGTGGTCGCTGAAGATCACCGGCATGGTCGAGCAGGAGATCGAGATCGGTTGGGACGAACTCCTCGCGCTCCCGCTCGAAGAGCACCTGGTGACGCTCGCCTGTGTGTCGAACGAGGTCGGTGGCGACCTGATCGGCAACGCGCTGTGGCTCGGCTACCCGATCCGTGAACTGCTCGCGCGGGCGAAACCCCAGGCCGGTGCCGACATGGTGCTCGGTGTGTCGAGCGACGGGTTCACGGCGGGCACACCGCTCGAGGCGATGCAGGATCCCGATCGCGTCGCGATGCTCGCTGTCGGCATGAACGGCGAGCCGCTCCCCGTCGAGCACGGCTTCCCCGTGCGCGTGGTGGTGGCGGGGTTGTACGGCTACGTCTCGGCCACGAAGTGGGTCGTCGAGCTCCGCGTCACGCGCTTCGCCGACGAGGAAGGCTACTGGACGCCGCGCGGCTGGTCGGCACTCGGCCCCATCAAGACCGAGTCGCGCATCGACGTGCCGCGCGCCAGTGCATCCGTCTCCGCAGGAACCGTGGCGATCGCGGGTGTGGCCTGGGCGCAGCACACCGGCATCGAGAAGGTCGAGGTGCGCGTCGACGACGGCGACTGGATGACCGCCACCCTCGCCGAGGCGCCGGGCATCGACACCTGGGTGCAGTGGGTCGCCGAGTGGCAGGCGCAGCCGGGTCAGCACTCCATCGCGGTGCGCGCCACCGACCGTTCGGGCTACACGCAGACCGCCGACAAGGCCATGCCGGCCCCCGACGGGGCCACCGGCTGGCACACGATCACCGTCTCGGTCGCCTGACCCCCTCCTCCTCGCGACTCGCCAAAATCCGGTCCAAATGGCGCCGAATGGGCTGGATTTTGGCGAGTCGCGAGGAGGGCAGGGGGTCAGCCGATGAGGGAGGGGCGGAGGTCGCGCAGGGTGCGGTGGCGGGTGAGGCGGCGCGCGCCCAGGTAGGAGACGAGCAGCGCGCCGATGAGCCAGAAGGCCAGGGCACCCGCATCCGCCCCCGCCAGCGCGAGGTTGCCGCCGTACATCAGCTGCCGGATGCCGTCGACCGCGTGACTCATCGGCAGGATGGTGTGCAGCACCTGCAGTGGCACCGGCAACGTCTGCCACGGGAAGGTTCCTCCCGCGGTCACGAGTTGCAGCACCATCAGCACGAGCCCCAGGAACTGCCCCACGCTGCCCAGCAGGATGTTGAGCGCCAGGATGATCGTGGCGAACGTGGCAGACGTGAGGATCATGAACCCGAGCATCCCCCAGCCGTGCTCCACCTGATAGCCGAGCGCCAGCGTGATGATGCCGAACACGGTCACCATCTGCAGCGCCCCCAGGATGGCCGGCGTGGCCCAGCCCGCGGTAGTGGCGGTGAACGGCTTCTTGAACGCGGTGATCGCGCGGCGCGACAGCGGCTTCACGATGAGGAAGAGCGCGTAGATGCCGATCCAGGCCGCGAGGCTGATGAAGAACGGGGCCATGCCGGCACCGTAGTTGCTGGCCTTCGTGACCGCGCTCGTGTCGAGCGCCACCGGATCGGAGATGGTCTGGGCGGCCGCTTCGCGCTGCGCCGCGGTCTGGTTCGGCACGTCGTCGAGCCCGGATGAGAGCCCGTCACGCAAGGTGCCCGCCCCCGTCTCGAGGGTGCCGAGCCCGGTGCTCAGCTGATCGGCGCCCGACTGCAGCTGCTGGGTGCCGGCGGCGAGCTGCGACGATCCGGATGCGGCGCTCGCGATCCCGTTCGTCAGCGTGGGCGCTGAGTCCGCGAGCTGCTGCGTGCCCGTTGCCAGCTGGGAGCCCCCGGATGCCGCGCTCGCGATCCCGGTGCTGAGCGTCGGAGCGCTGTTCGCCAGTTTCTGCGTGCCCGCGGCGAGTTCGGCGCTGCCGGTGGCGAGCGCGCCGATCTTCTGGTTCGTGCTCTGCACGAGGGCGTTGCCGTCGTCGATCGCAGTGCCGACCTGGTCGACCTGGGCGAGGATGGCCGCCTTCTGCTCGTCGGTGAGAGACGTCTGGTTCAGCAGGTCGACGATGTCGGCGCGCGCGGCCGGAACCTGGTCGGCGGCATCCTGAACCTGCGCGGCGAGCTGGGTCGACGCATCGGAGAGCTGCGCGTTGCCGGCGGCCACCTGCTGGGCGCCGTCGTTGAGCTGGTTGGCCTGCGTGGGCAGGTCTGCAGAGCCCGACTGCAGCTGCTGCAGCCCCGAGTTCAGCTGCTGGGCGCCGTCGTTGAGGGCGGATGCCTGCGACGGGAGGTCGGCCGAGCCGGCCGCGAGCTGCTGGAGTCCCGCGTCGAGCTGGGTGGCTCCCGCGTTCGCGGAGGCGGTGCCCTGGGCGAGCGTCGCCGCGCCATCCGCCGCGCTGGTGGCGCCGTCGGTGAGCTGGGTGGCGCCGTCGACGGCATCGGTGAGATTGGAGCGCACGGTGGCGAAGCCGTCGAGCAGGGTGAGCGCCGCCTGCTTGCCCACCTTCTCGGTGATGCTCGCACGCACCTTCTCGGCCACCTGGCCGGCGATCGTGGTGGCGAGGAAGCTGTTGGTGTCGTTGGTGGTGAGCGTCACCACGGCCTGCGTGGGAGCGTTGCCGCTCGCCGAGGTGAGGGCGCGGGAGAAGTCGGGCCCGAGGCTCAGGATGAAGTCGAAGCGTCCGTCGCGAACGCCGGCCTCCGCATCCTCGGCGCTCGTGACCTGCCAGCCGACCGAGGCGTCGTCGAGCAGCTGGTCGCGCACCTGGTCGCCGTAGTTGACGGGCTGGCCGTCGAGCGTCGACCCGGTGTCCTCCACCACGAGCGCCACCGGCACGTCTTTGAGGTTGCCGTAGGGATCGTTGTTGGCCCAGAGGTAGAGACCCGCATAGAGGATGGGCACGAGCATGAGCGCCACGAGGGCGAGCCGGGCCATGCTCGACGCGGTGAGGCGTTTCAGCTCGGAGGAGACGAGGGTGAGGATCTTCATTTTCCGGCTTCTTCGGGTTTTTGGGCTTGGGGTTCTTCGGGGGTGGGCTGGGGCGGATCGGTTGGATGCCTCCGCCCATAGACGCCCGCCACACCTGAGGCATCCAACCGATCCGCCCCAGCCGGGCCTTGGGGAGTGCTCGCCGGCTGCTTCGGGAGGGGGGTGGGGGTGTTGGCTGGCTCCGGTTGGGGGAGGAGGGGGAGGGTGATTTCGGCGCTCGGGGCGCCGCAGACGACGAGCACGGCGAAGTCTCGGGCGGCGAGGTCGGAGGCGACGGCGAGCCAGTCGCGCGGGTCGCCGCCGTGGCGGTCGGGGGCGGTGATGACGAGGCCCTCCACGCCGCGACGGAAGGCGGCGAGCTCGGCCAGGATGCGCACGCGGATCGCGGCGGGCACGTCGGCGATGCGCACGGCCGCGTAGTCGGAGCCGCCCGCATCCGCGATGGTGGCGGCCACGGTGGCACGGCTCGTCGAGCGGCCGGCGAACATGAGTTCCTCGCGCACCACGGTGCGCAGCGGCAGATCGGCGGCGGGCTCGCTCACCTCGGGGGCATCGACGAGGGCGACGCGCTCCTGGATGAGGGCCGCGTCGTCGACGCCGTCGAGAGTCACCACGCCGCTGTCGCTGCGCATCCGACCGCTCAGGATGAGGGACAGCACGGTGGGCTGGTCGCCCACCTCGGCCTCGGCGATGGTGACCCGCCCGGTCTCGAAGACGACGGTGCGCTCGGGCAGCGGGATGCCCGCGTGGCCCTTGCTGATGCGGTCGGCGACGATCTTCATGCGTGAGGTCCTTCGGTGACGGTGGAGCTCTCGATGCCGTCGACGACGTGCGCGGCATCCTGCCAGGACAGGCCGGCGACCGAGAGGCCCACCGACATCACGAGACGCCGCGCCTCGGCCTCGGTGAGGTCGGCGCGCACGGCCTCGTCGAGCACCGCGATCGCGGCGTCCTCCACGAGTCGCGCCACGCTCTCCGCGGCGATGTCGGACCGGAACCAGCCGCCCGCCACGCCCCCGCGCACCGCCTGGCGAACGGAGGAGCGCACGGGCACGAGCGCCTCGGCGATGGTCTTCTCGAGCGGGCCGTGCACCGCGAGCTGGGCGAGCACGCGCACCTGCTGCACCTCGCCCCACATCGCGGCGCCCACAAGTGCGAGGTGGACGCGCGGATCGGGGTCGTGCACGTCGGCCAGCGCCGCCGAGATGCGTGCCCCGCCGCGCACGAGAAGCTCGGCGAGCAGCTCGTCGCGGGAGGCGAAGTGACCGTAGATGGCGCGGCGCGAGAGCCCGGCCTCGGTGGCAACGGCGTCGAGCGACGACTCGGGATCGCGGCGGAACACGAGGGCGGCCGCGGCGAGGATGGCCTCGCGGTTCTCGAGGGCGTCTTTCCGCAGAGCGCGCGGGTGATTCAGAGTGTCAGGCACCCCCCGATCGTACTAACTTGCACACACCTGTGCAAGTTAGTGCATCGAATCCTCAGCGAGTTGCCACAAGTTGTGGCAACTCGCCCCGCCAGCCCACAACTTCGGTCAACTCGGGGAGGGGGTCAAGGGTTCGCGGGCACGGGTTGGGGTGCATCCTTGGAGACGATCATCTCGGGCGCCTTCGTAACGATCAGCCAGGCCGGAAGGATGGCGATGCACAGCAGCGGGATCACGATCACGTTGCCGCTCACGAGCGCCGCGATGAAGAGCGCGATCCAGCCGTCGCGACTGATGGCGAGCACGACACCGAGCACTCCGCACGCAACCGCGAGAGTGAGGGGCACGCCGGGAACGAGGACGTTCACGAGGATGCCCACCGCAACCCCGATGAACACCGCGGGGAAGATGTGTCCGCCTCGGAACCCCGCCGCGGCCGCTACCGCGAGGGCGGCGAACTTCACGAGGATCACGATCACGAGCTGCCCGATGCCGTACTGATCGCGGTCGGCGAGCAGCTCGGCCATCTGCGAGAGCCCCTTGAACAGCGTCACCTCCCCGCCGATCGCGCCCAGGATGCCGAGCACCATGCCGCCGAGGGTGATGTAGAGGATGGGGTTCTTGAGGCCGTGGAAGAGGGGGTGCAGCATCCGGAACAGCACGACGCAGACGACCCCGGCCGCTGCGGCGACGGCGGCCACGATCGCGCCGCTCAGGAGATCGATCGGCGCGATGCTGGTGTACGCAGGCAGGGACACCGCGAACGACGGCCGGGCGAGCAGGGTCATGGTGATCGACCCGGCGCCCGCGGAGACGAGGGGCAGGAAGAGGCGATCCCACAGTGCCCCGCCGGTGGGTCGGGCGGCCACGATGCCGGTGAGGATGAGAGCCGCCGCGATCGGGCTGCCGAACAGCGCTCCGACGGTGCCCGCGGCAGCCATGACCATGGCGAGCTCGCCCGGGATGCGCGGGAAGAACCGGGCGCCCACCGCGACGAGCAGCCCCGAGTTGATGGCGATGATCGGGCTCTCCGGGCCGAGGCTGACGCCGCCGGCGAGGCCGAGCACCGCCACGAGTGCGAGCGAGGGCAGGGTGGCGACGCGCTGTGGCGGGCCGATCAGGTCGGTCGCCGCGGAGTCCTGGCCGCCGTGGCCCGGCACGAATTTCACCACGAGTCCGACGGCGAGGCCGGTGAGGGTCAGCACGCCGAAGATCCACCAGCCGTTCGAGGGGTCGATACCGGCCGCGTGAGGGAGGGCGTCCCAGAGGCCGTGCTCGAGCAGGCTCGCCAGCTCTTCGAGGGCGTAGAGCACGAGTGCCGACACGATGCCCACCACGAGGGCCGGCAGAGCCATCACGACGAGGGTGCGCACCGCGGGGCCCGAGGCGGGCGGGGAAGAGACGACGGGGGTCTTCACGGGGGCCAGCATAGTGGCCGGGTCGCCCGCGACGAGCGGGTGTCCCCGCGGAGACCCTGGTCGTGCGACGTGCGGCGGCCTACGATCCTGCTATGACGAGCGACGGCGTGACGAATGACGGCATCGACGTGAACGCGGTTCCGAGCGGCCCCGGATGCGCCGACTGCGATCCGCAGACCGGCTGGTGGTTGCACCTCCGCCGATGCGCCGAGTGCGGCCACATCGGATGCTGTGACAGCTCGCCCTCGCAGCACGCCACCGCGCATTACGCGCGCACGGGGCATCCGGTGATCCAGAGCTACGAGCCGGGCGAGGACTGGATGTGGGACTTCGCCACCGCCGACTACGTCGAGGGGCCGCCGCTCGCCGCGCCGCGCCACCATCCGCTCGATCAGCCGGTTCCGGGGCCCACGGGCCATGTGCCGCAGAATTGGCAGTCGCTGCTGCACGAGTAGACGACGGCGGGTCGGCGGAGGCCGGTGCCGACCCTCGGTACGCATGTGTTCGAGCTTCCTTTCGACCACGGGGGTCGAATGCCGGCCGGGGCGTCTAGAGTTCACCGAAGACGTCTGCGTCCGGGGGGAGCGCCAGGCGGGCACTGGAGGTGGTCTCGTGGGCGACGGCGGAATTCTGCGGCGAACCGAGGTCGAGGTCGCGGTGGCTGCTCTCCTGGGCGGCACGGGGGTGTTCGTGCTCGGTGAGCGCGGCAGCGGGCGCTCCCACTTCATCCGGGCGGTCGTGGCGCGTCTCGATGAGGCCTCCCGCCGTCGGCTCCTGCGAGCAGACGGTCTGCAGCAGCTGGATGAGGGCCGCGCGGCGCAGTTCGCCCAGGCCGTCGTGCAGGGCGGCCGGGTTCCGCTCGTGGCGGCCCTCGCCCGGGAGCCGCTGCCGAGGCCGCTTGCTCGACTGATCGACGAACGGTCCGCCATCACGGTGCATCTCGGCCCGGTGGCGGCCGGCGAACTGCTCGGGTGGACGGAGGAGTTGATCGGCGGCCCGCTCGATCCCGAGTCCGTCGCGGGCGTGGTGCCGTGGCGTGGTGGAGCCGACCTCGCACTGTTCCACGAGTCGGTCGCCACGGCACGGCGCACTGGCGCGCTCGCGATGGCCGGCGGCGTCTGGCGACTGAGCGACGGCCATCGGGCGGCGCCGCAGCTGCGCGACCTCGCCCTGTCGCGATTCCATGCGGTGCAGCCGCTCAGCGCCGCCCGCGAGGAGCTGCTCGAACTGGTCGCGCTCGCCCCGGAGCTCGCCGTGCGCTCGCTGGAGGAGGCGTCGGCGCGACTCGGCATCCGAACCGACGTCCTGGCCGAGTTCGAGCGACTCGAGCAGACCGGCATGATCGAGGTGCTCGGCAGCGCCGGAGACCTGCGGATCCGCATCCGCGACGGCGTGGTGGAGCTGGTGCTGGCCCGGTCGATGAGTGCGCTGCGCCGACAGCGGCTCAGCGGTATGGCCGTCGACGTGCTGGAGACGATCCCGCAGAGTCTCCTCACCCCGCGGGAGACGATCATTCTGGCCCGCTACTCGCTGATGCTCGGGCGCACACCGGATGCGGTGCTCGTGGCGCGTGCGGCCGTGGCGTCGTTCCGCGAGCCCGATTCCGGGCTCACTCGGCAGCTCGCCGAAGCCGCGGTCGCTCTTGCCGGAGGGTTCGACGCGGAGGTGGTGCTGGCCGCGGCGGAGTCGCAGCTCGGCCACTCCGATCTGGCGTTGGCCCGGCTCGAGCAGCTGGTGACCGAAGCCGAGGGCGACGTGCAGCGCAGCCAATCGGTGGCGACGCTCATCGCGCTCGTCCAGGAGCGGGTCGCCTCGCCCGCGTGGGCGCTCGACGATTCGCGGTCCGCCGCAGCGGCGGGGCTCGTCGATCCGTCGGCGTTCGCTCATGTCAACGCGACGAGGGGACTCATCCTTCAGGCCCTCGGGGACACCGCGGGGGCGGCGCAGCTGCTCGAACCCGCGATCGGGGGCCTCGAGGGCGCGGCTCTCCTGCAGGCCCACCTGGCCGTCAGCCACGTCGCCATGCTGAGCGGCCGGTTCGCGCGTGCCCACGAGGCGCTGGATGCCGGCAGGGCCATCCTCGAGCAGTCGGGCCAGGACGCCTCGGGCGTCGAACTCAGTCGCGCCGTGGTGCTGAGCTACGAGGGCCGCATCCCGGAGTCACTCGCTCTCGCGGAGGCATTCCGGGCGTCGGCGACCACCTTCGGCCAGTGGATCCCGCAGGCGCTCTGCACCTGGGGCATCGGAGGCCTCCTGCTCTCGATGGGCTGCGCGGAGGAGGCGGCGGTGGAACTGCGCGCCGCCATCGCCCTCATGGAGAAGGTCGGAACCGACCGCACCGCTCGGCTCGTGCGCACCGACCTCGCCCGCGCCCTGGCCATGGGCGGCGACGCGGAGGCCGCCCGGGCCGCCCTCGACCCGGCTGTGGCCCCGTCGTCGCTCGACTTCCTCGACGCACGGCGGCGTCAGGCCCTGGCCTGGATCGCCGCGGCGGAGAACCGCACTGCGGATGCCGCGGCCGACTTCATTCGCGCGGCCGACACCTACCGCGCGAACGGCCATGAGCTGCCGGAGCTGACCTGTCTCTCTGAAGCGGCGCGGGTCGGCTCTGCGCGGAGGGTCGTCGACCGCGTGGAGACCATCTCGCGCATCGCTGAGGGCGATTTCGTGGCGATGACCGTGCGGCACGTTCGTGCGCTCGCCGCCTGGGAGGCGACGAGCGGTGACGAGGAGCTGGCGCAGGAGTTCCTGGCCGTCGGCTCAGAAGCGGCCCGCCTTGTGGTGCACATCGAGGCGGCGGAGGCCTACGCGACGGCCTCGAGCATCCTGTCGGCCGTCGGCGACGCCCGCGAGATGGCCGCGGCCGACCGCTTGGCCGCCGAGCAACTCGCGCTCTGCGGTCTCGAGCGCTCACCTCTTCGGGGTGCGCACGTGTCTGCCGCCAGCCGGCTCTCCGTCCGGGAGTCGGAGATCGCGGCGCTCGCCGCGGCCGGCCACGCCAACCGCGAGATCGCGGCCGAGCTCGTGCTGTCGATCCGCACGGTCGAGACCCACCTCCTCCGCGTCTACAAGAAGCTGGGCATCCGTGGCCGCTCGGAACTGGCGACAGCTCTCGAGCATCCGGTCGTCGACCGTGCGCCCCGCTGAGGCGCCGCCAGCGCCCTGCAGGAGTCGAGCTCGACGATCTCTAGTGCCGCCGAGTGGCGGTTGACGAGTTGCGTGCCGCGAGCTGTGCGAAGGCGTCTCTGAGTTGGGGTGGGTCGAGGACCTCGATCTCGGTGTCGAAGCGGTTCAGGGTTGCGGCGAGGTCGATCCAGGACCAGGCACCGAGTTCGAGACTGCAGCGGTCGGGGCCGAGTTCTTCGACGACTCCGTCGCCCGCGAACGGGAGCACATCGCCGGCGGGCCGGGCGAGGATGACCTTTCCGGTGCAGGGCCACCTGTCGATGCGATCGGAGCCCTTGAAGCGGGCCGAGACGTACTCGGCGGCGTCGCCGCCCGGGACGTGCCGGGGAGCGAAGCGACGCCGTGTTGGGGGGTGGGGGGTCATGCGGTCGACGCGGAAGATGCGCCAGTCGCTGTGATCGAGGTCCCACGCCAGCAGATACCAACGACCGTGCGACGCCACGAGGTGGTGCGGCTCCACTCGTCGCGGGGGTCGGGAATCGGCGGCGGCGGCCGCTCGGCTGCCGGCGTAGTCGAAGCGCAGCACCTCGTGTGCGCGCGCTGCGGCCGACGTGGCGATGAGGACGTCGGGCGACGCCGTGCCGGCCGGCGCATCTCCTGGCCGGCGAGCGATGGTGGTGAACTCCAGGCCGTTGAGCCGGTGGCGGAGCCGTGGCGGCATGACCTGCCGAACCGTGGTCAGGGCTCGCATGGCGGCCTCCGCGATGCCGACGCCGGTGAGGGTCGCGGCTTGCAGGGCGATCGCGAGGGCGACGACCTGGTCGTCGTCGAAGAGGAGGGGCGGGAGCTCGCTTCCGGCGTCGAGCCGGTATCCGCCATCCGGCCCCATCGTGGCCTGGATGGTGTAACCGAGCTCGCGGAGGCGGTCGATATCGCGGCGCACCGTGCGCGGGCTGATCTCGAGCCGATCGGCCAGAAGGGAGCCCGGCCAGTCGCGGCGCGACTGGAGCAGCGACAGCAAGCTGAGCAGGCGCGAGGTGGTCGTGGCTGTCATACCCCAATCATAATTTCGGTCTAGGACAGAAGCTGACCTATACGGGTGGAAGGGTGAGTGGTGTCGGGAAGAACCCGGCCACGTTCTCACTAGGAGCAGACATGAGCCTCACGACCACCACCCACCTCAACTTCCGCGGCGACGCCCGGGCGGCGCTGGAGTTCTACCAGACCGTGTTCGGCGGTCAGGTCACCGTGGCCACCTACGGCGACTTCGGCATGCCCCAAGACGTGCCGGGTGCCGACCGTGTGGTGTTCGGCCAGGTCGTGAGCTCCGAAGGTTTTCGCGTGCTGGCCTACGACATCCCGGGCCAGCTGGGCGGATCGCCCGACAACGCCGGCTCGACTCGTCGCGAGAACGGTGTCACGATCACCGACCAGCCGTTCTTCGTCTCGGTCGAGGGAGGGAGCCTCGAGGAGGTGCAGCGGTACTGGGATGCGCTCTCGACGGGCGCCTCGATCGTCGAACCGCTCGCCGCGTCGGCATGGAGTGCCGGGTTCGGCATGCTCACCGACCGCTTCGGTGTGACCTGGATCCTCGGTGTGGCCGCCGAGAACCCGGCTCAGTAGCGCTCGGTACCGTCTACCGCTCTCCGATCGCCCGGGGGTTGGCTCACGAGTGGGCGGAGACCAGGCCGTGAATCACGATCGGCGACGGGTCAGCCGGCATGGCGACGGTGGTGCTTCACGGCCCGCGCGCTCAGGGGTTCGAGTTCGTTCCGGATCTCGAATCCGTGACCGAGCTCACGCTGAAGGGCTTCGACGAACTGGCTACCGTGACGCCAGTAGGTGAGCTCATTCTGTACCGAGTCCCATCCGGTGAAACGGTGATGGGCGAGCCAGATGCCGTGCCAGCGGAGGAATCCGAGCATGAGCCGGTCGGTGGAGATCACCTCGGAGGGGTCGAGCTGGGATCCGTACTCCCAGAGCGGCCATCCCCCGAACAGGGCGGGACGCACGGTGATGACCCGGACCAGTCCCTCCACCGCCGGGCCGCCAGAGAATTTGCGCTCGAGCGTCATACCTAAGAGACGCCGCAAAGCGGAAATCATGACGCGGCTCTGCGAACCTGATGTCGCGGTAGGGAACGTCGGACTGCGTCGTGCCCCACCGCGACATCCGCTGTCGGAATCCCTCAGGAGACGGGATCGGCTGTCGTGAACTGCGCGACCTTCACCAACCCGAGAGCCGCGACGATGACGAGAGTGAAGATGTTGATCGTCATCAGTGTCTCGTTCAACGCTGCGACGCTCCACGTCTGACCTGCCTGGTCGGTCACGAGGCTGTCGGGAATGACGATGAAGTTGGAGATCGAGGCGAGGCCGAGCGATCCGTAGATCAGCACGGGCTGCACGAAGTGGCTGCGAGGGGTGGCGACACCCGAGACGGGCACGGGGCCTGTGCGGCGCAGAATCAGGGCCATGATCTGGAAGAAGACGTAGGTCACGAACCACCAGCCGAGGTAGTTGGTGAACGGCACGCCGAAGAACCCTCCGCCGTCTTCCCACACCCAGGTGTGGCTCACCGTCGACGCACTCGAGTCACTTCCGACATCGAACATCGTCATGATCGCACCCGCGAGGAGCGGCAGGGCGACCAGGTTGATCCGGCCCGCGCGAGAGCCCGATCCGAGGGTCTCGTCGGCCCGTTCGAGGAGCGCCGACGCGGCGATCCAGGCGATGTAGCCCAGCCCGAAGTAGATCAGGCCGATGGTGAAGGGCACTTCGAAGAGTTTGAGCGAACCGGTGTAGTGGTAGTGGCCGAAGGGGAAGCCCGTGGCGATGCTCAGGTTCTCGAAGATGTTGCTCACGACGAATGTGATCACCAAGAACGCCAGCAGGCGCTGCCATCCGTAGCGACGGATGCCGTGGATGATCGCGAACGGGAAGGTCAGAAGGAGCGCATAGACATATGGCGCTTCGCGAGTGACCAGCGGGAGCACGATCGCTGCGGCGATCGCCAAACCGGTGAGGACCCATAAGAGGCCGTTCACGCCGTTGCGTTTTCGCCCTCCGGGCGATGCATCCGAGGTGGGGGTGAGTGGGGCGCTGGTTGTGCTCATGATTTCTCCTCGGTGATTGTGGGTGCAGGGTCGGCAGCGACCAGGAGGGCCGGGGCCAACACGGCGTCGACCAGCTCTTCGAGTTCGGTGGCATCCATGGGGGGCTCGAGGAGCAGTGCGCGGCTCACGATGAGGCCTCCGGGGATGCGGCTCAGGTCGGGCGGAGCGGGGTCGGCGCGGAGTTCGCCACGGCCGACGGCGCGACGGATGATGTGCGTCCAGCCCTCATGGCTCACCCGCTGAAGGTGGCTGCGAATGTCGACGATGGGCGCGTTGTCCGGATCGGCGGACATGAGCAGCCCGCTGAGGATGCGGGTGCGTTGGGGTGTGAGCGACTGCGAGATCGACGTGACCCACCCGATGAGGTCTGCTCTGAGGCTGCCCTGGTCGGATACGGTTCCGGGCAGTCCCTCCATCTCGCGAGCCACCGCGGCCTGAACGAGCTCAGTCTTGTTGGCGAAACGCCGATAGACCGCCGGAGTGGTCGATCCGGCGCGGCGAGCGACCTCGGCGATACTCAAGCCCTGGAAGCCGACCTCGGAGAGCGCATCGATGGTGCTCGTCAGAATCGCATCGTCGATCTCGGGGTTCAACGGGCGTCCGGCGTCGCGGCTGAGAGTCGTGTTCATGGAAATTACGATATTGCACCGTAACGTAATCGTCAAGCGTGGCTACCCGCGAAGCAGAGATCATGGTCGAGGCAGTCTCCCTCGGTTGAGATTGCCTCAGGGGCCACTGGTGGAGCTCCCCGAGGACTGACATTCCAGTCGTACTATCTGAGAGCCATGGGTACCGGGGATGTGGTCGCACCTGCACTTCGCACAGACCGAATCGCCGAAGACCTCCGGCGCCTGGGGGCCTCGGCAGAGGTATCGATTGGCAGGTAGGCCTGGCGCAGCCCGACATCGACCGCAGCGCGGAAGTTGACAGACCAGTCCGTCGACCACATTCTCTCTGGGCACAGCGGCCAGCTATCGAAAATTGCGTTCTACGGGCCGAGAAACACTCCAACCTTGGACGTAATCATCGCCGTGATGGTGACTGGAACACTTAGTAATCCAGATGTGCCGCCCGCTATTCAGAGCAACGGCCGGATTAAGTACCAGGCGCGGTGGTCGCTTAGAAATCCCGATGTTCCTGGAAGTGACGTCTACACCTTTAACTACTACGTGATCGTTGATGAGACGGTGTCCTCGCTAGGACCAGTCGTATATACAGCGTACTCCGACGATTTCAGTGCAGACGTCGCGTGGAACAATGAAGGACCAGACATAGATTGGGGCTCACGGTGAATGTGGGAGAGGGGAACGCGCTGTTCCTCAGGGTGCTGGATTATGTGAAGTCGTATCCGGGCACCGTGAGTGTAGACGCGGGCTCTCGAAGGATTACTTTCGAAAACACCGAGACTTCTTCAATCGGTGACTTCTATCTACCTGAAACCAGGTGGAACAAGTACGTCGCTGCCCTGGGAGCCGAGGCCTCGGGTAACGAAGAACAGTGGTTGCTCACGTGCATCACAGACAACATGCAGGAGGCGATAGCGGGGGCCCGGCGGCATGCAATCATGACTCTGTCAGACGACGAACGCCCACGGTTTGTGTTCGAGAGATGGCTTGAGTGAGCTCTCAACAATCAGCGCTCTCAGAAGATTACGGGAGGCAAGAATTGGACACCAGGCGCAGGCGGCCGTCTCGACGACTTCAAACTCTCGAGCGACTCTCTTCCGGTTGGGATGGTGTTGGGGGCGCTGCCCGACGGTCTCAGGTTCTCCTCCGAGGAAGGGCGCGCCCTTGCGTTCATCCCTGGAGCGCGTCCAGCAAATTAGACAATCGACACGTCCGAACGTCTTGATTCCGGTTGAAGTCATTGAGATCGACGTGCGGACCACAGAGGCACACATAACGTTGTACCCGGGCAAGATCCGAGGCGATGACATTCGTCGGTTGAGAGGCCCAGATCTAAACAAGGCAGTCCTCAAGCTCCGCCATATGCTTGAGCGCGCCCAAGTGGGCGAATGAGCCGTCAGCAGGGCCCTTGTCGTGATGCCGATCGCTGATCGGCTCCAGTGTGCTTCAGAGGCAGTAGTCATAGTGGGCTGGTCCTCGCTCGCAGGGGGTGGATAAGTGGACGGACGGAAATGGCGGTGGCCGGTCCGCATTGCCATCGTCGGAATTGGAGCTGGCTTTGTCGTTCAAATCGTGCGGCTCGGTCTCTTGTCCTCGAACCAGACCACGCTCAGTAACATCACGTACCTGGGGATCAGCTTCATCCTCGCGTCCGCTCTCGTCTTGTACTTCGTGTTTGCTCGTCGGAGAACGAGGAGGTTTCGGCAGGTGCTCGACGAGCTTGTCCTGCCGGATGACTACGAAGTGATTGTGCCGGCGTGGATCCGAGCGCCATCCTGGCCGCAATGGCATAGCCGGGTCGAGCTACCAAGGGCCGTCGACCAGATGGTGGTACTCGTGGCCAGCCCGAGTTCGCTGAAAGTATTTGACTCGACAAACGCCGAGCATTCATTCGATTGGGGCGACGTTGTGGCGATTGACATCGAGTCAGTCCCTCGGCCCAGGGTGACCGCTATCCCTCTGGAGACACTCGTCATCGAGTTCAGATCGTGGAGCCCGGCGATCACATTCGTGCCGACATGCCGAAGGGGCAATGGCCTCGGTCCTTTGAGAGGTGAGCCGCTACGGGAGACTGTGAGAAAGCTGCGCGACGCACAAGCCACAACGGCACGGTGAGCGCTTCGATGTCGGGTTCGTCGCATTCCTGTCAAGGGCGTCTCGCATCCATCGGTAGGAGCTCAGCGGTCAGTCCTGTTCGGAGGTTGGACAAGGGAGCGAGCGGTGCAACGCAATAGTCGGGTCGTTTTGATCATTGTGGCCTCGACGCTCTCTCCTGGCTTTCGAGACTTTCGATTCGCCTCGCCCAATCCGATCTCGGCGGAGGTGATTCAGGTGGAGGTGTCGACCCAAGATGGCTCCAGAGAGTGCGTTGGTTGCGGGGTGAGAGCCTGGAGGCGGCGATCCATCAGCTGAACGGCCTGTTCGGACGCCGTGCGCCCGAATAGGAGCAGCTACCGCGACGGAGTCTCGGGTGATCGAGAGGCGAATTCGTCGGTGAGGAGGATGCTGCGATCGAAGTGGTCGGTGCGATAGGCGGCGCGGCCCACGAGGTGCGCCGACGCCGGCGCGGTGAGGCTCTGGAAGAACACGATGGCCAGAGCGAGCGTGATGGTGCCGAGCGAGAGGTTCGTCACCGCGACATCCGCCACGATCGCGATCAGACCGAGGATCTGCGGCTTCGTGGCCGCGTGCAGTCGCGAGAGCACATCGGGGAAACGCAGCAGGCCCACCCCGGCGGCGAAGCACATGAGTGCCGCGACCAGCACGAGCACCGCGGTGACCACGTCACGCGCGTCGAAGCCGTCGGGGCCGAATCCGAGATCGAGCATCAGGTGTCGTCCCTCGACGAGATGAAGCGCGCCACGCTCACCGAGCCCACGATGCCGAAGAGCGCGAGGCCGAGCATCACCGGCAGGTTGTCGGTGTGCCGGTTGACAGCCATCTCGGCGCCGATCGCGATGATCGCGGTGGCGACCAGCACATCCGAGGCGATGATGCGGTCGAGGGCGGATGGGCCCCGGATGATGCGCACGATCGCACCGACGGCCCCTCCGGCCATCAGCAGCCCCGCAATCGCGATGACGATGATCATGAAGCGCTCCCTTCGCCACCGGCGGGTGCGGCGGAAGCCGCGGACGCGGACGACGAGCCCGACGTCCCGCCATCCGACTCTGCGTCACGCAGCCGCTGAAGGTCGTCGAGCGACCCCGCAGCCAGGATGAGGCGCCGTTCCGTCGCGAGAACCTCGCGTCGCAGCCCGGGCAGGTCGTCGAGCGACAACACATTGAACGCGTGCAGGTACAGGATGCCCTCCTCCCGGTCGAGGTCGAGCACGATCGAGCCGGGCACCAGCGACACGGCCTCGGCGGTGAAGGTCATCACGAGATCCGACCGGGTGCGCAACGTCACCGCGAAGATCGCGTTGGTGAGCGGATGCCGCCGCGGCCCGATCGCCACCCACGCGATCTGCAGCGACGCCACCACGATGTCCCACACCAGCCGCACCAGGAAGAGCAGTGCGCGCCACGGATTCAGCCGCCCGCTCAGGCGCACCGCGGGCAGGTAGAACACGGCCGACACGAGAAGCGCCAGCACCATCCCGATGATCAGGTTGATCAGGCTGAACTCGCCCCAGAGCAGCATCCAGAGCAGCACGAGCCCGAGGAAGGGCACGAGCCCGCTCGCGATCCGGGCCCTCATGGCGTGCCTCCCGAGTCCGTCGAGCCGGCATCGCCCGAGCCCGGCTCCCCGGTGCCGTTCGGGAACACCGACTCCACGTACGAATCCGGCGTCGCCACATTGCCCGCCGCGCGGTCGGCCAGCGCGAACAGCGGTCCCGCGAACACCGTGAGGCACACGGTGAGCGCCACGAGGCCCGTGGTCGCGCCCACCATGAGAACGGATGTGCGGTTCGCGGTGGCGACGCCCGTCGCGGTGCCGTTCACCGCATCCGGGCTCTCCTGCAGCGACTCGATCATGGGTGACTCATAGCCCTCGACGTCTTTCTTCGGCCGCCAGAACGCCATGTTCCACACCCGCATGAGCGCGTACAGCGTGAGCAGCGAGGTGACCGCACCCGCGCCGATCAGCACGTAGACGAGCGGCGAGGGCGAGGCCGCACCCGCCTCGAACAGCCCGACCTTGCCGAGGAAGCCCGAGAACGGCGGGATTCCACCGAGATTCAGCGCGCCGATGAAGAACAGCACGGCCACATACGGAGCCTTCTTGAGCAGCCCGCCGAGCTTCGTGATCGAGGTCGATCCGCCCGTGCGCTCGATCAGCCCCACCACCAGGAACAGCGCGGTCTGCACCGTGATGTGGTGAACGATGTAGTAGATCGTGGCGCCGGTGGCGAGCTCGGTGCCGATGGCCACGCCGAAGATCATGTAGCCGATGTGGCTCACCAGCGTGAACGACAGCAACCGCTTCACATCCGCCTGCGCGAGCGCACCGAGGATGCCGATCAGCATCGTCAACCCGCCCACGATCAGCAACGGCACTGTCAAGGGCACGTCGAAGAACAGCAGCTTGTCGGTGCGGATGATCGCGTACACACCCACCTTCGTGAGCAACCCCGCGAACACCGCCGTCACCGGCGCGGGCGCCGTTGGATACGAATCCGGCAACCAGAACGACAGCGGGAACACGGCCGCCTTCACGGCGAACCCGATCAGGAGCGCCGCGCACAGGATCATCTGCACCTCGAGCGGCAGGGCCCGGATGCGCTCCGACAGCAGCGCCATCGTCACCGTTCCCGTGGCGCCGTAGATGAGGGCGATCGCGCCGATGAAGAGCAGCGACGACACGAGGCTCACCACCACGTAGGTGGTGCCGGCCCGGATGCGCGACCCTGTTCCCCCGAGGGTGAGCAGCACGTAGCTGGCCGCCAACAGCATCTCGAACCCGACGTACATGTTGAACAGGTCGCCCGCGATGAACGCGTCGAACAGCCCGGCCGCGAGGATCAGATAGGTCGGATGGAAGATCGACACCGGGGTGTCGCGGTCGCGGTCGGCGATGCCCTGGCCCACCGCGAAGATGAGCACGCCGAGCAGCATCAGCGACGAGACCAGCACCATGATGGCCGACAGCCGGTCGACCACGAGAACGATGCCGAACGGCGGCTCCCACCCGCCGACCTTCACCACGATCGGGTTGCCGGTGGAGTCGACCACGGCGAGCAGCGCACCGGCCGCCGCGGTGACGGCGGTGAGCGCGGTGACGCTGATCACGATCTGCACCCGGGGGTAGCGGCCGAGGATCAGCGTGATCGCCGCTCCCACGAGCGGGATGATCACGAGCAGGGGTACGAGGGCGTTCATCGCATCACATCCCTCTCCTGCTCGCTGGGTTCTCTCGTGTGCGGCACTCCGTCGTCGTCATCCGCGTCGCCGCCCTCTTCGAGCACCGTGCGCACCGCTTCGTCGTCGTCTTCGAGCGAGGTGTGGAAGATCTCCGCCTGGTCGGCCTCCCTCGCCTCCTCGTCGTCTTCGTCGGCGATGACGTCGTCGCCCTCGTCGCCGAGGTTCGACAACCACCAGGAGCGATAGATGAGAGCCAGGATGAACGCGGTGATACCGAAGTTGATCACGATCGCGGTGAGCATGAGCACCTGCGGAACGGGGTCGACGATGTCGGCGCCGGTGACGCCGTCGTCGATGATCGGCGAGGTTCCGGAACGGCCCGACATGATGAAGATGAGCAGGTTCGTGGCATTGCCGACCAGCAGGAAGCCGATCAGGATGCGGGTGAGGCTCTTCTCGAGCATCACGTACACGCCCGTGCCGTACATCACGGCCATCAGCACCACGAGGGTGAGGGATGCGCTCACGCGTCACCTCCCGGGGTGCTCGATGCGGGTCCGGATGCGGCGCCGCCCGCGTTGCGGCTGATCGCGCCGCTCGTCTCTCGGCTGGCGACCCGCCCACGGGTCTCGGCCTCGTCGGCGGTGACCGAGTGGTCGTCGGGGGCCGCATCCACGTCGTCCTCCGCCTGCTGGCGGTCGACCTCGCCGCCGAGCGCACGGAGGATGTCGAGCACCACACCGATCACCACGAGATAGACACCGATGTCGAAGATGGTGGACGTGCCGAAGGAGACGTAGCCGAGCACCGGCAGTTCGGTGGAGAAGTAGGCCGAGGTGAGAACATCCGCACCCAGGAAGAGAGAGCCGACGGCGGTGCCGGTGGCCAGCAGCATCCCGGCCCCGAGCAGCACGCCCGGGCCGATGGGGATGGTCTCGCCGAGTTCGTAGCGGCCGCCGGCGAGGTAGCGCGCGATCAGCGCGAGCCCGGCCACGAGACCGGCCGCGAAGCCACCGCCGGGCGCGTTGTGACCGGCGAAGAGCAGGAAGATCGACACCACGATCGCGGGGTGGAAGATGAGGCGCACGAGCACCTCGAGGATGATCGAGCGGTTCTCGGGCGAGAGCGTCTTGCCGCCGAGCAGCCAGGAGTGCTGACGGTCGTCGCCCTCGCCGCCGTCGTCGACCGAGTTGCTGGTGTGGGGGTCGTCGACGAGCTGCACACGCTCCCGGCCCTGGCGGCGCCCGCGCGACTCGCGGAGGCGAGGGATGGTGAAGTTGCGGCCCGTGACGAAGATGAGGCTCGCCACGCCCGTGGCGACGACGATGAGAACCGAGAGTTCGTTCATGGTGTCCCAGGCGCGGATGTCGACGAGCATCACGTTCACCACGTTCAGCCCGTGACCCTCCTCCACCGCGAGGCGGGCGAGTTCTTCGCTCATGGTTCCCGCCTGGCGCGCGCCCAGGGCGATGAAACCGACGAGACCCATGGTGACGCCGACGAGCGTACCGATGATGATGCGGCGGCCTCGGCGCACGGGCCGGTTGTGCTGTGCGATCTTCTGCGGCAGGCGGCGCAGCACCAGCACGAAGACCACGATGGTGACGGTCTCGACCAGGGCCTGGGTGAGGGCGAGGTCGGGGGCGCCGTGGAAGGCGAAGAGCACGACCATGCCGAAACCGGTGGCGCCCACGAGCAGCACGGCGGCGAGGCGGTGCGTGGCCCGCGCGGCCATGACGGCGGCCACCGCCATCGCGGCGGCCACGAAGACCTGCGCGGGGAAGTCCCAGAGCACGAACTCCGTGGGCCAGGTGCGGTTGAGGGCGGTCGTGCCGCCGAGGGTGAGCACGAACACCAGGAGGATCGTGCCGAGGTACTGCGGCAGGCCGCCCTTCTGGGCGAAGAGCGTCACCTTCGCGGCGGCGAGGTCGACGGCGCGCACGATCGACCAGTAGCTGCGGGCGGCGTCGACGACGTGCGGCACCCTCTTCTGCAGGCGGGCGAAGGGCTTGCGGATGGCGAACAGGGCGAGACCCAGGGCGATCACGACGGCCGAGATGCCGAGAGCGGGCTCGAGACCGTGCCAGAGGGCGAGGTGGTAGGTGCCGTGGCCCTCGTCGCCGGCGACGTAGGCGAAGTCGTGGGGGAAGGTGTCGGCGTAGGTCTCGAGGGCGGGGCTGATGATGCCCGCTGCTAGTCCGAGGGTGATTGTGGCGATCGTGAGGATGAGGGGGGAGATCAGGATGAGGTTGTCTGGTTTGTGGCCGTGGGGCTCCGGCTGATGGTGTTGGGACCTCTGCCCATGGACGCCCGCCACACCGGAGGCCCCAACACCATCAGCCGGAGCCGGGTTCGTGGCCGGGATCTTCTTCGTGGCGAAAGCACCCCAGAAGAATCTCGCGCTGTACGCGACCGTGAGGATCGAGCCGACGGCTACGCCGATCAGCGCGACCCAACCCCAGGGTTCTCCTTCTTGGCCGGCGTCCAGGAAGGCCGTCAAGACGGCTTCCTTTGCGACGAAGCCCAAGAGGGGTGGGATGCCGGCCATGGAGGCCACGGCGATGAAGGCGACCGTCGCCAGGAGGGGGCGGCGGCGGCCCAGGCCTGTGATCTCGCGGAGGTCGCGGGTGCCCTCGTCGTGGTCGATGATGCCGACCACGAGGAAGAGGGTTGCCTTGAAGAGGGCGTGGCCCAGGAGGAGCGCGGCTCCCGCCAGGGCGGCGTCACGGGTGCCGAAGCCGACCACGACGGTGAGGAAGCCGAGCTGGCTGACGGTTCCGTAGGCGAGCAGCAGCTTCAGATCGTTCTGGCGCAGGGAGCGCCAGGCGCCGAGCAGCATGGTCCAGACGCCGATCGTCACGAGCACCGGGGTCCAGCCGGGGGTGTCGGCGAAACCGGGGGCCAGGCGAGCGATGAGGTAGATGCCCGCCTTCACCATGGCCGCCGCGTGCAGGTAGGCGCTCACCGGCGTGGGCGCGGCCATCGCCGCGGGCAGCCAGAAGTGGAACGGCACGAGGGCCGACTTCGACAGGGCGCCGACCAGGATGAGCATGATCGCGGTGGTGACGAGACCGGAACCCGGGGGCGGATCGGAGACGAGCTGCGCGATCGAGGTGGTGCCCGCATCCGTGGTCAGCAGAACGATGCCGACCAGCATCGCGAGCCCGCCGAAGGTGGTGACGAGCAGCGCCTGGAGGGCGGCGCCTCGGCTCTCCTTGCGGTCGGTGTAGTGGCCGATGAGGAGGTAGGAGAGAACGCTCGTGATCTCCCAGAACATGAACATGATGTAGATGTCGTCGGCGGTGACGAGGCCGTACATCGTGCCGGCGAAGGCGAGCAGGAGCGCGGCGAAACGGCCGAGCTGCGGCTCGCGGTCGGAGAAGTAGCGTGCGCAGTAGACCAGCACGAGGGCACCGACGCCGGTGACCACGAGCGCGAGCAGCCACGAGAGGGTGTCGAGTCGGAACGACAGTGCGATGCCGAGCTGGGGGATCCACGGCACCACGTCGGTGAGCTCGCCCGGCCCGCCCTCAGAGGTGCCGAGAACCGCACCGGTCTGCGTGAGAGTCAGCACGAACACGGCCGCCGGAAGGGCCGCCACCAGGTAGAAGACCCGGGTGCCGAGAGCCCTGGTGAGCAGCGGAGTGAGCGCTGAAAGTCCCGCGAACAGCAGCAGGACCAGGATCACGCGGACTCCTCATGTCGGGGAGAGGGCAGGTATCCCAGTCTACCGTGCCCTCTGAGCGCCACGGCCCGGCCACCTCTCCAGCCGGCCGGCAGCGCCACGTTCCCTCACTGTTCACCGTGGAGTCGCGTGCCACCCCTATCGTCCTGCCATGGAGAATCGACGGCGCCGTCCCGTGCGCGCGGCGCTGGCGCTGGCATGTGCGCTCGTGGCGGGTGCGGCGCTGCTCGTGCCCCCTGTGGCGCCATCCGCCTCGGCTGCCACGACCGTGCCGATCACTGGTCTGGGATCGACCTGGATGCAGAATGCCGTCGATTTCTGGCGCCGCGATCTCGTCGACTCCACCGGCCAAGTCGTGAACTACGCCGGTATCGGAGCATCCGGTGGCCGTGCCGGCTTCGGGAAGGGTCAGAGTGACTTCGCTCTGACCGAGCTGCCCTACGCGGCGCCCGGATCCGTACAGGACTCGTCAGGACGACCCTTCACCTACGTGCCCGCCGTAGCCGGCGGCACTGTGCTCGCCTACAACCTGCGCGATGCGGCACACTCCCGCATCGTCGGCCTGAGGCTGTCGGAGGCGACGGTGGCGGGCATCTTCACGGGCTCCATCCGCGCCTGGAACGATCCTGCGATCGCGGCCGAGAACCCGGATGTCGCGCTACCGGCCACGCCCGTGGTGCCCGTCGTGCGCCGTGACGTCAGCGGATCGTCGTACGCGTTCGCGAGCTGGCTCGCGGCCCGCCAGCCCGCCGCTTGGGCGCGACTGTGTGCAGCGGCCGACTGCAGTGATCGTGCGCTCTTCCCTGTGCTTCCACACATGCAGGCGCAGTACGGCTCCCTGGGGGTCGCCGGCTACGTGGCCCAGGGGTACGGCGAAGGCAGCATCACCTACGTCGAGAACTCCTTCGCGATCGGCAATGAACTGTCCACGGCCAAGCTGCTCAACATGGCCGGCTACTACACGGCAGCGACACCCGAGGCGGTCGGGATCGCGCTGTCGGCGGCCCGGATCGATCAGGATCCCGCTTCCCCCACCTATCGCGCCGTCCGCTATGAGGGTGTGTGGGACTCGAGGGATCCCCGCGCCTACCCGCTGTCGTCGGTCGGACTCATGGTGGTGCCGACGTCCGTCGACGCGGGGTTCACGACCGAACGAGGCGCCGCGCTCGCCGCTTTCGGCAGCTACGCCCTGTGTCAAGGCCAGGCCAGAGCGCCCCAGCTCGGCTACGCCCCACTGCCGGTCGACCTCGTCACCAGCGGCCTGTCGCAACTCGGGCGCGTGCCCGGCGGCAGCCCCGTCGGGATCGACGACTGCCGGAATCCGGCTTTCACGGCCGGCGACACCGCGACGGACTCCCTCTTGACCCGCACCGCACCGATGCCGTCGGAGAGCGATCGGGTCTCCGCCGGAATCTGCGAGCCCGGGGTCGCCGACAGCCCGGATTCGTCGGTGACGACGCTCTGCGCCGCCACGATCGTGGCTCCGGAGACGCCCCTCAGCCTTGAGCTGCCCGTGGGTGCGGCCGCCGCGTTCGCATCTCCGACGCTGGTCGACGGGCAATCGCTGACGATCGGCACACTGCCGGAGATCACGGTGAGAGATGGCCGGGTCTCCGCGGAGCCTGGCTGGGATCTGGTCGCCACGATTGCCGACTTCGAGAACGCCGATCGATCGGCGACCATCCCGAGCCTCTACGCGGGTCTGCAACCGGCCGTCGTCGGTGCGCTGCACGAGGGAATCTCTGCCGGGCCCGGGGAGAGTGCGGGAGGTGCCGTGTATCCGACCCTGTTCGGGATGGCCGAGGCGGGATCCGGCGCAGGGGACACCGTGCTGGGTGGCATGGTGAGTCTGTTGGCGCCACGCGGCCGACCGGCGGGCACGTACACGTCGACGATGACACTCACGCTCATCTCGCGCTGAGGTGGAGCGCGCGGACGAGAAGCGCGTCGCGTGAATCGATCAGAAGGCGCCCCCTGCGCCCGACCCGGAGCGGTCGGAATACCGGGCCGCGGCCGTGGTCTGCGCGTCCTGGGAGTAGTTCGGCTGGTCGCGTGACTCGAGATCGCGGTAGTCGTTGCTGCGGTGCCGCCGCACTCCGATCGCGACCCCGAGGGCCGCGATGATCGCCGCGACGGTGATGATGGTGATCCAGATCGCTTCCATGATGCGTCCTTCCCCGGCCATGACGGCTCGAGCGCTCAGGTCCTGGTGCTTCCATCCTCTCGGGCGCCCGCCTGAGTCCATACGAATACACATCGCACCCCCAGCCGCGTCTCGAATCGGTTATGGAATAAAGTGATTATCACTCATGTCAACTCCTCCGTCCTTTCGAGGCTTCCTTGACGAATCGGCCGCGCAGCGCGGTTCTGGCCATCAGCAATACTCCGTGTGTGTTGCGCTCGTTCCCGCCGCTGCTTGCGATGATCTGCGCATGAAGTTGCGGCCGCTTCTCCTCTCTGGCCAGATCAAACTTCACTGGCGCGACGAAAGCGAAGCACGCCGCCGGTGGATCGTCGAGCGCATAGTGGAACTCGGCCCGATGAACGTGGTGATCTCCCACCTCGATCTGCGAGCCCATCGCCTTGAGCGGTATCGCCGCAAGTGCCTCGAAGCGCTCTATCATCACCTTGTAGCGATGGATGTGCTCGATCTGACCTTTGAATCCCGTAGTGCCCCGCAGGATCGAAATGATCGTGCGCATCTCGTTGCACTGCAGGCCCAGGGCCTCTATTCGCGCCTCCGGATCGCCCATGCGCGCGGTGGCGATGAGCCACTCCTTTGGATCGCGGATGCCGTCCTCGGCGCCCTGAACGCGAGCGCATCCGGTGAGCCACGTCACTTCGACGCCCTTCGGTCGACGGTCCTCATCGAGTCGCGCACGCCGACGTCGCTGACCATGAAAGGCGAAAGGCCTTAGATCCAGTCGTCCGGCTGGGCTTCCAAGGCCTTCTTCCCGACCCGTCGTAACGGGAGGCATCCTCAACTGTAAGTGATCCACGGGGCACGAGCAAGCCGCTTCGTGTGGTCAGCCTCGTCGCTTCCAGGATGCGCCCCCCAGCCCGACCAGCACTGAGGTGGGTGGCCTCTCGTGGGTGGGAGTGCCAGGTGCCGTGCCGAAAGCGCGCTTTCCGCCCGGTGGTCCGCGGTGGTCGCCGGGTCACGCGATGGTGTCGAGGAGTCGCGTGAGCGCCTCGGAGGCGGCGTGGGGTTGCTCGTGCCACACGAAGTGGCCGGCTCCGGGGATGAGTGTCAATGACGCGTGGGGTAGGGCGGTGCTGGTCTCCTCGGCCATCGTGGCGGGGATGTAGCGGTCGTCGACGCCGTGGATCACCGCCGTGGGGCAGGTGATCGTGGGCAGGAGCGCGGTCAGGTCGGAGCGGTCGATGACGGCGCGCTGTTGCCGGGCGAAGGCATCGGCCCCCACCGAGCCCGCCACTGCGCGCCAGGTGGCGAGCAGGTCGTCGTCGGCCTCGTGGTACGAAGCCACGATTCCCGTGAAGGCCGAGTCGACCAACGCAGCGAACTGTCCCCGCTCGACGAGCTCCAGTTGCCGTTCGCGGGCCGTGATCTGGTCAGGCGTGTCCGCCCGCGCGGAAGTGCTGACCAGAGCGAGACCCTTGACCCGCTCAGGAGCCTGGCGCATGACCTCCAGCGCGACGTAGCCGCCCATGCTCGTGCCCACCACGACGATCTCGCCCGCGGCCTCCCGCAGGATGCGCTCCGCCATCGCGGCCACGGTGTCGTCGCGTCGCGTGTCGGCGATGCTCACCTGCCCGCGCTGCCACACGGCGTCGAGCACGGGTGCGTAGACCTGCGCCGAGCACAGGAGCGGAGGGATGAGAACGGTGTGCACGGGGTGCTCCTCTCGATCGGTGCCGTGTCACACCGGAGCGATGTGAACGGCGGGAGCCGCTATTGTGAGTGGGTACTCACAACTCTAGATGTGAGTACCCACTCACACAAGGAGGCGATGTCGTGGCGGAGCGATCCACAGCAGAAGCCCGGCGCGAGAGCATTCGCCGGGTGGCGGGCACGGCGTTCGCGACATCCGGGTTGCACGGTGTCTCGGTCGCCACGATCGCGGCCGAGGTCGGCATCAGCGAGGCGTACGTCTTCAGTCTGTTCGGCAACAAACGAGCGCTCTTCATCGACGTGGTCGTGACGGCCTGCGATGAGCTCACCGCGGGGATCGCCGCCTCGGCCGTGGGCCTCGGCGGCGCGGACGCGCTGACCGCGATGGGCCGCGCGTACGTCGGGCTCCTGGCCGATCGGCAACGCCTCCTTCTGCCGATGCAAGGCTTTGCCGCGTGCTCGGATCCGGTGATCCGCGCGGCGATGCAAGACGCGTTCGGTCGGCTCTGGGCCACGGCGGCCCGCTCGTCGGGCAGCGATGACGTCACCGTGAAGACATTCGTGGCTCTCGGGATGCTCACCAACACCCTCGCCGCCCTCGATGTCGATCACATCGATTCGGACTGGGCTCGGGCGGCCCGGGGTTTCGTGCCGCTTGGATACCGGGCGGCGGAGTCCGGCTGAGTCCAGCCGCGAGCCGCGAGCGCCAGGGCGGTTAGGCTCGGTGACCATGAGCTCGATCGCTGTGCACGAGGTGGCGGATGCCGCATCCGGGCCCTATTCGGTGGCCTGCACGGCCGACGGAGCCGTGTGGGTGTCGCTCGTGCACGGGGGCGCGGTGGTGCGGCTCGCACCGTCGACGCGCGAAGCGGAGCGCCTCTACCTCGGCGAGGGGGCGCAGCCCTCGCAGGTCGCGGCCGCCGGTGACGACTCGGTGTGGATCACCGACACCGCCCGCGACCAGGTGCTGCTCGTCGGGCCTTCGGGAGTCATCCGCTCGTTCGCCGCTGCGAGCGCGGGCGCTCAGCCGTTCGGGATCGCCGCAGTGCACGACGGGTCGGCCTGGTTCACCGGCATGGGCAACGACTCGCTCGGCCGTGTCGGCATCCTCGGCGAGGTGACCGAGTTCGCCTCGGGCACCCGTGACGGCCTCGTGTCGATGATCGCCGCCTCCGGCGACAGCCTCTGGTTCACCGCCAACCGCGCCAACGCCGTCGGCTACGTGCGCGGGGGCGACTCCGCCCCGGTGATCGTGGCGCTTCCGACTCCGGATGCGGGCCCCGTGGGCATCACGGTGGGCGACGACGGGGCGGCGTGGTTCTGCGAGATCCTCGCCGGGGCCATCGGGCGGGTCGACCGTCGCGGTTCCGTGAGCGAGTTCGCCCTGCCCGACCGCTCGGCGAAGCCGCACGCGATCGTGGCGGATCCGGCGGGCGGCGGATGCTGGTTCACCCTGTGGGGCTCGGACCAGCTGGGCCGGATCGGGCTCGACGGCGTGTTCGCAGACCCCATCGTCGATCTCGCGCCATCCGGTCACGCCGAGCCGCACGGGCTCGCCGTCGACCGCGACGGCACGGTCTGGGTCGCGATGGAATCGGGAGCCGTTCTCGCGGTCTCCCGCTGACGCGCTCGTTTCCGGTGCGCGCGGGCTAGAGGTGCCTCGGAGTACTCGCGGGGACGTCGCCGACGCGTCTCGCCGTGGGCGCTTCCCGACCGGGAACCGTGGTCGACGAGCGCACGATCAGCTGCGGCACGGCGGTGAGCACGCTGCCCGCCGGGCCTCCGTCGATGCGGGCGAGCAACGTGGTGAGCATGTCTTGGCCGAGCCGCTGGAAGTCCTGGCGCAGGGTGGTCAGGGGGGGAGCGAGATGGGCGGCCTCCGGGATGTCGTCGAAGCCGATCACGCTCATGTCCTGCGGCACCGCCAGACCGCGCTCGCGGAGCGCGTGCATGAGCCCGACCGCCATCTGGTCGTTGGCCGCGAAGATCGCGGTGAGGCCGGTGAGCTCGCACTCCGAGCCGAACCGATAGCCTGCGGCGGGGCTCCAGTCGCCGATCCCGTGCGTGGTGGCCACCAGTCCGTGCGCGGCGAGTTCATCCCGCCAGCCCCGCTCCCGCTCCTGGGCGTCGACGGAGTCGGAAGGGCCCGCCAGGTGCCCGATTCGGCTGTGACCGAGCGAGATGAGATGCTGCACGGCCGCGCGGGCGCCGTGGTACTGATCGGCCCCCACGGTGTCGAGGCCGTGGCGGGGCACTGCTCGGAGCACCACCAAGGGGATGGAGAGCTCCATGCCCGCGACGACGTCGACCGCCACCTCCTGCGCCGCGATCACGGCGATGCCCTCGACGTTCTGCCGTAGGAACGCCTCGACGGCGCCCCGGATCGACCCCTGGTCGCTGTCGACCATGTTCGCGGTGAAGACGCTCCACCGGGCGTCGCGGGCCGCGGAGTTGAAGTAGAGCACGGCCGATGAGGGGCCGTACTCGGTGGCCCCCGCGGCGATCAGGCCGATCGTGCGCGAGCGCCGGGTGACGAGGGCGCGAGCGGCCGGTGACGGCACATAGCGGAGCTTCTTGATCGCCTCCTCGACTCGGGCCTTCGTCGAGGGCCGCACGTTGGGGAGGTCGTTGAGCACGCGCGAGACCGTCTGGTGCGAGACGCCGGCGAGCCGGGCGACGTCGAAGATCGTGGCCTGCCGGGGATTCTCGTCCGCCGCCATCACTCGAGCCCGTCGTCGTTCGAGCCGTCGGCGATCACCGCGAGCAACTGGTCGACGGTGAGGTCGTGGTTCAGGAGATCGCCCACCTTCCGCCTCTCCCGGAGGATCGCGACCCGGTTGCTGATCCTCACCACCTCCTCGAGCTCGGCCGAGATGAACACGACCGAGAGCCCGTTCGCGGCGAGATCGGTGACCAGCTTCTGGATCTCGGCCTTGGCGCCGATGTCGATGCCTCGGGTGGGCTCGTCGAGGATGAGGAGCCTCGGCGCGATGGCGAGCCAGCGGGCGAGGAGCACCTTCTGCTGGTTGCCTCCGGAGAGCGTGCTCATGAGCGCGTCGGGGTCGGCCGGCGTGATCCCCATGGCCTGGATGTAGCTGGTGGCGAGCTCGTTCTGCTGGGACTGAGGGATGCGGCGCAGCCAGCCGAGGTCGGCCTGCAGGGCCAGCACGATGTTCTCGCGCACCGTGAGGTCGCCGATGATCCCCTCGGTGCGGCGGTTCTCGGAGGCGTACGCGATGCGCTGCTGGAGGGCGGCACGAGGACCGCTGAACCGCTGGGAGTCGCCGTCGACGAGGAGCTCCCCGGAGTCGGGCCGGTCGGCCCCTCCCAGGAGCCGTGCGAGTTCTGTGCGACCCGATCCGAGCAGGCCGGCGATACCCACGATCTCCCCCTGGTAGACCTTGAGGTCGATCGGCTCGATCGCGCCCCGGCGGCTCAGGCCGATCGCCGTGACGAGCGGCACCTCGCCCTCCAGATCGTCTTCGATCGTGCTGGCCTCGACCCGCTCGTGGATGCCGTCGAGAACCGTGATGTCCTTGCCGAGCATCTTCTGCACCAGGTCGATGCGCAGCAGCTCGTGAGGGAGGTACTCGCCCACCAGGCGTCCGTCGCGCAGTACCGTCAACCGGTCGGAGATCGCGTACACCTGCTCGAGGAAATGGGAGATGAAGAGGATCGCGACACCGGATTCCCTGAGCCGGGAGATGATGCGGAAGAGTTCCGACACCTCGTCGTTGTCGAGGCTCGAGGTCGGTTCGTCGAGCACGAGCACCTTGGGCCGCACCGCGATGGCCCGCGCGATGGCGACCAACTGCTGGATCGCCGGGGAGTGGTCGGCCAGAAGGCTCGTCGGATCGATGTCGAGGTGCATGGAGGTGAGCAGCTCCGCGGTGTGCTGCCGGGCCGCCCGCCAGTTGATCCCGCCCCACCGGTGCCGCGGCTCCCGCCCGAGGAGCACGTTCTCGGTGACCGTCAGATTCGGCAGCAGATTGAGTTCCTGATACACCGTGCTGATGCCCGCCGACTGGGCCTCGGCGGTGCTCGCGAACGAGACGGTGTGACCATCGACCTCGATGCGGCCGGCATCGATCGGGTTGACCCCGGTGAGCGCCTTGATCAGCGTGGACTTGCCGGCGCCGTTCTCGCCCATGAGCGAATGCACCTCGCCGGGGAAGAGCCGGAAGTCGACCGCGTCGAGCGCCGTGACCCCCGGGAAAGCGACGGTCACTCCGGTGAGTTGAACGACCGGCGCCGCTGTGGTCATGGTCTCTCCATCGATTTGTTAGGGCTCACATTATCGACCGAGGATGGTCCCGGTCTACAAACGGATGCGACATCCTGCCCCATGTCGGCACTCTCGCGGAGTTGTCCCGGGTGATGCGGGTTCGGTTGACAGCTTCTTGCCAGGCACGCTAGCCTACCCAGCAACGCAATTGTGAGCGCTCACAAGCAGGCAGCACATTCGGTCAATGGCGACGAGCATGACACCGCCACGGACCGGGTTCGCGAAATGTGATCGATCACATAACGGAAACAACGCATCGACAGTTATACAGAATGCAATCCCTACCGTCGGACCGACGATCGTTCCGGTGGATCTCGAGGAGGAGATCAATGTTCAAGACAGCAAAAATCCGCGGCATCGCGGGACTGGCTCTCGCAGGGGCCATGGCGTTCAGCCTCGCCGCCTGCTCCGGCGGATCGTCGGATTCCACCGACGCGGCCGGCAGCGACGGCGAGCTGACCACCGTCGGCTTCGTGGCGGTCGGCCCCGAGGGCGGCTGGCGCACGGCGAACGAGCAGAACATCCAGGACTCGTTCTCGAAGGAGAACGGCTTCGACCTGAAGTACGCCCCCGCCACCAACGGCGACCAGAACTCGCAGATCACCGCCTTCACGTCGTTCATCGACGAGGGCGTCGACGCCATCATCCTGTCGGCCACCGAGGCCACCGGTTGGGAGAGCGTTCTGAAGCGTGCCCAGGAGGCCGAGATCCCGGTGGTGCTGCTCGACCGCGGCATCGAGCCGAACGACACCTCGCTCTACACGAGCCACATCGCCCCCGACAACGTGGGCATCAGCTCCTCCGCCGCGGAGTGGGCCAACGGTCAGTTCCCCGACGGAGCCAAGTACGTCGTGCTCGAAGGCCCTCCCGGTCTCTCGGTGGTCAACGACCGCAACAAGGGCTGGGACGACACGATCGACGCCAACTTCACGAAGCTCGAGAGCCAGTCGGCGAACTGGTCGACCGAAGAGGCGAAGAGCGTGTTCGAGACCATCCTCAAGGCCAACAACAACGACGTGCAGCTCGTGTTCGCCCAGAACGACGAGATGGGCCTCGGCGCCGCACTCGCCGTCGAGGAGGCCGGCCTGAAGCCCGGCACGGACGTGAAGATCATCACGATCGACGGAACCAAGGCGGCCCTCGAGGCGCTCGCCGCCGGTCGCCTGAGCTTCGTGGCCGAGTACAACCCGCTGTTCGGCGACACCGCGATCGAGGTCGTGAAGGCGGCCCTCGCCGGCGAGACCGTCGAGAGCGACATCGTGGTGCCGAGCGTGACGTTCGACTCGCCCGAGGCGGCCACCGAGGCGCTCCCCACCCGCAAGTACTAGAAGAACCACCCTTCGAGGGCCGGCTCGCACAGTCATCACGACTGCCGCGGGCCGGCCCGAGAAGGCCTCTGCGCCACCACCGCATCACCCATCGACGACGCCGGGCATCCGGCAGAACGACCAGGCAGACCATGGCAATCACCGAGCCGATCGTCGAGATGGAGGACATCTCGATCGAGTTCCCGGGAGTGAAGGCACTCCAGCACGTGAACCTCCGACTCTTCCCCGGGGAGGTGCACACCCTGATGGGCGAGAACGGGGCCGGCAAGTCGACCCTCATCAAGGCGCTCACCGGCGTGTACAAGATCGACTCGGGAAGCATCACGGTCGCGGGTGGCCCACGGATGTTCTCGGGCACAGCGGATGCGCAGAGCGCCGGGATCTCGACCGTCTACCAGGAGGTCAACCTCTGCGACAACCTCACCGTCGGTGAGAACGTGATGCTCGGGCACGAGGTGCGGGGGGCATTCGGCATCAACTGGAAGAAGACCCACCAGGCGGCGAGCGAGGCCCTCGTCGGTCTCGGCCTCGGCGATCTCGACCCCCGGCAGCCGCTCTCCAGCATCTCGCTCGCACTGCAGCAGCTCGTGGCGATCAGCCGCGCGATGGTGGCCAAGTCGAAGGTGCTCATCCTCGATGAGCCCACATCGAGCCTCGACGCCAACGAGGTCGAAGGACTCTTCGCGGTCATGCGGCGTCTGCGCGACCAGGGTGTCGCCATCCTCTTCGTCTCGCACTTCCTCGACCAGGTCTATGCCATCAGCGATCGTCTGACGGTGCTGCGCAACGGCGAAGGCGTGGGCGAGTACATGACCTCCGAGCTGAATCGCACGGAGCTCATCTCGAAGATGATCGGCAAGGACTTCGGCGCGCTCGCCGCGCTCGGCTCGAATCGCGGCCGCACGGTCGACGCGTCGGCCACCCCGTTCTACAGCGCCACCGACCTCGGCCGGAAGGGATCGATCGAGCCCGTCGACATCGAGGTGCACGCCGGCGAGGTGGTCGGCCTCGCCGGGCTGCTCGGCTCCGGCCGCACCGAGCTCGGCCGGCTCATCTACGGCGCCGACAAGCCCGACACCGGCCAGGTGCGCATCGACGGCACGGCGACCGACGTGCACAGCCCCATCGCCGGCCTGTCGAAGAGGATCGCGTTCTCCACGGAGAACCGGCGCGACGAGGGGATCATCGGAGACCTCACCGTGCGTGAGAACCTCGTGCTCGCCGTGCAGGCGGAGCGCGGCTGGGCCCGGCCGCTGTCCCGCCGGGAGCAGAAGGAGCTCTGCGACAAGTACCTCGTGGAGCTGAACGTGCGCCCGGCCGACCCCGAGCGGCCCATCAAGAACCTCTCCGGCGGCAACCAGCAGAAGGTGCTGCTCGGCCGCTGGCTCGCCACGAAGCCCGAACTCATCGTGCTCGACGAGCCGACCCGCGGCATCGACATCGGCGCCAAGGCCGAGATCCAGGAGGCGATCGCCGCGCTCGCCGAGGGCGGGATGTCGGTGGTCTTCATCTCCTCCGAGCTGGAGGAGGTCGTTAGGCTCAGCGAACGGATCGTCGTGCTGAAAGACCATCGCAAGATCGGGGAGATCATCAACGGTCCCGATGTCACCGCCGAGACGATCGTCTCCCTCATCGCCAACGAAGGAAGTGCTGCATGAGCCAGGCATCCTCACCGTCACGAGGCTCCGTCGTGACCACGATCGTGCGGCAGCCGTACATCTGGGCCGTCGTGGCCCTGGTGCTCCTGCTGGTGATCAACCTCATCAAGGATCCGGGTTACCTCGGCATCTCGGTGAACTCCTCGACGGGCAACCTTTCGGGCAACATCATCGACATCCTGCGGGCGAGTGCACCGATCATGATGATCGCGATCGGTATGACCCTCGTGATCGCCACCCGCGGCATCGACCTCTCGGTGGGCTCGGTGATGGCGGTGTCCGGCGCCGTCTCGATGGAGTTCATGAGCAACTCCGGCGACGGCAGCGTGGGCGTGGCCGTCACGGCCGCGGCGCTCGCGCTCGGAGTCAGCGCGCTTCTCGGTGTGATCAACGGTGTGCTGGTGTCGGTGGTGGGGCTGCAGCCGTTCATCACCACACTCGTCACGATGCTCGCGGGGCGCGGTCTCGCCAAGGTGATCACCGCCGGTCAGAACACGTCGGCCACCAACGAGCCGTTCCGCTGGATCGCCAACGGCACGGTCTTCGGCTTCCCGGTGGTGTTCGTCATCGGCGCCCTGATCGTGGCGGTCGTGGCCGTGCTGGTGCGCCGCACGGCACTCGGGCTCATGATCGAGTCGATCGGAATCAACCCGAAGGCCGCACGCATGGCCGGCATCCGGCCCATCGGCATCCTCATCGCGGTCTACATCGTGAGCGCCGTGCTCGCGGGCATCGCGGGCATCTTCAGCACCGCCAGCGTCATGACCGTCGAAGTGGCGAAGACCGGCCTCTCCTCCGAGATGGATGCGATCCTCGCCGTGGTGATCGGCGGCACCTCCCTCGCCGGAGGCAAGTTCTCGCTCACCGGAAGCGTCATCGGCGCCCTGCTGATCGCGACGCTCGACAAGACGATCGTGTTCCTCTCCATCCCCTCCTCGGCCACACCGGCGTTCAAGGCGGTGGTGATCGTGATCATCTGCCTGCTCCAGTCGCAGCGCGTGCGGGCGTTGTTCGCCCGTCGCAAGGCGATCTCCACTCCGACGCCGCCTCAATCCACCCCGACGCGAAAGGAAACGGTGTCGGCATGAGCACACTGATCGAACGCCCCACCGCGGGCCCGTCGAACGCGGCCAAGCCCTCGCTGCTGTCGAGGCTCAAGCCCAACCTCGAGACCCTTCCCACCCTCGCCGCCGTGGTGATCTTCGTGGGCATGATCATCTACGGCGAGATCGCGTACGGCCGGATCGTGCAGGCCAACACGATCTCGAACCTGCTGATCAACAACGCCTACCTCATCATCCTCGCGGTCGGCCTCACCTTCGTGATCCTCACCGGCGGCGTCGACCTGTCGGTGGGTGCGGTGATCGCGATCAGCAGCCTCGTGGGCGTGATGCTCGCCAATGCCGGCTGGAACCCGGCCGTGGTGGTGGTGCTGATGATCGCGATCGGATCGGCCTTCGGCGTCGCATCCGGCATCCTGGTGCAGTACTTCAACGTGCAACCGTTCATCGCCACTCTGGCGATGATGTTCCTGGCCCGCGGTCTCGCCTCGATGCTGAGCACGACGCCCGAGAGACTGGCCGACGACTCCGCCATCCGCAGCCTCTCGACGGAGTGGAAGGTGATCGACGGGCCGAAGACCAACGACCTCATCACCACTCCGAACGTGCTCATCGCCGTGCTGGTGGTGGCCGTGGCCTTCTTCGTGCTGCACCGCACCCGGCTCGGCCGCACCGTGTACGCGATCGGCGGCTCCGAGTCGTCGGCGCTCCTCATGGGGCTGCCCGTGGTGCGCACCAAGCTCACGGTCTACGTGATCAGCGGAACCCTCGCCGGCCTCGCCGCTGTGGTGTACACGTCGAAACTCGGCATCGCCCAGAACATCACCGGCGTCGGCTGGGAACTGGATGCGATCGCCGCGGTGATCATCGGAGGCACGCTGCTCACGGGTGGTGCCGGCTTCGTGCTCGGTTCGGTCGTCGGCGCCCTGGTACTCGGCCTCATGAACGTGCTGATCACCCGCGACGGCAGCATCCCGCCCGAGGCCACCACCATCATCACGGGCGGCATCCTGCTCGTGTTCGTCCTGCTGCAGAGGCTCGTGGTCTCGCGGCGTCGAAAGACCTGACCCGACCCTTTATCTCGCTCCACCCCTAGAACCCTCTGAAACGGGAGAACTGCAATGACGCATGCCCTCATCCGCCCTGTGGTGGCGATGGCCACGCTCGCGCTCGCGGTGCCGCTGCTCGGCACCGCGCCGGCCGCGGCGGCGGCCGACGATCCGCTGGTGCTGCACTACGCGCTCGACGAGACCAGCGGAACCACGGCGGTCGACAGCTCGGGCAACGGCCACGACGCGACCTTCGTGGGCTCGCCCGCGTTGGGCGGCGCATCCGGTGTGCGGCTCGACGGCGTCGACGACTACGTGAAGCTGCCGAACGACGTGCTCGCCGGCCTCGACTCCGTGACGGTGAGCACCGAGGTGCTGATCCGGTCGGAGCAGGCGTCGCCCTACTTCATCTTCGGCCTCGGCAACCCGGCCACGAGCAACTCCGGCTCGGGCTACCTCTTCGCGACGGGCAACTCGTACCGGGCCGCGATCACGACGGGCAACTGGAGCGGCGAGCAGGGGATGAACTCCGGCGCCGACCTCGCGCGCGGAGTGTGGAAGACGGTCACCTACACGCTCGACGACGCGTCGGACACCGCGCGTCTCTACCTCGACGGCGTCCAGGTCGCCGAGCGCACCGGTGTGACGGTGAAGCCCAAGGACCTCGGCGGCGGCGTCACCACCGACAACGCCATCGGCAAGTCCAACTACGCCAGCGACCGGTTGCTCGCCGGCAGCGTGCGCGACTTCCGCATCTACGGCGCCGCCCTCGATGCCACGCAGGTCGCCGCCCTCTCCGCCGACGACGCCACCCGGGTTCAGCGCGACGCCGCGCAGCTCGATCTCGGCGACCTCTCGGCGGTGCAGGCGAACCTCGCCCTGCCGACCACGGGTGTCAACGGCTCGACGATCAGCTGGGCCTCGGATGCGCCCTCGACCATCTCGACGACGGGTGCGGTGACCCGCCCCGCGGCCGGCTCCGGCAACGCCTCGGTGCTCCTGACCGCCACGATCTCGCGAGGCGGGTCGAGTGAGACCCGCTCGTTCACGGCCACCGTCGTCGCCCTCCGCGACGACCAGGGCGACGTGGAGGCCGCCGCCGCCGACCTCGCCGTCGCGAACCTCGACGACGTGCGAGGCAACATCACCCTGCCCGGCGCTCCGGCGGGGATCGACATCGCCTGGTCGTCATCGGATCCCGCGGTGATCGGCATCGACGGTGTCGTGACGCGGCCGAACGCCGACACGACCATCCAGCTCACGGCCACCCTCACCAAGGGCACGGCTTCGGCCACCCGCACGTTCGATGCGGCCGTCAAGGCCGCCGTGGCGCCCGCCGAGTACGAGGGCTATGCCTTCGCCTACTTCACGGGCAACTCGCTCGAGGGCGAGAACATCTACTTCGCCGCGAGCGAGGGCAACAACGCGCTCGACTGGAACGAGCTGAACGGCGGTCAGCCGGTGCTACGCTCGACCGAGGGCACGAAGGGTCTGCGCGACCCGTTCCTCATCCGGTCGCCCGAGGGCGACACGTTCTACCTCATCGCCACCGACCTCTCGATCGGCAGCGGAACGTCGTGGGGTGACTCCGTGCGCCAGGGCAGCAAGTACATCGAGGTGTGGGAGTCGCACGACCTCAAGACCTGGTCGGCGCAGCGCCACATCAAGGTGGCACCGGACAACGCCGGCATGACCTGGGCGCCCGAGGCCTACTACGACGACACCATCGGTGCCTACGTTGTGTTCTGGGCATCCGCCCTCTACGGAGACGACGACCCCGGCCACACGGGCAACACCTACCACCGCATGATGTACGCCACCACGCGCGACTTCGTCTCCTTCAGCGAGCCCCAGGTCTGGCAGGACCAGGGGGTGTCGCGCATCGACTCGACCGTGCTCAAGGAAGACGGCGTCTACTACCGCTTCACGAAAGACGAGGGCGCGAACACCGGATGCGCCGACATCATCCAGGAGTCGTCGACCGACCTGCGAGCCACCCTCCCGTCGTGGACCCAGATCGACAGCTGCATCGGCCGCGATGCCGGCACCAGCGCCGTGGAGGGCCCGACCGCCTTCAAGGCCAACCCCGGTGACATCAACGGCGAGAAGTTCTACCTGTTCGTCGACGAGTACGGCGGGCGCGGTTACATCCCGCTCGAGACCGGCGACATCGCCAACCCCGACTGGAAGGTCTCGGCCGGCTACGACCTGCCGGCCAGCCCCCGCCACGGAACGGTGCTCCCCGTGACCGCCGCCGAGCTCGAGTCGCTCAACGACTCCCTCGGTGCCGGCCCGGCTCCGGCCCCGGTGAACGCCGACGGCGAGATCCTCCGCTACGACTTCGAGGACGGGTCGGGCAGTGTCGTGCACGACGTGTCCGGCAACGGTCAGGATGCGATGATCTCGGGCGGTGCCGCGTGGGACGGTGACTCCCTCGTCTTCGACGGATCCAACGACTCCGTCGCCCTGCCCGACAACGTGCTCGCCGGCGTCACGGACGTGACCATCGAGGCGGATGTCTGGATCGACCCGTCGCAGGGCACCCCGTACTTCCTCTACGGCCTCGGCAACACGGTGTCGGGAGCGGGGAACGGGTACCTGTTCAGCACGGGCAACCAGTACCGCACGAGCCTCGCGACCGGGAACTGGACGACCGAGCAGACTGTGTCGCAGGGATCCGATCTGCCGCGGGGGCGCTGGGCGCACCTCACCTACACGCTCGCCGACACCACGGCGACGATCTATCTCGACGGCCTCGCCGTCGCGAGCGGCACCGTCACCAGCGACCCGGGTGACATCGGCGGCGGCTACACCACTGCCAACCACCTGGGGGCGTCGAACTACACCTCGGACAAGCTGTTCAAGGGCCGCTACCGTGAGTTCGCGATCTACAACCGCGCCCTGTCGGCGACCGAGGTGCTGGGCGCCTCCGGCAACACGTCGGCTCTGGCGGATGTGAGCCTGCAGGAGGACGTTCTGAAGATCGCGCCGATCGTGAACAGCCAGACGCACGAGGTGACGTTCGCGGTGAAGCCGGGAACCGACCTCTCCGCTCTGACACCGGTGTACTCGACGGCAGCGGGGGTGTCGGCGAGCCCGGCATCCGGAACCACGGTCGACCTCCGCGAGCCGAAGACGGTGACGCTCACGTCCGCCGGGGGCGACCCGGTGACGTGGACGCTGCGGGCGGTCGAGATGAAGAGCCCGATCATCCCCGGTCTGTACGCCGACCCCAACGTCTTCGCCTGGGGTGACACCTATTACATCTACGCCACCAGTGATGGCTTCCCCGGCTGGGGTGGCAAGACGTTCTACGTCTGGTCGTCGAAGAACCTCGTGGACTGGACCCGCTCGGCGGATCCCATCCTCACGCTCGACGGCGACGCCGGGAACGTGCCCTGGGCCACCGGCAACGCGTGGGCGCCGACCATCACGGAGAAGAACGGGAAGTTCTACTTCTACTTCAGCGGCCACAACCCGTCGGTGGATCGCAAGACTATCGGTGTCGCGGTGGCCGACAGCCCCGCTGGCCCGTTCACGGCACAGTCCGAGGCGATGATCCTCAACAACGAGGCCGTCACCTCGGGGCAGGCGATCGACCCGGCGACGTTCACCGACCCGGCGACCGGGAAGAGCTATCTCTTCTGGGGCAACGGAACGCCTGTCTACGCGGAGCTCTCCGACGACATGCTGTCGATCAAGCAGGACACGGTGAAGCGGATCGACGGTCTGACCGACTTCCGCGAGGGCGCCTTCGTGAACTACCGCGACGGGCTCTACCACCTGACGTACTCGATCGATGACACCGGATCACCGAACTACCGCGTGGGCTACGCGACCGCCACCAGCGTCGACGGCCCGTGGACCTACCGCGGGGTCATCCTGCAGAAGGACGAGTCGCTCGGCATCCTCGGCACCGGTCACAGCTCGATCCTGAACGTGCCCGGCACCGACGACTGGTACATCGTGTACCACCGCTTCGCGATGCCGGGTGGTGACGGCCAGCACCGGGAGACCACGATCGACCGGCTGACGTTCGATGCGGAGACCGGCCTCATGAACACCGTGACGCCGACTCTCACCAGCGTCGAGGCCCAGTCCATCGTCGACCCGCAACCGCTGACGGTGACCATCGCGGGAGCTGCTCGCGAGAAGGAGACGCTGACCGCGTCGGTGCCCGAGCCCTGGACGGCGAGCTCCATTCAGTGGAGTCGTGACGGCGAGGACATCGAGGGCGCCACGGGGGCGAGCTACCTGCTCACCGCAGCGGATGTCGGTGCCACGGTCAGCGCGTCGGTGACGGCCGAGAAGCCGTACTGGGATCCTGCCTCGGCAGTGGCCTCGGTCGGGCCGGTGCTCGCCGCCGGTGGGGGCACGGTCGACCCGGACTCTCCCCAGCTGCTGCTGGAGACGACCACGCTGACCGCGGGCCAGTCGTTCACGGTTCGCGGAAGCGGGTTCGGTGCGGAAGAGCGGATCGACTTCACGCTCTTCTCGACTCCGACAGCGCTCGGAACCGTGCAGACGGACTCCGCCGGCGCCTTCACCGTGACGCTCACCGTGCCGACCTCCGTCACCGCGGGCGCCCACACCCTGCGGGCGGCCAGTGCCGATTCGGATGACGTGGCCGAGGTCGCGGTGACCGTGAAGGCGGCCGCAGGCACCGGCGGGGCCGTCCCCGGAGCCGACCCTCTCGCCAGCACCGGTCTGACCATCGGCTGGTCGCTCGTCGGCGGGGCAGCGCTGCTCGCCGCGGGACTGCTGCTGGTCATGCGCCGTCGCCGATCGGTGTGATCTCGGGCTACTCGACCAGCGCAAGCTCTGCGCTGGTCGAGTAGCCGCGGCCGCCCTTCGACGAGCTCAGGGAACGCCGCGGCCGACGCGTATCGAGACCACCCGCCGATCACCGAAACCATCGAACAACCCACACCGAAGTGAGTTCCCTGTGAGAAAACGTCTCGCCATGCTCTCCGCGTTCGCGGTGGCCTTCAGTACCCTGCTCGTCGCGCCGCAGGCATCCGCCGAACCGACCGACAGCGACCTGCTTCTGCACTACGACTTCAGCGCGGTGACAGGCACGACCGTGCCCGATCAGTCGCCGCATGCACACGACGGCGTCATCAAAGGAACGGGCGCCACTGTCACGGGCGCCGAGCTCACCCTCCCGGGAGGGGGGAGCGGCAGCAACGCCGCCTACGTGGAGCTGCCCACCGGCCTCTTCGACGGGCGCGACACGCTCACGATCTCGACGTGGCTGCGCAACGACAAGGCCTCGGGCAACTACGCGGCCATGTTCTTCGGATCGGCGAACAACCCGCCGTCGCAGTACTGGCTGCTGAACCCGAAGAACCCGGGCGGCCTGTTCAAGTCGGTGATCACGGGCAGCGCCACCTCGGGTTCCCCGTGGACCTCCGAGGTGGGCATCTCGCCGACCAACGCGGCCAACGGTATCGCCGGACCGGCGACATCCAGCGCCTGGGGCCTCTACACCACGGTCATCGAGCCCACGCGCATCACCGGCTACTTCGACGGCAAGAAGATCGGCTCGGTGCCGACCACCCGGACGGTCAGCCAGTTCGGCTCGAACCTCGTGTCGTACATCGGCAAGTCGTCGTACGCCGACGAGCTCTACAAGGGCGGCGTGCGCGACGTGAAGGTGTGGACGTCTGCCCTCGGCGACGCGGAGATCGCGGGTGAGTACTACTCCTGGGCCGACGAGGCCACGGTGCAGGCAGCGCTCGCGGCCGACGCCGATGCGCTCGCGCCCGGCTCGGGAGCCGTCACCACCGACCGCGATCTCGTCACGACGGGAGCCAACGGGTCGACCGTCGCCTGGGCATCCGATCGCCCGGATGTCATCGCGAACGACGGCACGGTGACGCGGCCCACCACGGGCGGCGACGTGCTTGTCACCCTCACGGCCACGCTCGAGCTGGCCGGCCGCACCACCACGCGCGTCTTCGAGGTCACCGTGCTCGCAGACACCCCGCAGAACAACCTGCAGGTGGCCGTCGACGGCTACGACCTCGCGATCAGCCACGTCACCGACGACCTCGTGCTGCGCACGGCGATCGGCGACGTGACCGTGGCCTGGGCCTCATCGGATGCGGGCACGATCGCGAACGACGGCTCGGTCACCCGGCCGGCCGCCGAGAAGCAGGTGACCCTCACGGCGACGTTCGGCCTCGACGGCCAGACCGCGACCCGCGACTTCACCGTCACCGTGCTGGCCGCGGATGCCGGCCGGATCGGCTCGTACATCGTCGACGGCGACACCACGCGAACCGATGTGCTGCACCTCGCCGCGTCGTCGTCGCCGGCTGCCGGTGGTGACTTCGAGGCCCTGAACAACGGGCGCGGAGTGCTCTACCCGTCTCTCGGCTCGGCGAAGTTCGGGCCTCCCGTCGCCCTGCGCGCACCGGACGGGACCTTCCGTCTCGTCTCGATCGAGAACGGTTCGGGCTCGAAGCTGTACGTCTACGACTCGGCAGACCTCACCTCGTTCACGAACGAGCGACTGGTGTCGTTCGTGCCCGGCGGAGTGACCGCGACGGCGGTTGCCGCCCGGTACGACAACGGCATCGGCGCCTATCGCGTGGCCTACACCGGCCAGGGCGGGGTGCGCTTCGAGGTGACCACGGTCGACTTCGCGGCGTTCAGCGCGCCGGTGGCCGACGCCGGCGCGGACGCCACGCCCGCCGAGACCGGTGACTACCCGGCCGGAGCATCCGGCGCATCCAGCATCGGGGTGACCGACGCGGAGTACGCGCGCATCGTGCGGAAGTTCAGCCGAGTCGTGAACACCGGCGTCCAGTCGTTCGGCGACGTGACGGTCGACGAGGGCGAGACCCCGGTGCTGCCCGAGACCGCGACGGTCGAGTACTCGAGCGGCGACACCTCGTCGATGCCCGTCGAATGGGATGCCGACGATCTCGCGGCCCTCGACTCCGCAGCGCCGGGCACCTACACGGTCGACGGAACCGTGACGCGGCCGACGTTCCCCGACCCGCTCGTCGAGCGCCGGGCCGACCCCGACGTCACCCTCGGCGACGACGGCTGGTACTACTTCACCGGCTCCTACCCGATGACCCGCGAGAACGACCCCGACGGCTACGACAGGATCGTGCTGCGCCGGGCGGAGACGATCCAGGGTCTGAAGACCGCGCCCGAGACCACGATCTGGCACGAGAACACCGATCCCACGCTCAACCGATTCATCTGGGCTCCCGAGCTCGAGAAGATCGGCGACGACTGGTACATCCTGTTCACGGCCGCCAGAAACGGGGTCTGGGACATCCGGCCCGCCATGCTGAAGTTCACGGGTGAGGAGTTCGGCGGCGCCGCCGCCCTCGACCCGGCGAACTGGACGAGCCTCGGCCAGGTCAAGGCGGCCCCCGGCGACACCGAGTCGTTCACGCACTTCTCGCTCGACATGACGCACTTCGAGTCGGATGGCCGGCACTACGTGGTGTGGGCGGAGACCGGCGCGGGCGGATCGACGCTGCGCATGGCCGAGACCGACCCGGTGAACCCGAACCAGCTCATCTCGCCGTCGTTCCTGCTCTCGACGCCGACCCTGGCGTGGGAGAAGAACGGCGACCAGGCGATCGACGAGGGCCCGGCCGTGATCAAGAGAGACGGCACGATCATGATCGCCTTCTCGGCGTCGTCGGTCGACGACAAGTACTGCGTGGGCCTGCTCACCGCGGACTCGGCCGCCGACCTGCTCGACCCGGCGTCGTGGACCAAGAACGCCTACCCGCTGCTGACCAGCGCCGACGTTCCCGGACAGGTCGGCCCCGGTCACAACTCGTTCACCGTCGACGAATACGGCAACCCCGTGATCGTGTACCACTCGCGCACCGTGAACGACTCGTCGAACCCGGGCGAGGCGACGGATGCCGGACTGTTCGATCCTCGCAGGCACGCTCGCGCCGCGCTGGTGCACTTCACGAGCGACGGCCTGCCCGTCTTCGCGATGACGGCCGACGAGGAGCTCGCCCCCGAGAACGCGGCGGTGCAGGTGCGCGTGATCGTCGAGGGCGACGCGGTCGAACCCGGCACGCCGCCAACGACTCCTCCGACTCCAACCACGCCCGACAAGCCCGGTAGTACGGGAACGTCGGGCGGCGGCACGGACTCCGCGAACACCGACGGCAGGCTCGGCCAGACCGGGTCCGGCGCTGCCGGGTTCCTGGCCGGGGGACTGCTGCTCGCCATCACCGGACTCGTGCTGGTCATCGCACGACGGCGAACCCGCATGGGGTGACCGCGGCCGGCGCGTCCATCTCAGCCAGTGCGCCTCGCGGCCGTCGAGGCAGCTGAGTCAGAAGCCCTGCGCGAGACGGTAGTACGCCTGGTTCCAGCGCACCTCGTTCGCGAAACCCTTCAGCGTGGTGGTCTCGTCGATGGTGAGCAGCTCGGCCTTGGCGATGGCCGCGAAGTCCTCGAACACCTCGATGCCCACCGCGGTCGACATGACGGTGTGGTGCGCGGCGCCCGCGGTCAGCCACGCCGCGGCCGAGGTCGCGAAGTCGGGAGCAGGCCGCCAGACGGCCCGGCCCACCGGGAGGTTCGGAAGCGCGGCGCGCGGCTCGACGACCTCCACCACGTTGGCCACGAGGCGGAACCGGTCGCGCATGTCGCTCATCGCGACCACCACGGCCGGGCCGGGGTCGGCCGTGAACACCAGACGCACCGGGTCGTCCTTGCCGCCGATGCCGAGGGGGTGGATCTCGAGCGTGGGCTTGGCCGTGGTGAGTGACGGGCTCACCTCGAGCATGTGCGCGCCCAGGATGGTCTCGGCTCCCTCGACCAGGTCGTAGGTGTAGTCCTCCATCAGGCTCGCGCCGCCGGGGAGACCCGCACCCATCACGTTCGCGGCCCGCACCAGGATCGCGGTCTTCCAGTCGCCCTCCGCGCCGAAGCCGTAGCCCTCGGCCATCAGGCGCTGCACGGCGAGGCCGGGCAGCTGCTTCAAGGCCCCGAGGTCTTCGAAGCTCGTGGTGAACGCACCGAAGCCGCCTTCCTCGAGGAAGGAGCGGAGTCCGAGCTCGATCGCGGCACCATCACGCAGTGACGGGTGGCGCTCGCCTCCCGCGCGCAGCTCGGGCGCCACGTCGTAGAGCTCCTCGTACTCGGCCACCAGGGCATCGACGGCCGCGACATCCGCCTCGGCGATCGCCACGGCATCCGCCAGCTCGTTCACACCCCAGGTGTTCACCTGCACGCCGAAGCGGATCTCGGCCTCGGTCTTGTCACCCTCGGTCACGGCCACGTAGCGCATGTTGTCGCCGAAGCGGGCCAGCTTGAGGGTCTTCACGGCCTGCCAGCCGGCGGCGGCGCGCGCCCAGTCGGCGATCTTCTGCTGCACCAGCGGGTTGCTCGCGTGGCCCACCACGGTCTTGCGGGCGACGCCGAGCCGGGTCTGGATGTAGCCGAACTCCCGGTCGCCGTGCGCGGCCTGGTTGAGGTTCATGAAGTCGAAGTCGATGTCGGCGTAGGGCAGCTCGACGTTCGCCTGCGTGTGCAGGTGCAGCAGCGGCTTGGCGAGCGCGTCGAGGCCCGCGATCCACATCTTGGCGGGGCTGAAGGTGTGCATCCACGCGATGATGCCGATGACCCGGTCGTCGGCGTTCGCGTCGAGCGCGGCCCGGCGGATCGACTCGCTGTCTTTCAGTACGGGCTTCCAGACGATCTTCACCGGTACGACGGATGCATCATCCAGCGTGGCCACGATCTGCTGCGACTGCTCGGCGACCTGACGCAGTGTCTCCTCGCCGTAGAGGTTCTGGCTCCCCGTGAAGAACCAGAGTTCGTAAGGGTCGAGAGAGGTGCTGAGTGTGCTCAATTCAGGGATCCTGTCGGGTCTTGTCCGTAGACGTTCTGGTAGCGGTTGAAAAGGGAGTCGATGTTCTCCTGCGCGATCGGCTGAGGGGTGCCGAGCTGGAGGGAGAAGAGCACGGAGCGGGCGACGTCCTCCACCATCACGGCGGCCTTCACGGCGTCGCGCGCATCTTTCCCGACGGTGAACGGGCCGTGGTTCTTCATCAGCACGGCACGCGACCGGCTGCCGCGGAGGGTCTCCACGATTCCGCGGCCGATCGAGTCGTCGCCGATGATGGCGAAGGGGCCGATCGGCACCTCGCCGCCGAACTCGTCCGCCATCGCCGTGGTGACGCAGGGGATCGGTTCGCCCCGGGCCGCCCAGGCGACCGCGTACGGCGAGTGGGTGTGCACCACGCCGCCCACCTCGGGCATCTGCCGGTAGACGTAGGCGTGCGCGGCGGTGTCGCTGGAGGGCGACCGGTCGGAACCCTCGGTGCCCGGGACGACGGTGCCGTCGAGGTCGCAGAGGATCATGTTGTGCGGCGCGAGGGCGTCGTAGTCGACGCCCGACGGCTTGATGACGAAGAGGTCGGCTCCGGGGACGCGGCCCGAGATGTTGCCGCCGGTCCACTGCACCAGCCCGTAGCGGGTGAGCTGCGAGTGCAGGTCGCTGACCTCCTTGCGGATGCGCTCGATCGCCTCTTTCAGTTCGGGCTCGGGATCGAAGACCGGGGCGGCCGTGTCCGACTCGAGGGGGAGGGCGTCCACGGCGGCGCTCTCCACCGCCAGGCCCGCCCGGTACCGGTCGAGGTAGGCCGCGAAGCCGGCGACGTCATCCGGCTCGGGCTCGCTGACGCTGAACTCGGCGCCGGCGAAGACCCGGGTGCGCAGGAAGTCGCCGAGGGTGGATCCGGATGCGGCGTGCTCGAGGTAGGAGCCGAGCACGGCGATGCCCCACGCACCGCCCGCCGAGGCGGTCTCGGTGACGGCGACCGGCGCGTCGAGCGCTCCCGCGAGGAAGCGCTGAGCCACACCGGCGGTGCGGAACAGGCCGCCGTGGGCGAACATCCGGTCGATCCGCACGCCCTCCGAGTCGAGCACCCGCATGCCGAGAGCCAGCGTGCCGAACACTCCGTAGAGCTGGGCGCGCATGAAGTCGGCGAGAGTGAAGCGGCTGTCGGGGCTCCGCACCACGAGCGGCCGGCCGGCCGTGAGGCCCGCGATCGGCTCGCCGGCGAGGTGGTTGTAGGCGAGGACGCCCCCGGCATCCGCTGCCCCCTCGAGCGAGACCCGGAAGAGCGCATCGAACACGGTGTCGCTGTCGATCGGGGTGCCGGCGGCGGCGGAGAACTCGCGGAACAGGCCGGCCCAGGCGCCGAGCTCGCTCGCGCCGTTGTTGCAGTGCACCATCGCCACGGGATCGCCGGCCGGCGTGGTGACCAGGTCGAGCTCGTGGTGCGTGTGCTCGAGCGGACGCTCCAGCACCACCATGGCGAAGATGCTCGTTCCGGCGCTGACGTTGCCCGTTCGGGGTGCGACCGAGCAGGTGGCCACCATGCCGGTTCCGGCGTCGCCCTCCGGCGGGCACAGCGGGATGCCGGGGAGAACGGTGCCCGTCGGGTCGAGGAGTGCGGCGCCATCCGCCGTGAGCTCGCCGGCGCTCCGGCCCGCGACGAGCACCTCGGGCAGCAGCGCCGCGAGACCCAGGCCGGGCACGGACGGTTGCACCAGCTCGTCGTAGCGCGCCAGCAGATCGGCGTCGTAGTCGTGAGTGCGGGAGTCGATGGGGAACATGCCCGAGGCGTCGCCGACGCCGAGCACCCGGCGGCCGGTGAGGCGCCAGTGCAGGTAGCCGGCCAGGGTCGTGATGTGCCGGATGCTCGGCACGTGCGACTCCCCGTCGAGCACCGCCTGGTGCAGATGGGCGATCGACCAGCGGAGGGGGATGTTGAGCCCGAACAGCTCCGAGAGCTCGGCGGCCGCCGGACCGGTGGAGGTGTTGCGCCAGGTGCGGAAGGGCACGAGGAGCTGGTCGTCGGCGTCGAAGGCGAGATAGCCGTGCATCATCGCCGAGACGCCGATCGAGCCGAGCGTGCGGGGCGTCACCCCGTACCGGTTCTCGGCGTCGCTCGCCAGGTCGGCGTAGGCGGCCCGGACGCCGGCGACGGCGTCGTCGAGCTCATACGTCCAGACGCCGTCGACGAGGGAGTTCTCCCAGTCGTGGCCGCCCTCGGCGAGCACCTGGGCGGTATCGGAATCGATCAGGCACGCCTTGATCCGGGTCGAGCCCAGTTCGATTCCCAGAGAGGTTCGCCCGCTCGCGATCGCTGTTCGGGCATCCTCGCGCATCGTCACGCTGTTGTTCACGCCTCACGGCTCCTTCGCCTACCTATGTGATCGATCACATTAATGATCTCCCCAGTGTAGGCGACACACCCGATGTCGTCGAGTGATTCAGGCGACCGGCGCCGCCGTCGATCTGCGCACCACGAGTTCGGGCTCGACGGAGGGGGGCACGGAGCTCTCGCCGAGCAGGAGGGCGACGGCGCGACGTCCCGCTTCGGCGAAGTCCTGCCTGACGGTGGTCAGGGCGGGGCTGTAGAACGCCGCCTCGGGAACGTCGTCGAAGCCCACGATGCTGAGCTCACCGGGAACGGCGATGTCTGCCTCCGAGGCCGCTTTGAGTGCGCCGAGGGCCATCTGGTCGTTGCCCGCGAAGATCGCGGTGACGCCGTGCGCGATCAGCTCTCCCGCCGCCCGGTGCCCCGACGCGGCGCTCCAGTCGCCGTTGACCACGGCCCGGAAGTCGATGGCGCGCGCATCCAGCTCGTCGGTGTAGCCCGTGAGCCGCTGCGCGGCGTCGAGCCAGTCGGCCGGGCCCGCGAGGTGGCCGATTCGGCGGTGGCCGAGGCTCGCGAGGTGGGAGACCGCCATCCTGGCGCCCACCACCTGGTCGAGCGGCCGGCTCCGCTCCGCGTCGGTCGCGAGCTCCTGCAGGGTGACGAACGGCATCCCGAACGAGAGGTCGGAGAGCGCCTCGAGCACGCGCGTCTGCGGCGCGACCACCACCACGCCCTCGGCCGAGAGCTCCGCGAGGTGCGAGATGGCGGCCTGCACCGATCGCGGGTCGAGGCCGTCGGCATTGGCGATGGTGACGCTGTACCCGCGCGCGCGGGCGGCCACCTCGAGGGCTGCGACGCTGGCCGCCGGGCCGTACTGCCCGGTGGAGGTCGAGAGGATGCCGATCATGCGCGACCTGCTGGACGAGAGGGTGCGGGCTGCGGCGTTCGGCCGGTAGCTCAGCTCCTTCATCGCATCGAGCACCTTCTGGCGAGTGGCCGGCCGGAGGCTCGGATGGTCGTTGAGCACGCGGGAGACGGTCTGATGCGACACTCCGGCAAGCCGCGCCACGTCGAACACGCTCGCGGCACGCGCCTTCGCTCCGACGACGGGAGCGGCAGAGGCCGGCCCGTGCGGCTGCAGTTCGGAGGTCATCCCCCGATTATCGCGCTGCCGAGCCCAGGGATGCGCTGCGAAGGCCGCATCCATGCGGGATCGACGCGAATTCCGCAGGGAGGGCGCTGACTAGTTGACGGAGGTCCACAATGGAAGGTGTGACGCGTGAAACGATTCCCAACCAGCTGCACCCGCTCATGCAACCCGAGCAGAACGTGCAGCGCATCATGCGAACCGGAACTGTCTGGTTCGCCGTGGCCGCCGGTTCGACGGCGATCACCCTCGGCATGCTGCTCTCCTCGGGTTGGCGCCCGTCGTCGCTGCCCGACGACCTGCAGGTCGTGTGGTGGATCGGCTCGGTGCTCGTGGCGCTCAGCGTGGGCCTCATCGGCTGGTCGGGATGCCCCATCCTCGAGGTCGACGTGCCCACGTCGAGCCGCAACAAGAGTCGCACCATGCAGCTCGGCACTCTCTTCTTCATCGTCGGAGGAGCGGTAGGGCTCTTCGCGGTGCTGCTCGGCCCGGCGCTGTAGCGGGCCGAGTTCGGATCACGGGTTCTGCGCAGGCCGTTCCAGCGCCTCGAAGAGCACGCGAATCGTGTTCTCGACACTCACGAGCCCCTTCGCGTCGGCGGCACGCCCTCCCAGGTGCAGGTCGATCGCGCCGTGGCAGGTCGCGTAGATCAAGCCGGCGAGTTCCGTGTCGTCGAGTCCTGCCTGCCCGACCTCACGCTGATACCGGGATACCAGCAAGCGGAAGGCCTGGAACGAGGCGAACGCGGCCCCCACGAGAGCGTCGTCCGGTGTCAGACTCTGGTCGCTGAACAGCAAGCGGTAGCGAGCCGGATGCGCGTGGGCGTACTCGATCAGCTGGTCGAGAGCGCCGAGGAGTGAGGTGCGGGCATCGCCGGCGCTGCCCAGGCTCGCCGTCTCGAACCAGCTGCGCAGCTGCTCGAAGTCCCGCTGCGCGACGACGGCCAGGAGCTCCTGGCGTCCTGCGAAGTGCTTGTAGGGGGCGTTGTGCGAGACGCCGCACCGGTCGGCGACGGCCCGGATCGTGACGGCGGTCTGACCGCCGAGATCCAGCAGATCCGCTGCGGCGGTGACCAAGAGGTCCCTGGTGGTATCGGCCATCGCACATCCCTCGGAACGGATCATCCCACGCTTGTTGACAACACAACCCTATAGGTTGACAGCCCACACCTTATGGTTGACACTGTAATTCGGGCTCGGAGATCCGAGCCGGCAGAGAGGGCGAATGATGAAGACAGTTGTGGTGACCGGGATCTCGACCGGAATCGGAAATGCGACGGCGGCGGAACTCCTCGCCCAGGGCTGGCACGTCTTCGGAAGTGTGCGTTCGCAGTCGGATGCCGCGAAGGCGATCGAGCAGTTCGGGAGCGAGCGTTTCACGCCGCTGACATTCGATGTCACCGATGAGGAGGCCGTGCGGGCGGCGGTCGAGCAGGTGCGCCTGCACCTGAACGGCACGACCCTCGATGGACTCGTCAACAACGCGGGCAGCTCCTACACCGACCCTCTGATGGTGCAGTCCGTCGAGGACTTCCGCAGACAGATGGAGGTGAACGTGGTGGGCATGTTCGCGGTCACGCGTTCCTTCTTCCCACTCCTCGGCGGAGATCCGGCGCTCCGTGGCGCCAAGGGCCGGATCGTCAACCTGGGATCGGTGGGCGGCCGAATAGCCTTCCCTCTTCTCGGGGCGTACGTCACGGCCAAGCACGCGGTCGAAGGCCTGTCGGGTGCGCTCCGTCGAGAGTTGCAGCTCGTCGGGATCGACGTCATCGTGGTCGGCCCGGGTCCGGTGCAGACATCGATCTGGGACAAGGCCGAGGCGCAATCCTTCCCGGAGGTGACGGGCACCATCTGGGAGAAGCCGTTCCGCGGCTACGTCGACTGGATGATCACGAGCGGCCGCAAGGGGCTCCCCGCTTCGACCGTCGGCACGACCATCGCTCGGGCGCTGACCGTGAGACATCCGCGAACCCGCTACGCGCCGGTGCAGGGCAAACTGGTCAACGAGACGATCCCGTCACTCCTCCCGCCGAGGATGGTCGACCGTGTGCTCGGGCGCCGGTTCGGTCTGCTCCCGCGCTGACGCGGCTCCGATCCGAGCGGCTCCGTCCCGAGCGGCTCAGGGGAGGGCGCCGGCGATCGCCGCCAGCACCTGTTCGGTGCTCGGAACGCCGGATGCCCGCATCCGCTCGTCTCCGTCGGGCGCCGTGATGACGATGGTGGGGGTGGCGACGATTCCGAGCGCCTCGCTCTCGTCGGGCGCGTCGGCCACGTTGATCTCGCGCCAGCCCACGCGATCGCCGAGCAGCGGAGCGATGCGCTCGAGGGTGGCGCGGGTGCTGGAGCAGGCACCGCAGAAGCTCGACGAATAGAGCGTCACGGTGAGCTCGGGTTCGCGGATGCTGCTCTCCATCCCTCCATCATCGCCCCGGAATCGGGTGCTCGAGGCCGCCGCGGTAGAATCGACTGTCAACCGGCACCGTCCGTCGGGCACTGACATCGGACCTGTGAAGGGAATCCACATGCCAGCGATCGTGCTGATCGGCGCCCAGTGGGGCGACGAGGGCAAAGGCAAGGCCACCGACCTGCTCGGCAGCCGTGTCGACTACGTCGTCAAGTTCAACGGCGGCAACAACGCCGGTCACACCGTGGTGGTCGGCGACAAGAAGTACGCCCTGCACCTGCTGCCCTCGGGCATCCTCACCCCCGGCGTCACGCCGGTCATCGCCAACGGCGTCGTGGTCGACGTCGAGGTGCTCTTCCACGAGCTCGAGGCGCTCGGCTCGCGGGGAGTGGATGTCTCGCGACTGCTCGTGTCGGCCAACGCCCACGTCATCACGGCCTACCACCGCACCATGGACAAGGTCACCGAGCGCTTCCTCGGCAAGCGCCAGATCGGCACCACCGGTCGCGGTATCGGGCCGGCGTACGCCGACAAGATCAACCGGGTGGGCATCCGCATCCAAGACCTCTTCGACGAGGGCATCCTGCGCCAGAAGGTCGAGGGTGCGCTCGACCTCAAGAACCACATCCTGGTGAAGGTCTACAACCGCCGGGCCATCGCGGCGGAGGAGGTCGTCGACGACCTCCTCTCGTACGCCGAGCGGCTGCGTCCGATGGTGGCCGACACCTCGCTCGTGCTCGACAAGGCGCTGCGCGACGGCAAGACCGTGCTCTTCGAGGGCGGCCAGGCCACGATGCTCGACATCGACCACGGCACCTACCCCTTCGTCACCTCGTCGAACGCCACCTCGGGCGGTGCCGTCACCGGATCGGGTGTGGCGCCGAACCGCATCGACCGTGTGATCGCCGTGGTGAAGGCCTACACGACCCGTGTCGGAGCCGGGCCGTTCCCCACCGAGCTGTTCGACGAGTCGGGCGAGTTCTTGCGCTCGAAGGGCTTCGAGTTCGGCACCACCACGGGGCGCCCACGTCGCACCGGCTGGTACGACGCGCCGATCGCCCGGTACACCGCGCGCATCAACGGTGTCACCGACTTCGTGCTCACGAAGCTCGACGTGCTCACGGGCCTCAAGACCATTCCCGTCTGCGTCGCGTACGACGTCGACGGCGTTCGGGTCGACGAGGTGCCGGTGTCGCAGACCGACTTCCACCACGCCGTGCCCATCTACGAGGAGTTCGAGGGCTGGACCGAGGACATCACCGGCGTACGCACCTTCGACGAGCTTCCCGCCGCGGCCCAGCGCTACGTGCTGGCGCTGGAGGAGATGAGCGGCTCGCGCATCTCGGCCATCGGCGTGGGCCCGGCCCGCGACGCCATCGTCACGCGCCACGACCTCCTCGAGTAACCGCGGCGTTCGGCGCGCTCACACCACGGAGTAGTGCTCCGGCAGGGCTCCGCGCCCGGTGAGCGCCAGCAGCAGTGTCTCGCCGTCACCGCGCGCCGCGGCGATGCCGGCGGCGAGCTGCAGGGTGGCGGAGACGGCGTCGGGCGACTGGCCGTGCGGCAATCCGGTGGCGCGGCTGATGTCGAGTGAGTGCACCACGAGCTCGAAGGTGCGGGTGCGGAGGTACTCGGGCAGCTCGATGCCGAGCCCGCCGATCGACACGATCCGCTCCTTGGGGGCGGAGTCGACGAGTGCCATGGTGCGGCCGATCGCGTCGAAGACCGCCTGCGCAGGGTCGTCACCGAGCCAGATGCCGGCCTCGACGCCCCGGGCGGCGACGGCCGCCGGGTCGGTGAGCTCGCGATACACCCGGGCGTAGTACCCCTCGGCGTTCTGCACGTTCGCGAAGCCGGGGTCATCCAGCAGCAGGTAGCTCTCGACGGTGAGGATGGCGCGAGTGGTGTGGCCCACGAGCGACCGCAGGCTCCATTCGCCGAGCGCGACCGCGTCCCATTGATCCTCCCCGATTCGGGTGACGAGATCGTGGAACGCGTTCGCGGAGTGGAAGAAGGTGGCGGCACTGCCCATGGCACCATCGTGGCACAGCTGTTCAGCCGGCGCTCACCGAGGCGTCGTGGCTGCGAGCGGCGCGGTCGCGTGAGGTTCCGCCGCCGTCCCGGACGCTCGGCCGGGAAGGAGCGGGGAGAGCACGGCGGCGAGTGCCGTGATGCCGATCGCCCACCAGAAGGCCTGCTGGAACGCACCCGCCGGGTCGCCTCCCGCTGCGGCCCCGGCCAGCACGACCGCGAGAACGGCGGTGCCGAACGCGCCACCGAGCTGCTGCGACAAGCGCGTGATCGTGCTCGCATGGGGCATCTGCGGTCGCTCGAGTCCGACGAAGCCGACCGCCATGATCGGGATCATCACGGCCCCGAGCCCGATCCCCCTGACGACCAGAACCGCCGACAGCCACCACACACTCGTCTGCCCATCCGCGAATGCGAATGGGATGGTCGCCAGGAGCACCACCGCGAAGCCGAGCACGGCGACGATCCGGGCACCGACCCGGTCGGTGAGGCGACCGGCGAGCGAACGGCTGAGGAGGGAGCCGACGCCCTGCGGGATGAGCAGCAGGCCGGCGCCCAGTGCGTCGGTGCCGCGGAGCTCTTGGAACGACAACGGCAGCAGCAGCATGCCGCCGTACAGCGCCGCGCCCATGAGGAACATCAAGCCGGAGGCCGCGGCGAGGGGTCGGTGTGTGAGCAGAGAGAGATCGACGAGGGCCGGCCGTCGGCTTCGGGTCGCCCACAGCGCGAACGCGACCAGCAGGACGGCGCCGGTGGTGAGGGGCATCCAGACGTCGAACCGGGTGAAGCCGCCGGTGCCGCTCGCGTTGCTGAGGCCGTAGAGCACGCCGACCAGTGCGGGCGAGAGCAGGGCGAGCCCCAGCACATCGAGCTTCGCGGTGCCGACGGGGCCATCGGCGGGGATGAATCGCCACGCCAGGATCAGTCCGACCACGACGAACGGCACGTTCACCCAGAACAGCCAGGGCCAGGTGCCCGCGCCGAGGATGAGCCCGCCGATCACCGGCCCGAGGATGGGCCCGAGCGCTGTGGGCAACGAGGCGACCGCCATGACGCGGCCGAGGGAGCGCCCGTGCGCGGCCTGCATGAGGAGGGTGGTGAGCAACGGCATCATGGCGCCGGCGCCCACGCCCTGCACGGCGCGGAACGCGATGAGGCTGCCGGCGTCCCACGCGAGCGAGCAGAGGATGCTGCCGATCAGGAACACGACGAGCGATGCCATCCAGAGCCGCTTTCCCCCGATCCGGTTCTGCAGCCAGCCCACCAAGGGAACGGTGACGCCCATGGCGAGCAAGTACGCGGTGCTCACCCATTGGATCGTCTCGATGCTGGCGTTCAGGTCGCCGGCGAGGGTGTGCAGGGCGACGCTCACGATCGTCGAGTCGAAGAGCGGCGCCATCGCGCCGACGACCAGGGCGATCGCGAGCCGGGTGAGGTTCTTGTCCATGATGTCCTTAGATACGGTGACGTTTCTTAATGCCACCGTACGATGTCGCGATAAGATACGCAAATGGATCTCACCAAGACCCGACGACGCGGCGCCGAACTCGAGTCCGCGTTGCTCGATGCCGCCTGGGCCGAACTCGAAGACGTCGGCTATCCCGCGTTCGGGTACGACGGCGTGGCTGCCCGGGCCGGCACGTCCAAGCCCGTTCTCTACCGGCGCTGGCCCGCGAAGGTCGATCTCGTGCTGGCCGCCCTCCAGCACGGTGGCTTGTTCGACAAGCGGGCGCTGCCCGACACCGGATCGCTCCGCGGCGACATCCTGACGGCCCTGCGAGACTTCAACGCGGCCCGTTCGGGTTTCATGGCGGTCATCAGCGTCTACTTGGCGGGCATCCATGCCGACACCGGCCTGTCGCCCGCGGAGCTGAGGGACCGGCTTCTCGCGGGGAGCACGAACACCGGCCGGAAGCTGCTCGAGCGGGCGGCCGGGAGGGGCGAGATCCCGGCGCGGAACTGGCCATCGGGAATCGCGACGCTGCCTTCCGACCTGGTGCGCCACGACCTCGTGATGACCCTGAAACCGCTCCCGGATGCCAGGATCCTCGAGATCGTCGACGACATCTGGCTGCCGCTCGTGCGGCTTCGACACCCCTGATCGCGGAGCCCGAGCGCGACACCGGTGCGCTGAGGGTGCCAGAATCGGCAGATGGTCGCGACGCTCCCCGAACCCGGAATCATCCAGGGCCGCTTCATCCGCCTCGAGCCGCTCACGCGCGAACTGCTTCCTGCGTTGCACGCGGTGATCGGGCATCCGGAGGTCTTCGCCGGCGGGTACGGCGGGGGACCGCAGGGCTACCGGGCCACAGTCGATGAGTTCGTGGAGTGGGCGGAGACCTACTACCAGTGGGAGGGCGGGCTGGCCTTCGCGATCAGGATCGCGGGCGGGCCGGATGACGGCACCCTCATCGGCACGACGACGCTCGGCGATCTCGACCCGGCCCTCGAGTACGCGCACATCGGCTGGACCGCGTACGACCCACGCGTCTGGGGAACCGTCGTGAACCCGGAGGCGAAGCTTCTGCTGCTCACGCACGCCTTCGACCACGGCTTCGGCCGCATCAAGATCCAGGCGGATGTGCGCAACTCCCGCTCGCGGGCGGCCATCGCCAAACTCGGCGCCACGTTCGAGGGCATCTCCCGGCGCGATGTGCCGCGCGCCGACGGGTCGTGGCGCGACTCCGCCGTGTTCTCGATCATCGTCGACGACTGGCCCGCCGTGTGTGCCGGACTGGAGGAGAGGGTGGCGCGCCTTGGTGCAAACGGGCCGGTAGTGGTGAACTAGCAGCATGGAAGCCATCTACACCGCCATTGCCCACGCCTCCGGTGGAGGCCGCGACGGACACGTCCGCAGCGAAGACGACCGCCTCGACTTCGACACCCGCCCGCCCAAGGAGATGGGGGGATCGGGGGAGGGAACCAACCCCGAGCAGCTCTTCGCCGCCGGCTACTCGGCCTGCTTCCTCGGCGCCGTGCACGCGGCCGGCCGCGAGTTGAAGCTCGACACCACCGACGCCGCGGTGTCGAGCAGTGTGTCGATCGGCAACAACGACGCCGGCGGCTTCGGCCTCGCCGTCGAGCTCGACGTCTACGTGCCGAACGTCACCCCCGAGGAGGCCCGCCAGGTGGCCGACAAGGCCCACACCATCTGCCCCTACTCGAACGCCACCCGTGGCAACGTCGAGGTCACCGTCAACGTCGTCGAATAACGGTCGCCCCCGCATCCGATCATGCCAATTCCGGATGCGGGGCCTCCGTCGGCCGTCGGTGTCGTGCCTGCACGATAGCCTCGCAGAGTGCCGCAGAACCGCCTCTCCACCACCTTCCAGTTCGCCGCCCTCGGCTTGGTCTGGGGTGCGAGCTTCCTCTTCATGAAGGTGGCGCTCGATGGCATCTCGTTCGGCCAGGTCGCGTGGACGCGGCTCGTGCTCGGCGCCCTCACCCTGGCGGTGCTGATCGCGGTCACCCGCACGCGGTTGCCGCGCGAACCCATCGTCTACCTGCACTTCGTGGTGATCGGGGCCTTCGGCTGCGCGTTCCCCTACCTGCTCTTCGCCTGGGCCGAGCAGTACGTCACCTCGGGCCTGGCCAGCATCTACAACGCCGTCACGCCCATCACCACGGCGCTCATGGTGACGCTCGCGTTCCGGGTCGAGAAGCTCGACCGCTCGAGGGTCATGGGCGTCATCGCGGGCATCCTGGGCGTGGTGGTGATCATCGGGCCGTGGTCGTTCGCGGCGAACCAGGCCGCCCACGGCGACCTGCTGCTCGAACTCGCGGGGCAGCTCGCGTGCCTCGGCGCGGCGGTCTGCTACGGGTTCACGTTCGGCTACATCCGTCGCTTCATCTCGACGCGGCACCCGGTCTCAGGGCTCACCGCCGCGTTCCTCCAGGTGGGGATGGGGGCCGTCATCCTCATCGTGCTCACCCCGTTCGTGGCCCTCGGGCCCATCTCGCTCGACCTGCCCATCGTGGTGAGCCTCGTGCTGCTCGGTGCGCTCGGAACGGGCGTCGCCTACTTCTGGTACATGAACGTGCTGAACGCCTGGGGCCCCACCGCGACGTCCACGGTCACCTACCTCACACCGGTCGTGGGTGTGTTCCTCGGCATCGTGCTGCTCGGCGAGACGCTCAGCTGGAACGCTCCTGTCGGTGCCCTGCTGGTGTTCCTCGGCATCCTCCTGGCGCAGGGGCGGCTGAGGCTGCGGCGCCGTGAGGGTCGGCCGCTAGAGTCGTAGGCATGACAAATGGCTTCGACTCGAACGCAGACGTTCATGAGCGGCTCGAGAGCATCCGTCAGTCGATCGACAACATCGATGCGGCGCTCATCCACATGCTCGCGGAGCGATTCAAGTTCACCCAGACAGTCGGTCGCCTGAAGGCCGAGCACGGGCTGCCGCCGGCCGATCTCGAGCGCGAGGGGCGCCAGATCAAGCGGCTGCGGTCGCTCGCCGAAGAGGCGCACCTCGACCCGGCGTTCGCCGAGAAGTTCTTGAACTTCATCGTGGCCGAGGTCATCCACCACCACGAGCGGATCGCGGCCGAAGAGGTCTGACCCGTGCCGGATGCCGGTCACGACAGCGTGCGGCGGCAGACCTCCGGCCACGGCGTGGGCTCGATGCCGAAGTGCGCCCGGGAGGCGGAGTCGTCGAGCACGTAGGGTCGCTCCCACTGGTAGGAGAGCTCGCCGAGCTCGCGCAGCATCGGCGTGACGAGCGCTCCGAGCGACACGACGGGTGCCGGGATGCGGCTCATGGCGATCGCGGGCAGCCCGCCCGCGGCGAGCACGTCGCCGACCGCCTCGCGCAGGCTGCGGGGCGGGTTCGACGGCACGTGCCACACCCGGCCGTGGGCCGTCTCGTCGTCGGCCGCCGCGACCAGCAGGCGGGCGACATCCTGCACGTCGGTGAAGGTGTGCGGCGCGTCGGGGTTCGTGAGCACCCAGGCGCGCCGGCCGGCGCGCGCCCCGGGGATCAGGCGGCTGACGTGGCCGTTGCCGCCGATGCCCGGACCCATGTAGTCGGAGCCGCGGACCTCGACCGCGCGCAGGGTGCCGGCCCGGTGCGCCGCGAGCGCATCGGCCCAGAGCTTCGCCCGCAGGATGCCCTTGTGGTCGGTCGCGGCGTCGGGCAGTTGTTCGGTCATCGGCCCGTCGACGGGGCCGTACGGATAGAGGTTGCCCGTGATGGCGTAGGTGGCGCCGGTGCGCGAGGCGGCCTCCAGCAGGGCGGCGGCGAGCGGCGGCCAGGTGGCCTCCCACTGCGTGTAGTCGCCCGGGTTCGCACAGTTGTAGAGGGCGGATGCTCCTTCCGTGGCTGCCGTGAGCGCCTCGGCGTCGGCGGCGTCGACCCGGATGCTGGTGACCCCGGGGAGGCCGAGCCCGGTTCCCGAGCGGGTGGCCACCACGACCTCCGAGCCACGCTCGGCGAGCAGGGTGGCGGTGGCGCGGCCGACGGGGCCTGCTCCGACGATGACATGGCGGTCGGTCATGGGGTTCCTCTCGTTGGGAGAGCAGTGCTCTCGTTTGAAGGATGCCACGGCGGTTCGGGTAAAGCAAGAGCGGTGCTCTCTTTTGTTGCCGATGCTCTCGAAAGCGGCCAGAGTAGAGGGATGTCACATCCGGAAGTCCCCGCCGCGCGCACCGCCCGGCAGCGCGCTCGCGACCAGATCACCGCCGAGATCGTCGCCGCGGCGCGTCTCCGCCTGGCGGAGCAGGGCCCGGCCGAGCTGTCACTGCGCGCGGTCGCCCGCGACGTGGGCATGGTGTCGTCGGCGGTCTACCGGTATTTCGCGAGCCGTGACGAGCTGCTCACGGCGCTGCTGGTTCTCGCCTACGACGATCTCGGCGGGGCCGCGGAGGCGGCCGACGCCTCGGTGCGGGCGCGAGGCGATGTGGCGGCGCGATGGAAGGCGACTCTCCGGGCGATCCGGCGGTGGGCGATCGCCCACCCGAGCGACTACGCGCTGCTGTACGGGTCTCCGGTGCCGGGATATGCGGCGCCGCAGACCACGATCGAACCCGCGGTGCGGGTGATCGTGGTCATCCTGCGGATCGTCACCGAGGGTGTGCGGGTCGGCGCGATCGAGCCCGGTGACGCCGGTCACCTCGCCGCCGCGCCGGAGAGTGCGATCGCGGGCGCGATCGGCTTCGTGCGCTCTCGCGAGCTCGCGGGTGACGACCTGCCTGCCGAACTCATCGTGCGCACGCTCATGGCCTGGACGACGGTCTTCGGAACCATCTCGTTCGAGCTCTTCGGCCATCTCGTGGGTTCGGTGTCCGACCCCGACGCCTACTTCGACCTGGTGATCGAACGCCTCGCGCGTGAAATCGGCTTCCGGTGACGAAGCGCTGCAGCTCCTAGCTGCCACCGCCTCGGTGGGTGCCGTCGGCGCGGACCTGTCGCCGCGCGTGGTCGGGTGAGGAATCTGCCACTAGCGCCGACGAACCATCCGCTCATATAGTTGGCCTACTGACGAATATGCGGCGACGGTGTCGCGACATGAGAGGACCCTGCGATGCAGCAGATGGACGGCACGGCCGACACTCCAGAACTCGAGCAGCTCTACCGTGATTTCGCGGCCAACGACATGGCGCCGCTGTGGACCCAGCGGGACGATCTGATGCCGATGACTCCCGCGCCGCAGGCGGTTCCGCACGTCTGGCGCTGGAAGACGCTGTTCGACATCGCCGAGCGCTCCGGCGAGCTCGTGCCGGTGGGGCGCGGTGGGGAGCGCCGGGCGGTCGGCCTGACCAACCCGGGCCTGCCGGGCACCGGCTATGCCACCCCCACCCTGTGGTGCGCCATCCAGTATCTCGGTGGCCATGAGACCGCACCGGAGCACCGCCACGCGCAGAACGCCTTCCGGTTCGTGGTGGAGGGCGAGGGCGTGTGGACGGTGGTGAACGGCGACCCGGTACGGATGAGCCGCGGCGATCTGCTGCTCACGCCGGGTTGGAACTTCCACGGCCACCACAACGACACCGCGAACCCGATGGCGTGGATCGACGGTCTCGACATCCCATTCTCGAGCCAGATGGACGTGGGGTTCTTCGAGTTCGGTTCCGAGCGGGTGACGGATGAGGCCTCCCCGGAGTTCTCGCGCGCCGAGCGGCTCTGGGCGCATCCGGGGCTCCGGCCGATGTCCGCGCTGACGGACACGGTCTCGTCGCCGCTCAGCGCCTACCGCTGGGAGCACACCGATGCCGCCCTCACCGAACAGCTGAAGCTCGAAGACGAGGGCTACCCGGCCACCCTCTCGCAGGGCCACGCGGCCATCCGCTACACCAACCCGACGACGGGCGGTGATGTGATGTCGACCATCCGGTGCGAGTTCCACCGCCTCCGGGCCGGCGCCTCGACGGCCCCGACGCACGAGGTCGGCTCAGCGGTGTGGCAGGTCTTCGAGGGGTCGGGAACCGTGGTGCTCGGCGACACCGAGACCCGGCTGGAGACCGGCGACCTGTTCGTGGTGCCCAGCTGGGTGCCCTGGTCGCTGCACGCCGACTCGCAGTTCGACCTGTTCCGGTTCACCGACGGGCCGATCATGGATCGGCTCAACTTCTCGCGCACCTTCGTTCCCTCCGCCCAGTAGATCGACCAGAGCCAGAAAGCAGCGCATGAAACTCGCAACCCTCCGCACCGGCGACTCCACCGTCGCCGTTCGCATCGACACCGACAGCGCCATCGAGATCGATGGCTTCACCGACGTGGGCGCCCTGCTGGCGAACGGAGACTGGCGTGCCGTCGCCGAGACGGCGGCGGGCACCGCTCATCCGTTGACCGGGATCCCCGACACGGACTGGGCGCCTGTCGTGCCCGCACCCTCGAAGATCGTCTGCGTGGGACTGAACTACCGCAACCACATCCTCGAGATGGGCCGCGAGCTGCCGGAGTTCCCCACCCTCTTCGCCAAATACCCCGAGGCCCTGATCGGCCCCTATGACGAGATCGCGCTGCCCGAGTACGCCTCGCACGCCGTGGACTGGGAGGCGGAGCTCGCCGTGGTGATCGGCACGACGGCGCGTCGCCTGAGCCCCGAGCAGGCCGCGGATGCGATCGCCGGGTACTCGGTGCTGAACGACGTGACCATGCGCGACTACCAGTACCGCACCCCCGAGTGGTTCCAGGGCAAGACCTTCGAGGCCACCACGCCGTTCGGGCCGTACCTGGTGACCCCGGATGCGTACGGTGTCGACACCGACATCCGCACCGAGGTCGGCGACGAGGTGCTGCAGCACTCGAACACGAGCGATCTCGTGTTCGACCCGGCGACTCTCGTCTCGTACATCTCCCAGATCGTTACCCTGAACCCGGGCGACGTGATCGCCAGCGGCACTCCCGGCGGTGTCGGACACGCTCGGAAACCCCCACGTTACCTGGGTCAGGGCGATGTGCTCAGCACCGTGATCGAAGGCCTCGGCACCCTGCGCAATCCCGTGCGCGTGGAGGGCTGAACCGTGGCGGCGCGTACCGACCAGGTCACCGACCCGGCGATCGCGGCGGCGCTCCTGCTGGCGCGGCGCGGCCAGGCCTACTACTCGCGCAAGCTGAACGAGCTGAGCGACGCCGACTTCGACGGCCCGACGCTGTTGGGCGACTGGGATCGGCGCCACCTCATCGCGCACGTGGGCCTCAACGCCCGCGCCATCACGCGGCTCGTGGAGTGGGCGCGCACGGGGGTCGAGACGCCGATGTACGCCTCCCCCGAGCAGCGCGCCGACGAGATCGACTTCTCGGCCACGTTGCCCGCCCACGCGCTCCGCAACCTCTCCGACCACGCCGCGATCCACCTCACCGTCGAGTGGCGCGACCTGCCTGCCGAAGCCTGGACGAACGAGGTGCGCACCGGCCTGGGCCGCATCGTCCCGGTGTCCGAGACCGTGTGGATGCGCACCCGCGAGGTCTGGATCCACGCGGTCGACCTCGGCAACGGCGGCCGCTTCGAGGACTTCCCGCCCGAGCTGCTCGATGCCCTGCTGGCCGACATCCTCGGCGCCTGGGACCGCCGGCGCGACGCGGAAGGTCTTCCGCGCTACCTGCTCGACGTAGTCGATCGCGATGGCGATCCTCTCGGCGCGGAGACGGATGCCGGCTCGGTGCGCGATGAGGAGGAGCTGGTGGTGCGGGGAACGGCAGCCGCTCTGACCCGCTGGGCCACGGGCCGGGGTGCGGATGGCGTACTCACGGGGCGCGGCGAGCCGGCATCGCCCGCTCCCCGCTGGCTCTGAGGAAGCGAGGGGCGCCGCATCCTGCGACAATCGGAGACACCATGGAACCAACTCGCGGAGCGGCACCGCACGACGTCTCCGACTACACCGGCTACCTCATCCGGCGCGCCCAGCAGGCTCACGTCGCCGCGTGGCAGCGTGTCGTCTCGGCCGAGATCACGAGCGTTCAGTTCGGAGTGCTCACCGTGCTCTCGCGCACGCCCGGAGCAAGCCAGCAGCACCTCGTCGAACGCCTCGACCTCGACCGGTCGACCATCGCCGACATCGTCGCCCGCCTCGAGCGGCGGGGGCTGATCGAGCGGGTCCGTGACGGTGATGACCGGCGCCGCAACGTGCTGCATCTCACCGAGCTCGGCACGCGGGAACTGGCCGTGCTCGTTCCGCGGGTGGCGCTCGTCGATGACGTGCTCGTGGGCGGGCTCCCGGAGCGCGATCGTGCGGAACTACGAAGGCTGCTCGGCGGCTTGCTCGAGTCGGCGACGGCCCGCACCCCCTCGGGATGAGTGCGGGCGGCAGAGACGTGGCCGCACCCGTGATCGCCCGAGGGCATCACGTCTTCTCTCGCCGGTCATGGAAGTGTCGTCCGTCGAAGCGGTGTGCCAGCGCCGCCCCCGCCTCGCGTGCCCAGCGCACGGGCTCGGCCCGGGCCGCAGAGGGTGAACCGGCCAGCTCCGCGAGCGAGGACGCCGCGTCGAAGCGCTCGGTGCCGGCCTGGACAACTCCGGCGACGAGAGCGCATCGGGCACCTGCGGCCCGCGCCACGGCGCGCACCAGGCCAGGCACCTTGCCGTGTTCCGATTGGGTGTCGTACCGGCCTTCGCCGGTGATCACGAGATCCGCGCCGGCGACGGCGTCCGCGAGTCGGATCCGTGCGGCAACCTCGGCGGCGCCGTCGATGATCTCGGCGCCCCAGGCGCGCAATCCGAATCCCGTTCCCCCTGCAGCACCCGCACCGGGGTGTGTCGGGTCGAAACGGGACGCGTCGATACCGTGCCGCTCCCCGGCTTCGGCGAGCTTGACGGCGAAGCGGACGAGGTTGAGCTCCGCCGTCTCCACCAGCGACTCGGTGATGCCCTTCTGCGCTCCGAAGACGGCGACGGCTCCGTGAGGGCCGAGCAGGGGGTTGCGCACATCGGAGAGAACGACGGCCCCGCCGTGCGGGACCGGCCTCAGGGCGGTGAGGTCGATGCTCTCGATCTCGGCCAGCCCGGCGTTGCCCGGCTGCACGGGATTGCCGTTGTCATCGAGGAGGCGGGCGCCCAGTGCGGTGAGTACGCCCGCGCCGCCATCGCTCGAGGCGCTCCCCCCGATGGCGAGTATGAGCCGACCCGCGCCGGCATCGAGCGCAGCCACGATCGCTTCGCCGAAGCCCACCGTGTGCGAGGTCAGGGGCAGCAACTCGTCGAGGAGGGTGATGCCGCTGGCCGAGGCGAGTTCCACCAGTGCGATCGAGCCCGGAAGCAGTAACCACGCGCAATGGGTGGTCCCGCCATCCGGACCCTGCACCGTCGAGACACGATGGCACGTGTCGGGATGGGCGGCCGCAAAGGCATCGATCGTTCCCTCCCCGCCGTCGGCCATGGGGCGGAGCACCAGCCGATCGCCCGCGCGTACCCGCGCCCAGCCGTCGGCGAGCGCCGCGGCCATCTCCGCGGCGCTCGCGGTGCCCTTGAACGAGTCGGGTGCGAAGACGATGCGGGGCGAAGGCAACCCGAGGCCGGTCACCGGATGATCAGCGGGGCGTCGGCCGCCCACGGATTGTCTCGAGAGGTCGCGCCGCGCTCGAACGCGTCGTTGCGGATCTCGTTCGGAGCCCGACTGGAGAAGACCCGACCCAGACGCACATCCCGCTGATCGGCAGGCACCGCCGGATCCGTCGTCCGGTCGGTGAGAACCGTCATCGCTCGCGGCCGGCGACGAACGTGCGGTCGAAGTTCAGCCGCTCGATCACGGGCGCGTCCGAGAACCGGAACAGGTCGAGTGGTGTCTCGGCCCTGATCTCCCACGACTCCCACGACGGCACCACCACGAGGTCGCCGGTATCGAGCGTCCAGGTCTGGTCGCCGACCACCATCTCGCCGCGCCCCTCGAACACCTGCCAGACCGAGGATCCGACCTCGCGCCGGGCGTTCGTGGCCGTGCCCTCGCGCAGCCGGTGGAACTCCGCTCGCAACGTCGACATCACATCGCCACCCGTGGTGGGATTGGTGTAGCGGATGCCCGCGTGCCCCTGCTCGACCGTGGCCGGAAAGCCCTCTGCCTCGAGTTCGAGCTGCGCCGTGAGGGCCCGGTCGGTGAACTCCCAGCGATAGGCCGCAATCGGGGAGTTCACGTGCGAATCGAGCCCTGACAGCGGCCGGAGACCGGGGTTGGCCCAGAGCCGTTCGGCCCGGGAGACCGATGGCGTCGAGTAGTCGGTGACGCGCTCGGTGCCGAACTCGAAGAAGCCGACGTCGAGGTTCTCTGCCAACGGCACGTCGAGGCCGTCGATCCAGGCCATCGGCTGGTCGGTCTCGTTGTGGTGGCCGTGGAAATTCCAGCCCGGGGTGAGCAGGAAGTCGCCCCGGCGCATCGCGACCGGGTCGCCGTTCACGACGGTCCAGACGCCCTCGCCCTCCACCACGAAACGGAACGCGTTCTGAGCGTGCCGGTGCTCGGGCGCGGTCTCGTGCGCACCGAGGTATTGGATGGCGGCCCAGATCGTGGGTGTCGCGTACGGCCGGCCGCCGAGACCCGGGTTGGCCAGCGCGATCGCCCGGCGCTCGCCACCACGCCCGATCGGCACCAGGTCGCCCGAGCGGGCGGCGAGGGGCAGCAGGTCGTTCCATCGCCAGACGAACGGCACCGATTTCGAGCGCGGGACATCCGTGAGCACCTCGCTGGTCTGGGTCCAGAGCGGCGAGAGATTCTTCGCCTCGAAGTCGGCGTAGAGCTGGGCGAGGGCCGCGCTGTCCTCGGGCTCCATCGCGTTCTGCACGTCGTCCATGGTGTTGTGGTCGGTCATTGCACAGTCCCGGTCTCAGATAGTCGGTGGTCAGATCAGCTGGAAGTGAACCCACTTCTGGCCCTCGGCGAGCCCCGCGAGCTGGCGCCCGGCGGACTGCAGGATGATCGGCGACGAGGAGATGTGTTGGGTGCCGCCGTGCACATCGCGATAGAGCCGCTGGATCACGCCGGGCCGCAGCGCCTCGCTGCCGGCGCTGCGATAGACGAATCCGGCGATCTCATCGAGCGCCTCGGTGGCGTTGCAGAGCGCAGCGCGGTTGAGGGTCTCGAGCCGCACCGACATCCGCTCACCACCGGCGAGCACGCTCTCGATCTCCTCCCACACGTCGTAGAGCAGTGCCTGGGCCGAGCGCAGCCGCAGTTCCGCGTTCGCGTACTGCTCGTGGAAGCTCGCGTTGTCGCCCCAGGATCCAGCCCGTCCCGACTTCTTCTGCACGCTCGTCGCGAGTTCGTCGAGCAATCGTCGGCCCACTCCGAGTGCCCACGCGCCGTGGTTGATGCTCGCGAAGTTGCCGATTCCCACGCGGTAGAGCCACCCGCCCGTGTTCGGCGAGGTGCTGAGTGAGGGATAGCTGAACTCGGTACGCACGAAGGTGTTGTCGAGCGTGTAGTCGATGCTTCCGGTCGCGCGAAGACCGAGCACGTCCCAGTTGTCGACGAAGTCGACCTGGGCCACGGGAACGATGAAGAAACGCGTCTCGCCCGTCTTCGTGTCGGCCGCGGCGGTGTGCAGATGCGTGGCGTGCTTGATGCCCGAGGCGAACGACCACTGGCCGCTCACCAGGTAGCCGCCCTCGACAGGTTCTGCGCGGCCTGCGCGGGTGCCCTGGCCCGCGATGCCGAGGCGGGGGGTGGCGAACAGCTCGTGTGCGGGGTCGGGCTCGAAGAACGCGCCGGCGAGCCCCGTGGACATGGCCAGCGCCATGGTCACCCATCCGGTCGACGGATCGGCATACGACAGCGTGCGGTAGACGTCCATGGCCTGGCGCGGAGTCATCTCGCTGCCGCCGAGCTCGCGAGGGGTGATGACCCCGATCGCTCCGCTGTCGTACAGAGCCTGGACGACGGGTTCGGCGATCCGGCCCTCGATGTCGTTCTGGGCTCCGTAGGAGTCGACGAGCTCGTGCAGAGCGGCGACGGCGTCGAGGACTTCGCCCGGGCTCGTCGTGCCGGTGCCAGCCGCGAGGGGCCGGTGGGCAAGCTCGGTCATGTGAACTCCAATGTTCGTGGCGAAGGTGGTTGTCCCGACGCTAACCCCGCGCTTCGAGCACGACCAGCGATTCCTGATAGGCCTTCTCGGTCGACTGAGAACCATTCGGCATGACCTCCGGGTGATCACCGGCAGCGGATGGGTATTGGAGAAGACGTGCGAGATCGCGTAGACCGGGAACATGCAAGCTCTCGTCTGGCGTGGTCCGTACCTCCATGAAGCCGACTCGATCGACGTTCCGGCACCCGGCCCGGGCGAGGTGCTCGTGCGCGTGGCGCTGGTGGGGATCTGCGGGTCCGACCTCACGGCGCACAAGGGGCTGATGGGCATCGCGAAGCCCGGCAGTGTGCGTGGGCACGAGTTCGCGGGCACGATCGAGGCGGTCGGCGCTCCGGATGCCGCAACCGGGTCGATCCCGGATGCCGCGCTCGCGCCGGGCACGCGGGTCACCGTCAACCCGGTGCTCTCGTGCGGGCAGTGCCGCTCGTGCGTCGGTGGCCGGCCGAGCGCGTGCGAGTCCATCCAGATCATCGGCGTGCACCGGCCGGGCGCCTTCGCGGAGTTCGCGATCGCGCCCGCCGATCACGTGCATCCGATTCCCGACGGCATGCCGTGGGAGTCGGCCGCCTCGTGCGAGCCTCTGGCGCAAGCACGGCACGATGTCGCCCGTGCCGCCGAGATCGGTGCCCTGGGCGAGTGCCTGGTGATCGGCAGCGGCTCGATCGGCCTCTGGATCGTGCACGCTCTGCGACTGGAGGGTGCGGTCTCGATCACGGTCGTCGATCCGGATGCCTCGCGCCGCGAGGCGGCGCTCGAGGCGGGCGCGATCGACTTCCTGGCGACGATCGATGATGTGACCCCGGCGTCGTTCGACACGGTCTTCGACGTCGTGGGCATCGCGGCGACACGGGGGCCCGCCGTCGCCTGCGCCCGGAACGGCGGCACGGTCGTCGCAGTGGGCCTCGCGGTCGATGAGGTGTCGATCCCCTGGTTCGACGTGGTGCGACGCGAGATCACCGTGCGCGGCGCCAACACCTTCGCGCCGGAGGACTTCGCCGTGGCGCTCGCCTGGCTCTCCGACGGCAGTGTGCCGGCCCCGCCCTCGTCGCGGGTTCTCCCTCTGTGCGGCGGCGGCGACACCTTCGCCGCCCTGGTCGAGCACACCGACCCCTTCACCGGCAAGACCTTCTTCGCCCCCTGAGTGGCGCCGAATGCGACGACGTGCGCCGAGGGTCAGACGTGGTCGTAGATGGGGGAGCGGACCGCGCGGGAGATGTGGCAGTCGAGCAGGAGGGGGCCGCGGGTGCGGTCCCAGGCGGCCAGCGCGGGGGCGAGGTCTCCTGTCTCGGCGATGAGGGCGCCCTGGGCGCCCATGCCCGCGGCCAGTGCGGCGAGGTCGGCGTACCCGAAGATCGCCTGCTCGGGCGGGACTCCCCAGTCCTTCATGTGGGCGAGCTCCGAGCCGGCAGCTCCGTCATTCATGCACACCACGAGGAGCGGAACGCGCTCGCGAACGGCCGTCTCGAGGTCGCCCAGAGTGAGGTAGAGGCCGCAGTCGCCGATGAACAGCACCGATTGCGTGTCGGGGTCGGCGACCGCCGAGGCGTAGCTCGCGGCGAGCGAGCTGCCGACCGCACCGAAGTCGGGCATCCAGATCAACGAGCGCGGTGCGCGGTACGAGAGGTAGAGAGCGGGGAACGCGCCGAAGTGACCGTTGTCGAGGAAGACCCGGCGCTCGCGGGGCAGCACACGCTCGAACTCGATCGCGAGGGCGCGCGGGTCGATCCGGGCGGGCTCGGAACGGTCGGCGTCGTCGATGGCCGGGAGTGGGATGGCGGCCGGCCGGATGCGCGGGGCGTCCGCCGGGTCGCTGTGCGGTGTGCTTCTCCTCCGGGCCGCACGCCGGGCGACCTCGTCGGCGAGCGCCGCAGTGGCAGAGAGGGCGTCACCCCGCACGGGCACCGTCATGGCGCCCGCGACGGCAGCCGGATCGAGGTCGAGCCGCACGATGGTGCGCCCCCGCGTGAACTCGCCCTTGCGGGTCTGGAAGAGGTTGAGTGAGGCACCGATCACGACCACGACATCGCTGCCGGCGATGAGGCGTTCGGTCTCGCCGATCGAGAACCCGCCGAACGGCCCGATGACGGCCGGATGATCGCCGAGCGCTCCCGAGGCCGGTACCGACGTCGCAACCCGGGCCCCGAGCAGCTCGGCGAGACGCAACACCTCAGAGGCGGCGCCGGCGTCGACGACTCCGCGTCCGGCGAGCAGGACCGGTGCGGTCGCTGCGTCGATCGCGTCGACGGCGGCCGAGATCTGTGCGGGGTCGATCGGGACGGCTTCGATCGGGGCCGGGTCCGCGGCATCCGGGAGCGGATCGGCCTCGAGCCGGTCGAGGCCCGCCGGCATCACGAACACGATGGTGCGCGACTCGGCCCGTGCTCGCTGCGCCGCCGAGCGCAACACGGCTCCGGCGTCGGCCCCGGACGCCCGCACGCTCTCGATGCCGAGCGGATCCAGCAGCACCTCCGGCGCGAGTGCCTGTACTCCTCCGGCGAACGGGAAGCGCTGCGGATCGAGGTTCGACGTGTCGGTCACGATCAGGATCATCGGCGTGCGCCCGCGGCTCGCGGTCAGAAGAGCCGTGATGGTGTTCGTGAAACCGGGCCCCTGCGTGACGGTGGCCCAGCCGAGCCGGCCGGTCGCCCGCGCGTACCCATCCGCCGCGCCGATCGCTCCGTTCTCGTGCCGAAGGTGGTGCACCGGCACTCCGTGCTGCGCATCGAGGTGGTGGATGAGCCAGAGGTTGCCGGCGCCCATCAATGTGAAGAGGTGCTCGCATCCTTCGTCGACCATCACCTGCGCGAGCTGTTCCATGACGGTCGTGGTCGCCACCGAGGAACTCATGCGGAGTGCGGCATCACGAGGTCGAGCAGGTGACGGCGGAGCCCGAGGAACTCATCGCTGGCCCGCGTCGCCACCTGTTCACGGTGGTCGCCCAGAGGCACGTCGACCACCTCGCGCACCCGCGAAGGCGATCCGGAGAGCACCACGATGCGGTCGGAGAGGTAGATCGCCTCGTCGATGTCGTGGGTCACCAGCACCACGGTGATCCCGAGGTCGCGGCGCACCGTGAGGATGAGGTCTTCCAGGTCGAACCGGGTCTGCGCGTCGACGGAGGCGAAGGGCTCGTCCATCAGCAGCAGATCGGGCTGGTAGGAGAGCGCCCTGGCGATCGCCACACGCTGCTGCATTCCGCCGGAGAGCTCCCAGGGGTACTGCTTCTCGACGTGCCCGAGCCCCACGTTCTTCAGCACCTGGCTCACCCGCTCGGCGCGTTCGGCTTTCTTCATGCCGCGCGCCGCGAGCGGCAGGCCCACATTCTTCGCGTTCGTGAACCAGGGGTAGAGCGAGCGCCCGTAGTCCTGGAACACCAGCCCGAGCTGCTCGGGCACCGAGGTGAGCGGCCGCCCCTCGAACGACAGCGAACCGGAGCTGGGTTTGGCCAGCCCCGAGATGCACCGCAGCAGCGTGGTCTTCCCCGCGCCCGATGGTCCCACGATGCAGACGAATTCGCCCTTGTTCACGGTGAAGCTGACGTCGTCGATCGCCGTCTTGGCGTGCGGCTTGCCCTCGTTGTAGATCTTGCGGAGGTTCTCGACGCGCAGTACCTCGCCGGCATCCGAGGGGTGCGACGGCGTGCTGGGGCTCGACGCTGCGGGGGTGGGCACGGTGAGGTTCGACATGGTGTTCTCCGATTCCGGCGAGGGGATGGTCATGAGTTGGTGAGCGCGCGCGAGCGGTAGTACCAGCGCAGCACGATCCGTTCGACGCCCACGAAGAGATAGTTCGCGGCGGTGCCGATGATGGCGAGCATCAGGATGCCGGTCCACATCGAGGTGATGGCGAACACGGTCTGCGCCTGCAGGATGAAGTAGCCGATGCCCTGCTTCGCGGCCACCATCTCGGTGACCACCATCAGGATGATCGAGGTCTGCAGGCTGGCCCGCAGGCCGGCGGCGATCTGCGGCGAGGCACCGGGCAGAACCAGTGAGAACAGCTGCCGCAGCGGGCTCAGCTTCATCGCCCGCGCGGTGTCGAACTTCACCTGGTCGAGGCCCCGCATCCCGTCGAGGGTGTTGAGCAGGGTGGGCCAGATGGCGCCGAACGAGATCAGCGCGATCTGGCGCAGCTCGCCGATGCCGAACAGCGCGATCATCGCGGGGAGCAGGGCCGGCGCGGGAAGCACGTAGAGGAAGTAGATCAGCGGGTTCGAGACGTGCCGCACCGGGGGGAAACGCCACAGCAGGGTGCCGAAGACGATGCCGATCAGGGCCCCGCCGAGGTAGCCGAGCGCCAGGTTGCGAAGGCTCGAGCCCAGCTGCATCGAGGCGGGGCCGACGATCCACTGCGCCCAGAATTCCTCCAGGATGCGGCTGAGCGGCGGGAAGAACGGCGAGGTGCTCGATGCCGACGCGAACCACCAGATCACCAACAGGGCGATCGGCAGCCAGATGGCCAGCAGCACGTTGCGCACGCGGGCACCACGGCTGCGTACCCGGCGCGGGCTCACCAGCAGGTCGGTGGTCTCACCGATACTCGCCCCGGCGGCTCGCTCCGGCACGACCTCGGGTGTGATGGTCTGTGTCACTTGAGAGCCCCTTCGCTGTTCGAGCGGATGTTGCGCTGCGATTCGTGCCAGTGCATGACGTTGCGTTCCAGCAAGAAGAACGCTCCGGTGAGGATGATGCCGATCAAGCCGGCGGTGATGATGTACGCGTACATCACGGGGTAGGCCGCGGTGCCGCCGTTCTGTGCCTGCAGGATGTTGCGACCGATTCCGGATGCTCCTCCCACCAGCTCGGAGACGACGGCCAGGATCAGGGCCGAGGCCGAGGCGATCCGGAGCCCGGTGGCGATGTAGGGCGAGGCGCTGGGGATGACGACCATGAAGAACCGCCGCACACCCCGAACGCCCAGGGCTTTCGAGGTGTCGAGCACGGTCGGATCCATGGAGCGCACGCCGTAGATCACCTGGATGACGAGCGGCCAGAACACGCCGAAGGCGATCAGGAACACCTTCATCGGCAACGTCGAGCCGAGCACCAGGATGACCAGCGGCAGGATCGCGATGGCCGGGATGGCCTTGAAGATCTCGATCACGCTTGCCGCACTGCGGAAGGCGAAATCGTTGAAGGCCAACGCCGAACCGATCGTGATCGCCAGCACGCTGGCGATCACGAGGCCGAGGAACCACGCCTGCACCGTCGCGCCGATCGCGGCCCAGTACGGCGGTGTCGCCACCGCTTTGCCGAGCGCGATCATGGTGTCGGTCATCGTCGGGAACTGGTCGGCCCGGAAGAGTCCGCCCGCGGTGACCAGCTGCCAGAGCAGCAGTGTGGCCAGCACGGCGGCCGCGGGGGCCAGCCATCGGAACGAGCGACGCGACAGTGCGTTCATGGTGCGATCCTTCGAATCGGTTCGGCGTTGACCGCCGTGGTCGGTCGTGGCCTAGTTGGCGCCTTCCAGCGCACCCGGCCAGACGAGGGTGTCGACATCGAGCTGCTTCGTCTGCCCGGCGTACTTGGTCAGCAGTTCCTGCGCAGTGGTGAAGCCCTCGGTGTTCACGTAAGGGTTGCTGCCGGTGTTCCACTTGGCGGCGTTGGCCGCTTCCTCGGTGAGGCCGAGGTTGGTCACGAGCGTGGCCTTGGCATCGTCGATGTTCTCCGTGGCGTGCTGCTGCGACTCGATCATCGCGGCGGCGAAGGCCTTCACGATGTCGGGATTGGAGTCGATGTAGCTCTGGCTCGTGGTGTAGAGGCCCACCGCCATGTTCGGGAAGGTCTCCACGTTCGGCTTGCCGATGATCGTGGCGCCGTTGGCCTCGGCATCGGCGATGAACGGAGCCTGCACCACGGCGGCATCGATGTCGCCCGCGGCGAGTGCGGCCGGCATCTGGCCGAAGGGCAGCTGCACAAGGTTGATCGAGGTGGTGTCGACGCCCTCCTTGGCCGCCATGTCCCACATCGCGAGGGTGTTCAGCGAGGAGAGGCCGATCACGCCGACGGTCTTGCCGCCGAGGTCGCCGGCCGATGTGATGCCCGAGTCGGGGCCGGCGACGAGCGCGTTGCCCTCTTCCGGCTCCTCCTCGGCCTTCTGCTGGCCTTCGACGGTGGCGACGGCGCGGATCGGGATGTCGTTCACATTGGCATTGATCACGTGCACGACCGTGGCGAAGCCGAAGTTGTACTGTCCGCTGGCGACGCCCGAGATGATGGCGGCGACGTCGGTCTGCGGCACGAGCTCCACTTCGAGGCCGTGCTTGGCGAAGATGCCGTCCTTGATGCCGAGGTACAGCGGTGCGGTCTGTGCCGAGGGGTTGGTGGCCACGACGATCTTCGTGGTCTCGCCGGAGGCGCCGTCGGTGCTGCCGGCGGAGTCTCCTCCGTCGGATCCGGCGCAGCCGGCGAGCAGAGCTGTGGCGGCGAGCAATGCCGCCCCGGCGAGCAGGGTCTTGTTTCGTGACATCATGATGTCCCTTCGGTTGTGATGTCGGTGCACGGGAAGCACAAGCGAGAGCGGTGGCCGGCCCCGTGGATTCGGGTGAGCGGCCGTGCGGGTGCTGTGGCTGCGCATCCGGCATCTACGTCGACTGCCGGGAAGCGCATCCTGTGATCGCGACGGATGAACGTTCTTGCGCCGCCGACACCACGTCGTGGTCGGAGCGCGAGACCGGTTCTCCGGTGCGGTCGGTCGCTTGTGGTGTTCAGGCTAATCTCCGTGTGATGCCCCGGAATGGCCCGAAAGCTATTACGTGATAACGGTTGAGGTTGCATCGTGGGCTCAGTTCCGGGTGGCGAGCACGCCGCCGTCGATGACGAACACGGATCCGGTGATGTGCCCGGCCGCGGGCGAGGCCAGGAGCAGGGCGAGGCCCTCGATCTCGGCCGGGTCTGCGATGCGTTTCGTGGCCGTAGCGCGTGTCAGCTCGCCGATCATGCCCGTGTTTCCGGGGTTCGTGGCCCCGATGGCGGTGAGGAAGGAACCGGGCGCGATCACGTTCACGTTGATGCCCCGCGGGGCGAGCTCGGTGGCCACGTTCTGGGCGAAGAGCGTCACCGCGGCCTTCGAGCTCGAATAGGCGTAGCCGACGAGCGGATCGACGGCGAGGCCCGCCACCGAAGAGGTCACGATGATGCGCCCCGCTCCGTCGTTCATCCGGGCGGCGGCGGCCTGGACCGTGTGCATCAGCCCGGTCAGGTTCACATCGAGAACCGCCTGCCATCGCTCGGGATCGATGTCGCCGACACCATTGCCGAACCGGCGGCCGAGCCCCGACGAGATGCCGGCGTTGGCGAACACGATGTCCAGGCCGCCACCCCACGAGGCAGCCTCGCCCATCACCGCGTCGAGGGCCGCCCGGTCGCGCACATCCGCCACCCGCGACCGCACCTCGAGGCCCTCGCCGGCCAGACGGCCGAGTGCCTCCTCGAGGTTCTCCGGAGTGTTGTCGACCAGCAGGACGCGGGCGCCGTTGCGAGCGAGCACGCGGGCGATCGCGAAACCGAGACCGCTCGCGGCTCCGGTCACCACGGCCCCACGGCCGCGCACGTCGAACAGGCGGCGTGGATCAGAGTCGGATGCTGCGTTCACGATCGCGCCTCCCACGGCTTCATCTGCAGAAAGTTGTTCAGTACGGCCGGCTTCGCCTTGTCGTTCCAGACGATGCCGATGCTGAGCTTGGGTGTTGCTCCGCTGATCGGCCGGAAGGTGACGCCCTGCTGGGCCGCCGAGCGAGCCGAGGCGGGGGCGAACCCCACCCCGAGCCCGCCGGCGATGAGGCCGAGCGCCACCCAGGTGGAGTTCACTTCGTGCGCGATGTGCGGGCTGAAGCCGGCCTCGTTGCACATCGCGATGTAGTAGTCGTGCAGGGCGGGCTCGACGCGCCGGTCGATCATCACGAGGTCTTCGTTCGCAATATCGGCGATGTCGATGGTCTCCTTATCGGCGAGGGGATGCCCGTCGGGCAGTGCCAGCATCACGTCCTGCTGCGAGATGGGGAGGCAGGCGAGGTCGTCGCGCAGCTCGACCGGCAGGCGCGCGAAGGCGCAGTGCACCGCGCGGCTGGAGGTCTGGTCGAGCACCTGCCGGGTGGTGAGCTCGGTGAGCCGGATGCGCACCTCCGGGTATTCGTTGCGGAACCGGCGCAGCGACCGCGGCACGAGCTCGGCCAGGGCGGGCTGGATGAAGCCGACATTGAGGGAGCCCACCTGGCCGCGGCTCACGGCGATCGCCCGGGACTTCGCCCCGTCGGCTCGGGCCAGCACGGCGACCGCCTCCTCGAGGAAGGTCTTTCCGGCCTCGGTGAGGGTGACGTGCCGGCGGTCGCGTTCGAGGAGCATCAGGCCCAGCTCGTTCTCGAGGGCGCTGATCTGCTTGCTCAAGGCCGGTTGGACGATGTGCAGACTCTCGGCGGCCTTGCGGAAATGCAGCTCTTCGGCCACGGCCACGAAGTAGCGCAGGTGTCTCAGCTCCACGCCGGCGCCTCCCGCGTCAGCACGTCGCGCACGGCCTGCGGCTGCTCGACGTGCGGCAGGTGCCCGGCATCCGGAACCACGGTGAGGTGCGCCTGCGGCAGGGCGTCGAGCCAGAATCGGGCGTAGGAGACGGGCACGATGCCGTCGTCGTCGCCCCACACCAGCTCGACCGGCAGGGCCAGGGAGCCGAGGCGGCCTGCCAAGGAGGGGTCATGCATGTAGGGATCGCCGGCGAGGCGCTGGGCGGCGGCCCGGCTACGGGCGAGGCCTGCCGCGACCTGAGGATCGGGTGCGGCCGAGCGTGCGGCGGCCCGCCGGCCCTCGTCGTGCACGGTGGCCACCAGAGCCTGCTCCGACGTGAGGTCGAACAGGTTCGGAGCCGAACCGTCTCCGGCCAGGCCGACGGGGTCGATCAGCACGAGCCGCCGCACGCGGTGCGGGATGCGCAGTGCCAGCTCCGCCGCGACCCAGCCGCCGAGCGAGCAGCCCACCAGAACGAACTCGTCGATGCCGAGCTCGTCGAGCAGCTGCTCGTGAACCGCGGCGATCTCGGCGATGCTCGTGATCGCGGGACGGAAGTCGTCGCTCTGAAGGAAGCCCGGGTGGTCGGGGCGCACGATCCGGTACTGCTCCGCGAGGGTGGCGAATACCGGAAGCAGCGATCCCTGATCGCCCGTGCCGTGCAGGTAGACGAGGGCGGGGCCGTCTCCGGCGGTGATCAGCCGGAGGGTGCCGCCGGACAGCGCCAGACGTTCGACAGTTGAGGGCTTCACGTTCGTGCTCCTTTGCAGAGATCGTGATCGGTGATCACTCTAGATACCTCGGAGTCCGATCCCCAAATAGTTGAAAGCATCACTGTGATCACCGGGAGTGATCACAGGCCTGATCACCTCAGGCGATCACTGGATCACATCTGGGACCTTGGAGAGCATCACGCCGGATGACTAGCGTGAGGGCGTAACCATCCGACACCGGCGTCACGGGGTGCATCCGCGTCGTCGCACCGCCCCGGGAGCTCCATGAAACTCGCCCTCTTCGATGAGTACCGACTGGGGGTCCTCACCCCGGATGACGATGCCGTGGTGGACGTGACCGATGTGCTGCCGCAGCACGACGCCGATCCGCTCACCGCGGGATGGTGGCGTGCCATGTGCCGGGACTGGTCGTCGCTGGCCGGTGCGATCGCCGAGGCCGCTGCAACGGGCACGGCCGTGCCGCTGTCGGAGGTCGTTCTGCGCGCCGCCGCACTCAACCCCTCGAAGGTGATCGCCGCGGCGAGCAACTACCACGCCCACGTGGCCGAGATGCACGGTGTGCAGGAGCGCACGCTCGGCACGACGCACGAGTGGATGTTCGAGTTCGATGTCTTCCTCAAAGCGCCCTCCTCGATCACAGGGCCGGACGGTCCGGTGATCCTGCCGGCAGAGGTGCTCGAGGCCGGGCACGAGATCCACCACGAGTCGGAGCTCGCCGTGATCATCGGCACCGGGGGTAAGGACATTCCGGTCGGCCAGGCGCTAGAGCACGTGTTCGGTTTCGCCGTCGGGCTCGACATCACCGTGCGCAGCCCCGCCGACCGCTCGCGCCGCAAGTCGTACGACAGCTTCAGCCCGATCGGTCCGTGGGTGCGGGTGCGCGAGCCCGGCTTCGACGGGTCTGGCCTGGGCATCCGCCTCACCGTCGACGGTGAGGTGCGGCAAGACGTCGACACCTCGGATCTGATCATGTCGGTGCCCGAGATCGTCTCGTACGCGTCGCGCGTGATGACGCTCAACCCCGGCGACGTCATCTTCACCGGAGCCCCTCCCGGCGTCGGGCCGATCGCCGCCGGCGAGACCCTGGTGACCACCATCAGCGGAATCGGCACGATGACGACGGGCGTCGTATGAGCGGCCACGCGCTGCTGGACGGGCGCGTGGTCGTGGTCTCGGGCGGATCCAGCGGAATCGGACGGGCGCTGAGCGTTCGTGCCGCCGAGGAGGGCGCCGCCACCGTGATCGTCGCCGACCTGGCCGAGATCGGCCGGGAGGGTGGCCTGCCCACCACTGAACTCGTCGAGCAGGCCGGCGGCGCCGCGCGCTTCGTGCCGGCCGACGTGACCGATCCTGATTCGTGGCTCGAGGTGATCGCGGCCGCGGAGGAGTTCGGCGGTGTCGATGCGCTGTGCAACGTGGCCGGGGTCAGCGACAACGTCGACTTTCTCGAGGTCGACCTCGAGCGCCTTCGGCGGGTGATGGCCGTGAACTTCGAGGGCACCTTCCTGGGTGCGCAGGCGGCCACCCGCTCGATGATCGCGACCGGCAAGAAGGGCACGATCGTGAATCTCTCCTCGGTGGGCGGGATGCGCGGCTTCGCCCATGCCGCGAGCTATTCGGCGTCGAAGGGCGCGGTGCGCACGTTCACCTACGCGCTGGCCGACGCCGTTGCGCGGTACGGCATCCGGGCCAACGTGGTGCATCCGGGCCAGGTCGACACCGAGATGCTGCGGGTGGAGATGCGCGGCGGTTCACCCATCCGTATCCCGCTCGGGCGCAAGGGGCAGGCTGACGAGATCGCGGATGCCGCGGTGTGGCTCTCCAGTGATCTGTCGAGCTACGTCAACGGCGCATCGATCGTGGTCGACGGCGGTTACTCGGCGGTGATCTGATGACGGGGCCCGCACTGCCCGCTTCGATGCGCGCTGCGGTGCTCTCGGCCGATGGCGTGCTGGCCGTGGAGAGCATCCCCGTGCCCCGGCCCCGAGCCGGTGAGGCGCTCATCCGAGTCGATGCCGTCGGCGTCTGCCATACGGATCTGCACGTGCTGAAGAACGAGGTGGGCTTTCCGAAGCCCTGTGTACTCGGGCACGAGGTGAGCGGGACCGTGGTGGCGTTGGGCGAGCAGGCACCGTCCGGGGCCGAGGGCGACCCGGCCGCCCTCGTCGCCCTCGGCGAACGGGTGGTCGGAGGGTTCATCATGCCCTGCACCCGCTGCGACGCCTGCCGGGCAGGGCGTGACGATCTGTGCGAGAACTTCTTCGCCCAGAATCGTCTGAACGGCACCCTGTACGACGGCGAGACGCGCCTGCACCGCTCCGACGGGACGCCTCTGGCGATGTACTCGATGGCGGCTCTGGCGGAGTACTGCGTGAGCCCGGTGTCGGCACTCACCGCCCTGCCCGAGAGTCTTCGTTCGGACACCGCGGCCATCCTCGGCTGCGCGGCGATGACCGCGTACGGCGCCGTCGCGCGCGCGGCCGGTCTGCTGCCCGGACAGACCGTGGCTGTGGTGGCGACAGGCGGGGTCGGGACGGGAGTCGTGCAGATCGCGCGAGCCCTCGGCGCCTCCCGGGTGATCGCTGTGGATGTATCCGACGACAAACTCGCGCTCGCTTCCCAGCTGGGCGCCACCGACATCGTCAACGCTCGAGAGGCCGATCCGGTCGCTGCGGTGAGGGCGCTCACCGGCGGCCGGGGTGTCGATGTCGCCTTCGAGGCGCTCGGCCACCCGCAGACCTTCGAGCAGGCCTCACGGATGCTCGCCGACGGCGGGGCGCTCGTGGCGATCGGCATCGCCGCCGGGGCGGCGACCGCCGCGGTCGAGATCACACCGTTGGTGCGGCGCAGCCAGCGCATCATCGGCTCCTATGGTGCGCGAACCCGAGTCGACCTGCCGGCAGTGGTGGAGCTCGCTCGGCGGGACGGCTTCGACCTCGAGCAGGCGGTCACCCGCCGCTATCGCCTGGAGGAAGTGGCCGTGGACTTCGAGGATCTGGCGGCGGGCCGCATCCTCGGCCGCGCGATCATCGTGATGGCCTGAAGGCGGCCCGGTGATTCCCAGTGGCTCTCCCGTGCGAGCCAACGGGAACCTCCGAGGCATCACCGGCTCCGTAGCATCGGAGCATGTCCACTTCTCAGCCCGCATTCCCCGTTCGCGATGAGGCGCACGGGGTCGAGCGCTCTCGCCCCCTCATCACCCTCCCCGGCTCTCCCCAGGTGACGCCAGACGAGTTCAAGGCCGCCTTCCGCAATCACCCCGCCGGAGTCGCCGTGATCACGGCCGACCCGGGCGACGGACCGGTCGCACTCACCGCGACCTCGGTCTTCTCGGTCAGTGCCGAGCCGCCGCTGCTGGTGTTCTCGGTCTCCGAGCTCTCCTCCAGCGCCCCGGCCATCAAGCGTGCAGAGACGATCGTCGTGCACCTTCTGGGCGCCAGCCAGCTCGGACTCGCGAAGCTCGGGGCCACGAGCGGTATCGACCGCTTCGCGGACACCACGCTGTGGACCAGGCTCGCGACCGGTGAACCGTACTTCCCGGCGGCGCACGCCTGGATCCGCGCGCGTATCGTGAACGAGATGCAGGCGGGCGGATCGACGGTCATCGCCGCCGAAGCCGTGCAGACCCACGCACCGGCTGCGGGAGATCCTTCGGCAGACGCGGCGTCGGCGGAGCCCTTGGTCTATCACAACCGCACGTGGCACCACCTCGGTGAGCACTCGAAGATCGTCTCCTGACGCGCGCATGAAGATCCTCATCCCCGACACCACCGACCTGAGCGACCTGATCGTCGACTCCGGCCACGAGTTCGTGGTGTACGACGTCACCGCCCCGATCCCGGCCGGGGCGCGCGACGCCGAGGTGCTGGTGGTCTGGCGGAACACGGCGGAGAACCTCGCGGATGCCGCCCGCACTCTCGGATCGCTGCGGCTCGTGCAGACGCTCGCGGCGGGTCCCGATGCGGTGCTCGCCGCGGGGTTCGCTCCGCACGTCGCGGTCACGTCCGGCAGATCGCTGCATGACGCCACGGTGGCCGAGCACGCGCTGACGCTGACACTGGCCCTGATCCGCCGGCTCGACCGGCTGGGGGACGCCCAGCGCGAGTCGCACTGGGACGAGGGATTTCTGGAGGCTCAGCGCGATCCGGGCACCGAGTCGCTCTACACGCTCGCCGGTGCCTCGGTCTGCATCTGGGGCTTCGGTTCGATCGCCCGCACGCTCGCGCCGATGCTCGCACTGCTGGGCGCGACGGTGACGGGCGTGGCCTCGTCGGGGGGAACCCGCGACGGCTACGAGGTGATCGATGACGCCGGCCTTCCGGCCCATCTTGCGGGTGTCGACGTCCTGATCTCGCTGCTGCCGGCCACCCCGGCCACGGAGGGTGCGTTCGGAGCCGCGCTCATCGACGCGCTCAAGCCCGGCGCGGTCTTCGTGAACGTCGGCCGAGGCGCCACGGTCGACGAACACGCCCTGATCGAGGCGCTGACCTCCGGACGCTTGCGGGCGGCGGCACTGGACGTGATGAGGCAGGAGCCACTGCCCGAGTCGTCGCCGCTCTGGACCACGCCGAACCTGGTGATCACCCCGCATGCAGCCGGCAATCGCCCGCGCGGGGCGGCACCCCTGATCGCCCGGAACATCCGTGCTCTGCGCGATGGCATGCCCCTCACGAACTCGGTCGGCCCCGCACCGGCGCCGTGACGCGGCGCGGTTGCTCGCGATCACGTCCTCTCGCTTCCCAGCCGGTGTGTGTCCGGGGTGACACTCATCACACGAGCGCGCCGCCTCCACCGCGAGTCCCGTGCGGCGCACCCGACGAGCTGATCGGCGGGCACGCCTCTGACGCGACCGTCTTCATCCGGGTGCCTCGACCGTGACGTCGGTTACGCGGCTGCCGCTGATGGGCTCGAGAGGAGCCGGTACGTCGGCTCGCGGCTCGAGCCGGGCCGCCAGGCGAAGCGCGGTGGCGTGGTTCGCCTGGCGGACCGCGGCGAGGAGTGATCCACCGCGGTCAGGCGCGGGCGCATTGCTCGCGCCGGTCGCGTCGCGGTCGCGGTCGCGGGGAGCGTCCGCAGCGAGGAGGGCAGCTGTGAGCTCGGCGCTGAAGATGTCGCCGGCACCGACCAGCGCCTCAGGGGGCAGCGGGCCCACATCGTGAGCCGGGGCATCCGTTCGCTCGCCCCCCGTGAAGAGCGATGCGCCGCGAGCGCCCCGGGTCACCACGATGGCCGACGACGGATGCGCGGCCGACCAGGCGCCCACCGTGCCGTCGACATCGCCCGAGAGGTCTTCGTCGCTCAGCACGGCGATGTCGAACAGCGGCAGCAGCGCGTCGAGCTCGGCGAGCGGGCGCGTGGCGACAGGCGTGTTGCCCCGGGCGTCGAGGTGGGGGGAGAGCCGCCTGAGGTACCCCTGCAGCAGGATGACGCGGAGAGCGCCCGTGGGCAGCGCGGCGACGTACTCCCGCACGATCCCGATCGGCGGATCGGGGAGGAGTGGCGTGAGGATGAGCGCCCGTGCGGCCCCCAGAGCGTCGAGCGCGGCCTGGCCGGGGCTTGGCAGCGTGGCGGCTTCCCCGTTGCGAACCGCCTGGGTGCGCCGAGCGCTGCGGACATCGTTGACGAACACGAGCGTGCGGTCGACCTGTGCGGAGGGCAGAAGCTCGAGGTCGTGCTCCACCGCGGTGAAGTCGCTGCCGTACGGCGCGATCACCACAGCGGGCGATCCCCGCTCGCGCAGAACCGGCGAGATGAAGACCGCGGGAGAACCGGCCGTGCGGCTGGTGCCGTCGGCCGTGACGATCTCGTCGATGCACACGTGCCCGGCCACGACGACCCGCGCGGGAGTGTTGAGCGGCGATCCTGTGAACGGTCGCCGCGACGCCGGCGCCGGTCGAGCTGTGCTCGACCGGTTCTCAGACAGGGTCAGCCCCCGACGACCGGCCCGAAGTGCGCCGGCAGCGTGGCGCGGTGCACACCGCCGAGCTCCTCGATCGACACCTCGAAGAGGCCCTGCACCTCGAGCGAGTGCGACTGCGCATCCGTCACGCCGATGCGCAGCACGGGGATGTCGCGCCCCGCGCACAGACCCTTGAACTTCACGTCGTCTTCACGCGGTACGGCCACGAGAACGCGCGCGGTCGACTCGCTGAACAGGGCATCGGATGCCGACACCCCGTCGCGCTCGATGATCTCGTCGAGCCACACCCGGGCTCCGATGCCGAACCGCAGCACCGACTCGGCCAGGGTCTGGGCGAGCCCGCCGTCGGAGAGGTCGTGCGCGGAGTCGATGAGCGCCTCGAGGGCTCCGGCCTGGAGCAGACCCGCGAGGTTCTGCTCGTCGGCGAACGACACCACGGGCGGGAGGCCGCCCAGGTGGTCGTGGATGACGCCGGCCCAGGCCGATCCGTCGAGCTCGGCGCGTGTGGTGCCGAGGAGATAGAGGTTGTCGCCCTCGTCCTGCCAGCCCGAGGGCACGCGGCGGGCGACATCGTCGATCACGCCGAGAACGGCCACCACGGGGGTGGGGTGGATGGGCTGCGAGCCGGTCTGGTTGTAGAACGAGACGTTGCCGCCGGTGACGGGGATCTCGAGTTCCAGGCATCCGTCGGACAGGCCCTCGACGGCCTGCGAGAACTGCCACATCACCTCGGGGTTCTCGGGGGAGCCGAAGTTGAGGCAGTCGCTCACGGCCACCGGGGTGGCGCCGGTGACGGCGACGTTGCGGAAGGCCTCGGCGAGAGCGAGCTGCGCGCCACGGTAGGGGTCGAGCTGGCAGTAGCGGCCGTTCGCGTCGGAGGCGAGGGCGAAGCCGAGGCCCGACTCCTCGTCGACGCGCACCATGCCGCCGTCGTCGGGGAACGAGAGCGCGGTGTTGCCCATGACGTAGCGGTCGTACTGGTTGGTGATCCAGTCTTTCGACGCCATGTTGGGCGAGCCGACGATGCGCAGGAACTCGTCGCGGAGCGCGGCGCCATCGGTTGCTCGTGGCAGGCGCGCGGCCGTGTCGGCCTGCAGCGCGTCGATCCAGGTGGGGTAGGCGACGGGCCGCTCGTAGACGGGGCCGTCGACGGCCACGGTGCGCGGCTCGACGTTGACGATCTCCTCGCCGTGCCAGTTGATGATCAGGCGGCCGGTGTCGGTGACCTCGCCGAGCACGCTGGTCTCGACATCCCACTTCGCCACCACCGCGAGGAAGCCCTCGAGCTTCTCGGGGCGCACGACCGCCATCATGCGCTCCTGGCTCTCCGACATCAGGATCTCTTCGGCGGTGAGCGTGGGGTCGCGCAGCAGCACCTTCTCGAGCTCGATGAACATGCCGCCGTCGCCGTTCGAGGCGAGCTCGGAGGTGGCGCACGAGATGCCCGCCGCACCCAGGTCTTGGATGCCCTCGACCAGGTCGCCCGCGAACAGCTCGAGGCAGCACTCGATGAGCACCTTCTCGGCGAACGGGTCGCCCACCTGCACCGCGGGGCGCTTCGTGGGGCCGCCGGCCGAGAACGTGTCGGACGCCAGAATGGATGCGCCGCCGATGCCGTCGCCGCCCGTGCGGGCTCCGAAGAGCACCACCTTGTTGCCCACACCACGCGCATTGGCCAGGTGCAGGTCTTCGTGCCGCAGGACGCCGACGCTGAGCGCGTTGACGAGCGGGTTGCCCTGGTAGACCTTGTCGAAGTAGGTCTCGCCGCCGATGTTCGGCAGGCCGAGGCAGTTGCCGTAGAACGAGATGCCACTCGTGACGCCGTGCACCACGCGCGCGGTGTCGGGGTTGTCGATGGCGCCGAAGCGCAGCTGGTCCATCACGGCGACCGGGCGGGCCCCCATCGAGATGATGTCGCGCACGATGCCGCCGACGCCGGTGGCCGCGCCCTGGAAGGGCTCGATGTAGGAGGGGTGGTTGTGGCTCTCGACCTTGAAGGTCACCGCCCAGCCCTCGCCCACGTCGACCACGCCGGCGTTCTCGCCCATTCCCACCATGAGGTTCTTGCGCATGGTGTCGGTGACCTTCTGGCCGAACTGGCGGAGGTAGATCTTCGACGACTTGTAGGAGCAGTGCTCGCTCCACATCACCGAGTACATCGCCAACTCGCCCGAAGTGGGGCGCCGGCCCAGGATCTCGCGGATCTTCGCGTACTCGTCGGCCTTCAGGCCGAGGGCCTCATACGGCTGGTCCCGCTCGGGGGTGGCGATGGCGTTCTCGACGGTATCGGCAATGCTCACGCGGCCAGGACTCCTTGAGTTGCGGGGTGGGGATGCGGGTCCGATTCTACCGGCTGGCGCGCATCCGTCGGCCCGTGCCGATATCGAGACAACTCACGGGCTCGCGGCGTATCGTCGCAGGCAGACCGGCGCTCGCCAGACGGCCCGCGCCCACAGCTCCCCCCGAAAGAAGTCGATCGTGACCCGCAGCTGGCAGCGTTGGATTCCCGCAGTGGCCGTTCCGGCCGTCGTCGCCGTGGTGGCCGTGGTCGGAGGGGTGGCCACGACGGCCTCCGCCGACCTGCCGGACAAGACTCCTCAGGAGGTGCTGGCCCTGGTCGGTGCGAGCGACGTCACCTCGTTCTCGGGAACGCTGTTCCAGTCGTCGGATCTGGGGCTGCCCGACCTCTCGAGCATCAGCGGCGCATCGGGGTCGTCCGGGTCGTCGGGTTCGTCCAGCTCATCGGACTCGGATGCGGCCGGCACGTTCGACGCGACATCCGCGCTGGAACTCCTCACCGGCAGCCACACCGCCCGCGTCTACGCCGACGGCACCGACAAGCTGCGCGTGCAGGTGCTCGACCAGCTGGCCGAACGCGATGTGGTGCTCAACGGCAGCGAGCTCTGGGTGTACGACTCGAGCGACTCGAGCGCGGTGCACTCCACTCTTCCCGCCCCGGGTGACGCCGCCCCGGGCGAGGCCGCTTCGGGCGACGTGCCTACAACCATCCCCACGCCCGACGAGCTGGCCACGCAGTTCTTGGCGGCGGTCGACCCCAGCACGGATGTCTCGCTCGGCGCCGACACCTCGGTGGCGGGTCGCTCGGCCTACGACCTCGTGCTGACGCCCCGCACCGATGCCACCCTCGTGGGTTCGGTGTCGATCGCGGTCGACGCCGAGACCGGCATGCCGCTGCAGGTGGAGGTCTTCGCCCGCGGTGACTCGTCGCCGGCCTTCGAGGTGGGCTTCACCGACCTCTCCCTCGACGCCCCTTCGGCCTCGCTCTTCGACTTCACGCCACCCGCGGGCACGGATGTCACGGAGAAAGATCTGAGCGCTGAGGGTCATGACGCCACCGACGCGGGCCCTGGTGCTCCGGCATCCGGAGCCGCAGACGCCGCCGAGCCCACGGTGACCGGCGAGGGCTGGGATGCGATCGTCGAGACCACGATCAGCGGAGACCTCTCCGCGCTCACCTCGAACCCGCTCTTCGCTCAGGTGGCGACCCCGGTCGCGGGCGGCAGCGCTCTGCAGACCACTCTCGTCTCGGTGCTGCTCACCGACGACGGGCGCCTGCTCGCCGGCGCCGTTCCGGTCTCCGCCCTCCAGGCCGCGGCCGCTCAGTGAGCCCCCACCTCCCGCCAGATCCGTCACTTTTTGCGCGGAATCCGACGTGTTCGCGCAAAAAGTGACGGATCTGGGGGAGCGGGCGTCGGGCGGTGAGCTCGCCATCGAGACGCGCGGCCTGAGCAAGCGCTTCGGTCGTTCCACCGTGGTCGATGGCATCGATCTCGCCGTGCCGCGGGGAGCGGTGTTCGGCTTCCTCGGGCCGAACGGATCGGGCAAGACCACCACGATCCGCATGCTGCTGGGCCTCGCGGGAGCTTCGGCGGGCGACATCCGCGTGCTCGGCCAAGCGATGCCCGCGAAGCTCGCGGGCGTGCTCCCCGCGGTGGGCGCGCTCATCGAAGGGCCCGGTTTCTACCCGTTCCTCTCCGGCCGCGACAACCTCAGGCGCCTCGACGCGGCCGATGGATACGCCTCGCGGGCCACCCGTTCCGCCCGGGTCGACCGCGCCCTCGAACGGGTCGGGCTCTCCTCCGCGGCGCACAAGAAGGTGCGCGCCTACTCGCTCGGCATGAAGCAGCGACTCGGCATCGCGAATGCGCTGCTCACCCCGCGCGAGCTGATTGTGCTCGACGAGCCCACGAACGGACTCGATCCGCAGGGCACGCGCGAGGTGCGGGCACTCATCCGCTCGCTCGCCGCCGAGGGCACCACCGTGTTCGTGTCGAGCCACCTGCTCTCCGAGATCGAGCAGATGTGCTCGCACGTCGCCGTGATGCGGGGCGGCCGTCTCGTGGCGCAGGGTGCCCTCGACGAGCTGCGCGGCGCGGGCCGCACGCACGTGCGCGTCACGGTGGCGGCTCCGGATGCGGCCCTCGCGGCCTCGACCCTGGCGCGCCTCGGCCTTGCTCGCCCTACGGCTGCGGCTGCTGCTTCCGCCGCCGCGGCGCCGGCACCCGCGGGTGGGGCCCTCCCTCCGGCTGACACTCGGACGACGACGGATGCGGCGGCTGTGCTGATCGACGGTCCACCCGCACCCGCACCTGCGCCCGCACCTGCGCCTGTGACTGCGCCCGCACCTGCGCCTGTGACTGTGACTGCGCCCGCACCTGCGCCTGTGACTGCGCCAACACCTGCGCCTGTGACTGCGCCTGCGCCCGCACCTGCGCCTGTGACTGCGCCAACACCTGCGCCTGTGACTGCGCCTGCGCCAACACCTGCGCCTGTGACTGCGCCTGCGCCAACACCTGCGCCTGTGACTGCGCCCGCACCTGCGCCAACACCTGCACCTGCACCCGTGATGGTCGAGCCGCCTTCCGCGGCCGACGTGGCGACAGCGACCGACGGAACGGGCGACCGGGTGGTAGAAGGCGAGCTGCCCGAGGCGGTGGCCGCAGAAGACGTGGTCGCGGCACTCGTGGGAGCCGGGGTTCGGGTGCGCGGCTTCGCCGTGGAGCGCGCCTCGCTCGAAGACCTCTTCGTGCAGCTGACGGGGGAGGGCTTCGACGTTGTCCAGTGAATCCGTTCTCGGCACCGGCTCGAACGCGACCGAACGCGGCCCGCGGCGCGCCCTGGGCTGGGGCTTCTTCCTCTCCGAACTCGCGGTGCTCTTCCGCCGCCGCCGCACCTGGGCGATGCTCGCGGCGCTCGCCGCCGTGCCGATCCTGATCGCCGTGGCCATCCGTCTCACCGACGGCGGCGACGGACGCGGGCCGGCCTTCCTCGACCGCATCACCCAGAACGGCCTGTTCGTGGGCCTGTCGGCGCTCGCCGTGGCCATCCCCCTGTTCCTGCCGCTCACCGTCGGTGTCGTGGCCGGGGATTCGGTCGCGGGCGAGGCGAGCACCGGCACGCTGCGGTATCTGCTCGTGTCGCCGGTCGGGCGCATCCGCCTGCTCATCGTGAAGTTCGCGGCGGCCGCCGTGTTCTGCCTGGCGGCGACCCTCACGGTGACGGTGGCGGGAATCCTGATCGGGCTCGCCCTCTTCCCGGTGGGGCCGGTCGCCCTCATCTCGGGCGACACCGTGAGCGTGGCCGAATCGCTGCTGCGCTCGCTGCTGATCGCGATCTATGTCACTCTCGGCCTGCTCGGACTCGCCGCCATCGGCCTCTTCATCTCCACACTGACGGATGCACCGGTGGGCGCCATGGCCGCGACGGTGGTGGTGTCGATCGTGGCGCAGGTGCTCGGCCAGCTCTCGCAGACGGAGTGGCTGCATCCGTGGCTCTTCAGCTACTACTGGCTCGACTTCGGCGATCTGCTGCGACAGCCCATCGAGTGGTCGAGCTTCGGAGCGAACGCGCTGCTGCAGCTGGCCTACGTGGCGGTGTTCGGGGCGCTCGCCTACGGCCGGTTCGCCACGAAGGACGTCCTCTCGTAGGGCTTGTCCCTAACCTCGGGTGGATGCCCGGGACTACCCGCGTTCAACGTTTGGCTTGGACCTTCAACTCGTGTCGATCTTGAAGCAAGAGTTGAGTGTCCTCAGTCGTTGGTCCTTCGTGCTGGACGGCTCTTACGACGTTTCCTACGGTCAAGGGTGTCTCTCATCAGAATTGTTGCTGAGTCCGGGTTCTTCGGCGGGCTTTCAACTAGTCGCGCCAACGGAGACGTGCCTAGAAGAACGCATCCGAGCACGGTGCAGATCTGGCTCACTAGCCCTAGTGCAGTAGTCGCCAGTGCAAATCCCACTCCTGAAGGGCCAGCAATGACAAGCGCAAGTTGTGACGACAACAGCGTTGCGGTGATTCCAACGAGGAGCAGTACTACCCCGCCCCAGAAGATCTTCTTCGCGGTTAGTGCGGGAGGCATGGACTAGTCTCGCTTGCTCTGCATAGATCGCTCAGGTGCCAAGGCGTTGATGTCGACTGTCGAGTTGTCATCAAGTGGCGATGGGCCGTCGTGAATCGCCGTTCCCTCAGCGAAGGAAATCGTCTCCAGTACACGCCCGTATGTGTCTAGCTCGGCCGAGTTTCGAATAGCCGAACCGATTCGTCGAAGTAGTCGCATCTATCTGCCCGCCCTCATAGCTGATGTCGATCCAAGCACCAATCGACAACCATCTACAGACTTACTTTGTCGACCAATATCGAGTTTACTTCATTTTATCCCGGAACTTCTCGGGTTCGACGATCTGAAAGAGGAGAAGCCAATGTCGAAATCATCCTTGAACAAAGTGGCGATCGCTGCAGCCGCAGTCGCGCTCTTTGGTGCCGTGATCACGGCCGCGCCGGCGTACGCATCGTCGCCACCGGACGAGTCCACCCCTCCGCCTGTTCAGGTGGACGAGATCGCTCCGGGCACGCCCATCATCGAGAGCAATGGCGACGGAGTGGTTACCAGGGGTGTGCCTGGATGTGCCGGGGTGGCGTACGCCCCTATCGGTGGGGGTTATGGACCCGTATCCTCCGCAACGTGTGCTTTCATCGGCTCGCCACGAGCGATCGTCGGCTATACCTGGACCGCAAACGCCGCTACCGGCGTGCCTGCCTGCACCACCGGCCTGGGATACTCCAACGGCTCGCCCTCCTGGTACGGCTTGGGCTGCGGAATGAGCGGTGCAAAGAACGTGGTGTGGGGCAACGTAGCGGGGTATCAGCAGCTGAAGGCGTTCACTCAGAACGTTCTTCGTGCGACGTCGGTGGCCTGGTACTAAGCGATGCTGAGGCGGTCAGTTTCGACATGCGCGGTTCTGGCCGCCTCTGCCTTCCTCGCGTCGTGTACGACGCGGGATGGTGCGTCGGATCAGATGACCCAAGACGTCGAGACGGTCGCCTCCGAACTCGACTGCGCGAGTTATTACCCGCTCATGGACGATATTTACGGAGCCACGGAAATGCGAGGAGAAATTTGCGTTACGACCAGCGGAGACTTCGTGAACGTGCGGGCATTCCCCCCAGGAACCAACCTTTCCGTGGTGCTTGAGAACTGGGTGATTGGCGGGGACATCTACCTTGTGACGGGCTCCGAGTGGTTCGTCGTTGGGCCGAGGGATCAGGTTGAATCCGTGCACGAAGTGGTCGTCGACAGCAGCCCTCCTACTTCTGAGAAGCCTCCTCCAGCCGCTGAAACCACCGAGAACGCGCGAGTCACCGACTGCATGCAACTAGTGTCGAGCGCTGTGGCCATGTCTATTACCGACCGAGACATATTCGACGAGAGCTTGCCTCAACTCGAGTACACAGCTCCCGGATTCTCGGAGCTCATTGAGCGGCCGAGTATTCGCGATGTGACCGAGAAGCTGGTCGGCGTCGATCCTTCCAGTCCGGGTTTTGCTTCCCAGTTGTCAGTGATAGGTCCAGATGTGCGTGAATTCTGCCGGTCCGCAGGTGGCTAGGACGGCACGGGTGAGTCCGATGGCCTGTTGACCGACCACGAACGAGGCCACACGATGGTCTCGAGGACAGAGATTCCTTGTCGTGAGCGATCCGCGCCTACCAACGTGACCGTCACATCACCGCCGTGTTCCTGCAACCAGGACACCGGATGGAACGTCGGTCAGCGACCGACGGACCGGAGGGTGCCCGTGGTCGGGCCCGACGGATCGGAGATGACGCACGAGATGGTGCGGTCGTCGAAGCTCGCCCAGGTGTAGTCGTCGGGGGCGACGAACTGGTAGTCGTAGACGGATGCCTCCCACGGCACGCCGGTGAAGTCGGCGTAGGCGTCGCGGCATCCGGAGTCGGCGGCCAGGGACATGCGGTCGACGCCCGGGTAGCTGCCGTCGGTGGTGTCGGGCACGGTGAAGTCGGCGTAGACCTCGTAGTCGTGCGGTGCCGCGCAGTCGACGAACTGCACGTGCCCGTAGTCGGCGGTCGGCTCCATGAAACAGTCGCCCACCGCGTACTCGATCGACTGGCCGCCGAAGGTCTCCCCGGGGAGCGCCGGCTCCGACGGGCCGGGGCCGAGGTACGGCGCAGGGGCCGATGGCATCGGAGTGGGTGCTGCCGTGGACGGCGCGCTCTGCCCTCCCGTGAACGGCACCGTCAACGCCGCCGTCAGACCGATGGCGATGCCGACCACCGCGAACACGAGGCCGATGAGGAGGCCCGCGCCGAGCAGCACCGAGCCGACGATCACGCCCGCTTTCGCGGGGCCGTTGCGGAACCCGGCGCGCTTCGACTGGTCGAGGGCGATCGCCGAGATGACGATGCCGATGACGTTGGCGAAGATCGCGACGATGAGTCCCACCACGCCGAGGGTCTTACCGGGGTAGTCGGCGCCGGGCGGCGGCGCGACCGGGCCGCCGCCCAGGGTGTGCTGCGGATTCGGGGGATACGGAGGCTGTGGGGGATAGGGCGGATGCTGCGCTGGATACGGCGGCGGCGGCGCGGCCTGCGGGGGCGCTCCGCCGGACGGCGGCGGGGGTTGCTCGCTCACTGACCGGCTCCGCGCAGGCTCCCGGTGAGCTTGCCCGCCGGGTCGTAGACGGCGCACGACACGACCCGGTCGTCATTGGCGATCCACGTGCTCTTGCTGGGCGTGACGTAGCCGTAGTCGTAGTCGGAATCCTCGTAGGAGACCCCCACGAAGTCGGCGAATGCGTCGTAGCAGGCCTGATCGGCGGCCTGCTGCATCTTGTCGTCGCCCGGGTAGGAGCCGTCGGCGGTGTCGGGCACGGTGAAGTTGAAGTACACCTCCCAGTCGTGCGGGGTGCTGCAGTCGATGACCGTGACGGAGGTGGCGTCATCCGGCTGGTCGTCGAAGCAGTCGCCCACCTGGTATTGGAAGATGTCGTAGCTCGGATCGGTGGGAGTGGCGAGCGGGTCGGGTGTGGCGGTGGCCCACGGTACGGAACCCGGATCGTCGTCGCCCGAGGAGTACGGAGCGGAGATCGCCGAGGCGAGCCCGCTGGCGACACCGATCACCGCGAAGGTGAGGGCCACGATGATGCCGACCGCGAGCAGGACGCTGCCCGTGATGACTCCGGCCAGGGCCGGCGTGTTGCGGAACCCAGCGCGGCGCGACCTGGAGAGCGCGACGGCCGACACGATGATGCCGACGAGGTTCGCCACGATGGCCAGGATGAGGCCCACGATGCCGAGGGTCTTGCCCGGGAAGTCGGTGCCGGGCGGGGCGGCGACGGGGGAGGGTCGCCTCGGGCCGCCGCCCGGCCCCGGCTGGCCGGGCCATCCCGGCTGACCGTAGGGCGGGTAGCCCGCTCCGGGCGCCGGCGGGAACCCGCCCCCGGGCTGGCCGTAGGGCGGCATGCCCACCCCGGGCGGTGGAGTGGGGATGCCGGGCTGACCGTAGGGCGGGATGTTCCCACTGGGCCGTGACGTCGGGGTGCCGGGTTGCCCGTACGGCGGGTAAGCCGACCCGGGCAGTGGCGGCGTGGGAGTGGAAGCAGGGTCGGTGGGTGCCGCCCCCGAGGCGGCTGGCCCGGCGGACGCCGGCTCTCCGCCGGCGGCATCGGCCGTCTGGCCCGGCGTTGCGGGGGTCTGGCCAGACTCCCCAGGCGCCGCCCAGAACGGGGGCTCGCCCCCGGGCACCGGTGGTCGCGACGATCCCCCCGGATTCGTCGGCGGATTCTGCTCGCTCATGTTCCCCCTCGCGCTGACGGCTACCGAGCCGTGGGCGACCAGCCTAGCGCCGGCGCGAGACGCTCGGCGATGTCGTGCAGCAACTGCACGTAGTCGTCGTGCTCGAACGAGAAGGGCAGCGCGAACGCGACCTCCGAGACCGAGCGGAACGTGGCATCCGCCTCGAGCACGGCGGCGATCTCGTCGGAGGTGCCGATGAGATCGGCGGCGAAGAGCATGCGCTTCGGGCCGTGCGCCACTCCCACGCGCCCGGCGCGGCTCGCTACGTAGGCCTCGTACTTCGCGCGCTGCGTGGGGGTGGCCGAGTCGGTGGGGATGACGACGAGCCCCTGTGAGACGCGGGCGCGGTCGCCATCCGGATGCGCGGCACGATACGCCGACACCTGCTCGAACTGATTCGCCGCGAAGTCGTCGCCCGATTCGCCCTGAACCACGCTCGAGGTCAGGAAGTTGAAGCCGTTCTCACCGGCCCAGGTTGCCGACCGGGTGCTGCCGCCGCCGTACCAGATGCGCTCGGCCAGGCCGGCGGAATGCGGCTGGACCGTGTTGGCGAACACCTCGATGCCCTGGGTGCCCTCGAACGACGACACGACGTCGCCGCGCACGAATGAACGGAAACGGAGCAGGCGCTCGTAGTCGAAGTCTTCGAGGTCGTAGGTGGTCGGGTAGATCGCGTCGCGGTACTTGTCGATGTTCATCGGGGTGCCGGCCGAGAACCCCGGGTTGATGCGACCGTGGCTCAAGAGGTCGACGGTGGCCAGGTCTTCGGCCAGACGGAACGGGTTCTCGGCGCCGATCGGGGTGACGGCGGTGCCGAGCTCGATGGTGCTCGTGCGCTGCGACGCCGCCGCCATCACGGCGACGGGCGACGAGATGCCGTACTGCAGATGCCGGTGCCGCAGCCAGGCGCTGTCGAAGCCGAGCCGTTCGCCGAGTTCGATCGTGTCGAGCGTCTGCTCGTGGCCGGCCGCCGGGTCGGCGGGGTCGAACACCCCGATGGTGAGGAAGCCGAGCTTGGTGAGCGGCGTGGATTCAGGCACGCTCCGACGCTACCAGCCGGTTCCGACGGCGCAGCCGAGGCAGCCGTTCACCATGGTCACCGCATGGGCCGCCGCAGCACCGCGAGCGCCAGCCCCGCCGCGAGGGCGGCCAGCCCCACCACCAGCACCACCACGCCCGGCCAGCCCGCCGACACGAAGAGGATGCCGCCCAGCCAGCCGAACAGGCTCGAGCCGGCGTAGTAGGCCACGTTGTAGAGCCCGGCCGTCTGAGCCCGGCCGACCCCATCCGTCACCTGGCCCGTCCAGCCGGACGCGATGGAGTGCGCGGCGAAGAAGCCGGCCGTGGCGATCACCAGTCCCACGATGATCACGGGCACGGAGTCGCCGAGCGTCACGAGGGTGCCGAGGATCAGGGCCGCGATGCCGGCCAGCAGAACGGCGAGCCGTCCGCGGCGGGCGGCGATACCGCCCGATACCCCGGATGACCAGGTGCCGGCCAGGTAGGCCAGGAAGATGAGTGTCACCAGCGTCGGCGAGAGATCGAAGCCCGGCCCGGTGAGCCGGAAGCTCAGGTAGTTGTAGAGCGCGACGAATCCGCCCATGAGGAGGAATCCCTGGGCGTAGAGCGCCAGCAGGCGCGGCGAGCGGAGATTCGACAGGATGCGCCGGGTGACGCTGTGCGGGGCATCCGTCGGCGCCCGCCCGAGCCCCTCCAGCTCCTCCAGCCCGCCCACTCCGCCGAAGCGCCGGGATGCGGGCACGAGCGCGATGAACGCGGCCGCGGCGATCATGCAGACGAGGGCCACCGACAGCACACCCACCCGCCAGCCGAGCGCCTCGCCCACGGGCCCGGCGATCAGTCGGCCCGAGAGACCGCCGATCGACGTGCCCGCCACGTAGGTGCCCGCTGCCCGGGCCGCGTCGCCGGCATGCACCTCCTCGCTGAGGAAGGCGATCACGACCGCGGGAACCCCCGCCACCAGCAGACCCTCCACGAACCGGCCGGCGATGAGCAGCGGGAGCGAATCGGCGAACGACACCAGCGCTCCGAGCAGGCTCGCGCTCGCGATCGAGATGGCCATGGCGCGTACCCGCCCGATGCGGTCGGAGACGACGGTCCACGGCAGCACGCCGATCGCGAGCCCGATCGTGGAGAACGACAGCACGAGCGCCGAGGTGGCGGGCGTGACGCCGAGCGTCTCGGCGATGTCGGGCAGCAGCGCCTGAGGGGAGTAGAGCTGCGCGAAGGTGGCGACCCCGGCGAAGAAGAGGGCGAGCAGCATCCGCCGGTACGCCGGATCGCCTCGGCGGTGGCCGCCGTCGCTCCGGCTCGCGGCGGAGGCGCCCTCGGTCATCGCCCGCGCATCCGTTCGCCCATCGCTCCGACTCTACTCACGAGAGAGGCGGTGCCACGCACCGCGCCGGACAGGCGACCTCCACTGCCGGGTCGCAGGAATTGTCGCCGAAACCGCGATCAGGCGACGGATTCTGCGACCCCGCGCGATCCCGGGGTGCTCAGAGTGTGCCGAGCCACGAGGTGAGCCCCACCACCAGGATGATCGCGCCCACCACGAACAGCAGGCCGCCGGTGATGCGCGCCTTGTTGCGCGAGAGCGCTGCCTGCATGGAGGCCAGTACGCCCGAGACACGGTCTCCCCCCACCGCGGCGAGCACCACGGGCAGCCCGACGGCCACGCTGCCGGCGACGGTGAACAGCACGATCAGCAGCGCCGAGGGCCAGAATGCCAGGCCATCGGCGCCCACGATCGCGGCCGCACCGATCACGGCGGCGATCGTCTTCGGCTTCACGAGTGCGAGTCCGGCGCCGAGCAGAACGGCCTTGCCCGGGCCCAGGGTCTCGAACGCCGTCGCGAGGCGGGAGGGCGGGGCATCCGCTGCGGGCGGCTTCTTGAACCAGACCAGCACTCCGAGCACGAGAAGCACGATGCCGATCAGCAGGGGCACCCATGGCGCGAGGCCATCCGTTCCCGAGCCGGGCTCGGAGGTCGCGTACGGCTCGCCGCCCGGATCGCCGGAACCCCCGAAGAGCGCAGCGACGACCGCCGCCGCCCCGACCGCGAGCAGCCCGGTGGCGACGAGCAGCGTCCCCGCCCATCCGGCGGCGAAGGCCACCGATGCGCCGCGGCCTCCGGGGCGCGTCACGAGTGCCAGCTGCCCGATCACCGGCAGCGGGTTGGCGGCGGCGACCAGCCCCAGCCCCACGATCTCCACGACTTCGACGATTCCCATTCGCGGCTCCGTTCCCTATTGCAGCGACGACGTGAGCCGGGCGAGGTTGTCCCACGTCTTCTCCCCGAGGGGCCGGCGCAGCCAGTCCTCCAGGTGCAGTTCGCGGCTGGATGCCCGGTAGCGGTCTTCGACGGCCCGCATCCGGTCGACGAACTCGCGCGAGTGCACGAGCATCGACACTTCGGCATTGAGGCTGAACGACCGGATGTCCATGTTGCTCGACCCGATGATCGCCACATCGTCATCGATCGTGAAGTGCTTCGAGTGCAGCACGGCCGGCGCCTGGTACAGGTGGATGCGCACCCCGGCCCGCAGCAGGGCCTCGTAGTACGAGCGCTGAGCGTGGTACACGAGCTTCTGGTCGCCGATCTCGGAGACGAACAGCTCGATCGCGAGCCCGCGGCCGGCTGCCGTGACGAGCGCGAGCTGGATCGACTCCTCGGGCACGAAGTAGGGGCTCGTGATGCTGATGCGCCGCTCGGCCTTGTGGATGAGGGCGGCGAAGAGCTTGAGGTTGTTGTCATTGTCGAAGCTGGGCCCGCTCGGCACGGTCTGCAGCGCGACTGCTCCGGATGCGGCATCCGCCCCCGGGGGCAGGAACGGCAGCACCTCGCCCGATTCCGCGGCCCAGTCGGTGAGGAACACCGCGTCGAGCTCGCGCGCCGCCGGCCCGGTGATGCCGATCATCAGCTCGACCCAGTGCAGGCCCCGCTTGATGTTCGACGCCTTGAGGTAGGTCTCGTCGATGAGGTTCTGCGATCCCGTGAATGCCACCGCGCCGTCGACCACCACGAGTTTGCGGTGGTTGCGCAGATCGGGCCGCTGCCACTGTCCGCGCAGAGGCCGCAGCGGCAGCATCGCGAGGAACTGCACACCGGCGTCGGCCAGGAACGCCTGCGTCGACCGCCGGTGCGGATAGAGGAAGCCCGACAGGTGGTCGGCCAGCACCCGAACCTCGACGCCCCGCGCGGAGGCCCGTGCCAGCGCCTCGAAGAACGGCCGCGTCGAGTCGTCGAGCACCGCGATGTAGAACTCCACGTGCACGCGCGCCGTCGCGCGGTCGATCGCCTCGATCATGGCGTCGAACGACTCCGTGTAGCCCTCGATGATGCGCACCGAGTTCGCGCCGACCATCGGGAGCGCGCCGAGACCCGTGTTGAGCCGGGTGACGGATGCGAGCCACGACGGCTCCAGGGCGGCATCCGGTGGCAGCGCGTCGGGCGACGTGTTGTCGAGCAGCAGCGAGTTCATGGCCCGCTGCTGCTCCCGCCGCCGTGCGGGAAGCCGGCTGCGCCCCACGAGGAGGAATGCAAGCGCGCCGAGGAACGGGATGAACACGATCGTGAGCACCCACGCGATGGCCGCCGAGGGGCGCCGGTTCGCCGACACCAGAACGGTGGCGATGAAGCCGAACACCACGTGCGCGGCCACGAGCACCAGGGCGAGGGTCTCGCCGAACTCGACCGAGGTCACGACACCCGCTCCCACCAGGCCATCGCCCGCACCCCGCTCATGCCGCGTTCTGTCGCGGCACGACCACCTTCTTGATGATGAGCAGCACGGATGCGGACACCGGGCACGCGATCAGCGCGCCCAGCAGCCCGAGCAGGGTGCCACCCACCATCGCTCCGATCAGCACGAGCGACCCCGGGATGCTGATGGCCTTGCCCACGATGCGCGGCGTCAGGAAGTAGGCCTCGAACTGCACGTACACGAGCATGACGAGACCCACCACGAGCGCCGTCTCCGGCCCGGCGAACAACGACACCATCGTGACGATGATGAGGTTGATCACGCTTCCCACCAGGGGGATCAGCGTGATCGGAAAGGCCAGCGCCGCGAGCACGGGGGCGAACGGAACCCCCGCGATGGAGAGCAGGATGAAGGTGAACACCGCGTTGATGCCCGCCAGGATCACCATGCCGCCGAGGTACTTGCCCACCGACTCCATGATGGTCTCGCCGAGCTCCATCACTCCGGGCCGGCGCGACGCCGGAACGAGCGAGTAGAGCCCGGTCTTGATGGTCTCGAGCCCGGCCACGAAGTAGATCGTGAGGGCGATCACGAAGATCACGCCGAACACGCCGTTCAGGATGCCCGCACCCACCTTGAGTGCGCCGCCGCCGACGGTGAGCCAGGTGTTCGGATCGCTCACGGTGGTTCTGAGCCAGTCGAGGGCCGGGGTGAGCGCGCCGCCGAACGAGTCGTTGAGATCGATGAACCACTGCTGCTCGGCGATGCTGCTGTACCCGGTGGGCAGATAGGTGAACAGCTGCCCGAGCTGATCGACCACGATCGGGATGACGAGCCAGAGCAGCAGAGCCACCACCACGATGAAGCCACCGATCACCGTGAGCACGGCGCCGGTGCGGGAGAACCTGCGCGCCTCGAGCCAGCGCACCGTGGGGTAGAGGCCGAGGCACACGAAGAACGCCACGAAGATCAGCGTGAGCGCGGTGCTGAGCGATGCGACGGCGGCGCCGAGGAGCAGCGCGAGCAGCACACCGAGGGTGGCGACGAAACCGAGCCGGAACGGGCCGGCCGAGAGCAGGGGGCTGAGACGCGACATCCGGGGCTCAGCTCGTGGGGTAATCGACGACGAGGCGGGTGAGCAGGCGTGCCCCGTAGCCAGTGGCGCCCTTCGAGCGCCACGACTCGTCGGCGTCGACCTGCATGGTGCCCGCGATGTCGAGGTGCGCCCAGGGGATGTCGCCCACGAACTCGTTGAGGAACAGCGCCGCGGTGGTGGCGCCCGCGAACCGCCCGCCGAGGTTGCCGAGGTCGGCGATGTCGGAGTCGAGCTGAGGCCGGTACTTCTTCTCGAGCGGCAACTGCCAGGCCGGCTCGTCGGTGGCGGTCGCGGCGGCGATCACCTTGTCGACGAGGGGCTGGTCGTTGCCGAACGCGGCGGCCGTCGAGGCGCCGAGCGCCATGAGGGCGGCGCCGGTGAGGGTGGCGATGTCGATGATGGCCGTGGGCTTGAGTTCTGCGGACAGCGCGAGACCGTCGGCGAGCACCAACCGGCCCTCGGCATCCGTGTTCTTCACCTCGACGGTGGTGCCGCCCCGGATGGTGAGCACGTCGCCGAGCTTCGTGGCCGAGCCCGAGGGCATGTTGTCGGTACACATCAGGAAGGCCGTGACCTCGCTCGCGCAGCCGAGATCCTGCAGCGCGGTCATGGCGCCGAACACGGCCGCCGCGCCGCCCATGTCCATCTTCATGAGAAGGTGCATGGGGTCGGAGGGCTTCAGCGAGATTCCGCCCGAGTCGTACATGATGCCCTTGCCCACGAGCGCGATGTGCGTCGCCGGAGTTGAGCCGTCGCCCGCCGAGCCCGGCCGGTAGTGCAGCTGGATCATCCGGGGTTCTTCGGTGCTGCCCGCGTTCACGCCGAGCAGGCCGCCGCAGCCGAGTTCGATCAGCTTCGCCTTGTCGGCCAGGGTGACCTCGAGGCCGTACTTCGGGCCGAGGGATGCGGCGAGCTCACCGAACACGGCGGCGGTGAGGTGCCCGGGCGGGGTGTTCGCGAGGTCGCGGGCGATGGTCGCCGCGCGCGCCGAGACGAGGCCGGTGCGGATGCCGTCGCCCACCAGCTCGGCATCGAGCGGGGTGACGATCGTGAGGGTGTCGAGTGCCACGTGCTTCGGCTTCGTCTTGAGCGCCGTGTACTGGTAGCGCGTCAGCACGGCGGCTTCGGCGATGGCGGCGCCGATCGCGACCTCGTCGAGCGGATAGGTGTCGCCCACGACGAAGGCGAGCGACGCGGCGCGGCTCTCCGCGCGCACGAAGGCGGCCACGATATCGCGCAGCTTCGCCTCGGTGCGCTCGTCGTCGGCCCCGATGCCCACCACGACCACGTCGGATGCGCCGACCCGGGGTGACGCGAAGGTCTGGCCGACCTTGCCCTCGAACCCGTTGGCGCGCAGCGACTCCCAATCCAGCCCGAGCTCGCCCGGGAGGGCGCCGTCGGGAGCCACGGGGTAGCCGACGGCCGCGGCATCGGCCGGAGCATCCGGAGCCACGGTGACGGCAGTGGTCGCGGCCAGCGAGGGAAGGGGGGTGAAGTCGGCCGGGATCAGCCGGTGTGCACTGTCAGCCATGGGGTGTCTCCATTTCGGTGTGGTGGGGCCATCGTGTCAGAACCGCCGGGCTTCCGGTGAGGCCATTGGTCAGAACGGCCAGAAGAGAGGCACGACGAAGGTCGCGACGAGCAGGAACACGGCGATCAGCGGGAGCCCGAGCTTCCAGTAGTCGCCGAAGCGGTAGCCGCCCGGCCCGAGCACCATGGTGTTGGCGGGGGTGGCGACGGGGGTGAGGAAGGAGGCCGCGGCCGACACCGCCACGGCCATGAGCAGCGGGAGCGGCGAGATGCCGGTCTCGCCTGCGATCGCCACGGCGATGGGCGCCAGGATGAGCGCGGTGGCCATGTTGCTGATCAGCTGACCGAGCACGATGGTGACCACGCTGATGCCGAGCACGAGGAGGTAGGGGCTCGCGGACCCGAGCACGTCGACGATGCCGCCCGCGATGAGATCCGCCGCACCCGACACCTGGATGGCGGTGGAGAGCGGGATCATTCCGGCCACGAGGATGAGCGTGGTCCACGAGATGGAGCGGTGCGCCTGCGCCACGGTGACCACCCGCAGCAGCACCATCGCGCCGGCGGCGAGCAGGGCCGCGATGGCCGGCGGCACCAGACCCGTGGCGAGCAGTGCCACCATTCCCACGAGGATGACGATGGCCGACCAGGCGCGCCCCGACAGCGGCACCGCCTGGCGGCGCACCGAGGCCGGCTCATCGACCACCACGACATTCGGGTCGACGGTACGTTCGGTGAGGGCATCCCAGGTGCCCTGCAGCAGCATCACGTCGCCGGCGGCGAGCACGGTGCGGCCCTGGTCTTCGCCACCGCGCTGCACGGCCACGATCACGAGTTCGCCGCTCTCGGTCACCATGCCGGGGAAGACGGTCTCGCCGATGAACTCCGAGCGCGGGGGCACCACCACCTCGGTGAGACCGGTCTCCCGGTCGAGCGCCGCCTGGCCCGGTTCGAGGTCGAGCGAGTACTGATGGGCGAGGGTCTCGGCGTGCTGGCTCAGGTCACGGGGTGCGTGCTCCGCCATCCGGTGGGGCAGCAGCCTCGGGCCGAGGAAGACGAGCACCAGGATCGTGCCGGCGAGCAACGGGATGCCCACGAGCGCGAACTCGGCGTAGCCGATGGGCCTGCCCGTGGCGTCGTCGGCGAGCTCGGAGATGAGCAGGTTCACCGGCGTGCCCGAGAGCAGCAGCAGCGAACCCGCGTGCGCGGCGAACGCGAGAGGCATCAGCAGCTGCGAGGGCGGCTGTCTGATGCGGATGGCGAGCACCACCGCCATCGGCACGAGCGCCGCCACGGCACCGTTCACGCTGATCACCGCGGTGAGAGCGGCGACGAGCAGGGAGACGAGCACCACGATGGTGGAGCGCTTCGTGCCGGCGCGCCGGGTCAGCTGCTGGCCGGCCCAGGTGGTGACGCCCGTGGCATCCAGTCCCTCGCCCACGACGAAGAGCGCCGCGATGAAGATGATCACCGGGTCGCCGAACCCCGCGATGGTCTGCTCGAACCCGATCACCCCGGTGAAGTAGAGCGCGAGCGCGACCCCGATGGCCACCAGGCCGACGGGCACCTTGTTCCAGACGAAGAGGGCGATCGCTGCGATCAGCACGATCAGGGTGATCGCGATAGGGCTCACAGGGTCACGCCCCTGGCCGTCATGACTCCGAGCCGTCACCCATCCGCTTCGGCATGCGGCCGGCGGGGATGATGGCGAGCAGCGCGATGCCGGCGAGCACCAGCAGCGACACCTTGAGCGCCTGCAGGCGGGCGAGGGCGTTCACGGCGATGGCTTCGTCGATCTGGCTCGGCGAGGCATCCGTGATGCTCATCACGTCGCGCAGGTGGTCGTTGGTGATGAAGTTGACGCTGTCGAGAGGGATCTGCACCTGCAACTCGGGCGGGATCGACGGATGCCCGGCGAGCCCCGTGGCGATGAACGTGCTGAGCATCCCCACCGCGAACACGGTCATCACGGCGATGCCGACGCTGCCCGAGATGTTGTGCACGAGACCGCGCCAGGCGCCCACGTCGCCGGCGAGCCGCTTCGGCGCGGAGGAGAGCAGGGTGTTGAACACGAGCGCCACGATCGCGCCCTGGCCGAGACCGAGGAGCACGAGCCCGACCACGACGAGGATCTGGCCCCAGTCGTTGCGCACGGTGAAGGCGATGATGGTGAGCGCCGCGGCCACCACCACGAAGCCGGCCTGGGCGATGCGGCGGGGCGGGAAGCGGTCGTAGAAGCTGGCCACGATCGAGTTCGCCACGAAGATGGAGATCGTGTACGGGATGATCGAGAGCGAGGTCTCGAAGCTCGACCGCCCCTGCACCACCTGGATGTACAGCGGGATGAGGAAGTTCGCCGCCGTGCCGATGAACAGCATCGCCGCCATGCAGAAGGTGGTGGCCTTCTCGCTGCCCGACTTGAGCACGGCCAGGTCGAAGATCTGCGGCAGGCCCGCACGCTTGCGGTGCCGGAGGTAGAGGAAGAACGCCTGGCCGCCGATCGCGCCGAGCAGGATGAGGATGGGTGCCGGCGAGATGCCGAGCACGTCGAACGGCGCGTTCGGCGTGGCGAGGAACGCGCCCCACGAGGTGAGCCCTGAGAAGCCGAAGCTGAGCAGGATGATCGACGCCGCGGCGAGCAGCGCGCCGACGATGTCGATCGACAGCTCCTTCTGCGCCGGGACCGGCTTGAACCGGAAGCTCAGCAGCAGGTTGACCGCGCCGAGCGCTGCGATGAGCACGAACGACCAGCGCCAGCCGATGGTGCTGGCGAACGTGCCCGCGATCAGCAGGGCGAGCACGCCCGCGGCAGGGATCGCGGCGGCGAGGTAGCCGATGGCCTTGGCCTGCTGGGGTCCTGAGTAGTTGCTCGAGATGAACACCACGAGGGCCGGGGCGATCAGGGCGATGACGGCACCGGATGCGGCCTGCGCCACGAACAGCATGAGGGGGCTCTGGCTGGCCGCGATGGTGGCCATCGCCAGGGCGTGGATGACGACGGCGATCTGGAACACCCGGCGGGTTCCGAAGCGGGCGCCGATCTTGGCGCCGAGCAGGATGAACGCCGCCATCGCGAACGTGCCCGTGGTGATCGCCGTGCCGATGCTGGTGGCGGGCATGTCGAGATCGGTCGAGATGCCCGCCATGGAGACCGTGAGCGTGTTGACCGCGAACGACGCCTGGATCTGCGTGAGCACCACCACGATCAGCGGCAGCCAGGAGGTCTTCACTGCCTGTGCGATGTCGTTGCCCGTGTTGCTGGTCGTGGTCATCTGACTACCCCCGTGACGCGTGTGGTGGCACTCGCGCACCTCACGTGCTCACGATATTTCCTGCGCGAATCCGTGGAGAACGGTTGGCGCGTTTCAGCATCCCCGATGGCGGGTATTGATCGTCGCGGTCGATCGGGCGCATACTGCAGCGTGACCACCGCCACCCGCGTCCGGCCCTCGCCGGCACGCTCTTTCACACCGCGACGCCCGATGACCGCCGACGTCGCCGGCAGCGATGCGATCCAGCTCCTGGCCTGGCACTCCGAGGTGCACGTTCCGGTTCCGGCCGAGTTCCACGCCCGCATGACGGTCGTGGTGTTCGACAGCATGGCGCTCGTGCGCATCCGCCACTCACCGGCCGAGGTGCACCGCACATCCGATCTCGTGGAGTCGCTGCTCGTGGGCAGCACCCTCTACTTCGTGCTCGCGGGTTCGCTGACGGTTCGGCAGGGTGGGCGTTCCATGGAGGTCGCTGCGGGGTCGGCCGTCGTGCTCTCCGGGCACCAGCCGTTCTCACTCGAGTGCGCGCACCCGGTCGACCTGCTGATCGTCGTGCTGCGGCGGCGCGCCCTCGACGGCCGGGGCGTGCCCGAATCGGAGACCGATACCCGGGTGCTGCCGGGCTCCTCGTACTCGTCGGCCGTCACCTCGTTCCTCGCCGCCCTGCTGACGGATCCTCCACGGCCGGCATCGACCGAGGGCCTCACTGCGCAGCAGGCGGTGCTCCAGCTGATCACCGGGGTGCTCTCCGCATCGCCGGATCGGGACGAGGTGGCGCCGGGTCGATCGCGCTCCGAGAGCTGGTACGCGCAGGCCGTGAACTTCATCGCCTCGAACCACTCCGACCCCGAACTCAGCACGGCGGATGTGGCCGCTGCCGCCGGAGTCTCCTCCCGCCACCTGCAGCGCGTGCTCGCCGGTGTCGGCACGAGCGTCGCCGCCGAACTGCGGCGATCCCGCACGCGGTGGGCGGTCGCCATGCTCACGCAGGCCGGGAGCGAGAGGAGGAGCATCGACGAGATCGCGGTGCTCGCCGGGTTCGGGAGTGCGGCCCGCATGCGGCGCGCCTTCCTCGTCGAGTACGGCGTGACGCCGGCGCGCTATCGTGCCGACCCGCCGGAGGAACTGCGCGCGGGCATCTCGCGGTGATGCCGAGGCAGCGCACCGCGAATCGTCCTCCGAGGGGTGTGACCAAGTGCTCTCTCCCGCGTCGTGCGGGGCGCTATGCTCACGACGTAGCGACGCCTGTCGCACCCGATTGAATGGATGAAAATAATGAGCTTCTGGGGCAACTTCGGAGACGCGCTCGGCTGGTTCCTGTGGGTATTCGTGCTCATCGCCTACCTGATGGCCGTCTTCGCGATCATCGGCGACCTCTTCCGCGACCACAAGCTGAGTGGCTGGTGGAAGGCCGTCTGGATCTTCTTCCTCTTCGTCGTGCCGTTCCTCACGGCGCTGGTCTACCTCATCGCGCGCGGCCGGGGAATGGCGGAGCGTCAGAACAAGGAGATCGTGCAGGCGCAGACCGCCGCCGACGACTACATCCGCACCGTCGCGGGTTCGAGCCCGTCGGATGAGATCGCCAAGGCGAAGTCGCTCCTCGATGCCGGCACGATCACGGCCGCGGAGTACGAGACCATCAAGGCACACGCCCTCTCCAACACCGCCAAGTAGCCGCGGAGGCTTTCCGCACCGGCCCCCGGCCCCCAAGATTGGCTCAGTTCTTGCTCAAGAACGAGGGCCGTTCGGAGGGTTCCGGGGGCTTCTGCGTGCCTCGGGGGCTGAGCAAAATGCCTGATCGCCACTATGGATTCGTTCTCGATGCTCTCCCGCGAGACCTTTCGTAGGGCGTGTCGAGGGACTCTTCGTCCTCCGGGATGTCCGGAGTAATGTCTCGACAGCACCCGATGCCGCCTCGACGCAACACCCACGGCGAGGCGACTACGGCATCGTAGATGCCCATCGTGCGGTGCGTGCGGCACACCCTGAGCTTCCCCGAGCTCGCCGCGCGCACCGCACACTTCTTGCGGCCGTCCCGGCCTGCGCGCGGCCCCCTCCGGCGCGGATAGCTACGCTTGACCGGTGACCCGCGCATCCGATCTCCTCCGGCGGATCGCGTGGGGTGGCGGCGGGCCACTGCCTCGCGACGTCGTGGTTCTCGGCGTCGTGGCGTTCTTCGTGATGCTGGGCTTCGGGGTCGTCGTGCCCGTGCTGCCCGTCTACGTGCGCAGTTTCGGGGTGGGCTATTTCGAGCTCGGTCTCGTGGTGTCGGCCTTCGCCGTGATGCGCCTCGTGGCCAACCCGTTCGTGGGCAAGCTGATCGACCTCACCGGTGAGCGCATCATCCTCGCCATCGGAATCGGTATCGTCGCGGTCTCGAGCGCCCTCGTGGGTCTCGCCGACAGCTATCTGCAGGTTCTGCTCTTGCGCGGTGCCGGTGGCATCGGATCGGCCATGTTCTCGGTGTCGGCCATGACACTGCTGCTCGCGTCGTCGTCGCCGGAGGTGCGGGGGCGGGCGGTCGGGTTCTACCAGGGCGGCTTCCTGATCGGCGGCATGGCGGGGCCGGCCGTCGGAGGTCTGCTGGCCGGCATCTCGTTGCACGCGCCCTTCTTCTTCTACGCGGGCACGCTCGTGGTGGCCGGCACGGTCGGCCTCGTGCTGCTCGGCCGGCACCACCGTGATCCAGGAGCCGTGCCGGAGCCGGCGCGGCCGTTCCGGGAGGTGCTGCGCGACAGGCGGTACCAGAGCGCGCTGCTGGCGAACCTCGCGCAGGGCTGGTCGGCGATGGGGGTGCGCAGCGCCCTCATCCCGGTGCTCGTGGTGGAGGTGCTGCACGGGGAGCCGGCCTGGACGGGGATCGCGTTCGCGATCGCCGCCGTGGCCCAGACCCTCGCGCTGCTGCCGGCGGGGCGGTTCGTCGACACCGTGGGGCGTCGGCCCGCGATCATCGGGGCGTTCGCGGTGGGGGCCGTGGTGATGCTCGCCATCCCGTTCGTGACGTCGATCTGGCTGCTCGTGGTGCTGCTCTGCGTGTACGGGGTGGCCGCCGCCTTCATGGGCACCGCGCCCGCCGCTGCGGTGGGCGATGCGGCGGGCGGGCGGGGCGGTCAGCCGGTGGCGGTGTTCCAGGCCTTCTCGGATGCGGGAGCCATCGCCGGCCCGCTGGTTGCCGGTCTGCTCGTGGATGCCTTCGGCTTCCCGGCGGCGTTCGGCTCGGCCTTCGTGCTCATGGCCGCGGCGTCGCTGTTCGCCCTGCGCATGCCGGGGCTGCCGCCCCGCCCCGAGCTCGGCGCCGATGCCGTCCGAACCGCATAAGAAAAGGCCCCTTCATCGACATAGTGTGGATGAAGGGGCGGTTTCTTATGCAATTCGGCGGCCAGGTGCTCAGTGCGAGCCGCTGAGCAGCGCGAACATCTGCGCGTAGGTGCCGCGCTCGGTGGCGAAACGCAGGGGCTCCACGTTCTTCACGAGGATCTCGTGGGCCTCCGGCTGTGACTCGAGCAGCCCCATCACCTCGGTGAGGAAGTCGTCGAGGGGCATGCCGCGCCCGCTCTCGTCCTGCCCCATCAGCGGCGTCTGAACGGCGGGCGGGGCGAGTTCGATCACCTGGACTGGCGTGTCGGCGAGCTGGAAGCGCAGCGCCTCGGTGAAGGAGTGGATGCCGGCCTTCGTGGCGCTGTAGGTGGGCGTGAGGGTGAGCGGCACGAAGGCGAGGCCCGACGAGACCGTCATGATGGTCGCCGCCGGCTGTGCACTGAGGTGCTCGACGAAGGCGGCCACGAGCCGGATGGGCCCGAGCAGGTTCGTGCGGACCGTGCGCTCGGCGACCTCGAGGAAGCCGGGCGTGTGCAGGTCTTCCGGCAGCATGATGCCGGCCATGGTGATGAGCACGTTCAACCGCGGATGCGCGGCGAGCACCTGATCGCGGGCGGCGAGGATCGAGGCGGGGTCGGCGGTGTCGACCTCCACGGCGTGCAGCCCGGGATGCTCGGCGGTCAGCTGATCGAGCAGGGCGACGCGGCGACCGCCGATGATGACGGTGTTGCCGGCGGCCTGCAGGCGCAGGGCGAGACCGAGGCCGATGCCGGAGGTCGCGCCCGGGATGAAGATGGTGTTTCCGGTGATGTCCATGACGACAGTCCACAACCTCGAACAAGAAGTGACCAGGACCCCCTCAGCCGCTGAACCGGAGTCAGTGGATAACGGGGCGCGGATGGCGCAGAGTGGAGTCGAGGAGAGGAAGCCCCATGGACCGCACGGCCTTCGGCACCTTCCTCCGCACCCGCCGCGAGGCTCTGCAGCCCGAAGACGTCGGCCTGCGCCGAGGCCCGCGCCGCCGCACCTCCGGCCTCCGCCGGGAAGAGGTGGCCGAGCTCGCCGGTCTGTCGAGCGACTACCTCGCACGCCTCGAGCGCGGCGACGGGCCGCATCCGTCGGAGCAGATGGTGGGCGCCCTCGCCCGCGGTCTCCGTCTCACCCTCGACGAGCGCGACCACGTCTTCCTGCTGGCCGGGCTCCGCCCACCCGCCCGCACCGCGTCGAGTCAGCACATCAGCCCCGGACTGATGCGCATCCTCGACCGGCTGGCCGACACCCCCGCGCAGATCATGGGCTCGGCCGGTGAGACCCTCGTGCAGACCGATTCGGCGGCGGCCCTGCTCGGCGATCAGACGGCGTACACGGGTCGGATGCGCAGTTCTGCCTACCGCTGGTTCCTGGAGCCCTCGGTGCGCGACATCTACCCCCTCGACGACCAGCCGCACCACGGGCGGGTGCAGGTCGCGCAATTGCGCAACGCCGCCGCCCAGCGCGGGCCCGAGTCGGAGGCGGCGGAGATGGTGCGCCACCTGCTCGAGCACAGCGAGGAGTTCGCGGCGCTCTGGGCCGAGAGCGAGGTGGGGCTGCGGTTCACCGAGGAGAAGCGGTTCGTGCATCCGGATGTCGGCGAGCTCGCGCTGCACTGTCAGATGGTGTTCGACCCCGACCAGGCCCAGTCGCTGCTCGTGTTCACGGCGACGCCTGGCACGGAGAGCGCCGAGAAGCTCGAGCTGCTCGTGGTGCTGGGCGCGCAGATGACGGGGAAGGCGGTCAGCGCACCCTGAGGGTGTCGGCGAGGAACGCGCGCATGGTCTCGATGAGCAGCAGGCGCGAGTCGGCACGGCGGTACTCGTGCCCCTCGCCGGCGAGCTCGAGGTAGTCGACGGGGCGCCCGAGCTCGCGGAGCGCGGCCACGATGCGGTGCGCCTCGCCGATCGGCACATTGGTGTCGAGCTCACCGTGCACCACGAGCAGCGGCACGTCGATGTTCTCGGCCCGCAGGAGCGGTGAGATCGAGCGCAGGAACTTCTGGTCGTGCTGCGGATGCCCGTACTTCGTGACCGCGGCCGCGGCGATCCACGGTTCCGTCTCGGCGTAGAAGGTGAGCATGTGCGACATCCCGCAGATGTCGACGCCCGCGGCGAAGATGCCGGGGGTGAAGGCGAGGGCGGCGAGCGTGAGGTAGCCGCCGTAGGAGCGGCCGGTCACGGCGATGCGGCGCGCATCCGCCACGCCCGCCTCCACGAGGAAGGCTGCGGCGGCTGTCACGTCGTCGAACGCGCCCTGCCGTTTCCGAACGTCGTCGGCGTGCACGAACTCGCGGCCGAAGCCGGAGGAGCCGCGCACGTTCGGAGCGAACACCGCCACACCCGAGGCCACCATCAACTGGTGCTGCGGGCTGAAGGTGGGCCGCTCCTGTGACTCGGGGCCGCCGTGCAGGTGCAGCATGGCGGGGCCGGGTGCGGGTGTCTCCACCGCGCTCAGCAGCCAGGATCCGGATGCGGCGCCCCACCCGCTCGTGGCATCGGGAGTGCTCGTCGCGGAGGCGGAAGGCGGCGCGTCGGCGTGGCTCTCGGCGGCTTCGGGCACACGGTACAGCCATCCGGTGATCTCCCGGCCGTCGGCCGACGAGAACCGTTCGAGGGTCGGCACCACGAGTCGTACGGGAGGAAGGTCGGGCACGTCGGAGACCCTGGTCCAGGCGAAGTCGGCCGTGTCGAGCCGCCAGAGCTCGCGCGGGCGTTGCGGGCCCTCGACGGCGAGCAGCACGCTCGAGCCGTCGCGGCTCAGCACGGGGCTCGTGGCGACAGCGCCCGGGAGACCGGGCACGGCGGTGAACGCACCCGTGCCGGTGTCGTAGAGCTCGAGCTCGCTGCGGCCCGACACGTTCCAGACGAGCAGCAGCATCCGGCCCGCGTCGTCGGCGTCGAGCGCCTCGAGTTCGGCGTCGTCGCGGGAGGCGAGCACCACGGGAGGGCGGCTCCAGTCGGCGGGATCGACGGGGTAGGCGATCAGCTGCCGGCGGGGGAGGCCGACCTCGGTGGCCGCGTAGACCACGCCCGGAGCGTCGAGGCCGGTGGGCGAGGGGCGGATGAACGCCACATCCGTGGCGCCCGTCGCCGGGCGCGGCACCACCGGGTGGTGGGCGTCTTCGGCCCGGTCGACCACCACGCAGAACTCGTGGCCGCGAGCGCCGTCGCGCATCACGAGCATCCGCTCGCCGGCCGAGAGGTCGAGCACGTGGATGAGCTCGCCCACCGCCAGCAGGTCGAGCTCGCCGGTGGCGGGGTCGGCGAGATAGGCGCGGGTGGGCTCGCCCACCTCGGTGGAGGGGATGGTGACCACCACGCGGTGGCCGCTGCGGGTCCAGGGTCCGAGCACGGCGTGCCGCTCGGGATCGCCGGAGATGCGGCGCGCATCGGTGCCATCGGGGCGCACCACCCACACCTGGGTGCGCACGCCGCCATCGGTGGCGACGGCGCAGGCGAGCCAGGCGCTGTCGGCCGACCAGCTCACCGCGATCACCGGATCGGGGCAGAACGAGATGCGCGTCGCCTCCGTCGGCGTGGCAGGCAGCACGTCCTGCACCCACACCTCGGGCGAGCCGCCGCGGTCGCTGATGAAGGCGACGCGTTGCGCATCCGGTGTCATCGACGGACCCCAGCTGCCCCACGCGGCCACGAGCTGTTCGGCGAAGCGGGTCAGGGGATCGAGGGTGAGCTCGCTGCCGCCGGCTCCGGATGCCGTGTGCCGCCCCGTCACCGGATGCCCTGCTCCTGCAGCCACATCTCGAGCAGCGCCAGTTGCCAGAGTGCATTGGAACCCAGGGTGGTGCGGGTCTCATTGGGGGCGGCGAGCATCCGCTGCACGGTGGCGTCGTCGAACAGGTCGCGCTCGCGGGCGGCAGGGTCGCTCAGCGCCGCGCGCACGCGCTCGAGGTACGGGCCTTCCAGCTGGCGGATCGCGGGCACCGGGAAGTAGCCCTTCGTGCGGTCGATCACCTCGTCGGGCACGATGCCGCGGCTGGCGCGCTTCAGCACGCCCTTGCCGCCGTCGGAGAGCTTGAGCGCCGGCGGGATGCGGCCCACCAGCTCCACGAACTCGTGGTCGAGGAAGGGCACCCGGGCCTCGAGGCCCCACGCCATCGTCATGTTGTCGACCCGCTTCACGGGGTCGTCGACGAGCATGATCGTGGTGTCGTTGCGGAGCGCGGCATCTACGGAGGTCTCCGCCCCCGGATGCGCGAACTCGGCCCGGATGAAGGCGGTCGCCTCATCCGTGTCGTTCCGCCAGCGCCGGTTGAGCAGCTTCTCGAGCGCGGGCCGGCGCCGGTCGAAGAACACCCCGGAGTAGGCCTCGACGGCTTCGTCGCGCGGCACCTCGGCCAGCGGCGGATACCAGTCGTAGCCGCCGAGCACCTCATCCGCTCCCTGGCCCGACTGCACCACCTTCACCGACTGCGACACGTCTTCGGAGAGCAGGTAGAACGCCACGCAGTCGTGGCTCACCATGGGCTCGCTCATCGCCGCGACTGTTCCGTCGATGCCGGGGAGCAGGCGTGAGCTGTCGATCGCGATGCGGTGGTGGTCGGTTCCGAATCGCTCGGCCACGAGCGTGGAGTACTCGAACTCGTCACCCGACTCGCCGCCCGAGGAGTCGAACCCGATGCTGAAGGTCTGCAGGTCGGTCTGGCCCGCCTCGGCGAGCAGGGCCACCACGAGGCTCGAGTCGATGCCGCCGGAGAGGAGCACGCCCACGGGCACGTCGGCGACCATGCGGCGCTCGACGGCGGTGCGCAGGCTCGCGATGAGGGCGTCCTCCCAGTCGCGTTCGTCCATGCCCGCATCCGCTTCGTCGCGCGTGAACGAGGGGCGCCAGTAGACGTGGTCGGTGTAGCGGCCATCGGGTTCGATGAGGCGCACCGTCGCCGGCGGCAGTTTGCGCACGCCGTTCAGGATCGTGCGGGGGGCGGGGACCACCGAGTGGAACGTCAGGTAGAACTCGAGTGCCGTGCGGTCGATCGACGTGTCGACGTCGCCGGCCTCGAGCAACGCCGGCAGCGTGGAGGCGAAGCGCAGCCGATCGGGCCGTTCGTCGAGGTAGAGCGGTTTGATGCCGAGGCGGTCGCGCGCCATCATCGCCCGACCGGAGGCGTGCTCCACGATCACGAAGGCGAACATGCCGAGGAAGTGGTCGACGCAGTCCATGCCCCATTCGGCATATGCCTTGCCGATCACCTCGGTGTCGGACGTGGAGAAAAACCGGTGGCCCTTGGCGGTGAGCTCGGCGCGCAACTCGTGATGGTTGTAGATGCAGCCGTTGAACACGATCGAGAGGCCGAGTGCCGTGTCGACCATGGGCTGGCTGCCGGCCGCGCTCAGGTCGATGATCGAGAGGCGGCGGTGGCCGAGGGCTACGGCCCCCTCGGTCCAGAGGCCGGTCCCGTCGGGCCCGCGATGACGCAGGCAGCCCGTCATCCGGTCGACAGCTCCGACATCGGCGCTGCGGCCGTCGAACCGCAGTTCGCCCGCCAGTCCGCACATCAGCCGTCTCCCGTCGTTCGCGCCTGCTCGCCTGCCCGTGGGGCCGCCGCCTGCTCGGCTGCCGGTGTGTCGGCCGCGATGATCCAGGTGTCCTTCGACCCTCCGCCGCGCGATGAATTGACCACCATGCTCCCCGCCGGGGCGACCCGGGTGAGAGCCAGATCGGCCACGGAGAAGCCGTACTCGCCATCGCCGGTGGCGTACACGAACACCCGCAGGTCGACGTGGCGCGGCTCCAGCACGGCGTCGCCCACCACCCCGTCGGCGTTCGGCTCGGGCTCGGCGAAGGTGGGATGCGACGACAGCGCCACCACCTCCTGCGCCACCCAGTTGGTGGGATCCGCCGCGATCTCGGCCCGCCGCGCCGCCACGGCGGCTGCCCCGGAGGCGGGCCCGATCAGCACGCCCTCACCGCCGTGCCCGTCGACGGGCTTGGTGACGAGTTCTCCCACGCGCTCGAGCACGCCCCGCCGCTCGGTCTCGTCGCTCGTGCGGTAGGTCGGAACCTGCTCGAGAGCCGGCCGCTCACCGAGGTAGTAGGTGATGAGGCTCGGCACGTTGCAGTACATCGCCTTGTCGTCGGCGATGCCGTTGCCCGGTGCGTTCGCCAGGAACACGGCTCCGGATGCGGCCACCTCCATGATCCGGCGGCCGATCGGCGCGCCCGACCCGGCCACGGCATCCGGCAGCTCCACATCGAGGCGGAGATAGAGGGCGTCGAGCGGCGTGCCATCGGTGCGGTCGACCACGCGACCCTCGACGACGTCGAGGTCGTCGATCTGCAGGAGGCGAAGGCCCGCCCCGTCGGCGAGCAGGGAGTGCTCGAACCACGCCGTGCTCGAGGGGCCGGAGCTGATGAGGGCGGCGACGGGGGAGTGCGCCGAGTCGTCGCCCGGGCCCCCGGCGGAGCGGCTGCCCGACAGAAGGGTGCGGCGCAGATCGCCGAGCGCGCCCGCAGGATCGAGGAGGGCCGAGGGGCGCGGCACCTCGGGAGCCACCGCATCCATCAGCCGGCGGATGGCCATCGCGTAGGCGGCGCCACTCGGGTTGCGCACGTTGTCTTCGAGCACGCGCCAGCCGCCGAACTCGTTGCGCACGAGGTCGAAGCCGAGCACGGCGGCGCGAACGGTGCCGGCGGGCAGCGAACGTGCGGCGTCGTGCCATCCGGGTGCGTGCTCGATCGCGGAGCGCGGGATGACGCCGTCGGTCACGATGCGCTGCTCGCCGTAGACATCGTCGAGGAAGGCCTCCAGCGCCCGAGCCCGCTGCGTGAGGCCCAGCACGATCTGCGACCACTCGTGCTGGTTGATGACGCGGGGCACCAGGTCGACCTCGAAGGGCTTCACCTCGCCGTCGACGCCGAAGGTGAGGTCGTGCGAGGCGGCCCACTCACGGCTGGCGAGCATCCGGGCGCTCACCGTGGCTGCATCGAGGTCTTCGTAATAGCCCACGATGTCCTCGTAGGCGGGGCGTGGCCGAGAGCCGGGGCCGACGGCCTCGTCGCCTGCGCGGGTGCGATAGGTGCGCAGGGCGGGAACGGCCGGTGGGATGCCGCTGGCTCCACCGTGCGTCTCCTCCACGACGAGCTTCACCACTTCGGCCAGATCGCCGCGCTCGGCGAAGGCGGCGCGCTGCCGATCGGCGGAGTTGCCTCGGGCGAGGAGCGTCTCACTCAGATCGACGACCTCGTCGTAGTCGCCGAGCTCCTCGAGCTGCGGCCGCAGCCGGCGGATCAGGTGCCGCACCGCGTGGGCGGCGGCCACGGGCCGCGGATGCGCCGTGTCGTCGAGCAGGTCGCCCGACAGCCCCGAGCGGGCGGCCTGCCACATCGCGGCGCGATGCAGGGGAGCAGCCACCTCCAGCATCGGCCGGCCGGCCTCGATGTCGAGCTCGGCGGCGCGCACCCCGGCGCGGAACAGGCCGGCGATCAGCACGGCGTCGTCGACGACGGGGCAGGCGTCGCACACCCTGAGTTCGAGGGTGGGCGCGTGGGAGGAGGGCCGCACCTCGAAATAGGCCATCTTCGAGTCGGCGATCACTCCGCTGGCGATGAGGTCGGCGAGCAGCTCGTCGTACTCGGCGGCCGACCGCACCGGCCCCGTGGCGCCGGCGCTCGGCCAGCGCTGCCAGATGATCGAGCGGATGCTCGAATAGCCGGTGTCGTGGCCGTTCCAGTACGGGGAGCTGGCCGAGATGGCGAGCAGCACGGGCAGGTCGCGGGCCACCCGCTGGGCGATGTCGACGGCCACCTCGCGGTCGGAGACGCCCACGTGGATCTGGGTTCCGCAGATCAGCTGTTCATCGACGAGAAGCCGGTACTGCTCCTGCATGCGGCCGTAGCGACCGGTGGTGGTGAGTTCGAAGTCGGCGAACTCGCTGCGCGGGGCGGTGCCCACGCACGCGATGCCGACGCCATCCGGAGCGGCCGCGTCGATCACGCCCTTGCGGAGCCGCAGGATCTCCTGCCTCAGCCCGTCGAGGCTCGTCACCACATCGGTGTTGGTCTCCACTGTCGTGCGCTGGATCTCCGCCGAATAGTTCTCCCCTGGCAGCCTCGAGAGGATCTGCGGCGCGCGCGCCGACAGCTTCCCGCTCTCGAGATCGATCAGGTGGAGCTCTTCTTCGGCGCCTAGCGTCAACTCCGCTGCCATGGGCTCACCCTACGGTGCCCTGCCCGGAACCGCCCGGGAATTCTCCCTGGGCAGGCCCTCGGGGAGCCCTTGGTAGGCTGGGAGCACTCACGGGAATGGAGACGCTCACATGGTGGCGGAAATGCTGTTCGCAGTCCTCGGGCTGTTCACCCTCGTCGGTGGCGTGCTCGGTATCGCCGCACTCATCGCCATGGCCAAGGCGCCCTACCGTGACTGAGCCACCCAGCCGCTCTGGTGCCGTGTCTCAGCCGGTCACGGTTGCCTGCCGCGAGCCCTGAGGCGCTTCTCCGGAGTGGTGCCCGCCCTCGGCGTCAGCCGGTTGCCTTCCGCATCCGGCCCGTTCTGCCGATGACGGCGGTCGCGTCGAGGTCGTCGTCGCGCTCGATCTGCGGATGCAGGCCCGCCGCCTCGAAGAGCGCTGCCGTCTGCGGCGCCTGACGCTCGCTCGTCTCGATCAGGAGTGTGCCGCCCGGCGCGACCCACTCCGGCGCGCCCGCGATCACCCGGCGTTGCACGTCGAGGCCGTCCACTCCGCCATCGAGGGCCATCGGCGCCTCGAAGAGCCGTGCCTCGGGCGGCATCGTGGCGATCGCGGCAGTGGGCACGTAGGGGGCGTTCACCACGATCGCATCGATCCGGCCGCGTAGGTGGAGGGGGAGCGCCTCGAACAAGTCGCCCTCGAGCACCTGGTGGGGCGGGAGGTTGAGTCGTGCGCTCGCCGTGGCCGCCGGGTCGAGGTCGGCAGCCCACACGCGGGCGTCGGGCCGGGCGGCGGCGATCGCCGCGCCGAGGGCCGCGCTGCCGCAGCAGAGGTCGAGCACGAGCGGGTCCTTCACCCCGGCCAGCGCCGACAGGGCGCAGCGCACCAGCAGCTCCGATCGGCGCCGCGGCACGAAGACACCCGGAGTGACCCTGATGCGCAGCCCCGCGAACTCCGCCCAGCCGAGGATCTGCTCGAGCGGGTCGCCGGCCACGCGTCGCACGAGCATCCGTTCGAGGTCGGCGGCCGACCCGGCGGCCGCCTCGACCAGCAGGTCCGCCTCGTCTTCGGCGAACACGCACCCTGCGGCGCGCAGTCGCGCCACCACCTCATCCACGCCGCACCCCGTCACTCCGCTCGAGTTGCCACACGTTGTGGCAACTCGCCTGCCGGGCCCACACGTTGTGGCAACCCGATGCCGGCGCAACACGTTCTGGCGCCTGGGGCGCGTGTGGCCGGCTTGCCACAAGTTGTGGCAAGTCGCCTGCTGGCGCAACAGGTTGTGGCAACTCGTGGTGGGGTGCCTGGGGTGCGTGTGGCCGGCTTGCCACAAGTTGTGGCAACCCGCGACCCGAGGCAACAGGTTGTGGCAACTCGTGGTGGGGCGGCTGGGGTGCGTGTGGCCGGCTTGCCACAAGTTGTGGCAACCCGCCTGCCGGCGCAACAGGTTGTGGCAACTCGATTTGGGGCCGGGTGTGTGCCACCGTGCCGGATACGGTCAGACGCCGCGTCAGGCCGGCAGCGACGACTCGATGAGCGCCACGATCTCGGGGTCGTCGGGCTCGGTGCGCGGGCGGAAGCGGTGAACCGCTCCGTCGGGGGTGACCACGAACTTCTCGAAGTTCCAGGTGACCCGCCCGGCCTTGCCGTCGGCATCCGGAGCCTTCTTGAGTTCCTGGTAGAGCGGATGCGCGCCACGCCCGTTCACCTTGATCTTGTCGAACATGGGGAACGTGATGCCCCACGTGGTGGAGCAGTACTCCTTGATCTTGTCGGCGTCGGAGAGCTCCTGCAGGAACTGGTTGCTCGGGAAGCCGAGCACGGTGAACCCGCGCTCCCCGTACGTCTTCTGCAGCTCTTCGAGCTTCTCGTACTGCGGCGCCAAGCCGCAGCGCGAGGCCACATTCACGATCAGCTTCACCGGCGCGTAGTCGGCGAGCGTGCTGGTGGCGCCGTCGATCGTGGTGAGGGGGATGTCGTTCAGATTCTCGGTCACGGGTGCGCTTCTTTCGCTTCGGACGCCATCGACGCGTCGACTCTACTCCTCGGAATCCCGCGGTTTGCTGGGATGATGGACGCATCGACACGGATGCCGGTGAGGGGAGACGACGATGACGTACGAGCCACGTTCTGAGCAGCCGCCGAGTCGCGGAGCGCACGCCGGACCACCCGCCGAGAACGGTGCCCCCACGGGGAACGGATGGAAGACGGGCTTCATCATCCTCGCGATCGTGCTCGGCCTGGCCGTGATCGCCGCGGTCGTCTGGGGAGTGCTGGCCGCCACGGGCGGTTCGAACCCGGCCCCTGCACCGAGCACGTCGACCCCGACCGCTACACCGACGCCCACGCCCACCCCGACCCCGACTCCTACCCCCACCCCTACTGCTGCCGCGGCCTGCACCGCCGACCAGCTCAGCATCACCCTGGGCCAGGCCGAAGGCGCGGCCGGCTCGACCGTCGTGCCCCTCGTGTTCACCAACACGGGCTCGGCAGCGTGCACGCTCCAGGGCTTCCCCCAGGTCGCCTTCGTGGGCGACGACAACGGCACCCAGCTCGGTGCGGCCGCGGTTCCGGATGACTCCACCGCCGTGTCCTCGGTGGCTCTCGCGCCCGGCGCCACGGCCGCAGCCCAGCTCACGATCGAGGTCGCCGAGAACTTCGAGAGCTGCACCGTGTCCGCGGCGAACGGGTTCCGGGTGTTCCCGCCGAACTCCGCCGGGGCGGTCTTCGTGCCCACCACCGACTACAGCGCCTGCACGAACACCGATGTGTCCCTGCTGAAGATCGGCGCGGTAGCTGCCGCCGGATAGGCCGCCATGCGGGTTCGCCCACGAATGCGATGCAGCGGCCGCCTGGGGGCCGCGGTCGTCGGCATTCGTGGCCGCACCCGCGCCCATCGGCGCCAACGCGCGTCCGTCCGTCACGGCCGCGCTCGCGCCTCGGTGAGCGAGCGCGCAGGGAGGGCCTCAACCGGGGCGGGCTCCCAGCTGCGGCGCGGCCGGCGTGAATAGCATGAGCGGCAATGGAAATCGTCGTCGACATCGTGCTGATCGTCATCGCGCTCGCGGCCGTGGTCGGCGGCTGGAAGCGCGGTGCGCTGCTCACCGCCGCCTCGCTCGCCGGCACCATCGTCGGCGCTCTCCTGTCGACCGTTCTGGCGCCGCCGATCGTGGAGTGGCTGGCGAGTCTCGGCTGGGCCGACCCCGTGCAGCGCGCCGTCGCGGCGGGCGTGGTGCTCGTGCTCTGCGTCGTCGTGGCCATCGGTCTGTTCTCATTCCTCGCCGGGCTGCTCCGCCGTGTGATCGGCGTGGTGCGCATCGGCCGTGGTATCGACGCCCTGGGCGGCGCCGTGCTCGGCGCGCTCACCTGGGGCGTCGTGGTGTGGCTCCTCGCGGGCTTCCTGGCCACCACCGGCATTGCGCCCGTGACCCAGCTGGTGGCCTCGTCGAAGGTCGTCAGCACGCTCAACGCGATCGCGCCCATCCCCGCACAGACCGCCCTCGGCACGCTCGACACCGCGTTGAACGACTCCGGTTTCCCCGAGGTGTTCGCCTTCGGTGGCGAGACCATCCAGGGCGCCCCGGAGCCCGATCCCAGCATCCCGGATGCGGTGAACGCGGCCTCGAACGGCGTGGTGCGCATCCTGTCGTCGGCCCCCACCTGCGGCTCCGACGCGGAGGGCAGCGGCTGGGTGCTCGCCACCGACCGCGTGGTCACGAACGCCCATGTCGTGGCCGGCTCCGACCACCTCTTCGTGCAGCAGGCCGGCACGGGCGCACTCCTCGACGCCACGCTCGTGGTCTTCGACCCGGCGCGCGATCTGGCCGTGCTCTCGGTGCCCGACCTCGGCATCGCGCCGCTCCCGCTCGGCACGGAGCTCGCCGCGGGTGACTCCGCGGTCGTAGCGGGCTACCCCGAGAACGGGCCGTACACAACGGATTCAGCACGCGTGCGCGAGGTGGTCGACGCGATGGGCCGTGACATCTATCAGCAGGATGCCGTGACCCGCGAGATCTACTCCCTCCGTGGCACCGTTCGGCCGGGCAATTCCGGCGGACCGTTGTTCGACGTGAGCGGCCAGGTGGTGGGCGTGGTGTTCGCCCGCTCGACCATCGACGCGGAGACCGGCTACGCCCTCACGCTCGACGAGATCGCCCCGGTGATCGCGGCCGCCGGATCGACCGAGCCCGTGGCATCCGGAGCCTGCGCGGCCTAGCGCCCCCGGCCCGGTGGCCGTTCATCCGCCAGATGTGTACACCGTTCACATTGTCTGCTACCGTGCTCCTCACCACCAGCGTGAGGAGACGCCATGACCAACCTGAACCCGTACATCAGCTTCCGCGGCCAGGCCAGGGAGGCGGGTGAGTTCTACCGGTCGGTGTTCGGCGGTGAGCTCACCGTGAGCACCTTCGCCGACTACCAGATGCCCGCGGGCCCGGATGAGGCCGACTGGATCATGCACTCGCAGCTCACGTCGTCCGGCCTCACTCTGATGATCTCCGACGTGCCGAGCTCGATGGAGTACACCCCCGGCAACAACATCTCCGTGTCGTTGAGCGGCGGTGCCGACGACAGCGAGGAGCTGCGCGGGTTCTACGAAGGGCTCTCCGACGGCGGTACCGTCACGATGCCGCTCGACAAGGCGCCCTGGGGCGACTACTTCGGCCAGGTCATCGACAGGTTCGGCATCAACTGGCTCGTGAACATCGCCGGTTCATAGCGCTTCCGGGCTGACGTCCACCGTCTCCAGGGCTCGCACCTCGACTCCGCGCGTATCACGGAGTCATGAGGAACGAAGTCAGGCGGAGGCGGTGGTCACGTCGCCGCGACCTGGTGATGGCGGCCGCGCTCGGCGTGGCCCTCACGCTCGGCATCGGGTCGTCGTGGACGCTCGAGCGCTACGTCATCGTGAATCTGGCGATCGCCGCCGACGATGCCCCCGCCTCCGCTCCCACTGCTCCTGATGACTCAGGTGCCGGGTAGCTGAGCGCGGAGCGGACTCAGGAGTCCTTCGGAGCCTTCTTCGCGGCGCGGTTCGCCTCGAGTGCGGCCTTCTCGGCCTGGAGCGAGGCCACCGTGGTCTCGTCGAGTCCGGGGTCGGGGATGTCGATGAAGGGGCTCGCGCTCCCCGTGCGGGAGTGCAGCACCGAGCTGTAGTGGATGGCCGCGGAACGCACCTTCGCGGTCGCGCGGTCTTTCTTGCCTCGGTTCGATTTCGGGTCTTCGAGGGTCTTGACGTGATGCTCGAGAGCGTCGACGAGTTCCTTGAGTGCGGTCTTGGTCTTCTTCGCCATAGCGCTCATTATGCAGGTCGAAGGTTAACGCGTCGCCTGGAAGGATGGAACCGACGGAAGGCGGTCGAACGTGCAACGAATCGATGTCGTAGAACTCAGCATCTCCGAGATGCTCGAGGCGCTCGAATCCGGGGCGGTGACGAGCGTCGAGCTCGTCTGCGCCTACCTCAACCGCATCGCCTACTACGACCGCACGGGCCTCTGTCTGCACGCCATCGCGGTGCTCGACCCGACGTGTCTCGAGCAGGCGGCGGCGTCGGATGCCCGTCGGCGCGCGGGCACGGCCGGCCCGCTCGAGGGCGTCCCGTTCACGGTCAAGGACAGCTACAAGGTGAAGGGCCTCACCGTCGCCTCGGGCAGCCCCGCCCTCGCGGAGCTGGTGGCGGGCGACGACGCGGCATCCGTGGCGCAGCTGCGCGCCGCCGGCGCCGTGCTGATCGGCAAGACCAACATGCCGCCGATGGCGGCGGGGGGCATGCAGCCGGGGGTCTACGACTACGCGCGCAGCCCGTACCATCCGCAGTTCCTCACCGCCGCCTACGGCTCGGGTTCATCGAACGGCTCGGGCACGGCCACCGCGGCGAGCTTCTGCGCCTTCGGCATGGCCGAGGAGACCGTGTCGTCAGGGCGGGCGCCGGCGTCGAACAACAGCCTCGTGGCGTACACGCCGTCGCGGGGCGTGCTCTCGATCCGCGGTAACTGGCCGCTGCGGCCCACCTGCGACGTGGTGGTGCCGCACACCCGCACGGTGGGCGACCTGCTCCTGCTGCTCGACGTGCTGGCGGTCGCCGACCCCGACCGGACGGGCGACTTCTGGCGGCAGCAGAGCGCCGTGCAGCTGCCCTCCCCGGAATCGGTGCTGCCGCAGCCGGTGTCCCGCCCGCGCGGCGAGCGGCTCGACAATCTGCGCATCGGCGTGCCCCGGCTCTACATCGGCGACGACCCCGAGCCGCTCGACCCTCCCGTCATCCGCCCGAGCGTGCGAGCGCTCTGGGATCGCGCGGCCGACGACCTGCGGGCACTCGGTGCCGAGGTGGTCGAGGTCGACTTCCCCGTGGTGTCGAACTACGAAGAAGACCGGCCGTCGGCGGAGGGGCTCGCCGCCCGCGGCCTGGTGCCCGCGAACTGGCGCGCGATCGAGGGCGGGCCCATCACGGCGATGGCGCTCGACGCCTTCCTGCGCGACAACGGCGACCCGCAGCTGCTCAGCTGGGCGGATGTCGACGGCGACACCGTGTTCCCCGTCGACGACGCCCCCGTTCCGGTGTGGATCACCCGCGCCCGTGGCGGCTTCGACTGGCAGCGCCTCGCCGAGCTGGTGAAGCAGGGCCTGCCGGCGACCGTCGACGAGGTTCCCGGCATCGCGCAGCTGCTCACGGGCCTCGAGAAGGCCCGCGAACTCGACTTCGAGGCCTGGATGGCCGCGGAAGGGCTCGATCTCGTGGTGTTCCCCGCGGCGGGCGACGTGGGGCGGGTCGACCTGTTCACCAGGCCCGAGAGTCTCGAGGAGGCGTCGCGCAACGGGGTCGTGTACTCCAACGGCAATCGCGTCATCCGGCACCTCGGCATTCCGACGGTGACTGTGCCGATGGGGTTCATGGGCGACATCCAGATGCCCGTGGGCCTCACCTTCGCCGGAGCGGCGTACAGCGACGACCGGCTGCTCGATTACGCCTCGGCCTTCGAGCAGGCCACGCAGCGGCGGCAGCCGGCGTTCCTCACGCCGACTCTTCCGAGCAACCAGATCGATGTGGTGACCGAGGCCGCGCCCTCCGCGCCCTCCGCGGCCCCGGTGCCCGTCGAGAGCACGGCCTGGGTCGAGGCGCGAGGCCGCTCGTGGGAGGTCGAGGTGCGCGTGGCCGGTGACGCGCCTGCCGCGTCGACCCGGGTGTGGGCGGATGGCCACATCCTGCGCGCCGCGCCCGGGGAGCCGGGCGTCTACCGCGGCAAGGTCTCGTTGTCGCGCAAGCGCCTCACCGACGAGATGCTGATCCTCACCAGCACGGGCCGATCGGTGGCATCCCTCGCATTCGTGCCGCTGCCCGCGCGCTAGCCGTGCGGGCTAGCGGCCCTGGTTAGCGGCTCTGGCCGGGTTCGGGGCGTCGGAAGGGGTCGTGGCTCCGGCCGTCCCAGACGGGCTCCGGATGCGGCGCGCGCGGTTCGCGGTGCGTCTCGCGGCGCGCCTCGCGCAGGAACTCGTCGACATCGTCGAGGTGCTCGTTCTGGCCGGGAGGCCGTGATGTCGTCGCGGGGCGCGCTCGCGTGACCAGCAGCGCCAGGCCCAGAACCAGCAGCCCGGCCAGCATGCCCGATGGCACGAGCGTGTAGGCCAGCTGATTCATGATGTAGGCGGGGGAGGTCTGGCAGTCGCCTGAGCCGGAGCAGTCCATCCAGATGTTCTGGGCGGCCGGGGAGGCCGACCAGATTCCGAGCGCGGTGGAGCCCACCACCAAGGCGGCCGAGAGGATCCAGAGGCGGCGTGCTGCGCCAGGAGGGCGCGTTCCGCTCTTGCCGGGGTCGGTGGCATCCGGGGTCATCTCTGCTCCGTTCACGGGATGGGTCGAGCGTGTCGTCGAGAGTGCCCGCAGCGCCAGAGGGGTTGTCGTGAGCACGGTGCCGGCCACGAGGAGGGGCATCGTGATGCGCACCAGGAAGCCGAACAGCGTGTACAGCACGGGATTCTCGGTGGTGCAGTCTCCCGCGCTCGAACAGTCGAGACCGACGAGAGGGCTGTCGATCGACGCGACCACCAGCAGGAGTGCGGCAGCGGCGATCGTCAGGAGCACGATGCCCGTGATCATCAGCGGGCGGTGGGCACGGTCGAAGGTCACCACTCCAGCCTCCCCGATGGGCGCGGCATAATCAACAACCGTCGCCAAGGCGTGCTCTCGGGCGATGCGGGAGAATGGACTCATGAGCCAGCGAAGCCTCCCCGGAACCGATGCCGTCCCTTCGAACCTCGTGCTCGGGCTGATGCGCATCGGCGCGCTCGACGACGAGGCGATCCGCACACTCGTCGGCGCTGCGCGCGACAACGGCATCACGGTGTTCGACCATGCCGCCATCTACGGCGACGTGATGCACGGCTGCGAGGCCCGCTTCGGTGAGGCGGTGACGTTCAGCCCGGCCGAGCGGGAGCAGGTCGTCATCCAGTCGAAGGTGGGGCTGCACGACGGCTACTTCGACTTCTCGGGCGAGCACATCCTGTCGTCGGTCGATGCGTCGCTCGAGGCCCTGAAGCTCGACCACCTCGACCTCCTCCTCCTGCACCGCCCCGATGCACTCGTGGAGCCCGACGAGGTCGCGGCCGCGTTCGACATCCTGCACGACGCGGGGAAGGTGCGGGCATTCGGCGTCTCGAACCACACGCCCGGCCAGATCGAGCTGCTCGCCGCATCCGTTCGGCAGCCGCTCGTGGCGAACCAGGTGCAGCTGAGCATCACGCACGCGCCGCTCATCGCGGCCGGGGTGGCCTCCAACATGATGGGCAGCAACCAGTCGGTCGACCGGGACAACGGCCTGCTCGACTACTGCCGACTCAAGGGCATCACGCTGCAGGCCTGGTCGCCGTTCCAGAAGGGGTTCTTCGACGGTGTCTTCCTCGGCGACCGCGAACACTACGGCGAGCTGAACGACGTGATCGACGAGCTCGCAGCGCAGTACGGTGTGACGCCGACCGCGATCGCGGTGGCGTGGATCACGCGGCATCCGGCGCACATCCAGGTGGTGCTCGGCACCACGAACCCGCAGCGGGTGGCGGATGCGGCGGCCGGCGCCGAGCTGCCGCTCACGCGGGCGGAGTGGTACCGCCTCTTCACGGCGGCGGGCCACATCGTCCCGTAGCCGCACGGCGCCTGCTGCCCGCGCCGCCGCTTCTGCGGCGCGGGCGACCTGCTGCAGAGCCCAGCGTCGTCGGGCGCGGCCCGTCGCCTTCGCCCGGTTGCCACAACTTGTGGCAACCGGCGGCGTGAGCCCACCAATTGGGGCAACTGGGTTGGCGGGGCTCGGCGGCGGGGACTCGGGTTGCCACAAGTTGTGGCAACCGGCGGCGCGGGGCCACCGTTTGTGGCAACTCGGTTGGCGGGGCTCGGTGGTCGGGACTCGGGTTGCACAAGTTGTGGCAACTGGCGGCGGGGGCCCACCGTTTGGGGCAACTGGGTTGGCGGGGCAGCGGTGGGTCTTCGGGTTGCCACAAGTTGTGGCAACTGGCGGCGTGGGGCGACCGTTTGGGGCAACTCGGCCACTCCGGCGTCACCTGTCGAGCGCGGCCTCGAAGTCGGCGAGCAGCGATGCGCTGAAAAGGGCGAAGGCGACCTCGCCGCCGTAGGGGCTGGCGCGCACCGACTCGATCGCGATTCGCGCCGCATCGGCGTGGGGCCAGCCGTACACGCCGGCGCTCACCGCGGGGAAGACGACGGATGCCGCACCCAACTCGGCGGCCACGTCCAGCGAGCGGCGGTAGGCCGACGAGAGGGTCGCCGAGCGGTCCTCACGCGTGCTGTACACCGGACCGACCGTGTGGATGACCCAGCGCGCGGGCAGCCGTCCTGCGGTGGTGGCCACAGCATCGCCGGCCGGTAGCCCGTCGGGCAGGGTGGTGCGCCTCAGCTCTCGGCACTCGGCCAGGATCTCGGGCCCACCGGCCCGGTGGATGGCGCCATCCACCCCGCCCCCGCCGAGCAGTGTGCTGTTGGCGGCGTTCACGATCGCGTCGCGCGCCACGGTGGTGATGTCGGCCTGCACCAGGGTGATGTCGCTCGTCATGCCTCCATCCTGCTCGCGGGGGCGCCGAAGCGGTCGGCTCCCGTGCGGTTTCGCGCCAGATCGAGCGAGCCCGGACGGCGGGCGTGCGACGGCGAGAGGCAGGCGCGCGGAGGAGGAGTAGCGTCGGGGCATGAGCAGTGGAGCCCTTTCCGACGACACCCGGCCGCAGGCGCCCGAACGGGGCGGGGAGCGGGAGACGCTCGAGGGCTTCCTCGACTTCCAGCGCGCATCCGTCGTGTGGAAGGCCACAGGGCTGAGCGATGCGGATGCCGCGCGACGCCTGCTGCCGAGCCTCACCACGGTGTCCGGCGTCATCCGGCACCTGGCGGATGTGGAGCGCTCATGGTTCCGGGAGGACATGGCCGGCGAAGCACTCGTGCGCACCCGCTGGTCGGAGGACGACCCCGATGGGGAGTTCCGTGTGACGGAGCACGACAGCCTCGCCGAGATCATCGCCGACTACGAACTGGCCTGCGCTGAATCGCGTGAGGTGGCTGCGCAGTTCAGCCTCGACGACCGAAGCGCCGTCGACGCCGGCCGCTTCACGTTGCGCTGGATCATCCTGCACCTTACCGAGGAGACGGCCCGCCACCTCGGCCACATCGACGTGCTGCGCGAACTCCTCGACGGCGCGACCGGCGAGTAGCGGCATCAGTTGCAGCCGGAATCCCCGCCGTGTAACTCTGCAAATGCGTCAGACCGACGCTCCATACGGCCCCGCTCTGCTTCAATTGCGTAGTTACACGGTCACGCGAACGAAAACCGGGGGCTGTACGCGGCAGACTCACACAGCCAGCAGGCTCTGCAGGGCAGACGTGAACATCGCGAGTCCGTCGACGCCCGAGCGCATTGCCACCTTCGTGTCGGGGCCGAAACCTGCTTCGATGGCGTGTTCGGGGTGGGGCATGAGGCCCACGACGTTGCCGCGCTCGTTGGTGACGCCCGCGATGGCGTTGAGCGACCCGTTCGGGTTCACGTCGACGTAGCGGAACGCGACCAGGCCTTCACCTTCGAGTCGCTCCAGCGTCTCCGCCGACGCGATGTAGCCGCCCTCGCCGTTCTTCAGCGGGATGGTGATCTCCTGGCCCACCTCGTAGGCCGAGGTCCACGCCGTCGAGGCGTTCTCGACCCGCAGCACCTGGTCGCGGCAGATGAAGCTGCCGTGGTCGTTGCGGATGAGGCCTCCCGGCAGCAGGTGCGCCTCGGTGAGCATCTGGAAGCCGTTGCAGATGCCGAGCACGGGCACGCCGCGCTCGGCGGCCGACACGACCTCGCGCATGATCGGCGAGTGTGAGGCGATGGCGCCGCAGCGCAGGTAGTCGCCATAGCTGAAACCGCCGGGAAGCACCACGGCGTCGACGCCTTGCAGATCGTGATCGCCGTGCCACAGGGCGACGGCCTCGGCGCCGGCGAAGCGCACCGCGCGCTGCGCGTCGCGATCGTCGAGCGAACCCGGGAAGGTGACGACTCCGACGCGGGTCATGCCAGGGCTCCGGATGCGGAGACGCCGTCGTGCGTGCCCGTCTCGTCGACCACGGAGATGCCCACGACGTCTTCGATCACCGAGTTGGAGAGCAGGTCGTCCGCGATCTGGCGCACGGCCGCGAGCACGTCCCCGTCGACGGGGCCGTCGACGGTGAGCTCGAAACGCTTGCCCACGCGCACACCCGTGAAGGCGTCGTTGCCGAGGCGGGCGAGGGCGCCGGCCACCGCCTTGCCCTGGGGGTCGAGTAGTTCGGCTTTGGGCATGACGTCGACGACGATCTTCGGCACGGGACTGCTCCTCGGAATCAGGCGGGGGAGAACACGACGAGTCTACCGTTCCGCGCCGGATGGGCGGCCGGGCCCGCGGGGCACCTGTTCCATCAGCCCCGGAAGGTGTCGTTCTCCACGACGAGTCTCCCCAGTTCCCGCCGCGAGCGCGCGCCCAGCTTGCCGCGAGCCGTGTAGATGTGCGACTCGACCGTGCGCACCGAGAGGAAGAGCTGCTGGGCGATCTCCTTGTTGCTCAGCTGGCGCGCCACCAGCAGCGCGATCTCGTGCTCCCGATCGGTGAGTTCGTGCTGCTCGACCTGGGCCCCGGATGCCGTGCGCCCGGCACGGGACTCCGCGGCCAGCCTCAGGATCCGATCGAAGTGCACCGCGTCGAACTCGGCGGCGCGTTCACGGGGGGCCCCGTGCGAACGCTCCTGCACGGATTGAACCGCTGCGGCCTGCGCCGCGGCCAGGTCACCGGAGGCAGCCGCCGTCTCGGCCTCGGTCGCGGTGCGCACGAATCGCAGCAGCCGGTATCGGCCCATGACCCGGTGGTCGATCGACGACATCGCGGAGCGCGCCTGCTCCACCTCGCCCAGCCGGGCGAGCGATCCGGCCTGGAAATAGACCACGAGAGGGCGCCAGACGGCGAATTCGACGGTGTCGAACCGCTTCAAGGCCGCGGTGAACTCGCGCGCGGCGCGAGCGTCGTCCCGTTGAACGCCGATCACGATTCCGGCCGCGAGCCCCGCGAGGCCGAATGCCCCGTGATCGTCACGCTCGGTCGCGAGACGGATCGCCGCCTGAAGTCGTTCGGTGCGCTCGGGGGCGGGCTTGGCGACCGGGCCGCCGGGGTCGGCGAGTGCGGCGGCGAACGCCTCGAAGCAGAGCTGGATCAGTTCACGGCTGATCGAGAGCGGGCGCCCGGTGATCGGGTCGCGGTTCATCCGGGTGGCCTCGGCGAACGCGGACTGTGCCGCATCCGCCTGACCGAGCTCGGAGAGGGCCACACCGCACACCAGGGCCGCTCCATGGCGGGAGTCCAGGTGCGCGCCCCTGTCGCCCAGCACGGTCATCGCGGAGTCGACCGCCACTGTCCACTCGAGTTGGAGGGCTGCTTCGAGACAGCGTCGCATCTCCACTTCCATCACCGCGGCCGAGTCGCCGATGTCGTAGCGGGCGAGCCAGGAAGCCAGATCCTCGACCGCCTGAGCGCCGTCGGTCCAGCTGCCGAGCGCGGCCGCCCACTGCACCAGCCGGCGGAGGTCGTTCGGGCTCAGCGTCGCGGGCTCGATGTCGATGCTGGCGCGGGCTTCCCGGAAGCGCCTCATCCGCGCGTGCGCCTTCGACGCCTCGATCTGAAGGGCGGGGCTCGTGTCGGTGGGGAGAGCGAGATCGACGTAGGCGAGAGCCAGGTCGGCGCGCCCGAGCGCGTTCGCACTGCGGGCAGCGCTGGAGAGGATGCGGCAGCGCACGTGGGCATCGACGTCGCCCGGTGGTGGCACAGACGGGCGCTGGGAGAGCCAGAACGTGGCGACGAGCTGATCGATCGTGTGACCGGAGTCGACATCGGGTGTCGCCAGCGCGCGGACGGCGATCTGGTCGAGGGCCGCATCGAGCTCGCCGGCTTCGAGCTGACGCTCGGCCGCCCGCGCGAGAAGCGGGTTCGCGAAGAGGGCGGGTGCGGGAGCGTCGTCGGTGCGCACGACCTTGCGCGTGATGAGGGACGCGAGCACTGCCGGATCCACGGTGCGCGCGGCTGACGCGAACACGATGCCCCTCAGCCGGCCGATGATGGCCAGCGCGCGGAGTTGATTGGCGGAGAAGTCGGAGAGCATGGTCGATACCGCGTCGGAGAGCCGCGAACCCGGCGTCTCCTCGCGATGCGGGTCGAGCGGGTCGCGCCGGGCGGCGACCTCCTCCCGTGCGTCGATCGTGAGCTCCCGGAGGAGCATCCGGGAACCCGAGGCGCGGAAGATGAGCGCCGTGCGCGTGACGATGTCGAGTGCCCCGCCGCCGTAGGCGCTGATCAACTCCTCCGCCTCATCCGGGTCGAGCGGATGGAGGTCGTATCGCTGTGCGCCGCCCTCCAGCCACAACTCGGTGATGGCGGCCGGAGTGGCCGGCCGCGCGGGCCCGGGCATCTCCGACGGGACGGAGAGCAGCACGGTGGCCTGGTGCGTGTAGACCGCGCGACTCAGCGTCTCGATCGACTCGGGGTCGAGAGCGTGGGCATCGTCGACGACCACGACGATCGGGCCGGCCCCGGCGGCGGCCGCGGCGGCGGCCGCGGAGTCCGAGCCCGTCCAGAGTCGTTCTATTCGGGCATCGCCGGCAGCCTTGAGTGCACCGAACCGGATCGACTGGAGGGGTGCTGCCGCGTGCACGACGACGGGGCGGATGCCGCGGAGCCGCAGTGCGTCGACGACGGCTCGATTGAAGTAGCTCTTGCCGGATCCGAGCGGCCCGACGACCACGACGCTCCCGCGTGCGGCCAGACGGTCGGCGACCTCGTCGACATCGCGATCGTGGCCGATGACGATCGGCTGCGGGTTCGCATCGCCGCCTCCGGGTGAGAGCGCGACACCGGTCGCACCTCGTTCGGCGCTTCCCCAGCGCCTCGCCTCTGCCATGTGCGACCCCCGTGCCTTCGATGGACTGCGGTCATGCGGACCCGGCCTTCGATGATGCGGTGCCGACCCGATCACCCGCGCCAGTGCGAGTACCCACACACTACCGATCCGGGGTGCGGGAGCGAAGCAACCCGAGGGGGCTGGACTCCTCTCCCCGGGACGTGTAGGCGGATGGTCTCCGGCCCCCGTTCGAGGGTGAATAGTTCAGAAATTCCCGCCCGGGCTCTTGCGCTCCGGAGAGTGCCTTCGTTAGCCTTATGCCCCCCGAGGGGGTGACAAAGGTTCAGTTTCACTTAATTTACCTGCGCGAAATGTTCAGTCTTTCTTTTGTTACTCGGGGCCCCTAACCTGGCGGAATCTGTGTGAGCGTCAGGTCGAGGAGATTCATGTCGAAGTCAGCCACGAGGTCCGTCAAAGCGGTTCTCGCGACGATCCTGGGAGGCGCGCTCTTCGCTGCGCCCCTCGTCGGGGTCGCAACATCCGCATCCGCGAACGTCGTCGGCGACGGCGTGGTGATCAACGAGGTGTACTCCAAGGGCGGTTCGGCCTCGGCCCCGTTCAACAAGAAGTTCGTCGAGCTCTACAACCCCGGCACCTCCGCGGTCTCGCTCGACAGCTGGTCGCTGCAGTACCGCTCGGCCTCGGGCACCGCCGCCCCGTCCGGTGTGGCTCCGCTCAGCGGAACCATCGCGGCCGGCGGCTACTTCCTGGTGGCCTTCAACGGCAACGCCGCCAACGGCGAGGCGCTGCCCACCCCCGATCTCGACGGCGGGTCGCTGCTCAACATCTCCGGCACCACCGGAACCCTCGTGCTCGCCTCGCAGCCGACCGCGATCTCGATCCCCGTCGGTGCGGTTCCCTCCGGCACCGCCGACATCGTCGACCTCGTCGGCTTCGGTGCCTCCAACACCTTCGAGGGTGCGGTCGTGCCGGTGAACGGCGCCAACGGCGTGCCGAACTCGCTGTCGCGCACGAACTTCGCCGACACCGACAACAACGCGGCCGACTTCGTGTCGGGCGATGCCGTCACGCCGCAGAACTCGGCCACCGGTACGGATCCCACCGACCCGACGGATCCGACCGACCCCACCGATCCGACCGACCCGACGGATCCCACCGACCCGACCGATCCCACCGATCCCACCGCCCCGCCGGTGCACACGATCGCCGAGCTCCAGGGAACGGGCGACGTCTCGCCGTTCTCGGTGACGAGCGGCACCGCCCCCACCGTCACCACGACCGGTGTCGTCACCGCGGTCTACCCCACGGGCGGCTTCAACGGCTACGTGATCCAGACGCCGGGCACCGGCGGTGACGCGACAGGCCGCACCGCCTCCGACGCGATCTTCGTCTACTCCGCCTCGACCGTGGCATCCGTCGCCGTGGGCGACTCGCTGAAGCTCACCGGCTACGTCTCCGAGTTCCAGGGCCTCACCGAGTTCAACGTCACCTCGGCTGCCGGCCTCGAGAAGCTCACCGAAGCCACCGATCCCATCACCCCGCTCACGCTGACCCTGCCGATGGAGCCGGCCGCACGCGAGGCCTCCGAGAGCATGCTCGTCGCTCCGCAGGGCTCCTTCACGGTGAGCAACACCTACAGCACCAACCAGTACGCCGAGCTCGGTCTCGCGTCAGGCGACGGCCCGCTCCTCACGCCCACCGAGGTGGCCCGCCCCGGCACTGCCGAGTACACCGCCGCCGTGGCCGAGAACGCCGCTCGGGGAGTGACGCTCGACGACGGCGCATCGATCAACTTCCTCGGTTCGACGGCGAACAAGAACATCGCGCTGCCGTACCTCACCGACAACCCGGCCATCACGGTCGGAGCCGAGGCCACGTTCACCTCGCCCGTCATCTTCGACTACCGCAACAACGCCTGGAAGTTCCAGCCCACGACGCAGCTCGTCGCGGGCGGCACCGCCCCGGCATCGTTCGCCACGGTGAAGGATGAGGCTCCCGAAGCGGTGGGAGGCGACATCCAGATCGCCGGCTTCAACGTGCTCAACTACTTCACCACCACCGGCGACCAGCTCTCCGGTTGCACCTTCTACACCGACCGCGCCGGCACCCCCGTCACGGTGAACACCGGATGCGACGCCCGCGGTGCCGCGAACGCCACGAGCCTCGCCCGCCAGCAGGCCAAGATCGTCTCGGCGATCAACGGCCTCGGTGCCGAGGTGGTCTCGCTCGAGGAGATCGAGAACTCGGCGAAGTTCGGTAAGGACCGCGACGCGGCCCTCTCCACCCTCACCGACGCGCTGAACGCGGCCCTCGGCTCGGACGAGTGGGCGTTCGTGCCCTCGCCCGACGCCTCGACGTTGCCCTCGCTCGCCGAGCAGGACGTCATCCGCACCGCCTTCATCTACAAGAAGGCCGCCGTGGAGCCCGTGGGCGACTCGCACGTTCTCGTCGACCCGGCCTTCGCCAACGCCCGCCAGCCGCTGGCGCAGGAGTTCCAGAAGGTCGGCGGCACCGATGCCGACCAGTTCATCGCCATCGTGAACCACTTCAAGTCGAAGGGTTCGGGCTCGGGCGCCGACGCCGACCAGAACGACGGGCAGGGTGCCTCCAACGCCTCCCGTGTCGCTCAGGCGAACGCACTGCTGGCCTTCTCCGACCAGCTGCAGGCCGACCTCGACACCACCGACGTCTTCCTCATCGGCGACTTCAACGCCTACACGCAGGAGGACCCGGCCGTGGCGATCACCGACGCCGGCTACGTCGACCAGGGCTCGAAGAGCGGCAAGTACAGCTACTCGTTCGACGGTGCCTCCGGATCGCTCGACCACATCTTCGCCTCGCCCTCGGCCGACGCGAAGGTCACCGGTACCGACATCTGGAACATCAACTCGGGTGAGACCATCGCCAAGGAGTACAGCCGCTACAACTACAACGCGACGAACTTCTACGACGAGAGCTTCTCGCGCTCCAGCGACCACGATCCCGTGGTGGTCGGCTACGACTTCGCCGCAGCCGAGCCCTCGACGGTCGACCTCAGCCTGATCGACATCAACGACTTCCATGGTCGAATCGATGCCAACACGGTGAAGTTCGCGGGCACGATCGAGCAGCTGAAGACCCAGCACGAGAACTCGCTGTTCATCTCCTCGGGCGACAACGTGAGCGCCTCGCTCTTCGCCTCCTCCGTTCAGGACGACCAGCCCACGATCGACGTGCTGAACGCACTCGACCTGAAGGCGAGCGCCGTGGGCAACCACGAGTTCGACAAGGGCTACAGCGACCTGACCGACCGCATCATCGGGTCGGCGGATGACCCCAACGCCGCGTTCGACTACCTCGGCGCGAACGTGTACCTCAAGGGCACCACCACCCCGGCGCTCGACGAGTACTCGCTGCAGCAGGTCGACGGTCTCACCGTGGCCTTCGTCGGAGCCATCACCGAGGAGACGAAGTCGCTGGTCTCGCCTGGCGGGATCACCGAGCTCGACTTCGGTGACCCGGTGGAGGCGGTGAACCGCGTGACCGCGCAGCTCACCGACGGCGATGAGACGAACGGCGAAGCCGACGTCATCATCGCGCTCTACCACGAAGGCGCCGGTGCTGGTCTCGTCGAGGGCGCGACCCTCGAGCAGGAGCTCGCGGCCGGCGGGGCCTTCGCGTCGATCGTGAACGACACCGACCCCAAGGTGGCGGCGATCTTCACCGGCCACACCCACAAGCAGTACGCCTGGGACGCCCCGGTTCCCGGTGAGGCGGGCAAGACGCGCCCCGTGCTGCAGACGGGCAACTACGGCGAGAACATCGGCAACGTCGTGCTCACGCTCGACGCGCGGACCGGTGAGGTCGAGAGCTACACCGCCGCGAACGTCAAGCGGGTCACCACCGCGGATGCCGACCTGGTTGCGGCCTACCCGGCCGTGGCCGAGGTCAAGCAGATCACGGATGCGGCAATCGCCTACGCGGCCGTGATCGGCAACCAGCCGGTCGGTTCCGTCAGCTCCGACATCACCACCGCATTCACGGGTGGCACGTACGGACCCACCGGCTACACCGGCGGGGCACGTGACGACCGGGCATCCGAATCGACGCTGGGCAACCTCGTGGCCGACTCGCTGGTGTCGTCGCTCTCGTCGGAGGACCGCGGCGGTGCTCAGATCGGTGTGGTGAACCCCGGTGGTCTGCGTGACGAACTGCGTTACGCGCCCGACGGCACCGTGACCTACGCCGAGGCGAATGCGGTGCTGCCGTTCGTGAACAACCTCTGGACCACGTCGCTCACAGGCGCCCAGTTCAAGACGGTGCTCGAGCAGCAGTGGCAGACGAACGCCGACGGATCCATTCCGTCGCGTCCGTTCCTGAAGCTCGGCCTCTCCGACAACGTGCAGTACACCTACGACGCGGCGGCGGCACAGGGCTCGCACGTCACCGGGATCTGGATCGACGGCCAGCCGATCGACCCGGCGGCCTCGTACCGCATCGGAACGTTCAGCTTCCTCACCACCGGCGGCGACAACTTCCGCGAGATGGCGAACGGATCGAACGCCCGCGACTCGGGTCTGATCGACCGCGACGCGTGGATCTCCTACATCCAGCAGAACTCGCCGCTCACGCCGTCGTTCTCGCGCGGTGCGGTGCAGGTCTCCGGCGCCCCGAGCGCACCCGTCGAGCTGGGTTCGACGCTGACCGCCACGGTGTCGGGTCTCGACCTGACGTCGCAGGGCAGCCCGCAGAACACGTCGCTCAGCGCATCCTGGACCGGGTCGGCGGCGACGTTCGACCCGATCACGGTGACCAACGGGTCTGCGGCGGTCTCGCTGACGGTACCGATCGACGCTCCGGCTGACAGCGAGCTCGTGCTCACCGCGTCGCCTTCGGGCACCGTGGTGCGCATCCCGGTCTCGATCACGGCTCCGGCCCCGGTCGAGCTGAGCCTGATCGACATCAACGACTTCCACGGTCGTATCGATGCCAACACGGTCAAGTTCGCGGGCACGATCGAGCAGCTGAAGACCCAGCACGAGAACTCGTTGTTCATCTCGTCGGGTGACAACGTGGGGGCCTCGCTCTTCGCCTCGTCGGTTCAGCAGGACCAGCCCACGATCGATGTGCTGAACGCTCTCGACCTGAAGACGAGCGCGGTGGGCAACCACGAGTTCGACCAGGGCTACAGCGACCTGACCGACCGCATCATCGGGTCGGCGGATGCCCCGAACGCCGCGTTCGACTACCTGGGCGCGAACGTCTACACGAAGGGCACCACCACCCCGGCCCTGCAGGAGTACGCACTCGAGGAGGTCGGCGGCTTGACCGTCGGCATCATCGGTGCGATCACCGAGGAGACGCCGACACTGGTCTCGCCCGGCGGCATCTCCGGTCTCGACTTCGGCGACCCCGTCGAGGCGGTGAACCGCGTGGCGGCCCAGCTGACCGACGGCGACCCGTCGAACGGTGAGGCCGATGTCATCATCGCCAGCTACCACGAAGGCGCCGGTGCGGGCCTCGTGGAGGGGGCGACCCTCGAGCAGGAGCTCGCGGCCGGTGGCGCTTTCGCCTCGATCGTGAACGACACCTCGGCCGCGGTCGACGTGATCTTCACCGGCCACACCCACAAGCAGTACGCCTGGGACGGTCCCGTCCCCGGTGAGGCGGGCACGACCCGTCCGGTGCTGCAGACGGGAAACTACGGCGAGAACATCGGCAACGTCGTCCTCACCATCGATCCGCTCACGGGTGCGGTCGAGAGCTACACGGCGCAGAACGTGAAGCGGGTCACCACGGCGGACGCCGACCTGGTGGCGGCCTACCCGGCCGTGGCCGAGGTCAAGCAGATCGTGGATGACGCCGTCGCCTACGCCGCCGTGATCGGCAACCAGCCGGTCGGATCGGTGACGAGCGACATCACCACGGCGTTCAGCGGCGGTACCTACGGGCCCACCGGGTACACCGGGGGGACGCGTGACGACCGGGCATCCGAGTCGACGCTCGGCAACCTGGTGGCCGACTCGCTCGTGTCGTCGCTCTCGTCACCCGATCGCGGCGGCGCCCAGATCGGTGTGGTGAACCCCGGTGGTCTGCGCGACGAGTTGCGCTACGCGGGCGACACGACATCGAACGCCGCCAACACCGACGGAGTGGTCACGTTCGCCGAGGCCAACGCGGTGCTGCCGTTCGTGAACAACCTCTGGACCACGTCGCTCACGGGCGCCCAGTTCAAGACCGTTCTCGAGCAGCAGTGGCAGACGAACCCCGACGGCACCATCCCGTCGCGTCCGTTCCTGAAGCTCGGCCTGTCGGACAACGTCGAGTACACCTTCGATGCCTCGCGCCCCGCGGGTGACCGCATCACGGGCATCTGGATCGACGGAGCACCGATCGTGGCGAGCGCCTCGTACCGCATCGGTTCGTTCAACTTCCTGCTCCAGGGAGGCGACAACTTCCGGGAGTTCGTGAACGGCACCGATACCCGCGACTCCGGTCTGATCGACCGGGATGCGTGGATCGCCTACCTCCAGGCCAACCAGGGTCTCTCGCCCGACTACGGCCGGCAGGCAGCATCCGTCTCGGGCGCCCCCTCGGCGGCGGTGGAGCTCGGTTCGACGGTGACGTTCGATGTCTCGGGTCTCGACCTGACGTCGCTCGGCAGCCCGCAGAACACGTCGCTCAGCGCATCCTGGACCGGATCGGCGGCGACGTTCGACCCGATCGCCGTCACGGGCGGTGCGGCATCCGTGTCGCTCACCGTGCCGGTGGATGCGGCGGCCTCGAGCGAGATCGTGCTGACGGCCTCGCCCAGCGGAACCGTGGTGCGGGTGCCGGTGACGGTGAACGCGGGCACCACGCCCGAAGAGCCGACCAAGCCGACCACCCCGCCGGTGGGTGTGCCGGAGGATCAGCTGCCCACCGACCTGTTCGGTGCCATCTCGATCGGAGTCGACACGGTGACGCCGGGTGCGACCATCACGATCTACGTGGGCACCGAGCACGCGGGCGAGTGGGTCTCGGTGTGGATCTACTCGGAGCCGCGACTGATCGCCGACTGGCAGCAGGTCTCGGCCGCCGGAACGGTGACGGCCACGATCCCGGCCGATCTGGCCCCCGGCCTGCACAAGATCGCGGTGCTGGATGCCGACGGCAACGTGCTGGGCTGGACCACGATCACGGTCGTGGCGGCTGCGGGCGACCCGGGCTATGGCACGGGCACGGGCACCGGCACGGGCTCCGGCTCGACCGGGTCCAACTCGGGCAGCCTCTCGAACACGGGTGCGGATGTCGCCCCGCTGATCGCGCTGGGCCTGCTGCTCCTCGTGGGCGGCGCCGCCGGCATCCTCGTGAGGAACCGCCGCCGCTCCCAGGCCTGATCCTCCTCGCGACTCGCCAAAATCCGGTCCATCTCGCTCGAGATAGGCCGGATTTTGGCGACTCGCGAGGAGGACGAGGGGTGCCTCGCGGTTAGGGGCGGGCCCAGGCCAGGAGCTGGTCGAGGGGCCACGTGGTGATGATGCGCTCGGGCGGGATGCCGGCCGCCTCGGCTCGGGCGGCCCCCAGGCCGAGGAAACCCAGGTGGCCCGGTGCGTGGGCGTCGCTGTCGATGCTGAAGAGGCATCCGGCGGCCAGAGCCACCGCGATGAGGGCGTCGGGCGGATCCTGGCGCTCGGGCCGCGAGTTGATCTCCACCGCCACGTCGTTCGCGGCGCACGCGGCGAACACCCTCTCGGCGTCGAAGTCGGAGGGCGGGCGGGTGCCGCGCGACCCCTTCACGAGCCGCCCGGTGCAATGGCCGAGCACGGTGGTGCGCGGATGCTCGATGCCCGCGAGCATGCGCCGGGTCATCGTCTTCTCGTCGGCGCGCAGCTGCGAGTGCACGCTCGCCACCACGATGTCGAGGCGGTCGAGCAGCCCGGGCTCCTGATCGAGGTCACCCGACTCCAGGATGTCGACCTCGATGCCCGTGAGGATCCGGATGCCGGGCTGCGCCTCGTTCAGCGCGGCAACCGTGTCGATCTGCTCGCGCAGCCGCTCGGGCGAGAGGCCGTTCGCGATGGTGAGATGCGGCGAGTGGTCGGTGATGGCGACGTACTCGCGGCCGAGCAGCTGGGCGGTGCGCGCCATGAGCTCGAGCGGAACGGTGCCGTCGGAGGCCTCGGTGTGGGTGTGCAGGTCGCCGCGGAGCTGCGCGGCCAGGCCGTCGACCGGGTCCCCGGGGCCGCTGCCGGGGTCGGCGCGGTCGCGGAGCTTCTGGAGGTAGTCGGGCACGGCGCCATCCGCCGCCTGCTGCACGACGAGGAAGGTCGAGTCGCCGATGCCCTTGGTGCGGCGCAGACGGCCGTCGCGGATGCGGGCCTCCAGCTCGTCGGCCGCGATGCCGTCGATCACGGCGGAGGCGCGGCGGAACGCCTTCACCTTGAACGAGGGGGCGAGCTCGCGCTCGAGGCGGAAGGCGATCTCGGCGAGCGCGGCGGCGGGAGCCGGCGCATCCGGTGTCTGGCTCATGCCCACCAGTGTGCACCCGACACGCGCGGGCGGCGCACTTATTATGAATGATTCATAATTACGGACTAGCGTGGGGTCATGTCCATCGACCTCGAGACGCGCATCAGAGATGCCGGCCTGCGGGTCACGGGTCAGCGGCTGGCCGTGCTCCGCGCGCTGGGCGAGGCACCGCATTCGGACGCCGACACCGTGCACCGGCTGGTGCAGCGGGAGTTCGACGGGTTCTCGCTCCAGGCCACCTACGTGGTGCTGGGCGCACTCACCGAGGCCGGGCTCATCCGGCGCATCGAACCGGCGGGCTCGCCCGCGCGGTACGAGCGGCGCATCGGTGACAACCACCATCACGTGGTCTGCACGAGGTGCGGGGCCGTGGCCGACGTCGACTGCGTGCACGGGGCGGCCCCCTGTCTCGCGCCGTCGTCGACCGGCGGCTTCGCGATCACGACCGCGGAGGTGACTTTCTGGGGACTCTGCCCGGATTGCCAGCTCGATCCGATGGACTACGACAGCACGAACGAACACCAGGAACACGACACGGAACGGAACTGACGACGACATGACCGACACCTCCTCCACGCCCTTCACCACCACCAATTCCGGCGCTCCCGTCGCGAGCGACGACCACTCGCAGAGCGTCGGTGCCGACGGCCCGGTCGTGCTGCACGACCACTACCTCGTCGAGAAGCTCGCCCAGTTCAACCGCGAGCGGGTTCCGGAGCGTGTGGTGCACGCGAAGGGCGGCGGCGCGTTCGGCACGTTCCAGACCACGGGTGACGTGAGCGCGTACACGAGGGCCTCGCTGTTCCAGCCGGGCGCATCCGTTCAGATGCTCGCCCGCTTCTCCACCGTCGCCGGCGAGCAGGGCTCGCCCGACACCTGGCGCGACCCGCGCGGCTTCGCGTTGAAGTTCTACACGGATGAGGGCAACTACGACCTGGTGGGCAACAACACCCCCGTGTTCTTCATCCGCGACGGCATCAAGTTCCCCGACTTCATCCACTCGCAGAAGCGCCTGCCGGGCACCCACCTGCGCGATCACAACATGCAGTGGGACTTCTGGACGCTCTCGCCCGAGAGCGCTCACCAGGTCACCTGGCTGATGGGCGACCGGGGGCTGCCCGCGTCGTGGCGGCACATGGACGGCTTCGGCTCGCACACCTACCAGTGGATCAATGCCGCGGGTGAGAAGTTCTGGGTGAAGTACCACTTCAAGACCAACCAGGGCATCGAGATCCTGTCTCAGGCCGCCGCCGACCAGATCGCGGGCGAGGATGCCGACTTCCACATCCGCGACCTCTCCGAGGCGATCGACCGCGGCGACTTCCCGTCGTGGACCCTGTCGGTGCAGGTCATGCCCTACGCCGATGCCGCGACGTACCGCTTCAACCCCTTCGACCTCACGAAGGTGTGGCCGCACAGCGACTACCCGCTGATCGAGGTGGGCACCATGACGCTCGACCGCAACCCGGCGAACTACTTCGCCGAGATCGAGCAGGCCACGTTCGCTCCCTCGAATTTCGTGCCCGGCATCGCGGCGTCGCCCGACAAGATGCTGCTCGCCCGCATCTTCAGCTACGCGGATGCGCACCGCTACCGCGTGGGAACCAACCACGCGCAGCTGCCGGTGAACGCACCGATCTCGTCCAACAGCTATTCGAAAGACGGAGCGATGCGCTTCGGCTTCAAGGATGCGTCGCAGCCCGTGTACGCACCGAACTCGTTCGGCGGCCCGCACGCGTCGCCGGAGCGTGCCGGCGACGACTCCGGCTGGGAGTCGGATGGCGAGCTGCTGCGCGTCGCTGCGACGCTGCATCCGGAGGACGACGACTTCGGCCAGGCGGGAACGCTCGTGCGCGAGGTGCTCGACGACGCGGCGCGTGACCGGCTGGTGGCGAACATCGCGGGACACGTCTCGAAGGTGACGATCCCCGAGCTGCGCGAGCGGGTGCTGCACTACTGGGCGCAGGTCGACGAGACGCTGTCGGCTCGGGTCGCCGCGGCCCTCGCGCCGTCGGCGCCGGGTGCCGACGTCTCGGCCGAGGAGGCCGGCATCCCGGCCTGATCGCGCCTGGCGCTCTAGAAATTACGGAAATGCGTGAGACCGCGGCCCTTTACAGGGTAGGTTTCACGCATTTCTGCAATTCCTAGAACGGCCGACCGGCACGCGCCGCCTGTTCGCTAGCGTGGAGCCATGGAACCGCTGCAGCGCGTGACGCCGCCCACCGTCGATGTGCTCGCCCTGCTGCTGGAGAGCGCAGGCCCGGCCTTCGGCCTCGACATCATGAAGCGTTCGGGCCGTCCGTCGGGAACCGTGTACCCCATTCTCGAGCGACTCGAACGCCAGGGCTGGATCACCTCCGAGTGGGAGGAGCACACCGACACGCAGCTGCGCCGTCGCCGTCTCTACACCTTCACCCCGGAGGGCGCCGCCGCTGCGCGCGCCCTGCTGGCTGCCCACCCCCGGCCTTGACCCCGCCTCCTATCGCCGCGAGGGGTCACGCGGCGGCCGAGGCCGAGGGCGTCGCCCCGGCTTCGGCCCGGGCCGCGGCGCGATCGCGCGAGCGGATGACCTCCACCGAAGACGTCGCGGCGGCCAGGCCTGTCGGCGGCATCGCCACGTACATGCTCTCGGCGCGTTCGGTCACGAAGGTCTCGTGCCAGATGCCCACGGCGCCCGGCACCTTGCGGGCCCGCTTGTTGAAGGCGGCCCAGGCGGGACGGTGCTCGGCCGTGCTGTCGGAGGCGTAGGCGTAGAGCTTGTCGAGCGAGTTCCAGTACTGCACGAGCAGCGGGCCGCCGCTGCCCATCGTCATGCGGAAGCCCATGAGTCCCGAGTCCGGGTCGGTCATGAGTTCGCGCAGCATCTTCGGCATGGCCATGAACGCGGGCCACCAGAGGTCGATCCGCCACGGCCGGTTGATGCGCATGCCGATGAGGAAGACGACGAGCTCGCCGGAATGGTCGTGGGTCATGCGGCCGGGGGTGATTCGTGCCATGGGGTGTCCTCTCGCCGGATTCCAGAATGGATAGTCCTGGTATCCAATACTGGATAGTTAGACTATCCATGTCAAGGAGTGATCGATGCGGATGTCACAACTCGCCCAGGAGGCAGGCCTGCCGACGGCCACGGTGAAGTACTACCTGCGGGAGGGGCTGCTGCACGAGGGGCGGCTCACCTCGCCGACGCAGGCGCACTACGACGAGACCCACGTGGAACGGCTGCGGCTCATCCGGGCACTCGTCGGGCCGGCCGGCCAGAGCATCGCGAGCACCCGGCGCATCCTCGCGGCCATCGCCGATCCGCCCTCGGAATTGGATCTGCTCGGCATCGCTCACGACGCCGTCACGCCCCGGTATCCCGCCGAGCTGCCCACGGACAGGGCGCGCCAGGTGGTCGAGGGGCTCGGCTGGAACTCGGCGCACTGCGCGCCGTCGACCCTCGGCGCGCTGCAGGAGGCGCTCGATGGACTGGAAGCCGGTGGCTTCGAGCTCTCCGACGAGACGCTGGAACGCTACGCGTCGGCGATGATGGTCGTCGCGGCTGACGAGATCGCTGAGATCCCCACCGATTCGGCCGAAGCGGCGGCGCGGTTTGTCATCCTCGGCACGGTGCTGGTGGAACCGCTGCTTCTGGCGCTGAGGCGGCTCGCCCAGCAGACCGCATCCGCCCAGAGGTTCTCCGGCTCACGCCAGTCCGGCTGACGTCCCGGCGCGCGCCCGCCGGTCTGAGGACGACAGGGTCTGGGCGTCGGCGGTCAGGCGCTCGCGGGCCGCAAGAGAAGCGTGTTGTCCCAGGGGTCGGCGACCGTCACGGTGCGGCCGTCGTTCGCGGTCTGCAAGCCGTGGTGCCGCAGGCGGTCGTCGACCGCGGCGATGTCGTCGGCGTGCGGGAGCACGATCTCCACCTGGCCGAGGCCGAGGGTTTGCTGCCGCCGGCCGGCGCCCTGCGAGTTCCACACGTTCATGGCCATGTGATGGTGGTACCCGCCGGCCGACACGAAGAGGGCGCTGGGCCCGAATGTCGTGGTGACCTCGAAGCCGAGCTTGTCGACGTAGAAGTCGCGGGCCTGCGGAACGTCGCCCACCGAGAGGTGCACGTGACCGATGGCGGCGCCACCGAGCGCCGGAGCGCGCGGATCGTCGACGGACTCCTGGCTGAGGTGCTCCTGGAGGAACACGTTGGGGTCGAGGAAGAGTGTCGACATCTCGATCTGGCCGTGAGCCCAGCTCCACTCGGTACGGTCGCGATCCCAGTAGAGCTCGACGCCGTTGCCTTCGGGGTCGGTGAAGTAGAAGGCCTTCGACACGAGGTGGTCGCTCGACCCGGTGAACGACTGCGGGAACCTGGTCGCCACGGAATAGACGGATGCGGCCAGCGCGGCTTCGGTGTCGAACAGGATCGCCGTGTGGAACAACCCGGCGGAGCGCGGTTCGGGGTTCTTCAGTTCGGGGGCGTGCTGCAGGATGAGCGCCGGCACGCCGCCGCGGCCGAGCACCGCGATGTCGCCCACGTGCGAGATGAGGTCGAGGGCCACGGCATCGCGGTAGTAGGCGATCATGCGGTCGAGGTCGCCGACCCGAAGGGTCACGGCGCCCATCGCGGTGTCGGGGGCGAGAAGGTCGGCAGCGTTCGTCATAGTGCCCATTAAAACACTTGTAGGCACAACTAAATTCCCGAACTCGGCGTGCGGCGTGCGCGCATCCGCTCTCCGGCTCAGTACGACATCGCTGCGCCCGCCGCGGCCGCGATGATGCCGATGATGGCGAACACGACGCCCAGAACGAGCGAGATCGCCCCGACGATGATGCCGGCCAGTGCGGGCACGTTCTTGTAGCCGGCCTTCTTCGACTGCGACAGCGCGACGGCGCTGACGATCAGCCCGACGACGCTGAAGAGCACCGCGAGCACGAGGCCCACGATGCCGAGCATCTTGCCCGGGTAGTCGGTGCCGGCGGGGGCGGTGGCGAGAGTGGAATTCGACACGGTGATCTCCTCATGGTTCGGGGACCGTCCCCGACTCAATTGAGGAATACTCTCACATGACTCGCCCGATATCGACAAATCGTCATCATCGGGCAGAGCGCCGCCGCCGAACCACGAGGGCGACCGCCCCCGCCCCCAGCGAGAACCCGGCGAGCAGAAGCCCGGAGAGCGCATCACTGAGCGGAACGCCCGTGGCGGCGAGCGTGGTGCTGCCATCACCCGTGAACGCGGGCGCCGGAGCCGCGGGCAGCGCCGCGAGCGTCGCCTCGGCGTTCAGGAGCCCGGCGCCGTAGACGTTCTCGTCGCTCAGGTTGGGATAGGGATTCTCCATCGGCCCGGCCGTCGACGTCATCGCCCGCTTCACCTCGGCGGCACTCGACTGCGGCGAGTACTGGATCGCGAGAGCCGCGACGGCGGCCGCGTTGGGTGAGGCGGCCGAGGTGCCGTAGAAGTAGTAGTTGCCGTCGGGGGCCACGGGCGGCTCGAAGAACGAGGTCTGGGCGCCGTCGAGCGAGGTGATGTCCGGCTTGCTGCGGGTGAGCGGCGCTGCGAGACGGGCGGAGGGCGCGCCATCCGCTCGCACCGGCTCGAACAGGTGGGAGACCGGGCCGACGGACGAGAATGCCTCGTTGTAGACCAGGTCGCGCCAGTCGGAGGCGCCGACCGAGAGCACGTCGGCGTCGGCGGTGTGGCCGAAGATCGTCGGGCCCACGGTCACCGTGTCGGTGTTCTGGTAGTACTGGATGTCGCGAACGGTGCCGGCCTGGTCGTTCGGGAAGATGTACTTGAAGGCGGGGAGCACCGGGTCGTACCCGTCGAGCTGCCGCACCACCACCACCTCGTACACGCCGAGGCTCGTCGGCGGTTCAGACCCTGTCGTCGTGCTCGGGAGTATGCCCGAATAGCTCGAGATCGGCAGACTCGTGTCGGCGCGGCTGCCGGTGAACAGCACGTCCTGCGTCTCGTGGTCGATCAGCGCGACGATCAGGTTGCCGTGCACGCCGTTCACCGGCTCCGCCCAGTTCAAGACCGAGGCGAACGACGGATGGCTCCCCTCGGTGTTCATCGCGATCATGTTGTTGGTGGGGTCCGGATCGACCGTGGTGCCGAAGTTGTGGCAGTCGATCTGCGAGCTGCCCACGGCCGCGGCGATACCGGCCGGGCAGTCGGTGGGGGAGTACACGCTGCTCGCCCATCCGCCGATCGCGGTGGCGTATTCGGGTTGGTTGAGGCCGAACTCGTTGAAGTTGTCGGCCGCCGAGACGTAGAGCACGCCGTGCGCGACCGCGTAGTCGATGGCCAGGCTGATCTCGCCGTCCTGGAACATGGGCTCGGCGTACCAGAGGTTGATGTCGTCGACGATCACGTCGGCACCGGCGTCGACGAGTGCCTTCACGGATGCCGAGAAGGTGCTCGTGCTGGCGGTACCGGTGGCGAACATCAGTCGGGCGCCCGGTGCGACGCCGTGCACCATCTGCGCCATGCCGCGGCCCTCGTCGGTGCCGACGGGCTGCGCGGCGCCCACGATCTCGACGGGCTGCGTGTGGCCGCAGGGGTTGCCCGGCCCGGGGAGCACGCCGAGGGAGACATCGGTGGCCCAGGTGGTGAGGGCGTCGGCGTTGGTGTCGAACGAGTCCGACATGATGCCGACGGTCACTCCGGTGCCGTCGACGCCGAAGCGTTCGCGCGCCGCTGCCGAGTTGAGGCCGGCGTCGACGTCGACCGGCACGCTCCGGCAGCCTGCCGCGGCAGGTGCAGCGGATGCGACGGCAGCGGTGGCAGCGGATGTCGCAGACGCCGTGGTCGCGAGGCTCGTCGAGCCCGTCGATGCGGCGAGATCCGCGGCGACGCCGACCACGCCGTCGACGGCGGCGAGGGCGGGGAGCGCTTCGGAGGCCACGGCGACCGTCACCTTCGGAAGGAACGGTGAGACGGCCCGCACCTCGCCGAGTGCGGCGACGGCCGCGAGCCGGGCATCATCGACACCGCCCTGGAAGGTGGCGGTGACCACGACCCGATCCTGCGCATCCGTCTGCAGACTGCCCGGGCCCTCGGGTGCGACCGACAGCTCGGCGGCGGTCTCCGGTGAGGTGGGATCGGCGCCCGACGCGACGAGCTCCTCGAGCAGTGGCGCCAGCACCTGTTCCGTCGGTACCTGTTCCGTCGGCACCGGCTCCGGCGCCGGCGCGGGCTCCGGCGCCGTGGCGAGTGGGACGGCAGGCGTCGCGCTCGCGGCGCTCACGCCCCCGAGCAGCATCACCCCCGAGATCACGATGACTGTGCTCGCTGCGATGATCCGTGAACGCACGGTGAAACCCCCTGATGACCGCCCACCGCGGATCACCCCGACCCCGGCGCCCCGAGATTATCCGTCTCGCCGGCCCCCGCGCATCTCATCGCGGGGAACCCCGTCGATCCCGGGCGGCGCGCGATGCGGTGCCCGCTACTCCAGCAGTTTGCCCGCCACCGCGACCTCCTCGCGCATGAGCGCCGCGATCTCCGACGGGATGTCCGGGATCGACTCGCGCACCACGCCCGCCGACGGTGACCACACGAGGTTCACCTGCAGCGCCGGGTCGAGCGCCGGGTAATCGGAGCGGTTGTGGCATCCGCGGGTCTCGCGACGCTCGAGCGCCGCCTCGAGGGTGGCGCGCGCCGCGAGGGCGGCCGACTTGAGGTCGAAGGCGTGAGCGAGATCCTGGTAGCCCGCGATGTCGGGGTGCACGCCCACCGACGGGATGCGGGCCTCGATCGCGTCGAGCTCGGCCAGTCCGGCGCGCAGCCCGGCCTCGTCGCGCACCACGCCCGCGTGCTCGGTCATGGTGTTGCGGATGGCGCGCTGCAGCGCGCGCACGTTCTCGGGGCCGTCGGCGGCGAGCAGTGCGTCGATCTCGTCGCGCGCCACCGCGACCGCCGCCGCCGAGCGCTGCTGAGCCGGCAGCGCGGACGAGTACGCCGCGGCCGCCTGGCCCAGGATCCGCCCGAAGACGAGCAACTCGATCAGCGAATTGCCGCCGAGGCGGTTCGCTCCGTGCAGCCCCGAGGAGGCCTCGCCGATGGCGTAGAGGCCGGGGACATCCGTGCCGTGGTCCTCCGGCCGCACCCACACGCCGCCCATCGAGTAGTGCGCCGTGGGTGCGATCTCGATCGGCTCCTTCGTGACGTCGAGCATCTGCAGCTCGAGCATCGTCTGGTACACCCTCGGCAGCTTCGTCATGATGGTCTCGCGCGGAAGATGGGAGACGTCGAGCCACACTCCGCCGTTCGGGGTGCCGCGCCCTTCCTTGATCTCCGTGTAGCAGGCGAGGGCCACGCGGTCACGGGTGGAGAGCTCGAGGCGTTCGGGATCGTACTTGTGCATGAAGCGCTCGCCGAGGCCGTTGCGCAGGATGCCGCCCTCTCCGCGTGCCGCTTCCGAGATGAGGGTGCCCGCCGCGTTCTCGGGCTCGATGATGCCCGACGGATGGAACTGCACGAGCTCGGGGTCGCGCAGCCGCCCGCCCGCCTCGACGGCGAGGCGGAACGAGTCGCCCGTGTTCTCGTCGCGACGGCTCGAGGTGCGACGCCAGATGCGGTTGTGGCCCCCGGCGGCGAGGATGACCGCGTCCGCGTGGATGAGGTACTTGGTGCCGTTCTCGAGGTCGAAGCCGTAGGCCCCGAACACCGCGCCGTCGTCGTTCACCAGGATGCGCGTGATGTACACGGTGTCGAGCACCGGGATGTCGAGCTGCGCGGCCCGGTTGATGAGGGTGCGCTGGATCTCGAGACCCGTGTAGTCGCCCGCGAACGCCGTGCGGCGGTAGGTGTGGGCGCCGAAGAAGCGCTGAGAGATGCGGCCGTCGTCCTCGCGGGCGAACGGCATGCCGTAGCGTTCGAGGTCGTCGATGCCCTGCGCGGCTCCGGAGGTCACGATCTCGACCGTGTGCGGATTCGCCAGCAGGTACGACTCCTTCAGGGTGTCGGCGGCGTGCTGCTGCCAGCTGTCGTCGGGGTCCATGGTGGCGAGGGCCGCATTGATGCCGCCGGCCGCGAGGGAGGTGTGCGCATCCGACTTGGGGCGCTTGCCGACGGCGAGCACGTCGACGCCCTGCTCGGAGAGTTCGATGGCGGCGCGGAGGCCGGAACCGCCTGTGCCGATGACGAGCACGGTGGTGGAGATCTGGCGTTCTGAAGGGCTCATGCGCTCCACGCTAAGCAGTCGATCGGGATTACTCCAATGCATATAAGGCGTCATGGCGATGCGGTTACGCTATGACAATGAACCTCGAACAGCTGCGCGCGTTCACCGAGGTGGCGCGGGTGGGCAACTTCACCCGGGCGGCCGAGAACCTGCATCTCGCGCAGCCCTCGCTGAGCCGGCAGATCGCGGCCCTGGAGCTCGATCTGGGCGCCGAGCTCTTCGTGCGGGCTCGTGGCGGAAGCACGCTGACGGTGGCGGGGGAGTCGCTGCTGCCCCTGGCGAGACGGATGCTTGCCGACGCCGACTCGGTGCGCCGCGAACTCGCCGAACTCGCCGGGCTGCAGCGCGGAGTGGTGCGGCTCGGCGCGACGCCGACGCTCTGCATCAGCCTGGTGGCCGAGGTGTTCAGTGCGTTCCATGCCGACCATCCGGGCATCGAGCTGCACCTCTCCGAGCACGGGTCGCGGCGACTGCTCGACGAGCTGGCGGGAGGGGAGCTCGACCTGGCGTTGATCACGACCTCCGCGCCCTCATCCGCGGAGCCGTTCACCGTGGCACCCCTGCTGGTGGAGGAGCTGGTGGTGATCTCGTCGGCCGCTGCGCCGCCACTGGCCACGCGCCGACGAGGCACGATCGGGCTCGCCGAGGTGGCCGCGTTGCCGCAGATCGTGTTCAGCTCGAGCTACGACCTGCGCGGTACGACCGACGATGCCTTCGCCGTGGCGGGGCTCACGCCCGAGGTGGTGCTCGAGGGCGCGGAGATGGATGCCGTGCTGCGGTTCGTGGAGCGCGGCCTCGGTGTGGCCATCGTGCCGGCGATGGTGCTGATCGACCGGCCCGGTCTGCGCTCGGTGCGTCTCGCGGCGCCGGCGCTGACGCGCACGATCAGCCTGGCGCGGCCGACCGGCGTGGTGCCTACCGCCGCGGTCGGCGTGATGCAGCGCACGATCGCCGGCACGGCCCGCGCGTTCGCGGCGCGCGCCGGCGCCACGATGCGCCTCGCCTGACCCCCGCCCCGCCCCCACCCCACCCTCCCCTCCTCGCGACTCGCCAGAATCCGGTCCAAATCGCCTCGGATGGACCGGATTCTGGCGAGTCGCGAGGAGGTCAGTCGTCGATGGCGTCGAGCGCCTCGTTCGAGATGCGGGAGGCCAGCTCGCGGTACATCGCGCCGACGCGTGGGCTGGCGTTGCAGCCCACCCACAGGGTGATGCGCTCGCCGCCATCGGTCAGCGCCTCGGGCATCCATTCGGCGACCCATGCGCACACCGCCGAGCAGATGAGCTCGCCGCGCGGTGCGATCTCGAGCAGGCCGTGCGGCACGAGATCGCGCCGCAGCCAGGTGAGCGAGACCCCGGCTGGCCGCTCGAGCGGCCGGATCTGGATGGGCGACACGATCTCGATGTAGACCTGCCCGTAGGCGTCGTCCGGCAGCTCGCGCAGGATGCGCGTGATCGCTCCCAGGTCGCTGGTGTCACCCGAGAGGAGCGCGTGTGCGAGGTTGCCGGGGGCGAACTCGAAACTCTGCATGCTTCCTAATTTAGGTAAGGCTTACCTAATAGGCAACCCACTGGTGTTATTCCTTCGATGCAGGGCTCGCAGCGTGCCGGCGCCGGCGCACGGACACCACGACGACAGTGGCGATCACGGCCGCGACCACGACTCCGATCGCGACTCCGACCAGGGCGGGAGCGGGGTCGCTCGACCCTGTGGCCGCGGCGACGTCGTCGAGTGGAACGGCAGTTCCCGTCGATTCCCCGGCGCCGACCGCGGGCCCCGGTGCGGCGGTCCCCGTGGCGGGTTCGGGGGTGGGCGTGGGAGCGATCGAGCCGAACGCCACCGGGGTGAACGTCTCGTTGGTCGGGTTGGCGACGCCATGCGCGCCGATCGTGATCACACCGCACTGCGTGGCCAGGCAGTCCACCTGCACGGGGTTGTTCTCGCGGTCGAACGTCTCGAACACCGGTCCCTGCACCACGACAGTCGCCGACCAGCTGCCGTCGGCGGCGATCACGCCCGAAGAGGCGGATGCCTCGGTCGCGCCCCCGGGGAACGCCACGAACTGCTGGTACCCCGCCGGGCTCGTCTCGTCGTCCATCGCGTAGCGGTAGCTCGTGCCGGTGGCCCCGCCGAGACTCGGCTGCCAGGATCCGGCGGGATCCACCCAGCCGAAGAGCACGTAGATCCCGCCGAACCCGCCCTGCACCGACTGGAAGCCCGAGCCGGTGACGGTCAGGGTCGACGGGGCATCCGGGCTCAGCAGGGGGAGGCCCGCCGCATCCGTCGCCGTGCTGCCCTCGACCGCGATCGCCACCCGGGCCTCGGCACTCGCCGGCGTGGCGGCCCCGAACAGCCCCGCGCCGAGGGCGAGCACTGCCGCGGCGAGGGCACTGCCCACCCGCCTCATCCCGCCGGCACGCCCCGCTCCGGGCCGGCCGTTCCCTCGGGTTGCCACATGTTGTGGCAAGTAGGCGCGGGAGGCAACGTCTTGCGGCAAGTCGATGCGGGAGGCGCCGCCAGGGGTCACGTGGGCTTGGTCGCGTTCCGGGGTTGCCACATGTTGTGGCAAGTGGGCACGGTGGGCAACGTCTACTGTCACCTCGAGTGGGTGGGTGGCTTCGGGTGGGGCGCCCCTTCGGGTTGCCACATGTTGTGGCACGAGGGCGCGGGAGGCAACGTTTTGCGGCAACTCGATGCGGGAGGCGCCGCCCGGGGGTACGTGGGCTTGGTCGCGTGCTCGACTTGCCACAAGATGTGGCAAGTCGATCCCGGAGGCAACGTTTTGCGGCAAGGGGGGAGGGGAGGCAACGTTGTGCGGCGAGGGGGCAGGGGAGCCGACGGGTTCTGTCGCCTCGAGGCGGGAGGCGCCGGTCGCGGCGAGTGCGGGTCGGGGCGTCGTGGTCATGGGTTCTCCTCGGAGGACGGGCCGCGCGCCGAGCGCACGGGCAGGATGAGCAGGGTTCCGTTGACCGGATGCGTCAGCACCTCGAGCGGGTGCCGATACACCGCGCTCAACAGCTCGGCGTCGAACACCTCGGTGGGCGTGCCGTCGGCCACCACCCGGCCGTTCTCGAGCAGGCACACCCGGTCGGCGAAGGCGGCCGCGAGACCGAGATCGTGCAGCACGACAACGACGGTGTCGCCCAGATCGGCCTGCGCGCGCGCGATGCGCAGCACATCCTCCTGGTGCCCGATGTCGAGCGCCGCCGTGGGCTCGTCGAGCAGCAGGATGCGCGTGCGCTGAGCGAGCACGCGCGCGAGCGCGGCCCGGGCCCGCTCCCCGCCGGAGAGCGAGGGCACGTGCCGCTCGGTCAGAGAGTGCAGATCGGTGAGGTCGAGGGCTTCAGCGACCGCGGCCTCGTCGTCGGCCTCGAACGGCGTGCCGATCCACGGCGCCCGGCCCATCTCCACCACCTGGGTCACCGTGAACGGGAACGCGACGCTCGTCTGCTGCAGCAGCACCGACCGCTCCCGCGCGAGTTGCTTGATCGACCACGAGGCGAGCGGATGGCCTGCAACGCGCACGGTGCCGCTGTCGACGGCCTGATCGCCCGCGATCACGGTGAGGAGGGTCGACTTGCCGGCGCCGTTCGGCCCCACCAGGGCGAGCAGCATGCCGGGGTGCGCCTGAAGACTGACATCGTGGAGGATGCCGGTGCCGTCGATGGTCACCGAGACGCCGTCGACGTCGATGCTGCCGGCACCCTGGGAGCCCGGGCCGCCGCGGGGTCCCTTGCCCGAGGTGATGTCCGCCGTGCCGCCAAACCGGGGCCCGTGCGCAGCGCGCGAAGGAGCGCCGTGCGCGTCACCCGCCAGGTCACCCGCTGCGGCACCCGACGCGCGACGCGGCGTCCCCGCATCCGGAGCACCCGCGCCGCGGCGCCCGAAGAGTCCCGCCCGCCTCACGCCCAGCCTCCCGATCGCGCCCGCGTGCGCCGCAGCAGCCAGAAGAAGAAGGGCCCGCCCACGAGCGAGGTGAGCATGCCGATCGGCAGGTCGGCGAAGGGAACCGCCGTGCGCGCCACCAGATCGGCGGTGAGCAGCAGCAGCGCGCCGCCGAGGGTCGAGGCGATCAGCAGGGGCAGATGCGCGGGGCCGATGATCATGCGCATGAGGTGCGGGATGACGAGTCCGACGAACGCGATGATGCCCGTGAAGGCCACCGCCGCCCCCACGAGCAGGGCGACGAGCACGATGGTGCCGATCCGCAACGCCTCGACGTTGAGGCCGAGATGGCGGGCCGATCGCTCACCCAGGGAGAGCAGGTCGAGACGCCGGGCGAGGAGGATCGAGACGAGCACGCCCACGATCACCACGGGCAGCACCACCGCCACGTCCGCCCACATCGCGCCGTTCAGGCTGCCGAGCTGCCAGAACACGATCTCCTCGCGGGCCTGGGTGTCGCCGATGAACATGAGAAGCGCGAGCCCCGCCGAGGTCACCGCGTTCACCGCGATACCGGTGAGCACGAGCGTCACCACCTCGGTCTTGCCGTTCGCGCGTGACATCGCGTAGACGAGCGCCGTGGCGGCGAGGCCGGTGACGAAGGCGGCGACGGCGATGGTCCAGCTGCCGAAGAAGGTCCAGCCGAACACGATGGTGGCCGCGCCGCCGAGGGCGGCGCCCGACGAGACGCCCACGACGCCCGGCTCGGCGAGCGGGTTGCCGAAGATCGCCTGCATGAGCATCCCGGCCGCGGCCAGTGCCGCACCCACGAGCACGGCGAGCGCGATGCGCGGAAAGCGGATGAGCCAGAGCGCCGCCTCGGCATTGGCATCGGAGGGGGCAGGGCCGATGTCGAGCCCCATCGCATGCAGGATCGAACCCAGAACCTCCGCGGGTGGAACGGCCAGCTGCCCCGACGCCGCCGAGATCACCGCCACCACCACGAGTGCGAGGGAGAGGCCGGCGAACAGGATGCTGCGCCGCACGCCGAGGGCCAGGCCGGCCATCAGCGGGTTCCGTAGAGCGCCACCGCGAGGGCGTCGAGCACGGCGGGCGTGCGCGGCCCGAAGCTCAGGATCTGGTCGTCGGCCATGTCGACGATGCGCCGGTTCTGGCCGGCGGGAGTCGTGGCGATGGCCGGTACCCGTTCCAGCAGGCCGTCGACGCCGCCCACCGATTCGAGCCCCTTGGTCATCACGAGCACCACGTCGGGGGCGGCCTCGACGAGAGCCTCCGCCGTCATGGGCCGCATGCCCACGATGCCGCTCTCACCCGCCACGTCGATGCCGCCGAGACTCGTGATGAGGGCATCGGCCCCCGATTCGCTGCCGAAGATGTAGTACACGCCCGCGTTGCCGCGCACGTAGAGGAACAGGATGCGCAGCTTGTCGGCGTGGCCGGCGGGTGCGATCGCGGCGATCGCCGCCTGCGTGGTCTCGATCTGCTGCGTGAGCTGCGCCACCAGGGCTTCGCCGTCGGCGCTCACCCCGAGCGCGTCGGCCACCGCCTGGGTGAGCGTGCCGACGGAGTCGAGGCTGCGGTCGGGCGAGACCACCACCACGGGGATGCCGGCCTGGCGCATCTGCAGCACCACATCCCAGGGGCCGATCGACGTGTCGGTGATGATCACCGTTGGCGCGAGGGCGAGGATCGCCTCGGCACTCAGCTGGTGTCCGCTGTGGGTCACCTCCGGCAGATCGGCCGCCTCGGCGAACCCCGTCGAGGTGTCGCGGCCCACCACATTGTCACCGAGGCCGAGCGAGAACACGGTCGCGGCGAGGGTTCCGGCCATGTCGAGGGCCAGGATGCGGCTGACGTCGCTGACGGTGACCTCGGTGCCCTGGTTGTCGGTGACCGTCACGGGGAGCACGGGCTGCGGATCGGTGTCGATGATCGAGTCGGCGATCGAATCGGACGAGAGGCAGGCGGTCGAGGGTCCGCTGATGCTGCGCGGATCGGCGACCGGGGCGACGTCGGCGAGCGCGGGCGCCGACGTCGCCCCGGTCGGTGCGCAGCCGGTCGCGCTCGTCGCGGTCGCACCGGCGGAGCCGCCGGCGGCGTTCGTACCGCTCGCTCCGGCCGAGCATCCGGACACCGCCAGAACAGCGAGCGCCACGAGCACGCCGACGGCGCGAAGGGATCGGGTGGATGCCACAGAGACTCTCGTTTCAAACTTAATTAGGTAAGGCTGTGCTTATTAAGGTTAGGGTAACCATACTAGGCATTCTCACAGCATGACGAGGAGTGATTTCTTGAATACCACCCGAACGCCACGGCGCCTCAGGCCCCTGGCCGGAGTGCTCGTCGGAGCACTGGTCTCCGGCTTGGCCGTCGTCGGCATCGCCGCACCCGCATCAGCGGCCACCGGCGACGTCACCTCGGCCACTCTCGACTGGGGCGTCAAAGCCAGCTGGCGCGGCTACGTCGCCGGCTTCGGCGGCACCGTCACCCCGAGCGACGGCGCGAGCACCGATCCCGCCTACCGCTGGAGCACATCGGGCACGGGCGCCTACGACGAGGCAACCGGGGCCGCATCCGTCTCCTTCGGCGGTGCCGTGGAGTGGAAGGTGCCGGCGCACGGTATCGACATCGTGCTGTCCGACCCCGAGCTCGACCTCGCGTCCGACGGCACCGGAACCCTCTCGTTCGACTACGTCGACCCGACCGGAGCGACCGGATCGGGCGTGTTCGCCACGCTGTCGACCTCGGGTGCCACGGTCACCCACGACGGCGGGGTCGCCAACTACTCCGGCGTCGCGGCCACCGCCGCCGCCGCGATGACCGCGGTGTTCGGCGGCTCGTACGCCGTGGGCACCGCGCTCGACGCGGTGTCGTTCACGCTTCCCTACGAGCTCGCGCCGGTGGCCTCGGCCACCTCGACCGTGCTCACGGCGTCGCCCTCGGGCACCTCCGCGCTGGGCGCCGAGGTCGTGTTCACCGCCTCGGTCAGCCCGGCCGCCGACGGTCAGGTGCAGTTCTTCGATGGCGGCGCGGCGTTGGGCGACCCCGTCGCCACCACCGCGGGCGTGGCCGAGCTGCGCACCTCGGGCCTCGGCGTGGGCGACCACTCGGTCACGGCCGAGTTCACGCCGGCCGACAGCTCGCTCTACCTCGGCTCCACGTCGGAGCCGGTGACCCAGACGGTCACCGATGCGTCCGGCGTTCCGGATGCGCCCACCAGCACGACTCTCGCCGTCGCTCCGGCGGCCCCCGTGGTCGCGGGCACCGCGTCGAGCCTCACCGCCACAGTGACCTCCACCGAAGGCACCCCCACCGGATCGGTCGAGTTCTTCTCGATCGCCGCGGGCCAGAGCGCGCGCGTCTCACTCGGCACGGCTCCGGTCACGAACGGCATCGCGACGTTGCCGGCCACTCTCTCGGCCGGCGGCCACACCTTCGCCGCCGTGTTCACGGCCACGGGCGCCTTCGAGGGCTCGGAGGCCGTGACCGCCGCGAACTACGGCGTGGTCGACACGGCCGACGCGGCATCCTGTGCTCCCGGCACCTCGGCCCGCACGGTCGACGGCGTCTCGGCCACCTGGGCCTACAGCGCCTACAGCACCGACTGGGTGAAGTCGGCCACCGGCGACATCGCCGTCGACGGCCAGGACTTCGTTCTCTCCGGCGGCGTCGCCTCGTACGACGCCGACTGCACCGTGATCGAGTTCTCCGGCTCGCTGCGGGTGCTCGCCTATCCCACCATGGGTGGGTTCTGGATCGACCTCGCCGACCCGACTCTGTCGATCGCGGCCGACGGCACCGGCACCTGGAGCGCCGACGTCACCACCGTCTCGAACGCCACGCCGCAGCGACTCGTCGTCACCACGGTCTCGGGCGCCGACGTCGACCTCTCCGCGACGGGAACGGCGGATGTCGCGCTCGACTACGCATCGGCAACCCAGCAGGGCACCTGGAGTGCGGCGTACGGCGATGCGTGGTCGAACGGCTTCGTGCTGAACGCGCCGTCGAGCATCCGCTCGTTCTACTACAAGAGCGGCGAGACGCCCGGCAACCTGCGCAAGGCTCCGGCCGCGATCTCGCTGGCCTGGACCGTCACCGAGCCCGAGCAGCCCACCGAGCCATCGGAGGGCGGCGACCTGGTGTGGGGCGTCAAGTCGTCGTGGCGCAGCTACCTGGCGGCGTTCGGGGGAACGACCACTGCGTCGAACGGCGCATCCGTGAACGCCGACGGACTGTTCGTGTTCACCCAGGCCGACACCGGCGAATACGACGCCACCACGGGAGTCGGCTCGATCGACTACCAGGGCGCGGTGCGGTTCGTGAACCCGAGCCACGGCTTCGACATCGCGTTCGCGAACCCCACCGTCACGCTCGACGGCACGGGTTCCGCGGTGCTGAGCGCCGAGACCTCCACGAACGACACGGCCGGGCTCACGAGCCTCAGCCGCGTCGATCTCGCCGTGCTCGACCTGCCCACGCCGACGGGAACCGATCCGATCACCTGGAGTGCGGTGCCCGCCACCTTCGAGCCGGTGCTGCAGCCCGATGGCTGGAACCAGTACGCGGGCCAGTCGGCCGACCCGGTGACGTTCTCCTACGGGTCATCCGTCGTGCCGCCGGTCGTGCAGCCGACGCTGTCGGTGACGGGACTCGGCACCGTCGCCCAGGGTGAGACGCTCACCGTGCAGGGTTCGGGCTTCGAGGCCGGCCAGCTGCTCGGCGTCGTCGTGCACTCGGAGCCGGTCACCCTCCCGTCGGTCGAGGTGCCCGCGGGCGGCGCGTTCACGATCACCTGGGTCGTGCCGGCCGACTTCGAGGTGGGAGCACACTCCCTCGACGTCACCGGGCCCGACGGCACCGTGAGCATCGGGTTCACGGTGACCGCCGCGACCGCGACCGTCGTCTCGACGGGACCCGATTCCGCCACGGCTCCCGCGGCGCAGCCGAGCTGCGTCGCCCAGACCGTCACCGGCGCCACCCTGAACTGGGGCGTGAAGGAGTCGTTCCGCAGCTACATCGTGGGGCCGATCGCCAAGGGATCCATCAGCACGAGCGGGGTGGCCGACAACGGCTCCTCCTACGGATGGAGCGATGGTTCGGGCAGCGTCAACGCGGTCGACACCCTCGGCCGGGTGTCGTTCTCGGGGTCGGTGCACTTCACCGGGCACGGCGGTCAGCTCGATCTGACCGTGTCGAACCCGCGCATCCAGCTCAGCGGGCCGAACTCCGCCTCGCTGATCGCGGATCTGAGCTCGAAGGAGCTGAGCGGCGGCACCGTGAACGTGAGTGCGGCGATCGCCACGCTCTCGCTCTCGGCGGGTGGCTCGTCGACCTCGGGCGGCGTCCTCCGCTGGTCGGATGTCCCGGCCACGCTCACGGCGGCAGGGGCGTCGGCCTTCGGCGGGTTCTACTCGGCGGGCGCGGCGCTCGATCCGGTGTCGTTCTCGCTGCCGCTCGGTGCGACCACGGCCTGCGACAGCTCGACCGACGGTGCGCTGGCCAGCACCGGACGGGACACGTCGGGCGTGGCGGGTGAGATCGTGATCGCGCTCGTGCTGCTGCTCACCGGCGGCGCGTTCCTGGTCGCGCGCCGACGCGGCACGGTGCGCACCCAGGGCTGATGGCCTGACGAAGAGCGCGACCCGGAGGGGCCGCGGCGGCAGAACCTGTGCCGTCGCGGCCCTTCGTCGATTCCCGCCGCCGGGTCGGGCGATACACTGGGCGGGTTGGGCGTTCGGGGTCGAGCCCGAGTTCGTAGGGGATGACGAATCGGAGCCCACGTGCAGGTCCGTGCCGGGTGGTGCGCGGGCCAGACGGAAAGCGACCCGATGAGCGCTCCATCCACTGACCTCCCGCCTGCCGTCCGCGGGGTGCCCGCCGCTCTCGAGAGCGGCGACTGGGCCCGCGTGAAACGGATGCTCGATCGCGCCTGGCCGAGCCTGGTCGACGAGCATCCGGATGCCCTCCGGTCTGCCCTGGCGGCACTGATCGAGCGGTTGCAGTATCCCGCCGCGCCCGAGGTGACGCTCGATGCCGTGAGGTCGCTGTCACCACGCGAGCGGAAGGTGCTGGCCGAGCTGACGACGGGTGACACCATCGGCACCATCGCCGACCGCCTCTTCGTGAGCCGCAACACCATCAAGAGCCAGTTGCACAGCGCATACCGCAAACTCGGCGTCAGAACGCGCGCCGAGGCCGAGCGCGCCGCCGTCCGTCATGGCATCACGCCCGAGACGGTCTAGAGGCTGCGGATCTCGCTCTCGACTCAGACGCCGGGTCAGCCGGCCGGAGTCTCCTCGGGGGCCGGCGTGGTTCCGTCGGTGGTGCCCGAACCGTCGGTGGTGCCGTCGGTCGAGGTCGAGCCGTCGTCCGTCGCGCCTGTCGCCGCCGAGAAGACCTCGGTGATGAAGGTGTTGAGCGCATCCGTGTCGTCGAGGGCGCCGGTGTAGGCCTTACCGTCCATGATCACGAGGGGAACGGTGGTGAGCGTCGTCACGTCCGAGTTCGGGATGTTGGCCTGCGCCCGGGCGGTGGCATCCGTGACCCAGTCGCTGAACTCGTTGCCGGTGATGCACGAGTCGACCGTGCCGGCGGGCACGCCCGCATCCGTCACCAGGGTCACGAGCTCGTCGTTGCTCAAGCCGCCCTCGGGCAGGTCGGGCTGCTTGGCCACGAGGGAGTTGTGCACCGCGATGGCGGCGTCGGGAATGGTGTTGGCCACGCAGGCCACGGCGTTGGCGGCCCGCGCCGAGTAGCTGTCGGGGCCTTCGAGGGCCACCGGGTGCAGCTCGAGGCTCGCGTAGCCCGCCTGCACGTAGGACTGCAGGGCGGCGCCGTTCGTGGTCTCGAAGGTGGCGACATCCGCGCTGGCGTAGTCGACGTACTCCGTGATGCGCAGCACGGTCGACTGATCGAGGTCGGAGGGCACGGGGGTTCCGCCCGGCTGGATCGCCGCGGTGACCACCGTGGTGATGCTGCTGCTGTCGGTGGAGGTGCTGCCGGTGTTGGAGCCTTCGAAGAGGATCCCGTCGCTCAGCATGTTGAGCGGACCCACGAACGTGGCGCGCACTGCCGAGTAGATCCCGAAGCCCGCACCGGCGAGCACCGCCACACCGGCCACGATGAGGCTCGTGCGCAGGATGATGCGGTTGCGCCTCTTGCGCTTGCGCTCTTCTTCGCGCTTGATGCGCGCGAGCTCCCGGGCGAGCGCCTGACGGTCTTTCTTGGGGAGTCCGTCGTAGACGCTCTTGCTGTTGGTGGGGCTCATGCGGGGGGCTACTCCTTGTCGTGCGCGTCGCGCTGCCGCTGTCGAGCAGGCGCCCGACGACTTTATCGGGCGAAGCTATGGACGCGCCAAGAACCCGTCACGCCACGGGGAGGGCCTCGAGCTGGGAGCGGAGACGGATGAGGGTGCGGGCGTGGGCGTCGAGGCGGCGGTCCTCGTCGCTCAGCAGGGGGAGTGGGAGCACGGGCCGGGCGCGGCCGTCGGGTCCGACGTCGACGAAGATGCTCATGCACTGAGTCGTGAGGTGCAGGTCGTGCGGCGTGCGCGGCGAGCCGGATCGCACGTGGATCGCCACGTGCAGGCTGCGCTCGCCGGAGTGGATGAGGCGCGCATCCACCTCCACGATGTCGCCGATGCGGATGGGGCGGAAGAAGTGGATGCCGCCCGAGTACACCGCCACCGCGCCGGTGCCCGACCAGCTCGCGGCACAGGCGTACGCGGTCTCGTCGATCCAGCGCAGCACCGTGCCGCCGTGCGCGTTGCCGCCGTAGTTCGCGTCGGCGGGGGCGGCGAGGAAGCGGAAGACGGTTCGCGGCGTGGTGCCCGCGTCGGTGTACTCCTCGCCGAGCATCGCATCGCGGATGGTGCGCCGGGGAGCGAGGCGTTCCTCGGCGCGGTGGTGCAGCATCCGGTCGTCGTCGGTGCTCGGCTCCCAGTGCGGAACGGGCTGCGGTGTTCCGGCGTCGTCGACGGCCACGAACACGAGGATGCAGTGCAGGGCCGGCGTGAACGACGGCGACCGCACGTCGCCGGTCGACACGGTCACCAGCACCTGCATGCTGGTGCGCCCGGTCTGGATGATGCGGGCCTCGGCCTCGATCATGTCGCCGGCGGCGATGGGCCGGGTGAAGTGCACGTTGCCCACGTAGGCCGTGACGCAGTACGACGAGCTCCAGCCGACGGCGCAGGCGTAGCCCGCCTTGTCGATCCACTCGAGCACGCGGCCGGCTGCGACCGTGGTGCCGCCGGCCGCGGAGTCCTGGGGCGCGGCGAGGAAGCGGAGGGTGATGCGGTCGTTCATGGTGACAGGCTCGCACGCCGCCGGGGGAAGAAGAGGCGGATTCGGGCGCTGGACGCGGAGAAGAAACGCCGATCTTTCGCCCGCGTCAAATCAGCTCCGCCGTGCCTCGACGAGCGCCCGCCGGCTGTGGCACACGAACGACCCCTCGGCCTCGATGATGCGGTGCAGTTCCTCGAGCTTTCCGCGATAGCGCTCGACGGAGAAGTCGGGCACCGTCCAGAGCACTTTGCGCAGGAAGTGCACGACGGCGCCCACATCGAAGAACTCCACCCGAGTGGCCTCCTGCACGGCGTCGACCACGCTCAGCCCGGCGGCCCGAGCGCCCGTCACGAGGTTCGCAAGGCTTCGTTCGTCGTTCTCGCCCACCGGATGCGGCCCCAGGAAGAACTCGTACAGCTCACGATTCGACCCGGCGGCCACCTGCTGCGAGAGGTACGTGCCGCCCGGCGCGAGCACGCGGGCGATCTCGGGCCAGTTGGTGAAGGCCGGATGCCGGCTCAGCACGAGATCGAACAGGCCGTCGGTGAAGGGGAGGCGCGCCCGCTCGTCGACGAGCACGGCCTCGCCGCGAAAGAGCTCGAGGGCGCGTCGCGCGAGGGCGAGGTTCGGGGGCCAGCCCTCCGTGGCCCAGACGGTGGGCGGGATGCGCCCGGGCCGGCGCACCCCGTCAGGGCCATCGATGCCGGCGCTCGCCCGGGCGAGCGCCTCTGCGAACACCTCTCCGCCTCCGGTCTGCAGATCCACGACCGCGGCGACCGCCGGGTCGGCGATGCGCTCGGCGGCGAGTGCGGAGTACCCCCAGCTCGGCCGCTCCTCGGTGGCGCGCCCGGCGAACCAGGAGAAGTCCCATCCCTCGATCGGGGCGGCCTCGCCCTCGGCGATCAGCTCGTCGAAGCGGCGGGAGGGGTCCATGGTTCGATTCTGACCCGACTCGTCCCGATCGCACGGCGTTCCGACCCGATGAAACGGATTATTGGACGCCGTACATTTAATCTACGATGACTCCATGACGGACTTCATTGTCGAGAGCGTCGGTCGACGCCTCATCCCCTACAGCGACGGACTCGCCTGGCAGGCGAGCACCCACGAGCGCGTGGTGGCGGGCTCGGCGCCCGACACCGTCCTCCTTCTCGAGCACGAGGCCGTCTACACCGCGGGCAAGCGCACCGAGCCGGGCGAGAGGCCGCTCGACGGCACGCCCGTGATCGACGTCGACCGCGGGGGCAAGATCACCTGGCACGGGCCGGGCCAGCTGGTGGGCTACCCGATCGTGCGCCTGCCGGATCCGATCGACGTCGTGGCCTACGTGCGCTCGCTCGAGGCGATGCTGCTCGATGTGGTGGCCTCGTTCGGGGTCGAGGCCTATCGGGTCGAGGGCCGGTCGGGCATCTGGACGTCGGTCGCCGGGGTCGACGCCAAGCTCGGGGCCATCGGCATCCGGGTGGCGTCGGGCGTCACCACCCACGGTTTCGCGCTCAACTGCAGCAACGATCTCGCGCCGTATTCGAAGATCGTGGCGTGCGGCATCCGGGATGCCGGGGTGACCACGATGAGCAGCGTGCTGGGGCGCGCGGTGGTGCCGGCGGATGTCGTCGACGCGGTCGTGGCACGGTTCGTCGCGCCTCGCGATGCGGTTGCGGCGTCGGCCGGTTCGGTCGGTGCCGCGATGACTTCGCTGCCCGCCGCTCCGCTCGCCGGGGCCGCTCCGCTCGCCGGGGCCGCTCCGCTCGCCGGGGCCGCCCGATGAGCGCCGCCGTGCCCGAGGGGCGCAAGATGCTGCGGCTCGAGATCCGCAATGCCGAGACGCCCATCGAGAAGAAGCCCGAGTGGATCAAGACGAAAGCGCGCTTCGGCCCCGAGTACCGCGAACTGCAGACCTTGGTGAAGACCCAGGATCTGCACACCGTGTGCCAGGAAGCCGGATGCCCGAACATCTTCGAGTGCTGGGAAGACCGTGAGGCCACCTTCCTCATCGGCGGCTCGCAGTGCACGAGGCGCTGCGACTTCTGCCAGATCGACACGGGCAAGCCGGCCGACTACGACCGCGACGAACCGCGCCGGGTGGCCGAGTCGGTGGTGTCGATGAACCTCCGCTACGCCACGGTGACGGGTGTCGCGCGCGACGACCTGCCCGACGAGGGCGCGTGGCTGCACGCCGAGACGGTTCGGCAGATCCATGCGCTGAACCCGGGCACGGGCGTCGAGATCCTGGCCACCGACTTCTCGGGCAACCCGTCGCTGCTCGCCGAGGTGTTCTCGTCGCGCCCCGAGGTGTTCGCCCACAACGTCGAGACGGTGCCGCGCATCTTCAAGCGCATCCGCCCGGCCTTCCGCTACGAGCGCTCGCTCGACGTCATCACCCAGGCGCGGGATGCGCGGCTCATCACGAAGTCGAACCTCATCCTCGGTATGGGGGAGACCCGCGAGGAGATCTCGCAGGCGCTGCAGGATCTGCACGACGCCGGGTGCGACATCATCACGGTGACGCAGTACCTTCGCCCGTCGCCGCGGCATCTGCCGGTGGCGTCGTGGGTGAAGCCCGAGGAGTTCCTCGAGATCAAGGAGGAGGCCGAGGAGATCGGCTTCCTCGGCGTGCTCGCGGGCCCGCTCGTGCGCTCGTCGTACCGCGCCGGCCGGCTCTGGGCGCAGTCGATGCAGCGCAAGGGCTGGGATGTGCCGCCGGCGCTCTCGGGCCTCGCGCTCGCGTCGCTGGCCGAGGCCGCCGCGTCGCAGAACGGTTTCGCCCAGGCGGTGTGACTGCGGCGGCTCCGCTGCGGGTCGCTCAGTCGACTCCGACGTCGTGCAGGGCGCGTCCGTAGCATCCGGTGGCACGCCAGGAGGGAGTGGCAATCGAACCCGGTGTGCCGAGGAGTGCATCGTGTGCCGACTCGCGGCGTTCGATCGTCACCGAGTCGATCCATTCATCAGCAGACCGCGGGCCGACCCCAGGCTCCCACGGCGGAGTCAGGGCATAGTTGGGGAAGCCTTGCTCGGTCATGCAGGCGTGGGTGAGTACTTCCACCGCCCACCACCAGCGCTCATCGGGGGTGAGCTCCGCGGCGTCGGACGGCGGCGCGTGCGGCTGTGCGGGCGCCGCGACCGCGCATCCGCTGAGGGGCACGGCCGCAGCCCCGACGAGAATCACCGCGAGCAGAACGCGGGAGCGACGCACGAACACGAAGAAGCCTCCTGAAGCCGGCTCGCGCACGAGCGCAGCCAGTCTCGCTCCTGGGCGCACGACCGCGGCATGAGTAATCTCTACCCAAGCCTCGACGGGTGAGGCGCAAACGCCTTCGCGTGAGTTCGACTTGCCGGTACTTGTGCCCTGGGGGCCGGGTTGCCACAAGTTGTGGCAAGTCGAGGGGGAATGATGCGCGGCGCCCCGCCGTTGGCACCCGTATGACTTCGACCGACACTCAGACCCCCGCCGCTGCATCCGGAACCTTCACCATCGGAGGCGACCTCACCGTCAACCGCCTCGGCTTCGGCACGATGCAGCTCACGGGCCCGGGCGTCTGGGGTGAGCCCGCCGACCACGACGGCGCGATCGCCGTTCTGCGCCGTGCGGTCGAGCTCGGGGTGAACCTCATCGACACCGCGGATGCCTACGGCCCCTACGTGACCGACGCGCTCATCCGCGAGGCGCTGCACCCCTACGCCGACGGCGTGGCCATCGCCACGAAGGTCGGCTTCACGCGCCAGGGCCCGAACGAGTGGATCCCTGTCGGCCGCCCCGAGTACCTCCGCCAGCAGACCGAGCTCAACCTGCGCCACCTCGGCGTCGACCGCATCGACCTGCTGCAGCTGCACCGCATCGACCCAAAGGTGCCCCTCGAGGAGCAGATCGGCGAGCTGAAGGCCCTGCAGGATGAGGGCAAGGTGCGCCACATCGGCCTCTCCGAGGTCTCCGTCGCCGACGTCAAGGCGGCCCGGGCCATCGCCCCCATCGTCTCGGTGCAGAACCTCTTCAACCTGAGCAACCGCAGCGCCGATACCACCGCGCTGCTCGACTACGCCACGGCCGAGGGCATCGCCTTCATCCCGTGGTTCCCGCTGGCCACCGGCAAGCTGGCCGAGTCGGGGAGCGGATCGCCCCTCGTCGAGCTCGCCGCCCGCCACGACGCCACGCCGAGCCAGCTGGCGCTCGCCTGGCTGCTGCACCGCTCGCCGGTGATGCTCCCCATTCCCGGCACGAAGTCGATCGCGCACCTCGAGGAGAACGTCGCGGCCGCCGCCCTCGAGCTCACCGACGACGAGTTCGCCGAACTCGACGCCCTGAAGTAGGCCGCGCGGACAACTCCACCCGTCGCGTCGACCTCGCCTCTATTGGGCGGGGTCGGCCGCTGGGTTGGCGTTGTCCGCAACCGTCGGCACTCCCGCGCCCGGTTTCTTCTGCCAGGGCCAGCGCCCTGTGATCTCGAGCTCCAGCGAGAAGCTGAGGAACGTGCGGATGATCACGATCGCCCCGAGCACCGCCACGCTCTCGAGCGTGGGCGTCACCGCCACCGTGCGGATGATGTCGGCGGCCACCAGCAACTCGAGCCCGAGCAGGATGCCCCGCCCCAGGATGCGCCGGAACTGCGAGTAGATCGGCCGCTGGTGCCGCAGCCCCCGAACGGCGGCGTTGCCCGCGGAGTAGAGCACGCCCACCACGATCGCGGCCACGCCGGCGGCATCGATGACCTTGCCGACCACCTCGATGATCTCGTAGAAGTCCATGGCTCAGTATGGCCCGATGTCACGCCTCTGCGAGTGCCGGCGCCACGGCCAGCGCCGCCGCGAACATCGCGATGTGCCCGGGCTCCAGTCCCGACTCGAGGGCGTCGTGCAGAGCGCGCCACGAGTTTCGGTGCGCCGTCTCCCAGATCGTCGGCAGCTCGACGGCGGCGGTGGCCGACGTGAGCACCGCTCGCCCGGGGCGAGCCGTGCGGCTGTCGGGCAGATCGATCCGGATCACCTCGTCGGCCGCGACCAGAAGCAGGTCGAGTGTGCCATCCACACCGTCGCCGCGAGCGGCACTGAGCACGATCCTCGCGCCCGACGCCGACCGCCCGATGGCGAGGATCGACGATGTGCTCTGAGCCGCGATCGCGAGCGTCGATACCTCGATGCCGAGACTCTGCACGGCCCGGAGCTGGGCGAAGATCACCGCCGGCAGGTCGCGGCCCGTCGTGGGCTCGACGGAGCGAGCATCGATGAGACGGGTTCGGGCGATCGGCTCGCCGAACTGGTGCACCGCTGCTCGCAGCATCGGAGACGACGCCCAGGTCTCCGCCAGCACCACGATGCAGGCAGGGGTATCGGTCGCCAGCGCGGATGCACCGGGAGCCGGCAGCGGATCGGTCACGATCACCCCCTGCGCCCCGGCGCTCGCCGCAGCGCGCACGCGGTCGACCCAGCCCCCGGAGCCGGCGACCACGATCACCTTCGCGTCCCGGCCGGCTTCCGTGAAGGAGAGGGGGAGGGCGGCGAGTGCCGCCGCAGCCGCCGCCGCCCTCAGCGGGTCGGCCGGTTCGACGTGCACGGTCGACGCGGTCGAGGCGGCAGACGCAGTCGGCGTGGTCATCGGATCTCCTCCATGCGGGCGGTCTCCGAAGCGGACGCGGCAGACGCAGTCGGCGTCGTCATCGTGCTTCCTCCCGCCGGGCGGTCGCGGAGGCGGCCGAGGCGACCTCCAGAATGAAGACGAGATCATCGATGAGGCTCTCCACCGAAGGCGCTGCCGCCGATCCGGTCGTGGCGATCGCATGGAGCGCCCGCCACTCCCCTTCGTAGCCGTTGTGCGGGTACGGCCCGAATCGCACGGTGCGTGCGCTCGTGGCGATCGTCGCGGTGGCGGATCCCGCATGCACGTACGACGGCGGGAACTCGAGGAGCATCCGGGCATGGTCGCTGACCACCTCCAGCTCCCACGTGGGTCGCCACTGCTCGGTGAGAGCACCGATGGCGTGCACCAGCCTGCCGTTCGCCGTGAGCCCGACCTCGTATCCCCACGGCGACAGGGCGCTCGCCGACACCACCGCGACCTCGTCGGTGGCCGGGATGAGCCGTCGCACGAGGGGGAGGTCGTGAACGGCCAGCCCCAGCACTCCTCCGAACACCATCTGCGCCCGCACCGAGGGGTCGCCGAGGTCGGGCAGCCCGGAGGAAGGTCGTGGGGTGAGTACCTCGGTGGCCGAGGTCTCGAACCGCGAGTTCGGCGGAAGCACCACCCGCGACCGGATGGTGTGCGCATCCGCCCCGAGCGACTCCCACTCCGCGATCCCCGCGAGCCACGCCGGGTCGTAGGTGTGCATCGCGCCGACGATGACGGGCACCCCGGTCTCCCGGCTGGCCTCGGCGATCAGCTCGGCCTGCTCGCGATCGGTCGCGAACGGCTTCTCGCACAGCACCGCCCGCTTTCCGGCCCGCATCGCGGCGATCACCTGGGGTGCGTGGAAGGCGCTGGGGCTGCAGATGGCGACGACCTCCACGCCATCGTCGGCCAGCAGCTCGTCGATCGACGTGGAGGGGCTCGCGCCGGCCCGGCCGGCCACCGCGGCCGCGACATCCGGGTTCACGTCCATGACGTTGCGCACCTCGAACAGCTCGCCCAGGCGGGCGAGGGTCGGCAGGTGGATGGCCTGCACCACCGGCCCTGCGCCGACGATGCCCACCCCCAGTGGTTCTCGTGTCATCAGGCGTCCTTCGCGAAGTAGGGCAGGCAGAGCAGGTTCTCGCGCGAGAGCACGGCGCTGTCGAAGGGCGTGCCGTGCTTCGGCAGGTCGACCTCGACGACGTACCACCCGTCGAAGTCGGGGGGCAGCGCGTCGAGCACCGCGGTGAGGTCGAGCGCGCCGGAGCCGGGCTCCGCCCAGATGCGATCGGCACGCGTGGCGTCGAAGTAGCTCGTGCCCTCGGCGAGCACGCGTGCGGCCGCAGCGGTGTCGAGGTCCTTGAGGTGGATGGCGGCCACGCGGTCGCGATAGTCGGCGACGAGTCCGGCCGGGTCCATTCCCGCGAAGGCGAGGTGGCCGGTGTCGGGGCCGAACATCAGCGCACCGCCCCGCGTGCGGTCGAGAACGCCGCGCACCTCGGCCTCGACCTCGATCCACGAGCCGACATGCGGATGCAGCGCCGCCGTCACGCCCTCCGCTCGCGCCGCCTGCGCGGCGAGTTCCAGACCGTCGGCCATGATCGTCACCCGCTCGGCCGACGGTTCGAGCCCGATCGCCGGGTGCGCCCGACGGACCTCGCACATGTGCTGGGCGATGAACATCGTGTCGACCCCGAGCTCGGCTGTGGCGGCCGCGTGCCTCCGTGCGCCCTCGACCGTGTCGTTCCGGGCATCCGGCTGGTCGAAGAATCCGCCGAAGTAGCCGGGCGCCGGGCGGAGCCCGTAGGAGGCGAGCAACGCCCCGTACTCGCGCGGAGTCAGATGCGGCGGCACGTCGGCGTGCACGGCGGTGTAGCCGGCCCGGGCGATATCGGTGAAGCTCGCGTGCAGGCGCTCCGGAGAGAGGTCGAGTCCGCTGCCCTCGAGCAGGAAGGAGAGCGGATTGATGGCCAGGCGGTCTCGTCGTGACACGGGACTACTCACTCTCCCGCCGCGGCGCCCAGGCGGCGTCGCGCGCGATCTCGACGAAGCGCCGGCCCATCAGGGCGTACCCCTCGGCATCCGGGTGGAGCCGGTCGCGCAGATGATGGGCGTCCTCGGGGCCCAGCAGGCGGAGCCCGTCGAGGTAGTGCAGGGCGGGGTCGGCACGCTCGGCCACGATGCGCTCGAGGGCCGGACGCACGGACGAGAGCGTGAGCACGCCCGGGCGGTCGCCGGCGTCGGGCGTTCCGGTCAGGCGGCCGTCGGGCCCGACCACGGTGGGACCCGGGGTCGTCTCGTGCATCGGCAGTGTCACCGGTGAGATCACGACGATCGGTGTGTCGGGCTGCCCGTCGCGGATGGTGTCGAGGAATCCGTGCACCGCGGGGGCGAAGGTGCGCATCCGGAACGCGTCGGCGTTGATGGGGTTGGTGCCGATCTTCAGTGTGATGAGGTCACTCGGCCGATCGCGGATCACCCGGGCCACGAAGGGGTCGATCATCGCCTGACCTCCGAATCCGAGGTTCGTGAGATCCCAGTCGAGTGCGAGTGCGGCGAGCCCGGTCCAGGTTCTGGTGGGGCCGTCGGCTTCGGCGGAGTGGCTGATCGAACTGCCGTAGTGGGTCCAGCGCGGGCGGTCGCGTGCCGGCGCGCGGAGCAGCGGGGCATCGGCTCGCACCGAGCGGATCTCTGTCGCGCTCACCTGCGGCAGCCAGATCTCGACCACTCGCGGTGCCGCCGTCGCGTCGCCGAGGGCGAGCTCGGCGACCGAGCTCGTTCCTTCGACGCGTTCGAGGCGCCCGTCAGGCAGCAGGTGCAGGATCGGGCCGTTCAGGAAGGCCTTGCGGTCGGTCTCGCGCCCGTCGACCACCGCCGCCAGAACGGCGGGCCGGGCGTCGTCGGGCACGTCGGCCGGATAGCTCCGGGTCAGCAGAGCCTCGATCTCGATCACGCTCGCCGTGGTCGTCAGCTCGAGTCGCACGCCGGCCGTCTGGGCCGCCATGCGTTCGATCGATCCGTCGCCGCCACGTCGCCGGATGCTGTGCGGGAGACGGATGGGCGAGAGCCCGAGCTCGGTCTCGTCGACGAAGGCCGTGCCCCGGATGGCGGAGCGGATGTCGTCGCGCGACATCGCGTAGGGGTGCATCAGGTGCTCCAGGGATAGAGGGAGAGGGTCGTGCCGCCGAACACCCGCTCGCGTTCGGAGGCATCCAGAAAGGCGAGGGCCGCGTCGGCGAAGGCGATCGTGTCGGCGTAGGAGTGGTGCTGCGTCGAGACGGGCCAGTCCGATCCCCAGGCCAGGCGTTCGGCACCGAAGGCCCGCGCCACGCGTTCGAGGCGGGAGCGCACATCCGGGTAGGGCGGGGTCGTCGACGAGACGTACCGGAACCCCGACACCTTGACGACGACGTTCGGATGCGCGGCCAGCGCGATCAGCCCCTCCACCTCCTCGTCCGTGGTCGCCAGACCCTGGTGGTGCAGCAGGAGGGGGAGGTCGGGATGCCGCTGCGCCAACCGCCCGATCGCCGCGTGCCAGGCGGGCGGGGCGTGCACGCTCGCAACCAGGCCGAGGCTCTCCGCGGTGGTGAAGAACTCGACACCCCCGGCGGTGTCGAACCAGCCGTCGTCGGCGTCGCCGAGATAGTGCGTGAAGCCCCGGGCGCCCGTGAGCGCGATCTGGTCGGCCAGCCGCCGGGCGGCCTCGGGCCGGTGGTAGCTCTCCGACCAGCGCGAATCGACGTCGGCGAGCATCCGGAACCCCGACGGATGCTCGCGCACCGCCTCGGCGACGTCGTCGTTGTTGCGCGGGTTCTCGGTGCGAGCGTCCTCGCCGCCGATGGCGGCCGCGACGATGAGTGCGCGGGCGACCCCGTTCGCCGCCATCTCGCCGAGGAGTGCGTCGGGCGTCGCACCGTCGGCAGGCGGCATCGACGAGTAGGGCCAGCGGCGCCACAGATGGCAGTGCGCGTCGACGATCACCGCAGGCCCACCGATGCCGGGTCGATGCCCACGCCGGGGCCTGTCGATGCGCGCGGCTTCTGCGCTGGGCCGCCGAGCCCGATCAGCACCTCGGTCAGGCTGCCGCTGCCGCTGCCGCTGCCGCTGCCGCTGCCATCGTGGTCGACGCTCTCGACCTCGAGCGACGACAGCAACGCCACGGCCCACGGATGTATCGCGGCACCATGCGGAGCGAACATCACCCCGCGCTCCCCGGCGAGCCGAGCCACCGCGCGCGCGACTCCCAGCCCGCCGCACCACGTCACATCCACCTGGATGACGTCGGCGCACTCCGCCCGCAGGAACCGCTCCGCCTCCACCAGACCGAACAGGTGCTCTCCACCCGCGACGGCAACGGGCTGCCGACGCCGGAGCTCCGCGTACCCCGCGAGGTCGTCGGGCAGCAAAGGCTCCTCGATCCACCCCAGCCGATGATCGCTCGCGTCGCGCAGAAAGGCAGTGGCGTAGTCGAGATCCCACGACATGAAGCAGTCCACCGAGAGCGGGATGCTTTCGGGCACCCGCGCCCGCGTCTCGTCGAGCCGCGCGAGATTCGCGAGCAGGCCCTCACGCCCGTCGGCAGGGCCGTAGGCCATGGGCACCTTGACGGTCGCGCTCGCCGCGAGCAGATCGGCGTCGACCTCGTCGAGCAGCCGCGGCTCGGGGCAGGTCAGGTAATGGCGCAAGGGCCGATCGCTTCCGCCGAGTAACTGGGCCAGGGAGACGCCGGCCGAGCGGGCCGCCAGATCCCACAGCGCGAGCTCGATCGCCGAGAGCGCCATCGACGCGATCCCGCCGGCGGCGTAGGGGAGTGCGGCGCGATACAGCTGATCGACCCGGGTCTCGAGGTCGAGGGCATCCCGACCGAGCAGCATCCCGCGGAAATGCCCCTCGATCAGCGCGGCGGTGACCACCCCACCCCGGCTCTGCCCCACGCCGAAGACGTCCGGATCGTCGGTCTCGACCAGCACCCACACCAGGTCGCTGCCCGGCCCGCGCCAGCTGCTCCGGCGTTCGGCGAACTCCGGGTAGCGCGAGAGAGGCGTCGACACGCGACTCTCATCGAGCCAGGTGCCCGCCGAGAACGGCGCCACGACGACGCTGACGTTGCGGATCTGCACAGGTTCCTCGGTTCCGACTTCTTCGTGGGGCTGCACGGCGATGCTAGCCTAAAGCCGCCACATAGTTCAACATGCAAGACTTACGTACAGCAGTGTGGACACAATCACCGCAGATCGGGAGTTCGAATGAGTCACCGCAGCCTCACGAGAGTCGGGTTGGAAACGTCGTTGAAACCGTTCCCCTCCTGGAGCGACGCCGACCTCGAATCGACCGCCGCCACGATGTTCGACCAGTGGCGCGATCTCATCGGTGCGGCCGAATCCGCGGCGGTTCTGCTCTGGATCGCCGACGGCAGCGAGATCCTCGAGTGGAACCTCGACCTCGACCACGAGGTCACCTGGGCGAGCTCGGTGGGCTTCTCGAACACCGAGTACGACCCCTACTCGCACACGGTCACGCCCGACAACACCGCGCAGCCCTTCCGGCCGGATGTAACGCCCCTCCGTTACCGCGACATCCGGCGCCTGGTGGCGGCGATCCGCCGGGTGGGCGAGCGGATGCTCGGGGTGCCCGTCACGGTGGGTGCCACGTTCGACCCGGGGCCCGAGTTCGCGACCTCGCGTTTCAAGTACGAGGAGCATCCGGAGATCGTGGCCGGCGACGACGAGCAGCGTCTCGGCAAGCTGATCAAGATGATCCGCGCCAACTCGGTGCTGCACGCCGACGAGCGCGCGTTCGCCGGCTACCCCGACGGCGTTCCCGACGGCACGCCGTTCGGCGAATTCCTCGGCCGCCAGGCGGCGTCGTATCTCGCGGAGATGGGCTTCGACTACCTCTGGCTCTCGAACGGCTTCGGCTTCAGCGCCTATTCGTGGACGCCGCTCGGCGAGACGTACAACGGCGACGAGTTCCTCAGCGACCGGGTGCCGGGCGTCTCGGCCACCCTGCTGGAGTTCTGGAGCACCTTCCGCCGGGAGTGCCTGTTCCCCATCGAGGTGCGGGGCACGAACTTCTCGACCGGCATCGACCTGGGCGGCGACGGCGTTCCCACGCGCGAGATCTACGCGGCCGGAGGCTTCCGCAACCCGCCGCCGAACTCGCCGTGGGGTCCACTGAACGAGGACTTCGGCATCGAGATGTCGGGCTATCTCTCGCGCATCGCCGAGGTGCCGTCCGACGGATTCCTCTTCCGCTTCTACGTGAACGACCCGTGGTTCTGGCAGAACCCGTGGTGGGACTTCTACAACCGCGAACCGTTCGACATCTACCTGCCGCTGAGCGTCTCGCGGCTCGACGACCGCGGGCGGGTGCGCACGGCATCCGATGTGCAGTTCCTTTCGATCGACACCGAGCGCGGCGAACTCGATCCGCGTGCGGGCCGCGAGGTGAGCGGCCATGTTCTGCGTGCCCTGGAATCGGCGCCGGATGAGGCGGGCCCCGTGGTGTGGGTGTACCCGTTCGACGAGTACGCGGATGACGCCGCGGCCGACCCGGAGTCGGTGCGGCATCCGTATTCCGAGGACTGGTACCTCACGGCCGCGATCAACGCCGGCACCCCGGTGAACACGGTGGCGTCGACGCGGTCGCTCTCGGCTGCGGTGGCGGCCGGTTCGCTCGACGGCCGCATCCTCGTCGCGCCGACGAGAGTGCTCCGCGGCACGGTGCTCGACCTGCTGGAGACCCTGACTGCGCGCGGCGCGAGCGTTCTCGCCTACGGCCCGGCCGATCGCGCCGACGACCGCGGACGCCGCCTGCTCGGCATCACCCTCGCCGACGGGATCGAGGGCGACCTCGACCTCGAGACGGCTCTCGACGCCGACACGATCGCCTCGGAGCCGGCGCGCCGCCTGCTCCGGCACTCGTCGACTCTGTCGGGAGGGCCCATCCGCGAGATCGCGGCACCGGATGCGACGGTGCTGGCCTCGGTGCGCTCGGGTTCCGAGGTGCGGGCCTACGCCACCCGGCAGGGCCCGTGGGCGTGGGTGCGAGGCTCCTCGACCTTCGACCGCGCGCCGATGGACGACCACGGCTTCCGCCACTCCCGCCCTCTCGACCCGCGCGAGTTCGAGGAGGCGGGTGCCGTGCTCGGCCGCGTGCTCGGCGAGCTGGGCGTCTCGTGCCGTTTCACCCGCCGCGATGCGACCTCGCGCGCGGCCGTGCAGTCGCTGCATCAGAACGGCAACGCCACCTGGCTGAACGGCTACCTGGCCGACACGACCACCCGCGCGCGCTACCGCCTCCCGCTCGGCGCCCCCGTGTTCACGGGCCTCGAGGGCTGGTACGCCGCGGGCCACACCGAGTACTCCTTCGGCAAGACCCTGCACGCTGAGGCCCGCGTCTTCGTGCATCAGGAGGATGCCGCCACGCTTGCCTGCCGAGAGCTCTCGCCCTACCCCTACTCGATGACCCGAACCCTGAAGGCGACAGGCTTCACGGATGCGCGGGTCACGGTCACTGTCCCCCGCGACGCGTCGCGCGTCGTCCTCGTGCGCGACGACCAGGCCGCCCTCAACCTCATCGGCGACGTGGTGGCCTCCCGCGACGTCACTGCCGAGGTCGCCGACGGCCGCCTCGCCCTCGAGCACGTCACGGGCTCGATCATCGTGAGCTGGTCCGAGAATCGATAGCCGGCTCGATTGGCGCGGACCTGACCCAAAAAAAAGGCCCCTCGACCGGCTCGGGCACTCAGTGAATGCCAGGCCCTCGAGGGGAACTGTTGATCGATGTTATCGCGCTTGGTGATTCGAGGAGACAGGGTCGTGCGCGCACCCTCATAGCCGGCCGAGCGAACGTGCAGAAGCATGTTCACCGCCATCTGACGAGTAGCCACATCGGGCAGAGCGTCAATGTCGTCCTGAAAGCCCGGTGGGGCCCGTGCCGGCCCCAGAGCCGTCTAGTCGGCGCGGGGCAACGGGTGCGACCTACTTCGGATGCGCGCAGGGGCGCTCAGCCTTCAGCTTTCCCTCGCGCGAAGTTCACTCTCGAGGCTGACAGCGGCGCTGACCCATCGCATGCTGCGCCGCCGTCTGACCGGCCCCGAATAATCGGACTCGAGCTTCGCCGCGAAGACGAAACCCACATCAGCCCAATCCGCGTCACGGCTCGACCCCTTAGCTGGCGAGAAGCTGCGACTCAGCCACCGCTCGGAGCTGACCACGCCGAGCTGTCCGATCAGATCAGGCTCCGGAATGAAAGCGTCGTACCAGTCGAGTCGGTCGAAGACTGCATCTCTACCGTATCGAGATTCATGGATACCGATGACTTTGATGAGAGCCACCGTGCTTGAAGCAGAGGCGTAGGCGAGCACGTCGCCCGCCTCGAGGTCGGTGCTGGATTTCCACGGTGCGCGGAGGACACTGCGAGCTTTTTGGGGGCCTGTCAGCTGGGTCCTCAGCTTCTCCAAGACGACGCGGCGTGCGGTGCGGTCCTTCGAGCTCGATTCCTCCCATCTCGGTTCGTCAATACCCGAGTCGATGATGTACAGAGCGCGACCCTTAACCTCGTCGTCTAGGCGCCCGTAGGCAACCTGTGCCGCGGCGAGGGCCAGCCACAGGATGTGGCTCTCTTCTTGATCCAGGTCGGCGAACTGAGCGATAGTCAGTCGCCTTGCTTCCAGGTCGCCAACCTTGTCTTCCAGAAGGTCTCTGTAGACACCCTTTACATCCGCAGCGACATCGTCGGAGAAAATCGCCGTGCCCCAAGCGCCCATTTCTGCATCCTGGCCGCCAAACAAAGCCTGCAGCTTTCTACTGGGTTAACGACAAGTGCCTCGACTTCGTCGAGCTGTCCTCCCGAGACTGGGAAGGCGTCTCAGCACTCATCGCATTGACTACGCAAGGCCGGCGGTGTCGCCGGTAGCGCCCTCGGTGCTGTCTCGCAGCTTCTCCGCCCAGGCCAGGAACCGTGATGTGAGTAAGGCTTGGCCGCTCTCGTCGACGCCGTACTCCGCGAATCGCTCCGGTTCGATGTGTATGACCTGCTCGAGCTGGCGAATAAACATCGAGGTCTCGAACCCGTCGTCCCGGCGTGCTGTTGCCTCGATCAGCTCGGCGTCGGTGAACCGGCCGGAGGAACGGATGGCGTCGACGTCGATGTAGTCGCGGGCTTCCTGCCGGCTGTACAGCGCGTTGACCTTCGTTGCCACGGCATCCTCGAGATTCAGGACCGGGCCGAGAGCGAGGCGTGCGGGCTCCTGCGCGCGCCAGTCATAGCCCAGATCCATGTCGACAGACCGGCCGTCGTCAGTGTGGATCACCAGCTGGCAGAACAGTCCATCGCGGCGCAGCTCGTCGACGCCGTAGCCGCCCCCACGTAGCTCCTTCAGGAGGCCGTCGACGGCGGTGTTGAAGGATTCCAGGTCGTAGCTGTTCGTGAACAGGTCGACGTCGTGCGTGAGCCGGTCGACCAGGCCGTGTTCACGGATCGCACCTGAGCCGGCGAGGGCGAACGAATGCCCTTCGAGGGCGCCCAACGCGATCCCGGTGAGGTCGCGTTGGAGTTGTTCGTCGTCGCGCACGCTACGCGGCCGCGAGCTCAGGGAATCGAGTCTCCCACAGGTCACGGACCCGGTCGGGGAGCATCAGCCCCGCCCAGGAGCGCAGAAGAACATCGCGGTTCAGCAGCACAACCAGGTCGATCTCCCGGCCCTCGCGGAGTACCGCCTGATAGGCCTTGGAGATCCCGGCCTGCGCGCTCAGATCCACGGTCGACGTCGGCCCCCAGTACACATTCCGGGGAAGATGGAGCAGGCCCTCGGCGGGGCCGTGGAGGTCGTCGAGGCTCGACGGAACGGCATACGGCTTGATGTCTTGAAACAGAACCCGCTTTGTATCTTCCATCGTGACTCACCTCGCTCTCTGAACAGCAATCGTACCGAGCACACCTGACACCCGGGAAGAGGATCGGTCATCGGTCATCGGTCATCGGTCATCGGTCGTGCTGCGGGCTGCGCGGCGGAGGATCGCGCCGCATGTGAAGTGGGCAAGTTCCTGAAGAGTCAGCGCCACACATTCTGCAGGGAGAAGCGCACACCCCGGCAGGCAACCGAGACCGCACGAACAGCGCTCGTTTCTCGGTCTCAGTCTGGATGGACCGGAGGTTGCGGCGCCCTGTACGCGGCACCATCGAGATCATGTTTCCCGTTGTTCACCTCCGGCCACTACGTTCACGCTCGGCTGGGGGAGACATGCGCGAAGAGAACCGGGGGCGGTAGCGCCATGGCGCCCGAATCCGCCGAGTTCCTCTTCGCCTACCTCCTGATCGTCGTGTCAATCGTCCCGGTGATGTGGGTGCGGCTGCGCCCCGGTATGTCGCTCGCCCGCCGCCAAGTCACGATCGTGGCGGGCATCGCTCTGCGGATAGCCGGCTTTCTCGCGTCGTTCCTCGTGATCCTGCGGCTGGCGGGCGACCAGATCGAACCGATGCTCGCAAAGGCGGGCGATTGGCCTTTCGTGGCCTGGGGGCGCCAGGTGCTCGCCACCGGGGGATTGCCGCTCGCCGCACTCGTCGCGGCCGGGATCGTGCTGGCTGCGGCGAGAGCTGTTTTTCTCTGGCGTCGAACGGTGCGCAAGTCGGAACACCTCGGCTTCGTGGTCTGGCACTACACGCGCTCGGCGGCCACCCCGATCACCGAGTACTTCCGTCCCCCCGAGACGGCGACCACCGCTCATCTGCCCCGATCTGTCGCGGAACTGTTCACCCGGGGCGTGCTCGGTTCGGTCGTGGTGGGTATCACCGAAGAGCTGATGTTCCGTGTCGGCATCCCAGCGTTGCTTCTGCAGACCAGCGGCAACCTCTGGGTGAGCGTGATCTTCTCGCTGACCATGTTCGCCGTGCTGCACGGCTACCAGGGGTGGGTAGGCGTCGCAAGCGCCGGCCTGTCCGGCGTGGCGTACACGTACGTCTACTTCGTAACCGGCGACATCGTTCTGCCGATAGTCCTGCATGCGCTCAACAACGCCTATGTGCTCGCCGTACTGCCGGTGGTGGGTTGGCAAGCGTCACGACGCGAGTTCGACCAGCGGATGCGGGCAGCTGCAGAGCGACCCGACCTCGGCACACCGGCTGTTGCCTCGCCGCCCGGAAGCTGACCCACCCCTCGCGCGCTCTCACCCGACGTACGGGTCGAACTTCTCCCTGATCCACAGCTCGTCGGCGCAGTCCTCGGAGCAGGCCCGGTGGTTGTAGATCATCTCCCCGCGGGGCACCCGGATGCCGCAGTGTCGGCACCGCCGCAGCCGGTTGCCGAACCGCTCGTGCACGCTCACAGCGGCACCGCCCCGACGTACTCGCGCAGGGTCGTGCAAACCACTGCATTGATGTCCTCGCCTCGTGCCGCGGCAATAAGACGAGCCGTCCGTTCGAGCTGGTCGGGAACCCCGACGATCAGCTCCGTGTTCTTGACTGTCACAATGCCGAGCTTTGAGCGATTCATACTCGGCGCCTGGTGGGAGATCTAGCCAGTCGTCAACTCGACAATGCTAGATCGATCGCCTCTTCCACCCGCTGCACGCAATCACCCTTGAACTCAATAGTTTCAAGACACGCGCTCAGGAGAGCCTCATTGCTCACGTTTGCGCGGATTGTCTCGTCGCTAAGCGTGGAGTGAACGTAATGCAGAACATAGCTAGCAGCCCACTTCCCCTTTACCAACTCGGCCGATCGGCCCGCCGCCAATCGCTCATCGAAGTAGGTCGACGCCAGCAGCCGAGCGGTCGAAAACGCGTCGACTCCCACCGCGGTCGCTACACGCGAACACAATTCTGCATGTGCAGCTGGGTCAATCGCTCCATACCAGGGCTTATTGATCTGTGAGGTCTGAGCAAATCGCGCAGTCGACGGGGCATTCGCTGACTCGGCGATCAACCGCAACAAGATCCATTCGCGCCACAGGGCGGCGAGCGATCCCGGAATGTTGTCCAGTTCGGTCAGCTTCGTAACCTGGGCGCTAGCCAGACCGTGCGATGACCCCACGGCGCGCTTGAGGTCTCCAAGCCATAGGATCTGCGCTTCGACATCCTGCATCTCGGTGTGCACAACGTTCCTCGGGGGAGCGCCTCTTACGAAGTCGTCCACATCGCGATCTAAGAAGAACATAATCAGGACGTCTCCACCCTGATTGGATTGCTTCAGTTCCGCACGAGACTCAAAAAACTCACGGAGCTGGAGTGCGTGCGACTTGCCTCCCGCGGATTCCCCGTCGAGTTCGATTTCCTCTGCCAACCGTACAGAAATTCGCCTGGCATCCTCGGTATAAGGAACCTGTTCTAGAAGTCGTTCGTAGTATGGGCGATCAAAGTTACGTCCTTCGACGACGGCGAAGATCCGGTGTGCGCTCATCTTCGCTCGGCGCGCGAACGCTCGGGCATCCCGAAGTAGCTTCGTCATAGTTCGAATATCACGGCGTCGTCTACGTCGACCATTACTTCGGGCGAATGTGTCGCGAGTATTAGTTGGCAATTCGGGTTGATGCGCCGCATTGACTGAACCAGTCGTTGTTGCCAGTCGACGTGCATAGACAGTTCAGGCTCATCAATCATTACTGTCGTATCTTCAGCCGCGAGAACCTCAAGAAGCAGCTGCAATAGCTGCTTCTCTCCTGATGAAAGGGCCTTTAGTGGTATGGCTCGATCGCCGATCTCAATACTGAGCGCATCTCTTGGTGACGGCGTTCGATTCAGTATCAGGTGCTTATCTCCCGAGTAGAACTCGTCGATAACGGCCTGAAATTCACGCTGCGGGCGAAGAACCTCGTCCGCTTGCTTTTGCACTTCTACGATCTTCGCAACAACTTGCTGATGCTCAACGGATTCTTCATATCGGCTTACAAAATCTTCGCGCCTGACCGGGAACGAAATGCGCTGCTCGCGCAGAAAATTCTGCACAAGCCGGTACGCATCTTCGGCTCCAACCCCTACCGGGCGAGAGAATATGGGTATCGCGGAACCGAACAGAATTGCGAGAATCTGAGCAAGGCCGACTTGCTGGATGTCTCTAACTCGGCTAAGGCTTTCAGAACGGTATGCCTGCCAACGACGACGCACCTGTTCGACAAAGCGTTCCTCCGGGCCCACCGGCCGAGTGTCCGAAGCTGTCCGATAGGAGGCTCCCTGCCAGTATCGAGGGCGAAACTCTGTGACGCGAGAGATTGGCAGGTATGAGTGAGTGAAGCTGGCATTTACAGGAACTGTTCGCTTTGCGTTTCGAGGCGCCGAAATCAAGTGAGAGTCCCAGTCGCTGGTCTCCGTCTCATCAAGAATCCATCCGTCATCATCCTCTCGGATTAATCGATGTTCCTTCAGCACCCTTCCGTCGCTACTTCGACGCTGACGGTAAGCGCGTCGCAATACGTTCTTCGACGCGTCGTCTCGCAGAATTACGGAGGCCGCCTCGAAGGGGAGTTCCCCGAGTTCGGTTGAACCGTTGTCAAGTGCAGAATGGAGAATCTTCAACAGGGTTGTCTTTCCAGAGCCGTTCAGGCCCCAAAAGACGTTCACATGCCTATCTAGCTCTCGATCTCTTGGGCCTACTCGGCTACCCAGATTAACTACTTCGAACGCTTGAATGTGAACCAAAATCGAACCCCCCGGTACGCAGCGCTCAAACTCTACCGGCATCATTTGCCCTGACAGACACGGTCGTCTGCCGTTCCGGCGCGCACTGACGATTGTGGCACGCATCATCAGGCATTGATCCAATGTCCATGCGACCTACCAGTTGGTTGCCGGACCGCAATTCGCTCCGTCCGTCCCGTACCCGCTGGCGAGCAATGTGAGGAAGGAACTTGCCCACGGAGACGTGCTACATACCTCCCTAGAACCAATCAGTTCGTTCGGGACGTAGCGACCCGTCGATAGGGCCGTGTTGACGAAGAAGATACTGTCGCCAGCGTCCAGCACGTATCCCGAGAGAGGTGGACCCGACTTGAAGTTAACAATTTCCCGAGGCGCGAAGCTCATCGGGGTGGTGAAGATCTGGCCTGCGTAGATCCCTAGGCTAACCGCGAGCACAGAAGCGATTCGACCGAGGCTTGTCGTGGTGGATGATCTTTTGATGTCAAGCTGGCGCTCGAGTACATCGGATTGAATTCTCGTCGTTGTTCTGGCTCTGAAAGGGTCTGGCAAGACAACCGGGTGCCCGGGAACGTCCTGAATGGCGATCCCCGCCATCCGAAATCCGTATCTTGCTTCGTGCCATAGGCGCCGGAGCTCTGTGTCAATCGGTGCCGGACCTCGCGACACCCAACTGATGAATGGTATCGCCGCAGGAACTCGTTCAGCGAGCTCGCTGCGCCAGTATACGTATGCAGATAGAAGGATGAGCAGGAAAAAGAACCAGGGCACAGTCGAAAAGGCAATTGTGACCAGCGCTATCAGGCCGACTCGGACAAAGTGACGTGGCCGAGGGGGCATGCCAGCTTGCCCATAGAGTGTGGCGAGTGCGTTCGCAGCACCTATGAGTATCAGATTCATGAGGCTGAGCAACGCGATCATGGCCAGGGCGGAAATGGGAAGAGCCTGAAAGATCGCTGTGGCCAAGTTCGTGTTTCCGCGCACTCGATATAGCAGGTTGATAACTACTACCGCGAGGCCCAACGCGGGTACCAAGGCGAAGCCACTCGCGGGAAGGGTCCGAAGTATTCTGGCGTTTGCCCTGTTCGCCGCAACTACGTCGCGGGCTTGCAATGTTCGATCGTACTTTGGGAACAGAACACGGAAGAGCGATTGGGTACGTACGCGAAATGGGGGAGCTTTGCCCCGATGCTTAGATTTCAAATGCTCTTCCCCATTGGGCGGATTTCATTTAACCGTCGGTTATTCAGTCCCGTGCTTTCGGCGGGACAGTCAGTTTGATCCTCCGGTCGCTCTCGTCCAGAAAGAACTCGAATCCCTGGTCGTTCGCGATGGCGTCCCTAAGAACTGGTGCGAGCGCCTTCGTGTGTTGAATTCCCCAGGGCACTGCTGAATCGGGCGCAACCAGCGATGGCTGGCCTTGCTGGCCCGTAGCAAGAACCGAGCCAACCCACCGTTTGGCCATGCGAGAAGTTCCACGCCAAGCGTCCCAGGCAAGCGCGATCAAACCAGCGACTGATATGGGCGAACTGCCTGCAATGGCGACAAGCGAGCCCCAGACGGTCAGAAGTACGTCAAACGAACCAACGCGGGCGTCCAATAGTCGAAGCCCGCCAAGATGGGTGCGGAGAGGTTCTGGCCAGTTCGTTGCACCGCCGGACCGGAGTATCTCCTTCTGCATGGTGCCTGCCCGGCGTACCGCGAGGTCGAGGTCGGCCAAGAGTCGCGACGAGCCGAAGGCGTCCAACCCTCGGTATTCGGCGGTCACAATTAGTCTTGGGATCGGTTGTCCGTCCAGCCATGCGGGGTACGCGATCGAGACATCATCTTGTGTGGGTTTTGCAACGGCAAGGCTGCTAATTCTCCGTAGCGCGGTCGGCGTCAAGGTCTGTGCGGCTCTGTACTTACCAGACAGGGGGCTCGCTTTGGCAAGTCCCCTACCAGGCGAAGCAGTTTGTCGCTCATTGACTAGGTATTCCAGTTCGCCCGGTACGCGAAGTAGGCTCAATGACGTTTCCATAGGTTCTCTTTTCATCAGGGCCAACATCGTTCCACGGCGGCTAGAAGAGCATGGTGATGATGTCTTCGATGTGAGCTTTTGCCTTGTGCTCGCCCGGGCGAAGTTTGTTCGGATGGCCAGACCCGTTGCGAAGATCAAGCCCCTTCTTTAACTCTGTATGTTGGTTCTTGTCGATGATGCCGAGATCCTGAGCGACTTGCAGCAGTAGCGCTTCGTTGTACTCACTCAGGTCGTCTCGCTTCTTGCAAGCTTTAGCTCTCGGGTTGTGTTTCTGAGCCGCGATCGTGATCACTTCAGGCAGCGAATCCCGCCATATGCGTTCCTGCAGTTCGTGCACCGCTGCCACCCACGTGAACACGATGGCTGCTCGGTGTGCACCAACTTCCAAACAATCAAGCGCCTCAGACGCAAATGCTCGCGCTTCGCTATCACCTATCGCAGAGACCTTGGCGCGAAGGCCAGCCACTTCACTCTGCTTGACCATGCTGGAGGTCGAGGGGAGGGCCGGCGCGTAGGACTTTACGGCCTTGCGTCCGGTTTCGGTCAGTGTCCATACGCGACTTGTTTGTGAGCCCGTCGCATCGACATAGTGTCCAGCGCCACCAAGTAGGGATGCGATCTTCCATGTCTTCGCGCCGGTGATCCGTGACTCGACTAAAGCGCCACGGATCTCGGCTGTCGTGAATTCAGTTCGAGCTTGGGTAACCTCCAAGAAATACACCGTGGCAAGGACGCGAGACTGCTGACTCGCGTTCTTGAGGGGTGCTAGATATTCGACGAGCTTCATCCCGACGTGCTCAGAACGCTGAGGGCGAGCTTCTGCAATGCTTCGGCCGTGTCGTTCTTGGTTCGCAGCGTCTTCTTTCCCGGGGCGCCCACATAGTTTACAGTCGTTAGCGCATTCATGACCTTGACCCAGTTCGAGCCGGGATCGCACTTCAGACGCTCGCATTCTGCTCGCACCGTGGCGGCCGGGACACCCGGACGATCCATCGCGAAGTCGTAAGCGGAAGTGAGAGCTAAAGCCACCGCCCGGGCCTGGTCCGCGACGTTGGCACCGAACCTGGACCTTGGCCCATTGACGTGGGGCGTTCCGTCCTCGAAATAGTAGAGGCGTTCGAGATGATCGACCAGCACGCCGCTTTCCTGTGAGAACTTCTCGAAGAGCTGAGCGTCCGAACGTTGGTCGCTGGTTGAGTCTTTCTCCTCGTCGCCCTTTTCGGCATCCCAGAGATCGTCGGGCGGAGCCACGGGGGCGGCGCTTAGTAGCGTAAGAGCCTCCTTGAAGGCATACTCTTGAATCGCCTCCGGGATACCCGCCTTCTCAACAGCCCCCCAGGCCCGCGCAAGAAGCTCTTCTACATCCACGTTCATCCCCCTCGGTTGGACTGACTTGTGAAATCTGTCGCTCTAGTTTCCTGACTAGCCTGAACCGATACCTGCTAGGAATTTCTCACCCTCGTCGGTGATCCGAAGTGTGTGGTCAAGTGTGGACTTATTTGCGTAGCCGGGCCGCTGTGCAGAGATGAACGCCTGCGTGATTTGCTTAGTCGGGATCCCCGAGTTGAGATGGTCTGTAAGCCAGGCGATGTCCCTATTTGAGAGTCCCTTAATCCCGTGGTCCTTGGCAAACTTGATCACCCAGAGAAGTTTGTCCTTGTTGTGATTCATCTTGCCGTAGGGCGGATATCCATCCATGGTGGACGGAAACTCATCGATTGCAGCGAACGTCTCAGGCTTCTCGTGGTTGGGTTTCGTGCTCTTGGCTGTTGGCGTCGTCCGACGGGAGGAGCTTCGGCCGCGCGAACTGTGGTTGCCCTTTGAGAACGTAAAGGTGCCGTCAAGTACTCCATCGACCTTCGCGGTCAACATATATTCGCCGCTCCCATTGTCTCCAACCCAGCCCGCAGCGATCGCCTTATCGAGATCGCGGGGGAAGTTGGCGGGAGCAGTCTCCCGTGCCCGCCGAAACGCCGACTTCACGTCCTCGACTTTGAAGGACTCACCGCCGTCTTGCATGACGTAGGCGGCTAGCGCAACTATCTTCTCCGGGTTCTTCATAGCGCCCGAGATGTCAAGGGCATCGCGCGCGCTCTCCACCTGTTTGCTCCTCATTTTGGACTGGCTACTTCCCACGGAGGAACTCAGTGTTGCGTTGCCTCCTTCTGAATTCAGGAACGCAATTATCTGGGCCGCCTGAGCCACTGTGATCTCATCGGAGTAAGGTCAAGTCCCGTGGAGTGGTGTAACCGTTTCGTGATCCTTCAGGGATGTGGGGGCTAGTTTTCGTTGTGATTGCAGATGCTCGCGACGAGCTCACTCACGGTGTCGGAGTACAGCCCAG
>NZ_SCVE01000013.1 GCF_004297105.1 Herbiconiux sp.
GCCGTGCCGGCCCCACTCACCCCCGCCCCGCCCAAGCCGTGCCGGACCCGCTGGCCGCTGCCCGCGCTCGGGACGTGCCGGTCGGAACGAGTTGCCACAAGATGTGGCATCCCGCCCGCCAGGCCAACACTTTGCGGCAACTCGATTCAAGGCCGGGGCCGGTCTGGATTCGAGTTGCCCCATGATGTGGCAACTGCACCCGCCGAGCGACCGTTTGTGGCAACTCGCTGGCGACGAGCGGGCACGCGGAGGTCGGAGCGCCCACGCACGCACGCACCGGAGCTGTAGGAGGGCGCCCCCGGAGACGCCTGAGCTGGGGCCACCCCACGGCAGCACCTGCGCAGGGGCACCCCACGACCGCACCCACGCTGAGCACACCCCACGGCAGCACCCACGCTGAGCGCAGCCCACGACCGCACCTGCGCTGAGCACACCCCACGACCGCACCTGCGCCAAGGGCACCCCACGACCGCACCTGCGCTAGGGCAGCCCACGGAGACGCCTGCGCTGGGCGCACCCCCACGGCAGCAGCGGCACTGCAGGGCGAGTCGACATCCGCAGCGGCGCTCTGGGGCGCGCCCCGAGATCCGCGATGCGGCGCGCGAGGAGCCGGGCGGTCAGCGCACCAGACGGGCGATCTCGCGGGCCAGCGGGAGGCGGATGAGGTGGTCGGTGTGCGGCACCTCGTGGAGCTGCACGTGGTGCATCACGCCGAGGCGCTCGATGCTAGCGGGCACGATCACCTGGTCGCGCGAGCCGTAGACGATGTCGATCGGCACCGAGACCTGGGCGATGTCGGTGGTGGTGGTCTGCGACTCGATGCAGTTCTCCATCGACTTCGAGAACGCCGCCCAGGAGTCGTCGTCGATCTTCATCGAGCCGTTCGGCATCCATTTCGAGAAGCGGCCGGCATTGTTGATGATGGTGAGCCGATTGCCGCGCACGAACCGATAGAACCAGAGGTAGCCGCCCACGCGCATCCGATGGCCGAGCTCGTGGATGTAGCGGAGGTTCGGGTAGATCGGCGGCGCCACCAGCAGCAGGTGCGAGACCTCCCGGCGGTACACGGCAGCGTAGCGACTCGAGATCAGCGCGCCGAGACTGTGGCCGATGAGCGTGAACCGGCCCCGGATGCGCAGGCCCCGGATTGTCTTGTGCAACGCCTCCACGTGCTCATCGAGCGTGAAGCCGACGCCCTCCCCCGCCCGCGACCCGCCGAAGCCCAGCACATCGATGGCGATCACGCGGTAGAGCGGGCTGAGCAACGGCACCAGCGTGCGCCAGCTCGCCGACGAGGAGGCGATGCCGTGCAGCAGCACCACCACCGGCCCCTCACCGACGTCGACCGCCACATTCAGTGCGGGGATGACGATCTCACCCGCCCGAGTGCGCCTGAACATCGCCCCCCCTCTCCCGACCATTCCTCATAACTGAGGATACATCAGCCGCGACGAATCCGGACTGGTGCGACGAGTCGTCGCACGACAGCATTGACCCATGACCACCACGAGTTCCGCCATCAGCGTCTCTGGTCTCCGCAAGCACTACGGGTCGTTCACCGCCGTCGACGGCATCACGTTCGACATCGAGTACGGCGAGACCTTCGCGCTCCTGGGGCCGAACGGGGCCGGCAAGAGCACGACGGTGGAGATCCTCGAGGGTTACCGCCAACGCTCCGGAGGAGAGGTGTCGGTGCTCGGCACCGACCCGCATCGCGCCTCGCTCGAGTGGAAGTCCCGCATCGGGATCGTGCTGCAGCAGACCGGCGAGAGCGGCAACGTCACCGTGCGCGAGCAGCTCAGCCACTTCGCCAAGCTGTACCCGCGGCCGCGCGACGTCGACGAGGTGATCGCCGCCGTGGGTCTCGAGGAGAAGGCACGCACGCGCATCAAGGCCCTCTCCGGTGGGCAACGCCGACGCGTGGATGTGGCGCTCGGCGTGATCGGGCGGCCCGAGTTGCTCTTTCTCGACGAGCCCACCACGGGCTTCGACCCCGAGGCCCGCCACCAGTTCTGGGCCCTCATCCGCTCGCTCGCTCGCGAGGGCACCACGATCCTGCTGACCACCCACTACCTCGACGAGGCGGCCCAGCTGAGCGACCGGGCGGCTGTGATCGCCGGCGGGCGGATGGTCGACATCGGCCGCGTCGACCAGCTCGGCTCGGCCGAAGCCCGGGTGCCGATCGTGCGGTGGCGGGATGCCGCGGGCGTGCACGAGGAGCGCACGCACGAACCGGCGGCCGTCGTGAGCCGGCTGGTCGCGGCACACGGCGAGCCCGACGAGCTCGAGGTGATCCGCCCGTCGCTCGAGGACATCTACCTGGAGCTGGTGAGCGAGGCCGAGCGCGAGGACACGGCCCGCGGCGCCGCCACCGACGGGAGTGCACGATGACCGCATCCGCACCCTCCGTGAACACTCACAGCCCGACCCCGCGCTTCGGACTCGGTCGCACGCTGCGGCTCGGGCTCGCGCGCGTGGGCTACGAGACGAAGATCTACTTCCGCGCCGGCGACACGGTGTTCTTCACGTTCCTCTTCCCCGCGGTGCTGCTCTGCATCTTCTCGGTGGCCTTCGACGGCCTCGGCGGCGTGAGCAGCACGGCGCCCGACGCTGCCAGCACGATCTCGCAGGCGGCGTACTACCTGCCCGGCATGATCGCCGCCGGCATCCTGCTGAGCGGCGTGCAGAACCTCGGCGTCGACATCGCCGTCGAACGCAGCGACGGAACCCTCAAACGGCTCGCGGGCACCCCGCTCCCCGTGCTCTCCTACTTCCTGGGCAAGATGGGCCAGGTGCTGGTGACCTCCCTGGCCCAGGTGATCCTTCTGCTGCTCCTCGCCCGCGTGGCGTTCGGCGTCGACTTGCCCGACGACCTCGCACACTGGGTGACCTTCGTGTGGGTCTACCTGCTCGGCATCATCACGGCCGCTGTTCTCGGCATCGCCATCTCCCGGCTCCCGCGGAGCGGCAAGAGCGCCACCGCCGTGATCATCCCGCCTCTGCTCGTGCTGCAGTTCATCTCCGGCGTGTTCCTCAGCTTCACCCTGCTGCCCGGCTGGCTGCAGACGGTGGCCAGTATCTTCCCGCTCAAGTGGATCGCCCAGGGCATGCGCGCGGCCCTGCTGCCCGACCAGTTCGAGGCGGCGGAGCAGGGCGGCTCCTGGAACCTTCCGCTCGTGGCCCTCGTGCTCGGCGTGTGGCTCGTGGTGGGCCTTGTGGTGTGCCGGGTGACGTTCCGGTGGATCCGCAGGGACAGCTGACGATCCGCCTCCGTCATCAGCTGCGGGCGGCCGCCACGAGAGCCGCGAGACGCGGTGCGGTCTCAGCCTCGAACCAGGGATTGCGTATCCGCCAGCCCTGGGTGAGCGGAGACGGATGCACGATCGGGTAATAGGGCAGGTAGTCGCCCGCCCGCTGCACCGTGTCGGTGAGGGTCGGGCCCCGGCGTCGACCCAGGTAGCGCTTCTGCGCGTAGGCGCCGATGAGCACCGTGAGGCGCACATCGGTGAGGTGATCGAGGATGCGCGGATGCCACGTCTCCGCGAAATCCGGACGCGGCGGGAGGTCGCCACTCGTCGCCTTGCCCGGGTAGTAGAAGTCCATCGGCACGATCGCGAGCGTGTCGGGGTCGTAGAACTCATCCGACGAGAGACCCAGCCACGAGCGCAGCCGCACCCCGCTCGGGTCGTCGAACGGGATGCCGGAGGCCTGCGCGCGGCGGCCGGGCGCCTGGCTCACGATCAGCACCCGGGCGCGCGGCGACGCCACGAAGAGCGGATCGAACCCCGCCTCGCGAGCCCATGCGTTCGAGGGATGCGCCGCGATCTCGGCGCGGATGCCCTCGATCGCCGCCTCGTGCGCCGCGTGCGCCTCGTAGCCGCTCAGGCGTTCTCCTTGCGGAAGGTGCGCGTGCCCACGTACAGGCCCGCCGCGAAGAGCACGACCGTCCAGATCACACCCCACATCGTGGTGATCGTGAAGACGTTGCCCACGAAGAGCTCGCGGATGGCGTTCACGATGTACTTCGTGGGCATGAAGTCGGAGACCACCTGCAGCCACTGCGGCCCGATGGTCATCGGGAGCAGGATGCCCGAGAGCAACAGAACAGGCAGCGCGATGCTGTTGATCACGGGCGCCATCACGTCTTCACTCTTCGTGGTGAGAGCGAGTGCATTCGAGGCGGCGGCGCACGCGGCACCGAGCAGCACCGTGAGGAGCAGCCCGAACAGCATGCCGAGGATCGACCCCGTGAGCCCGAACAGGAACGCGAGACCGATCAGCACGACGCCCTGCACGAACAGCTGCAGCACATCGCGCAGGATGCGCCCGAGCAACAGCGCGGTGCGGCTCGCCGGCGTGACCCGTTCCGCCTCGATCACGCCCGAGCGCCACTCGGCGATGAGACCGAAGCCGGCGAACAGCGCACCGAACAGGCCGAGCTGCACCAGCAGGCCGGGCACGAACAGCGTGTAGGCGTTCTCGGCACCGAGCGTCGAGGCGAGCGGTTCGAGCAGCGGCCCGAAAAGGCACAGGTAGAGGATGGGCTGCACCAGCCCGATGATGACCCAGGCCGGATTGCGCAATGCCAGGCGCAACTGCCGCCGGAAGACGATGTAGGTCTCGCGCCAGAACATCAGGCATCCTCCCTCAGGCTGCGACCGGTGAGGTCGAGGAAGACGTCATCGAGGGTAGGGCGGCGCACCTCGATCGACTCGAGGGCGATGCCCGCCGCATCCAGGCCCCGGATGAGGCCTGCCACCTCGTGGCCGGCGCCGCGCACCCGCGTGCTCACGCCGGTGAATCCGTCGTGCGACGGCCCGACCTCGACCTCGGTGTCGGCGATGCGGCCGAGGAGTTCGGCGGCCTCGACCGCGCGAGCCGGGTCGGCCACCACGAGCGACACCAGATCGCCCGCCACCTGCTTCTTCAGCGCATCGGGGGTGTCGCTGGCCACGATGGAGCCGTGGTCGATCACGAGGATGCGGTCGCAGAGCGCATCGGCCTCGTCGAGGTAGTGGGTGGTGAGGAAGATGGTGGCACCGCGCTTGGTGCGCAGGTCGGCGATGTGCGTCCACAGGTTGGCCCGCGCCTGTGGGTCGAGGCCGGTGGTGGGCTCGTCGAGGAAGACGAGCGTGGGATCGTGCACCAGGCCCATGGCGATGTCGAGGCGACGGCGCTGGCCACCTGACATGGCACGCGGCTGGCGCTCCCAGAGGCCGTCGAGGTCGAGCTGCTCGAAGAGCTCGCGACCCCGCGACTCGGCCTGCTTCTGGCTGATGCCATAGAGCATCCCGTGGTCCATGATCTCTTCGCCGGCCCGCGCCTCGGGTGAGGTGGAGCCGCTCTGCGAGACGTAGCCGATGCTGCGCCGCACCTGCTGCGACTGGGTGGCCACGTCGTACCCGGCCACGGTGGCCGAGCCCGCCGTGGGCTTCAACAGGGTGGTGAGCATGCGCAGAGTGGTGGTCTTGCCGGCGCCGTTCGGGCCCAGGAAGCCGACGATCTCGCCCTCGGCGACGTCGATGTCGACGCCCGCGACCGCCCTCACCTCTTCTTTCTGCTTGCCCCGCCCACGCCCTTCGAAGGTGCGCGCGAGTCCGCGTGCAGTGATCACCTGGTCTCCCTTGCTCGTGTCGGTCACACTAGGCACGGCCACCGACATCGGCCGCGAGCGATCATGTGAACGGTGTTCACATTGCCGAATGCCGGCGGGGTGCGCAAGGGCCGAGTGGAATTCAGGCCTCAAGCAGACGCTTCAGCGTCGCGAGATCGGCGGCGACGGCCGCCGCATCCGCCTCGAAGGCGTCGTGATCGACCCCGTCGCGACGGAAGACCGTGAAGACGACCTCCGAACCGGCGTCGTTCGGCAGCACCCGGAGCGGATTGACGACGACGGTGCCGTCGGGCAGGTGCACCTCGTGGTCGAGCACACCGGCCTCCACGGGCCCGACGAACCGCACCTCGACCGTGCCCGTGCCGTCGGGCATGTCGGTGAGCCAACGACCGTCTTCGTGGCGCAGACCGTCGCCGAGACCGGCGGCCCACCGGCCCAGGTTCGCCGGGTCGCCCGCGAACGCCGCGACGCCGGCCGGCGAGCGGTCGATCGTGATGCCGATGTGTCTCGCTTCCCCCGTCATGCGGCCCACCCTACGACGGAGGGAGTGCCGCGCGGCCGGGGAGGTGCCGACACCGAGGGAGCCCCGCGAGCCTGGTCAGATCTCGTGGCCGAGGAAGACCGGCTCCGGATGCAGCATCACACCGAACTCGGCGAGCACCCGCCCTTGAACGTACCGGGCCAGTTCGGCCACGTCGGCGGCGCGCCCCGGCGACTGCGACGCCGACGCCGCCGTGTTCACGATGGCGAGCGTGTGCTTCGACGAGATCGCCGCGGTCGACCCGGGCAGAGCGAACCCGCGACGGATGCCCGCGTTCTCGATCAGCCAGGCCGCGCTGAGCTTCACGTGGTACTCCGGCGGCAGTGGCACGGCCGCGCGGTCGCCGTCGAGCGAGACGCCGGTTCCGGAGTCGCCGCCGGGGCCGGCATCCGATTCCTCGAGGGCGATCACGAGGTCGGGCTCGTCGGGCTCGATCTGCCAGCGCGGGGCCGATGACGGCAGGGTGCGGGCGAACGCCTCGGTGACGATCGGGTTGGTGAAGAACGATCCCGCACTGACCGAATCCGGGTCGGCGTCGTCGAGCACCATGCCCTTCGAGGCACGCAGCCAGAGAACGGCCCGGCGCACTTCCTCGATCGGCAACCGGTCGCCCACCTCGATGCCGAGTGCTCCTGCGAGCTGTGCGTACTCGACGGGCCGGCTGAGGGCGACGGATGCCGGCTCCTCGCCGTTCGCGGAGACCTCGTTGCGCAGCTCGAAGGTCACCGAGAGCACCACGCCGCGGAGTCCGCGCTTGAACACCGAGCTGCGGTAGGCCAGCTCGAGCTCCTCGAGCGGCATGCGCCGCACCGCTCCGGTTGCGGCGTCCAGGAAGTCGAGCGATACGATCGACGCCGCCACCTCCTGGCCGTAGGCGCCGATGTTCTGGATGGGGGCCGCCCCGACCGAGCCGGGGATGCCCGAGAGCGCTTCGATCCCGCTCCACCCGTTCTCCACGGTGTGCAGCACGAACGCGTCCCAGGGCTCGCCGGCCTGCACCCGCAACCGCACGGTACCGACCTTCGACATCACGGGCGCGATGCCGCGGGTCGCCACGCGGATGACCGTGCCCTCGAACCCCTCGTCGCTCACGACCACGTTGGATCCGCCGCCGAGCGCGAACCAGTCGTCGCCGTCGTTCCACGTCTCGCGCGCCACGTCGAGCAGCTGCTGCTCGGTCGTGGCCGTCACGAGCCGGGCGGCAGGGCCACCGACACGGAGCGTGGTGAACGCGGCGAGCGGAGCATCCGTCTCGGTCGAAGGCCCAGCCGGCCCGCCGGCGACACCGGGGAAGGAGGGGTCGGTCATGGCAGGGTGACGCGCACCTGGGCTTTACCGAGCACGGTGGTGCCGTCGACCGTGACCGTGAGGTCGATGCGCCCGGTACCCGCCGCCTCGTCGAGCTGGCCGATCACCGCGCGCACCCCGATGGCGACGCCCGTGACGGGGTCGACCACCACGGGGCGGGTGAACTTCACCTGGTAGTCGAGCACGCGCGTGGGATCACGCAGCCACTCGACGACGGGCTGCACGGCGAGCCCCATGGTGAGCATCCCGTGCGCGAGCACGCCGGGCAGCCCCACCGATTCGGCCACATCGTCGCGGTAGTGGATGGAGTTGAAGTCGCCGGATGCCCCCGCGTAGCGCACGAGCGACTCCCGGTCGAGGGAGTACGTGGCCTCGGCCACCACCTCGCCCACCTCGTAGCGGTGCACGATCACCTCGTCGCTGCTCATGCGTCGCCCCTCACGACCAGGGTCGACACCGCGGTCACCACGTGCTCGCCCCGGATGTCGTGCACGGCGCTCTCGGCGGTGATCATCGCATTGCCTCCCAGCGTCTTGATACTCGTGACCGACAGCTGCGCGGTGAGCTCGTCGCCCGCCACGATGGGCCGGGTATACGTGAACTGCTGCGCGCCGTGCACCACGTGGGTGAGCTCGATGCCCGCGTCTTCGGCTCCGATGAGCTGGTCGAGGGTGAGCTGCTGCAGCACGATGGCGAAGCTCGGAGGCGCCACGACATCGGCGAAACCCGCCTCGTGCGCCGCCTCGACGCTGAAGTTGACCGGGCTCGACGCGAACACGGCGCGGGAGAACTCGCGCACCTTCTCGCGGCCGACCAGGTAGGGACTCGTCTTCTCGAACGCGCGTTCGGTGAGGTCTGGATTCACTGGCACCCGCTCAGTCTAAGGTCGCACCCTGCGCCCAATAGGGTTGTGGGATGCGACTCGGCGTTCTCGATGTGGGTTCCAACACGGTTCATCTGATCGTGGTCGACGCGCATCCGGGGGCCCGCCCCGTGCCCACCGCCTCGCACAAGTCGGTGCTGAGGCTCATGCGCTACCTCGAGCCCGACGGCCGCATCAGCGAAGAGGGTGTGGTGGCCATCATCGGCGCCATCTCCTCGGCGATGGATGTCGCACGCCGTGAGGGCATCGAAGAACTCCTGCCGATGGCGACCTCCGCTCTCCGCGAGGCCCGGAACGGCGAGGAGGTGCTCGCGCGCATCGACGCCGAGACCGGGGTGACGCTGGGCGTGCTGACGGGGCAGGACGAGGGGCGGCTCACGTTCCTCGCCATCCGCCGGTGGTACGGCTGGTCGTCGGGCAACATCCTGCTCTTCGACATCGGCGGCGGTTCGCTCGAGATCGCGGCCGGCTCCGACGAGTACCCCGAGGTGGCGGTGTCGCTGCCGCTCGGCGCGGGACGCACCACGGTGCAGTTCTTCCCGAACGACCCCCCGACGCCCGAGCAGATGCTCGAGCTGCGCGCCCACTCGCGCGCGGTGATGCGGGCGGATGCGCTGCCCCTGTTCGAGCACCTTCCCCCGTTCCAGCACGTGGTGGGGTCGTCGAAGACCATCCGCTCGCTCGCCCGGCTGGCGGGATCGACGCGGCCGAACGCATCCGGAACCGGCGAGGCCACGGTGACACTGCGGCGCGCCGACCTCAAGGACTGGATCCCGCGGCTCGGGCAGATCCCCGCCGAGGCGCGGCAGGCGCTGCCGGGCATCACTCCCGATCGCACCTTCCAGATCGTGGCGGGCGCGGTGGTGCTGCACTCGGTGATGAAGCTGTACGACGTGGAGGAGCTCGAGGTGTCGCCCTGGGCGCTCCGCGAGGGCATCCTGCTGCGCTACCTCGACGCCCTGTAGCCCTCCTCGCGACTCGCCAGAATCCGTCCCGATTCGCGCAAGATGGACCGGATTTTGGCGAGTCGCGAGGAGGTCAGCGGGAGACCGCCCACATCGCCACCGCACTCGCGGCCGCGACGTTGAGGGAGTCGATGCCGTGCAGCATCGGGATCTGCACCACCGTGTCGGCTGCGGCGATCGCCTCGGGCGTGAGGCCCTCGCCCTCGGCGCCGAGCACCAGGGCGAGCCGCTGCGGCACGCGACGCTCGAAGTCGCGCAGGCTCACCGCATCCGGAGTCAGCGCGAGGGCCGCGATCTCGAACCCGGCGGCCGCGAGCTGTGGAGCGAGCTCCGCCCACTCCCCCGTGCGCGTCCACGGCACCTGCAGCACGGTTCCCATGCTCACCCGGATGGCGCGGCGGTAGAAGGGGTCGGAGCAGCGCGGCGTCACCAGCACCGCATCGGCCCCGATGGCGCCCGCCGACCGGAAGATCGCGCCGACGTTGGTGGGGTCGACGACGTTCTCGATCACCACGATGCGGCGGGCATCCGTGGCGGCCAGCAACTCGACGGGATCGCGCAGCGGCGGCCGGTTCATGGCCGCGATCAGACCGCGGTGAAGGAGGTAGCCCGTGAGTTCGGCGAGCAGGTCGCCCGGGCCCACGAACACCGGCACATCCGGATACCCCGCCGCGGCGAGCGCCGCCACGGCCTCGTGCTCGCTCGAGCCGAGGGCGAGCACCGAACGGGGCGTGTGCCCGGCCCGGAGCGCCCGCTCGAGCACGAGCAGCGATTCGGCGAGGTAGAGGCCGTGCTCGCGGCCGGGCTCGGCGCGCCGGGCGTTCTTGAGGGCCACGTCGGTGGCGTGCGCATAGTCGGTGAGGCGCGGGTCTCCGAGGTCGGCGATCCGGATGACGGGCATGGAACGAGATTCTACGGGCGACGGCATCACACGGGCTCACCGGAGCCTCTCGCCCACATAGTGAGACAAGAGATTCCCTTCGATCATCGTACGGAAAAGTGAGCGAATTAGACCTCCCCGCGCATTGACCCGCATCCGGAGGCCGCCTAGCGTCGAAGGATCACCGCATCCCGCCCACCTGGTGGACACGGATGCCCGCACGAAGGAGTGTCATGTCGAAGCTCTGGCCGAGCGCCGCCGAAGCCCTGCGCGAGACAGTCACGGATGGCGCCACCATCGCCGTGGGAGGCTTCGGCCTCTCCGGCAATCCCACCGACCTCATCGAGGCCCTGCGGGACAGCGGTGCCACCGGCCTCACCATCGTGTCGAACAACATGGGCGTCGACGGCAAGGGCCTCGGCATCCTGCTCGAGAACCACCAGGTCGCCAAGGTGATCGCCTCCTACGTGGGCGAGAACAAGCTCTTCGCTCAGCAGTACCTCGATGGCGAGCTCGAGGTCGAGTTCACGCCGCAGGGCACTCTCGCCGAGCGACTGCGCGCCGGCGGAGCGGGCATCGCCGGCTTCTACACGAAGACGGGCGTGGGCACCCCGGTGGCCGAGGGCAAGCCGCACGCGGAGTTCGACGGCGAGATCTACCTGCTCGAGCGCGGCATCGTCGCCGATGTGGCGCTCGTGCACGCCTATCGAGCCGACTCGGAGGGCAACCTGGTGTTCCGGCACACGGCGCGCAACTTCAATCCGCTCGTGGCCACGGCGGGCCGCCTCACCATCGTGGAGGCCGAGGAAGTGGCCGACGGATGGCTCGACCCGAACGCCATCGTGACCCCGGGCATCTTCGTGCAGCGCCTCGTGCAGGCGACGACGCGCACGAAGGACATCGAACAGCGCACCACCCGCCCCCGCCCAGCGGCGGCCTGACCCCACCCCACCACCGCCTCCAGATCCGTCACTTCTTGCACGAATTCAGCGGATTTCGCGCAAAAAGTGACGGATCTGGAGGAGAGCAAAGGAGATTCCATGCCCTGGACCCGCGACGAGATGGCGGCGATCGCCGCCGCCGAACTCCGCGACGGCGAGTACGTGAACCTCGGGATCGGCATCCCGACCCTCGTGGCCAACCACCTCCCGCCGGGCGTGCGCGTCACGCTGCAGAGCGAGAACGGCCTGCTGGGCATGGGCCCCTTCCCCTACGAGGGAGAAGAGGATCCCGACCTCATCAATGCGGGCAAGCAGACCGTCACCCTCCTCCCGGGCGGCAGCTACTTCGACTCGGCGACGTCGTTCGCGATGATCCGCGGGGGTCACGTGGCGAAGGCGGTGCTCGGCGCCCTGCAGGTCGCGGGCAACGGCGACCTCGCCAACTGGACCATCCCGGGCAAGCTCGTGAAGGGCATGGGCGGTGCGATGGATCTCGTGGCGGGCACCCCGCGCGTGATCGTGGTCACCGATCACGTGTCGAAAGACGGAACACCGAAGATCGTGGCCGAGTGCGACCTCCCGCTCACCGGAGCAGGCGTGGTCGACCGCATCATCAGCGACCTCGCGGTGTTCGATGTCGAAGACGGCGGTCTCGTGCTGCGCGCCGTGGCTCCCGGAGTGACGGTCGACGAGCTGCGGTCGAAGACCGGCGCCACGTTCACAGTCGACCTGGACGAGACTGGAGACGGTAACACTGACGACGGAGCGGCGCCCGCGGGGTCCGCATCCGTCAGCGAAGGAGCATCGGCATGAGCACCGTCATCGTGGGCTACGCCCGCACCCCGTTCGTGAAGTTCAACGGGCAGTTCGCCGCGATCCCGGCCACCACGCTGGGGGCGGCGGCCATCCGGGCGGCGCTCGAGCGCGCCGGCGTGGCGGCCGACGAGGTCGACCGGGTGTTCGCCGGGCAGGTGCTGCAGGGCGGTGCCGGGCAGAATCCCGGGCGCCAGTCGGCAGTGGGCGCGGGCATCCCGCTCAGCGTTCCGGCAATCACGCTGAACGCGGTGTGCCTCTCGGGCACGGAGGCCGTGGTGGCGGGCACCCGGCTGATCGATGCGGGAGAGGCCGACATCGTGGTGGCCGTGGGCCAGGAGTCGATGTCGCTGGCGCCGCACGCGTGGTCGGGATCGCGGGCCGGCAAGCGCTACGGAGCGATCGAGCTCATCGACACCCTCGAGCACGACGGACTCACCGATGCCTTCGAGAAGCGGTCCATGGGCTCCTCGACCGAAGAGCACAACGGCCACCTGGCGTTGACGCGCGACGAGCAGGATGCCTGGGCGGCCGCATCCCACGGCCGACTCGCGGCGTCGCAGGAGTTCCTCGCCGGCGAGATCACTCCGTTCTCGGTCTCGGGTCGCAAAGGCCCCACGCTGGTCACCGAGGATGACGGCCTGCGCGCCGACACCACACCCGAGTCGCTCGCGGGCCTCCGTCCGGCCTTCGGCGCCACCGGCAGCATCACCGCCGGCAACTCGTCGCAGATCACGGATGGCGCGGCCGCCCTGGTGCTGATGGACGAGCGCGCCGCCGCCTCACGCGGTATCGCCGCGCTCGCCCGGGTGATCGCCCACGCTTTCGTGGCGGGTCCGGATGTCACCCTGCACGCCCAGCCCGCGAACGCCATCGAGGCGGCTCTTGCGAAGACCCCGCACGAGGCATCCGACCTCGCAGCGGTGGAGATCAACGAGGCGTTCGCCGCCGTGTCGGTGCATTCCACCCGTCAGCTCGGGGTGGCCGCCGAGATCGTGAACGCGCACGGCGGGGCGATCGCGCTCGGCCACCCGATCGGCGCCTCGGGTGCCCGAATCGTGGGGCATCTGGCGCGTCGCCTCGCGGCCTCGGGCCGTGGCTCCATCGGCGCCGCCGGCATCTGCGGCGGCGGCGGCCAGGGTTCCGCGGTCATCCTCGAGGCCCTCTAGCCGACGGCGCGGTGTCTGCTGAGAGCGGCCAGGGGCATCCCCCGGCCGCCCTCGAGGGTTGACTGAACCCATGACCGCGATCCTGATCCTGGGCGGCACCGAGTTCGTGGGCCGTGCGATCGCCGACGTGGCCATCGCACGGGGCCACGAGGTGACGCTGCTCAACCGCGGCACCCGCGCGGCCCCCGAGGGCGCCCGGCAGATCACGGCCGACCGGCGCGACGCCCGGATGCTCGAGCAGGCCCTGCGCGAGGCCGCGGGCACCTGGGACGCGGCGCTCGACACCTGGTCGTGGGAACCGTTCGTGGTGCGCGACACCGCTCGGCTGCTCGAGTCGCGGGTGCACCGCTCGCTGTACGTCTCCACCCGGTCGGTGTACGCGCATCCGCTGCCCCCGGGGGCCGGGGAGACGCATCCCCTCGTGGAGGGATCGGCCGACGACGGTGATCCCGCTCGGGGCGGGGGCTCCTCCGAGATCGCCTACCCGCGCCTGAAGGCAGGCGCCGAGAAGGCGGTCATCGAGGCCTTCGGGCCGGACCGCTCGTACATCGTGCGACCGGGCCTCGTGCTCGGCCCGCACGAGAACGTCGGGCGGCTCCCCTGGTGGCTGACCCGCATCGCCCGCGGCGGCGAGGTGCTGGCGCCGGGCGATCCGGCATCCGGAATCCAGTACATCGACGCCCGCGACCTGGCCGGATGGATGCTCGACCTCGCCACGGGCACGGCCCCGGCCGGTTGCTACGACGCCGTCTCACCGGCCGGGTTGCACACTCTCGGCGAACTGCTCGAGGCGTGCGTGCGGGCGACGGGCTCGGATGCCCGGTTGCGCTGGATGACGGAGCAGCGCATCCTGGCCGCGGGCATCGAGCCGTGGACCGAGCTGCCGATCTGGCTGCCCCAGGGCCCCGACCACGAGGCCATGCACGAGAGCGACACCACGAAGGCCGTGCGCGCGGGAATCCGGCTGCGGCCTCTGGCGCAGACCGTCGACGACACCTGGGCATGGCTCACGTCGATCGGCGGCCGTGCCCCGCAGCGACTCGATCGCCCCGCTCTGGGCCTCGCCCCCGAGCGGGAGCGGGAGCTGCTCAGATGATGGCGCCCACCAGCACGTTCACCGAGTGCACCGGCACGATCGCGACCGAGGCCAGGTGCGCCTCGATCGCCGAGTAGACCGCACGGGAGGTCTCGGCCGCCGACACGGCTTCGCTGACACCGATCGTGACCGCGACGGTGAGACCGTCGGAGGTCTCCCCTCCCGAAACCACTCCTTGAATCTCCCCCGACACCACCACGAGCGGGGGCGCCTCCGAACCGGCCACCCTCGAGACGAGCGACACCACGGCAACCACCGGTGCCGCTTGCGCCGGGTACAGCATCACCACGCCGGGGACGGCCGATACCACCGTCTCGAGCTCGCGCGCGAGATCCGCACGGCTTCGCGTTTCGCTCATGAGGCCCCCTCCGATCCGGCAGAAGGCGCAGGATGGATGTCCTGCACCGTGATGTCGATGGCCGTGACCACGAGCTCGGTGTGCCGCTGGAGCGCCCCGAGGATCGCCGTGCGCAGCCGGGTCGCGGCTGATGCGATCGACTCGTCGCCGTAGGCGCTCACCTCCACCTGGATCGCCACCGGAGCCCCGGGCGTCGTGACGTCACCCTCGAGCGTGCAGCGCCCCACCACGAGCCCGCCCGCTTCCTCGCCGGCAGCGCGGATGAGTCCGCGCACCGACCCTTCGGTGAGTGCGAGCGAGGCCGCGGGCGACGGATGCGACAGCGGGATGCTGCGCCCGGCGCGGGCCTCCCGTCCGATGTTCTGCACGATCCCGCTGATCCACGACTCGTCAGGGGCGGGCTCACTCGACGCTCCCGCATCGAGCACGGCACCGGAGAGCGAGCGCAGGCGCGCCAGGGCGGCGAGCGCGATCTGGCACCCGGGAGAGGCGTCGATCGACGCATCCGCCGGGCTGCGGCCGGCATCGAGGTAGTCGCTCAATTCCTCGATGGTGTGGCCGTCGAGGTCGTCGGGTTCGATTCCGGGCAGTGTGTCGCTCATCGCCATCCCTCCATCTCGCGGATCAGGTTCCTGCGCGCCCGAGCGATGATGCCCCGCACTGTCGACGATGGGAGGTCGAGCTCCCGGCCGATGTCCAGGTAACTGTAGCCCCCGATCTCGCGCAGCACCCAGCACCGCGCCTGCTCGACGGGCAGCGCGGCGAGAGCGATCGAGAGGGCGTGCTCCAGCGAATCGGCCTCGGCGACCGCGTGCGGGCTCTGTGCCTCGGGGCTCGGCCGTTCGTGATCGTCGATGTCGTCGTGCTCACGCCTGGCTCTCAGTCGATCGATGCCCTTGCGGGCCACGATCTTCATCAGCCAGCTCTTCACGGATCCGAGATCCTCGAGCGAGGGCAGGTGCTGCCAGGCCTGGATGAACGCATCCTGCACCACGTCGTCGACATCGGCATTCGAACCGAGCACCCGTCGGGCATACACGCGCATCAGCCGCCCGTAGCGGCGCACCAGCACCTCGAAGGCGGGGATGTCACCATCGGCTGCGCGACCGGCCAGGATGCGGTCGTCGAGCGCACTCAGGTCGGGTCGGGTTCTGGGTTCGACCACGACGATAATCCAACACCCATTCCCCCTCGCGCGGACAAAACACATGCAGTATCGCCTCGACATCGAGCACCCGTCTCCGCCCGCTCTTCCTCGACCGGGGGTAGGCTCGCACCCGTCGGCTCAGACCTCGCTGGCCCATTGTGGAGTGAGGAGAACAATGCCTGTCGTGGTGCAGATCAACACAGCGACGTTCATCGTGCGCGGCGCCGAGGCGATCGAACGTCTGCGCACCGATATCGTGGACGCCGTTCGAGCGGGTGGCGCACTCGTCACGGTCGGTGAGTCGGAGCGAGCGCCCGAGCTGCTGATCACGCCCGCGACGCGGGTGCGCATCGACACGATCGACGAACCGAACACGCCCGAGCAGGGTGGTGGCGCCGGGCCTGATCGGCGCAGCGCGCCCACCCTCGACTACCCCGAGTTCGAGGTCTACTGAGCCCCGCCCGCGCGCAGAAGGGCCCTCCGCGAGTGATCGAGTTCGAGGTTTACTGAGCCCCGCCCCCGCGCAGAAGGGCCCTCCGCGAGTGATCGCGGAGAGCCCTTTCTGTCATCGGAGCGGTCAGCTCACCCGGCGGCGGCGCCAGAACAGCAGCACGAGCAGCGCCCCGGCCATGGCCGCACCGGTTCCCGCGATCAGCAGAGCGGCAGCCGGGAGGCCCGTGTTCGGCAGGTCGCCAGGCAGGGTGGGTACCACGACCACCGTCGAAGCCGTCGCGGTGGTGGCGCCCGGGGTGCCCGGCACGGTCGGCGGAACCCACGGACCGACCGGGGTGTCCACCGTGGCCGAGTTCGTGACCGTGCCCGCCTGCGTGGCCGTGCCCGTCACCGTGAGGTCGACGGATGCGCCCACGGGGAGTGACGGGATCGTCCACGTCAGCGCGCCCGGCACCGAGGTGTCGGCCTGCGGGTTCGTGGAGGTCACCGTGAGGCCTGCCGGCGGGGTGTCGGTGACCACGACATCCGTCGCGTCGATCTGGCCGACGTTCGCGACCGTGATCGTGTAGACGAGGGTGTCGCCCACCGTCGCCGCGGCCTTGTCGACGCGCTTGGCGATCGAGAGCTCGCCCACGTCGAACTGGTTGGTGATCGTCACGGTCACGGGCTCGACGCCGTCACCATCGGCCACCACCGTCACGGTGCCGTCGGACGGATCGAGCGTGGTCGCGGTCGCGAGGCCGGCATCCGTCTCCTCCACGACGCACTCTGCGCCGGCGATGATGCCGTCGAGGGTGACGAAGTAGTCGTTGTCGGCCGAGAGCGTCACCACGCCGTCATCCGGAAGCGCGACCGGGACGGTCTCCCCGTCTTTCTGCCAGGTGCAGACGACCTGGGCGGTGAAGGGCCCGGCGCCGAACAGCTCGACGCCGTCGCCCACGCGCTGCTTGTCGATCGCGAGGCTGCCCACGTCGAACGTGTTCGTGATGGTGACGTCGGCCGGGGTGGTGTCGGGCACCGTCACCACACTCTGTGCGGGGTCGAGCGGGTCGGCCGGGTCGAACGCGGTCGACGTCGCGCCGCCGTTCACCGTCTCGACCGTGGTGCAGGTCGCACCCTGGATGAGACCCGAGATCGTCGCCTCGTAGTCGTTGGAGTCGTCGAGCACGACGACGCCCCCGTCTTCGAGCGGGATCGTGAGCGTCACGCCGTCCTTCTGCCAGGTGCACGTGACCTGCACGGTGAAGGGACCCGCACCGTAGACCTCGGCTCCCGCACCCGCACGCTCCTTGACGAGGTGCACGCTGCCCGGGTTGAAGGTGTTGGTGACGTCGACCGTGACGGCGCCGAGGGTCTCACCCGAGGCCGCACCCGGGATGATCACCGTCGGCTGGTCGACCGTGGTGTCGTTCGCACCGCCTGTGGTGGTCTCCACCGTGGAGCAGGCCGTGCCGGCGGGGAACACCGGCTCGAGCTGCACGGTCTCGCCGCCCACGATCGAGATCGTGTCGTCGTAGAGCGTCTGGGTGTCGTAGGTGCACACCACGTGCACCTCGAACGGACCCTGGCCGTACCCGTCATCCGGACCCGGGCTGCCGGTGCCGTCGCCCGCGGCGTCGCCCGCGAGCGTCTTGGTGATCGAGAGCTGACCACCCGGGTAGGTGTTGGTGTAGTCGGCCGTGTTGGCGTCGGTGCCGAGCGGCACCGTCGCAACCGTGCCGCTGGTCAGCGGGCCTCCGTTGACACTGACCTCGACCGTGTTCGGCGCGGTGGTGGCTCCGTCGGAGTCGGTCTCGGTGATCACGCACTCCGCGCGAACCGGGAGGTTCTCGATGGTGTGCGTGTCGCCGTCGGAGAGGCTGAATGCCGCGTCGCCCGGTGCCAGCGCGATCGGCGCACCGAGCGCCGTGGTGCAGGCCGCCGAGTAGCCGAACGGACCGAACGTGCCGACGGTCGCCGTGGTCGACACGGTCTTCGTGACGGCCAGCGAGGTGAGCGCGTAGTCGTTCGTGATGGTCACCTGCTGGTCGGCGGGTACCGGGTCGGAGGCCGTGGCCGCGGTCGAGATCGCCACAGCGCCCGAGGGTGTGACCGTTCGGGTCGTCTCGCCGTAGGAACCGTCGGTCCCGTCCTCCGTCACGGTGCAGGATGCGCCGAGCGGGATGCCGTCGATCCTCGCCGTGTAGCTGTTCGCCTCGTCGAGCGTGACGCCACCGAACCCGCCCATGTCGACGGGGGCACCCGCCACGGTGCAGGCCACGGAGGCCTGGAACGAGGTGGGCGCATTCGCCGCGCCCGCTCCGGTGATCGCCTTGGTGATCTGCAGCGGGCCTCCCGTCATCACGACGCCCGCCTTCACCGGAGCCCGGGAGAAGACACCGCCGCCCGTCAGGTCGGCGGTGACGCCGAACTGGTTCCAGGCGATGGGGTCGCCCACCGGCACGGTCACCGGCGCGCGGTCGGCGTCGGTGGTCGTGGCCGGGATGTTGACCGTCTGGTAGGTGATGGTGCCGGACTCGCCCGGGTCGAGGCGCGGGATGCTGCTACGGGTGGTGAAGTCGGCGGTGATGCGAAGGCCTGTGACATCCGCCCAGTCGCCGGTGTAGGAGGTGTGATCGACCCAGGTGACCGAGTTGCACTTCGGGTCGCTCGGCCAGGCCGAGGTCGGCCCGGTGCCCACGCAGACGTTCGCCGCGGGCGCCGTCGTGACCTCCCAGGTCACGGTCGCCCCACCGGGCACGCTCACGTCGAGCACCCCGTTGAACGCCGGCGTGTAGACCGAACCGCGTGCACTGCCGGTGGCCAGAAGGCGGTCACCGGGGAAGGGCAGCGCGTCGACGACGGTGACCTTGTCGTAGGCGACCGTACCGCTGTTGACCACGTTCAGCTGCCATTCGTCGACGCCGCCGACGATGGTGTTCGCGGCACAGGGCGAGCGGTAGTAGCCGCCGGCGAGCAGCACGCAGGGGCCGCCCGGGTTGGTGATGTTGCGGCCGCCGCTGACGGTCTGGCTCACGACGTCGCCCTTCACGCCCTTGGTGGCGAGCAGTGACGCACCCGGGGTGGGCGACACGTAGTTCGTGGTGCCGCACTGGGTCGCCGCAAGGCCCGAGAGGGTGCCCTGGCCGTTGCCCGAGGTGTTGGTGCAGGCCGCAAGGGTCTGCGCCGTGTTCACCACCATGCGGTTCGTGGCCCGGTCGGTGGGCGTCAGCCCCGGCTGCAGGATGATGCCGAGCGTGATCGTGAACCGCTCGTTGGGCGACATCCGCTGCCCGCCTTCCGGCCACGCGAACGTCAGCGTGCGAGACGCGGCGTCGTAGGTGGTGGTGGGTGTCGTCGACAGTGTTCCGCCGCTGGTCGTGGCGAAGGTCGGCGTCGCGCCGTCCCACTCCAGCGAGGCCGGCAGGGTGTCGACGAGGGTCGGCACCGTCAGGAAGCCGGTGCCGGTGTTGCCGAACGACATGGTCCAGGTGTTGGGCTCACCGGCCGACACGGTGTGCACGCCGTTCTGGGGGTCTTTGCGCACGTCGAGCCGGAAGGTGCCCGGGTCGAGGTTCACGATGCCGACCGCCGAGGCGTTCGCGTCGGGGTAGAGCACCGGGTCTTCGAAGCGGTGCGCATTCGTGGTGACCTCGTTGTCGAGGCTCGACGGGAACGGGATGGGGTCGCCCGTGGCGCGGTTGGCGTCACGCAGCACCACCTTCAGGGCCGCCGTCGTGGTCCAGCTGCGCGGCGGGGCGGTGTCGGAGAAGAGTCCGGTGCCGCCGTCGTGGGTGTAGACGAAGCGGATGCCCGTCACGTTCGCGTTGGTCGAACCGGTCGGCAGCGTCGGCAGTGCCGCAGTGGTCTGCGGGCCGGTGGTGATCCAGTCCGTGCCGCCGTCGAGCTGCACGCCGACGTCGACCCGGTTCGCGCCCTGCGGGAAGGTGACGTCGCCCGCTGCGAAGCTCGCGAGCGCGAACTCGTTCCAGAAGTCCTGGTCGACGTCCTGCACGGTGACCTGCGCCGGGGCCACGGTCTGGTTGCCCTGGGTGGCGGTGAGGTTCATCGTGATGGGCGTCGTGCGGTTCGTCTCGAGCACCGAGTTCGGGCTGAACGACTTCGCAGCCGTCACGCCGAGGTTGCCCTTGACCAGCTGGATCGACGCGAGAGCGTTGTCACTCGGGGTGCTGAGGGCGCCGGACGGGTAGAGCACCGGGTCGTACGACTGCGCGAAGGTGTAGTTGTCGACCGTGAAGGGCTGCACGAAGGTGAGTGGCTGGCTGCGGAGTGTGGCCCGCAGCTGAGTGTGCAGGGTCATCTTCATCTCCGTGCCGGAGACGAGGCTGCCGCCGCGTGTGCCGGGGTCGGTGCCCTGGTAGAGCACGCTCACACCGACGACATCGGCGAGCGCCGCCGCATCGAGGGCGTCGGCGGCCGACAGCGAGAGAGTCGAGGTGGAGAGGGTGCCGTCGCCCGCCCGGTGCCAGAGGGTCACGGTCGACTGAGCGGTATCGACCTGCGACGTGTTCACGGCGAAGTCGATCCCCGTGAGCGTGAATCGCTCGAAAGGGTTGAGCACGTCGTTGTAGGTCTTGCCGGCGTAGGGGTCGGCTGCCCAATCCGTGGGCGCCGTCACGCAGTTGCCGAGCGTCGAGGGGCCACAGGGCATCGGATCGGAGACGCGCACGTAGGAGGCGCGAGAGGAGGAGTCGTTCTTGGCCGTGACGGTGAAGTCGTTGGTGGGGTAGCCCGACGGTGCGACGTCACCGGGCTGTGGCACGACCATCTGCGACTTCTGCGAGGTCTTGGCGACGTCGACCGCCGGGGGCTGATCGATCAGGATCACGGTGTCGGATGCGGTGCGCGGGCCGACCGGAGTTCCGTCCTGCACACCCGAGACGCCGACCGTGTTCGAGATGGTGCCGGCGGCGGGGTCGTTGAACTCCTGGGTGGCGGTGACCCACGGGTAGGTGGGGTCGGCCGTCTTGTCGCGCAGGTCGTTGCGCAGCTGCCAGGAGAGCCCGATGAAACGGGCGCTGCCGAGCGCGCTCGTCGAGACCCCCGATCCGACGGGCGGAGCGAGGGGGTCGGTGCTGGAAGCGCGCGCCGCGTCGTTCGGGGTCACGATGAGACGCACGCCCGTCGTGGACGCCTGCTGGTCGCTCGTCAAGGTGTAGCCCGCGAAGCCGCTGCCGTTCATCCAGCCACCCGAAGGCGCGGACACGGTGGTCCAGCTCGCGACGCTCGAGTCGTAGAGCTCCACGGCGGTCACGGTGTCCCAGCGCAGCAGCGGGTCCTGCGAGTACGTGATCGGCGCGATGGCCGTGAGGTTGAACGCCTGGAACACGGTCGACGCAGGAGTCGTCTCGCCCTGGCTCGAGTCTTCGATGGTGACGCTCGAGTAGCCCGTGGAGGTGACCCCCCAGCCGAGGCGGGTCCACGCGGACTCACCGGACTGCGAACTCAGCGAGAAGAGATCGCTGCTGTAGTTCGAGGTGGTCCAGCGCTTGTCGGCGATCAGCGTGCCGACACCGGTGTTGGTCTGGATCTGCGCGTCGTCGGTTCCGTGCACCTCGTCGCTGATGATCGGCGTGGGGATGCCCATCACGATGCCGTCGGCGATGGCATCGGAGACGTTCGTGTAGGTGACGGGGCCCTGGTTCGGCAACGAAGTCGGGCCGGAGCCGTCGCGCAGGTCGCTGCGCGCCTGGTAGACCGCGTTCGGGCTCACGTTCGTGCCCGCGGGGAAGCCCGCGGTGTTCGTGAAGGTGTAGCGGAGACCCGTGATGGTGTCGGTGGGCGCGGGCAGGTTGCCCGAGTAGACCTGGGTTCCGCCGGTCGCGTCGACCGTGGTGAGGGTCGACCAGGTGGCTCCCTCGTCGCGGGTGTACTCGATCAGCAGGGTCGAGCCGCTCAGCACCTGGGTGGGGGCGATGGCGATGGGGTTGAAGGCGTTGAGGAAGTTCGAGGGATCGCTCGCGTCCCAGACGTCCTGCACGATGATGGTCTGCGGCTTCACGAAGGCCGAGTCGGTGCTCGTGCTGGTGGGCAGCTGGCCGACGACCGTGGCGCCGGGCGAGACCGCGCTCCCGGGCGACAGCGACTTGCTCGTGGTGATCTGGATGTCGGGGTAGAAGACCGACAGGGGTGCCGGATCGCTGTCGGTGGCCGAGCCCGCCGAGTTCGTGACCGAGGCGACCAGGGTGTTCTCGGTGACGACGGGGCTGTCCTCCGGCTGCGGGACGAAGCCCGCCAGCGGGGCGATGTCGAACTGCACGGTGGCCTGCGACGAGTTCGGGATGCTCCCGGTGTAGTCGATCACGAAGCCGGTGAGCCAGGCGCCACCGGGAGCCGCCGGAGCCGCGGGAGTCGTTCCCGTGGCCACCGCCGTGGGCCCGACGCTGGACCCGTCGCTGTAGTACCAGGTGATCGCCGCGGCTGTGGCGCCGTCGGGGTAGCTGATGCCTCCGACGAAGCCGCCGAAGGTGAGGTTCTCAGTGAAGAAGTCCTGGTCGGCCACGCGGAGCGTGTCGACCGGCCCGTTCGAGGTGTTCGTGGCCTGCAACGTGGCGCGGGCGGTGGTGCCGGCCGGGATGCGGGCCGGCACGATCGTCTTGTCGGCGTCGACGGAGACGGTGAGCGGGCCGATCGTGAAGGGCGCGGACGCGGTCTTCGTGACGGAGTTCTCGTTCGGCACGTCGACCGAGCCGGTGACGTCGTTGGTGACCTGACCGCCGGCCACGAGCGAGTCGCCGGTGACCCGGTTGTCGGCACGCTGCACGACGTCGAGGGTGACGGAGCCTGCGGTGCCGGCGGGTTCGATCGTGGCGCCGGTGGAGGAGGTGTAGGTGAAACGGAGGCCTACGACATCCGCGTTCGTCACAGTGTCGGGCAGCACGATCGCGCCGGGAGCTCGAGGCGAGCCGGGCACCCAGGTGTAGCCGCCGGCGCCGTCGGACACATAGGCGTCGACCTGCACGAGGTCGGCGCCGGCGGGCAGGCTCACGGAGCCACCGGCGTAGTCGACGAGGCGGAAGGGGTTGTCGGTGCCGATCGCGGTCGCGCCCTCGACCGCGGAGGTGGGCTCGGTCATGGTGAGGGCCGAGGCGTAGGTGTTCGACGCGTTCTGGTTGGTCAGCGTGATGGTGGACGGCGCGCCGACCGCGAACTGCTGCGTCGCGGGGAGCCAGGTCTTGCCCACCACGGTGTCGACGACCACGGGGATGACCACGGTGACATCCGCGCCATCGGTGACGGTGGCGGCGGTGGTGGATGTCGCGGTGGCGGTGTTGGTGACGGCGATGCCGTTGGAGGGCCACGTTGCGGGCAGGTTCTGGGGCACCTTCAGCGAGATGGCGACCTGGTAGGTGGCGCCGGCATCGATGCCGACGGCTCCGCCGCCGAGGTCCATCCGGAAGGCGGCATTCAGAACACACGACGCGGTGACGCTGGTGGTGCACCCGGCGTAGCTGATGTCGATCGGCTGGCTCGACGGGGTGGAGGAGGTGCCGAGGATGGTGAATCCGGCGAACTCGGCGGGAAGCGGATCGGTGAGCGCCGCATCCACGCAGTCGTTGTCGTCACAGCCGACGGAGATCGTGTAGAGGAACTCGTCTCCGGGATCGAGGGTGAGCGACTCCTGGCCGTTCGCGGTCTTGCTGATCGTGAGCGCCCCCATGTCGGCGGCGGACGCGGGGGCGGCGACGAAGAGGCCACCGACCAGCGCCAGCACGGCCGTGGCGGCGAAGACGCCGAGCCGTGGGAGTGCGAATCGCCGATCGGACGCGCGAATGCGGTTGTGTGCTGCCATGCTGTGTTCCCCCACGGGTCGTAGTGCTGTCGGCCGGCCTGCGCTCGAGGGTCGCATCGGTGCGCATCACTGTGCACCGAGCGCGAGGCAACGCCGGACTCGGCAATTTAACCAGATGGCGTGTGCATGACCCGAGGCAGAAGAGGTGAATCCGAGGGTGAAACCGAGCGCGACGCCCCGCCGGGCGATATCGGCATCGAGCCGATTTCGAGAAGCGGGGCGCTCGGGCCCTCGGTACTGTGAACCCACCACCGCAGCCGCGGAACGCAAGGGAAGGAACGCCCCGATGTCGTATGCCGTCGAC
>NZ_SCVE01000014.1 GCF_004297105.1 Herbiconiux sp.
GGCGGCCATAGCGAGAGGGAAACGCCCGGTCACATTCCGAACCCGGAAGCTAAGACTCTCTGCGCCGATGGTACTGCAAGGGGGACCTTGTGGGAGAGTAGGACACCGCCGGACTTCTTTCGAAAGAGGCCAGCCTTCGGGCTGGCCTCTTTTGGTTTAACCTGCTTTTCTGGAGCCAGCGCTTCGCGCGGCGGGGCGGCGAGCAAAGGAGTTCGACATGGCAGGTCTTGACGACATCACCAAGAAGGCTCAGGAGTTCTTGGGCGACAGCAAGGTCCAGGACGCGTTGAAGAGCCAGCAGGCCGAGGACATCAGCGACAAGGTCCTCGATGGGGTCGCGGACACGGTGAAGAAGGTCACCGGAGGAAAGTTCGACGAGCAGGTTGAAGGCGCGCGATCGGCAGCCGACAAGGCGGTCGGCACCGAATAGGTATTGACTGATGAGATGCCCCGCCTCCGACGATCAGACTCTTCGGGACGGGGCATCCGTCGTATTCGGTCGGGTAAGGGCTTCACCTACCGCGATGACGCGGGGGAGACGGTGCGGGATCCGGAGCTACGCACTCGAATCGAGCACCTGGCCATCCCGCCGGCGTGGACTGATGTCTGGATCGCGCCGTACGCCAACGGTCACGTGCAGGCGACCGGGGTGGATGCAGCCGGCCGGCGTCAGTACATCTACCATCCGACCTGGCGTGAGCAGAAGGACCGGATCAAGTACGACAGAGCGCTCGCTCTGGCCGAGTCTCTGCCGGCAGCTCGACGGCAGGTCACCATGCATCTGCGTGAAGAGGGCTACACGCGAAACCGCATCCTCGCGGCCGGCTTCCGGATGCTCGATACCGGTTCGCTCCGAGTGGGTAGCGAGCGATACGCGCAGGAGCACGGCAGCTATGGCCTCACCACACTGCTCTGCGCCTATGCCACGACGAGTGGCGCCGCTGTGCACCTCGCGTTCCCCGCGAAGAGCGGTCAGGAATGGGACTCCGAGATCGTCGACGCCGATCTCGCGACGCTCGTGCGAAGCCTCAAGCGCCGCGGTGCGAACGCACGTCTCCTGTCGTGGAAGGACGAACGGGGCGTGTGGCATCCTGTCGACGCCGAGGAGATCAACGCCTATGTGCGAGAGCGCACCGGGGGTGACTTCACGGCGAAGGACTTCCGCACCCTGCACGGCACGCTCGCCGCAGCCGTGAGCTTGGCGAAGCACGGCACGGAGACCAAGAAGAGCGCGCGGGCGAAAGCGCTCGCGCAGGCCATGCGCGACGCGGCCGGCGTTCTCGGCAATACTCCGACCATCGCCAAGACGAGCTATGTGGATCCGCGTGTTGTGGATCACTACGCAGCAGGAGAGGTGATCGACCCGGCTCGTCCGGAGTCGGAGTTGCGCGCACTCCTGTTCCGCTAGAAAGTCAAGACTTGTGTTCTCTGCGGGGAAGCGCAGAATAGGGGCAATCGTTCTTACGGGAGGCTCGCCGCCAGACGCTGCGAACAGAGCTAGGCCGTGAGCGACCAGCGGAATTTGACGACTGGGCTCCGGGTTCTCCCGTAAGAACGTTCCTTATCGCACCACTCGTGATAAAATGACGTATGCTCACGGCTCTTGATGTGTTCGAAGCGACGTTCGATCGCAGCACAATCGTCACGACAGCTGCGATCCGATCGCGTCTACGCGCAGATGTCATGGCGGCTCTGAATGGTGGTCCCGAGCTGTCGACCGACTGCGGCGACCGGCTCTTCGCCCTCGGGCGTCAATTGGTCGTAGAGGCGAGAAGCGATGAGGCTTGCATCGTTCTCGCGAAGGCGTTCGATGCCCAGCGTCGTGTGGCCGGCGACCCTGTCGATCTGGCAGCCACGATGACGTGGTGGGCCAGAGCCCTGGTGATGGGTGGTCGCTCCGGCCAGGCGCGCGAGGTCTATGCGGCGGCGGCGGAGTGTTGCCGGGAATGCGGCGGGAACGGTCCGGAAGCGACGGTGCGTGTGGAGCATGCGCGTCTCTTGCTCGATGAATCCGACGACTCCGCGACAGCCGAGGCGGCCCGGGGTGCCGAAGCGGTGCGAGATGATCCAGACTTCCTGGGAACATACGTGGAGGCGGTCCACCTCCTCGGCGTGGCCCGCGTGCGGTTCGGTGACCTGTCGGGGCTGGCCGACCTCGAAGAAGCTCTGGCGACCGCGACGGCCGCCCATGCACCGTGGATCATCGGCGACATCACTCTCTCGCAAGCTCGATGCCTACTGAGCCTGGCGCGAATGGAGGACTGCGCGATCGCTGCGGCGGCATTCGATGAGGCGGGAGACTCGGATTCCGCCATTCGTGCGCGCGAATTAGCGGAGAGCGCTCGGAGCGGCCCGTAAGGAAGAATCGCCGGCGACACGTGTCCGAAACGTTCGTCGCTTAGCCTAAAGCCGTGTTCACCAAGGTCGATCCTGCCGCTCCGGAGGGCTTCTTCGAGGCCGAGGCGGCCGGACTCGCCTGGCTCGCCGCAGCCAGCGGAGTGCCATGTGTGAAGGTGGAACGTGTCGCATCCGACACCATCGAACTCGAGGAGTTGCGCAGCACGCGGCCGAGCCGGGAGGCGGCCCGCCGCTTCGGAGAGCTGCTCGCGCGAACCCACTCCGCGGGGGCTCCCGCGTTCGGATCACCGCCGGACGGCTGGCAGGGGCTGTGCTATATCGGCAGGCGTGAGATGCCCGTAGTGGAGCACTCTGCCTGGAGCGACTTCTATCCGCAGGAGCGCGTACGGCCTTACGCCGAACAGGCGGTGGCCCGTGGCAACCTCTCTGCCGATGGGTTCCAACTCGTACAGCGGGCTTGCGACCTCATCCAGTCGGGCATCTTCGACGACGGGGAGCCGCCGGCACGTCTGCACGGCGACCTCTGGTCGGGCAACGTGATGTGGACGCCCACCGGAGTGGTGGTGATCGATCCGGCCGCGCACGGCGGGCATCGGGAGACCGATCTGGCCATGCTGGTGCTGTTCGGGGCGCCGTTTCTCGACGACATCCTGGCCGGCTATGACGATGCCGCACCGCTCGCACCGGGCTGGCACCAGCGAGTGCCGATCCATCAGATGTTCCCCCTCGCCGTGCATGCTGTCGGGCACGGCCCCTCCTACGGCAGGGAGCTCGAGCGCGCGGCGCGAGCCGTCCTGCAACTAGGGGCGGGAACCGCATCCTGAGGCGCGACACGCCCGGGTTGCATGTAGCCCGGGAATGTGGCAAACTCGTCTAGTTCAACATTTTGGGCCGCCTTGCGTGCCCGAATCACTGTCTTGGCAGTGCATAACCCATATCGAGGTTAGGCCGCAGACAGCAGAGCGAAGCTTAATCGCAAACCACATCTCTCCTGGCTAGAGGTGTGTCTGCGGTGCTTGATAGCAAAACAGTGGGCGTCCAATGCAGTCGAGGCTGTATGACGCGAGACAGAGAGAGAGTCACACATGGCGGGACAGAAGATCCGCATTCGACTTAAGTCGTATGACCACGAGGTCATCGACACCTCGGCGCGCAAGATCGTCGACACGGTCACCCGCGCGGGAGCAACCGTCGTCGGCCCCGTGCCGCTTCCGACGGAGAAGAACGTGATCGCAGTCATCCGTTCGCCCCACAAGTACAAGGACAGCCGGGAGCACTTCGAAATGCGCACCCACAAGCGTCTCATCGACATCATCGACCCGACGCCGAAGGCTGTCGACTCGCTCATGCGTCTCGACCTGCCCGCCGACGTCAACATCGAGATCAAGCTCTGAGCGCGAAGGGACTAGGTAATCACTATGGCTCTCGCAGCTAAGACTTCCAAGGGACTGCTCGGCAAGAAGCTCGGCATGACCCAGGTGTGGGACGAGAACAACCGTCTCATCCCCGTGACCGTCGTCGAGGTCTCGCCCAACGTCGTCACCCAGATCCGCACCCCCGAGCGCGACGGCTACGCCGCCGTGCAGGTGGCCGCCGGTCAGATCGACCCCCGCAAGGTGAACAAGCCGAAGGCGGGCCACTTCGAGGCCGCCGGCGTCACGCCTCGCCGTCACATCACCGAGATCCGCACCGCGGATGCCGCCGACTACACCGTCGGCCAGGAGCTCACCGCGGAGAGCGTGTTCGAGGCCGGCCAGAAGGTCGACGTCGTGGGCACCTCCAAGGGCAAGGGCTTCGCCGGTGTCATGAAGCGCCACAACTTCAAGGGTGTCTCCGCTTCACACGGTTCGCACCGCAACCACCGCAAGCCCGGCTCGATCGGTGCGTCGTCGACGCCCAGCCGAGTCTTCAAGGGCATGCGCATGGCCGGCCGCATGGGTGGAGAGCGCGTCACCGTGCTCAACCTCGTCATCCACTCGGTCGACGCCGAGAAGGGCCTGCTGCTCGTCAAGGGCGCCGTTCCCGGTGCCAAGGGCCGTCTCGTTTTCGTCCGCAACGCAGTGAAGGGGGCGTAGTCCATGGCTACCGCAACTAACACGCTCGATGTCCTCGACGTCGCCGGCAAGAAGTCCGGAACCGTCGAGCTGCCCGCTGAGATCTTCGACGTGCAGACCAACATCCCGCTCATCCACCAGGTCGTCGTCGCACAGCTCGCTGCCGCCCGCCAGGGAACCCACAAGACCAAGCGTCGTGGTGAGGTCTCCGGTGCCGGCCGCAAGCCGTTCAAGCAGAAGGGAACCGGTCGCGCTCGTCAGGGCTCGATCCGCGCCCCTCAGATGACCGGCGGTGGCATCGTCCACGGACCCGTGCCCCGCAACTACGCTCAGCGCACCCCCAAGAAGATGATCGCCGCGGCCCTGCTCGGTGCTCTCTCCGACCGGGCCCGCGGTGGCCGCGTGCACGTCGTCGAGTCCCTCTCGCAGGGTGAGGCGCCGTCGACCAAGGCCGTGAACGAGTTCCTCGCCACCGTCGCGTCGTCGAAGCACGTTCTCATCGTGCTGGAGCGCAGCGACGAGCTGAGCCTCAAGAGCGTGCGCAACATCCCGACCGTTCACGTTCTGCCCGCAGACCAGCTGAACGCCTACGACGTCCTCGTCTCCGACGACATCGTGTTCACCAAGGGTTCCTTCGACGCGTTCGTCGCCTCGAAGTCCAAGACGGAAGAGGTTTCCGCATGAGCAACGCCGCGTTCAACAAGGACCCGCGCGACATCATCCTGTCGCCCGTCGTCTCGGAGAAGAGCTACGGCCTGATCGACCAGGGCAAGTACACCTTCGTGGTGGACCCCCGCTCGAACAAGACCGAGATCAAGCTCGCCATCGAGAAGATCTTCGGTGTCGAGGTCGCGTCGATCAACACGCTGAACCGCACGGGCAAGACCCGCCGCACCAAGTTCGGTCAGGGCAAGCGCAAGGACACCAAGCGCGCGATCGTGACCCTCAAGTCCGGCTCCATCGACATCTTCACGGCCGTCGGCTAGGCCCGGAAGCTAGAGGAAAAGACACATGGCTATTCGTAAGTACAAGCCCACGACGCCGGGCCGCCGCGGTTCGTCCGTCTCGGACTTCGCAGAGATCACCCGTTCGACTCCTGAGAAGTCGCTGCTCCGCCCGCTCTCCAAGACCGGTGGACGCAACAACCAGGGTCGCATCACGACGCGTCACATCGGTGGTGGCCACAAGCGCCAGTACCGCGTGATCGACTTCCGTCGCAACGACAAGGACGGCGTCAACGCGAAGGTCGCTCACATCGAGTACGACCCCAACCGCACCGCGCGCATCGCGCTGCTCCACTTCGTGGACGGCACCAAGCGCTACATCCTCGCGCCGAACAAGCTCGCCCAGGGCGACATCGTCGAGTCGGGTGCCGGCGCGGACATCAAGCCCGGTAACAACCTGCCGCTGCGCAACATCCCGACCGGTACCGTGATCCACGCGATCGAGCTGAAGCCGGGCGGCGGTGCCAAGATGGCCCGCTCCGCCGGTGCATCCGTTCGTCTCGTGGCGAAGGACGGCCCCTACGCGCAGCTGCGTCTGCCGTCGGGCGAGATCCGCAACGTGGATGCGCGCTGCCGCGCCACGATCGGCGAGGTCGGCAACGCCGAGCAGTCGAACATCAACTGGGGCAAGGCCGGCCGTAACCGCTGGAAGGGCATCCGCCCGACCGTGCGTGGTGTGGCCATGAACCCCGTCGACCACCCGCACGGTGGTGGTGAGGGCAAGACCTCCGGTGGTCGTCACCCGGTCAGCCCCTGGGGTCAGGCCGAGGGCCGTACCCGTCACCCCAACAAGGAAAGCGACAAGCTCATCGTGCGTCGTCGGACCGTCGGCAAGAAGCGTAAGTAGGAGTCTAGAAAATGCCACGCAGTCTCAAGAAGGGCCCCTTCGTCGACGACCACCTGTACCGCAAGGTCGTCACGCAGAACGAAGCCGGCTCCAAGAACGTCATCAAGACCTGGTCGCGCCGCTCGATGATCATCCCCGCGTTCCTCGGGCACACGATCGCCGTGCACGACGGCCGCAAGCACATCCCGGTGTTCATCACCGAGACCATGGTGGGTCACAAGCTGGGCGAGTTCGCCCCGACCCGCACCTTCCGTGGACACGTGAAGGACGACAAGAAGGGCCGTCGCCGCTAACCGCGGTGACGTGAAGGAGGAAGAGAAATGGTGGAGTCGATCGCACGCGTGCGTCACATCCGCGTCACCCCCATGAAGGCCCGTCGTGTCGTCAACCTGATCCGCGGCCGTCAGGCCGTCGAGGCTCTGGCAATCCTGAAGTTCGCCCAGCAGGGCGCTTCGGAGCCCGTGTACAAGCTGGTCGCCTCGGCGATCGCGAATGCGCGGGTCAAGGCAGATGCTTCGAACAGCTACCTGGACGAGCAGGACCTCTTCATCGCGAAGGCATTCGTCGATGAGGGAACCACGCTCAAGCGCTTCCAGCCCCGTGCTCAGGGTCGCGCGTTCCGCATCAACAAGCGCACGAGCCACATCACGATCGTTCTTGCGACGCCCGACGAGGCCGCATCGATCGAGGGCGCGAGCAAGAAGGTGAGCAAGTAATGGGCCAGAAAGTCAATCCGTACGGCTTCCGCCTCGGAATCACCACCGACCACGTGTCGCGCTGGTTTTCCGACAGCACGAAGAAGGGTCAGCGTTACAGCGACTACGTCGCTGAGGACGTGAAGATCCGCAACCTGCTGAAGACCTCGCTCGACCGCGCCGGAGTGGCGCGCATCGAGATCGAGCGCACCCGCGACCGCGTTCGCGTCGACATCCACACCGCCCGTCCGGGCATCGTGATCGGTCGTCGTGGCGCAGAGGCCGAGCGCATCCGCTCCGACCTCGAGAAGCTCACGGGCAAGCAGATCCAGCTGAACATCCTCGAGGTGAAGAACCCCGAGGCCGAGGCTCAGCTCGTTGCTCAGGGCATCGCCGAGCAGCTCACCGCTCGTGTGGCATTCCGCCGCGCGATGCGCAAGGGCCTGCAGGGTGCTCAGCGCGCCGGCGCCAAGGGTGTCCGCATCCAGGTGTCGGGCCGTCTCGGCGGCGCCGAGATGAGCCGCTCGGAGTTCTACCGTGAAGGCCGCGTTCCGCTGCACACCCTTCGCGCCAACATCGACTACGGCTTCTACGAGGCCAAGACGACGTTCGGCCGCATCGGTGTGAAGGTCTGGATCTACAAGGGCGACATCACCAACAAGGAGCTCGCCCGCGAGCAGGCCAACCAGAAGTCGTCGCGCCCCGAGCGTGGCGACCGTGACCGTCCGCGCCGTAACTCCGCTCCCAAGGCGGACGCACCGGTTGCAGCAGGAGTTGAGGCGTAATCATGCTTATCCCCCGTCGAGTCAAGCACCGCAAGCAGCACCACCCGGGTCGCAGTGGCCACGCCACCGGTGGCACCAAGGTGAGCTTCGGTGAGTTCGGCATCCAGGCCCTCACCCCCGCTTACGTGACCAACCGTCAGATCGAGTCCGCTCGTATCGCGATGACCCGTCACATCAAGCGTGGTGGGAAGGTGTGGATCAACATCTACCCCGACCGTCCGCTCACGAAGAAGCCTGCCGAGACCCGCATGGGTTCCGGTAAGGGTTCGCCCGAGTGGTGGGTCGCCAACGTCAAGCCGGGACGCGTGCTGTTCGAGCTGAGCGGGGTCAACGAGACCATCGCTCGCGAGGCACTCACCCGTGCAATTCACAAGCTGCCTCTCAAGGCACGCATCATCAAGCGCGAGGAGGGCGACGCGTAATGGCGATCGGTTCTAAGGAGCTCGCCCCGGCGGAGCTCGACACGTTCGAAGATTCTCGACTTCTCGAGGAGCTTCGCAAGGCCAAGGAAGAGCTGTTCAACCTGCGCTTCCAGTCGGCGACCGGCCAGCTGGAGAGCCACGGCCGACTCCGCGCTGTGAAGCGCGACATCTCGCGGATCTACACGATCATCCGTGAGCGCGAGCTGGGCATCCGTGCCACGCCCGTTCCCGTCGAGGCTCCGGCCAAGGCGACCAAGAAGACCAAGAAGGCGACCGAGGCACCTGCTGAGGCCGTTGAAGAGACTGAGGAGGCGAAGTAATGGCTAAGACCGAAGAGAAGGTCGTCGCGGCCGGCCACGAGTCGTCCTCGCACGACGTCAAGGACGAGGCGGCGCGCGGTTACCGCAAGTCGCGTCGCGGTTACGTGACCAGCGACAAGATGGACAAGACCATCGTCGTCGAGGTCGAGGACCGCGTGAAGCACCCGCTGTACGGAAAGGTCATCCGCCGCACCTCCAAGGTGAAGGCGCACGACGAGACCAACAGCGCGGGCATCGGCGACCTCGTGCTCATCAACGAGACCCGTCCCCTGTCAGCGTCGAAGCGCTGGCGCCTGGTTGAGATCCTGGAAAAGGCCAAGTAAATGCTGCAGCAAGAATCACGAGTTAAGGTCGCCGACAACACCGGCGCCAAGGAGCTCCTGACGATTCGTGTTCTCGGTGGATCCGGCCGTCGTTACGCGGGTCTCGGCGATGTCATCGTCGCGACCGTGAAGGACGCCATCCCCGGCGGAAACGTCAAGAAGGGCGATGTGGTCAAGGCCGTCATCGTCCGCACCGTCAAGTCGACCCGTCGTCCCGACGGTTCGTACATCAAGTTCGATGAGAACGCCGCCGTGATCCTGAAGAACGACGGAGACCCCCGTGGTACCCGCATCTTCGGACCGGTCGGCCGTGAACTCCGTGACAAGAAGTTCATGAAGATCATCTCGCTGGCACCGGAGGTTATCTAGTCATGGCGAACATCAAGAAGGGTGACCTCGTTCAGGTCATTTCCGGCCCCAGCCAGGACCGCGGCGGAGACCGTGGCAAGCAGGGACGTGTCATCGAGGTTCTGGTCGAGCGCGACCGCGTCATCGTCGAGGGCGTGAACTTCGTCACGAAGCACGTTCGCGTCGGTCAGTCGCAGCGCGGCACCAAGACCGGCGGCATCGAGACCATGGAGGCGCCGATCCACGTGTCGAACGTCGCCCTGGTCGACCCCGAGACCAAGAAGCCGACGCGTGTCGGCCACCGCAACGAAGAGGTAACGAAGGACGGCGTCACGAAGACGGTCCGCGTTCGTTACGCGAAGAAGTCAGGTAAGGACCTCTGATGAGCACCGACACTGCCGCGCCCGCTGGCAAAATCCAGCCGCGCCTGAAGCAGAAGTACAAGAACGAGATCGTCGAGCAGCTCACGAAGGACTTCTCCTTCACGAACGTTCACCAGGTTCCCGGCATCGTCAAGATCGTCGTGAACACCGGTGTCGGCGAGGCCGCCCGCGACGGCAAGGTCATCGACGGTGCGGTCAAGGACCTCACCGCGATCACCGGCCAGAAGCCGCAGGTCACCAAGGCCCGCAAGTCGATCGCCCAGTTCAAGCTGCGTGAGGGTCAGCCCATCGGCGCCCACGTCACGCTGCGTGGCGACCGTGCGTGGGAGTTCCTCGACCGTCTGCTCTCGCTTGCGCTTCCCCGCATCCGCGACTTCCGTGGTCTTTCGGACAAGCAGTTCGACGGCCGCGGCAACTACACCTTCGGTCTCACCGAGCAGTCGATGTTCCACGAGATCGACCAGGACAAGATCGACCGCGTTCGTGGTTTCGACATCACTGTCGTCACCACCGCCAAGAACGACGACGAGGGACGTGCGCTGCTCAAGGCGCTCGGCTTCCCCTTCAAGTCGAACGACAGCACCACCAACTAGCTCCACCCACCCACGACGACCACAGGTCGGCATCCTCGAAAAGGGTGTCGAAACCAGGCGCGAAAGGCAATAGATCATGACAATGACAGATCCGGTCGCAGACATGCTGACCAGACTGCGCAACGCGAACTCGGCGCACCACGACACCGTGTCGATGCCGCATTCGAAGCTCAAGGGACACATCGCCGACATCCTCAAGGCGGAGGGCTACATCTCCGGCTGGGAGATCGCCGATGCCAAGGTCGGGCAGACGCTCACCCTGAGCCTCAAGTTCGGCCCCAATCGGGAGCGTTCGATCGCGGGCATCAAGCGCGTGTCGAAGCCCGGACTCCGTGTCTACGCGAAGTCGACCGAGATCCCCACCGTTCTCGGTGGCCTCGGCGTGGCCATCCTGTCCACCTCCTCGGGTCTCCTCACGGACCGCCAGGCGAGCAAGAAGGGCGTGGGTGGGGAAGTCCTCGCCTACGTGTGGTAACCGACAATGTCACGTATCGGACGTCTCCCCATCGACATCCCTGCCGGCGTCACCGTCTCCATCGACGGCCAGCAGGTTGCAGTCAAGGGCCCGAAGGGCGAGCTCGCGCTCGTCATCGCTGAGCCCATCAAGGCCTCGGTCGAGGAGAACCAGGTTCTCGTCACTCGCCCGGACGACGAGCGTAATTCTCGCTCGCTGCACGGCCTCACCCGCACCCTGATCGCGAACCAGATCGTCGGCGTCACCACGGGCTACACCAAGAGCCTCGAGGTCGTCGGAACCGGTTACCGAGTCGCTGCCAAGGGCAGCGGCGTCGAGTTCGCGCTCGGATACTCGCACCCCATCTCGGTCGAACCGCCTGCGGGCATCACGTTCACCGTCGAGGGCAACAACAAGCTCACGGTCAACGGCATCGACAAGCAGGCCGTCGGTGAGGTTGCCGCCAACATTCGCAAGCTGCGCAAGCCCGAGCCCTACAAGGGCAAGGGTGTGCGGTACGCCGGCGAGGTCGTTCGCCGCAAGGCCGGAAAGAGTGGTAAGTAGACCATGGCTACTGGAATCAGAGGAAAGTCGAAGTCCGCAGCCCGCGATCGCCGGCACCTGCGCCTTCGCAAGAAGGTCGAGGGCACGCCCGCGCGTCCGCGCCTGGTCGTCACCCGCTCGGCCCGTCACGTCTTCGTGCAGGTCGTCGACGACAGCAAGGGTCACACCCTCGCGTCGGCATCCACGCTCGAAGCCGATCTGCGCACCTTCGACGGTGACAAGACGGCCAAGGCCAAGAAGGTCGGTGAGCTGGTCGCCGAGCGCGCCAAGCAGGCCGGCGTCGAGGCGGTCGTCTTCGACCGCGGCGGCAACCGCTACGCGGGTCGCGTTGCGGCCATCGCCGATGGAGCACGAGAGGGTGGTCTGAGCCTGTGAGCACCGAAACCAACAAGGAGCAGGACGTGGCAGCAGTTGCCGAGGCTCCGGTCGAGACAGCAGCCTCGACGGAGTCGACCCAGAACGAGCCCCGCGAGGCCCGCCGTGGCGGTCGCGAGCGCAACCCCAACCGCGGCGACCGCGGCGGTCGTGACTCGGACAAGAGCAACTTCCTCGAGCGCGTCGTCACTATCAACCGCGTCTCGAAGGTCGTGAAGGGTGGTCGTCGCTTCAGCTTCACCGCTCTCGTGGTCGTCGGCGACGGTAACGGACTGGTGGGTGTCGGCTACGGCAAGGCCCGCGAGGTGCCGACCGCGATCTCCAAGGGCGTCGAGGAGGCGAAGAAGAACTTCTTCCGCGTCCCTCGCGTCGGAAACACGATCCCCCACCCGGTTCAGGGTGAGGCGGCTGCCGGTGTGGTGCTTCTGCGCCCCGCCGCCGCCGGTACCGGTGTTATCGCCGGTGGCCCGGTGCGCGCCGTTCTCGAGTGTGCCGGTATCCACGACATCCTCTCGAAGTCGCTCGGCTCGTCGAACACGATCAACATCGTGCACGCGACCGTCGAGGCGCTGAAGCAGCTCGAGGAGCCGCGTGCAGTCGCCGCTCGCCGAGGCCTCGACTTCGAAGACGTCGCCCCGGCCCGCCTCGTGCGCGCCGAGGCCGACGCCCTCGCAGCGAAGGCAGGTGCATGATGGCCGCGCGCCTCAAGGTGACCCAGATCAAGTCCAAGATCAGCGAGAAGCAGAACCAGCGTGACACGCTGCGCAGCCTCGGACTGAAGCGGATCGGCGACATCGTCGTTCGCGAAGACAACGCCCAGAACCGGGGCTATGTGCGCACCGTCGCACACCTGGTGAAGGTCGAGGAGATTGACTAATGGCTGAAGAAGAAGCCAAGGAGACCGCGAAGGCGGCTCCGAAGAAGGCCGCGGCCCCCAAGGCCGCCGCTGCGCCCAAGGCTGCCGCTGCAGAGAAGGCGGCTCCCAAGGCCGCCGCCAAGGCTCCGGCCAAGGCTGCTGCCCCTAAGAAGGCCGCTGCGCCGAAGGCTGATGCCGCCGACGCGAAGGCTCCTGCCGCCGCCAAGGCTCCCGCAGCCAAGGCAGCGCCCAAGAAGGTCGAGACCGAGGCTGCTGGACCCCGTGAGCACGTGCTCAAGGTGCACCACCTCCGTCCCGCGCCGGGTGCCAAGAAGGCTCGCACCCGCGTTGGTCGCGGTGAGGGCTCCAAGGGTAAGACAGCCGGTCGTGGCACCAAGGGCACGAAGGCCCGCTACCAGGTGCGCGTCGGCTTCGAGGGTGGGCAGATGCCGCTGCACATGCGCACCCCGAAGCTCCGCGGCTTCAAGAACCCGTTCCGCGTCGAGTACCAGGTCGTGAACCTGGACAAGCTCGCTGAGCTCTACCCCGCTGGTGGAGATGTCACCATCTCCGACCTCGTGGCCAAGGGCGCGGTTCGCAAGAACGAGAAGGTCAAGGTTCTGGGCGATGGCGACATCGCTGTGAAGCTGACCGTCACGGTCGACAAGGTCTCCGGCTCCGCCGAGCAGAAGATCGTCGCCGCTGGTGGGTCCGTCAAGTAAGCAAGACCGTCGACCGGTGACCTGAATCCGTGCCCGAAAACAGATGCTTCATCAGAATGATGTAGCCTGTCGAGGCCACGATTCGGGTCACCGGTCTTCTTGGCATTGAGCCACACGAACGCAGGAGGCCCTTTTTGTTCAAAGCCGTCGCGCGGATCTTCCGGACTCCGGATCTCCGCAGGAAGATTGGCTTCACGCTCGGCATCGTCGCGCTTTTCCGCCTGGGATCATTCATCCCCGCTCCCTTCGTGGACTTCGGAAACGTGCAGACCTGCCTGGCGGCCAACCAAGGCACCTCAGGCCTCTACGAGCTCGTCAACCTCTTCTCGGGTGGCGCGCTGCTCCAGCTCTCGATCTTCGCGCTCGGGATCATGCCGTACATCACGGCCTCGATCATCGTGCAGTTGCTGCGGGTGGTCATCCCCCACTTCGAGACCCTCTACAAGGAGGGCCAGTCGGGTCAGAGCAAGCTCACGCAGTACACGCGCTACCTGACCATCGCGCTCGGCATCCTGCAGTCCACGACGCTGATCACGGTCGCTCGGAGCGGCGCCCTGTTCGGTACGTCGACCGTCGCAGAATGCGGCCAGCTGATCACCAACGACGCGTGGTACGCCATCCTGCTCATGGTGATCACCATGACGGCCGGTACCGGCGTCATCATGTGGTTCGGTGAGATGATCACCGAGCGCGGCATCGGCAACGGCATGTCGCTCCTGATCTTCACCTCCATCGCCTCGCGCTTCCCCGAGTCGCTCTGGCTCATCGCGCAGACCAAGAGCTTCGAGATCTTCCTCGTGGTGATCGCGGTCGGAGTCGGTGTGGTGTTCCTGGTGGTGTACGTCGAGCTCTCGCAGAGACGCATCCCGGTTCAATACGCCAAGCGTGTGGTCGGGCGGCGAACGTACGGTGGAAACAACACCTACATCCCCATCAAGGTCAACATGGCCGGTGTGGTGCCGGTGATCTTCGCGTCGTCGCTGTTGTACCTTCCGGCCCTGATCGCGCAGTTCAACCAGCCCGCCGCCGGCGAGGCACCGGCCGGCTGGGTGACCTGGATCAACAACTACCTGGTTCGTGGCGATCACCCGCTCTACATGCTGCTGTACTTCCTGCTCATCGTGGGATTCACCTACTTCTACGTCGCGATCACCTTCAACCCCGAAGAGGTCGCCGACAACATGAAGAAGTTCGGTGGCTTCATCCCCGGTATCCGTGCGGGACGCCCGACGGCGGAATACCTCGACTACGTGCTCACCCGCATCACGCTTCCGGGCTCGATCTACCTCGGTCTGATCGCCCTTCTGCCACTGATAGCGTTGGTGGCAGTAGGCGCGAACCAGAACTTCCCGTTCGGTGGTGCGTCGATCCTCATCATCGTCGGTGTCGGTCTCGAGACGGTGAAGCAGATCGACTCCCAGCTGCAGCAGCGCCATTATGAGGGGCTCTTGCGATGACGGAAACGGTCGGAACCACCGGGAGCAGTGCCGTCGAGTCCGGCACGGCATTGAGGCTTCTTCTGGTGGGGCCGCCCGGCGCCGGTAAGGGCACGCAGGCGGCTCGCCTCTCCGAGGCCTACAGCATCCCTGCGATCTCCACCGGCGACATCTTCCGTGAGAACGTAAAGAACGAGACCGAGCTGGGTGTGAAGGCGAAGACCTTCATGGACGCCGGCCAGTACGTACCCGACTCCCTCACGAACGACCTGGTGCGCGACCGCCTGGCCCAGCCCGACGTGGCCGACGGCTTCCTGCTGGACGGCTACCCGCGCACGCTGCAGCAGGTCGAGGAGCTCGACGACATCCTCGGAGTGGCCGGCTCGGCGCTCGACGCCGTGGTGGTGCTGACCGCTGACACCGATGAGGTGGTCGCGCGGTTGCTGAAGCGCTCCGCGGAGCAGGGCCGCAGCGACGACACCGAAGAGATCATCCGCAAGCGACTCGACGTGTACACCGAGCAGACCGCCCCTCTCGTGGCGGTCTACCAGTCACGAGGGCTCGTGGTGGAGGTCGACGGCCTCGGCGAGATCGACGAGGTCACCGGACGCATCATCGCGGCTCTCGCGAGTCGATGACCGGAATTCCCGCGTGATGGGCGGCGCCCGGTGATCGGCCGCAACAAGGGCATCTACAAGACACCTGCCGAGCTCCGTCTGATGGTCGAGCCCGGTCTGGTGACCGCCGCGTCGCTCGATGCGGTGCGTGCCGCAATCCGCCCGGGCATCACCACGCTCGAGCTCGACGCGATCGCCGATCGTACGATCCGCTCGCTGGGCGGCGTGTCCAACTTCCAGATGGTGCCCGGCTACGTCCACACCGTGTGCGCGTCGGTGAACGACGACATCGTGCACGGTATCCCCGGCAGCCGGGTTCTCGAGGCGGGCGACATCGTGTCGATCGACAGCGGCGCCGATGTCGGCGGCTGGAACGGCGACTCGGCCATCACGATCGTTCTCGACGACCCCGCACGCCCCGACCTCGTGGCCGCTCGCCGGCTGTTGTCGGATGTCACCGAGCAGTCGCTCTGGCACGGCATCGCGCGCCTGGCGACAGCACGGCATCTCAACGAGGTGGGGGAGGCGATCGAGGAATACGTGGAAGACCACCCCTCGGTCGCGGCAGGGGCGACCTACGGAATCCTCACCGACTACATCGGCCACGGAATCGGCCGGAGCATGCACGAGGCGCCGCCGGTGTTCAACTACCGGGTGCGCCAGCGCGGACCGGAGGTGCGGCCCGGCCTCGTGGTGGCCATCGAGCCGATGATCACAGCCGGCACCACCGACACGTACGTTCGCGACGACGAGTGGACCGTGGCATCCGCCGACGGCAGCATGTCGAGCCACTGGGAGCACTCGGTGGCCGTACACGCTGACGGAATCTGGGTGCTGACGGCAGCCGACGGGGGAGCGGCAGGGCTTGCGCCCCTCGGGATCACTCCGGTTCCGATTCCCTGATCAGGTGTCCATGACGTGCACGAGCTCGTCGATGAACGACGCGAAATCGGTTCCGCGCCGCACGATGCGCTGAACGTCATCGCGGTCGGAGAACACCTCGACGAGCTGGTCGAAGACGTTCTGGAACGCCTTGCGGCCGCTCTCGCTGAACGCGATGAGCGCGATGACGTTCACCCGGTTCTCGCCCCACGACATCGGGGTCTCGTTGACCACGATCGCGATGGCGGTGCGCGATGCGCTCATGGCCATGGCGTGCGGAACGGCGATCGTGTCGGTGAAAGCGGTGGACGACATGGTCTCCCGCTCGATCGCCCCCTCGACGTAGGTGTCGTCGATGACTCCGAGCTCGACCATCGACTGCCCGAGCGTGCGGATCATCCCCGCCTCGGAGTGGGTGTGCAGGTTGCGCCAGAAGAGCCGCTCGTCGAAGTACTGCAGGAGTTCGTCTTTGATCTCCATGCGCCGCCGGTGCCGCCTCACCGTGGTGATCGCACGGCGGATGGCCTCGAGGTCGGCCTCGGTGAGGAACGGCTGGATGACCACCACGTTGTCGCGCGCCGCGGGCACGGGAATGGTGGTGACCACGATGTCTGACGAGAGGCTGCCCCAGTCGACATCCGCCCGGGTGATGACCACGTCGATCTGCAGCTCGCCGCCGAGCTCGGCCTCGAGTTTCGTGCGCAGCATCACGTGCATGTCGTAGTAGTTCGGGCACACCAGCGCGCAACTCACCCGCTCCTCGCGCAGATTCTGTCGCTCGAGGTACGAGCCCACGTGCAGCGCGATGTAGGCGATCTCGTCGTCGGTGATGGTGATCGCATGCCGACGCTGGATCTGGCTGGCGATGAAGACCGCGAGCTCGTAGATCATCGGGTAGGAGCCCTTGATCGAGCGGGTCATCGGGTTGCGCGAGTACGAGTTGTCGTGTGCGCGCGCGACCAGGTTGCGGATGTGCAGGCTCAGCCGCACGATGAAGTCTTCGTCGTCGAGATCGACGAGGTACTCGTCGCTCGCGAGCTTCACGATGCGGCGCATGTCGGCGAGGTCATCGGCGTCGAGGTAGGTGTCGGCCACGCTCTCGGTGGGCTCGTCGTGCCCAGGGGTGAGCACCCTCGTCGTCAGCAGCACCGAGAGGTAGGCGAGCTCGCGGCGGCCGAGCACGGCGCCGAAGTGCGCCTGCACGAGCACATCGAGCTGCGTGGCGATGTCGCGGATGGTGTCGGAGAGCGGCAGGTCGTCGGCGGTATCGATCGGCCGGTTCTTCTTGACCCGGTCGACCGCGATCACGACGTGCAGGAGGACGTTGTTGATGGAGTACTCGTTCACGAAGTACCCGTTGCCGTCGAGCATGCCGATGAGCCCGGTCTTGAACGCCGGCAGGCCGTCGGCGGCGAATTCGCGCTGGATGTTCTCGAGGTCGAGGAAACCCTGCGCGCTCTCGTCGCGGAAGATGCGGCTGAGCAGCCGCCGCCGGTTCAGCTCGCTGCCGGCCAGTGACACGATGCTGCCGCGACGCACGAGCGACAACCCGGCCTCCTCGACAAGGATCTTCGCCTTGCGCAGGTCGGCCTCGACCGTGGAGTCGCTGACGTAGAGGTCGGAGGACAGGTCGTAGACATCGACACCGGATGGCGCGTCGCCAAGTCGTCGGATGAGATAGTGCACCCGCTCCCGAGGGCTGCCGGGCTCGGCATCCCGAGACCTCAGCCCGGTCAGGAAGTTCGCGTACGCCTCTCGATTGAGGCGGTAGCCGCTCGTGGACGATGCGATCACCTCGAGGGGGCGGGCGGCGGTCTTCACACTCGTGACGTAACTGCGCACGCTGCGGGTGGTGACGCCCAGCCGGTCGGCGAGCTCGCCCGCCGTCATCCAGTCGTCGGCCTCCGCCAGGTAGTCCAGCAGTCGTTCGTACTTCTCGCTCATCACCCGTCGCCCTCGGCGCCGGCATCCGGCGCTGTTGCCGTCCAAGCGTACCCGGATGCGCCGGGCGGATGCCGTGGCTGGGAAATCAAGCGACGACCCCGGATTCACGGCCCGTCTTCAGAGAGCCTTCCGGGGGTGAGGAAGCAACGCTGCTGGAAACGGGTACGGAGGTACCGCAGGATCGTAAAGATCGAAGCAGGACGCGAGGAGGCGTGCGTGGACAGAGTGCTCATCGTCTGCGGTGCAGGAGCATCGAGCACTTTTCTCGCGCTCCGCGTGCGCCGGGTCGCCCGAACGCGCGGTCTCGACCTGATCGTCGAGGCCGGCACTCTGGCCGATCTCGACGAACGGCTCGCGGCGACGCGCATCCTGCTGGTCGGACCCCACTTGAGCGCCCAGTTCGATGACGTGAACGAGCGTGCTCGAGCCCGGGGTGTGAAGGCGGCGTTGCTGCCGGACACCGCATTCGGTGCCGAAGGCGCCGACGCCGCGGCCGACCTCGTGACGGAGCTGCTCGAGACATCGGGAAGCGTCGAGAACCTGCTCAAGGCTGAGCCCACACAAGGAGACTGAAGATGGCCGAACGCACTGTTGAAATGGCATCGAAGCATGGACTGCACGCGCGCCCGGCGACCCTGTTCACCCAGGCCGTCGCCAAGTCGGGCGTTCCCGTGCAGATCTCCAAGGCGGGGGGCAAGGCGGTGAACGCGGCCAGCATCCTGGGCGTCATCTCGCTCGGCATCGAGAAGGGCGACAGCGTCACACTCGCGTCCGAGGCTCCCGCCTCCGATGCACTGCTCGACGAACTCGCCACGCTCCTCGGTACCGATCTGGACGCCGAGTGATGGCCGACGACATCGCAGCAGGCAGCGAACTGCACGGCACCGGCATCGGCCGTGGCATCGCCACGGGACCCGTGCTCCGGATGCCCGACCCTCTCCCCGAGCCCGAGGAGACCACGAGCACCCTCACCGCCGACGCCGAGAAGGAGCGCGCCCGCGCCTCGCTCGCGGCCACCGCGGCGATCATCCGTCACCGAGGCGAACGTGCCGGCGGCTCGGCGAAAGACGTGCTCGAGGCTCAGGCTTTCATGGCCGAGGACCCCACGCTCATCGACGACGTCGGTGCGCGCATCGATGCGGGTAAGACGGCCGAGCGCGCCGTCTACGAGGCCTTCGCCGCCTTCCGCGACCTGCTCGTGAGCATGGGCGGCTACATGGGCGAACGCGCCACCGACCTCGACGACGTCTCGCAGCGCGTGGTCGCCCACCTCCGTGGCGTGGCCGCCCCGGGTGTGCCCGACCCCGACTACCCGTTCGTGCTGGTGGCCCGCGACCTCGCCCCGGCCGACACGGCACTGCTCGATCTCGACAAGGTGCTCGCCCTCGTGACGAGCGACGGCGGCCCCACCTCGCACACCGCCATCCTGGCCCGTGAGAAGTCGATCGTGGCAATCGTGGGCGTGCAGGATGCGCTGCGGCTCACCGACGGCACCGACGTGATCGTGGATGCCTCGACCGGCTCCGTGTCGGTCGGTCCGAGCGACGCCGATCGCGCAGCGGCAGCGGCCAAGGCCGAGGAGATCAAAGCCGCGCGTAGCTCAGCCACCGGCCCGGGCGCTCTCGCCGACGGTACCCTCGTGCCCCTGCTCGCCAACCTCGGCTCGGCCGATGGCGCGGCGGATGCGCTCGCAAAGGGGGCCGAGGGAGTCGGCCTCTTCCGCACCGAGTTCCTCTTCCTCGACTCCTCCACCGCGCCGACGGTCGAAGACCAGAAGGCACAGTACGTGCGCCTGCTCCAAGCCTTCGCCGGCAAGAAGGTGGTCGTTCGCGCCCTGGATGCGGGGGCCGACAAGCCACTCAGCTTCCTCAACGACGCCCCCGAGGAGAACCCGGCTCTCGGGCTCCGCGGTCTGCGAGCCCTGCGGGCGAACGAGCCGATCCTGCGCGACCAGCTCATGGCGCTCGCCGCCGCCGATGCGGAGACCGACGCGGAGGTGTGGGTGATGGCACCCATGGTGTCCACCGTGGAGGAGACGCGCTACTTCACGACACTCGCTCGCCAGCTCGGACTCAAGACAGCCGGTGTCATGGTGGAGGTGCCGTCATCCGCTCTTCTGGCCGACCGCATCCTCGCCGATGCCGACTTCGCCTCGATCGGCACCAACGACCTCACCCAGTACACGCTGGCGGCTGACCGCCTGCTCGGCTCGGTGGCGTCGTTCCAGGACCCGTGGCATCCAGCGGTGCTCAAGCTCGTGGGCGAGGTCGGCAAGGCCGGCAAGGCGATCGGCAAGCCCGTCGGTATCTGTGGCGAGGCGGCGGCCGATCCGCTTCTCGCTGTGGTGCTCGTGGGCCTCGGAGCGACCACCCTCTCGATGTCGCCGTCGGCTCTCGCCGACGTGCGTGCTGAACTCGCGCGTTTCACGCTCGAGGACGCCCAGCGTTTCGCCGAGCTCGCTCTCTCGGCGAACAGCGCGATCGAGGCGCGGGGCGCGGTCACTGCGGCCGCGGCCGGCGCCTGACGCACCACCCTCAGCCCCGGCTGAACCTGCACCACACCGCTCATTCCTACAACCCCGAGAACACAGAAACGGAGAAGCCGTCATGACAACGACGTCAGAAACCAAGGCCTCAGGAGGTGGGGCCCGTGTGCGCGTTCAGCGCTTCGGCACCTTCCTCTCCGGAATGGTCATGCCCAACATCCCCGCGTTCATCGCGTGGGGTCTGATCACCAGCCTCTTCATCGCCACCGGATGGCTGCCGAACGGCATCCTCGGCGGCTTCGGCAACGCCGACATCATCGGCTGGCAGGGGGCGGCGACGTCGCTGGCCCAGGCGGATGACGGAACGACGTTCACGCAGTACGTCGGACTCGTCTCGCCGATGATCACCTACCTGCTGCCCTTGCTCATCGCCAACACCGGTGGCCGCATGGTCTACGGTGCGCGAGGCGGCGTGGTGGGAACCATCGCCACGATGGGTGTCATCGTCGGCGCCTCGGTGCCGATGTTCATCGGTGCCATGATCATGGGCCCGCTGGGCGCGTGGCTGATCAAGAAGATCGACAGCATCTGGGCCGGCAAGATCAAGGCCGGGTTCGAGATGCTGGTCGACAACTTCTCGGCAGGTATCCTCGGCTTCATCCTGGCCGTGGCCGGATTCTTCGGCATCGCCCCCGTCATCGAGGTTCTGTCGAAGGCGCTCGAGGGCGCGGTCAACTGGCTCGTCACCCTGGGGCTCCTGCCCCTGGCCTCGATCCTGGTCGAGCCGGGCAAGGTGCTGTTCCTCAACAACGCCATCAACCACGGCGTCTTCACACCGCTCGGCGTGCAGCAGGTGGCCGAGCAGGGCAAGTCGATCCTGTTCCTCATCGAGGCGAACCCCGGCCCGGGCCTCGGTATCCTGCTCGCGTTCTCGATCTTCGGCATCGGGCTGGCCCGGGCCAGCGCTCCCGGCGCGATCATCATCCAGTTCTTCGGCGGTATCCACGAGATCTACTTCCCCTACGTGCTGTCGAAGCCCCTCACCATCCTCGCCGCCATCGCCGGTGGCGCGACCGGTGTCGCCGTGAACGTGCTCTTCAACTCCGGATTGCGCGCACCGGCCTCGCCGGGCAGCATCATCGCCGTGCTCATCCAGACCGCGCCGGACAGCTATGTGGGCGTGCTGCTCTCGGTGCTGCTCTCCGCGACGGTGTCGTTCCTCGTGGCGTCGATCATCCTCCGGGCCAGCCGCAAGCGCGACCTCGCCCGTGGTGAGACCGGCGACCTGTCGACGGCCATCGCGCAGACCACCGCCAACAAGGGCAAGGAGAGCTCGGTGCTCGGCACCCTCTCGGCCGAGGGCGTGCCCGCGGGCGACGCCGAGGCCGTGGCCGAGCAGACCTCGCTGCTCACCGACACCCGCAGGATCACGAACATCGTGTTCGCCTGCGACGCGGGAATGGGATCGAGCGCCATGGGAGCATCCGTGCTCCGGAATAAGATCAAGAAGGCCGGCATCGAGGGTGTGACCGTCGTGAACAAGGCGATCGCGAACCTCGAAGACGATGTCGACCTCGTGATCACGCAGCGTGAGCTCACGCCGCGCGCTCAGGAGAAGACGCCGAGCGCCGAGCACGTGTCGGTGGACAACTTCATGAACAGCCCTCGATACGAAGAGGTCGTCGAGAAGCTGAAGGAACAGAGCGCCGCCAACTAGGCGACGCGAGAGAGGGAGAACCCCATGGCCGTTCTGGAACCGTCGCAGATCCGCATGAGTGGAACTGCGGGCACCAAGGAGGAGGCGATCGCCGAGGCGAGCGCCATCCTGGTGGCCGCCGGTGCTGTCGCACCCGAGTACCTGGACTACATGCTCCAGCGCGAGGAGACGGTCTCGACGTACATGGGGAACTTCCTCGCGATCCCGCACGGCACGAACGAGGGCAAGGACACGATCATCGCGTCGGCGCTCTCGTTCGTGCGGTACGACGAGCCCCTCGACTGGGGTGGCGAAGAGGTGCGCTTCGTGGTGGGCATCGCCGGGAAAGACGGCGGCCACATGGAGATCCTCACCAAGATCGCCATCGTCTTCAGCGACGACGACGAGGTGGCGAAGCTCCTCGCCGCCGGCACGCCCGACGAGGTGCTCGCCATCCTCGGCGACATCAACGACTAATACCTGAAAGCGGACATCATGAAGGCAGTTCATTTCGGAGCGGGCAACATCGGCCGCGGGTTCGTGGGGCTCATCCTGCACGAGGCCGGCTACGAGGTGGTCTTCGCCGATGTGAACGCCGAACTGATCGACGCGCTCGCCGCCTCGTCGAGCTATGCGGTGCACGCCGTGGGGGAGGATGCCTCCACCACCACGGTCACCGGATACCGCGCTCTCAACAGCGGCAGTGATGAAGACGCGGTGGTGGCCGAGATCGCCACCGCCGACATCGTCACCACCGCGGTGGGTCCGAACATCCTGAAGTTCGTGGCTCCCGTGATCGCCCGAGCGCTCTCGGCGCGCAGCGCGGCCTTGCCGCCGCTCGTGGTGATGGCGTGCGAGAACGCCATCAACGCCACCGACGTGCTGAAGGGCGAGATCGCCGGTCGCCTCGGCGACGAACCTGAGGCACTCGCGAAGGGCGTGTTCGCGAACACCGCCGTCGACCGCATCGTGCCGAACCAGGCTCCGGATGCGGGCCTCGATGTGACGGTGGAGGACTTCTTCGAGTGGGCCATCGAGTCGGGGCCCTTCGGAGACGCGACTCCCGACATCCCGCTCGCGCACTTCGTACCCGATCTGGCTCCCTACATCGAGCGCAAGCTCTTCACGGTGAACACCGGCCACGCCACTGTGGCGTACCACGGCTGGGTCGAGGGCGCGACGACGCTCGCCGATGCACTGGCCATCCCCGAGGTGTTCACCGAGGTGAAGGCGGTGCTCGAGGAGACGAAGGCGCTGCTCGTGGCGAAGCACGAGTTCGACCCCGCCGTGCAGGAGGCGTACCTGGAGAAGAACCTGGTGCGCTTCGCGAATCCCTATCTCACCGACACCCCGGAGCGCGTGGGTCGTCAGCCGCTCCGCAAGATCAGCCGCCACGAGCGTTTCATCGGCCCTGCCGCCGAGCTCGCCGAGCGGGGGCTGCCGACGGCGGCGCTGCTTCGAGCGGTACGCTCCGCGCTGCGGTTCGACGCGCCGAGCGACCCGCAGACCGCCGAACTCGCCGAGCTGCTCTCCTCCTCCACTCCGGAGGAGTTCGCGGAGCGGGCCTGCGGCATCGAGCCGTCACATCCGCTGTTCGCCGACCTCGTGGGCACTATACGATCCGTGGAGTCATTCCGCTGATTGCGCCCGGGCGTTTCTTAGCGTAAGCTCGATCTTTGGTGTTTTCGGCCCATTTTCGTGTGCCGATTCTCCGCACGACCAGCACAGACTACTTGAGTGACAGTGAGGCTATGGCCAAAAAAGACGGTGTAATCGAGATCGAGGGCGCAGTCGTCGAGGCTCTCCCGAACGCTATGTTCCGGGTGGAATTGACGAACGGCCACAAGGTCCTTGCCCATATTTCGGGCAAGATGCGTCAGCACTACATCCGCATCCTCCCCGAGGACCGCGTGATCGTGGAGTTGAGCCCCTACGACCTCACCCGTGGCCGGATCGTCTACCGCTACAAGTAGACCCCTAGAAATAGGTCGCTGCTGGAAAGTAACGGCCTCGCGGCGTTCTGCGAGGTACGAGGACAGCGAAGAGAGAAAAAACAATGAAGGTCAACCCCAGCGTCAAGCCCATGTGCGAGCACTGCCGCGTGATCCGTCGTAACGGTCGCGTCATGGTGATCTGCAAGAGCAACCCGCGTCACAAGCAGCGCCAGGGCTAATCGCCCTCGCCCTGTGCGAGACAACTGAATACAGATAGGCAGTGCCAGAAGCCGCCCGGTTCGTCCGGGCGGTGGACACCCCCGGTTGGAGGCCGGAGCACAGGCACTGTCCCACACCTCCACTCATCAACAGGAGATAGCCACAATGGCACGTCTAGCAGGAGTTGACATTCCCCGCGACAAGCGCGTGGAAGTTGCCCTCACGTACATCTACGGGGTCGGCCGCACGCGCGCGCTGAAGACCCTCGCCGACACCGAGATCTCCGGAGACATCCGGGTCAAGGATCTGAGCGACGACCAGCTGGTCGCTCTCCGCGACTACATCGAGGGCAACTACAAGGTGGAGGGTGACCTCCGCCGTGAGGTCGCCGCCGACATCCGCCGCAAGGTCGAGATCGGCTCCTACGAGGGCGTTCGCCACCGCAAGGGCCTCCCCGTGCGCGGACAGCGCACCAAGACCAACGCTCGCACCCGCAAGGGCCCGAAGCGCACCGTCGCCGGCAAGAAGAAGGCCGGCCGCTAAGCGCGCCGACTGACCAGGATTCCAGGAGATATATATGGCAACCCCCAAGTCGGCCGTTCGCAAGCCGCGCAAGAAAGAGAAGAAGAACGTCGCCGTGGGCCAGGCCCACATCAAGTCGACCTTCAACAACACCATCGTGTCGATCACCGACACCACCGGTGCCGTCATCAGCTGGGCCTCCTCGGGTGGCGTCGGCTTCAAGGGCTCGCGCAAGTCGACCCCGTTCGCCGCGCAGCTCGCTGCCGAGTCGGCCGCGCGCCAGGCTCAGGAGCACGGCATGAAGAAGGTCGACGTGTTCGTGAAGGGTCCCGGCTCCGGCCGCGAGACCGCGATCCGCTCGCTCCAGGCCGCCGGCCTCGAGGTGGGCTCGATCAACGACGTGACCCCGCAGGCGCACAACGGATGCCGCCCGCCCAAGCGTCGCCGCGTCTAGCGCTTATTGCGCCTCGAATCCCGCGGGCGTCCTGATGGACGACCGCGGGACTCGGCGTAGGTGCTGAAGACGGGCCTTGCAGCCCGTGGCGGTACTTGCTCCTTCACTTCTTCTCACAACTCAATACCTCGTCACGTGAGTGTCATATAGCGGACACTCAGCCGAAAGGAATAACAGTGCTCATTGCACAGCGCCCCACCCTCACCGAGGAGAACATCTCGGAGTTCCGCTCGCGGTTCGTCATCGAGCCGCTGGAGCCCGGCTTCGGCTACACCCTCGGCAACTCGCTCCGCCGTACGCTTCTGTCGTCGATCCCCGGTGCTGCTGTCACGAGCATCCGTCTCGATGGCGTGCTGCACGAGTTCAGCACCATCCCGGGTGTGAAGGAAGACGTCACCGAGATCATCCTCAACGTGAAGGGCCTCGTCGTCTCCTCGGAGCACGATGAGCCGATCACCGCCTACCTGCGCAAGCACGCGTCGGGCGAGGTCACCGCGGCCGACATCTCGGCTCCGGCCGGTGTGGAGATCCACAACCCCGACCTGGTCATCGCCACGCTCAACGACAAGGCGAAGTTCGAGCTCGAGCTCATCATCGAGCGCGGGCGCGGCTACGTCTCGGCCACCCAGAACCGCAGCGAGTTCTCCGAGGCCGGGCAGATCCCGATCGACTCGATCTACTCGCCCGTGCTCAAGGTGACCTACCGCGTCGAGGCCACCCGTGCCGGTGAGCGCACCGACTTCGACCGCCTCGTGGTCGATGTCGAGACGAAGCCGGCCATCACGCCGCGCGACGCCATCGCATCCGCCGGTCGCACCCTCACCGAGCTGTTCGGTCTGGCCCGTGAGCTCAACTCGGCAGCCGAGGGCATCGAGATCGGCCCCGCGCCGGTCGATGCCGTTCTGTCGTCGGAGCTCTCGGTTCCGATCGAAGACCTCGACCTGTCGGTGCGCTCGTACAACTGCCTCAAGCGCGAGGGCATCAACACCGTCTCCGAGCTGGTCGCCCTCTCGGAGACGCAGCTCATGAACATCCGCAACTTCGGACAGAAGTCGGTCGATGAGGTGAAGGACAAGCTCGTCGAGCTCGGTCTCTCGCTGAAGGACACCGTTCCCGGTTTCGACGGCGCCCACTTCTACGGCGGATATGACGACGAGAACGCCTGACGTTCTCTCGTTCCGCTGATCAACCCGACCAACTGACCCACACCTGGAGATAAGAAATGCCCAAGCCAACCAAGGGACCCCGTCTCGGCGGCGGACCGGCGCACGAGCGCCTGCTCCTCGCCAACCTGGCTGCTGCCCTGTTCACGCACAAGAGCATCAAGACGACCGAGACCAAGGCCAAGCGGATGCGTCCGCTGACCGAGCGTCTCATCACGTTCGCCAAGCGCGGAGACCTGCACGCTCGTCGTCGGGTTCTCGGCATCATCGGCGACAAGGCCGTCGTGCACGAGCTCTTCACCGAGATCGCTCCGCTCATGGCAGAGCGTGAGGGCGGCTACACCCGCATCACCAAGCTCGGCTTCCGCAAGGGCGACAACGCCCCCATGGTGCAGATCGAGCTCGTTCTCGAGCCCGTCGTGGCCAAGAAGAAGAGCACCAAGTCGGCTCCGGCCGCCGCGGCTGCTCCTGTCGAGGAGGCTCCGGTCGAGGCCGAGGCTCCTGAGGCAGAGACCGAGGAGGCTCCTGCAGAGGAGACCACCGAGGCTCCTGAGGCAGACGCTGCGGAGGCCGACGAGGCTCCCGAGGCCGACGCCGAGGAGAAGGACGCCAAGTAGGCTCCGACCCGCACTGCACGAAGGCCCCGCATCCGAGAGGATGACGGGGCCTTCGTCGTTTCGCCTGTGCAGACGGAGGAGTTCTGGGGCGCAGGCGAATCGAGAAGGAACCTCGGAGCAGCTGAGCGAGAAACTCCTCCGTAAACTGGGGGTGTGAGTGCAGAGAGTGGGATGTGGCGCATCCGGCTCGACATCGCGTACGACGGCACCGACTTCTCGGGATGGGCCAGGCAGCCCGGGCTCCGCACTGTGCAAGGTGTGCTCGAGGAGACACTCGCCACCCTGTTCCGTCGGTATCCGCCGGCGCCGAGCGTGAACGTGGCCGGTCGCACGGATGCGGGTGTGCACGCCACGGGGCAGGTCGCGCACCTCGAACTCGACGACGCCCAGCTGCGAAGCCTGCGACGGCGCGGCGACGATGCGCGCACCATGGCACCCGACGCTCTCGCCGTACTCCTCGGTCAGCGCATCAACGGCGTGCTGGGGGCGGATTCCGATGTGGTGGTGGCCTCTCGGCTCGCGCCGGCCGGGTTCGATGCCCGGTTCAGCGCCGTGTGGCGGCGCTACGAGTACCGGGTGAGCGACGCATCCGGCCTCCGCGACCCGCTGCTGCGGCGCACGACGGTGCGGCATCCGACCGTTCTCGATCTCGACGCGATGGATGCGGCGGCCCGCGCCCTCCTGGGGCTGCACGACTACGCCACGTTCTGCAAGCCACGACCGCATTCGACCACGATCCGAACGCTGCAGTCGTTCACCTGGCGCCGCGAGGCCGACGGAGTCCTGGTGGCCGCGCTGCAGGCGGATGCCTTCTGCCACAGCATGGTGAGGTCGCTGGTGGGTGTCACGGTGGGTGTCGGCGACGGATCGCTGACGGGCGACGACGTCGTACGGCTTCGAGATGCGCGGGCGCGCACGGGCGAGTTCCTCGTGATGCCCGCGAAGGGTCTCGTACTCACCGAGGTGGGCTACCCCGCCGATGCCGAACTCGCGGGCCGGGCGGAGCAGACGAGGGCGCGTCGGGAGCTCATTTGACCGGGAGAGTGGTATCGCGTAATCTAGACCCTTGGTGTCCACGCCTCGTGCTGTTCACCCGTAGTTGAGCCCTCCATCGGATGCGTTCGCCCTGAGTCTGTCGATCTGACGGCGTCGGGAAAACGCCCACCGGAGTGGGATTCACGAACTCCTCACTCGAACAAGAAAGCAGCACTACTGTGACGCGCACTTACACTCCCAAGGCCAGCGAAGTCTCGCGCGGCTGGGTCATCATCGACGCGACCGACGTCGTTCTCGGTCGTCTGGCGAGCCACGCGGCCGCCATCCTCCGTGGCAAGAACAAGGCCACGTTCACCCCCCACATGGACATGGGTGACTTCGTCATCATCGTCAACGCCGACAAGGTCGCGCTGACGGGATCGAAGTTGGCGCAGAAGAAGGCCTTCCGTCACTCCGGGTACCCGGGCGGCCTGACCGCCGTCAGCTACTCCGAGCTGCTGGAGAAGAACCCTGAGCGCGCCGTGGAGAAGGCCATCCGTGGCATGCTCCCGAAGACCTCGCTCGGTCGCGACCAGTTCCGCAAGCTGAAGGTGTACGCAGGTGCCGAGCACCCGCACGCTGCTCAGCAGCCCGTTCCGTACACTCTCGACCAGGTCGCCCAGTAGCGTCCCGCGCTCATTCAGCAGACTCAGACAAAGGACTTATCACTACCGTGGCGAAGATCGCAGACCAGATTGACGTGGCTCCCGAGAGCTACTCCACCGAAACCCCGGCCGAAGAGGCGCCCCGCGCCCCCCGTGCCGTTCTCAACGTGTCCGGCGCAGCCGTCGGCCGTCGCAAGCAGGCCATCGCCCGCGTGCGCCTCGTTCCCGGTGCCGGCACCCTCACGGTGAACGGCCGCGAGTTCGAGCACTACTTCCCCAACAAGCTGCACCAGCAGCTGATCACCGACCCCTTCAAGGTGCTCGACCTGATCGGCTCCTACGACGTGGTCGCGAAGATCACCGGTGGTGGCCCCTCGGGTCAGGCCGGTGCCCTCCGCCTCGCCATCGCGCGTGCGCTGAACGAGATCGACCGCGACAACAACCGTGCGCAGCTCAAGAAGGCCGGCTTCCTCAGCCGTGACTCGCGAGTCATCGAGCGTAAGAAGGCCGGTCTCAAGAAGGCTCGTAAGGCGTCGCAGTTCTCGAAGCGCTGATCGCGCTTCGGTCCTACGCTTAGCGTATGGCTCGCCTTTTCGGCACCGATGGGGTGCGTGGGCTCGCGAACCAGGACGTCACCGCCGACCTCGCTCTTCGGATCGCGCAGGCCGGTGCACGCGTGCTGGGCGCGGCAGCCCGGGATGCCGGTCGTCGACCGGTCGCGGTCGTCGCTCGCGACCCGCGCCAGTCGGGTGACTTCATCGCGGCCGCCGTCTCGGCGGGATTCGCGAGCTCCGGCGTCGACGTTCTCGACGCCGGAGTTCTCCCGACCCCCGCGGCTGCCTATCTGATCGCCGACATCGGTGCGGATTTCGGCGTGGTGATCTCTGCATCCCACAACCCCGCGCCCGACAACGGCATCAAGTACTTCGCCGCCGGTGGAAAGAAGTTGCCGGATGACGTCGAGATCGCCATCGAGGCGGCGCTCGAGCATCCGCAGCTCATGCCGCTCGGAGGAGACATCGGGCGCATCCGCCGGTTCGCCGACGCGGAAGACCGCTATGTGGTGCACCTGTTGACGACGCTGCCGCATCGTCTCGACGGCATCCATGTGGTGCTCGACTGCGCGCACGGCGCCGCCTCCGGGGTGTCACCCGAGGCGTTCAGCCAGGCCGGCGCGCGGATCACGGTGATCGGCAACGACCCGGATGGCATGAACATCAACGACGGGGTGGGCTCGACCCATCTCGACAAGCTCGCTGCCGCCGTTCTCGAGGCGGGAGCCGATGTGGGCATCGCCCACGACGGTGATGCCGACCGCTGTCTTGCGGTCGACGCATCCGGAAATGTGATCGACGGCGACCAGATCATGGCCATCCTCGCCATTGCGCAGTTCGAACGCGGTGCTCTGCGCGACGACACGCTCGTGGCCACGGTGATGAGCAATCTGGGGCTGAAGATCGCCATGGCGAAGCACGGCATCACGATGCTCGAGACCAAGGTGGGCGACCGCTACGTTCTCGAAGCCATCAACGAGAAGCACCTCAGCCTCGGCGGCGAGCAGTCGGGGCACATCATCTTCGCCGACCACGCCACCACGGGCGACGGCATCCTGACCGGTCTGCAGCTCGTGAGTCAGATGGCGGCCACCAAGAAGAGCCTCGCCGAACTGGCGAGCGTGATGAAGGTGTACCCGCAGACGCTCGTGAACGTGCGCGGTGTGAACCGCGACGGCGTGGAGACCGACCGCGTGCTGGCCACGGCAGTAGCGGAGGCCGAAGCCGACCTCGGCGAGACCGGTCGCGTGCTGCTGCGCCCGTCGGGCACCGAGCCGCTCGTGCGGGTCATGGTGGAGGCGGGCGACCAGGTCACCGCCGATCGCATCGCGGAACACCTGGCCGACGTGGTACGCCAGCGTCTGTCGACCGGGGTCGAGCAGCTGGGCTGATCGGCGCCGTGCGCGACGTCGGCTTGCCACAAGATGTGGCAAGTCGCATCCGGTTGCCACATCTTGTGGCAAGTGGTTGGACGGGGAGCCTGGCGTGGGGCGAGTGCGCTTGCGAGTTGCCAGAAAGTGTTGGCTAGGTGCGTGGGTTGCCACATCATGTGGCAACCAACACACCTACAGCTTGCGCAGCAGCACCTTGTTGACCTTGTGGTCGGCGTCTTTCCGGAGCACGAGGGTGGCGCGGGAGCGGGTGGGGCGCACGTTGTCCATGAGGTTGGGCAGGTTGATCGACTTCCAGATCGAGCGCGCCGTCTCGCGGGCTTCGGCCTCCGACAGGGTCGAGTAGCGGTGGAAATACGACTTGGGGTTCGCAAAAGCGCCACGCTGCAGGTCGAGGAAGCGGTTCTCGTACCAGGTGGCGATGTCGTTGGTGCGGGCATCCACGTAGACGGAGAAGTCGAAGAGGTCGCTCACTGCGAGCCGGTTCGCGCTCGGCGGCTGCAGCACGTTGAGGCCTTCGATGATCAGGATGTCGGGCTGCCGCACCACGATCTGGGCCTCGGGCACGATGTCGTAGCTGAGGTGCGAGTAGAACGGCGCGCGCACCTCGGGATTGCCGCTCTTCACCGCGGTGACGAAACGCAAGAGCGCCCGGCGGTCGTACGACTCGGGGAAGCCCTTGCGCTGCATCAGGCCGCGTCGCTCGAGCTCGCGGTTCGGCAGCAGGAAGCCATCGGTGGTGACGAGTTCGACCCGGGGGGTGTCGGCCCAGCGGGCGAGCAGTTCGCGCAGCAGGCGCGCGGTGGTGGACTTGCCCACCGCGACGGAGCCGGCGACGCCGATGACGAACGGTGTCGACTTACTGCGTTCACCCAGGAAGTCGGATGTCGATCGGTGCAGCTGCTGGGCGCTGGTGGCGTAGAGGTTGATGAGCCGCGCAAGCGGGAGGTACACCTCGGTGACCTCGCGCATGTCGAGGGGGTTGCCGAGACCGCGCAGCTGCACGACCTCGGTCTCCTGGAGCGGCAGCGGGGTCGTCGGCGCGAGCGCCGCCCAGTGTGCCCGGTCGAACTCGGTGAACGGGCTGAACTGCGCGAATCCGGATGAGGAGGCGGAATCGGGCATAGAACCCCATTCTGCCCGATTCCCTGGTTCGCCCGTGCGCGATCCGCCGTGGTGACGCGGACGCGGGTGGCTGTCAGAGTCCTCCGGTCACGCTCGACTAAACTCGCTGGCATGTGTGGAATCGTGGGTTACGTCGGCAACAACAGCAGTCTCGAGGTGCTCCTCGGCGGACTGCGCCGGCTCGAATACCGCGGTTACGATTCCGCCGGTGTCGCCGTGATCGGCGAAGACGGCACGCTCTCCACCCGCAAGCGCGCGGGCAAGCTGGCCGTTCTGGCCGACGATCTCGAGGCGCGCCCCATGGCCGACGGCCAGACGGGAATCGGTCACACCCGCTGGGCGACGCACGGCGGCCCTACCGACGGCAACGCGCATCCGCATCTCTCGGCCGACGGCCGCATCGCGCTCATTCACAACGGCATCATCGAGAACTTCGCCACCCTCAAGCAGGAACTGCTCGACGACGGCTACGCCTTCGACAGCGAGACCGACACCGAGGTGGCCGCGAAGATGCTCGGCCGGGAATACGAGGCGGGCGACGGACTGCCCGCCGCTCTGGGCCGCGTGGTGTCGCGCCTCGAGGGTGCCTTCACCCTCCTCGCCCTGCACCAGGACGAGCCCGGCTCCGTCGTGGGCGCGCGTCGCAACTCGCCGCTCGTGATCGGGCTCGGCGAGGGCGAGAACTTCCTCGGCTCCGACGTGGCGGCCTTCGTGGAGCACACGCGCCGGGCAGTGGCCATCGGCCAGGACCAGATCGTGGTCATCACCCCCGACGAGGTGCTCGTCACCGACTTCGACGGCGTTCCCGTCGAAGCGCACGAGTTCGAGGTGTCGTGGGATGCCTCGGCCGCCGAGAAGGGCGGCTGGTCGAGCTTCATGGCCAAAGAGATCAGCGAGGAGCCGGAGGCCGTGGCCAACACGATCCTCGGCCGCGTGGTCGACGGCCAGGTGGTGCTGCCCGAGCTCGAGGGGCAGGACGGCATGCTCCGAGACATCGACCGCGTGGTGATCATCGCCTGCGGCACCGCCAGCTACTCCGGGATGCTCGGCAAGTACGCCATCGAGAAGTGGGCGCGCGTACCCGTCGACGTGGAGCTCTCGCACGAGTTCCGTTACCGGGAGCCGGTGCTCACCTCGCGCACGCTCGTGGTGTCGATCAGCCAGTCGGGCGAGACGATGGACACGCTGATGGCCGTCAAGTACGCCGTGGCGAGCGGTGCCCGCACCCTCTCCATCTGCAACACGCAGGGCGCGACGATCGCACGGGAGTCGGATGCCGTGGTCTACACACATGCCGGTCCCGAGGTGGCCGTCGCCTCCACGAAGGCCTTCGTGGCCCAGATCACCGCCCTCTACCTGTTCGGTCTGCACCTCGCCCGCGTGCGGGAGACGATCGAGCCGGCCGCGGGCGCGAAGCAGCTCAAGGAGCTGCAGAGCATCCCGAAGAAGATCGCGAAGGTGCTCACGAGCGCCCCCGAGATCACCCAGCTGGCCAAGTGGATGAGCGACTCGCGTGCCGTTCTCTTCCTCGGCCGCCACGTGGGCTACCCCATCGCACTCGAAGGTGCCCTGAAGCTCAAGGAGCTCGCCTACATCCACGCCGAGGGCTTCGCCGCCGGCGAGCTGAAGCACGGGCCGATCGCCCTGATCGAGCCGGGGCAGCCCGTGTTCGTGGTGGTTCCGAGCCCGCGCGACCCCAACTCCCTGCACGCGAAGGTGGTGTCGAACATCCAGGAGATCCGCGCGCGCGGCGCGCGCATCCTCGCCATCGCCGAAGAGGGCGACGTGGCGGTGCTGCCGTTCGCCGACGAGGTCATCCGTATCCCGCTCGCCGCCCCACTGTTCGAACCGCTGCTCACGGTCATCCCGCTGCAGCTCTTCGCCATGGAGCTCGCCACCGCCAAGGGCCTCGACGTCGATCAGCCGAGGAACCTGGCCAAGTCGGTCACGGTCGAGTAGGCCGCCGTGATCGTCGGAGTCGGAGTCGACCTCGTCGACGTCGCCCGCTTCGAGCGCGCCCTGGAGAAGACGCCCAAGCTGCGTGACCGGCTGTTCACCGAGGCCGAGCGGGTGCTGCCCGCGCGTTCGCTCGCGGCGCGGTTCGCCGCGAAGGAGGCGCTGATCAAGGCGGTGGGCCACTCCACCGAGTTCCGGTGGCACGACATGGCCGTGGTGTCGGATGCGGAGCGCAATCCCTCGTTCGCGCTCTCCGGCGGGGTCGCCGCCGCGGTGGCCGCGATCGGCGCGACCCACGTGCACCTCAGCATGACCCACGACGGCGGCAACGCCCTGGCGTTCGTGGTGGCCGAAGGCGGCGGGGTGCGATCATGAGCGGCCGGGCACCGGATGCGGCGGCGGGGCCGTCGGCAGTTCCCGCTGCGCCCCCGGCCCTGCGTCGTGCCATCGTCGACACCTCGGCGTTCACGGCGAACGCCGCGCACGTCGCCGCAGTGGTCGCGCCCGCGGCGGTGATGGCGGTCGTGAAGGCCGACGGCTACGGACACGGCGCGACCGAAGTCGCCCGAGCGGCGCTCGCCGGCGGAGCCACCTGGCTCGGCGTCGCCGATGTGGACGAGGCGCTCGCCCTCCGATCGGAGGGCATCGACGCCCCGGTGCTGGCCTGGTTGCACGGAGACGATCCCGACTTCACGACCGCCGTCGCGCACGACGTGACCCTCGGCATCAGCACCCGCACCCAGCTGGAGCGGGCAGCGGATGCCGGCTCGCCCGCGCATCCCGCCCGTGTGCACCTCAAGGTCGACACCGGACTCGGCCGCAACGGCATCCAGCGCTCCGACTGGGCGGCGGTGTTCGAGGCGGCACGGGAGGCGGAGGCATCCGGTCGCCTCGTGGTGGAGGGTCTCTTCAGCCATCTCTCGAACGCGGCCGACGACCACGACCTCGCGCAGCTCGCCGCCTTCGATGAGGCGGGTGCGCGGGCGGCAGCGGCCGGACTGCGTCCGACGATCCGGCATCTGGCCTCGACGGCCGGTGCCCTCCGACTGCCCGAGACGCGGCTCGACCTGGTGCGGCTCGGAATCGGCCTGTACGGCCTCTCGCCCTACGGCGGAGTGGGGTCGGCGGAGCTCGGGCTGACGCCCGCGATGCGCGTCGAAGCGCGGTTGATCGCGGTGAAGCGGGTGGCGGCCGGTGTCGGCGTCTCCTACGGGTACACCTATCGGGCCGCATCCGACACCACGCTCGGACTCGTGCCGCTCGGCTACGCCGACGGCATCCCGCGACACGTCTCGAACACCGGCAGTGTGTGGGTGAACGGTGCCATTCACCCGATCGTGGGACGGGTGGCCATGGATCAGTTCGTCGTCGACCTCGGCGAGAGCGTCGCGGCGGTGGGTGACCGCGTCGTGCTGTTCGGCGACCCCGCCGAGGGGTACCCGAGCGCCGACGACTGGGCCGAAGCGGCCTCCACCATCAACTACGAGATCGTGACGCGACTCGGCCGGCGCGTGAAGCGGGTGCACGGATGACTCAGCCGAACAACACAGGCGTGCCTCTGGCTGCTCCCCGCCGCGAAGCCGTGATCGACCTCGACGCGTTCCGTCACAACGTGCGCACCCTCTCGGAGCTGGCGAAGCCCGCCGAGACGATGCTCGCCGTGAAGGCCGACGCGTACGGACACGGCATGCTGCCGCTCGCGCGAGCCGCCCTCGAATCGGGAGCCACCTCGCTCGCGGTGCTCGACATCCCCGCGGCACTCGCGCTGCGCGAGGCGGGCATCACCGCCCCGATCTTCGCCTGGATGCACGATCCCGACGCCCTGTTCCGCGAGGCCGCCGATGCCGACATCGACCTCGGCATCTCGGCGGTGTGGCAGCTCGACGCCATCGCGGCATCGGGGGCCTCCCGAGCGCCGCGGGTGCACCTCAAGGTCGACACGGGGCTCAGCCGCAACGGCGCCACCGAGGCCGACTGGCCGCAGCTCGTGCAGAGTGCCATCGACTACGACGCACAGGGTGTGCTGACGCTGCACGCCGCCTGGTCGCACCTCGCCGATGCATCGCCGGAGGACGACGAGATCGCGCTCGCCCGCCTGCACAAAGCGGTGGCCGTGGCCGAAGGACTCGGTGCGCGCTTCGCGCTGCTGCACCTCGCGGCCTCGTCGGCCGGCATCCGGATGCCCGAGGCACGCCTCGGCCTCGTGCGTTTCGGCATCGCCGCCTACGGCATCTCGCCCTTCGACGACCGGTCGGCCCGCGATCTGGGCCTCCGGCCCGTGATGACGCTGCGCGCCCCCGTGGTCTCGGTGAAGCGCGTGCCCCACGATCACGGCATCTCGTACGGCTACACCTATCGCACCGATGGCGAGTCGACCCTCGCGCTCGTGCCGCTCGGCTACGCCGACGGCATCCCCCGGATCGCGTCGGGCACCGGCGAGGTGCAGCTGCGTGGGCGCCGCTATCCGATCGCCGGGCGCATCGCCATGGACCAGTTCGTTATCGACGTCGGCGACGACGCCGTGGAGGTGGGCGACGAGGTCGTGGTGTTCGGCACGGGAGACGAGGGCGAACCCACTGCCGAGGACTGGGCCGGCTACGCCGACACGATCGGCGACGAGATCGTGGCCCGGGTGGGAGCGCGTGTGACACGGGTGTACCGGGGCGAATGATGATCGAGGGGGACTTCGAGATCGCGGATCCCGAGGCGATGCATGCCTTCGGGATCGGCATCGCTTCGTCGTTGCGCGCCGGAGACGTCGTGCTGCTCTCCGGAGACCTGGGCGCGGGCAAGACCACGTTCACCCGGGGGTTGGGCGAGGGGCTCGGCATCCGCGGTCCTGTGACGAGCCCCACCTTCGTGCTCGCGCGTACGCATCCCTCGCTCGTGGGTGGGCCCGCGCTCGTGCACGTCGACGCCTACCGGCTGGGGAGCGCGCTCGAGCTCGACGATCTCGACATCGACTTCGCGCACTCGGTGGTGGTGGTGGAGTGGGGCGCCGGACTCATCGACGTGCTCACCGATTCGTATCTGGCGATCGACATCGACCGGCCGCACGGGGCCGGGGTGCCTGCCGAGGGGGAGATCGAGGCCGACGACGCCGAGGTCGAGGCGCCCATCGAGCCGCGTCGCGTGCGCGTGGAGGGCGTCGGCCCTCGCTGGCGCTGACCGGCACCCGTAGCGGCGGCATTAAGCTCGAAGGGTGTTTCTCGCCATCGACACCTCCGCCGGCACCTCGGTCGCCGTGACCGACGGCGACCGCGTTCTCGCCGAGCGTTCCACCGAAGACACCATGCGCCACGCCGAGGTGATCGGCGAGATGATCGAGGCGACGCTCGACGACGCTGCGGTGACCCCGAACAGCCTCGATGCCGTGGTTGCCGGCATGGGTCCCGGCCCCTTCACGGGCCTGCGTGTGGGCATCGCCGCCGCCCGCACGTTCGCCTGGGGAATCGCCCGCCCGCTCATCCCCGTGGTGAGTCACGACGCCGTGGCGCTCGAGCAGTGGTCGGCCGGCGTGCGTGGCGGGATCCTCGTGGTGACGGATGCGCGCCGACGTGAGGTCTATTGGTCGGCGTACGCGCTCGGCGACCTAGGGACGGAACGCACCGATGGTCCGGCGCTGTGCCGGCCCGACGAACTGCCCCACCCGGAGCTGCGGCGTGTGGATGCCACGCAGATCAGCGCCGGCCAGCTCGGGCGGATCGCCCGCATCCGTCGCGCGCAGGGGCTGCCCGACGAGTTCACCGAGCCGCTCTACCTGCGCTCGCCCGACGTCACGATGCCCGGCGCCCGGAAGCGGGTGTCGCGATGACCTGGCAGCTGCGGCGGGCCCAGCCCGGCGATCTCGACGCGATCATGGCCCTCGAGGAGTCGTCGTTCACCACCGACGCCTGGTCACGCGATTCCATGGAACGGGAGATCGGGCATCCCGAGTGCTACTACCTCGTGGGGGTCGACGCGGAGCATCCGGATGCGCTGCAGGGCTACGCGGGTCTGCTCTGCCCCCGCGGCGCGAGTGATGCCGACATCCAGACCATCGCCGTCTCCGAGGCCGCCCGCGGCCGGGGACTCGGTCGCCAGCTGATGACACGCTTGCTCGGCGAAGCCGCCACGCGCGGGGCGACGAGCATCTTCCTCGAGGTGCGCGCCGACAACCCCGTGGCCCATGGGCTCTACCTCTCGCTCGGCTTCGCGGACATCGCGGTGCGGCCCGCCTACTACCAGCCCGACGGAGTGGATGCGATCGTGATGAAGGCACCGTTGTCTCCGCACCGGGCCGCCCTCGCCACCGAGGAGGTGCCGCGATGACGGATGGCCCCGTCGTGCTCGGAATCGAGACGTCGTGCGACGAGACCGGCGTGGGGATCGTGCGCGGCTCGACCCTGCTCGCCAACGTGATCGCCTCGTCGATGGACGAGCACGCCCGCTACGGGGGCGTGGTGCCCGAGGTGGCGGCGCGCGCCCACCTGGAGGCCATGACACCGACGCTCGATGCGGCGCTCGCCGAAGCCGGGATCACCCTGGACGAGATCGACGCCGTCGCCGTCACGAGCGGTCCGGGGCTCGCCGGCGCGCTCATGGTCGGCGTGGGCGCGGCGAAGGCGCTGGCCGTCGCCACCGGCAAGCCGCTGTATGCCGTGAACCATCTGGTGGGACACGTGGGGGCGGACGTGCTCGCCGACGAGCCGCTCGAGTACCCCACGATCGCCCTGCTCGTCTCGGGCGGCCACACGTCGTTGCTGCTCGTGCGTGACCTCGTCGACGACGTCGAACTGCTCGGCGAGACGATCGACGACGCGGCGGGGGAGGCCTTCGACAAGGTGGCCCGGCTGCTGGGCCTGCCGTATCCGGGCGGTCCGCAGATCGATCGTGCCGCGGTCGGGGGCGACCCCGCCGCCATCCGGTTCCCGCGCGGGCTCATGGGCGCCAAGGATCTTGAGAGACACCGCTACGACTTCTCGTTCTCGGGTCTCAAGACCGCCGTGGCGCGCTGGGTGGAGAAGACGGATGACGCGGGCGAGGTGGTGCCGGTGGCGGATGTCGCGGCGAGCTTCCGTGAGGCCGTGGTCGACGTGCTGCTCACCAAGGCGTTCAGGGCCTGCGCCGACTACGGCATCCCGCGGCTGCTGCTCGGTGGCGGGGTGGTGGCGAACGCGCGGGTGCGCGAGGTCGCCGCGGAGCGGGCAGCGGCCGCGGGGGTCGCGTTGCGCATCCCTCCGCTCTCGCTGTGCACCGACAACGGCGCGATGATCGCGGCGCTCGGCGCGCAGTTGATCGAGGCCGGGTATGGGCCGTCGACCCTCGGATTCGGTGCGGATTCGACGCTTCCGGTCACCCAGATCCAGGTGGAGAGGCTCTAGGGGCCGCGTTCTTTCCCTATCTGGGGTGACGCTGTGCGTCACTCCGCATTGACACTTTCTCAGACACCCTGCCACGATAGGTGCCTGTCAGTATCACTCAGGACAATTGGAGCCCTCCCTTGACTCAGCCCACCCCCGGATACGCGGCAGTGCCCGCTGCACCGAAGACGAACGTTCTCGCGATCGTCTCGCTCGTGATCGCGATTCTGCAGTTCAACCTCATCGCCATCATCCTCGGCGCGATCGCGCTCAACCAGATCAAGAAGACCGGCGAGAACGGCCGCGGTCTTGCGATTGCAGGAATCGTCATCGGTGCGCTCTCGATCCTCTTCTGGGTCATCATCATCATCGTGATCGCCGTTGCTGCGGCGTCGAACCCGAACGTGGTCACCACGTACTGAGTTCCACCGGCGCAGGTGGTCTTCGGGCCGCCTGCGCCTACTCTGTTAACAGGTCAGGGCCACAACGGCCGATGGCGGCCGTCGACACAGAAGGGCGTTCCCCGTGAGCGACACCAACAATCCCACCCCTCCCGCGGGCGAGCCCGGCGTTCCGCCGGTGACCCCGCCGGCACCGCCGGCACCGCCGGCGCCCCCGGCGCCTCCGGCACCGAACTACACGGCGCCGCCGAGCTACCCGCAGCAGCCCCAGGCCCCCAGCTACCAGCAGCCTCCGGCGCCCGGGTACCAGCAGCCGCCGGCCCCCGCCCAGGGCTACCAGCAGGCTCCTCCGCCCGGGTACCAGCCCCCGCAGCAGCCGTATTACGGCGGCTACCCGCAGGCGCCGGCCGCGCCGCCCACGAACACCCTGGCGATCATCACGATCATCCTCGCCTTCGTGTTCAGCATCGCGGGCATCGTCACGGGCCACATCGCGCTGAAGCAGATCGACCGCACGGGCGAGTCGGGCCGTGGGCTCGCGAAGGCCGGCCTCATCCTGAGCTACGTGTTCACGGGCTTCGGGTTGCTCTTCGTGATCGGCTACATCGTCATCATCGGGCTTGCCATCGCAACGGCAGGAACAAGCGGGTACTACAACTACTAGACCCGCTGCACCAGGAGGGCCTCGTGCTCTCCGGCCACGCGGGTCATGATCAGCGTCGCCGACTCCGGCCCCTTGAGGGCCAGGCGGCGGCGGAGGAGCGCGGGATCGACATCGATCCCGCGCTTCTTGATCTCCAGGGTGCCGATGCCTCGCTCGCGCAACGCCTTCTTGAGGTTCCCCTCTCCGGCCGGTAGCCGTTCGCGTACGCGGAACGCCGAGGCGAACGGGGTCTGCACGAGCGTGTCCCCGGTGAGATACGCGATGCCGGGCGAGAGCATCCCGGCGCCGATCGAGCCCGCGAGGTCGCCGATCAGCCGGGCCCGGATGACCGCCCCATCCGGTTCGTAGACGTACTCGCCGAGCTCTCTCGGCTCCGCGTCGGTACTGTCTTCGGCGGCGGTGAGTTCGTGGGCCGCATCCGCTCTGATCACGAGGGCGGAGCGACGGATGCCGGGCCGGGCGAGAGAGGTGAACCAGAGACCCATCTCCACCACCTGCCCATCGACCGAGACCCATTGTGCCTCGGCGTGCGCCGGGATCAGCTGCCGGTCGAAGCCCGGACCCAGCTTGATGCCCGTGGGCATCCGCTCGGCGAGGTCGAACGCGAAGTCGACCGAGGGTGAGTAGTCGGCGGCTCGTGTGATGCGGGTCGTGTTCTCGGTGCCCCCTGTGCGGCGGGCAGGGTCGAGGTAGACGGCGTCGATGCCCGTGAGGTCGGCCTGCTCGGCGTCGCCCAGCACCACCTCGGCGTCGGGGAAGGTGGCCAGGTTGTAACTGGCGACGGCGGCCGTGACCTCGTCGCGCTCGACCGCCCGCACCGCGAGGTCGAGGGCGGAGAGCGCGAGCGCGTCGGCTCCGATGCCGCAGCCGAGGTCGGCGACCCGGGTGGCGCCCGCCTCGCGGAAGCGGCCGGCGTGCAGGGCGGCGACCTTCAGGCGGGTGGCCTGCTCCAGCCCTGCGGGGGTGTAGAGAAGACGATCGGCGAACGGACCGAACTTCTGCGCGGCCTTTTCGCGCAGCCGCGCCTGGGTGAGTACGGCAGCCACGAGATCGGCGGGATGGCCCGCTTTGCGCAGGGCGCTCACCTGGCCGGCGGCGCCACCCGCGGAGTAGGGCGGGAGGGAGTCGAGAAGGCGCAGACCCTCGGCGGTGAGCAGGAGCGAGAGCTCGCGGGAGTCCATCCGGCAACGCTACCAAGGGGGCGACGGATCGAGGCGTCATACTCTGGCACTCACATTGCGCGAGTGCCAGCGAAGCCTCTAAACTCGACTTAGCACTCTCGGAGTGAGTGTGCTAACCCAGACGTTTTGTAACTGAGAAAGAAGAGGTCAACCGTGTCGGTCTCCATCAAGCCGCTCGAGGATCGCATCGTCATCAAGCAGGTCGAAGCCGAGCAGACCACTGCTTCCGGCCTCGTCATCCCTGACACCGCCAAGGAGAAGCCCCAGGAGGGCGAGGTCGTGGCCGTGGGCCCCGGTCGTATCGACGACAACGGAAACCGCGTGCCGCTCGACGTCGCCGTCGGCGACAAGGTCATCTACTCCAAGTACGGCGGAACCGAGGTGAAGTACGGCGGAGAAGACCTCCTCGTGCTCTCGGCCCGCGACGTGCTCGCGGTCGTCGTTCGCTGACGACACGATCGTTCTGAGAACCCGGGTGGCTTCGGCCGCCCGGGTTCTCTGCGTTTCGGGGAGTCGGCCTGCCGGCCGAGCCCGGAGTAGAGTGACGCGGTGACCCCGCCCCGCCCTGATCAGCCGTCGATCGCGGGCACGGACCAGCAGAAGTTCCGCTCCGGCCTGCTCGCCGCGGTGGGCGCCTATGTTCTCTGGGGGCTCCTTCCCCTCTACTTCCTGGCCCTGGTGCCGGCCGGGGCGTTCGAGATCGTCGCCTGGCGCATCCTGTTCTCCCTCGTGTTCTGTGCGGTGCTCATCACGGCGACCCGCAGTTGGGGCAGATTCCTCGCCATCGCGAGGCAGCCGAGGCTGGTGCTGCTCATGGGCCTCGCCGGGGCGTTGATCTACGTGAACTGGCAGACCTACATCCTCGGCACGCTGTCCGGCCAGGTGGTCGAGACATCGCTCGGCTACTTCATCAACCCGATCGTGACGGTGCTGCTCGGGGTGGTCGTGCTGCGCGAGCGGTTGCGCGTGCTCCAGTGGGTGGCCATCGGCGTGAGCGCCGCCGCCGTCGTGGTGCTCACGGTCGGTTACGGTGCCGTTCCGTGGATCTCCCTCATCCTCGCCGCGTCGTTCGGCCTCTACGGCCTCGTCAAGAAATACGTGGGGCCGAGTATCGACGCCGTGAGCGGACTGAGCCTCGAGACGGCTTGGCTGACGCCGGTGGCGGTCGTGCAGCTCATGGTGGTTTCGCAGCTCAGCGGACTCACCTTCGGTGATGGCGCGCTGCACACGACTCTGCTGGTGCTGACCGGGGTGGCAACAGCCATCCCTCTGCTGTTGTTCGCCTCCGCCACGCGGCGCCTGCCTCTGGTGTACGTGGGGTTCATCCAGTTCATCGCGCCCATCCTCCAGTTCGCGATCGGGGTGTTCGTGCTGCACGAGCCCATGCCGCCCGAGCGCTGGTTCGGGTTCGGAATCGTCTGGCTGGCCGTGGCGATCCTGATCGCCGACATGGCGCGAGCCGGCCGCGGCGCGCGCTCCGAACCACTCGGCCCCGTATCGTGAGCACGTGGCGGCAGGGCGATACAGTAATGCGAGCATGAGTGACGACACCCGCATCCGGTCCGGCGCACGGGCGGCCATCGTCGCGTCGATCGTGGCCGGCGGCGCACTCGCCCTCACCGGATGCTTCGGCTCACCGGAGTCCTCGGGCACACCGTCGCCCACACCCATCCCCACGATGGCGCAGCCCATGCCGAGCGGTGACGGCACTCTGGTGATCGGCGCCGTTGTGCCGCTCACGGGAGCGGACGCCGGTTTCGGCGCCGCCTCGCTGGCGGGCGTGGAGCTCGCCGTGCGCGACATCGACGAGGCGGGCGGCGTCGGGGGCGTGCCGGTGATCGTGCTGCACGCCGATGCCGCGACCGGTGCCGCAGCGGTCACGGGTCTCGACAGCCGGGGCATCGACGCGATCGTCGGCCCGAATGCAGTCGCACTGATCCCGGCGACGGATGACGCGGCGACCGCTGCGGGCGTGCCGGGTCTCAGCGCATCCGGCGACGCACTCACCGCCGACGAGGCCTTCCTCACCCGGTTGCGGTCGGCCGACCCCACGCTGAGCGAGACCCGTTACGGGGCCGAGAGCTACGACGCCACGGTGATCGTGGCGCTGGCGGCCTCGCTCGCCGGAGACGACGGCCGTGCGTCCATCGCCCGGTTCCTCCCGGCCATCACCTCGGGCGACATCGAGTGCTCGAGCTACGGGGCGTGCCTCGAGGTGCTCAACTCGCGCGCCGACATCCGGTACACCGGTGTCACCGGGCAGCTCGGGGTGTCGGGCTCAGAACCTGCGCCGGGGGTGCTCGCTCTCATCGGCCTCGCGCTCTGACCCGACGGGCGATGCCCTCAGGTCACCGCAAGGTAACGATTCGGCCGTGTTACACGGCTGTAACACCAGCGTATTGTTCCGGCGGCAATTGCCGCCTACTTTGAATGAACGGCCGATTCTTCGAGTCTGCCGAGAAACTGCACACATTCACATAAGGAGCACCATGAGCGTATTTGCGAAGGCCAAGGCCTCGCGCTCGAAGCCCCTCTCGATCGTTGCGGGTGTTGCCGCGTTCAGTGCCGGCGCTCTGCTGCTGGCTTCCTGCGCGTCGACCCCGTCGACCGATGGCGGAGAGACGACCGCGGCGGCAGCAGTCTGCGGCACCGATGCGGCGACGACGGCCCCGGCCATCACGCCCGTCACCCCGGAGGCGGCGCAGTCGCGCGCCACGTCGCTGAAGATCGGCTCGATCCTGCCGACCACCGGTAGCCTCGCCTTCCTCGGCCCGCCCGAGATCGCGGGTGTCGACCTGGCTGTGGCCGAGATCAACGCGTCGGCCCCGGGTGTGCTCGGCGGCAACGTCGAGGTCATCCACCGTGACTCCGGTGACACCACGACCGACATCGCGACCCAGTCGGCGACCGACCTGCTCTCGCAGGGCGTCTCCGGCATCGTCGGTGCGGCCTCGTCGGGTGTCTCGTTCACCTTCATCGACCAGGTCACGGGCGCTCAGGTCGTTCAGATCTCGCCGGCGAACACCTCGCCCGACTTCTCGACCTACGCCGACGGCGGATACTACTTCCGTACCGCTCCCTCCGACGTGCTGCAGGGCCGCGTGCTCGGCAACCTGATGGTGGGCGATGGCAACACGAACATCGGCATCATCTACCTGAACGACGCGTACGGCTCGGGTCTTGCCGAGAACGTCACCAAGTCGGTCGAGGCCGCTGGTGGCACCGTCGTCGCCTCCGAGGCGTTCAACGAGGGTGACAGCCAGTTCTCGTCGCAGATCGACGCCGTCGTGGCCGAGGCTCCCGACGCCATCGCCGTGATCGCGTTCGACCAGACGAAGGTCATCATCCCCGAGCTCGTGGGCACCAAGGGCTTCCCCGGTGACAAGGTCTACTTCGTCGACGGCAACCTGTCGAACTACGGTGACGCGTTCGACAAGGGAACCCTGAACTGCGCCAAGGGTACGCTCCCCGGCGTTCTCGCGGATGACTCGTTCAAGGCCAAGCTGCTCGGTGTCGACCCGACGCTGACCGACTTCAGCTACGGTGCCGAGTCGTACGACGCGGTCAACCTGATGGCCCTCGCGGCCGTTGCGGGTGGCGGCACGACCGGTCCGATCATCCAGGCCAACATGAAGGCGGTCTCCGAGGGCGGCACGAAGTGCACCTCCTTCGCGGAGTGCGCCGACCTGCTGGCTGCGGGTACCGACATCGACTACGACGGCGTCTCCGGACCCATCACGTTCGATGACAACGGTGACCCCACCGAGGCCTACATCGGCATCTACCAGTACGGCCAGGACAACAACTACGCGCCGCTGAACGTCGAGTTCGGTTCGCTCGCAGGCTAGTCCTCCGCACAGCCTGAAGGCCCGGCCCCCTCACGGGGTGCCGGGCCTTCTCGCATTCCCGGCCGTTCGCGGGCGGGCCGCTGCTGGGCCCCTGCGCGACTGCGCTGTGGAGCACCGGGGACGATCCCGGGCGCCTGCTGAAACGACGGATGCCGGGCCCCGCCTCGACGGCGGTGCCCGGCATCCGGTGCGTGTGGTGCGGGAGTGGGTCAGTGGCCCTGGTCGGCCGCCAGGGTGCCCAGGTAGAGCTCGATGACCTTCGGGTCTTTCATGAGCTCGCGGCCGGTGCCCGTGTAGGCGTCCTTGCCCTGATCGAGCACGTAGGCGCGGTCGCAGATCTGCAGGCAACGACGGGCGTTCTGCTCCACCATGATCACGGAGACGCCTGCGCGGTTGATCTGGTGCACGCGCATGAACGTCTCGTCCTGGCGCACGGGGGAGAGGCCTGCCGAGGGCTCGTCGAGCAGCAGCACCGAGGGCTCCATCATGAGCGCGCGGCCCATGGCCACCATCTGCCGCTCGCCGCCCGAGAGCGAGCCTGCGCGCTGCTTGCGGCGCTTGCCCAGCTCGGGGAAGAGCGTGGTGACGAAGTCGAAGCGCTCGGCGAAGATCGAGGGCTTCTGGAAGAGGCCCATCTCGAGGTTCTCCTCGATCGTGAGGCTCGGGAACACGTTGTTGTTCTGGGGAACCATGCCGACACCCTTGGTGACGAGCTTGTTGGCCCGCAGCCCCGTGATGTCCTCGCCCTTCAGGATGACGCGGCCGCTGCGGATCTTGATCTGCCCGAAGATGGCCTTCAGCACCGTGGACTTGCCGGCGCCGTTCGGGCCGATGATGCCGATGAGCTCACCGGGGTAGGCCTCGATCGTGCAGCCGTTCAGGATGTTGACACCGGGCAGGTACCCGCCGACCAGGTTCTCGGTCTTGAGCACGGCGTCGCCGCGGTCGGTCGGTGCCAGGGTGTGCGGCGCAGCGGTGTGCGGCTTCCCGCCTTCCTCGGCGAGCAGGTTGGTTTCGGCGTTGACCTCGTTGGGATCGATGTCGCTCATGCGCTCTACTTCTCCTCGTCGTCGGCGTCGGTGGCCGCCGGGGTCGTGCTGACGCCGTAGCCGGCCGTCTCGGCCTCCGGGTGCGCCTCGTGCGCCTTGCGCTCGGCCTCGATCACCGGGTTCGGGCCGTCTTCCATCAGGTCTCCGAGGTCGGTGTCGTGGTGGGCGCCCAGGTAGGCGTCGATCACGGCCGGGTCTTTCATGACGTTCTCGGGCGGGCCCTCGGCCACCACGCGGCCCTCGGCCATCACCACAACCCAGTCCGAGATGTGCATGACCATGTGCATGTCGTGCTCGACGAAGAGCACCGAGGTGCCGTCTTCTTTCAGGTTCTTGATGTGGCCGAGCAGCGACTGGGTGAGCGCCGGGTTCACACCGGCCATCGGCTCGTCGAGCATGATCAGCTCGGGCTTCGACATCAGCGCGCGGGCCATCTCGAGCAGCTTGCGCTGGCCGCCGGAGAGGGAGGCCGCGTAGTCTTCGCGCTTCGCGTCGAGCTTGAAGCGGGCCAGGAGGTCGTCGGCACGCGCCGTGTTCTCCTCTTCCTGTGCGCGCCAGAGCGGCTTGATGAGCGAGGTGAAGAGCCCCTCGCCCTTCTGGCCGGTGGCACCCAGCAGCATGTTCTGCAGTACCGACAGGCGGCCGAGCGACTTGGTGAGCTGGAAGGTGCGCACCATGCCGGCGCGAGCCACCTTGAAGGCGGGCACGCCGGCGAGTGACTTGCCGTTGAATTCCCACGTGCCGGTGTTCGGCTTGTCGAAACCGGTGAGCAGGTTGAACATGGTGGTCTTGCCGGCACCGTTCGGGCCGATCAGAGCCGTGATCTTGCCGCGGGGGATCTCTAGGTGGGCCACGTCGACCGCCTTGAGCCCGCCGAACTGACGGGTGACGCTGTCGGCGATCACGATGGGATCGGTCTTCGCGCATCCGGGACCGACCTCGCCCTTCACGAGCGGATGGGTCTGCGGGGCAGCAGTTTCGATGTTAGACACTGAAGGACAGCTCCTTCTTGTTTCCGAAAATACCTTGCGGTCTGAATATGACGAGGAGCATCAGGGCCACACCCACGAGGATGAAGCGGATCTGCCCGGCCTGGGTGGTGGAGAGGAACCCGAGGGCCCCCGACTCGATGGCACCGTAGAGGATGCCCTGGGTGAGCGAGAGCACGACCCAGAAGATCATGGAGCCGATGATGGGTCCGAAGATGGTGGCCGCGCCACCCAGCAGCATGATCGTCCAGATGAAGAAGGTGAGGCCGGTAGTGTAGTTCGCCGGCTGCACCGCGCGGGGCAGGATGAAGATGATACCGGCGATCGAGCCGAGACCACCGCCGATCACGAGGGCCTGCATCTTGTAGCTGTACACGTTCTTGCCGAGCGAGCGCACGGCATCCTCGTCTTCACGGATGCCCTTGACCACGCGGCCCCACGGGCTGCGCATGAGCAGCCACACGAGCACGCTGGCGAGGACCACGAGGGTCCAGCCCACGATCCGCACCCACCAGTCGTACTCGTTGTAGGTGAACGGACCGAAGCCGTAGGTGCCCGCCGGGATCGGGTTGATCGCCGCGAAGGTGCCCTTGAACCCGGAGAGGCCGTTGGCGGCACCGGTGAAGTCGGTGAGGCCCGTCGTGGTGACGATGAACCTCACGACCTCGGCCGAGGCGATGGTGACGATCGCGAGGTAGTCGGCCCTGAGCCTCAGCGTGGGGATACCCAGGATGAAGGCGAAGATGACCGAGCAGGCGATGGCACACAGCACCGCTACGATGATGGGCGCGCCCGCCAGCGTCGGGATGGCGAAGGCGTAGGCACCGATCAGGAGGAAGGCCGCCTGACCGAAGTTCAGCAGGCCCGTGTAGCCGAAGTGCACGCCGAGGCCGATGGCCGCGAGGGCGTAGGCCGCCGTGGTCGGTGAGATGATCTCGCCGACGGCGTTTCCGAAGATGTTTCCCCAGTCCATGAGTCTCTCCTCCCTTAACCGATTCGTTCTTTACGGCCCAGGATGCCCTGCGGGCGAACCAGGAGGACCACGATGAGCACGACGAGAGCCGCCGCGTATTTGAGGTCCGGTGGAATGAAGAGCGTCGAGAGCTCCACGAACAGACCGACGACGATGGAGCCGACGAGTGCGCCGTAGGCCGACCCGAGACCACCGAGCGTGACGGCGGCGAACATCAGCAGCAGCACCTGGAAGCCCATGTCCCACGACACCTGGCGGTACAGGGCCAGCATCACGCCGGCGAGGGCGGCGAGCGAACCGGAGAGCACCCACACGATGCGGATGATGCGGTCGACGTCGATTCCGGATGCGGCGGCGAGCGACGGGTTGTCGGAGACCGCCCGGGTCGCCTTGCCGATGCGGGTGCGGGTGAGGAAGAGGCCGACGAGCACGAGCACCACGATCGAGAGCGCCATGCTGAAGATGGAACCCGTGGTGATGCGCACGGGGCCGAGGACGACGGTGTCGGAGAGGCCGACGTTCATGTTCTTCGTCTCGCCGCCGATGAAGAAGAGGTAGAGGTAGCGGAGTGCGATGGCCAGACCGATCGACACGATCATGGCCTGCACGAGCTTCACCCCCTTTCGCCTCAAGGGTTTCCAGAGCAACCAGTCGTTGAGGTAGCCGAACACGCCACCGAGCACGACGGCGATCACCATGGCCAGGAAGATGTTGAGGCCCGCGATCACGGCGACGAGCCAGGCGACGATGGCGCCGAAGGTCACCATCTCGCCATGGGCGAAGTTGTTGAGGCCCGTAGTGCCGAAGATGAGCGTGATACCGATGGCCGCCAGGGCGATCAGCAGGCCGAAGTTGAGGCCGGCCACGAGGCGCTGCAGGAACTGCTCGAAGAATCCCGTGGTCTGGCGGGTGTCTTCGCCGAGCGGGAAGGAGCGGGTGAGGGTGTTCGTCTGCCACTCGTCGGCGGAGACGCTGGCCTCGGACTTGTCGGGGTCGCGCAGAGCGACGCCGTCGGGCAGGCTCTCGGGGTCGAGGGTAACCGTGTAGTCGCCCTTCTCCGGCACGACGACCGACCAGCGGCCCGTGTCGTCGGTGGTGGCGACCTCGGAGAAGCCGCCCGCGCCCGCGACCGTGATCTCGGCGCCCTCCACCAGGGTGTCGCCGTCACGCAGGATGCCCCCGATCGAGAGCGTGTTGGTGAAGTCGCTCGTGGGGGTGGGCGTAGGGACGGGCGTCGTGGATGCCGACGCCGACAGAGCTCCTGAGCCCAGCACGACGCCCAGGCACAGTGCGAGCACTGCCATCAGCATCGTGATGAGACGGACTCCGCGTCCGATTCGGATTCCTGCGATCAAAAGACAGCACCTCCTGTGGGAGAACACCGGGTGCGGTGGTGTCTCCGTGTCCATGGTCGTAGCGACTTTGCTAGACCATACCCGCGAATTGTGTCCACGGTGTTTCAAGTGGCCACCTAATTCTGCGTCGGTCATTTCTACACGGAATAGTGCTCAGTTCCTAACGGTTACCATTGATCAGGACTTGGGTAAGAGGGAGTGTGATGGACCAGGCGGATCCGTTCGGCTTTGTTGGATTGACTTACGACGACGTGATGCTCCTGCCGGGGCACACCGACGTCATCCCGAGTGAGGCCGACACCACCTCGCGTCTCACGAAGCGCATCCAGGTGGCCACTCCGCTGCTCTCCGCGGCGATGGACACGGTCACCGAATCGCGCATGGCCGTGGCCATGGCGAGACAGGGCGGCCTGGGCGTGCTGCACCGCAACCTCTCCATCATCGATCAGGCCGAGCAGGTCGATCGCGTGAAGCGCAGCGAATCGGGCATGGTCACCGATCCCGTCACCACCACCCCCGACGCCACCGTGGCCGAGGTCGACGCGCTCTGCGGCGTGTATCGCGTCTCGGGTCTGCCCGTGGTCGACGGCAGCGGCGTGCTCGTCGGCATCATCACCAATCGCGACATGCGCTTCGTCTCGCAGTTCGAGAAGAGCACCACCCTCGTGCGCGACGTCATGACGAAGATGCCGCTCATCACGGCCCGCGTGGGTGTCGACCCGGATGACGCGGTCGCCATCTTCGCCCAGCACAAGATCGAGAAGCTGCCGATCGTCGACGACGCCGGCCGCCTCTCGGGTCTCATCACGGTCAAAGACTTCGACAAGAGCGAGAAGTACCCGAACGCCACGAAGGATGCTGCCGGCCGGCTCCGCGTCGGTGCGGCCATCGGATTCTTCGGCGATGCCTGGCAGCGCGCCACCAACCTCCTCGACGCGGGCGTCGACGTGATCGTGGTCGACACCGCCAACGGCGACAGCGCCGGTGTGCTCGACATCATCCGCCGGCTCAAGAGCGACCCGGCCTTCGCCGAGGTCGACGTCATCGGCGGCAACGTGGCCACGCGCTCCGGCGCGCAGGCACTTGTCGACGCGGGTGCCGATGCCATCAAGGTGGGCGTGGGCCCCGGCTCGATCTGCACCACGCGTGTGGTGGCGGGCGTGGGCGTGCCCCAGGTCACGGCCGTCTACGAGGCATCGCTCGCGGCCCGCGAATCCGGTGTGCCCGTCATCGCCGATGGCGGCCTGCAGTACTCGGGCGACATCGCCAAGGCCCTCGTGGCCGGCGCCGACACCGTGATGCTCGGCTCCCTGCTCGCCGGCTGCGACGAGAGCCCCGGCGACCTCGTGTTCATCAACGGCAAGCAGTTCAAGAACTATCGCGGCATGGGCTCGCTGGGCGCACTGCAGACCCGTGGCGAGAAGACCTCGTACTCCAAAGACCGCTACTTCCAGTCGGATGTGCCGTCAGACGACAAGCTCATCGCCGAAGGCATCGAGGGCCAGGTGCCCTATCGCGGCCCACTCGGAAACGTCGCCTACCAGCTGGCCGGCGGCCTGCGTCAGTCGATGTTCTACGTGGGCGCGCGCACCATCCCCGAGCTCAAGGCGAAGGGGCGCTTCGTGCGCATCACCGCGGCGGGGCTCAAGGAGTCGCACCCGCACGATGTGCAGATGGTGGTTGAGGCGCCTAACTATCGCCGCTGACGCTCGCTGGGTGGGGATTCGACTCCCCGCCTAGGGGTTGAGCGGAGCTCAAAGGCGGCGGGGAGTCGAATCCCCACCCAGCGAGCTGCGTTGATCGTTCGGCTTGAGGGGCGGGTGGGGCGCCTCCGATAGGATGAGGCGTGATGGAAATTGAAATCGGCCGTGCCAAGCGGGGTCGCCGCGTCTACTCCTTCGACGACATCGCGATCGTGCCCTCGCGCCGAACCCGCGACCCCGAAGACGTGTCGGTCGGCTGGAACATCGACGCCTACCACTTCGACATCCCGGTGCTCGCCGCCCCCATGGATTCGGTCGTCTCGCCGCGCACCGCGATCATGATCGGCCAGCTCGGCGGCCTCGGCGTGCTCGACCTCGAAGGCCTCTGGACGCGCTACGACGACCCCGAGCCCCTGCTCGACGAGATCCGCAACCTGCCCGAAGGTCGATCGACCGAGCGGATGCAGCAGATCTACTCCGAGCCGATCAAGCCCGAACTGGTCACCGCCCGTCTGGCCGAGGTGCGGGCATCCGGAGTCACCGTGGCCGGCGCCCTCTCGCCGCAGCGCACCCAGGAGCTCTACGAGACCGTGGTCGCCGCCGGCGTCGACCTGTTCGTCATCCGTGGCACCACCGTCTCGGCCGAGCACGTGTCGAAGACCGTCGAACCCCTCAACCTCAAGAAGTTCATCTACGAGCTCGACGTGCCCGTGATCGTGGGAGGCGCGGCCACCTACACCGCCGCCCTGCACCTCATGCGCACCGGCGCGGCCGGTGTGCTCGTGGGCTTCGGCGGAGGTGCGGCCTCCACCACGCGCGCCACCCTCGGCATCCACGCTCCCATGGCCACCGCCGTGGCCGACGTGGCCGGCGCCCGCCGCGACTACATGGACGAGTCGGGCGGCCGCTACGTGCACGTCATCGCCGACGGGGGCCTCGGCACCTCGGGCGACATCGTGAAGGCCATCTCCGTCGGCGCCGACGCCGTCATGCTGGGCAGCGCCCTCGCGCGTGCGAGCGACGCCCCCGGCGGCGGCTGGCACTGGGGGCCCGAATCGCACCACTCACAGCTGCCCCGGGGCAATCGCGTGCACGTGGGCTCGGTCGCGCCGCTCGAGCAGATCCTCTACGGCCCCTCGCCGGTGGCGGATGGTACGGCCAACCTCGTCGGCGCGCTCCGGCGCTCGATGGCCACCACCGGATACTCCGACCTCAAGGAATTCCAGCGGGTCGAAGTGGTTGTCGCTCCCTACCGGGTTGACTAGCGTGGGAATCGGACGCAGGTAGCTTCCCGCCCTGCGACGAAGGAGAGTCCCATGGCCACGACGAAGTCGGTTTCCCACTCCACCAAGCTCGGCCCTGAGGAACGAGCCGCGGCCATCGAGACGCTCAAGAGCAAAGAGCTCGACATCCTTGTGGTGGGCGGCGGTATCGTCGGCACCGGCAGCGCTCTCGATGCCGTGACCCGCGGCCTGCGCGTGGGCATGGTCGAGGCGCGTGACTGGGCGTCGGGAACGTCGAGCCGGTCGTCGAAACTCGTGCACGGCGGCATCCGGTATCTCGAACAGCTCGACTTCCGCCTGGTGCGTGAGGCTCTGATCGAGCGCGGACTCCTGCTGCAGCGCATCGCGCCCCACCTCGTGAAGCCGGTGCGGTTTCTCTACCCCTTGAACAAGCGGTTCATCGAGCGCGCCTACATCGGGGCCGGGATGATGCTCTACGACATCTTCTCCTACACCGGCGGCCGCCCGCCCGGGGTTCCGCACCACCGGCACCTCTCGAAGCGTCAAGTGCAGGCTCTGATGCCGAGCCTCGCGAAGGATGCGTTCGTGGGTGGCATGACCTACTACGACGCCCAGGTCGACGACGCCCGCTACGTGGCCAGCCTCGCCCGCACCGCCGCCTCCTACGGCGCGCACGTCGCGAGCCGGGTGAAGGTGGAGGGCTTCCTCAAGGTGGGCGAACGCGTCGTCGGCGTGAAGGCGCACGATCTCGAGTCGGGCGAGCACTTCGAGATCCGTGCCAAGCAGGTGGTGAACGCCACCGGAGTGTGGACCGACGACACCCAGGCCATGGTGGGCGAGCGCGGTCAGTTCAAGGTGCGCGCCTCGAAGGGCATCCACCTCGTGGTGCCGCGCGACCGTTTCCAGGGCAAGTCGGGGCTGCTGCTGCGGACCGAGAAGAGCGTGCTCTTCGTCATCCCGTGGGGGAGGCACTGGCTGATCGGCACCACCGACACCGACTGGAACCTCGACAAGGCGCATCCCGCCGCCACGGCCGCCGACATCGACTACGTGCTCGAGCACGTGAACAAGGTGCTCGCCGTGCCGCTCACCCGCGAAGACGTCGAGGGTGTCTACGCAGGCCTGCGACCGTTGCTCGCCGGCGAGAGCGACCAGACCTCGAAGCTCTCGCGCGAGCACCTCGTGGCGCACTCGGTGCCCGGGCTCGTGGTGATCGCGGGCGGAAAGTGGACCACGTACCGCATCATGGCGAAGGATGCGATCGATGCCGCCGTGTCCGCACTCGACGGCAAGATCTCGCCCTCCGTCACGCAGGACATCGCCCTGCTCGGCGCCGAGGGGTACCAGGCGGCGTGGAACAAGCGGCACAAGATCGCACGCAAGTTCGACGTGCATCCGGTGCGCATCGAGCACTTGCTGAACCGCTACGGCACGCTGACCGACGAACTGCTCGACCTCATCCTCGACGACCCGACACTCGCCGAGCCGCTGCCCGGTGCCGACGACTACATCGGCGCCGAGGTGGTGTACGCGGCCTCGCACGAGAGCGCACTGCACCTCGACGACGTGCTCGCGCGCCGCACCCGAATCTCGATCGAGGCCTGGGACCGCGGTGTCTCGGCCGCTCCGGTGGCCGCGAGGCTCATGGGCGGGGTGCTCGGCTGGAGCGACGACGAAGTCGAGCGCGAGGTGGCCTTCTACCTCGAGCGCGTCGCGGCGGAGCGTGCGAGCCAGGAGCAGCCCGATGACGAGTCGGCCGAGCGCATCCGCCTCGAGGCCCCCGACATCGTGCCCACCACGTAACCCTCCTCGCGAAACGCCAAAATCCGGTCTGAAACTGAGGTTTTAGACCGGATTTTGGCGACTCGCGAGGAGGAAGTGGGGGTGGGGGTTACTTGGTGACCTTTGCGGCTGCGGTGGCCAGCTGGGGGACCAGCTGGTCGAGCACGACCGGGATGCTCAGCACCGAGGCGGCGCTGTAGGCGCCCGTGAGCTCGTCGGACGGGTCGAGCGCGACCGCCCGGCCGTCTTTCACCACGGAGAGGGTCTGCAGCAGGGGGTCGGCGAGGATCTCCTCGGCGGTGAAGCCGATCGGCAGCATCACGGTGACGTCGGCATCGAACACGGAGACCTGCTCGGCCGAGACGTTGGCGTAGAAGCCGGCAGGCTCGAGGTCGAGAACAGCCGGGTTCTGCACGAAGCCGAGGTCGGCGAGGATGTCGAAGCGGCCGTCTCCGGCGAGGTAGGCGCCGTAGGCGTCACCGAACTTGGTGGCGGCGACGGTGGTGAGGCCGGCGAACTCGGGGTTCGCGGCAGCGGCATCCGCGATGGAGGCCTTCGTCTCATCTTCGAGGGTGGCGGCCTCATCCGACTTGCCGAGGGCGGCACCCACCTGCTCGAGCTGCACGTCCCACGCGGTCGCGAACGCGGCGGTGCCGGTGGGGGCGTAGACCGTGGGGGCGATCTCGGAGAGGCGGTCGAAGACCTTCTCGTCATCGGCGGCCCGGGTGTTCAGGATGAGGTCGGGGCTGAGTGCCTGGATCTGCTCGAAGTTGAGCGAGTCGCCCGAGTTCGAGATGATCTCGGGGGTCACGTCGCCGAAGAGGTCGGTGGCCCAGGGCCCCACGCCCTTGTTCTCGTCGCCGAAGCCCTGCCAGTCGTAGACGGCCACGGGCACCACGCCGAGGGCGAGAGCCATCTCGGCGTCGCTCCAGCCGAGGGCCACGACCTTCAGGTCGTCGGAGGCTGCGGGAACGGTCACGTCGCCGTACATCGTGCTGACCACACCGGAGTCGCTCGCGGCCGATGTCTCCGAGGTGGCGGCGCCCGAGCCGGCACAGGCGGTGAGGGCCAGAGCGGATGCCGCGGCGACGGCCACGAGGGCGAGGGGACGGGGGAACACGCGCATAAAGGAGGGCCTTCGTTCGGGATGGGTTCGTGACACCGAGGTGTCTGTTAGGTAAGCCTAACCAATCCAGATAACGAGGGGATAACGACCTAGGCCCCGTCGAGCCGGCACACCGTCCCGTCCGGTGGCAGGTCGCCGTGCAGCAGGTACGACGTCGTGTAGGCGTCGATGCAGGCCGCGTTCTGCTTGAGGTACGACGCCCCGTGCTGGTTGGCGACGAGTGTGAGCAGGTGCGCCGTGCCGAGTTGGTCGACCAGGCTCTGCGCCTTGTCGTACGGCGTCGCGTGATCGCCGGTGACGCCGATCACGAGGATCGGCGCTGAACCGGTGGCGTCGAAGCTCTCGGTGAAGTCGGTGCCCTCCTCTTCGAGGAGAGAGCATTTCGACCCGAGGTCGGCCACCTCCTTGTCGGCCCGGTCGCGGTCTCCGGTGCGTTCGAGCACGTGGTCGTAGAGAGCGAGGAGATCCGGATGCACGGGCTGCGAGAAGCACATCACGATGGTGCCCGCGAGACCGACGGAGGAGGAGGCGTGGTCGCTCGCGATCGCGTCGATCGACGCCTGGTCGCCTGCCGCAGCCCCCGCGATCAACTCGAGCCGGTGCGTGCGTTCGCCGTTGACCTTGTAGTTCGTGGTGGTGAGGTAGCCGTCGAAGAAGGTGTCGCCGACCTCGGTGCCGTCGCTCGCGATCCAGGGCGTTTCCGCGAGCCGGTCACGCAGAGCACTCAGCTGTTCCTCGTCGGTCCACGGGCAGGGGAATGCCGTCGTGTTGGTCGCCACGCAACTCTCGCCGAGCTCGACCGAGGCCAGTTCGATCGCCTCGCCCTGATCGAAGCTGTTGATCGGCCCGGCCCAGGTCGCGTCGATCGCGCTGTCGAGCACCATGCGCCCCACCAGGTGGGGGAAGAGCGAGGCGTAGGTCGCGCCGAGTGCCGTGCCATAGGAGTAACCGAGGTAGTTGAGCGCCGGGTCACCGAGCAGGTAGCGCAGGGCATCGAGGTCTTTGGCCACCGAGGAGGTGTCCATGTGGTGGGTGAGCGGGTTGTCGCGAAGGCACTCGGCGAACAGCACGTTGTCGGGCTTGGTCTCGTCGTCGGCCGTGCAGGAGATCGGCGACGATTCGCCGATGCCCCGAGGATCCATGCCGATGAGGTCGTAGGCCGCCGAGATGTCGTCGGCCCGCGGCTCGGCCGCGAGACGCGCCGCGAGCGACTGGCCGTCGCCGCCCGGGCCGCCGGGGTTGACCAGCAGGCTGCCGAGGCGGTCGGGCCCCGTCGCCGGATAGCGCACGACGGCGAGTTCGATGCGGTCGCGGCTGCTCGAGTCGTCCCAGTCGAGCGGCACGCTCACCCGGGCGCACTCGCGGTCGTCGCGTGTGCGGCCCGCGGCATCGAAGGCCGCCTGCGCCTTCTCGCTGAGCGACGAGCATCCGCCCCACTCGATCCGCTGCCCGTACACGTCGTCGAACCCCTCGACCCCGCGCACCAGGGCGACGGATGCGGCCGGCGTGCCGCCGCCCGAGACCTGGCCGGAATCGGAGCGTGTGCCGGTACAACCCGAAACCCCGAGTGCGCTGAGCAGAACGGCGGCGGCGATGATCGCGCCGCGCCGGATGATGCGTGTGTTCATGATGACGTGATCCCCCCGGTGCGAGAGATTCTACCCACCACCGGCGCCGCGGCGCCGAAGCGGCCGGAGCGGATGCGGCCTAGTGCGCTCCGGCGAGGGGGATGACGAGCGGCGTGTGCGACTCGGGATCGTCGATCACCCGGCAGCGCAGGCCGAACACCTCGTGCACCATCTCGGCGGTGACGATCTCGGCGGGCGCGCCCTCCGCCACGATGTGCCCGTCGCGCATCGCGATGAGGTGCGTGGCGTAGCGCGCCGCCTGGTTGAGATCGTGCAGGACCGCCACCAGGGTGCGCCCGCTCTCGCGGTTGAGGCGGGTGAAGAGCTCGAGCAGTTCGACCTGGTGGGTGATGTCGAGGTAGGTCGTCGGCTCATCGAGCAGCAGCAGCGGAGTCTCCTGGGCGAGCGCCATCGCCACCCATACGCGCTGGCGCTGACCGCCCGAGAGTTCGTCGACGGTGCGGCCCGAGAGCGACGTGACGTTCGTGGCGGACATGGCCGCGGTCACCGCGCGCTCGTCGGCATCCGACCACCGCTTCAAGATCGTCTGGTGCGGGTATCGCCCCCTCGACACGAGGTCGATGACCGAGATGCCCTCGGGCGCGATGCTGGTCTGGGGCAGCAGGCCGATGCGCTTCGCGACCTCCTTCGAGGGCAGCTGTGCGATGTCGGTGCCGTCGAGCACGACCTGGCCGGTGGCCGGTTTCAGCAGCCGCGCGAGGGCGCGCAGCAACGTCGATTTGCCGCACGCGTTCGGCCCGACGATCACCGTGAACGAATCGGGCGGGATGACCACGTCGAGCGACTCGATGACCGGGCGCTTCTCGTAGCCCACGCGGAGCCCCTGGCCTTCGAGCCGGGAGGCGTGCGGAGCGGATGAGGTCATGACGACCGCCTTCGTGACTGGGAGATGAGAAGGGCGATGAGGTACACGCCACCGAGCGTGACGGTGACCGCTCCGACCGGGAGCTGCTCCGGAGCCACGATGCGTTGAGCGATGACGTCGCTCGTGAGGAGCAGGGCGCCGCCCATGGCCGCGGCAGGCACCAGAGCGAGCCCGGGGGAGCGGGTGAGCCGGCGTGCGATCTGGGGTGCGGCCAGCGCCACGAACACGATCGGTCCGGCGATCGCCGTGACGGTGGCCACGAACGCGACACCGATCACAAGCAGGATGAGGCGCGAGCGCTCGACCGGCACCCCGAGACTCGCGGCCGCGTCGTCGCCGAGTTCGAGCATCCGGAGCCTGCTCGCGAACACGGCGAGCACGGGCAGCAGCATGAGGACCGCGAGGGTGACCGGAAGCACCTCGCTCCAGGCGAGATTGTCGAGCGAGCCCATACCCCAGCTCGCGGCGGCGATGGCGGCGTTCAGGTCGGCGCGCAGCTGCAGGTAGTCGTTCAGGGCGTTGAGCACCGCGCTGATGGCGATGCCGATGACGATGAGCCGGAAGCCCTGCAGACCGCGGCGGTAGGCGAGCACGTAGACGACGAAGGCCGTGGCGATGCCGCCGATCAGCGCGCCGGCGACGGTGGAGGCGTAGTTGCCGCCGATCACGAGGGAGACGATGAGCGCGCCCGAGTAGGCGCCCGAATTGAACCCGATGATGTCGGGGCTGCCGAGCGGATTGCGGGTGAGCGACTGGAAGATCGCCCCCGAGAGCCCGAGCGCGACACCCGCCACGACGGCGATCAGCACCCGGGGGAGCCGCCAGTCGAGCACGATGCGCAGCACGCCGTCGGAGCCCGAACCCCCGAGTGCCGCGATGAGCTGGTCGAGCGGGATCGGATACTCACCGAGCGTCAGGGCGACGGCGCCGAGCACGATCGTGAACGCGATGAGGATCGACACCACCACCACGGTGCGGCGATGCAGCACGCCGCTGAACGGGCCGATGCGGAAGGTGCGCCGGCCGGCCGGCGCCGGCGGCCGGGTCGTGTCGGTCGCGCCGGGGCTGAGCGGCGTGACGGGCGCGCTCACAGGCCCTGCGTCTTCGAACGGCGGATCAGCACGATCAGAACGGGGGCGCCCACGAACGCCACGACGACACCCACCGGCATCTCGCCCTGAACGGCGACGCGGCCCACGATGTCGGCCGCCACGAACACGATGGGCGCGAACACCATCGTGAGGGGCAGAACCCAGCGCTGATCGGGCCCGACGATCGAGCGGGCGATGAACGGCGCCATGAGGCCGAGGAAGGCGATCGGCCCGGCTGCGGCCGTCGCGGCGCCGCAGAGCAGCGTGATGGCCAGCACCGACACCAGGCGGGTGCGGAGGATGCGGGCGCCGAGCGAGGTGGCGAGGTCGTCGCCGAGCGCCACCGCGTTGAGCGACCGCGCCACGAGCAGCGCCAGAACGACCCCCGCGATCACGAACGGCAGGATGCCCCAGAGCGTGTCGAACTGCCGGTTCTGGAGCGAGCCCGCCTGCCAGAAGCGGATCTTGTCGAAGATGTCGGGATTGCGGATCGTGATGCTGAAGGTGACACCCTGCAGCGTTGCGGAGAGCGCCACGCCCGCCAGCACGAGCCGCACCGGCGTGGCCCCGCCGCCACCCGCACGCGAGCCGATCAGATAGACGGCCACGGCGGCCACGCCCGCGCCGAGGAACGACCACCAGATGTAGTTCGTGAGGTCGGCCACGCCGATCAGGGCAACGGATGTCACGACCGCGAAGTAGGCGCCGGAGTTCACGCCCAGGATGCCGGGGTCGGCCAGCGGATTGCGTGTCACCGCCTGCATCACGGCGCCCGCCACGCCGAGAGCCGCGCCCACGGCGATGCCCAGGAGCATCCGGGGCACGCGGTAATCGGTGATCAGAACCGAAGTGGTGTCGGTACCGCCCTCGGTGAGGGCGCGCCACACGACGTCGGGGGCGAAGCCGCCGGAGCCGATGAAGAGGCTCGCGATCGAGACGAGAACGAGCACGACGAGGGCGGCCACGAGGATGCCGGTGCGGGCGAGAGTGGTGCGTGCGATTCCTGTGGAGGAGGCTGCGGCCCGCCGCTCGGCCGCGGTGGGGAGCCGCAGGCTGTCGAGATCGGAACTCATGGACGGCACCCTTCGGATTAGGCAAAGCTATCCTAAGCGACCGGCCCCGGGCATCCGGTGGGCTGCACTCCATCGCCGTGCGCGAACAGCGGCCCTCCCGCGACTGCACCCAGGTGGGCCGCGACTAAACTGGGTTCACCGCCCATCGGATCGATCGCGGTGCGTGTCTGAGGAGGCGGCGACAATGGTTGATGTTCGGCGGGTCAAGCTCCCCGGGGTGGGGGTGCTGCACACCTTCGTCACGGCCGACGGCGGCAAGGTCGGTGTCATCGCGCACCGTTCCGGCCACAGCGACCTCATCACCTTCTCCGACGACGAAGACGGCTCCGACGCCACCAAGGTGTCGTTGCGTCTCTCCGACGACGAGGCGCACACCCTCGCCGAACTGCTCGGCGGCACACAGATCACCGAGTCGCTCACCGCGCTCGATCAGATCCCGGGCCTCAGTATCGACTGGTTCACGGTCGACTACGAAGACCACATCGCCGGCCAGCCCCTCGGCTCGCCGGCCGAACGCGGCATCGCCGGTCTCACGGTGGTGGCCGTCGTGCGCGGCGAATCCGCGAACCCGGCCCCCGCTCCCGACTTCAAGGTCTTCCCCGGCGACACCCTCGTGGTGGCGGGGTCTCCCGAGAAGGTGGCGAAGGCGTTCAGCTTCTTCCGCACCGGTGAGATGAAACCCAAGGTGGCCGTCGACGGTTCACCGGGAAGCTAGAGGGCGCACCGCATGCACCTCGGCGAAGACCTCCTGGTTCTGGGCGTCCTGTTCGTCATCGCCTATGTCCTCGGTCGTCTCGGCAAGCAGATCGGTCTGCCCGCCATCCCGATCTACATGGTGGTGGGTCTGCTCGCGAGCCCCTTCACAGGATGGTTCCCGATCAGCTTCGCCGATGGCGACTACATCCAGCTGATCGCCGTCTTCGGGCTGGTCCTCCTGCTGTTCAACCTGGGTCTGGAGTTCGACCAGGACGAGTTCTATTCCAACGCAGGCAAGCTGCTGATCTCGGGCGGCTCCTACATCCTCATCAACATGATCGTGGGCTTCGCCTTCGGCTTCCTCGTGGGCTGGGGCACCCGCGAAGCGCTCATCATCGCGGGCATCACGGCCACCTCGTCGAGCGCCATCGTCACCAAGCTGCTGATCGAGCTCAACCGGCTGGCCAACCGCGAGACACCCATGATCCTGGGCGTCACCGTGGTCGAAGACGTGTTCATCGCGGTCTATCTCGCCATCGTCTCCGTGGTGCTCTCGGGGGAGACCGAGGTCTGGCCCGTAGTGCTGAGGCTCGGCATCTCGTTCCTGTTCCTCGTGGTGATGTTCTCGGTGGCGCGCTGGGGCGGCCGCTTCGTGTCGCGGCTGTTCCGCACGAAAGACGACGAGCTGTTCACCGTGCTGTTCTTCGGCCTCGCCATCATGTTCGGGGGGCTCGGCGAGATCCTCGGGGTGACGGATGCGATCGGTGCGTTCCTGATCGGGCTCGTGCTGGGTGCCACCCGCTACCGCAACCGGATCGAACACATCGCCATCCCGTTGCGCGACGTGTTCGGCGCCTTCTTCTTCTTGAACTTCGGGCTCGCCCTCGACATCTCCGCCTTCCCCCAGGTGATCGTGCCGGTGATCGGCGCCGTGGTGATGACGGTGGTGCTCAACATCATCGCCGGGCAGTTCGTGGCGTGGCTGAACGGGCTCGGTCCGCAAGCGGGAATCAACACCACCGCCATCCTGCAGAACCGCGGCGAGTTCGCGCTGATCCTCGCCACGCTGGCGCTCGCCGCGGGGCTCGACTCGCGCATCCAGCCGTTCGCGGGGCTCTACGTGCTCATCATGGCCATCATGGGGCCCATCCTGGCGGTGAACTCCGAACGCATCGGGGCCGTGGTGCTGCGCACGAAGAAGAAGAAAGCCAAGGCGGCCGCGGCCACACGGCGCGACCTGTCGGACGAGGAGGCGATCGCGCTGATGGCGGGGATGGCCTCCGCCGACGCCTCCACTCAGACGGGGGGAATATCGTTCGCCTCGGACGATGTCGACTTCGGTGACGACGGTGCCGCATCCGCACTTCCTGCTGAGCGCGAGAGTGCGGGCAGCGACGCCGACCGGTTGATCGAGCAGGCCATGCAGCAGTCGGATGAACAGAACACGACCTCGAGGGACAGCGAGTATTGAGCTCCACTGAGACCAAGAAGACCACCGTCGGCAGCGTCATGCGCCGACCGCGCTGGATCGCCGCGCTCGTGCTGGCGCTCGCGATCGCCGGCGGGTTCGCCGCGCTCGGGCAGTGGCAGCTCGAACGCGCCGTCTCGAGTGGCGAGGTGACCTACGGGCAGACCGAGACGGTCATCCCGCTCGACGAGTTCGCGACGCCGCAGACGCCGGTGGTCGAGACCCAGGCCGCTCAGCGCACCACCGTCTCGGGGCATTTCGTGGGCTCGGGCTACGAGATCCTCGGAGACCGGCTGAACGACGGAACCTCGGGCTACTGGGTGATCGGGCAGTTCGCCGTCGATCAGCCCGCCGACACCTACCTCGCGGTGGCGATCGGCTGGACGCCGGACGGTGACCTCGCCCGGCGCACCGCAGAGCAGCTCGCCGCGAACGGCGACACCGTGCCGGAGACGATCGAGGGCCGCTATCTGCCCACGGAGGCGCCGAACACCAAGGATGCCAAGGCTGCGACCGGCGACATCTCTCCGCTCCTCGGCGGCTCGTTGCAGACGTCGATGTCGGTGGCGTCGCTCGTGAACGTCTGGCCCGAGTTCGATGCCGCGGCCGACGTGTACGGCGGTTATCTGGTGCTCGACCAGGCCCCGGATGCGCTTCAGCCGATCGCCTCGCCCGAACCCGATCGCTCGGTGCAGCTGAACTGGCTGAACATCTTCTACGCGGCCGAATGGGTGGTGTTCGCGGGCTTCGCCGTGTACCTCTGGTACCGCCTGGTGCGTGACGCCTGGGAGCGCGAGAACGAGGATGACGACGACGATGCGCAGGTAGTCTAGAGACATGGCCCTCGCACCCAAATTGAAGGACTTCCCGCGCATCCGCGGGGCGCTGAAGTTCTACCAGGTCGCCTCCGTCATCACCGGTGTCATGCTGCTCCTGCTCTGCACCGAGATGCTTCTCAAGTACACGCCGCTCGGGGTCGAGCTCGAGCTCGGCGGCCCGCGCGGCTTCCTGGCGTTCGTGCCGGCGACCACGGTGGTGGCCGTGAACCTCAGCACCGGCATCCTGATCGCGCACGGCTGGTTCTACGTGGTGTACCTCTTCTCCGACTTCCGTCTGTGGAGCCTGATGCGCTGGCCGTTCTGGCGGTTCATCGTGATCGCTCTCGGCGGCATCATCCCGTTCCTCTCCTTCTTCCTCGAAGCGCGCATCGCGCGCGAGGTGAAGGAGTACCTCGCCTCGCGTGAAGCGCAGGCGCCCACCCCCGAGCCCGTGGAGGCATCCCATTAGCGCAGCAGTGACCCCCGATCACGCGGAGCTCACCCGCCCCGTTCTCGTGGTCGACTTCGGTGCCCAGTACGCACAGCTCATCGCCCGGCGTGTGCGCGAGGCGAGTGTCTACTCCGAGATCGTGCCGCACTCGATCAGCGCGGCCGAGGTCGTGGCGAAGAACCCGGTCGGCATCGTTCTGAGCGGTGGCCCCTCGAGCGTCTACGAAGAAGGCGCTCCGCAGTTCGACCCGGCCATCTTCGAGCTCGGAATCCCTGTGATGGGCATCTGCTACGGCTTCCAGGTGATGGCTCGTGCGCTCGGCGGCGAGGTCGCGAAGACCGGCGCCCGCGAGTACGGGTCGACGGATGTCTCGCTCGACGCCGTGGTGTCGTCCGGCTCCGACGGCAGCGTGCTGCTCGCCGACCAGCCCTCCGACCAGACCGTGTGGATGAGTCACGGCGACTCGGTGGTCGAAGCCCCCGCGGGCTTCGAGGTGCTGGCCCGCACCTCGTCGACGCCGGTGGCTGCGTTCGCCGACGCGTCGCGGGGCCTCTACGGGGTGCAGTGGCATCCCGAGGTGAAGCACACGCAGTACGGGCAAGACGTCATCGAGAACTTCCTGCACCGGGCCGCCGGCATCCCCGCCGACTGGAACCCGGGCAACGTCATCGCCGACCAGGTGGCCGCCATCCGTGCCCAGGTCGGAACGGGCCGCGTCATCTGCGCCCTCTCCGGCGGTGTCGACTCGGCTGTCGCCGGTGCGCTTGTGCACGCTGCGGTGGGCGACCAGCTGGTGTGCGTGTTCGTCGACCACGGACTTCTCCGCGAAGGCGAGCGCCGCCAGGTCGAAGAGGACTACGTGGCCTCCACCGGCGTGCGACTCGTCACGGTCGACGCCCGTGAGCGGTTCCTCACCGCGCTCGCCGGGGTGAGTGACCCCGAGGAGAAGCGCAAGATCATCGGGCGCGAGTTCATCCGCACCTTCGAGGCGGCTCAGGCCGACCTCATCGCCGAGGCCGCGGCCGACGGCGACCCCATCCGCTATCTCGTGCAGGGCACGCTCTACCCCGACGTGGTGGAGTCCGGCGGTGGCAGCGGTACGGCCAACATCAAGAGCCACCACAACGTGGGCGGGCTGCCCGAAGACCTCGACTTCGAGCTGGTGGAGCCGCTGCGTGCGCTCTTCAAAGACGAGGTACGGGCCATCGGCCGCGAGCTCGGACTGCCCGAGGTGATCGTGTCGCGCCAGCCGTTCCCCGGCCCCGGTCTCGGCATCCGCATCGTGGGAGAGATCACCTTCGAGCGGCTCGAACTGCTGCGGCAAGCCGATGCCATCGTGCGCGCCGAGCTCACCGCCGCCGGCCTCGACGCCGAGATCTGGCAGTGCCCTGTGGTGCTGCTGGCCGATGTGCGCTCGGTGGGCGTGCAGGGCGACGGACGCACCTACGGGCACCCGATCGTGCTGCGGCCCGTCTCGAGCGAAGATGCGATGACGGCGGACTGGACGCGTCTTCCTTACGACGTTCTCGCCCGCATCTCGAACCGCATCACCAATGAGGTGGCGGGTGTGAACCGCGTGGTGCTCGACGTCACGTCGAAGCCGCCGGGAACCATCGAGTGGGAGTGACCGCTCCGCCCCCGAGCACGAAGAAGGCCCCGTCCGAGTGGACGGGGCCTTCTTCGTGGGGGTGCTGCGTCGGTCAGTTTCTGAACATCGCGATGATGCGCAGCAGCTCCAGGTAGAGCCACACGAGCGTGAGCACGAGGCCGAAGGCGCCCGACCACTCGTACTTGCGCGGTGCACCCGCCTTGACGCCACGCTGGATCGAGTCGAAGTCGAGCACGAGCGAGTAGGCGGCGAGCAGCACGGCGAAGAGCCCGATGATGATGCCGATCGGGAAGCCGCCGATGGTGGCGCCGCGAAGGCCCCACGGGTCGGTGACCACGCCGGTGATCATCAGCACGAAGTTGAGCAGCGAGAAGATGCCGTAGCCGACGAGGGCGATGAGGAACACCTTCGTCGCCCGCTTCGATGCGCGGATCTTGCCGCTCGCGAAGAGCGCGAGCGTGACGCCGAACACCGCGAGGGTGGCGAGCACGGCCTGAAGGACGATGCCCGACCATTGCGCCTCGAAGAAGCCCGAGATGGCACCGATCGCGAGGCCCTCGAAGGCCGCGTAGAGCAGGATCAGCGGAACCGAGGGCTCGCGCTTGAAGGCATTGACGAGGCCGAACACGAGACCGCCGATGACACCGCCGATCATCAGGCCGAGGCCGAGAACGGTGGGAACGGGGAAGTTCGCGAGGAATCCGATCGCCGCGGTCGCCAGCAGCACCACGAACATGCCGGCGGTCTTCAGGATGACGCCGTCGTAGCTCATGCGCTGGGTGTCGGTGGGCGTGGCCGACGGACGCTCGTACATGTCCTGGAGGCCCTCGGCCGAGATCGTGGGCGTCTGGTTCGCAACGGCCTTGCCGTTGAACACCGGATTGCGCGAGAAGGCCGGGTTGCTGGAGGTTGCTTCTGCCATGTCAGTCTCTTCTTGATGGGGAACGTGATCGTGGACCCTTTCAGGGTAGTGCACCCGCCTGGAGGCGTGTCTGATAATCGCCCCTGATCGGGGGCATCGGCGACGCCGTGGGCGAACAGCGGCTGCGATCGCTAGCGTGGGTGGGTGACCTCCACGCGCCCCCTCGTCATCGGCCACCGCGGCGCCAGCGGTTACCGCCCCGAGCACACGGCGGCGGCCTACGAACTCGCGTTCGCCCTGGGGGCGGATGCCGTGGAGCCCGACGTCGTGCTGTCGAAAGACGGCGTGCCGGTGGTGCGTCACGAGAACGAGATCTCCGGGACCACGGATGTGGCCGACCGGGCGGAATTCGCCGATCGCCGCACCACGAAGTCGATCGATGGGGAATGGCACACCGGCTGGTTCACCGAGGACTTCACCTGGGCCGAGCTGCGCACCCTTCGTGCCCGGGAGCGGCTCACGTCTCTGCGGCCGGGCAGTGCGACGTACGACGGGCGGTTCGGCATCCTGCGACTTGCAGAAGTGCTCCGCCTCGTGGAGAAGGCATCGCACTTCACCCCGCGCACCGCCGTGGTGGAGCTGAAGCACTCGACCTACTTCGACTCCATCGGGCTCTCGCTGGAGAACGCCGTGGCCGCAGAGCTCGAGACCGCGGGCTGGGCGGGTTCGAGCGAGCGCCTGGTGGTGGAGTCGTTCGAGAAGAGCGCGCTCTTCCGACTGTGCGACCTCGGCGTCCGCGCACGCTGGATCTACCTCATCGAGGACTCGGGGACACCGTTCGACCAGGTGGCCCGCCAGGGCGCGGCCGACGCGGCACCCTATGCCGAGGCACTCACCGATGCCGGCCTGACCGCGCTCGCCGGGGAGGTCGACGGCATCAGCCTCGACAAGGTCACCATCATGCCGCGCGATGGCGATGGCGCCGCCCCCGCGACCTCCGATGTCGTCGAGCGCGCCCACCGGGCCGGGCTGGATGTCTTCACCTGGACACTTCGCGCCGAGAACGCCTTCCTGCCCTCTGACTACCGGGTGGGGCGGACCGCGGGTGGCTTCGGCCGGTGGCAGGACGAGTTCGCTGCTCTGCTGGCAACCGGGGTCGACGGCGTGTTCGCCGACCAGCCCGATCTCGCGATCGCCGCACGTGAGAGCGTCGGTGGCGCGAACTAAACTTGGTGCAGCATGAGCGACACCACCGAATCCACCCCCCACAGCGTGACGCCGATCATCGTCGGCGGCCCCGGCGCGGGCCCCGGCTTCGAGGGCGACGAAGACGACGAGTTGCTCGCCGGGCTGAACCCCGAGCAGCGTGAGGCCGTGGTCTACCGTGGCAACGCCCTCTTGATCGTGGCCGGCGCGGGCAGTGGAAAGACCCGGGTTCTCACCCACCGCATCGCGGGCCTCATCAAGAGCGGCGAGGCGTGGCCGAGCCAGATCCTCGCCATCACCTTCACCAACAAGGCCGCGGCCGAGATGCGCGAGCGTGTCGGCGCCCTGCTCGGCCAGGTGGCCGAGGGCATGTGGATCTCGACGTTCCACTCCGCCTGCGTGCGCATCCTTCGCCGGGAGGCCGAGAACTTCGGCTTCACGAAGAGCTTCACCATCTACGACTCGCAGGATTCGCGGGCCCTCGTCAAGCGCATCATCAAAGACCTGCAGGCCGACACGTACGGGTTCACGGTGTCGCAGGTGACGGGCAAGATCTCGAAACTGAAGAACGAGCTCACCGATGTCGAGAGCTACGCGCGGCAAGCGAACTTCTCCGACCCCAACGACGCGATGTTCGTGGAGATGTTCCGCGCCTACTCGCGGGCGCTCCGCGAGGCCAACGCGTTCGATTTCGACGATCTGATCAGCCAGACCGTCTACCTCTTCCGCGCCTTTCCTCAGGTGGCGGAGAAGTACCAGCGGCGGTTCCGGCACATCCTGGTCGACGAGTACCAGGACACGAACCACGCGCAGTACTCGCTCATCCGCGAACTCACCCGGCCACCGCAGTCGAACGAACTCGCCGGTCTCAGCGCCTTCGCGGGCGGCGGCGCCTCGCTCACCGTGGTGGGCGACTCCGACCAATCGATCTACGCCTTCCGCGGCGCCGACATCCGTAACATCGTGGAGTTCGAGCGCGACTTCCCCGGTGCCCGCGTCGTGCTGCTCGAGCAGAACTACCGTTCGACCCAGAACATCCTCTCGGCGGCGAACGCGGTGATCTCGAACAACTTCGATCGCAAAGACAAGAAGCTGTGGACGGCCGTGGGCGACGGCGACAAGATCGTGGGCTTCACCGGCTACTCGGGCCACGACGAGGCGCAGTTCGTGGCCGACGAGATCGTGAAACTCCACGACTCGGGCACCGCCTACAAAGACATCGCCGTGTTCTACCGCACCAACTCGCAGACCCGGGCGCTGGAGGAGATCTTCATCCGCTCCGCCCTGCCCTACCGGGTGCTGGGCGGCACGAAGTTCTACGAGCGCGCCGAGATCAAAGACGCGATGGCCTACCTCACCTCGGTGGCGAACCCCTTCGACGGGCTCGCGCTGCGCCGCATCCTCAACACCCCGAAGCGCGGTATCGGCCCGGCGACGGAGACGCAGCTCGCCTCCTTCGCCGAACGCGAGGGCATCAGCTACCGCGAATCGATGCGCCGTGCCGGCGAGCTCGGTCTCGGCCCGAAGGTGACCTCGGCCATCCTCCAGCTCGCCGCTCTGCTCGATGAGGCCGCCGCGCTCGTCGACCCCGAGAACCCGGCCGGTGAGTCGCCGGTGAGCGACGTGCTCGCTCTGCTCATGGAGAAGAGCGCTTACGTCACGAGCCTGCGCGCCAGTCGCGACCCGCAAGACGAAGCCCGCGCCGAGAACGTGGAGGAGCTGCTCGCGGTCACGAAGGAGTTCAACCGCAACAACCCCGACGGCACCCTCATCGACTTCCTCACCGAGGTCTCGCTGGTGGCCGCGGTCGACGACCTCGACGACACGAGCGGCACCGTGTCGCTGATGACGCTGCACACCGCGAAGGGCCTCGAGTACGACGCGGTGTTCCTCACCGGAGTCGAAGAAGACCTGCTGCCCCACCGGATGTCGGCAAGCGAGCCGGGCGGGCCGGCCGAGGAGCGCCGTCTCTTCTACGTGGGGATCACGCGGGCGAGAAAGCGGCTCTTCATCTCGCTCGCGATGACCCGCGCGCAGTTCGGTGAGACCGCCGTGGCGATGCCGAGCCGCTATCTCCAGGAGATCCCCGCAGAGCTGATCGACTGGCTGCAGTCGCCCGGCATGGCCACCTCGCGCGGCGGCACCGAGCCACGCGCACTCAACGCCAGTCGAGGGCGTTCCTCCTACGGCGCCGGTTCGCGCTGGAACAGCGACGCGGGCTTCGGCATCGCGCCTAGTCCGCCGCGGCCGAAGACCGAGTGGGCGAACCGGGTCACCGGCCAGGTGCGCGACAACGGCGACCTCGAGCTGGCTCCGGGAGACCGCATCCGACACACCGACTTCGGTGAAGGGCGCGTGAACCAGGTCACCGGCGAGGGAGCGAAGCGGGTGGCGCACGTTCAATTCGAATCGGCCGGGCCCAAGAAGCTGCTCATCAAGATCGCGCCGATCGAGAAGATCTGACCCGCGAGAGGGCCTGCTCCGGCCGCTGAGCCCGGCTGCACCGGCTGGCCCGCGACGGGCGGGGTTCACCTGCGGCTCCGCAGCGTGAGCCCGAGCGCGGCCAGGCCGCCCATGATGGCGATCACCGCGGCCGAGATGCCGACCGGACCGAGTCCGACCGGCGCCCCTGTCGAGGCCAGTGCTTGCGGCTGCGGGCTCGCGGAAGGCGTTGCGGACGGCGGCGGCGCGAAGGCGACTGATTCTTCGGCGTGCACCCGCCGGTCGCTGAATCCGGCGATGAAGGGCGTCTGCGTTGCCGCATCCGGGACCTCGGGGGAGTCGACCAGGAAGTAGTAGAAGCCGGGCCGGGTCACCGCGATGCAGGGGGAGTCGTGCTCTCCGTCGGCGGCCACGATGGTGGTGACCGAACCCGCGACGGGATACTTCTGCCAGTCGACCGGCACGCTGCCGGCCGACGGTGCCGAGGTCAGCGGACCGAGCAGGGTGCTCACGACCCGAAGGGGGTCGATGCCGGCCGGCAACCCCGACACCGCCAGGCGGTCGCGTACGCAGGCGGGGCCGTCGAGGGTGGAGTCGGAGGCTGCTGTGCGAATCTCGAGCGCCGCCGGAACGACGGTGGTCTCGTCGGCGACGCCGAACGCCGACTGCCAGGCGCCGATACGGCCGCCGCCACGATCGGCCGGCGTGCGACCGGGATCGATCGAATCCATCCAGACGTAGTAGCCCGCTGCCGACACGGTGCACGGCTCCGAGTGCACCGTGCCCGGGCCGGACTCCACCAGCCGCTCCACCGTGCACACCACGGGCGCCCCCACGGGAGCCGTGGCGGATTCGAGGGGGCGAGTGCCGAACGGGCCGAGCAGCACGCTCGTGATGACCACGGGGATCGGCGCGAGTGCTCCATCGGGCCGCCGGTAGACCGGCCACTCGCCACCCGTCGGAGAATCAGGATGCACGTCGAGCCTCAGTTCATCGTGCAGCGAGGCGCCGGGCGCGGCCACGGGCGCGCTGGCCGTGGTCTGCACGCGCGGCTGGAAGGGGAGATCGTTCGGCCCGACCGAGCTGGCGGTGGCGTGCACCGCCATGGTGGTCGTGCTCGAGATGAGCAGGCTCTGACCCGCCCCCGTGTTGCGACCGAGCACGAACGAGGCACCGAACGGTAGATCGCGGTATTCCACGTCGACCGACACCGCCGCGCGGCCTCCCGACTGATCGGGCCGGATCGGCTGGGCCTCGCCGTTGCGCACCGTCATCGTGCGGCTGCCGTCTCCGAAGGTGGCGCCACGCAGCGTCATCGTGCCGGAGTATCGGCCGGGGTCGATCGTGCGGGTTCCGGCGAGGTAGTCGACCCGCAGCTGGGAGATGACGGAGCCTCCGGAACCCGCCACATTGAGTCCGAGGTCGACCCAGGCGCCCCGGGACGCGCCCCCCTCCCCGTTCGCGATACCGAGCATGGTGTTGGCCCTGAACAGGACCTCGCCCGCGTCGCCGTCGGCGCGCTGGGCGTAATAGGCCTGATCATGCGGGGAGAGGCCCGTGATCGTCCAGGTGGCGAGCTGGGCCGCCGCCGTGTCGAGCCGATCGGTGGGCGCACCCCAGGTGCGGGCGATGTAGCTGAGCCGCGCGGCATCGTCGCGCGAGTACCGCCCGGTGCCGGGCCCGTCGACGTACTCGATGGCCGAGGCACCCGGAACCGGCTTCTGCGCTTCGAGACAGTAACCGAAGTTGCCGTCGCCGAGCAGATAGTTGCCGAGCCACGACGTGTGGTCTTTCGACCAGAGCACACCGGTGCCGTGACCGGTGACGGACAGCGCCTGGGCGGGCGCGGCGCTGAGCGCGGAGGTGACCGCGCCAAGGGGCAGCAGCAGGAGGCCCAGCAGGGCGAAGGCGAGGATTCGGAGTCGTGAGTTCATGGCACCAGGCTCCGCGAGCATCCGTCGGCCCGTGGTCGCTCACGACGATCTGTGGAGAACAGCCCCGGTTGCCGGTTCGGGGAGGACAAGTCGCCCGTCAGGACGGGGGTAGAGTGCTAGATGGTGTCCGGAGCGATGGAGGGGACACACCTTTTGTCGCGCCGTCAGTCATGCCCTGCGAAACCCCTGCAGGCACGAAACGAAAAGCGGATTGGAAGACCAGCGTGGATCTATTCGAGTATCAAGCCCGAGACCTCTTCGAGAGCTACGGCGTGCCCGTGCTCCCCGGCATCATCGCCGATACCCCTGAAGAGGTTCGGGCCGCGGCCGAGAAGCTCGGCGGCGTCACCGTGGTGAAGGCCCAGGTCAAGGTGGGCGGCCGCGGGAAGGCCGGCGGTGTCAAGGTCGCGAAAGACCCCGCCGCCGCCGAGGAGGCCGCGAAGGCCATCCTGGGTCTCGACATCAAGGGCCACATCGTGAAGCGCGTGATGGTCGCCGGCGGCGCCCGCATCGCCGAGGAGTTCTACTTCTCCGTGCTGCTCGACCGCGCCAACCGCTCCTACCTCTCGCTCACGAGCTACGAGGGCGGCATGGAGATCGAGCAGCTCGCCGTCGAGCGCCCGGAGGCTCTCGCCCGCATCGAGGTCGACCCCATCGCGGGAATCGACCTCGAGACCGCGAAGAAGATCGCCGTCGACGCGAAGTTCCCCGCCGAGCTGGTCGACAAGGTCGCACCCGTGTTCGTGAAGCTCTGGGAGGTCTACAAGGGCGAAGACGCGACCCTGGTCGAGGTCAACCCGCTCGTGCTCACCGAGGAGGGCGACATCATCGCCCTCGACGGCAAGGTCTCGCTCGACGAGAACGCCGGATTCCGTCACCCGAACCACGAGGCACTCGAAGACGCCGAGGCGGCCGACCCGCTCGAGGCCAAGGCCAAGAAGAACGACCTCAACTACGTGAAGCTCGACGGCGAGGTGGGCGTGATCGGCAACGGCGCCGGCCTCGTGATGTCGACGCTGGATGTGGTCTCCTACGCCGGTGAGAAGCACAACGGCGTGAAGCCCGCCAACTTCCTCGACATCGGCGGCGGAGCATCCGCCCAGGTGATGGCCAACGGCCTCGACGTGATTCTCGGCGACCCGCAGGTGAAGAGCGTGTTCGTGAACGTCTTCGGCGGAATCACCGCCTGTGACGCCGTGGCGAACGGCATCGTCGGCGCCCTCGAGGTGCTCGGCGACAGCGCCACCAAGCCGCTCGTGGTGCGCCTCGACGGCAACAAGGTGGAGGAGGGCCGCGCCATCCTCGAGAAGGCCGCGCACCCCCTCGTGACCCTGGCCCTGACGATGGACGACGGCGCCGACAAGGCCGCCGAGCTCGCCGCAGCGGCGAAGTAAGCAAAGGACGAGAGAACATGTCGATTTTTCTGAACAAGGATTCCAAGGTCATCGTCCAGGGCATCACGGGCGGTGAGGGCACCAAGCACACCGCTCTCATGCTGAAGGCCGGCACCCAGGTCGTGGGCGGGGTCAACGCACGCAAGGCGGGCACCACGGTGAGCCACACCGACAAAGACGGCAACGCCATCGAGCTGCCCGTGTTCGGCACCGTGAAGGAGGCCATCGAGGCCACCGGCGCCGACGTGTCGATCGCATTCGTGCCCCCGGCGTTCTCGAAAGACGCCATCGTCGAGGCCATCGATTCCGAGATCCCGTTGCTCGTGGTGATCACCGAGGGCATCCCCGTGCAGGACTCGGCCGAGGCCTGGGCCTACGCCAAGGCCAAGGGCAACAAGACCCGAATCATCGGCCCGAACTGCCCCGGCATCATCACGCCGGGTGAGGCGCTCGTGGGCATCACTCCCGCGAACATCACCGGCAAGGGCCACATCGGTCTCGTGTCGAAGTCGGGCACGCTGACCTACCAGATGATGTACGAGCTGCGCGACCTCGGCTTCTCGACCGCCATCGGCATCGGCGGCGACCCCATCATCGGCACCACGCACATCGATGCGCTCGCCGCGTTCGAGGCCGACCCCGAGACCCACGCCATCGTGATGATCGGCGAGATCGGCGGCGACGCCGAGGAGCGCGCGGCCGACTTCATCAAGGCGAACGTCACCAAGCCCGTTGTGGGCTACGTGGCCGGATTCACCGCTCCCGAGGGCAAGACCATGGGTCACGCCGGTGCGATCGTGTCGGGTTCGGCCGGAACCGCCCAGGCGAAGAAGGAGGCACTCGAGGCCGCCGGCGTGCGCGTCGGCAAGACCCCGAGCGAGACCGCTGCCCTTCTCCGCGAGGTCTACGCGGCGCTGGGCTAGCTGCTGTGGGGGCTGTGCTGCGCGCAGCCCCCACAGTCCGCGCCGCCGCCTCTGCGGCGCGGGCGACATGTTCGCGTGCTGTCGCTGCGCGGCAGCGCGCTCACCCTGGGGCGTCGGGTACGGCCTGCTGCGTGCGGTGCCGTCTGACAGAATTGCATCGTGAACGAAGCCGCATCCGTCTCCAGCCCGCCGGCGCCCCTGTGGCTGCGGCTGCGCCACGAGCTCGTGACGCCCGAGTCGATCTACGGCACCATCATCGTGAGTGCCCTCATCGTGCTGATCGAAGACGGTGAGAACGACTTCGACCTGATGGTGAAGGTGGCGGTCACCAGCTTCGTGTTCTGGATCGCCCACGTCTTCGCCACCACCGTCGCCCACCACGGCAAGCGCAACGGCCGCGAGATCCCTCTGGGCGAGGCGCTCGCCCACGCCGTGCGGCACTCCGCGGGCCTGCTTCTCGCCGCCATCATCCCGGTCGGCACGCTCGCCCTGGGTTCGGCGGGCATCATCTCGGAGTCGCTCGGCTACGACCTCGCCCTCGCCGTGGGCGTGGTCATCCTCTTCGCGCTCGGCGTGCTCGCCTTCGCCGAACGCGGTGCCCGCTGGTACGCCTGTCTTGCCGCGGGAGCGACGACGGCCCTGCTCGGCATCGCCGTCATCCTGCTGAAAGCCGTGTTCCACTGACGCCGCCGCGGGCGCCAGCGGGTCCCTCCCGCTGAGTGACCGCTGAGCTTGTCCGGGGCCGAGCGTGCCGTCGTCGGATGTCCGCGACCGGCAGGTAGGCTCGGCCACGCATGAATCGCCCAATCACCGCTCTCCTCGCCGCCCTCGACGCGGTGATCGTCGTCGCCATCGGTGTCGGCATCCCGCTGGTTCCGCTCACCATCCTGTGGGCCACGCAGTTCGGGCTGGCCGTCGACTGGCTCGACTTCTGGCGTGCCTCGGGCGACCTCTGGCTGCTCGGCAACGGGGTCGACCTCCTGCTGACGGTCGACCCCGACCTCGCTCTCCGCCTCGGCGTCGAGGGTGCGGGAGTGCCGTTCGAAGTGGGCATCGCCCTGCTGGGGTTCGCGGTGATCACCGTGCTGCTCGGCCTGCGTGCCGGCCGGCGCCTCGGTGCCACACCCTATCCCGTCACCGGTGCGGTGGTGGGTGTGCTGGGTGTCGGAGTTCTCGGCCTGCTCGTGGCCGTGAGCGCCGGGTCGGCCGGCGCCCTCCCGTCGCTCGCCCAGAGCGCCGTGTTCCCCGCCTTCGTCTACGCGATCGGCCTGGCCATCGGCTATGCCTGGGCGAACCGCCGGGTGACGCCCGTCGAATTCGGCGCCTCGTCGGGCATCCGAGCCCGAATGTCGGCCCTCTCCAACGGCCTGGCTCCCGGTGATCGGGGCCTCGTGGCCCTCGTCTTCCGAGGCGGCGCGATCGCGGCGGCCGGTGTGGTCGGCGTGAGCGCCGTCGCGATGGCGCTCATCCTGGTGTTCAACTTCTCGTCGATCGTGGCCCTCTACGAGAGCCTGCAGGCCGGACTGATGGGCGGCATCTCGCTCACCCTCGCGCAGCTCGCCCTGCTGCCGAACCTCATCATCTGGACCGCCTCCTGGTTCGTGGGTCCCGGCTTCGCCCTGGGCACCGGATCCGCCGTCTCGCCGCTCGGCACCCAGCTCGGGCTCGTGCCGTCACTGCCGGTGCTCGGCGCTCTGCCGCAGGGCACTCCGGCGCTCGGCTTCGCAGGCCTTCTCGTGCCGGTGGTGATCGGCTTCCTCACGGCGGCCATCCTGCGGCCCGCCTACCTCGCGCTCGTCCGGGGGCGGGGCAGGCGCGGCATCCGGCTCGCCGCCACCGCGCTCGGCTGCGGGGTCGTGGGCGCCAGCATCCTGGCCCTCCTGGCGCTCTGGTCGGGCGGCGCGGCGGGGCCGGGGCGCCTTGCCGACGTAGGTCCGGATGCGGGCCTCGTGTGGCTGTGGGCCTTCGTGGAGCTCACCGTCTCCGTGCTGCTCGGGCTGCTCGCCGGCGCCACCTCGCGTGGCCCTGCGGCGGGAGCCTCAGGCCCGAGCGACCGGCACGGGAGCGGGGAGCCAGCGGATACACTGTGACGGTGCTTTCCCTCCTGGTTCTGATCTCCGGGGGAGGCTCCAATCTCCGGGCGCTCCTCGAAGCAGCCAGTGACGCCGAGTATCCCGCCCGGGTGATCGCCGTGGGTGCCGACAACGACGCCGACGGACTCGCGCACGCCGAGGAGTTCGGCATCCCGAGCTTCACCGTGGTGCCCACCTCGTTCGCCTCGCGCGCCGAATGGGGCGACGAGCTGCTCGCCCAGATCGAGCGCTGGGCACCCGACCTCGTGGTGTGCGCCGGGTTCATGCGCATCCTGCCCCCGAACGTGGTGCACGCGCTCAGTCCGCGCCTCATCAACACGCACCCCGCTCTGCTTCCCGCCTTCCCGGGTGCCCACGCCGTGCGCGACGCGCTCGCCGCGGGCGTGGCCACCACCGGGGTGACCGTGCACGTGATCGACGACGGCGTCGACACGGGCCCCGTGATCGTGCAGCGCGAGGTCGCCGTCCGGCCGGGCGACACCGAGCACGATCTGCACGAACGCATCAAGTCCGTCGAACGCGACCTGCTCGTGCAGGCCGTGCTCGACATCGCCAACGGAGACGTCGACCTCAAGGAGACAGCAGCACGATGAGCGGTCCGCAGCACGACCCGAGCCTCTACACCCACCGCGACGACGTGGCGATCAGCCGGGCGCTGATCTCGGTCAGCGACAAGACGGGGCTCGTGGAGCTGGTGCAGGCGCTCGCCGCCGCCGGCGTCGAGATCGTGTCGACCGGATCGACGGCCAAGACCATCGCGGACGCGGGGGTGACCGTCACCGAGGTGTCGGCCGTCACCGGGTTCCCCGAATCGCTCGATGGCCGGGTGAAGACCTTGCACCCGGGTGTCCACGCCGGCATCCTCGCCGACCTGCGGCTCGACTCGCACACGCACCAGCTCGAGGAGCTCGGCATCCGCCCGTTCGACCTCGTGGTGGTGAACCTCTACCCGTTCCGCGAGACGGTGGCGTCGGGCGCCGCTCCCGACACGGTGATCGAGCAGATCGACATCGGCGGCCCCGCCCTCGTGCGCGCCTCGGCCAAGAACTTCGCCAATGTGGCGATCGTGGTGTCGCCCGAGCGGTACGGCGACATCGTCTCGGCCCTGGATGCGGGCGGAACCACGCTCGAGACCCGCCGGGGCCTCGCGGCCGACGCGTTCGCCCACACCGCCTCGTACGACACGGCCGTGGCGGCCTGGTTCGCCGCGCAGCTCGATGAGACGGTTGCGGATGCGGCCCCCGAGTTCCCGTCGACGCTCGGCGTCTCGGTCGCCCGGGCCAGCACCCTGCGCTACGGCGAGAACTCGCATCAGCAGGCGGCGCTCTACGCGGCGGAAGACGGCCACGGAATCGCGCAGGCCATCCAGCTGCACGGCAAGGAGATGTCGTACAACAACTACGTCGACGCCGATGCCGCCGTGCGCGCGGCCTACGACTTCGCCGAGCCGGCGGTGGCCATCATCAAGCACGCCAACCCGTGCGGCATCGCCGTGGCCGATCCGTCGGCCCCCGAGGCCATCGCCAACGCTCACGCGAAGGCGCACGCCTGCGATCCGCTCTCGGCGTTCGGCGGCGTCATCGCCGCCAACAGGCCCGTCACCCTCGCCATGGCCGAGACGGTGAAGGAGATCTTCACGGAGGTGCTGATCGCCCCCGCCTTCGACGCGGATGCCTTCGAGGTGCTCTCGGCCAAGAAGAACCTGCGCCTGCTCACGCTGCCCGAAGGGTACCGGCGCGAACCGGTCGAGCTGCGTCAGATCAGCGGCGGCTTCCTCGCCCAGACGCCCGACGGCTTCTCGTCGCTCGATCCGTCGACCTGGTCGCTGGTCTCGGGCGAGGCCGCGGACGAGGCCACCTTCCGTGACCTCGAGTTCGCGTGGAAGGCCTGCCGCTCCGTGAAGTCGAACGCGATCCTGCTCGCCTCGGGAGGAGCATCCGTCGGCGTCGGCATGGGTCAGGTGAACCGGGTGGACTCCTGCGAGCTCGCGGTCACCCGAGCGGGCGATCGGGCCAAGGGCTCGGTGGCGGCATCCGACGCCTTCTTCCCCTTCGCCGACGGCCCCGGAATCCTGATCGCGGCGGGGGTGAAGGCCATCGTGCAGCCCGGCGGATCGGTGCGCGACGCCGAGGTCATCGAAGCAGCCCAGAAGGCCGGCGTCACCATGTACTTCACCGGGGAGCGCCACTTCTTCCACTGAGCCGAAGCCGGTCCAGCAGGGGCCGGCAGACGTTCAGCAGCCACCCCACCGGCTCGCCGGAATCGTTCAGGCAGAATCACCTAAGGTCGTCACTATGTCATCGTTCCGGCTCCGCTCCGTGACCGCGTCCGTCGTCGCGGCGGCGGTCGTCGCCGTGATAGCGCTCGTCACCGCCGACCTGGCGTACTTCATCGCCAATGCCCAGAACGCCCAGGTGTTCACGGTCTACAGCGAGTACTTCCTGAACTCCACCCTGCTGCTGTTCCTGTTCTCGGCCATCTTCGGCATCGTGGGTGCCTATCGCCGGTGGTACACGGCACTCATCGCCGGAGTCGTCTCGGCCGTGATCGCCACCCTCGTGGGAACGGGTCTCGGGGCGCTCTCGGTAGGGGTGGCCCTGGGTGACATGATCGCGCCGCTCTTCGGCACGCTCGTGGGCAACAACCTGATCTTCATTCTGGCCGCAGTGGTCGCATCCGTCACCGTGGCCCGTCGCATCCACGGGCGCATCGCCCTCTCCGAGGAGCAGGAGGTGCTGCGCAAGAAGTACGTGCTCGTGCGCCGGCCCGGTGCCTCGCTCGCCGAGGGGATCGTGACCCATGTCGAGCGCACCGAGGTCGATGTCGAGCTCGCCAAGGAGCAGTGGGAGACCTACGTCGCCGCGCTCACGGGTGCGGGCTGGGTGCCCGTCGAGGTGCCTGTCGCCGATGATCTCGCCGACTCGGTGTTCGTCGAAGACGCCGTGGTGATGTTCGGCACGCTCGCCGTGCTGGGCAGCCCCGGTGCGGAGAGCCGCGAGGACGAGCTGCCCGAGGTGGAGGAGTCGCTCACCGCGCTCGGCCTCGAGGTCACCCGCATCGAGAAGCCCGGCACCCTCGATGGGGGCGACGTGCTGAAGATCGACTCCACCATCTACGTGGGGCGCGGTGGGCGCACGAACTCCGACGGCATCCGTCAGCTGCGCAAGATCCTCGCGCCGCGCGGCTACTCGGTGGTGGCGGTGCCCACCTCGAAGGCGCTGCATCTCAAGAGCACCGTCACGGCGCTGCCCGACGGCACGGTGATCGGCTACCGGCCGCTCGTGGACGACCCGTTCATCTTCGACCGATTCCTCGAGATGCCCGAGCCGAGTGGCGCGCACGTGGTCGTGCTGGCCGACGACACCGTTCTCGTGGCCGCATCCGCTCCGGAGTCGGCGCGGCTCATCGAGGGCCTGGGCTACCGCGTGATCTCGGTCGACATCTCGGAGTTCGAGAAGCTCGAGGGATGCGTCACCTGCCTCTCCGTGCGGGTGCGCTGATCTCGTCGTGACCTGCTCCGTCTCGTCCTGATCCGTCTTGCATTGAGCACCGCCCTGCCGCTAGCCTGTAAGGCTGCGCGCCGCCGGCCACCCTCGAGCTAGGGTCATCTCGGCATCCCCGACCACACCTTCGCGGGAATCGTCGCGCGCGGCGATGCGTTGAGCCACGAGCTCGCCGCGAGCGATGAGGAACGGGAACATGTCAGAGAAACCAGGGTCGGATGCCGCCGGAACGGTGGCGGTGCTGCTGCGACTGCGGCCCTACGCGGCGAAGGCGCTGCCGCGCATCTACACCGCCATGGTGGTCTCGCTCGCCGCGAGCGCCGTGGCGCTCGCCATCCCGCAGGTGCTGCAGTGGATGGTCGATGGTCCGCTGACCGACGGCGACGCCGGGCAGATCTGGCTCGCCTTCGGCATCGTGCTGGCCCTCGGCGTGTTCGAGGCCGTGCTCATCGGTGCCCGTCGCGCGCTCGTGCTGACGCCGGGCACCCACGTCGAGGCACGCATGCGCAATGCGCTCTACGCGCACCTCGAAGACCTCCCGGTGGCCTTCCACGACCGCTGGCCGAGCGGCCAGCTGCTCTCGCGCGCCGTGAGCGACCTGAACCTCATCCGCCGCTGGCTGTCGTTCGGCCTGGTGCTTCTCGTGGTGAACGTGCTGACCCTCATCGGCGGCCTGGTCATCCTGCTCACGCTGAACTGGGTGCTCGGACTGATCTTCGCGCTGGCCGCCATCCCGGTCATCGCCTACAGCTTCTCTTTTGAGCGGCGGTACTCACGGGTGGCGCGGCTCAGCCAAGACCAGGCCGGAGACCTCGCCACGAGCGTCGAGGAGTCGGTGCACGGCATCCGGGTGCTGAAGGCCTTCGGCCGGAGCCGGTACGCCCTGAAGCGTTTCGAGAACCAGGCAGAGCAACTGCGCGGCACGGAGATCGAGAAGGCCAAGGCCATCGCGGGCATCTGGCTCTACCTCACCCTCATCCCCGACCTCGCGTTCGGGGTGTGCCTCGTGGTCGGAGTGTGGCTGGCGTCCACCGGTCAGTCGTCGGTGGGCGAGCTCGTGGCGTTCTTCGCCACCGGCACCGTCTTGCTGTTCCCCATCTGGTCGATGGGCTACTTCCTCGCGATGACCCTCGATGCGAAGACGGCCACGCTGCGCTTCTTCGAGGTGATGGACTCGGAGAACACCATCACCGATCCCGTGAGCCCGGCCGTGATCGAGGGCGGGCGAGGTGAGCTGTCGTTCGACGACGTGCACTTCCGCTACCAGGACGCGCCGGAGTCGTTCCCCGACCTCATCGACGGAGTCACCCTCACGGTGCGCCCCGGAGAGACCATGGCCCTCGTGGGGCTCACAGGATCGGGCAAGTCGACGCTCACCGCGCTCACCACCCGCATCTACGACGTCACCGGGGGAGCGGTGCGGGTCGACGGCGTCGACGTGCGCGACCTCAGTCGTGACGACCTGCGAACCCGCATCGCGATGGCGTTCGAGGAGGCCACGCTGTTCAGCCAGACGGTGCGCGAGAACGTGCTGCTCGGCCGGCCGGAGGCGAGTGAGGCCGAGCTGCGCGAGGCGCTCGACATCGCGCAGGCCTCCTTCGTCGACGACCTGCCCCAGGGGCTCGACACCAAGGTGGGGGAGGAGGGGCTGAGCCTGTCCGGAGGGCAGCGTCAGCGCCTTGCACTCGCTCGGGCCATCGCGGCCCGGCCGAGCATCCTGGTGCTCGACGACCCGTTGTCGGCCCTGGATGTCGACACCGAGGCCCTGGTCGAAGCGGCGTTGCGGCGGGTGCTCGCCACCACCACGGCCCTCATCGTGGCGCACCGGCCCTCCACGGTGGCGCTCGCCGACCGCGTCGCGCTGCTGCAAGACGGGCGGGTCACCGCCGTGGGTACCCATTCCGAGCTGCTCGCCACCAGCGAGCACTACCGCTTCGTGATCTCGAGCCTCGAAGCAGACGAACAGCAGAACGACGAACAGAACCAGGAGGTGACGACATGAGCGATGCATCCGTGACCGGAGTCGAGGGCGAAGAGCGCGACGATCTGTCGACCGCCGAGAGCAAGCAGATCCGCGATCGTTCGCTGCGCCTGCTGGGCTCCTTGGTGCGGCCGATGCGCGGCCGGCTCATCGTCAGCATGATCGCCGTGGTCATCAGCACGGCTTCCCAGGTGGCCGGTCCCGCGATCATCGCCTACGGCATCGACTCGGGCCTGCCCGCCCTGCTGCAGCAGAACTGGATGCCGGTGGCGCTCGCCGGGGTGGCCTATCTTCTGGCCGGCGTGCTCGGGGCGGTACTCATCGCCTGGTTCACCGTGCTCTCGGCGCAGATCAGCCAGGCGATCCTGTTCGACCTGCGCCGGCGCGTGTTCCTGCACACCCAGCGACTGAGTCTCGAGTTCCACGAGAGCTACACGTCGGGTCGCATCATCTCGCGGCAGACCAGCGACCTCGACGCCATCCGCGAGCTGCTCGACTCGGGCATCAACCAGTTGGTGCAGGGCGTGCTCTACATGGTGTTCACCGCGGTGGCGCTGTTCCTCCTCGATGCCGAGTCGGGTTTCATCCTGCTGGCCGCGCTCGTGCCGCTCGCGGTGCTCACGCGCTGGTTCCAGGTGCGCTCGCAGCGGCTCTTCCGCCGCACCCGGGTCGCCTCCGCCCACCTCATCGTGCACTTCGTCGAGACCATGACGGGCATCCGGGCGGTGAAGGCGTTCCGCAAGGAGAAGCGCAACGAGGTCGAGTTCGGCGGCCTCGTGGAGGACTACCGTCAGACGAACGCCCGCGTCATCAAGCTCTTCGGCATCTACGATCCCGGGCTCGTGCTGATCGGAAACGTCGCCGTGGCCGTGGTGCTGCTCGTGGGCGGGTTCCGGGTGATCGGCGGCGGCATCGAGGTGGGTGTGCTGCTCGCCGCCGTGCTCTACACGCGACGGTTCTTCGATCCCATGGAAGACATGGCGATGTTCTACAACGGATACCAGAGCGCCACGGCGGCCCTGGAGAAGATCTCCGGCGTACTCGAGGAGCAGCCGAGCGTGCCCGACCCCGAGCAGCCGGTCGACCTGTGGACGTCGAAGGGTGCCGTGTCGTTCGATGACGTCGCCTTCGGCTACAAGGCAGATCGACCCATCCTGCCCGCGTTCGACCTCGCCGTGCCGGCGGGGCAGACCATCGCGCTCGTGGGCTCGACAGGTGCCGGCAAGTCGACGCTCGCCAAGCTGATCTCGCGGTTCTACGACCCCACTGAGGGGCGGGTCACCCTCGACGGCATCGATCTGCGTGACCTGCACCCGAAAGACCTGCGGCGCGCCATCGTGATGGTCACCCAGGAGGCCTACCTGTTCTCGGGTACCGTGGCCGACAACATCGCCATCGGCAAACCGGATGCCACCCGAGAGGAGATCGTCGCGGCGGCCGTCGCCGTGGGGGCCGACACCTTCATCCGCGGTCTTCCGAACGGTTACGAGACCGACGTGAACAAGCGCGGCGGCCGAGTGTCGGCGGGTCAGCGTCAGTTGATCTCGTTCGCCCGGGCGTTCCTGGCCGACCCGGCGGTGCTCATCCTCGACGAGGCGACCGCCTCGCTCGACATCCCGAGCGAACGCCTGGTGCAGGATGCTCTGCAGACCCTGCTCGCCGACCGCACGGCGATCATCATCGCGCACCGGCTGTCGACCGTGTCGATCGCCGATCGCGTGCTCGTGATGGAACGCGGTCGCATCGTCGAAGACGGAACGCCGGCCGATCTCATCTCGGGAGAGGGGCGATTCGCCCAGCTGCACGCCTCCTGGCGCGAATCCCTGGTCTAAGCGGCCGGAGAGCCGTATTCCCAAGCGAAGAAGCTCGAGCCAATCCGCGATACGTGCCAGTTGTCTATGCAGGCAACACTGTCAGGGCTGATTTGCTGTGGCCACCATGTGTCATCCAAGGGAGCTGTGACGTCAGTGGCGGGCGGATCGCAGGCAGCACCCATGTCTTCGGGGGCCGGGTCATCCCACTTCAGGATGGCATCACCGGTCTCTGCGTTCTGCTTGATGCGGATCATCACGGCGTCATCGGGCACGAACGATGGGATTGAGATCGTGGCGTTCGGCCCCGATGCATCGGCCTTCGTGGCGTAGAGCTGCGATTCGACGGGCGGCGTGAGCGCGCTGGCGAGGGTGCAACCGGAGAGTGAGGCGACGAGTGCTGTCGCCGCGATCCCGGCGAGAAGTGCGCGTCGTTTCATCGGCTGTGGTCGGTCCTCTCATCATGGGCGCCCGGGTTCGCCGGCTGCCACCGAGCTACAGCGTAGCTGACTGCATAGCCCGGTTCCCGCGAGATCGCTCGGAGCGGGGTGCCCTCGGTATCGTAGTGCGCCCGGGCGGAGGCCTCGTGGCCGATGGGCGGCAGGCCTCCGGCGCGCACCACCCGCCACCACGGATGCGCGTGACCGTAGCGGCGCATGATGCTGCCGACCGCTCGCGCGGCGCGGGTGCCGAGCAGGGCTGCGACGTCGCCGTAGCTCAGCACCATGCCCGGTGGGATGGAGTCGACCACGTCGAGCACGTCGTCGACGAACGACGGCTGGTCATCGGATGCGCCGGGCTCGCGCCCCGCGGTCACAGCGGCAGAGCGGCGACCGTCTCGCCGTACGGCGTCTCGCCCGTGTTCTCGAATCCGAGCTTGGCGAAGAACGCCTCGGGCCCGACCTCGCCGGGCTCGAAGATCACCGTGATGTGGCCGAATCCCCGCGAGCGCGCCTCATCGGCGAGGGCGAGTACCGCGAAGCGACCCACGCCGTGGCCCTGCGCGGTGGCGGCCACGTTGATGCGCCAGATGCAGCTGCGGAACTCGACCTCGTGCGCATCCGGATCGAAGTTGCCCATGATGAAGCCGACCACCTCGTCGTCTTCGAGCACCACCCGGGGCCAGGCCGTGACCGGGTTCACGTAGGCCTCGGCGATGGAGTGCGAGACGGGAGCGACGAACTGCTCCTGCCCGGGCTTCAGCGAGAGCGTGTTCGCCGCGACGATGTTCGATGCGGACAACTCTTCGAGCCTCAGTTCACCCATGGACTCAGGGTAACGGCTGCGCAAGGGGCGCGCCAGCGAGTGTGCCGTGAGTGCGGGAAAGTATCTCGATGTCGAGATACTTGGGAAAGCGGGTAAACTGGTGGACGGCCCATTTCCGGCGGCTGTTGAGGAGCTGAATTGTCCAAGATCAAGGTTGAAGGCACGGTCGTCGAACTCGACGGCGACGAGATGACTCGCATCATCTGGCAGGCCATCAAAGACACGCTTATCCACCCGTATCTCGATGTGAACCTCGAGTACTACGACCTCGGCATCGAACACCGCGACGCCACCGACGACCAGGTCACGATCGACGCGGCCCACGCCATCCAGAAGCACGGCGTCGGCGTCAAGTGCGCCACCATCACGCCCGATGAGGCGCGTGTGGAGGAGTTCGGCCTGAAGAAGATGTGGAAGTCGCCGAACGGCACCATCCGCAACATCCTCGGCGGCGTCATCTTCCGTGAGCCCATCATCATCTCGAACATCCCGCGTCTCGTTCCCGGCTGGAACAAGCCGATCATCATCGGCCGTCACGCCTTCGGCGACCAGTACCGCGCCACCGACTTCGTGTTCAAGGGCAAGGGCAAGCTCACCGTCCAGTTCACCCCCGAAGACGGTTCCGAGCCGCTCAAGTTCGACGTCTACGACGCTCCGGATGACGGCATCGCGCAGGTGCAGTACAACCAGGATGCCTCGATCCGCGACTTCGCCCGCGCCTCGCTCAACTACGGCCTCACCCGCAACTACCCGGTGTACCTCTCCACGAAGAACACCATCCTGAAGGCCTACGACGGCCGGTTCAAAGACATCTTCCAGGAGATCTTCGAGACCGAGTTCAAGGAGAAGTTCGACGCCGCGGGCCTCACCTACGAGCACCGCCTCATCGACGACATGGTCGCGTCGGCCATGAAGTGGGAGGGAGGCTACGTCTGGGCCTGCAAGAACTACGACGGCGACGTGCAGAGCGACACCGTGGCCCAGGGCTTCGGCTCGCTCGGCCTCATGACGTCGGTTCTCGCCACCCCGGATGGCAAGGTCGTCGAGGCGGAGGCCGCCCACGGCACCGTCACCCGGCACTACCGTCAGCACCAGGCCGGCAAGCCCACGTCGACCAACCCGATCGCGTCGATCTACGCGTGGACACGGGGGCTCGCCCACCGCGGCGTGCTCGACGGCAATCAGGAGCTGATCGACTTCTCGCTCACGCTGGAAGACGTCGTGATCAAGACGGTCGAGTCGGGCAAGATGACGAAAGACCTGGCGCTCCTCGTGAGCCCCGACCAGCCGTACCAGACCACCGAGGAGTTCCTCGCGACTCTCGATGAGAACCTCAAGGCGCGCATGTCGGCCTAGGTCTCTTTGGTCTGGTCGCGAAGCGGGGCCGGGATATCGCACTCACGCCTCAGGGTTCAGCGGAGCTGAAAGGCGGCGTGAGCACGATGTCCCGGCCCCGCTTCGCTGCGCTCAAGGGAGGGTGCGACCTTCGGCGATCACTCGCTGCGCTTCGTAAGTCTGGCTGAGGAGGACTGCGTCTGCCAGGTAGCCCGGGGAGAGGCGGCCCAGGTCGTGGGAGCGGCCCAGTACGCGGGCCGGGGTGGACGTGAGGGCTGTTACCGCGGACACCGGGTCGACGCCTGCGGCGATCGACGTGCGGAGGGCGGCGTCCTGGGTGAGGGTGGAGCCGGCGATGGTGTCGGTGCCGGCCAGGAGCGCTCGGCCGTCTGCGACCTCGACGTCGAGGGTGCCGAGGCGGTAGGGGCCGTCGGGGGCGCCGGCGGCGGCCATGGCGTCGGTGATGAGGGCGATGCGGCCGGGCGCGGCTCGAAAGGCGGCCTCGAGGGTGGCCGGGTGCACGTGCACGCCGTCCGCGATGAGCTCGAGGGTCACGCGGTCGTCGTCGATGGCGGCCACGATCGGCCCCGGGTCGCGGTGGTGGATGCCCGGCATCGCGTTGAAGGCATGGGTGAGGAGAGTGGCTCCCCGGGCGAAGGCCTCGCGGGTCACCTCGAGGGAGGCATCCGTGTGGCCTACGGCCACGACGACGCCCGAGGCCACGAACGTGTCGATCGCCTCGAGGGCACCCGGGAGTTCGGGGGCGATCGTGACCTGCACGAGGCGGCCCTCGGATGCTTCGAGCAGCTGCTTCAGCACGTGGCGGGTGGGCACGCCCAGGAAGTCGGGGTTGTGGGCGCCCTTCCGTGAGGGCGCGAGAAAGGGGCCCTCGAGGTGGGCGCCGAGCACCGTGGGGTCGTCGGCGGCCAGGCGCGCGATGGCGTCGAGGCTCGCTGCCAGAACGTGCGGCGGATTCGCCACGAGCGAGATCACCGAGCGGGTGGTTCCGTGGGCGCGGTGCTCGGCGAGGGCCGAGCGGATGGCGTCGGCGCCGTCGTCGAAGGCGAACCCGCCGCCCCCGTGCCCGTGCAGATCGATGAACCCGGGCGTCAGCCAGCCTCCGGCGGCATCCACCACCTCGATGGTCGGCGGAGTCGACGGAGAATCGCGATCTGTCGGCGGAACGACGGATGCCGCATCCGTCGTCTCCTCGAACATCCGTCGTTCGCCCTGCACGTGGTGTCGCCAGCCGGTGCCGGTGCCCACCGCAGTGATACGGGTGCCCTCGGCGAGCATCCAGAAGTCGTCGACGATACCGTCGGCGTCGAGTTTGCGGGCTCCGTGGAGGAGGAGCATCACTGGAACTCTTTGCGCCCCGAGATCACACCCGAGATGACGGCCACGACTCCGAACACGGCGGCGATGATCGGCTGGCCGAGCATGAGCCAGGCGAGTGCGGCCGAGCCCATCACCACGATCTCCACGAGCGCCTTTCCGAAGGCGTCGATGTGGAACACGGCCCGGGGCGAGCGGAAGAGGCCCCACACCACGATGGCGAAGAGGGGGGTGGCTATGCCGAACGCGATGTTCCACGGGAAAGGCCACGCCGTGAAGCCCCACCACCCGAGGGTGAAGAAGGTGAACAGCTCGAGCACGAACCTCAGCACGTCGTTGAAGCTGATTCGTGTCGCCGCGGTCTGTTCCTGCACGAAGTCCATGTTAGGCCAGTGGCGCACCGTCGGCGGAGCCGGCCGTTGCGGCCGAGCCCAACCCCCGCGAGCCCGCCGCTCATCACGCGGGTCGCGTGTTACGGGTTTGTAAAGGATGCGCACAAAGTCGTCACGAACTCTTGCACGGTGATTGTTCGTACGCTTTACTAACAAACATGACTGCATCGGAAGTGCAGCGAAGCTCTTCCCGCACCGACACGGCACAGCCGTATCCGGTTCAGGGCTTCGCACACGGAAAAGCCTTGAGACCGAGCTCCAAGGTGCTCCCCGAGCACGCCCGAGGCCACAACCGCTCGCTCGTTCTGCAGACCCTCTACCGCGAGGGTGTGCGCAGCCGCGCCGACATCGCCCGCGAGACCGGTCTCACCCGCGTCACCGTGAGCGCCCTGGTGGCCGAACTCATCTCCGACGGCCTCATCAAGGAGCTCGGTCAGCGCGAGGAGACCCGCCCCGGCAAGCCCGCCACCCTGCTCGATCTCGACCGAAGCGCCTTCGTGATCGTGGGCCTCGACCTCTCCGAGCACTCCACCTTCTCGGGAGCCCTCCTCGATCTCGACGGCGCCATCAGCGCCCGCGCCGAGGTGGAGCTCGCCGGCAGCACCGGCGATGATGCGGTGGAGAAGGTCGTCGCCCTCACCCGGCAGCTCGTCGAGCAGGCCACCGCCCCCGTGCTCGGCATCGGCGTGGGATCACCGGGTGTGGTCGACCTGGGCGGGGTCGTGCTCTCGGCGCCGAACCTCGGCTGGAACGGGATGCCGCTGCAGAGCATCCTGAACGAGCGCTTCGGCGTGCCGGTGCTCGTGGCCAACGACGCCAATGCCGCGGTGCTCGCCGAACACAGCTTCGGGGGCGCCGACAGCGACGCGATGCTCATCACCATCGGCCACGGTGTCGGCGCGGGCCTGCTGCTTGGCGGCACCCCGCTCTACGGTAGCCGTTTCGCCGCCGGCGAGATCGGCCACGTCGTGGTGGGCACCGACGGAGGAGCGGTGTGCGCCTGCGGTAAGCGCGGCTGCCTCGAGACGTGGCTCAGCATCCCGAATCTCATCACCCGGCTGGAGGGAGCGGATGCGGCCGACCGCGCAGTCGCCCTCCGCGAGGCCGGCGAACGGCTGGGCATCGCCCTGGCCCCCATCGTGGGCGCGCTCGATCTCAGTGAGATCATCCTGAGCGGCCCCACCGAACTTCTCGACGGGCCCCTCATGGCCGCCACCGTCGAGACGCTCCGAAACCGGACGATGGCCGAGTTCCACGGCTCTCTTTCGCTTCGGATGACCACGCTCGGGCACGACATCGTCTTGCGCGGCGCGGCCGTCATGGTCCTCTCCGGCCAGCTCGGGGTCTCCTGACGGAACCCTCGCATCACAGCAGTAACCCGCAGTACCCATCGCCCTAGGAAAGGTTGAACACAATGAGGAAGACGACACTCGCTGTCACCGCCCTCGGCCTCACGGCAGCGCTCGCGCTCGCCGGATGCGCCGGTGGCACCACGTCGGGCGGCGATTCCGCCGCGAGCTCCACCGGCGACATCCGCGTCTGGCTGAACGGCACCGACACCCCGCAGGATGCGCGCGACTACCTGAAGACCACGTTCGAGAGCGAGAACCCCGGTTCGACGCTCACCATCGAGGAGCAGTCGTGGACGGGCCTCGTCGACAAGCTCACCACGAACCTCTCGGGCTCCGACAGCCCCGACGTGGTCGAGGTGGGCAACACCCAGGCCGCCGCCTTCACGTCGGCCGGTGCGTTCCTCGACCTGAGCGACCAGTACGACTCGCTCGGCGGCAGCGACCTGCTGCCCGGCTTCGTCGAGGCCGGATCGTATGACGGAAAGTTCTTCGCCGCCCCCTACTACTCCGGCGCCCGCCTGGTGTTCTACAAGAAGGACCTGCTCGCGAACGCCGGACTGACGGTGCCCACCACGCTCGACGAGTACGTGTCGAACGGTGTCGCGCTCGCCGCCGCCAACCCCGGCGTCTCGGGCATCTACTTCCCCGGCCAGGACTGGTACAACGCCCTGCCCTACATCTGGGAGGCGGGCGGCGAGATCGCCACCCAGGACGGGGACACCTGGACCTCGTCGTTCTCGAGCCCCGAGTCGATCAAGGGCCTCGAGCAGGTGCAGGAGGTCATGACCAAAGCCTCCGTCGCACCGAAGGACGGCAATGAGACCGACCCGCAGGTTCCGTTCTGCGAGGGAACCGTGGCGAACCTCTCCGCTCCGAGCTGGGTGAAGGGCTCCATCCTCGCCCCCCTCGATTCGAAGGCCCCCGGATGCCCCGACCAGGAGTCGAACCTCGGTGTCTACGCCCTCCCCGGCGCTGACGGCGGCGCGGCCCACGTCTTCGCCGGCGGTTCCAACATCGCGGTGTCGGCGAACTCGGCTCACCCCGATCTCGCCGAGAAGGCGCTCGCCATCATGCTGAGCGACGACTACCAGACGATCCTCGGCAAGGCGGGCCTCGTGCCGGCCAAGCTCTCGCTCGCCTCGACCCTCGGAACGGATGACGTCGCCAAGGCCATCGCCGAGGCCGCCGCCAACGCCAAGCTCACCCCGGCCTCGCCGAAGTGGGCCGATGTCGAGGCCTCCGGCGCCCTGCAGGACTTCTTCGTGTCGATCGGGGAGGGCGGCGACGTCACGAGCCTCGCCAAGGCGCTCGACGAGAAGATCGACGGCATCCTCAACTCCTAGGAGGAGGCGGAGGATCCGCTCGACAGAGTGAAAACCCGACGGTGGCCGTGCGCCAACACGGCCACCGTCGGGCCCAGATGCCCATCGCCCTAGGAAGGTGAAGGCACACCGCAATCGTAGTAGGAGGACCACGGATGACCTCGTCTGTGATGCTGGTCCGGGAGCATGAATCCGGAGGCGTTCAAGAGCTTCCGCTCACGCCGAAGAACAAGAAGAAACGCGGCCCCTCTCGGGCCAAGCCAGGCCGGTTCACGCCGGGGGTTCTGCTCCTGCCGGCCCTCGTCATCCTGGCCGTCGTGATCGGGTGGCCGCTCATCCAGCTGTTCGTGATGTCGTTCCAGGAGTTCGGCCGGGCGCAGGTGTTCGGCGCCCCCGCACCCTTCGTGGGCTTCGACAACTACACCCGGGTTCTGAGCGACCCGCAGTTCTGGGCGGTGCTCGGCCGCAGCATCCTGTTCTGCCTCGCCAACGTGGTGACGGCGATGGTGCTGGGCACCCTCGTGGCGCTGCTGATGAATCGGGTGAACAAGGTCTTCAAGGTGCTCGTCTCGGTGGGCCTGCTGCTCGCCTGGGCCATGCCCGCGCTCACCGCCACCATCGTGTGGGGCTGGATGTTCGACACCCAGTACGGCGTAGTCAACTACCTGCTCGAGGCCGTGAGCGGGCAGGACTTCACGAACCACTCCTGGCTCATCGATCCGTTCTCGTTCTTCGTGGTGGCCACTATCATCGTCACCTGGGGAGCGGTTCCCTTCGTGGCCTTCACCATCTTCGCCGGCCTCACCCAGGTGCCTGACGAGGTGCTCGAAGCCGCGCAGCTCGACGGTGCGGGCGCCTGGCAGCGGTTCCGCCTGATCGTGTTCCCCTATCTCCGTTCCATCTTCGTGGTGGTGATCATCCTCCAGGTCATCTGGGACCTGCGCGTGTTCACGCAGATCTTCGCCCTGCAGGGCATCGGCGGCATCAAGGAGCAGACCTCCACGCTCGGCGTGTACATCTATCAGACCTCGCTCGGCAAGGGCGACTACGGCACGGGCGGCGCGATTGCCGTGATCATGGTGATCCTTATGGTGGGCATCTCGATCTTCTACGTGCGCCGCAGCCTCAAGGAGGAGGAAGAATGAGCGCCGCTGTGACAACCGCTCCGGCCACCACCCGCACCCCGCACCGCCGCCTGTCGGCGAAGAAGCGCACCACGGCCATCGTGCTCGGCGCGCTCTCGATCATCGTCTTCCTGTTCTCGGTCTTCCCCGTCTACTGGATGGTGAACACCTCGCTGCAGCCGAACAACGAGATCCGTGGCGCGGTGCCGAACTTCGTGCCGCAGAACCTCACGATGGCGAACTACGAGACCGTGATCTTCGACCCGGGGCGCGCACCCTTCCTGCCTGCGCTGGGCAACTCGCTCATGGTCACCGTGTCGACCGTGATCATCGCTCTGGTGTTCGCGTTCCTGGCCTCGCTCGCGGTCACGCGCTACCGCTTCAAGAGTCGCAAGACCTTCATCTTCGCCATCCTCATCATCCAGATGATCCCGGCCGAGGCCATGATCGTCTCCACCTACCGGGTGCTCGACGGCTGGGGCCTGCTCAACACCATCGGGGGGCTCACCCTCGTGTACGTGGCCACGGTTCTGCCCTTCACCATCTGGACGCTCCGCGGCTTCGTGAACGGCGTGCCCGTCGAGCTCGAGGAGTCGGCCATGATCGACGGCTGCTCGCGCACCGGCGCGTTCTGGCGCATCACGTTCCCTCTGCTCGCTCCCGGGCTGGTCGCCACGGGAGTGTTCGGGTTCATCCAGGCCTGGAACGAGTTCCTGCTCGCCCTCGTGGTGAACTCCCGACCCGAGATGATGACGCTGCCCGTGTGGCTGCGCACCTTCCAGCAGGTCACCGGCACCACGAACTGGGCGGCCATCATGGCGGGATCGACCCTCATGGCCATCCCCGTGATCGTGTTCTTCCTGATCGTGCAGGGCCGTATGACCTCCGGGCTCGTCAGCGGGGCGGTGAAGGGATGAGCGGGCCCTCGACCTCGAGCCGGCAGCAGGTTCTCCGCACCCTCCTGCCCGGATTCGTCGGCACCGAGCTGCCCGACTGGGTGAAGCGGATGCTCCGCGACGGCCTCGGTGGGGTGTGCCTCTTCGGCGAGAACATCGTGTCGCCCGAGCAGGTGCGCGCCCTCACCGACGCGATCCGGGCCGCGAACCCGGATGCCCTCATCGCCATCGACGAGGAGGGCGGCGACGTCACGCGCCTCTACTACGACCGCGGAGCGCCCTATCCGGGCAATGCCGTGCTCGGGCGCCTCGACGATCGCGAGGCCACGCGGGCCGTCGGGCGCGCCGTGGGCGCCGAACTGCGCGCCGTGGGCGTGAACCTCGACTTCGCACCGGATGTCGACATCAACTCCGATCCCCGGAACCCGGTCATCGGCATCCGCAGCTTCGGCACCTCGGCCGACCTCGTCGCGCGCCACGGCGCGGCCTGGGTCGACGGGCTGCAGGCGGAGGGAGTGGCGGCGAGCATCAAGCACTTCCCGGGCCACGGCGACACCGCGCAGGACTCGCACCTCTCGCTGCCCACGGTCGATGTGTCGCTCGAGACGCTGCATGAGCGCGAGCTGCGGCCTTTCGCGGCGGCCATCGAGGCCGGGGCGCTCACCGTGATGACCAGCCACATCTTGCTTCCGCAGGTGGACGCCGAGAACCCCGCCACCTTCTCGGCCCGCATCCTGGGCGGCATCCTCCGTGGGGAACTCGGGTTCAGCGGAGTCGTCGTGAGCGATGCCCTCGACATGGTGGGTGCGAGCGGCGAGATCGGCATCCCGGCCGCCGCCGTGCGGGCGCTCGCCGCCGGGTGCGACCTGCTCTGCATCGGCACGAAGAACACCGAAGCCCAGCTGGAGCAGATCGTGGCCGCTGTGGCCGAGGCGCTCGGCGATGGATCGCTCCCGGTGGAACGGTTGGCCGACGCAGACGAGCGGCTGCGCCGGCTCGTGCGCGTGCTGAAGGAGACGGTCACGGCGGCTCCCACCGCGTCTCATTCGGCTCCGCACCACTCGTCGCTCGACGCCTCCGCACTCGCTTCGATCTTCCGCATCGATCCGTCCGTCGACCTCGCCGGCCCCGGCTGGGTCGTCGTGCGCGTCGACACGGTGGCGAACATCGCCGTGGGGGAGGTGCCGTGGGGGCCGTTCGCCGCGTTCGGCGCCCGTGGGCCGGAGCTGCCGATCGTCGCGGTCACGGAAGCGGACTGGGCGTCGCCGATCGGAGATATTCCCGAAGCGGCATCTGTTCTCGTGGTCGGAAAGGACAACCAGCGACGGGCGGAGGTCGTTCGGCTCATCGACTCCCTTCGTGCGCGGCATGAGCGTGTCGTGACGGTCGACATGGGCTGGCCGGGAGACGACCCGAGCTACGCCCAGATCGCGACGTTCGGGGCATCCGCTCTGCTCGGCGAGGCGCTCGCCCAGCTGCTCGAGACCGAGGGGGTGCGGGCATGAGGCTCGGTCTCGACATCGGCGGCACCAAGACGGATGCCGTGGCCGTCGACGCGCGCGGTGTGATCGTCGAACGCGTGCGCCTCGCCACGGGCTTCGGCGCCGACGCCGTGATCGCCACCGCGCTCGACGGCGTCGCGCGCATCGCCGAGGCCACCGGTCTCAGCCCGCTCGAGTTCGAGTCGATCGGGGTCGGCATCCCCGGTCAGGTCGACGTGGCGACCGGGGGCGTGTCGCACGCGGTGAACCTCGGCTTCGACGAGCTCGACTTCGGCCCGCGGCTCACCGCTCTGCTCGGGCGTGAGGTCAAGGTCGAGAACGATGTCAAAGCGGCGGCACTCGGCGCCTACCACCTGATGGTGCCTCCCACGGGCGCGGTCGGCGGTCTCGTGCCGTCGATGGCCTACCTCAACCTCGGTACCGGTCTCGCCGCCGGTCTCGTGATCGACGGAGCGCTCTGGCGCGGCTCGCGCGGTGCGGCGGGCGAGATCGGGCACATCCCGGTCGACCCCAACGGCGTGCTGTGCCCGTGCGGCCAACGGGGCTGCCTCGAGACCGTGGCCTCCGGGTCGGCGATCGCGCGGCAGTGGGGCAGCGACGATCCGATCCCGGCGCGCTCGCTGCTGGCGGCCGCGGCCTCGGGCGACGAGACGGCGATCGCCATCCGTTCGCTCCTCGTCGACAACGTCGCTGCCGCGGTGCGTGTTCTCGTGCTGACCGTCGATGTCGAGCTCGTGATGATCGGCGGAGGACTCAGCAACCTCGGAGACTGGTTGCTCGACGAGGTGCGGCGGGTTCTGACATCCTGGGCGGAGGAGTCGTCGTTCCTGGCGTCGCTCGGCCTCGACGGCCGTGTGCGGCTGGTTCCGGCAGGCTTCCCCGCCGCGGCGGTGGGCGCTGCACTGGTCGGCGCACCCCGGGCCTCAGCCGGCGCAGAGGCCGGCGCAGATGCCGACGACCAGCACGACGCCGGTGGCCCGGACGACAACGCGCTGGATGGCCGGCGCGACGACGAGAGGATGGCCGAGTGGCTGAAGTGATCGTGGTCGGCAGCCGCAAGGCGGCCGGCGCGCTCGTGGCCGAGGCGATCGAGCGGCTGGTGGGCACGCGCCCGGATGCCGTGCTCGGCCTCGCGACCGGCGACACCCCCCTGCCCGTCTACCGCGCACTCGCGGAGCGCGTGCGGGCGGGACTCGACCTCTCGGCGGTGCGCGGCTTCGCCCTCGACGAGTACGTCGGCATCCCCGTGACGCATCCGGAGAGCTACCACTCGGTGATCGCGCGCGATGTCGTGGGGCCGCTGAAGCTGAACCCCGCCGCCGTGCATGTTCCGGATGGCCGCACGCTCGGCATCGAGACCGCGGGGGAGCGCTACGAGGTGGCCATCACCTCGTCGGGCGGCATCGACCTGCAGATCCTCGGTATCGGCACCGACGGGCACATCGGCTTCAACGAGCCGGGCTCCTCGTTCGCGTCGCTCACCCGGGTCAAGACACTCACACGGCAGACCCGCGAGGACAACGCGCGCTTCTTCGCCTCGATCGACGACGTGCCGGTGCACTCGATCACCCAGGGGCTCGGCACCATCCTGCGTGCGAAGCGGCTCGTGCTGCTCGCCTTCGGGGCGGCCAAGGCGCACGCGGTGGCCGCCGCGGTGGAGGGGCCGCTCTCGGCGAGCGTGCCGGCATCCGCGATCCAACTGCATCCGAGAGCCACCGTGGTGGTCGACGAGGAGGCCGCGAGCATGCTCACCGAACTCGAGTACTACCGCGACGCCTTCGCCCAGAAGCCGATCTGGGATCCCGTCATCCTCTGACCGGATGAGCTATCCTCGTCGTACGGATGAGGGAGGCTCATGTTCGAGTGGATGGACCTCGGCGCGCTCGAGGAGAAGATCGACGCCCGAGAGGTGCGCGCGCGACGATCGCGGAACGCTCCCCTGAGTCTGCGGCGGGTGTGGGCCACCGTGCTCGGCTTCCTCGGCACCTGCGCCCTCGTGGTCTTCCTGGCGTTCTATGTCACAGGCGGCGACCTCGACCTGGTGCCATGGTTCGTGATCGGCATCGCCGTGCTGTTCGTGGTGGCGTGGTTTCTCACGAGGCGGTCGAAGGCACGCACCCTGCGCCGGCGCCTGCGACTCGAGCACCTGGCCGAACGCAACGGCCTCGCGATCGGCTTCGACGCCGATGTCGCCCCACTGCGCCTGATGGTGCGCGGCCGAGGCCCTCACGGAGACGCATTCGAGATGGGAACGGTGCTGATCTCCGAGACGACGGCCGGGGGTGCGGCGAAGACCGTGGAGCGCGTCTTCCTGCAGCTCGGGGTTCGCGGTGATGCCGGGGTCGAGCAGGGGTCGGCACCCGCCGAACTCTCGATCAGCGAAGCGCACCTCGGTTCGCTGCCGGCGGCCGCAGCGGGGTTTGCGTCGGCACCGATCGGATTCCGGTATCGCGAGCAGGGCGACGGCGCGACCGCCTACCTCGATGAGCCGCTCGATCTCGCCGACGCCGACAGCTGGAGGCGTCTCGATGCCGTCGCCGGCTGGCTGATGGCGCGAGAACCCGGGCGCCCTGCCTAGAACGCCAGTGCGGCCGGGGTGAGACGGGCGGATGCATCTCCCACGAGCGACTCGTCGCGCGGGTCGAGGCGCAGCACCTCGGTGCCGTCGGCGAGATCGGCGAGCGTCACCCAGAAGATGCTGGGGCTACGGGTGGACCCGAAGTAGTAGACGCCGTTCGTGAGATCGGCACCTGACTGCCACCAGGTGGGGTAGACGCCGCCGTCGGAGTAGGGCGCGCCATAGGGCACCGAGACGTTGGCGATGAGCTGGAACACACCCGCGACCGCCTGTTGCTCGTTCTCGGGCTCCGGAAGATAGTGCAAGAAATACGAGGCGCGCACGAACCGGTCCTGGCTCGTGATGTCACCGGGTGGCGGCAGCTCACCGCCGAACGGACGGTAGTTGCGGAGGTTCTCGAGCTGCTTGTCGAGCGAGGGGGAGTTCGCCATCACGGTGAACTCGGGTCCGTGGTGCACGACCAGCCGTCCATCGATCGGCTCGATGATGGCCGAGTCGCCGGATGCATCCTCCAGCGCGATGTGCACGCCCATCTGCTGGCCCCGCATCTCCTGCGAGAAGAGGCGCACCCGATCGACCCCGTCGACCGCCTCCGCGACGGTGGCGAAGTTGTCGAGGAAGTACTGCACCCACAGCGCGATCGACACCGCGGGTCGGTCATCCGGTGCCGGGTACTGCACGTCTTCGACGTTCAGGTACAGGGCGTGAGCGGCGAGGCCCTTCTCGTTGAGTCCGTCGACCGTGCCGAGGCCCCACATGCTGACCGAGACGCTCGAGTGCTGCGACACCCACTCGAACGAGTCGGCGCCGGCATTGCCCGAGCGGCTCAGGCCACGCGGGGTGAACCATAGGTCGGGCTCGTCGCTCACCGACCAGTCCATGCAGCGGCTGACGGTCTTGGCGACCGCATTGTCGTTCCAGAAGATCCGAGTGCACATGGTCAGAGAGTACCCGGTGACCCGGTGCCGGACAGGGGATCGATCAGCGGAAGATGATGGTGCGGGCGCCGTCCTGCAGCACGCGGTCTTCGGCGAACCACTTCACCGCCGTGGTGAGCGTGCGGCTCTCCTCGTCCTGGCCGATGGCCACGAGCTCGGCGGGCGTGCGGGTGTGGTCGACGCGCACCACGTTCTGCTCGATGATGGGGCCCTCGTCGAGGTCGCTCGTCACGAAGTGCGCGGTGGCACCGATCAGCTTCACGCCGCGGGCGTGGGCCTGCTTGTAGGGGTTCGCGCCCTTGAAACCGGGCAGGAAGGAGTGATGGATGTTGATGAGCCGGCCCGCGAGGCGCTCGCAGAGCTCGGGGGAGATGATCTGCATGTAGCGCGCCAGCACCACGAGTTCGATGTCGTGCTCCTCGACCACGTCGATGACGCGCTGTTCGAAGGCGGCCTTGGAGGCGGCATCCGTCACGGGAAGCGACTCGAAGGGCACGTCGTAGAACCCGGCCAGCTCGCGCAGCGACCCGTGGTTGGAGAGCACCAGCGGAACGTCGATGGGCAGCTGGCCGTTGCGCTCGCGGAAGAGCAGGTCGTTCAGGCAGTGCGCCGCCGTCGACACGAGCACGAGGGTGCGGAGCGGGCGGCCCACGACGTCGAGCTGCCAGTCCATGTCGTAGCGCGCCACCACGGGCGCCAGCGCGGCTTCGAACACCTCGCGGCCCGACTGCGACTCCACCTGGAGGCGCATGAAGAAACGGCCGGTGTCGGCCGACGAGAACTGCTGGCTCTCGGTGATGTTGCCGCCCGATTCGACCACCGCGCCGCTCACGGCGTGCACGATGCCGGGCAGGTCGGCGCAGACGAAGGTCAGAACCCAGTGATTGTGCGGCAGCGTCATCTGCGTATCTCCTCTGTGCCTCTTGCCTGCGAGTGCCCCTCAGCTACAATAGTCAGTGGTCGCGCGGTCATCGTCCGGCCACGGGCATGTACGAAGTCGTCACCGTCTAGCGGGGCCGCGATGCGCGGCTCGGAGCCGCGGTACGTCAGGTCGTCAGGATCAGCACTCGAGCATCCTCTGTCCGCCGTTTTCGAGAAGTCTTCGAATGGTGCGCACTCCGTGACCACATTTATGCCGAAGACCGGGTCCGTTCCGGTCGTCAAACCCTTCCCCTGGGGCGGGCTCATCGTGCTCGCCTGCGCGGTGTTCCTCTCCGTCACGGCCGAGATGATCCCCACCGGCCTCCTGCCGGAGATGAGCACGGGCCTGGGTGTCTCCGAGTCGCAGACCGGCCTTCTCATCAGCTTCTTCGCGTTCGCCGTGGTTCTCACGAGTGTTCCGCTCACCATGCTCTTCCGACGAGTTCCGCGGCACCTCCTGCTCATGCTGGTGCTCGTCGCAATCGCCCTCACCAGCGTCATCGGCGGTCTCGCCCCGAACTTCGGGGTGCTGGTCGGCGCCCGCATCGTCGGCGGCATGGCCCATGGTGTGTTCTGGGGCGTCGTGGGCGCCTACTCGGCCCACCTCGTGCCCAAGGAGCAGATCGGCCGGGCAGTCGCCATCACCACCGGTGGCGGCACCCTTGCCTTCGTGCTCGGCGTGCCGCTGGCCACCACCGTCGGACACGCCCTCGGCTGGCGTGCGCCGTTCCTCGGAATCGGGATGCTGGCGCTCCTCGGTGCCGTGCTCATCTGGTTCCTGCTTCCCCGCGTCGACCACCGTGCGCACCTCGAGGTGAACACCGACACCGCAGCCATCCGCGCCGCGCGTCGCCGGGGCCCGCTCGACCCCACCATCCCCGTGGTGGCGCTCATCTGCATCCTGGTGGCCGTCATCATGATCGGCAACTACGCCTTCTACACCTACATCGCGCCCTTCATGATCGGCGAGATGGGTGTGCCCGAGGGCCAGGTGGGCCTGCTGCTGCTGGTCTACGGACTCGCTGGGGCCATCGGCGTCGGTACGGCGGGCATCCTCTTCGGGCGCCGGCCGAGCACCGGGCTGCTGATCGCACTGGGCGCCACCGGACTCGCCGTGGTGACGCTCGCCGTGTTCGCGGCAAACCCCGTGCTCGCCATCGGCGCCTTCTTCGTGTGGGGCGTCGCCTTCGGTGTCATCCCCACGCTGCTGCCCACCCAGCTGATGCACGCCGCGTCGCCGGCTATCCGCGACTCGGCGAGTGCCTTCTACTCCACCGCCTTCAACGCGGGGATCGGCCTCGGCGCCTTGGTGGGCGGGTTCTTCCTCGATTCCTTCGGCCTCACATCCCTGCCGTGGTTCTACCTCGGGGCCCTCGTGATCGGCGCGGCACTGCTCATCGCGACCCCCGCACTCACTCGCCGAGCGCAGCGCCTTTGAGGTAGGCTCTGAGCGTCGCAACTGGCGTTCAGATGGTCACCATCGGGAAGCGACGGACAGGGATTCGGCCGCGCGCCTGGGTCGATACGGATCCCGACACTCGTAGTCCGTCACGCCGAAAAGGAGCCCGTCATGTCCGACATCTTCAACGCGCCACTCAGTGAAGTCGATCCTGAGATCGCTGAAGTCCTGAAGCTCGAGCTGGGCCGTCAGCGCGACACCCTCGAGATGATCGCGAGCGAGAACTTCGTTCCCCGCGCCGTTCTCGAGTCCCAGGGCTCCGTGCTCACCAACAAGTACGCCGAGGGCTACCCGGGCCGCCGCTACTACGGCGGCTGCGAGTTCGTCGACATCGCCGAAGAACTGGCCATCGCCCGTGCCAAGTCGCTGTTCGGCGCCGAGTACGCCAACGTTCAGCCCCACTCGGGTGCCACCGCCAACGCCGCCGTGCTCTCCGCCATCGCCACCCCGGGCGACACCATCCTCGGGCTCGAGCTCGCCCACGGCGGCCACCTCACGCACGGCATGAAGCTCAACTTCTCCGGCAAGCTCTACAACGCGGTCTCCTACGGCGTCGACCCCGAGACCTTCCTCGTCGACATGAACGTGGTGCGCGACAAGGCCCTCGAGCACAAGCCGCAGGTCATCATCGCCGGCTGGTCGGCCTACCCCCGCCAGCTCGACTTCGCCGCCTTCCGCGCCATCGCCGACGAGGTGGGCGCCAAGCTCTGGGTCGACATGGCGCACTTCGCCGGTCTCGTGGCGGCAGGCCTGCATCCGTCGCCCGTGCCCTTCGCCGACGTGGTGTCGTCGACCGTGCACAAGACCATCGGGGGCCCCCGCTCCGGCTTCATCGTGAGCCGCGACCTGGAGCTCGCCAAGAAGCTCAACTCGAACGTGTTCCCGGGCCAGCAGGGCGGCCCGCTCATGCACGTCATCGCCGCCAAGGCCACCGCGTTCAAGCTCGCGGCCGAGCCCGAGTTCAAAGACCGCCAGGTGCGCACCCTCTCGGGCGCACGCATCCTGGCCGAGCGCCTCACGGCCGACGACACCCGCGCCGCCGGCGTCGACGTGCTCACCGGGGGAACGGATGTGCACCTCGTGCTCGCCGACCTCCGCACCTCCGAGCTCGACGGCCAGCAGGCCGAAGACATCCTGCACGAGGTGGGGATCACCGTGAACCGCAACTCGGTGCCCTTCGACCCGCGCCCCCCGATGGTGACCTCGGGCCTCCGCATCGGCACGCCCGCCCTCGCCACCCGCGGCTTCGGCGACGTGGAGTTCACCGAGGTGGCCGACATCATCGGCACCGCGCTGAAGCCGGCGCCGGATGTCGCGGCGCTGCGTGCACGCGTGCAGACCCTCACCGACGCGTTCCCGCTCTACCCGGGCCTCGAGCAGTGGTAGCGGTCCGGCTCGACGGCGTCGAGACGGCATCCGCCCTCAAGGCGGAGATCGCCGAGCGGGTGGCGGCGCTGCGGGCCCAGGGCATCGTTCCCGGCCTCGGCACGCTGCTGGTGGGCGACGACCCCGGATCGATCTCCTACGTCGCCGGTAAGCACCGCGACTGCGCGGAGGTGGGCATCGAGTCGGTGCGCGTCGATCTGCCGGCCACGGCATCCGAGCAGGACGTCCGTGACGCGATCGCGGAGCTCAACGCCAACGACGCCGTCACGGGCTACATCGTGCAGCTGCCGCTGCCCGCGGGCATCGACGAGAACGCGATGCTCGAGCTCATCGACCCCGCGAAAGACAGCGACGGTCTGCACCCGACGAACCTCGGCCGGCTCGTACTCGGCGTGAGCGGGGAGCTGAACTCCCCGTTGCCCTGCACCCCGGCCGGAATCGTCGAGATGCTCATGCGCTACGGCATCACGCTGCCCGGTAAACACGTGGTGGTCGTGGGCCGCGGCCTCACCGTCGGACGGCCGCTCGGTCTGCTGCTCACCCGCAAGGGCGTCGACGCCACGGTCACCCTCACGCACTCGCGCACGGTCGACCTGGCCGACGAGGTGCGGCGAGCCGATGTCGTGGTCGCAGCCGTGGGCGTGCCCGGGCTCATCAAGGCCGACTGGCTGAAGCCCGGCGCCGCCGTGCTCGACGTGGGCATCACCCGCATGGTGAACGAGGAGACCGGCAAGGCTCGACTCGTGGGCGACGTCGACCCGGGCGCCGCCGAGGTGGCGGGCTTCCTCTCGCCGGTTCCCGGCGGCGTGGGCCCGATGACCCGTGCGATGCTGCTCGAGAACGTGGTGGCCGAGGCGGAGCGCCGCGCCGCTCTCTGAGGTCTCGCGAATTCCGCCGAACGGCCGCCGGGTGACCCCCTGCGCGGCCGTTCGTCGTCTCCCGCCTCAGTCGGCGGCCGCCGACGCGAACTGCGATGCATAGAGCCGTGCATACGCGCCTTCGGCCGCCAGCAGCTCCTCGTGCGTGCCCTGCTCAACGATGTGACCCGCTTCCATCACGAGGATGAGGTCGGCGTCGCGGATGGTCGAGAGCCGGTGCGCGATCACGAAGCTCGTGCGATCGGCCCGCAGCGCCGACATGGCGCTCTGCACCAGCTTCTCGGTGCGGGTGTCGACCGACGACGTGGCCTCATCCAGGATGAGCACGCTCGGCCGCGCGAGGAACGCCCGCGCGATGGTGATGAGCTGCTTCTCGCCGGCGCTCACGTTCGACGCCTCGTCGTCGAGCACGGTGTCGTAGCCCTCGGGCAGCGAGTGCACGAAGCGGTCGACGAAGGTGGCCCGCGCCGCCGCCACGATCTCCTCCTCGGTCGCATCCGGCCGGCCGTAGGCGATGTTGTCGCGGATGGTGCCGCCGAACAACCACGTGTCCTGCAGCACCATGCCGGTGCGCGACCGGAGATCGTGCCGCGTCATCTCGGCGATGTCGACACCATCGAGCGTGATGCGCCCGGCCTGGATCTCGTAGAACCGCATGATGAGGTTCACCAGCGTGGTCTTGCCGGCTCCCGTCGGGCCCACGATGGCGATGGTCTGGCCGGGTTCCGCCACCAGCGACAGGCCGTCGATGAGGGGGCGATCGGGAACGTAGCGGAACGCGACGTCATCGAACACCAGGCGGCCGCGGGAGTCGCTCGGTGTCGACGCGGGGTCGGCATCCGGTGACTGCTCCTCAGCATCGAGCAACTCGAACACGCGCTCGGCGGAGGCCACCCCCGACTGCAGCAGGTTCACCATCGAGCCGAGCTGGGTGAGCGGCTGGGTGAACTGCCGCGAGTACTGGATGAAGGCCTGCACGGCACCGATCGTCAGCGCCCCCGAGGCCACCTGCAGCCCGCCCACCACGGCGATCGCCACGTACACGAGATTGCCGACGAACATCATGGCGGGCATGATGATGCCCGACACGAACTGGGCGCCGAAGCTCGCCCGGTAGAGTTCGTCGTTCTTCTCGAGGAAGGATGCCTCCACCTCGCGCTGACGGCCGAACACCTTCACCAGGGCGTGCCCCGTGAAGTTCTCCTCCACCTGGGCATTGAGCGCGCCGGTGTGCGACCACTGGGCCACGAAGAGCTTCTGCGACCGCTTCGCGATCACGGCCGTGATGCCCACGGTGAGGGGGATGGTGACCAGCGAGATCACCGCGAGCAGCGGCGAGGTCACGAACATCATCACGATCACGCCCACCACCGTGAGAACGCTCGTGAGCATCTGGCTGAGCGTCTGCTGCAGGCTCTGCGCCACGTTGTCCATGTCGTTGGTGACGCGGCTGAGCAGCTCGCCGCGGGGCATCCGGTCGAAGTACGACAAGGGGAGCCGGTTGATCTTCGCCTCCACCTCCTCGCGCAGGGCGAAGACCGTGCGCTGCACGATGGCGTTGAGTAGGCGCCCCTGGAACCAGGAGAAGACGGATGCGAGCACGTAGAGCACCAGCACCGTGCCGAGTACCACGGCGAGGGCGTCGAAGTCGATCGGCGTGCCCGTGAAGGCCCCGGCGACCACGATGTTCGTGGCCTGGCCGAGCAGGGAGGGCCCGAGCACCGTGAACACCACGCTGATGACGCCGAGCAGGACCACCAGCACCACGGGCACCCGATGCGGGCTGAGGCGGGCGAGCAGCCGCTTGACCGAGGGGCCGAAGGTGATCGACTTCTGCACGGGCTGGCCTGCGCCGCCGCCGAAGGGTCCGCGCCCGCTCATGCTGCCTCCTCCGCCGTGAGCTGCGAGGCCACGATCTCGGCGTACGTCTCATTCGTCGCGAGGAGTTCGTCGTGCGTTCCACGGCCGACGATCGCGCCGTCTTCGAGCACCACGATCTGGTCGGCGTCGACGATGGTCGACACCCGCTGGGCCACGATCACCTGCGTCGCGCCGCCCACGTCGGCGCGCAACGCCTGTCTCAGGCGGGCATCCGTGGTGAGGTCGAGGGCCGAGAACGAGTCGTCGAACACGTAGATCTCGGGTCGCTTCACCAGAGCCCGCGCGATGGCGAGCCGCTGGCGCTGGCCGCCCGACACCGTGGTGCCGCCCTGGGCGATCGGCGCCTCGAGCTGCCCGGGCATGGCCCTCACGAAATCGGCGGCCTGCGCCACCTCGAGCGCGTGCCACAGCTCGGCGTCGGTGGCATCCGGCTTTCCGTAACGGAGATTGGATGCCACGGTGCCCGAGAAGAGATAGGGCTTCTGCGGCACGAGGCCGATGCGGCTCCACAGCAGGTCGGGGTCGAGCTCGCGCACGTCGACGCCGTCGACCAGCACGCAGCCCTCCGTGACGTCGAAGAGCCGCGGCAGCAGGTTCACGAGGGTGGTCTTGCCCGATCCGGTGCTGCCGATGATGGCCAGGGTCTGGCCCCGGGTGACGGTGAGGTCGAGCCCTCGCAGCACCGGCTGATCCGCGCCGGGATAGGCGAACGTGGCGTTGCGCAGCTCGATGGTGCCGGTGCTGTGCAGGTCGCGCACGGGGTTGGCCGGCATCACCACCGAGGTCTCCGTCTCGAGCACCTCGGTGATGCGGTCGGCGCACACCGAGGCACGCGGGATCATCATGGCCATGAAGGTGGCCATCATCACCGCCATGAGGATCTGGATGAGGTAGCTGAGGAAGGCGATCAGGGTGCCCACCTGCATCGACCCGTCGTCGATGCGGAAGGCGCCGAACCAGATCACCGCCACGCTCGACACATTGAGCACGAGCATCACGGTGGGGAACATGAGCGCCATCAGGCGGCCCGCCCGCAGCGCGGAGTCGGTGACATCCCGGTTCGCCCGCGCGAAGCGCTCGGTCTCGCCCTCTTCGCGCACGAAGGCGCGCACGACGCGGATGCCTGTGAGCTGCTCGCGCAGCACCCGGTTCACGGTGTCGATGCGGCCCTGCATGCGGCGGAACTGCGGAACCATCCGCACGATGATGAGGCTCAGCGAGATGAGCAGAACCGGAACGCTGACGGCGATGATCGCCGAGAGCTGCACATCCTGCTGGAGAGCGAGCACCACGCCGCCGATGGCCAGGATGGGCGCCGACACGAGCAGGGTGAAGGTCATGAGTGCCAGCATCTGCACCTGTTGGACGTCGTTCGTGGAACGGGTGATGAGCGAGGGGGCTCCGAACGCCGACACCTCGCGCTCGCTGAACCCGCTCACCCGGTGGAAGAGAGCCGCCCGCAGGTCGCGGCCGAGGGCCATGGCCACCCGGGCGCCGAACCAGACGGCGGCGATGGCGGCGGCCACCTGCACCACGGTGACGCCGAGCATCATCATGCCGGTGGAGAGGATGTAGGCGGTGTCGCCCGTCGCCACACCCTTGTCGATGATGTCGGCGTTCAGCGTGGGCAGCACGAGCGACGCCACCGACTGGATGAGCTGGAACAGCACCACGAGCGCGATGGAACGCCCGTGCGGCCGGAGGTAGTGGCCGAGGAGTCTGAGCAGGGTCATCGCGACCCTCCTTCCTGGGGGTCGAGGAGGCCGTGGGCGAGGATGTGGGCGAGCTCTTCCGAGGTGAGGGGATCGTCGACCCGGGCCACGGGCGGGATGGCGGAGCCGAAGGCGACCACGCGCACGAGGTGCTCCAGCCGCTCGGCGGAGAGGCCGAGACGCGGCAGCTCCGCCGCGAAGACTCGGCCGATGATCTCGCCGGTGTCGCCCCGGGCCGAGTGCGGGGGAGGGAGGCGGCGGCCGAGGGCGGCCATCATGCGCATCGTGCCGGTGACCCGTTCGCGCACGCGATCGATCACCTGGGCCAGCTTGGTCTCGAACGGATCGTCGGGGTCGATCGCCCGCAGGGCGTTGCGGGCGGTGTCGGGATCGAAGTACATCTCGGCGGCGGCGGCGATCACCGACTCCTTGTCGCCGAATGCGCGGAAGATCGTGCCCTCGGCCACTCCGGCGGCGTCGGCGAGCTGGCGGGAGGTGACATCCGCTCCGCGTTCGAGCAGGAGCGGGATGACCGCGGCCACGATGGCGCGGCGACGGTCTTCGACGGGCAGGGCGGGGGCCCGGGCGGTGCGTTCACTCACAGGTCGAGAGTAAATGAGTGAGCGCTCACTCGCAAGCCGTCGCGCGCATCCGTCCCTCGCTAGGCTGTGCCTGTGACTGCACCCACCGGAGCCCAATACCGCCTCACCCTGTCGAGCAGCGGGCATGAGGTGAGCGCGGTGGTCACCGAGGTGGCGGCGGGTATCCGTGCGCTCGAGGTCGACGGGGTCGCGCTCGTCGAGACGTTCGACGAGTCGCGCACGCCGCCGGGCGCGGCGGGCATCGTGCTGGTTCCGTGGCCCAATCGCGTCAAGGACGGTCGGTGGATGCTCGACGGTGCCGTGCAGCAGCTCGATCTGTCGGAGCCGAAGCAGCACAACGCCATCCACGGACTCCTGCGCTTCACCGGGTATCGGCTCGACGTGCAGGAGGCTCACCGAGTGGTGCAGACGGCGACCGTGTTCCCGCAGCACGGGTATCCGTTCCTGCTCGACACGTCTGTCGAGCACCTTCTCTCGTCGGATGGGCTCACCGTGCGGCACCGGATCGTGAACCGCTCGGAGGCGGCTGCTCCGGTGGCGGTGGGCGCGCATCCGTATCTCGCACTGGGCGCTGTGCCGATCGACGAGCTCGTGCTCACGGTCGATGCTGCGACGCGGTTCCTCACCGATGAGAACCAGATCCCCATCTCGGAGGAGCGCGTGCAGGGCACCGACTTCGACCTCACGCAAGGCCGTCGTATCGGCGACCTGGAGATCGACCACGGGTTCGGCGGTGTGACGGTGACGGATGGCCGCAGCACGCAGTCTCTCACCGCGCCCGATGGCCGCCGCGTCGAACTGTGGGCCGACGAGAACTTCGGGTTCGTGCAGGTGTTCACCCCGCGCAACTTCGCCGCCGACGACGGGCCGCGGCGTGCGGTGGCGATCGAGCCGATGACGGCTCCGGCCGATGCGTTCAACTCGGGGGAGGGGCTTCGTTGGCTCGAACCGGGCGAGACGTGGGAGCTGGAGTGGGGCATCCGCTACCTCGCTGCGTGACGTGAGTCACGTCATCCCGCGTGATGCCGAGGTCAGGGGGAGCCGAGGCGGGTGATGATCACGAGTGCGATCAGCGCGATCATGAGCAGCACGCCGATCGCGCCCAGCGCGATGCCGATGGTCGACATGCTGCGCCCCTGGCCCATGCGGGTGGCCTTGCCGAGACCCGCGACGCCGAATGCCACCGCGAGAACGCTGGGGAGCAAGAGCACGTTCACCCCGATGGCCAGGATGCCGAACACGAGCGATGCGGTGGCGTAGCCGTTGCGGCTGTCGGCGGGGTCGGTGAGGCCGGGCGCGAAGTCGTCGGTCCAGCGGTAGCCGTCCCACCAGCGGAGCACGTCGGCCGCCTCCGGGTCGGGGTACCAGCCCGGCGGGATCGCGCCGTGGGCCGGCAGATAGTTCATACGCACGAACCTACCCCGGGCGGCTGAGCGGCTCGTCAGAGTCGCCGCGTCGGGCGTGCCCTCGGTAGGCTCGGCGCATGGGGTCTGAGCAGCGAGAACAGGGGCGGTTCCAGGGGCGCCGAATCGTGGCCGGCGCGTTCGTCCTGCTCGTCGTACTCGGCTACGTGGCGGTGATCCTGCTCTATTCCGCCAACGCCCGCTCGGGGCAGGGGGGCACCTTGGGCACGTCCGACGCCGAGGCAGTGCGCGTCGAGATGGCGCCCGTATCCGTGAACGGGCCGGGCGAGCGGCTCTCGGTCGACGTGCGTATCTTCCCGCCCGACTCCCTGGTGGCCGACGACAACCTGACCCTCACGAAGGATCTCTCGGTGATCGTCTCCCCGATCGATGGGACGCAGGCCGTCTCGCTGGAGGCCGGTTCCCTGGCATTGGTCACGAAGACGATCTCGGTGCCGGCAGCGGGCACGGTGGAGAACTGGCCGTTCGACCGTTACGACGCCACCCTCTCGGTACTCGCGTACAGCACGGAGGACGGCGTCAAGACCGCTCTGCCCACCTTCGTGCAATGGCAGGGCTCTGTGTCGGGCTGGAACTTCCAGGTGCAGGAGAACCACGAGAAGCCCGTTGCGGTGACCGACACCGACGGCCGCACCGAATCGCTGCCCTCCCTCGACATCGGTGCTTCGCGATCAGGGAGCACGCTCGCGTTCGGGTTCCTGTTGCTGAGTCTTCTCGTCGTGATGCCCATACTCGTGCTGTTCGTAGCCATCCGTGCCTACACAGGCCACCGCAAGGTCGAGGCCACCCTCACGAGCTGGATGGGCGCGATGCTGTTCGCCACGATCCCCCTGCGCGGCTTCCTTCCGGGCTCGCCGCCGATCGGTTCGTGGATCGACTTCCTCGTGGTGCTCTGGGTGATCGTGGGACTGATCGCAGGCCTCACCATCTACGTGCTCGCCTGGAACCGCTGGGGCACCCCCGACCCGCAGTTCGCCCGCGGCGCACCCCCCTCCACGCCACCCCACGTGAACGGCGGCGCACACGCGGATTGAGTTCAGCCGAGCGTCGACGCGATGAAGGCGCTTCGCCAATTGGCACCCATGCGTTCGTACGTGACCTTCGCGTGGCAGTTGCGGCATCTCACGTCGCACTTGGCGATCTCATCGATCACCCGACGCAGCGAGTATCCGTTCTTCGCCAGGATCATCACCTCGGCCGCCTTCTGTGTGGCATCGCGATGATCGAAATCGAGAACGCGTAGGTCGGCTTCCCCGCAATCGACGCAGGGATGCTCCACGAGATGCCGGCCGATCAGCTCGAGGTTCGCCCGCCGCTGGGCCGCCGTGCGTGCCAGGATGACGCGGATGTGTGCCTCGCGGTTGAGGGCATAGTAGCGCCGCGCGCTCGCCCGATTGCAGTCGCGGCAGACGTTCTGGTGTGCGTCGCGCGCGGCGCGCTTGGCATTGAACTCCTCGAGTGATTTAGACTCGTTGCATTGGGTGCATGTCTTCATGGCTTCACGCTAGGAGCGACGTCAGACACCCGATGCCCGGTCCCTCTAGCTCAGTTGGTAGAGCAACGTCCTTTTAAGTCGTGGGTCGTCGGTTCGAGCCCGACGGGGGACACCTTCGCAGTTTCGCTGTGCGCGTGACGTCGGGCGGGAACGGATGACGGCGCGTAGCGTTGTACCTCCTGCGGGGTGTGCAGCCCCCGCGAGATGGGATGGCATGGCCAACGACTTCCACCGACCGGTGCTCTACGACGGGAGCGCGTTCGAGGCGTTCCAGGGCGGCGAGGATCCTGCGACGATCAACCGCATCGCCCACGAGACCGCCGGAGCCCTGCTCAGCAGGGTGCGCGACGATCCGCAGCCCGAGGTGATCGACCGGCTGCTCGCCTTCACCGACGACCACGGGATCGACGCCGTCGCCGAACTCTGGTCACGTGCGAGCGCCCACAGCCTGCCGGGCAGCCTCTGGCGCATCTATCTGCTGCGCGCTCTCATCCGGCAAGACCCCCAGCAGGCGAGCTACTTCTTCGAGCGCGGTGTGAACCTCATTCCGAGCATCGACCCCGTGGTGGCCGGCGCTGAGTCGCCAACGGGCCCCAAGGAGATCACCGACCTGGCCGATCAAATCCTCCGCGGACTCTTCACAGGAGATTTTGCGGTGGCCTTGGATCGGGCCTCCTCGTTCTGCCGGATCATGGCTCAGGGCTGCGCCAGCATCGCCGACGACGCGGAGATCGGGGCCCCCGAGACGGCCTCGACCCTCACCACCCGGGCCCTCCGTTTCGAGACGACAGCCGACGAGCTGACCCAGTCGGGTGCCCTCTGGCGGCACGACAACCTCGACTGATCGGTTAAACTGAGACGGTCGGGTCGCAGTAACCCCGGGCTCCAAAATTCGCCGCTACGAGCGGCCTTCCGCCGAGAGGCGTTTCTGCGGCCCGGCTCTCCGCTGCCCGGCACCGTGCTTAGCGCACCGTGTTCCCCGGCGCAATCCGGTTCTGGTCCGGCTCCGAATATCGATCGTGGACGTCATCCGGAAAGTGCCGAGAGCGGGCAGGAGCGTGACCTGTCATGCTTGAACTCGTGACCACTGACCGAGGAACGACGGATATCGAAGGCGCCGAAGCGGTGCAGAGCTTCGAGTCCCTCCTCGAACTCGTCGCCGGCGGCGACCAGCAGGCGTTCTCAGAGCTCTACGACCGAACTGCGCCGCGCGTACTGGGTCTCGTGAAGCGAGTGCTCATCGATCACGCGCAGTCCGAAGAAGTCGCTCAGGAGGTGTTCTTGGAGATCTGGCGCACGGCCACGAAGTTCGAGGCCACCCGAGGCAACGCCATGTCCTGGATGCTCACCATGGCGCACCGCCGCGCGATCGACCGGGTGCGCTCCTCGCAGGCGGGGCATGACCGCGACGAGCGCATCGGCCTGCGCGACATCGAACCCGACTACGACCAGGTCAGCGAGACCGTCGAGATCCGCATCGAGCACGAGCGTGTGAAGCGGGCCATGGACAAGCTGACCGCGCTTCAGCGCGAGGCCATCTCCCTCGCCTACTACGGCGGCTACAGCCATACCGAGGTCGCAGGTCTCCTCTCCATCCCGGTGGGGACCGTCAAGACCAGACTCCGTGACGGGATGATCCGACTTCGAGACGAACTGGGGGTGACATCATGACCGAACGACACGACGACAGCGATCCGCGCCTGCTCACCGGTGCCTACTCGCTCGATGCGCTGAGCCCCGAGGAGGCCGAGGCCTTCGAACGCGAGGCCGCGTCATCCGAGTCCCTCCGCGACGAAACCGACGAGCTCACGCTCACGTCGACCGTGCTGGGCCTGGCCGTCGCGCCGGTCACGCCCTCCGACCGCATGAAGGCCGAACTCATGGCCAAGCTGCCGCTCACTCCGCAGCTGCCCCGTGAGACGCCCCTGTCGGCTTCGGAGACCCCCGAGACCTCCAGCGCCGAACAGGTCCCGGATGCGCCGGCCGCCTCCATCGCGGAGCCCCCGGCCAGTTCGGGTGCGGCTCACCAGCGCGCCCAGTCCCGCTGGTTCACTCGTCCTGTCGGCATCCTCACCGCGGTCGCGGCTGCCGCAGCTCTCTTCGTCGGTGGCGGATTCGTGGGAAGCGCCGTGATCAACGCGAACACCACCACGACCACCATCGATGCATCCGCCTCGCAGCTGGCGGCCATCACGGCGGCCGACGATGTGCAGCGCAAGGTGGTCGACGTCGCCGATGGCGGCAAGGCGACGCTCGTGTGGTCGAACGACCTCGGCCGTTCGGCCGTGCTCGTCGACGGGCTCTCCGGACTCCCCGACGGCAAGGTCTACGAAGCCTGGTACATCAACGGCGACGGTGCGATCCCGGCCGGCACCTTCACCGCCTCGAGCGACGGCATGACGTGGCACGTGCTGAGCGGCGCGATGAAGTCGGGCGATGCGATCGGCGTCACCGTAGAACCCGCGGGCGGCTCCACGGCACCCACCACCACCCCGATCCTCGTGGGCCAGAGCGCCTGACGGCCTGATCGTCGGCGCAAGCCAGATGCCGGCCGAGCTCCCCTGACCGGTCGTCGGTGTCAGGAGCCGGCGCTTGCGCGCCGATCCTGCCTTCGCTGGGTGGGACTGTGAGTCCTAGGCGCGAGTGGGCCAGCTGTCGTGCGCGTGCGCGGCCAGGGCCGAGGGAGGCTGGAAGCATCCACGAGGAAAGGACCTTCCAATGACTTATCCGACTGACCGGCCCGCTGTCTGGTTCGTGACCGGCGCTTCGCGCGGCCTTGGGCTCGCGCTGGTGAAGCATCTGCTCGGACGCGGAGATCAGGTCGCGGCGACCACCCGTTCCCCTGAGCGTCTCCGCGCCGCTCTCACCGGTGCGGAGACCGCGAACCTGCTTCCGCTGGAGGTGTCGCTCACCGACGAGGCACAGGTTAGCGCGGCGATCGCCCAGGCGACGGAGAGGTTCGGCCGGATCGATGTCGTGGTGAACAACGCCGGGTACGGCATCCTCGGTGCGGTCGAGGACACCAGCACCGACGACATCCGCACCCTGTTCGACGTGCAGCTGATCGGTACCTGGAGCGTCGTCCGCGGTGTCCTGCCGCAGATGCGCGCCTCCGGCAGCGGACACATCATCAACGTGTCCTCGATCGTGGGATTGCTCGCGTTCCCGGGGTGGGGCCTGTACAGCGCGGCCAAGTTCGCCATCGAAGGCCTCTCCGAGGCGCTGGCCGCCGAGGTCGCCGGTTTCGGGATCGGCGTCACCGTCGTCGAGCCCGGCTACTTCGACACCGCATTCCTGACCGATGACTCCCTCGTGCTCACGGACGGCTCCTCGAACGCGTACCCGGCGATCCTCGACATGATCGCAGCGCACAAGGAGATGCCCGGCACCCAGCCCGGCGATCCGGCCAGGGCTGCGGCGGCGTTCGTCGTCATCGCTCAGCGGGAGAACGGCCCGCTCCATCAGCAGCTCGGCTCGGATTCCTCCGGGCTGGCCGAGGGAAAGGCCGACTCGCTGAAGGCCGACGTCATCGCCGGCCGGGAGCTTGCACGGAGCACCGACTACGTGCGCTGATGGACGTTTGGGAGAATGAAGGCATGAGCGATCCCCACCGGGAGTTGGGCGCCTTTCTGCGCCGTGCTCGCGCACGCCGCGATCCCGAGACGACGGGGCTTCTGCCTGATGGCCGGATCCGTCGGGTACCGGGCTTGCGCCGTGAAGAGGTCGCCCTTCTCGCGGGCGTCTCCACCGACTACTACACCCGCCTCGAACAGGGCCGCAACATGGCCCCGTCGGGACAGGTCATCGACGCTCTCATCAGAGCACTGGACCTCGACACCGCAGGCCAGACCTATCTCCGCACTCTGGTCAGTACTCCGGGGGCGTGGGTTTCTCGTTCTCGTCCCTCCGTGCAACGTGTTCGCCCGGAGCTCCGTCAGCTCCTCGACTCCTTCAGCTCTCAGCCGGCGCTGATCCTCGGGCGGCGCACGGACATCCTCGCTTCGAACACCCTCGCCCGGGCGCTGTTCGCGGACTTCGAATCGATGCCTGCCAAGCACCGCAACTATGCCCGCTGGATACTGCTCGACGAGCATGCACGAACGCTCTTCCGCGACTGGGAGCAGCAGGCGCGCAATGCGGTCGAGGCGCTGCGCCTGGACGCCGCCGCGACTCCGAACGACCTGGGCACTCACCAGCTCGTCGGTGAGCTGTCGCTTGCCAGCGAGGAGTTTCGGCAGTGGTGGTCAGCGCATCGGGTGCACCAGCGCACGCACGGCACCAAACGACTGAGTCATCCGCTGGTGGGCGAACTCGAGGTCCAATTCGAGACGCTCACTCTGCCCGGGGACCCGTCGCACGCGCTCTACGTCTACACCGCGAAGCCGGGCACGACGTCACACCAGATGCTCTCCGTGCTGGCGAGCTGGGCCGAGACGCACCCGGCGGTCGCGGGGACGACCTCTCGGACGGATGCCGCAACCGATACCTGAACAACGAAGAAGGCCCCTCTCGACGCGAGTCGGGGAGGGGCCTTCGTCGTTCAGGGCTGATCAACCGAAGCGGCCCGACACATAGTCTTCCGTGGCCTGCACGGACGGGTTCGAGAAAATCGTGGTGGTGTCGTCGAACTCGATCAGCTTGCCCGGCTTGCCGGTGCCCGCGATGTTGAAGAACGCCGTCCGGTCGGAGACCCGCGAGGCCTGCTGCATGTTGTGGGTCACGATCACGATCGTGTACTCCTGCTTGAGCTCCTCGATGAGGTCTTCGATGGCGAGGGTGGAGATGGGGTCGAGGGCGGAGCACGGCTCGTCCATCAGCAGCACATCGGGGGAGACGGCGATGGCGCGGGCGATGCACAGGCGTTGCTGCTGGCCGCCCGAGAGGCCCTGGCCGGGGAGGCCGAGGCGATCCTTCACCTCGTTCCAGAGGTTGGCTCCCTTGAGCGACTTCTCGACGAGGTCGTCGCCGTCGTTCTTCGAGATGCGCTTGTTGTTGAGGCGCACGCCGGCGAGCACGTTGTCGCGGATCGACATGGTGGGGAACGGGTTCGCGCGCTGGAACACCATGCCCACCTGACGGCGCACGAGCACCGGGTCGACGCCGGGTGCGTAGAGGTCGTTGCCGTCGATCAGAACCTCGCCCTTGACGTAGGCGCCGGGGATGACCTCGTGCATGCGGTTCAGGGTGCGGAGGAAGGTGGACTTGCCGCAGCCGGAGGGACCGATGAAGGCGGTCACTGTACGCGGCTCGATGTTGATGTTCACGCCTTCGACGGCGAGGAAGTCGCCGTAGAAGACGTTGAGGTTGTTGACTTCGATGCGCTTGGACACGTCAGTTCCTTTTCGGTGTTTGGTTCGGGAGCCGGACTACCGCGAGCCCTTGGGTGCGAACACCTTGGCGACGACACGGGCGATGAGGTTGAGGATGACCACGAGGAAGACCAGCAGCAGGGCGGCACCCCAGGCGGAGTCGTTCGAGGCGGCGATGTCCTGACCCGGGAACTTGTAGCCCGTGTAGGCCATCACGGGCAGGGTCTGCATCGGCCCGTCGAACGGGTTGGAGTTGAAGTTGTCGGTGAAGCTCGCCGCCATGAAGATCGGCGCGGTCTCGCCGATGACACGGGCGATGGCGAGCATGACGCCCGTCACGATGCCGGCGATGGCCGTGGGCAGCACGATCTTGGTGATGGTGGAGAACCGCGACACACCGAGGGCGAACGAGGCCTCGCGGAGATCCATCGGCACGAGCCGCAGCATCTCCTCGCAGGAGCGCACCACGATCGGGATCATCAGCACCGACAGGGCGACGGATGCGGAGAACCCGCTGAACGCCTTCGGCCCGACGATGATCGAGAACAGCGAGAAGGCGAACAGGCCCGCCACGATCGACGGGATGCCCGTCATCACGTCGACGAGGAAGGTGACCGTGCGGGCGAGCCACTGCTTCGGCTGCGCATACTCGACGAGGTAGATGGCGGTGAGGATGCCGATCGGGATGGAGATGAGCGCCGCGATGCCCGTGATGATGAGCGTTCCGACGATGGCCTGCCAGGCGCCCACCTGCGTGGTGACCTCGAGCGTGTCGGGATTGAACACCGACGCGGAGGTCTGGGTGATGAAGTTCCAGTTGATGACCCCGATGCCCTTGCTGAACACCGTGTACAGCGTCGAGATCAGGGGAGCGAGCGCCAGGAGGAACGCCACGGTGACGAGGCCGCGCACGACACGGTCGGTGGCCTTGCGGCGGGTCTCGACCACGGAGGAGAGGATGCCGAGGGCGATCAGGTAGATCACGGCGGCCAGCACCAGCCAGCCGGCGATGTTGAAGCCGATCAGCAGCAGGAGGACGGCGCTCAGAGCGAGCGCGCCGAGAAGCACGTACAGCTCGATGCGGCGGGGGAGCTGGCCCGAGGTCAGGGTGTTGGCGATCGGGTTGCTCGGCTTCTGGGGTGTGATGGTGGCGCTCACGCGTCCGTGCCCTTTCGCTTTTCCTCATCGATCTCGGACTCGGTCTGCTCGACCGAAGCTTCTTCGCTGCGTTCCACGTCTTCGGCGGCGTGGCGTTTGGCGAGCACGTCGTCGACGGCGAGGACGGTCGACGGGTCGGAGGGCGGCAGTTGCGCCAGCATGGCCTTGCGCTTGCGATTGGCCGACGCACCGGCGCGACCGGCGATGACGCGAGCCAGCATGTTCACCGCGAGCGAGATCACGAACAGCAGGAGGCCGGTACCGATCAGGGCCTCGCGCTGCAGCGTGGTGGCGATCGGGAAGTTCAGGGCGATGTTCGCCGCGATGGTCTGCGAGTTCTCACCCTCGGTGAGCATCCGCACCGACACGAGGATGGCGGGGGAGATGATGAGCGCGATGGCCATCGTCTCGCCGAGTGCGCGGCCGAGGCCGAGCAGGGTGGCGCTGATGACGCCGGAGCGGCCATAGGGGAAGACCGCGAGCTTGATCATCTCCCACTTCGTGGCGCCGAGCGCCAGCGCCGCTTCTTCGTGCAGACGAGGAGTCTGCAGGAAGATCTCGCGGGAGATGGAGGTGATGATCGGGAGGATCATCACGGCCAGCACCACGCCACCGGCGAGGATCGTGGATCCCGTGGTGGAGACGGTGCCGCCGAAGAGGGGGATCCAGCCGAGGTAGGTGTTGAGCCAGTCGGAGAGCGGCAGCAGGAAGGGGCGGATGACGATGATGCCCCAGAGGCCGAACACGATGGAGGGCACCGCGGCCAGCAGGTCGACGAGGTAGCCCAGGGCGCCGGCCAGACGGCGCGGCGCGTAGTGCGAGATGAAGAGGGCGATGCCGATGGCGATCGGGGCGCCGATGACCAGGGCGATCGCGCTGGCGAACAGCGTTCCCCAGATCAGGGGACCGACGTACGACCAGAAGTTCGCGAAGCCGGCGGTGGGACCTTCGTTGAGGTCGCCGTTGCTGGGCCAGTCGGCGACGATCGCCGGCACGGCCTGGATGATCAGGAACAACGCCACGCCGGCCAGGATCACCATGATGGAGATCGCCGAGCCGACGCTGAGCCCGAAGAAGATGCGGTCGGCTGGGCGCGACTTGGCGCGCACCTTCCGGGACCCGCCCGTGGGGGCGGATCCCGGAGTGGATGCGGATGCCGCACCGGTCGCCGTCGTCTCGTTCGCGTTCTTCGCGGATTTGACAGCTGTGTTTTCGCTCACTGCACTCTTTCTCACGGGTTACGGCGTAGACGAGCCTGACGGCGACCGGGTGGGGCGGGTGTTACTTGACGAGCTCGAGGCTGGTCTGGATCTCGGCGAGCATGTCGGCCGGGATGGGAGCCGAGCCGGCGTTCTTCGCCGCGATCTGCTGACCCTGGTCGCTGGCGACGTAGCTCACGAAGGCCTTGGTGAGCTCACCCTGGGCCTCGTCGGCGAACGTGGTGCAGAGGATCTGGTACGAGATCAGCGGGATCGGGTACGCGTCGGCCTCGGTGATCTTGGTGTAGTCGACCGACTGGGCGAGGTCGCCCTTGACGCCGGTGTCCTTCGTGGTCGCCGCAGCGGTGAAGGCGTTCGAGGCGCCCTCGGCCGAGAAGGGCACGTAGTCCGAGCCGGTACCGACCTGGATGTTGGCCGAGGTCAGGTCGCCGATGGCGCTGTGGTCGGCGTAACCGATGGTGCCCTCGCCCGCCTTGACCGTGTTCACGACACCGGAGCCACCCTGCTGGGCGCTCGAGCCGGCGATCGGCCAGGCGTTGCCGGGCGCGTTCGTCCAGATGGTCGGCTGCGTCTGGCTGAGGTAGTTGGTGAAGTTGGTCGTGGTGCCGGAGCCGTCGGAACGGGTCACGGTGGTGATCGCCGTGGCGGGCAGGGTCGCATCCGGGTTCTCGGCGGCGATGGCCGGGTCGTTCCAGGTGGTGATCTGCAGCGAGAAGATCTTGGCGATGGTGGCCGACGACAGGTTGAGGTCGGTGACGCCGGGGAGGTTGTAGATGACCGCGACGCCGTCGAGGTAGACGGGGAGGTTGAGCGCGCCACCGGCGCCGCAGATGGCCTGCGAGGAGGCCTGCTGGTCGTCCTTCAGGGGCGAGTCGGATCCCGCGAAGTCGTAGCTGCCGGCGAGCCAGTTGGTGACGCCACCGCCCGAGCCCTGCGACTTGTCGTAGTTGATGGTGACGCCCTTGGCCTGGGCGGTGAAGGCGGTGATCCAGGCGGCCTCGGCGTTGGCCTGGGCGCTGGAGCCACCGGCGGTGATGGTGCCGGAGAGCGACGCGAAGTCGATGGACGGCGCGGCGGCCGACGGGGTCGCTGCGTCAGTGGTCGTGCCGCCGGTGCTGCTGCCGGAGCAGGCCGAGAGAGCCAGGGCGGTCGCGAGGGCGAGAGTGCCCACCGCTGCCACGTTCTTGAGCTTCACTGTGTTCCCTTCGAATTGGGTATCTCCGCCGCGCCTTCAGTGAAATGTCGAGTCATCGAGCGGGGCGCGCGCGGGGCGGGTCGGTGCTGACCCGTGAGTGACACTAGAGGCGGTGCTTGACTAGTGACCCGCATGAAGGTGAACGAGAGGTTAACGAACCACGTCGATCGGTGACGTCAGGAACTCAGACGTGAGGGACGTGGGTCTCGATGGCGATGATGCCGGAGCCCGGGCGATCGACCGACAGATGCAGCACGGAGAAGCCCGCCACGGGGAGGTCACCCGCCCGGGAGATGGTGGCTGCCGGGGCGGTTCCCGTGGCCAGAGCGACTTCGCGCACGATGTCGGGTAGCACGGGGCCGTGGCTGCAGAGCACGGTGGTGACGCGCTTGCGCACCCGTTTGCCCACCACGTCACGCACATCGCTCTCGCCGGACTCGTAGGCGTCTTGGGCGATGAGATCGGTCGGCTTCGGCTCGATGCCGAGCACGCGCGCCACCGGCTCGACCGTCTGGCGGCAGCGCCTCGCAGTGCTCGTGACGATCTTCTCGGGCGAGAACGCCAGGAGGCTCGGGATGATGGACTTCGCCTGACCTCGGCCTCGCTCCGTCAGGGGGCGGGTGTGATCAGGGCCGTCGAACTGGAACGGGGGAGTGGCCTTGGCATGGCGGAGGGCGATGATGGCGAAGGTTCGGGTGACGCCCTCGTCGACGAGCATCCGGAAGCGCTCCACGATCTCGGCATCGCGTTCGTAGGTGAGCGCCGCAGCGGCCTTCTTGACGGAGAGCCATTCGAGGGCGGCCACCTCGCCGTTCGGCAGGAAGGTGGACGAGCGCACCGCTTCGTCGCTCGCCTCGGCGGCCCAATAGTGCACGACCTTCTCGCGCCCGTTCGGCATGGTGTAGTTCGTGACCCCGAGGGGCACCCCGAGGGTGACGGCGAGGCCGGTCTCCTCGGAGATCTCGCGCACCGCGGTCTGTGGAAGAACCTCGCCCGGGTCGACCTTGCCCTTGGGCAACGACACGTCGCGGTGCACGGTGCGGTGGATGACGAGCACCCTGACCTTGCCGTCGACCACGCGCCACACCACGGCCCCCGCCGCGAAGACCGTCACCGCGTGGTGCCCGGACGCTTGCGGCGGCTGATGACCTGCATCAGTTCGTCTTGGAGGTCGACGAGCGGGGTGCCGTCGGCCGCGGTCTCGCTCCGCGTCCAGGCGCCCGTCTCGTCGAGAGCCCAGGAGGTGACCTCGTCGCTCATGGCGCGGTCGAACAGGTGGTCGATCTCCTTGAGGTGATCGGGGTCGACGAGCCTCACCAGGGCCTCGACCCGCCGGTCGAGATTGCGGTGCATCATGTCGGCGCTACCGATGAACACCTGGGGGTCGCCATCGTTCACGAACGAGAAGACCCGGGAGTGCTCGAGGTACCGGCCGAGGATCGAGCGCACCCTGATGGTCTCCGAGAGCCCTTCCTGACCGGGCTTCAGTGCGCAGATGCCGCGCACCCAGATGTCGATCGGCACGCCCGCCTGGCTCGCGCGATAGAGCCCGTCGATGATGGCCTCGTCGACGATGGAGTTGAGCTTGATCTTGATGCCCGACGGTTTGCCCGCCCGGGCGTTCTCCGCCTCGGTCGCGATGCGCTTGAGCAGCCCCTTGCGCAGGTGCAGGGGAGCGACGAGGAGGCGCTTGAACTTCTTCTCGATGGCGTAGCCCGAGAGCTCGTTGAAGAGCCGTGTGAGGTCTTTGCCCACCTGGTCGTCGGCGGTGAGCAGCCCGAGGTCTTCGTAGATGCGCGACGTCTTGGGGTTGTAGTTGCCCGTGCCGATGTGGCTGTAGCTCTTCAGCCGGCCCTTCTCCTGACGGATGACGAGCGCGAGCTTGCAGTGGGTCTTCAGCCCCACGAGGCCGTAGACCACGTGCACGCCGGCCTTCTCGAGCTTGCGCGCCCAGGAGATGTTGGCCTGCTCGTCGAAGCGTGCCTTGATCTCCACGAGGGCCAGCACCTGTTTGCCCGCCTCGGCCGCGTCGATGAGCGCCTCGACGATGGGGCTGTCGCCCGACGTGCGGTACAGCGTCTGCTTGATGGCGAGAACGTGCGGGTCGGCAGCGGCCTGCTCGAGAAATGCCTGAACACTCGTGGCGAACGACTCGTAGGGGTGGTGCAGCAGGATGTCGCCGCGCGAGATGGCCTTGAAGATGTCGGGCTTCGCGTTCGGCTCGGGGGGCAGCAGTGCGGCGGCCGTGGTGGGCACGTGCTTGGGGTACTTCAGGTCGGGCCGCGCGATGCGGGTGAGGTCGAACAGGCCGCCGAGATCGAGAGGCGCCGGCAGGCGGTAGACCTCCTGCTCGGTGACGTCGAGCTCGCGCACGATCAGCTCGAGGGTGACCGGGTCCATGTCGTCGGTGATCTCGAGCCGGATGGGCGGCCCGAAGCGCCGCCGCAGCAGCTCCTTCTCGAGCGCCTGAAGCAGGTTCTCGGTCTCGTCTTCGTCGACCTCGACGTCTTCGTTACGGGTGACGCGGAACACGTGGTGCTCCACCACCTCCATGCCCGGGAACAGGTCGCCGAGGAAGTTCGCGATGAGGTCTTCGAGGGTGATGAACCGCAGCTCGTCGGCCGTCTCGCGCTGATCGACGCGGATGAACCGATTGAGTACCTGCGGCACCTTGAGTCGCGCGAACTCCTCCTTGCCCGTCTTGGCGTTGCGCACGCGAACCGAGAGGTTGAGCGAGAGCCCCGAGATGTAGGGGAACGGATGCGCGGGGTCGACCGCGAGCGGCATCAGCACCGGGAACACCTGCTGCGAGAAGATCTCGTGCAGGTTCTCGCGGTCGGCGTCGTCGAGCTCTTCCCACCGCACGATGCGGATGCCCGCCTCGGCCAGCGCGGGTCGCACCAGGTCGGTGTACGCCGCGGCGTGCCGAGCCTGCAACTCGTGGGCGCGCACCGAGATGTCTTCGAGCACGTCGGTGGGGCGGCGCCCGACGTTCGTGGGTACCGCGAGGTCGGTGAGGATGCGCCGCTTCAGCCCGGCCACCCGGACCATGAAGAACTCATCGAGGTTCGACGCGAAGATGGCGAGGAAGTTGGCCCGCTCGAGCACGGGAAGCGTGGGATCTTCGGCGAGTTCGAGCACCCGGGTATTGAACGCCAGCCAGCTCAACTCGCGATCGAGGTAGCGGCCCTCGGGCAGTGCGGGCCCCTCCGTCGTCACCGCCAGTTCGTCGTAGTCGTCGTCGAAGTCGGTGACGACACCGGCGTCCATCGAGATCAAGTCGTCGTCCATCCGAACATCATGTCACTCACGGGGAGCGCCTCGCACAGCGATTCGTTAACGGGGGATGACGGATGCGTCACCTCGCGTTGTGCAGAACGAGTGCCTCTCAGGGGCGCGGTGCGCGCATCCGGCCGCGCTGGCGGTACTGCACGTCGATGGTGTGGTCGGTGAAGCCCAGTGACCGGTAGAGCTCGACCGCGCGCACGTTGTCGGCGTCGACGAAGAGAGCTGCCTGGGCGCACCCGCGCGCGATCAGGCGGCGCAGGCCGTGATGCATCAGAGTGCGGCCGAGGCCCTGCCCGGCGTGCCCCTCCTCGATGCCGATCACGTAGATCTCGCCCACCCGTGGGTCGTCGGGCTCGATCTTCAGCCAGTTGTAGCCCACCAGGCGGCCGTCGGAATCGCGCAGCAACAGGAAGTCGTCGGGCTCGAACCAGGCCTCCGACATGCGGAAGCGCAGATCGTCGGCGGTGAGCCCGCCCTGCTCGTCGTGGCCGGCGAACACGCGGGCGTTCAAGGCCACCCACTCGTCGATGTCGCGGCCGCCCCGGAACGTCGACACGGCGAAGCCCTCGGGCAGCGGGGGCAACGGAGCCTCCGATCCGGAACCGGATGCGCTCGGCAACTCCCGTCGCAACTGCAGCAACGTGCGAACGGCGTCGAAGCGATGCGTCGCGGCGAGGCGCCGGCTGGCCGGATGATCGCCGTGCGCCCAGGCGAGCAGGGCGCTATCCGAGTTGGCCAGCACGATGTCGAGCAGCTGTCTGCCGAGCCCCTCCTCGCGCCACTCGGGGTCGATCACGAACTCGAGCTCGCCCTGGCCGATGACGGCGGCGCCCACGAGAGTCGATCCATCGCGTTCGGCCAGCAGCAGCGAGCGGTCGCCCTTGCCGAGGTCGACGAGCGCCTGGTCGTTGAACGGCTGCTGCCCGTCGACGAGGGCGGCACGGGCCACGAGCCGCAGGAAGGGCTCTCGCGCCTCGTCGGGGCTACTGACTGAGAGTGTGAGCGAGTCGCTCATTGTCGTCCTCGAAGAAATTGAACCGGTAGCCCACGTTGCGCACGGTTCCGATCAACGATTCGAGGTCGCCCAGTTTGGCGCGCAGCCGCCTGACGTGCACGTCGACCGTGCGGGTGCCGCCGAAGTAGTCGTAGCCCCACACCTCGCTGAGCAGCTGCTCGCGGGTGAACACGCGGGAGGGGTGCATGGCGAAGAAGCGCAGGAGCTCGAACTCCTTGAAGGTGAGGTCGAGCGGGCGGCCGTGCACGCGGGCCGAGTAGCTGGCCTCGTCGATCACCACGCCCGAGGCCTGGATCTTCGAGGTCGACTGGTCTTGCACCTGACGCCCGATGGCGAGACGGATGCGCGTGTCGACCTCCGCGGGCCCGGCCGACTCGAGCACGACATCCGCCGCACCCCACTCGGCGCTGACGGCGGTGAGACCGCCCTCCGTGAGGATGAGCACCACGGGAACCCCGATGCCGGTGGTGCTGAGGATCTTGCAGAGCGATCGTGCGGAGGCGAGGTCGTGGCGGGCGTCGACGAAGATGAGGTCGCTGTTCGGCGTGTTCACGAGTTGCGAGGGCTCAGCCGGAATCTGCCGTGTGCGGTGACTCAGCAGAGAGAGTGCGGGCAACACCTCTCGGTCGACCGCAGAGGTCAGGATCAACAACTGCGCCACGTAAGATCCTCCAGAGAACGCCTGCGGTACATACTATCGGGCAGAATGGCCGGTATGAGTGTGCTCATGAGAAGCGTAGTCCCGGTCTGGATCCTCTCGATCCTCGCGGTCGTGGCCGTAGGCGTGTTCGTGAGCCCCGAGATGTACCTCGTCTTCTTCCCCGTGGTGCTCGGGCTGGCCCTCGTGGTCACGTTCGGCATCCAGCTGCTCGTGCCCGTGCGCAAGGGCTTCGTGAACCGTGTCTCGGCCAGTCTCGGGGGAGCGGTGGTCATTCTGGCCGTCGCCACCGCCGTGCTCGCGCCCCTCGCCTTCGCCGCGGGCGCTAAGCTCTAGTCATGTCCTACGTTGCGCTCGAACTCCTGTTCATCGGCCTCCTCGGGCTTGCGAGTCTCGCAATCGCCTGGACGGCCGGTGTGGTCATCTACAAGCTGTTCCGCGGCCAGCGCTGATCGCGCGGTCACGATGATCGAGATCCCCACCGACCTCCCGGCGGAACTCGTTCCCCTCTCCTGGCTCATCGGGGTCTGGGAGGGCACCGGTGTGATCGACTACGCCATCGGCGACGAGCGCGTCTCCCGCGAGTTCGGGCAGCGCATCAGCTTCAGCCACGACGGTCTTCCCTACCTCAACTACAGCTCCTACTCGTGGTTGCTGCCCGAGTCGGGCCCCGTGCCCGAGATGCCGAGCCTCGCCGACTCGGTGGAGCCCGATCCGGATGTCGCGGTCGATGCCCCACCCGCGGTCGACGCCGACGCTCCCGACACGTCCGCACCGGCCGCGCCCGAGCCACTCACCGCCGAGACCGGCTACTGGCGCCTCAGTCGCCTGCACATCGAGGGTGACACCGGCCCCGGCATGCTCCCGGGCGTCGGCCCGCGCCCCTTCAACACGGCTCAGGCGGTCGAGACCCTGCGTAACTCGGGGGAGGGGTTCGACATCGAGGTGGCCATCGTGCACCCCACCGGTGTCAGCGAGCTCTACCTCGGTCAGGTCAAGGGCCCCCGCATCGACCTCGCCACCGATGCCGTGGTGCGGTCGCAGTCGGCCAAGGAGTACACCGCGGCCACACGTCTCTACGGGCTGGTCGACAACCATCTGCTCTGGGCCTGGGACATCGCGGCCCTCGGTCAAGACCTCCGCACGCACGCCTCCGCGCGGCTCGCGAAGGTCGACTGATCATGGCCGTCCCGCCCTCCCCGTTGCTCGCCCTTCCCGGCGCCGTCGCGGCATCCGGCGCCGACGCCTCGGTGGCCGCGCACTACGGCAACCCGATCGCCGAACAGCGGATGCTCGACGCCGCCCGCGAGCGCGGTGCGGTTCCCGCGTCGGCGGCATCCGTTCCCGTCATCGTCGACCTCTCGAGCCGCGGCGTCATCTCGGTCGAGGGCCCCGACCGCCTGTCGTGGCTCGACTCGGTCACCAGCCAGAGCATCCGCGATCTGCCGGCCGGCGGTTCGGCCGAGACGCTGCTGCTCGACATCAACGGCCGCATCGAGCACGCCATCCGCGTGATCGACGACGGCGTGACGGCCTGGCTGCTCGTCGACGGCGACGAGACCGAGTCGCTCACCGCGTGGTTGCTCCGCATGCGTTTCATGCTCAGGGTGGAGATCGCCGACCGCACCGACGAGTTCGCCACGATCGGCTGGCTCGCGTCATCCGCGGATGCGCCGACGACCCCGGCACTGGCCGGTCGCGCGGCGGCCCCTGCCGGCATCGAACTCACCTGGGTCGACCCGTGGCCCGAGGTGGTCGCGGGCGGTGTGCAGTACGCGCCCACCGACGAGCACCCGGGTGCCGACTGGTGGTGGCGCGAGACGCTCGTGCCCCGCGAAGCGCTCGGGGCGCTCGCCGACACCGTCGTCGCCGGCGACCTCGCCGTGGCGGGGCTGCTGGCCGCCGAGGCGTTGCGCATCGTGGCCTGGCGGCCGCGGCTCAGCACGGAGGTCGACGACCGCTCCATCCCGCACGAGCTCGACTGGATGCGATCCGCCGTGCACCTCTCGAAGGGCTGCTACCGCGGTCAGGAGACCGTGGCGAAGGTGCACAATCTCGGGCATCCGCCCCGCCGGCTCGTGCTGCTCGACCTCGACGGCTCCGACGCGGTGCTGCCCGCGGCGGGCGACGAGGTGTTCGTGAGCGCCGGGCCGGAGGGCGCCGGGAGCGCGGCGCCGGCCGATGCGGTCGGTCACGTGACATCCGTGGCTCTGCATCACGAGTGGGGCCCCGTGGCGCTCGCGATCGTGAAGCGCCAGCTGCCCGTCGATGCGTCGCTCGTCGTGCGCACCGCCGAGGGCGACGTGAACGCGAGCGCGGTGGTGATCGTGTCTCCGGATGCGGGAGCCGCCGTCGGGCGCGTTCCCCGTCTGCCGCGCCTCGGCGCGCGCACGCGCTAGTCGGCCGTGACCGATCCGGCGGCCCGCGTGAGCGACCGCAGTTCGCGGCGCGACCGCTGGAACTCCGAGGTGAGGGCGGCGTTCGAGCGCACGTCGGGGAGTGCCCCCGCCATCCTGCAGCTCGTCGTGGCGGTGACGGTCGCGTACGCGATCTGCCACTTCCTCCTCGGGCATCAGTACCCGATCGTGGCGGTGACCGTCACGCTCTCGAGCCTCGGGCTGGTGCTCGATGCGCGCCCGCGACGGGTGATCGAGATGGCGGCCGCGATGACGGTGGGCATTCTTCTGAGCGAGGTGATCCTGCTGCTGTTCGGTCAGGGCCTCTGGCAGTTCTCGCTCACGGTGCTCGCGGCACTCGTGGTGACGCGCATCCTGTCTCCGGTGCCCGGGCTGCCGATCTTCGCAGCGGTGCAGGCGTCGCTGGTTTCGCTCATGCAGATCCCGCCCGGCGGGCCGTTCACCCGCACGGGCGACGCGATCGTGGGCGGGCTGGTGGCGCTCGCCGCCACCGCGCTGATCCCGCGCGACCCCCGGCGTGCGGCCCGGCGCGAAGCACTCAAGTTCTTCAGCGCCTTCTCGGCCATCCTGTCGCAGCTCGTGACCGTGCTGCGCCTCGGCGACCGCGAGACGGCGGAACTCGTGCTCAGCCAGGCACGGGGCACGCAGGATCTGATCGAGCGCTGGCGCTCTTCGCTCGACTCGGCGGTGGCGATCTCGCGCATCTCGCCGTTCCTGCGCCGGCACGGCCGGGAGCTCGCCGAGCTGCAGACGATGCAGGTGAACATGGATCATGCGGCGCGCAACCTGCGCGTGATCAGCCGGCGCCTGAGCGTCATCCCGGATTCGCGGCCACGGCAGCAGCTCGCCGAGATCATGGCGGGTCTGCAGAGCGCCACCTCGATGCTCGCCCAGAGCATCGACCGGCCCGAGCTGCGGCCCCTCGTGCGGCAGAGCCTGGTGCTCGTGGCGATCACCCTCGATCCGCGTGTTCTCGCGCCGGGGGAGGCCTTCTCGGAGCAGGCGCTCGTGGTGTCGCTGCGCCCGCTCGTGCTCGACCTTCTCGCCGCGAGCGGCATGCCCCTGGATGAGGCGCGCCGAACCCTGCCCGACATCACCACGTGAGGGCTCCGGATTCGATACCGTAGTGCCATGAAGATGCGAAAGCTCGTTCCCCTCACCGTCAGCGCGTTCGCCGTGGCGTTCGTACTCGCCGGCTGCACCGTCACCGGCCCGACGGAGAACTTCTCGGGGCTGCCCGACGAGGAGCAGATCGTCACCGAGACCGAGGCCGGCGACGCGGGGGTGCAGGCGTTCTGGTTGCAGGAGGGCTCGCAGATCGGCGTGGCCATCTCCGGCAGCTCGGGGTGCCCGGTGATCGGGTCCGACATCAAGGTCATCTCGCCCGAAGGTCAGGGCAACACCGTCGAGATCACCACCGTGCCCATCCCGGCCGACAAGATCTGCACCATGGACTTCGTGCCGCACACCTCGGTGTTCTGGACTCCGAGCAACGTCTCCACCGCCGAGCCGCTCACCATCCGGGTGGCCGACCAGGAGCTCGAGCTCCCCGTCAAGTAGAGCGCGAGGGGGCGGTGGGGGCCACGGCCTCCCACGCCACCGTGAGTTCGCCGAGCCGTCGACGTCGCCGATCGGTGAGCACGGGCCATCCGTCGTTCACCAGCGCATCGACCGTACCCAGCCAGCGTTGCACCGGCCCGTAGCTGCCCAGGGCGGCGTTGTGCTGCCAGGCCCGGTCGAGTTCGACCAGAAAGCGGTGCACGGGCTCGCCGGGCACATTGCGGTGGATCAGTGCCTTCGGCAGGCGTTCGGCCACGATCGACGGATGCTCGAGCCCCGTGAGCCGCAGCGACACGGTGAACGTGCGCGGTCCGTCGTGCCCCACGGCCACCCAGCTGCTCACCCTGCCCACTTCGTTGCAGGTGCCTTCGACGAGCACACCGCCGGGCTGCAGCCGCGAGACCATCAGGGCCCAGGCATCCGCCACCGCGCTCTCGTCGTACTGCCGCAGCACGTTGAAGGCCCGGATGACGGCGGCCTGACGCCCGCCGGGCAGCGGCACCTCGAAGCCGCCGAGCGCGAAGTCGACTCGGGCGTCGCGCGCGAAGCCCGTGCGCCCGTCGCGCACTCCGGCGAGCTGGGCGGTGGCCGTGGCGACGCGCTCGGGCGAGATCTCGAGGCCCGTGACGTGCACATCGGGGCGCACCTTCGCCAGCCGCGCCTGAAGCTCGAACGCGGTGACTCCGCTGGCGCCGTAGCCGAGGTCGACCACGAGGGGGTCGGTGGCGGTGCGCAGAACCGGGAGCGTCGAGATCCAGCGGTCGACGCGACGGAGCCGGTTGGTGTTGGTGGTTCCCCGGGTCACGGCACCGATCGGCATGCGCCCATCCAATCACGCGGTCTCGGCCGATCACGCCCCAATAGGATGAGAGCATGCCAACAGAGCCTTACACCCTCATCCTGCTGCGCCACGGCAACAGCGACTGGAACCAGAAGAACCTGTTCACCGGCTGGGTCGACGTGCAGCTCAGCGACCAGGGCGTCGCCGAGGCCACGCGCGCCGGCGAGCTGCTCGCGGAATCGGGGATCCTGCCCGACATCCTCTACACGTCGCGCCTCACCCGCGCCATCCGCACCGCCGAGCTCGCGCTCGCCGTGGCCGATCGTTCGTGGATCGACGTGAAGCGCTCCTGGCGCCTCAACGAGCGCCACTACGGCGCCCTCCAGGGCAAAGACAAGGCGCAGACCCTCGCCGAGTACGGCCCCGAGCAGTTCCAGACCTGGCGTCGCTCGTTCGACGTACCGCCGCCGCCGATCGCCGACGACGACCAGTACTCCCAGGTGGGCGACCCGCGCTACGCCGACCTCGGCGACGCCGTGCCCCGCACCGAGTGCCTGAAAGACGTGATCGACCGGATGCTGCCCTACTGGGAGAGCGACATCACCGCAGACCTCGCCCTCGGCAAGACCGTTCTGGTCACCGCGCACGGCAACTCGCTCCGCGCGCTCGTGAAGCACCTCGACGGCATCTCCGACGACGACATCGCCGAGCTCAACATCCCCACGGGCATCCCGCTCGTCTACAAGCTGGATGCCTCGTTCGTGCCCCTCGGCCCGGCCGAGTACCTCGACCCCGAAGCCGCCGCCGCCGGCGCCGCCGCAGTGGCCGCCCAGGGCAAGAAGTAGCAGCAACGCCGAAGGCCCCGGCCCCTCGTAAGAGGAGGCCGGGGCCCTCTTGGTGAACAGCGGATGACGCCGCCTACGCGTTGGCGGTGGTGCCGGGCCATTCGCCCGTGGCGAGGTACTGCACCTTCTTGGCGATCGAGACCGCGTGGTCGGCGAAGCGCTCGTGGTACCGCGACGCGAGCGTGACGTCGACGGTGTCGACGGCTTCGCCCTTCCAGTGCGAGCCGAGCACGGCGTCGAAGACGCTCACATGCAGCTCGTCGATGCGGTCGTCGTCGTTGCGCATCTCGTCGGCCAGCTGCACGTCTTCGGTGCGCAGCAGCACGGTGAGCTTCTTCGAGATCTCCACGTCGAGGCGACCCATCTCGGCGAAGGTCTGGCGCAGGCTCTTCTTCACGACCTTGTCGGGGTAGCGGTAGCGCGCCAGCTGGGCGATGTGCTCGGCGATGTCGCCCATCCGCTCGAGCGAGGCACTCACCCGCAGCGCGGTGACCACGATGCGCAGGTCGCGGGCGACGGGCTGCTGCAGGGCCAGGATGCCGATGGCCAGTTCGTCGAGGCTCGACGCCAGGGCGTCGATCTTGGGGTCTTCGGCGATCACCGTCTCGGCGAGCGTGACGTTCGATTCGTTGAACGCGGTGGTCGCGTTGGTGATCGCGATCGTCACGAGCTCAGAGATCTCGACGAGTCGTTCTTGAACCTCGCGCAGCTCTTGCTGGAATACCTCACGCATGCGTGTGGGTCCTTTCTAGGGTACGGCGGACACGGAACTCACGTGCGCGCGATCGTCGCCGCGATCGGCAGCCGACGTGTCAATCCTCGTGGCACCAGGTTAACGCGAGGTGCCCCGCAGTTGAACAGTCATGGAAGCGACGGCGGAGTGCTCAGAACCGGGGCTCTGAGGCATCGTGAACTCATTAGTGTAGTTCTCATGGAAACAGGCTGGCTGGTGCTGTTCTCCGTCGCACTCGGCCTCACCGTCGGAGCCGGATTCGTCATCCTGCTCCATGCCGTTGAACGGCGAGGAAACAATGCGATGTCGATCGTCTCGTCGTCGGTGCCCGACGGCATCGACCAGGTCATCGACGCCATCGACTTCGCCGGCCTCGTGCTCGACCCGTCGAACAACGTGGTCAAGGCCTCCACGGCCGTCTACACGTACGGTCTCGTGGCCAACCAGATCCTCGCCCACGACGAGATCGCCGAGCTCGTGGTCGAGGTGCGCCGCACCGGGGAGCCGGTCAACCAGGAGGTCACTCTCGCTCGCGGCCCGTTCGGTGAGGCGAGCATCCACCTCGAGGTGCAGGTGGCGCGCCTCGGCAGTCGATACGTGCTCGTGCTCGCCGAAGACCGCACCGAGGCCTACCGGCTCGAGGAGACCCGGCGCGACTTCATCGCGAACATCTCCCACGAGTTGAAGACACCGATCGGCGCGATCTCGCTGCTGTCCGAGGCGTTGGATGTAGCATCCGACGACCCGGCACAGGTGCGCCGTTTCGCCAAGCAGGTCGGCACCGAGGCCAATCGGCTCTCGCAGATCACCCGAGAGATCATCGAGCTCTCCCGTCTGCAGGCCACCGACGTGCTCGCCACGGCCAAGCGCATCGACATGAGCGCCGTCGTCTCGGCGGCCCTCGACCAGAACCACGTGATCGCGGATGCGCGGGGCATGACGCTCGCCGTCGGCGGCTCGAAGCACGTCGAGGTGATCGGCGACGAGACACTGCTGACCCTCGCGGTGAACAACCTGGTGGCCAACGCCATCCAGTACTCGCCCGACCGCTCGCGCATCGGCATCGGCGTGCACCACACCGACGGGGTGGTGGAGCTCGCGGTCACTGACCAGGGCATCGGCATCCCGGATGACGACCTGCCGCGCGTGTTCGAGCGGTTCTTCCGCGTCGACCAGGCCCGCTCCCGCAACACGGGCGGTACCGGGCTCGGGCTCAGCATCGTCAAGCACGTCGTGCAGAACCACGGTGGCGACATCCGCGCGTGGTCGCAGGTCGGCCAAGGTTCCACATTCACCATCCGGCTGCCCGAGGCCTCCTCGGACTCCGTGGCCCCGCAAGGAGAGAAACGATGACCCACATCCTGCTCGTCGAGGACGAAGCCGCCCTGAGTGAGCCGCTCAGCTACCTGCTGCGGCGGGAGGGTTACGGGGTCACGGTCGCGCCCGACGGCCCGAGTGCCATCAGCGAGTTCGACCGCGGAGGCGTCGACATCATCCTGCTCGACCTCATGATCCCCGGCATCCCGGGCACCGAGGTGTGCCGGGAGATCCGCACTCGCTCCTCGGTGCCGATCATCATGCTCACCGCGAAGGACTCGGAGATCGACATCGTGGTCGGCCTGGAGCTCGGCGCCGACGACTACGTGACGAAGCCGTACTCCACCCGGGAGCTGCTCGCGCGCATCCGTGCGGTCATGCGGCGTCAGCTCGAGGTGCTCGACGGCGCGGAGCCGCTGCTGAAGGCGGGCCCCGTCTCGATGGATGTGGAGCGCCACACCGTCGCGGTGAACGGCAAAGAGGTGGCCATGCCGCTCAAGGAGTTCGAGCTGCTCGAACTGTTGCTGCGCAACGCCGGTCGCGTGCTGACCCGTGGCCAGCTGATCGACAGGGTCTGGGGGAGCGACTACTTCGGCGACACGAAGACCCTCGACGTGCACATCAAGCGCATCCGCTCGAAGATCGAGAAGACGCCGTCGGAGCCGGAGCTGCTCGTGACGGTGCGCGGACTCGGCTACCGCTTCGAAGGCTGACGCCTTCGGGCGGGCCGGCCTCGGCGGGCTCGCCTCGGCGGGCTACGGCGCGGGGAACAGCGTGGCCGTGGGCGTCGGGGTGGGCGCCAGGCCGTCGTACTCGGGCAGCGAGGTGTTGAGCACCGGCACCATGATCTGCTTGCCCGACACGTCGCCGTACTGGAAGTAGACGGGGAAGAGGCTGCCGGGCGCCGTGACGTTCTTCAGCAGGATCTGCTCGGTGCCCTTGGCGCCGAAACTCGTGGTGCCTTCGTCGATGAACACCTTCTGGGTCACGCGCTTGCCGGTGATCTCGTCTTCGTACTGCACGGTCAGCTGCTGCGCACCTTCGCCCGTGTTGACGAACGACACGAGCAGGCTCGCCAGCTGGCCGTCGTCGGAGATCAGCGTGGCGTTGCGGATGGCGACGCTGCCGATGTCGGCATTCACGCCGTCGGACGTCTCCACGATCTCGGTGGTGGCCTGAGGGGTGATGAACGCGCACCCCGCGGTGCCGAATCCGACCAGACCGAGCACCAGGACGGATGCCGCGAACCGAGCTCTCACAAGACCCTCCAGAGTCGTAAACGCTTTGAGTTCAGCCTACAACGAGCGACGGGGCCCCGGGCGGTTAGGCAACCCTTACCACATGCCCCCTGTGGTATCCTTGAGGTCACGGAAGGACATCCATTCATGCTTTTTGAGGTTGGCGAAACTGTCGTTTACCCCCACCACGGAGCCGCGACGATCTCCGAGGTGAAGACCCGGGTCATCAAAGGCGAAGAGAAGATCTACCTCAAACTCCGTGTGACGCAAGGCGACCTCACCATCGAGGTGCCTGCCGACAACGTCGATCTCGTCGGTGTGCGTGATGTCATCGGCCGTGAGGGCCTCGACAAGGTGTTCGAGGTTCTGCGTGCGCCGTTCACCGAAGAGCCCACGAACTGGTCCCGTCGCTACAAGGCGAATCTCGAGAAGCTCGCCTCGGGCGACGTCATCAAGGTGAGCGAGGTCGTGCGCGACCTGTGGCGCCGCGACCAAGACCGTGGTCTCTCGGCCGGTGAGAAGCGCATGCTCGCGAAGGCGCGCCAGATTCTCATCTCCGAGCTCGCTCTCGCCGAGAAGACCGACGAGGAGAAGGCCTCGCTGGTTCTCGACGAGGTGCTGGCCTCCTAGCCGCTCTTTCGGCAACGACCATGGGGAGCACTCCGTCGGTCGCTGTGGTGATCGTGGCCGCGGGTTCCGGCTCGAGGCTCGGTCATGTGCGCCCGAAGGCGTTCGTGCCGATCGAGGGGCGCAGCATCCTCTCGTGGTCGATCGATTCCGTTCGCGGCATGTCGGAACCGTGCGAACTCGTGGTCGTGGTGCCCTCCGACCTCGTGGCTGAGGCTCGTGCCACTCTCGAACCGCTCGGGGTCGCCGCGCAGGTGGTCGCCGGAGGTGCCACCCGCCAGCTCTCCGTGGCTGCGGGCCTCGAGGCCCTCGGCGAGGGTGTCGACGTGGTGCTGATCCATGACGCCGCGCGCGCGTTCACACCGCCCGAGGTCTTCGACCGCGTCGTCGCCGCCGTGCGCGAGACGGGCGGCGGGGTCATCCCCGGACTCCCTGTCACCGACACCGTGGTCGCGATCGAGGCCGACGGCCGGGTCGACGGCCCTGTCGACCGCAGTCGGCTCTCCGCCGTGCAGACTCCTCAGGGATTCCCGATGAGCGTCCTCCGGGAGGCGCACGCCACAGCTGCGGCCGATGCCACCGACGACACCTCGGTGGTGCGGGCGGCCGGGCATCCGGTGGCCATCGTGCCGGGCGATGCCCGATCGTTCAAGATCACCACCGCCGACGACCTCGTGCGGGCCGAAGACCACATCCGGAGAACGACTATGGCCGCTGATGTTCCCGCGCTCCGCACCGGCATCGGGGTCGACGTGCACGCCTACGACCCCGCGGCACCCCTGTGGCTGGCCGGGCTGTTCTGGCCCGATGAACCGGGTCTGGCCGGGCACAGCGACGGAGACGCCGTGGCGCACGCCATCTGCGACGCGCTCTTGGGAGCCGCAGGTCTCGGCGACATCGGCAGCCGCTTCGGCACCGACGATCCGGCCCTCGACGGTGCGCACGGCGACGTCTTCCTCACCCGCACGCGCGCCCTGCTCGCCGAGGCCGGCTACGGCGTCGTGAACGTCTCGGTGCAACTCATCGCCGCCACTCCGCGTTTCGCCCCCCGCAAGGCCGAAGCGGATGCGGCCCTCACGGCCCTCCTCGGCGCCCCGGTCTCCGTATCGGCCACCACCTCCGACGGCCTCGGCTTCACGGGCCGTGCAGAGGGCGTGCAAGCAATAGCCACGGCTCTCCTCACGTTCCAGGCGTAACTACGTGAGAAAAGCAGACCTACCCCAAATACGGCGCCGCTCTTCTCCATTTGCATAGTTACACCGGCCATGCGAACGAGAACAGGGGGCCGTACTCGTCTTGGTGAGGCTGCGCGGGTGTGACGCCGCAAGGCGGCATCACACCCGCCAGCAACCAGCACCGCTACAATTGCTCAGTGACTCTGCGCCTCTACGACTCGAAAGCCCACGCGCTCCTCGACTTCACGCCGATCGTTCCCGGCAAGGTCGGGATCTACGTGTGCGGGCCCACGGTGCAGTCGGCGCCTCACATCGGGCACCTCCGGTCCGCGCTCGCCTACGACCAGCTTCGGCGATGGCTCACCCACAGCGGCTACGCGGTGACCTTCGTGCGCAACGTCACCGACATCGACGACAAGATCCTCATCAATGCCGCCGAGAGCGCCGCCCAGGGTCGCCCCGAGGAGTGGTGGGCCTTGGCCTACCGTGTCGAGCTCGAGTTCACGGCCGCCTACAACGCCATCGGCGTGCTCCCTCCCACGTACGAGCCGCGCGCCACGGCGAGCATTCCCGAGATGCAGGCCATCATCGCGCGCCTGATCGAGCGCGGTCACGCCTATGCCGCCGATGACGCATCCGGTGACGTCTACTTCGACACCGTGAGCTGGCCGCAGTACGGCGCGCTCACCAACCAGAAACTCGACGACATGGCTCCCGCGGCCGACTCCGACTCCCGCGGCAAGAAGGATGTGCGCGACTTCGCACTCTGGAAGGGCCACAAGGCCGGCGAGCCGCTCAGTGCGGCCTGGCACAGCCCCTGGGGCGCGGGCCGCCCCGGATGGCACATCGAATGCTCCGCCATGAGCACCAAGTACCTCGGTGCCCAGTTCGACATCCACGGCGGCGGTCTCGACCTGCGCTTCCCGCACCACGAGAACGAGCTCGCACAGTCGCACGCGGCCGGAGACCCGTTCGCCAACTACTGGCTGCACAACGGCCTCGTGGCCATCACCGGCCAGAAGATGTCGAAGTCGCTGGGCAACTCGGTGTTCGCCGCCGATCTCATCGCGGCCGCACGGCCCGTGGTTCTGCGCTACTACCTCGGCGCCGCCCACTACCGCTCGACGCTCGAGTACCACGAGGGCGCGCTCGCCGAGGCCGAAGCCGCCGTGTCGCGCATCGAGGGCTTCCTCGAGCGCGCCGAACGTCGTCTCGCCGACACCCGCTTCGCGGGCACCGAGGAACACGCGATCCCGGATGCGTTCCGCGAGGCCATGGACGACGACCTCAGTGTTCCCCAGGCCATCGCGGTGATCCACGAGACCGTTCGGGCCGGCAACGCCGCCCTCGACGACGAGGACTTCGCGGAGGCCGCGTCCCTCCTCGGTCAGGTGCTGGCGATGACCGATGTGCTCGGAATCAACCCGCTCGCCCCCGAATGGTCGGGGCAGAACCTCAGCGGGGCCGACCGTGCACTCGCTACGCTGGTCGAACGCCTCGTCTCCGACCGGGAGACGGCACGCAAGGGCCGCGACTTCGCTACAGCGGACCGCATCCGAGACGAACTCGGACAGGCCGGAATCTCGATAGAAGACACGCCCACAGGCGCGCACTGGAGTCTCGATGGCTAAATCAGGAACGGGCCGCCCTTCACGGGCCGGCGCCGTACGCAGGGGAACCAAGGGCAGCAAGGCCGTCGGTTCGGGGGGGCAGGGCCGCCAGGCCCTCGAGGGCAAGAAGCCCACGCCCAAAGCTGAGGACCGGCCCTACCACCCCGCGGGCAAGGCCAAGGCGGCGCGTGAGCGCTACGCGGCGGCCGGCGGAAAAGGCCGCCCCGGCGCTCGCTCGACGGGGGAGCGTTCGCGCGACCGCGACCTGCAGACCCCCGGTGGCCCCGCAGCCCGCAATGCTCCCGCACGCCGGGTGAAGAAGACCGATGACAGCGAGATCGTCACCGGCCGCAACTCCGTGGTCGAGGCGCTTCGCGCCCGCATCCCCGCCACCGCCCTCTATGTGGCGTTCCGGGTCGAGGTCGACGAGCGGGTGAAGGAGGCGCTCTCCATCGCCACCAAGCGCGGCATCCCCGTGATGGAGGTCATGCGGCCCGAGCTCGATCGCCTCACCGGCCACGACTCCGTGCACCAGGGGCTCGCGCTCAAGGTGCCGCCGTACGAGTACGCGCACCCCGAGACGCTGCTCGACGACGTGCTGCGCAAGGGGCAGAAGCCGCTCTTCGTGGCGCTCGACGGCATCACCGATCCGCGCAACCTGGGTGCCATCATCCGCTCCACCGCCGCGTTCGGCGGGCACGGCGTGATCGTGCCTCAGCGCCGCTCGGTGGGAGTCACCGCAGCAGCGTGGAAGACCTCGGCGGGCGCCGCGGCCAAGACCCCCGTGGCGATGGCCTCGAACCTCACGCAGACGCTGAAGGCCTTCAAAGCCGCGGGCGTGTTCGTGGTGGGGCTCGATGGTGGCGGGGATGTCGACCTGCCGGGCCTCGACTTCGCCTCCGGACCGATCGTGGTCGTCGTCGGCAACGAGGGCAAGGGGCTCTCGCGCCTCGTCACCGAGACCTGCGATGCGATCGTGTCGATCCCGATCTCGTCGGGCACCGAGTCGCTGAACGCGGGCATCGCCGCATCCGTCACCCTGTACGAGATCGCCCGCCAGCGGCTCGCGAAGAAGAAGTAGCCGCCGCTCGCGCCCGTTCTGACCGACCGCGCCGCGCATGACCGGCGCGCAGGGTCAGAATGGGCGCGTGCTCAGACGGTGAGCCGCCAGTCGGTCTCGTCGTCGGTCGCCACCGCGATCGGCAGCGTGATCGACTCGGTGGGAGGCTCGATCACGGTGGCCTCGTCGCGCCGGTGGCGGAGGATCGTGTCGACGTACGACGACAGCGCCTCGGCCAGCGGCACGTCGCGACTCTGGTCCTGACTCATGAACCACCGGTGCTCGAGCAGCTGATGGAAGATCTCCGCCGGCTCGAGCTTGCCCCGCAGGTCGCGCGGAATGGCCCGGATGACGGGCTCGAACACCTTGGCCAGCCAGTCGTGCGCCACCATCTCCTCATCGAACTCCTTGCGGCCGAACCGCACCGTGTAGGAGTCGAGGTCGTTGAGCAGGCGCCGGGCCTGATTCTCCTGGGCGTCGAGCCCGGTGAGCCGGAGCAGACGACGCTGGTGGTGGCCCGCATCCACCACCTTGGGCTGGATGCGCACGGTGGTGCCGCCCTCGGTGGTCTTGATGGCGAGTTCTTCGATGTCGAAACCGAGATCGTTGAGGCGGTCGACCCGCTTGTTGATGCGCCACCGTTCGGAGGAGGAGAACGATTCGGAGCCGGTGAGCTCCTTCCAGAGCGATCGGTAGGCCGCCACGATGCCGTTCGACACGGTGATGGGGTCGAGCTCTTCGTCGACCCGGCCGCCGGCCTCCAGATCCATCAGCTCGCCCGCGATGTTGACGCGCGCGATCTCGAGGTCGTTCTCCCGTTGCCCGTTCGAGAGGCCATCGTAGAGCTGGCCGGTCTCGGCATCGACGAGGTAGGCGGCGAAGGCGCCCGCGTCACGCCGGAACAGGGTGTTCGAGAGCGACACGTCGCCCCAGAAGAAGCCGATGACGTGCAGGCGCACGAGCAGCACCGCGAGGGCGTCGACGAGTCGCGTGGCCGTGTCGGGGCGCAGCATCTGCGAGAACAGGGCACGGTAGGGCAGCGAGAACTTCAGGTGCCGCGTGACCAGGGCCGACTGCAGGGGCTCGCCATCCGGGCTCTGACGGTTGGTGATGACCGCGAGCGGTTCGACGCACGGAACGTCGAGGCGCTGCAGAGTGCGCAGCATCTCGTATTCGCGCTTGGCCATCTCGTCGGTGGTCTCCTTGATGGCGATCACGTGCCCCGAGAGGTGCGCGAACCGGACGAGGTGGCGCGAGATGCCCTTCGGGAGCGCGGCGATGTACTCGTCGGGCCAGTCATCGAGGGGCCGATCCCACGGGAGGTCGAGGAGTGCGGGGTCGGCGGTGGCCGAGGTGATGGTGAGGGATGCGCTCATGGTGACGTCCTGATCGAGGTGCGGATGGCGGGAGCGTTCGGGGCCGAAACGGCTCTGCCGTGGCTTCGCGGGCCACGGCAGAGTCGATGCGGATGAATGCGATCAGCTAGCTGACGACGGCCCTGTTGCCGAGGCGCTCGCCGGTCTCCAGGTCGAACAGGTGCACGTGGTTCGGCGCGGCCGTGAGGTAGACCTTGTCGCCCACGAAGGGGTGCGAGCGGCCGTCGACGCGGGTGACGATGTCGGTGCGCTTGCCCTCGATCTCGGAGTGACCGTAGAGGTAGCCGTCGGCGCCGAGCTCTTCGATCAGGTCGACGACGACCTCGAGACCCTCGCCGGGCGTCGAGGAGAGCACGATGTCTTCGGGTCGCACACCGATGGTGGCGCTGGTGGTGGTGGACGACGCGAGCGTCTCGCGGTCGACCGGCACCACGGAGGTTCCGAACTTCACACCGGTGTCGGTGAGGTCGGCGTGGAACAGGTTCATCGCGGGGCTGCCGATGAAGCCGGCCACGAACACGTTGTTGGGCTTCTCGTAGAGGTCGCGCGGGGTGCCGACCTGCTGCAGGATGCCGTCTTTCAGAACCGCGATGCGGTCGCCCATGGTCAGCGCCTCGGTCTGGTCGTGCGTGACGTAGACCGTGGTGACGCCGAGGCGGCGCTGGAGCGACGCGATCTGGGTGCGGGTCTGCACGCGGAGCTTGGCGTCGAGATTCGACAGCGGCTCGTCCATCAGGAACACCTGGGGCTGGCGCACGATGGCGCGGCCCATGGCGACGCGCTGACGCTGACCACCGGAGAGGGCCTTCGGCTTGCGGCTGAGGTAGGGCTCCAGGTCGAGCAGCTTGGCGGCCTCGAGAACGCGGGTGGCCCGCTCGTCTTTGCCGACGCCCGCGATCTTGAGCGCGAAGCCCATGTTCTCGGCCACGGTCATGTGCGGGTAGAGGGCGTAGTTCTGGAACACCATCGCGATGTCGCGGTCTTTCGGCGGGATGTCGGTGACATCGCGGTCGCCGATGAGGATGCGGCCCTCGTTGACCTCTTCGAGGCCGGCGAGCATGCGCAGCGAGGTGGACTTGCCGCAGCCGGAGGGGCCGACGAGCACGAGGAACTCGCCGTCGGCGACCTCGAGGTCGAGCTTGTCTACCGAGGCGCGGGTGGAACCCGGGTAGATGCGGGAGGCTTTGTCGAAAGTGACGGATGCCATGATTCATTACTCCTTCACCGGCAGGTACGTGCCGGACGATCCGTTGTGATGGATGAAACCGGGCCTGCGTCGTCGGAGACCCGAGGGACATTATCGCACGGTCGGCTCCCAGAAAGCCTTCCTACTATTCTTGAGGGGTCGCGGGCGTTACCCTGTGACCCGTCCCCGCCCTCCCGGCGTACCGCGCCCACCCTCAGAAGCACTCGGAGCACCCTCGCATGACCACACCCGGATCAGGAGACTCTCGCGTCTCGAAGAACCAGCGTCGTGAAGCCGCACGGGAGAAGGCCAAGCAGCTCCGCGAAGAGCAGCGCAAGAAGGACACGCGCAACCGCGCCATCCTCATCACGTCGCTCTCCGTGGTGGTTCTGCTGATCGTCGTCGGCATCGGGGGGCTCTTCGTCCCGTTCTCACCCTGGACGGTCAACAAGCCCGCGGGCCCCGGCCCCGCCAACATGGCGAGCGACGGCATCCAGATCGGCACGGGTTTCGTGGCCGCCACCACCCCTGCTCTCGAGGCCGGCGCCGATCCCGTGCCCACGGTGGTCGACCCCGCATCCGGAGCCGTCGACATCCGCGTGTACGTCGACTACATGTGCCCCTACTGCGGCCAGTTCGAGACCACCAACAACTCCCAGATGGGCGAGTGGATCACCTCCGGCGCCGCGACGGTCGAGATCCACCCGCTGTCGATCCTCGACCGCTCATCTCTAGGCACGAAGTACTCCACCCGTGCGGCGAATGCCGCGGCCTGTGTGGCGAACTACGCGCCCGACCAGTACTGGGCGTTCAACGGGCTGCTCTTCTCGAACCAGCCGGCTGAGAACACCGAAGGCCTCGACAACGACAAGCTGAAGAGCCTCGTGGGTGAGGCGGGGGTCACCGACCAGACGGCCATCAACAGCTGTATCGATGACAAGACCTACAACGGCTGGGTGGCGGATGCGACCTCCCGCGCGTTGCAGGGCCCGCTCCCCGGCACCGACAACCTGGCTGTCACGGGCACACCCACCGTTCTCGTGAACGGCCAGAAGTACAGCGGCTCGCTCACCGACGCTTCCGCGTTCTCCGCGTTCGTGGTGCAGGTCGCGAACGAGGCCTACAGCACCTCCACCGCCACGCCGACGCCGACTCCCGCGAGCTGATCGAGGCCGGGCCGCGGGCGCACGACGCGTGTGCGCTCATGGCTACAATGGGGTGTTCCACCACCAGCCGGCCTGGCGCAATTGGTAGCGCACCGCTCTTGTAAAGCGGGGGTTACGGGTTCGAGTCCCGTGGCCGGCCCGTCTTGGCCCGGGATCTAGCAGATCTGCTCGCGGGCAGCCGTCGGATTCCGGGCTTCTCACGTTCTACTCACGGTTTTCGCGACAAAGGGCTGCAGGCGAGACCGACGGCGTCGCGACTCTGACGAGCGGCGTCAAGCTGCCGGGCATGAGAACGTGGGACTTACCTATTCCGCGTCTTCACCACGCATCGATTGGACGCACGACAATGTTGTGTGGGTGCCGGCCGTCCTCAACGGTTCCGGTGTGCCGGGTGCGGCGTTGTTGTTTGCGTCTCCGGCGACTGGCCGCAGTAAGTTAACTGGGGCTTTGTGATCGCCGGCACCGTGTGTGCAGCCGGAAGCATTCTTCCTACCGCGCTCATCGACTATTGGCGTCGAAGGAGGAAGCAGCGGGAGCATGGCGAAGCGGCACAACTCCAGATCGCGGTTTCCGAGGCCATTGAGCGGCTGGTGAGGGTTACCTCGATGCCCCCTGTGCAACCGAAGCGACCGATGATGAAGATCATGTGCCGAGTCGGCACGTCTTCAAAGCTGAACTCTCAGAGCAAGAACGTCCGCGGGTAGTCGTGTGCCGCGTGAAGTCGAGGGCGAAGGAGGTCGCGGAGATGTGCTTTTCGCCTGGGTTGAGACTGGCGATCCGTTATTCGTACCCGACGTGGACAAGTGCGCCCAGCCTGTCCTCCCGTTGCAGGTGCACTGTATGAGTACAGATCAACCACTCGTGACGATCATGGCGTCGCTTCTCGGAGTGGCATTGAGGTCAAAGCCATTCGCGAGATTCGCAAGAGCTTCGTTGCTCGCGAATCCATAAGATATCGCGTTAGGTTCCTCTGAGCTGCACTAAACCGAGCAGCTAACGGCTACCACAGAGCTAGTGGCTCTGTCCTCACAGCTCGGGCTGAGGGTCCTCTCTGTTGTCAGACACCTGTGCAGCATTCAGGATTCGGGGAGCTCGACCCCGGCGGTCTTGCAGTCCGCTATGACCGCGGACACGGCTGAGAAGTATGAGTTGACTTCCTGACTGGTTGATGAGTTTGTGAGCGTTGGTGCCGAGGCAAGAGACGCCATGTCGGTTGCGGTCGCCGACCATCGGGAATCTGCAGTCGCGGCATCTTGGGCGGCGGCGGCGGCGCGGGAGCGAACGCCAGCCCAGTCGTTGGTTCCTTGCCGCATTGCAGCGTCCAGGTCTGAGCATGCTTGACGTACCTGGGCGGTCCGGTCGTCCTGGGCGGGTGCGATTGGTGCCTGGGCGGGGGTGCCTGGTTGGGACTGCTCGGGGGCGCCGGGTTCAGCTGTTGCAGGCGTCGCCGAAGGTCCACCAGTCACGGTCGGCGCACCTGCGGCCGCAGCGCTCGAGCTCGGGCTGGGGGAAGCGCTGACACTCGATGTCGCGCCGGCTTCGAGGGTTCCTCCGACGCATGCAGACAACAAGGAGACCAGCATCACGCCGCCCAGCGCTGCCGAAATTGTTGTCACCGGTCGACATCTCGAGTGCTTGATCATCGTCTGAACCCCCTGCCGTTCACGGTGACTCTAGCGGTATTCGTCAGCCGTAGGGAAACTTCAAAATTTCCATTGCGTGTCGTCAACAAGTACCGCTAGGAATGTCCTGTAGTCACTAGCTCGGGGGGAAAATTGAAAAGATTTAGGCAAGTTGTCGTGACCGCGGTCGCGGTATTTGGGCTGATGTTCGCGCTGATACCAGCGACAGCCGCCAATGCGGTAACGCAGTGCACGAGCCCATGCGTGAACGTATCGTCGACACCCAGTGTCTTGGCGCAGGAGCTGTTGAACAATAACGCTCTGACGGCGAACAACCCGGACATCATCAACAACGAGATCGTGCCCATCGCCAACGGGACGATGCCTGCAGATTCCAAATGTCAGATCGACACGAGAATCCTGCAGATGCTCGTGGTGGTGGTCAGGAACTGGGGCTCAGCGCAGGTCAACGACATCAACCGGTGGTGCGCGAACGACGGCCAATACACGTGCACGGGAAGTAATGCCAGCCCGAACCACTGCCACCTACCCGCTGCGTACGCAGTTGACTTCGGCCAAGTGGGAGGAGTGAGCGTAGATGGATCGAACGCTCGTTCCTTAGATCTCATCAAGTTCCTCAACGTGTTCATGCCGCAGAACACTCGGGTAGGGCAGTCAAACTGCCGAGGAGGAACGTCGCTCGCGTCCATCCTCAGTTCGGACGGGCAGCAGCCCCCCTACCGACTCATCGAATTCAGCGACACATGCAATCATGTCCACGTCGACCTCAATGGCGCTTCGGGGCAGCTCAGCGTGACGAACACGCCGGCACCGCCGCCCATCCCTACTCCGATCAACCGGACGGTCTTCCAAGACACGGCAGGCAACCTGTGGACGTACTCGCCGAGCGGCATGGGCGGTCTCGGTCTCGGCGTGGCACCAGGGACTAGCCCTTCGGTCGCGCGACTGACTAACGGCAGCTACGTGGTCGCGTTCCAAGACAACACCGGGCACCTCTGGCAGTACTCACCAGGAGCTGGTGCCATCGGAACCGGATTGGGCATGGCCGCAGGAACGAGCCCGTCGATTGTGGCGTTGCCGAACAACGGGTATGAGATCGCGTTCCAGGCGAGCGGGGCCAACAACCTCTACCTGTATTCGCCGTCCGCTGGTATCTCGCAGAGCTTCGGGCTGGGAATGAAACCCGGCACGAGCCCGTCGATCGCTCGGGCTTCCAGCGGTGAGATCGTTGTCGCGTTCCAGGAGTCCAGCGGGAATCTGCACTGGTACTCGACGTTCGCTGGCAGCCAGCCGACGGGGCTTGGGATGAAGGCGGGCACCAGCCCATCAGTCGCCGCACTGGCCAACGGGACGTTCGCCATGGCTTTCCAGGCCAACGGAGGGAACCTCGCCACCTACGTTCCGGGTGTGGCGATCAACGTCACCGGCCTCGGAATGGGAGCTGACACGAGCCCGAGCGTCGCATCACTGAATAGCGGCGGAAACTATGTTGTCGCGTTCCAGGACAACAATGGCGGCCTGTGGACTACCGGGGTCGGAGCACCCAACGCCGCGGTCGGACTAGGGATGACACCGGGCACGAGCCCGAGCGTCGCCGCGATGCAGACGGGTGGGTACGAGATCGCCTTCGTGGCGAACACAGGCGGCCTGTGGACATATTATTCGCCAGGCAACCAGATCATTCCGACCGGATTGGGGATCAAGGCGGGCACTAGCCCAGCCCTGGCCAACTAGGCCGAGTGACGCGGGCCCTCGGGGTCTTCTCTTCGGAGGAGTCCGCGGGGGCCCCTCGCTTTTCCTCCGCCCACCACTGCGCTCGGCGTTCGGCCGGGTCGCTCCCTGGCACGGCAGCGCTCCCATGCTTGCCGCCTCTGCCGCCGTGACCCGGTCTGCTCAACCATGCGAGACCACGCGACCGTCGCGAGTACTCGGGGGTCATGGTGGTGTCTGATCAGCCTTCTGCCGCTCGGGACAGTCATCCAGGTGACAAGCCGGAACCACCACCCGTGATGTTTCGCCAGCCCGAATGGGAGCTCTCGGATCACCTCGCACGGTTCCGAGAGGTGCCGTGCGATAGCACCCAATCGACGATGCCGGCGTTGCGGAATGGGTGCCACTCGGCCAGCGCTGCTCCTCCCAAGGAGACTACGCTGGCTCGCGCATCGTCATCGCAGGGTCGGTCACCGACGACACACCAATACGTCAGATCAGGATCTGCGGAGCCCCGGCGTGGGTTGCTCCTGCACGACGAAGATGGGCTGCGTGGTCGTCGCAGCAGCACACCATTCAGAGGGAGCTTGGGGCCGCAGATGCGGCAATTCGTCATGCTGAGCGTCACCAACGAACGGGAAGCGAGATTCTTGACTTCAACGAGAAGCGGATCGACCGGTCGGCCGATGCGTGGCGCTACAGCCGACATCCTCGGCATGTCGGTGGTGAGGCATGCAAAAGTTCCCCAGGAGGCTGCTCGAGCGCGAGGACACGCTGGCCGTCAACCGGTGGCTGGGCTGCCGGTTCCGCGCACGCCACGAAGAGGGGGGTAATGGGATGAAGTTGCGGGTCCGCGTCCCGTGGCCGGCCCCACTCCAGAAACCACTTGATGGAAACGCCGACCGACTCGAGAACTATTCACCCGCGCCAGTCGAGTTGAGGCACACGAGAGCTGGTTTTATCTGACCGCCGGCGACGGAATCGACTGTGTCCAGCACGAGGTGCGCACAGCGCGCTGCTCCGAATGACTGTGCACCCCGGGTGCATCCGTTTGTCGACGCCCTAGCGACTGCGTAGGCGTGAAAGCGCGCGGCTTGCTGCGCGGAGGGGAGACGTGACACGCCAGGACGTGCTGGCGTGGGCGTCGGCGAGCTGAGCTTCCCGGTCGGTGACCTTGCCTTCGAGTGTGGCGACCTTGGTGTGGAGCTGGTTGGCGAGTTCTTCGAGCTGGATGCGCTCGCCTGCTGCCGCGAAGCGAGCTCGCCACTCGGTGGTCTCGTTCGCATCCGCAGTCACCAGTGCCTGCACCGAAGAGGGGGCCTCCGGGCCGGCCGCCACCACGCCGAGCCCGTGCTCGTGCTCGAAGGCGAACGTGGGATGCGTCGCCTGGATCTCTTCCCAGAGCTGCCAGACCCCGAAGTCATCATGCCGCTCGGCGATGTCGTGCATGATGATCACTCCGCGCGGAGACATTTTCGGCAGCCAGCTGTCAAAGTCGTGTTTGACGGCATCGTAGGTGTGCAGTCCATCGATGTGCAGAAGGTCGATCGAGCCGTCGGCGAACTCCGGCAGCGCTTCGTCGAAGGTGCCGCGCAGGAGTCGGGCGAACTGCCCGTAGTGCTCTGCGGAGAAACGGCTCCAATCGGCCCATACCTCTTCGCCGTACACGCCGGCCTGAGGATCGCCTAGCCAGGTGTCGATGGCGAAGCACGTCGCCGGTATGTCGTGGGCTGCGACGGCGTCGCAGAACGACGAGAACGAGACCCCGTTATGGGTGCCGAGCTCCACCACGACGCGCGGCCTGGTCGTGGTGGTGAGCCAGTTGCCGAACGGCACATGCCCGTACCAGGCGCTCGGCACACCACCACGCGACCGTCGATACGTGTCGATCAACGCGCTCTGCTCCAAGGGACGAACCATGGGTACCCTTTCGTTCCCGTGCATCCTACTGGAGCAGCGGGAACGGCTCAGGACACGGGAAGAGGGAGTTCGTAGTGCAGGTACTCCTCGTCGAGCTGCCAGCCGTGAGCGAGGTACAGGCGCTGCGCCGTGACGTTCGTCACCGCCGTCGAGAGTTCGAGGCGCGAGCATCCGGATGCCCGACCGAGCTCGCGGGCGGCGTCGAGCAGCGCGGTGGCCACGCCGGCACCGCGCGCATCCGGGCTCACGAACAGGTCGTAGAGCACGAAGATCGGCGCCAGCGTCAGTGAGCAGAACGACGGGTAGAGCTGGGTGAACCCGAGCAGCGGGCCGGAGGCGCCGTTCGCAACCAGCACGGTCGACTCGCCGGCGCGCAACCGCGCGGCGAGGTAGGCGCGCGCGGCGGGCACATCGCTCTCGCTGCCGTAGAACTGGCGGTAGGCATCGAAGAGCGGGGCGAGTTCGTCGAGATCCTCGACACCGGCGGGGCGCACGCTGACGGACATGGCCTCACCCTAGCCCGGGCGAACCCCGCACAGCCGTTCGATCAGCGGATGCGGGCGCGCGAGCGGTCGACCGCGAACGAGATCGTCAGCACCACGAAGCCCACGATGGCCATGCCCACGCCCACGAACGCCGGCGCGAGGTAACCGAAGCTGGCCGCGATGGCCACCCCGCCGAGCAGGGCACCGAGCATGTTTCCGATGTTGAGCGAAGAGTGATTCAGGGCGGCGGCGATGGACTGCGCGTTGTGCGAGACATCCATCAGCCGGGTCTGGATGGCGGGGGCGCACGACCCGGCGAAGAGGCCGATGAAGAACAGGGTGATGATGAGGCCCGGCGCCGTGTGGGCGAACAGACCGAACGCGAGAGCCGCGGCCCCGACTCCCGAGACGCTGATCACGAGAGCCCTTTTCACCGAGCGGTCGGTGAGCCAGCCGGCCACGAAGTTGCCCACCGTCATGCCGACCCCGAACGAGACCAGCGCCCACGGCACGAAGCCCGGGCTCTGCCCCGCGACATCGGTGACCACAGGGGCCACGTAGGTGTAGACCGCGAACACGCCTCCGAAGCCCACCGACCCCACGATGAGCGTGAGCCAGACCTGCAGCCGGGTGAACGCCGAGAGCTCGTTGCGCAGCGTGGCCCGGGGGTCACCGGGGTGGAAGGGCACCGTGACGGCGATCGCCACGAGCGTGACGGTGAAGATGACGGCGACGAGCAGGTAGGCGCTCCGCCAGCCGTAGAGCTGACCGATGGAGGTGCCGAACGGCACGCCCACCACATTCGCGATGGTCAAGCCCGCGAGAACGTACGCCACACCGCGCGCCCGCTTCTCCGGCCCCATCAGCGAGGCGGCCACGAGTGAGGCGATACCGAAGTAGGCGCCGTGGGGGAGGGCGCTGAAGAAGCGCGCCGCGAGCACCAGGCCGAACGTGGGGAGCACGGCGGAGAGCAGATTGCCCAGCACGAACACCGCGACGAGCACGAGCAGCAGCCGCTTGCGCGGCCAGCGTGCGGCGAGAGCGGCGATGGTGGGTGCGCCGACGACGACACCCAGCGCATAGGCAGAGATCAGCAGCCCCGCGGTCGCATTCGCGTCGGCGGGGTTGCTCGCGTACTGCCCCGGCAGCAGATCCTGGGCGATGTTCGGCAGCAGCCCCATCGACACGAACTCGGTCACGCCGATGCCGAAGCCGCCGAGCGCGAGCGCCACGATGGCAAGGGAACGCCGCACCGGGCTGAGTCGGGAGACGGCGGCGGGGCCGTCATCCAGATCCTGCGGTGCGCTGAGGAGGGAGGAGTCGTCGTCGACTGGAGTTCGATCCAGTTCAGTCACAGTTCCCCCATGCTATCGCGCGTGCACGCCCCTCTCGGCGGCAGGTCAGAGCGACGAGAGGTGGTCGGAGACCCGGATGCGCGACTTCGCGCGCTCCTTGCGCCCCCGCAGCGGCAGCCCGCCCACGTAGAGCCAGCCGAGCAGCACCTCGTTCTTCTCCAGCTTGTGCGCCGCGCGCACGGCCTTGGTGCGCGTGAGCTCGCCGGTGCGCCAGAAGACGCCCCAGCCCTCGTCGTCGAGCAGCAGGGAGAGCCCGTGCGCCACACCGGATGCCACGGCCTCCTGCTCCCACGCGGGAACCTTGTGGCTCGGGCGGATCGACGCCACGATCGCGAGCACGAGAGGAGCGCGGCGCGCCTTCGCCCGATACTTCTCGGCGTGCTTCTTCTTCACCCCGTCGGCCTTCGCGAGGGAGTCGCCGAGCACATCGCGCGCGTCTCCCCGGATCTCGATGACGCGCCACGGCCGCAGACCGCTGTGGTCGGCGAGCTGGCCGGCGGCCTGCACGAAGCCGGCGATCTCGGCCGGGGTGGGGGCCGCATCCGTCACCTTCGACGACGAACGACGGGCGAGCATCGCCTCCTTGACAGCGCCCACCACTACTCCGCGGCTTCGAAGGTGAGCGAGACGGAGTTCATGCAGTAGCGGTCGCCCGTGGGCGTCTGCGGGGCATCGTCGAAGAGGTGGCCGAGGTGCGAGCCGCAGTTGGCGCAGCGCACCTCGGTGCGCAGCATGCCGAGCGAGCGGTCTTCGATGAGTTCGACCGCGTCGTTGTCGGCCGCGTCGTAGAAGCTCGGCCAGCCGCAGTGCGAGTCGAACTTGGTGGTGCTGAGGAACAGCTCGGCCGAGCAGGCCTTGCAGCGGTACGTGCCCTCGCGGCTCTCGTCGAGCAGTTCACCCGTCCAGGGGCGCTCCGTGGCGGCCTCGCGCAGCACGGCGAACTCGTCGCTCGACAGCTCGTTGCGCCATTCGTCGTCGGACTTCGAAACCTGATAGGTCATGCGGGTGCTCCTGGAGCTCGGGAGGGACGGAGGATCGATCAACAATCATCCCAGTAAACTCTGGACGGTGGCTGCCCATTCCCCCGTCGAGAAGCGCTGGAGCGAGCTCACCCCGCGTGAGCTCTACGCCTTCCTGAAACTCCGCACCGACGTGTTCCTCGTCGAGCAGGGCGTCGACGAGACGGAGCTCGACTGGCGCGACGCCGAGCCCGAGACGCTGCACTGCTGGATCGAGACCACCACCGCCGACGGTGCCGCAGAGATCGCTGCTTACCTCCGCGTGTTGTTCGATGCGGAGGCCGAGCACGCCGACGCGCACCGGGTGATCGGGCGCGTTGTCGTGCACCCGGCGCATCGGGGCACGGGGCTCGCGCAGGTGCTCCTCGGGCGGGTGATCGAGCAGTTCGGGCACGAGTCGCTGCTGCTGCACGCCCAGAGCTACATCGCCCCGCTCTACGCACGGGTGGGATTCGAGCCGTTCGGGGCGGAGTACATCGAGGCGGGCATCCCGCACATCAGCATGCTCAGAAAAGGCGCAGCGCGCCCCGGCGCGGCACTCGGCGGGCGTTGAGGTGCGCGCCAATAGGATGTCGGAAACGACGAGCGGGAAGGGAGCGGTCATGTCCACGACGGGCGATGAAGCCATCCCCTCGCCGAGCTTCCGGCCGCTCAGCGACCGCGACACCCGCATCCTCGCCTTCGAGCGCAGCTGGTGGCGGCATGCGGGTGCCAAGGAGCAGGCGATCCGCAAAGACTTCGGGCTCTCATCCGCTCGCTACTATCAACTTCTCGGCGCTTTGATCGACTCCCCGGCCGCTCTCGCGCACGATCCGATGCTCATCAAGAGGCTTCAGCGGGTGCGGGAGGCGCGGCAGGCCGCGCGATCCGCTCGACTGCTGTCGCGCGACGACTAGGACACCATCCCCTCCATGTCACGTTTCCCCGAGGACAGCTTCGACCGACTGCCCGCCCACCCCGAGCGCGTGGGTGCCCACCGCGGACCCAAGCCGCGCGGTCGCGGCTGGATCGTGTTCGCCTGGGCGGCGCTCGCCACGGTGCTGCTCGTGGGTGCCGGCGTGACGTATCTCGCGGTCATCAACAACAACATCCAGTTCACGGATGCCTTCGGCGGCGGCTCCTCCTCGTCGGCCGCTCCCTCCGAGACTCCGACCCCGACGCCCACGATCACGCCCATCACGGATGGCGCGCTCTCCGTCACCATCCTGAACGGCACCGACAACGTCGGCCTCGCCGGCCGGGTGGGTGAGGTGGCGACCACGGGGGGCTGGAGCATCGGCACGATGGCGAATGCCAGCCAGACCGACTTCCCCACCACCACCGTCTACTACGAAGACCCGGCGAACGAGGCAGCTGCCCTCGGACTGGCGCAATTGCTCGGGGGCGCAGCGGTCGAACTCTCCACCAGCTTCCCTGGCGCCAATCTCACGGTCGTGCTGGGCACCGACTACGCGGGCCCCGGTCTCGACGGCGGGGCGGATGCGCCCGCCGACACCCCTTCGGCCGACGTCACCGGATAGCTCGGAGAGGGCACTTCCGCCTCTCGCGGAGCCCCAATATTTCGCGCTTGTTTCGGTCGTGTTGAGTTGCGGTCACGGTTTCGTCAATTGTCCCCTTCGGCCATATCTCGCCCGTTCCCGTCGGATTAGTATCTGGAAATGGTCGTGGCAACTGTGTCACTTCTACAGAAACACAGCACTTGGGAGTAACAATGGCGAACGGAACCGTGAAGTGGTTCAACGCTGAAAAGGGCTACGGCTTCATCACGGTCGACGGCGGTGGGCAGGACGTGTTCGTTCACTACTCGGCGATCGACATGGCGGGGTACAAGGTTCTCGAAGAAGGCCAGCAGGTCGTGTTCGAGGTCGGCACGGGCGCGAAGGGCCCGCAGGCCGAATCCGTCCGACTCGCCTGAGTGCCGGCCGGTTTCCCGGTCGCCGGGCGCGTTCTTCTCGCCCGGCCGCCGGTCGAGGCTAGTCTGTGCTGGTGATCAGCCGACGACGGAGTGCCGCTCGCGCCGCATCCGTCGCGGTCGTGGCCGCCGTCGTCACAGGGCTGGCTGGATGCTCGTTCGGCAGCTCTGAGGCGCCGGCGGAGTCCCTCAGCCCCACGCCGGCGTTCGTCTCCGACTACGTCACCCCGGCACCGCTCGTGCCTGCGCCATTGCGCGGCACGCTCGTGCCCGAGGGGTCGCTGACGCAGCCCTCGCTCGCGGCCAAGATCGACAACCACGAAGAGGCGCGGCCGCAGATCGGGCTGGAGCGCACCGACATCGTCTTCGAGGAGCTCGTCGAGGGTGGCCTCACGCGATACGTGGCGGTGTGGCAGTCCGACATCCCCGATCTCATCGGGCCGGTGCGGTCGATCCGCCCGATGGACCCTGACATCATCTCCCCGCTCGGCGGCATCGTCGCGTTCTCGGGCGGGCAGGAGCGGTTCGTCGACATGATGCGCAACACCCCTGTGTACAACGCCATTCATGGCCAGAGCGACACCGATTCGACCTTCTACCGGATGGACGGGCGCTCGAGCCCGCACGACGTGGTGGTGAAGGCGCAGGAACTCGTGTCCCAGCACCTCGACCTCGCGGCGCCGGCCCAGCAGTTCGCCTATTCCTACGACGTCGGCTCTTCGACGGCCGCCACCGATGGCAGTCCGATCGGGGCCATCGACGTGGTGTTCTCGGATGCGCGCTACCCCGGGTGGACCTGGGATTCCGCGAGCTCCACCTACCTGCGCTCCCAGGAGGGCGCCCCCGACCTCGACACGAACGGCAATCAGCTCAGCGCGGTGAACGTGGTGGTGCTGAGGGTCGACGAGGTCTACGACTACGACGAGGACGTGCCTCAGGCGGTGCTCGTGGCATCCGGCGAGGGTGAGGTGTCGACCGGGGGCAAGACCGTGCACGCCACCTGGTCGAAGGATTCGTCGACCGCTCCGATCAGGCTCACCGATGCGTCGGGGGCCACCATCCGTCTCGCCCCCGGCAACACGTGGATCGAGCTGGTTCCACTCGATTCGGGCAGCGTGACGCTCGTTCCGCCGGCCGCGTAACAGGCCGTCGCCTCACTTGCACTCGGGCACCGCGAGTGCCAGTATTGCTTTAGCACTCGGGTCAACTGAGTGCTAACACACCTGAATCTTTGAAGACGTCCAGGAGGGCGAGAAACACACATGGCAAAGATCATTGCTTTCGATGAAGAGGCCCGACGCGGCCTTGAGCGAGGCCTCAACATCCTCGCTGACGCCGTCAAGGTCACGCTCGGCCCGCGCGGTCGCAACGTGGTTCTTGAGAAGAAGTGGGGCGCTCCCACGATCACCAATGACGGCGTGTCCATCGCCAAGGAGATCGAGCTCGACGACCCCTACGAGAAGATCGGTGCCGAGCTCGTCAAGGAGGTCGCCAAGAAGACCGACGACGTCGCAGGCGACGGCACCACCACCGCCACCGTGCTGGCTCAGGCGCTCGTGAAGGAAGGCCTCCGCAACGTGGCCGCCGGCGCCGACCCGATCTCGCTCAAGAAGGGCATCGAGAAGGCCGTCGCCGCCGTCTCCGCCGAGCTGATCAAGAACGCCAAGGAGATCGAGACCAAGGAAGAGATCGCCGCCACCGCGTCGATCTCCGCCGCCGACCCCGAGATCGGCGCCATCATCGCCGAGGCCATCGACAAGGTGGGCAAGGAAGGCGTCGTTACCGTCGAGGAGTCGAACACATTCGGTACCGAGCTTGAGCTCACCGAGGGCATGCGCTTCGACAAGGGCTACCTGTCGGCCTACTTCGTCACCGACCCCGAGCGTCAGGAAGCGGTCTTCGAAGACCCCTACATCCTGATCGTGAACAGCAAGGTCTCGAACATCAAAGACCTGCTGCCCATCGTCGACAAGGTCATCCAGACCGGCAAGCAGCTCCTCATCATCGCTGAGGACGTCGATGGAGAGGCGCTCGCGACCCTGGTCGTGAACAAGATCCGTGGCATCTTCAAGTCGGTCGCCGTCAAGGCTCCCGGCTTCGGCGACCGTCGCAAGGCGCAGCTGCAGGACATCGCCATCCTCACCGGTGGCCAGGTCATCTCCGAGGAGGTCGGTCTCAAGCTCGAGAACGTCACCCTCGACCTGCTCGGTCAGGCCCGCAAGGTCGTCATCACGAAGGATGAGACCACCATCGTCGAGGGTGCCGGCGACGCCGAGGCCATCGCCGGTCGTGTCGCTCAGATCCGTGCCGAGATCGAGAACACCGACAGCGACTACGACCGTGAGAAGCTCCAGGAGCGCCTCGCGAAGCTCGCCGGCGGTGTCGCGGTCATCAAGGCCGGTGCTGCAACCGAGGTCGAGCTGAAGGAGCGCAAGCACCGCATCGAAGACGCCGTGCGCAACGCCAAGGCAGCCGTCGAAGAGGGCATCGTCGCCGGTGGTGGCGTGGCTCTCATCCAGGCCGGCAAGACCGCCTTCGCGAACCTCGAGCTCACGGGCGACGAGGCGACCGGCGCGAACATCGTCAAGGTGGCCATCGAGGCTCCGCTCAAGCAGATCGCGTTCAACGCCGGTCTCGAGCCCGGCGTCGTCGCCGCCAAGGTGCGCGACCTCGACTACGGTTGGGGCCTCAACGCGGCTACCGGTGAGTACGTCGACCTCCTGGCCGCCGGCATCATCGACCCCGCGAAGGTCACGCGCTCCGCTCTGCAGAACGCCGCATCCATCGCCGGCCTCTTCCTCACCACCGAGGTCGTCGTCGCCGACAAGCCCGAGAAGAACCCGGCCCCGGCCGGCGACCCCACGGGTGGCATGGACTTCTAAGTCCGCTGCACGACACGAAAAGGCCGGTCGGTCCCCTTCGGGGGGCTGGCCGGCCTTTTCGTGGTGCTGCTGCGCCGCCGCCTCTGCAGCCCGCGACCCCTGGTGAGGATGCCTCCGCTGCGGGCGGCGGCGCGCTCACCAGGGGTCGCGGGAAACCGCCTCCTGCGTGGGTGGGTTGCCACAAGTTGTGGCAAGTCGGGTCTGTGGGCCACAGCGAGTGGCAAGTCGGCGTGGGGTGCGGGTGTGGGGTGTGCACCTGCGTGGGTGGGTTGCCACAAGTTGTGGCAAGTCGGGTCTGTGGGCCACAGCGAGTGGCAAGTCGGGTCCGGGGGCGGCGGCTACTGGCGAGGCGGTCGACGGCCGACGGGCTGGGGCCCCGGCCCTGCCGCCTAGGGGCGAGACGGCTTCGTCGGGGGAGGAGTGGGGGGTGCGCCCACGGGCATGAGGGGGAGGGTGACGCGGAACGTGGCGCCGCCGCCCGGGGTCTCCAGGGCCTCCACGGTGCCGTGGTGTGCGGCCACGATGGAGGAGACGATGGCCAGTCCCAGCCCGCTGCCGCCGGTCTCGCGCGTGCGGGACGAGTCGGCTCGCCAGAAGCGCTGGAAGATCTTCTCGCGGATCTGTGGTGGGATGCCCTCGCCGTGATCGACGATGTCGACAGTGGCCACGCGCAGCTTCTCGTCGACCTGCACGGCGAGTTCGATCGGGCTGTCGTCGTCGGTGAAGCGCAGGGCGTTCCCGATGAGGTTCGTGAGCACCTGGCGGATCTTGTTCTCCTCCGCCAGCACGATCGGCTTCACCTCCACGAGCGAGAGTGGGCCGGTCTCGGCGAAGGTGCCGGGCGGGAGCGTGTGGTGCTCGCCGGTGGTCGCGAAGACCTCTGCTCCGGATGCTCCGGATGCTCCGGCTCCCACCGGCCCCGCACCGGCGGCCCCACGCGGCCGGCGGCGCAGCCGGGCGAGAGCGGAGTTGGCGAACGCGATTGGGCGGGTGGCGGTGGACGGCGTGCGTGGGCCGCCGGTGGCGGGCAGCGCCGCATCCGCAGCTCCGCCCTCGATCGCCGGCGCGAACGTGACGGTGGCCGGTCCCTCTGGCGTGATGACCGAGACGACGCGGTTGGGGCTCGCGGCCCGCGCATCCATCGCCGCGTCCATCGTGAGCGGCACGAGGTCGACGGGTGCGAGCTGCAACGGCCGCGTCTCATCGAGACGGGCGAGCTCGAGGAGGTCTTCCACGAGGGTGCCCATGCGGATCGCCTCCTTCTCGATGCGGTCCATCGCCCCGGCGACGTCTTCGGGGGTCTGTAGCGCACCCATCCGGTAGAGCTCGGCGTAGCCGCGCACGGAGACGAGAGGAGTGCGCAGCTCGTGCGAGGCATCGCCCACGAAGCGCCGCATCTGGTCGATGGTGCGCGCCCGGTCGGCGAATGCGCGGTCGATGCGGGAGAGCATGGTGTTGAGCGAGCCGTTGAGCCGGCCCACTTCGGTGTTGGGCATCGCATCCGACATGCGCTGGCTGAAGTCGCCGCCGTCGGCGATGGCTGCGGCAGTGCGCTCCACCTCCCGCAGTGGCCCGAACGTGGACGTGACGAGAAGTCGCGTGAGCATGGCGCCCAGGATGACCACACCGATGCCGAAGGCGAGGAAGATCGACAGGTAGGTGGCTGTGGTCTTCTCGGTCTCGGCCAGCGATTTGGCCACGATCACGTTGCCGAGCTCGGTGCCGCCGAAGAGATAGACCTGTGCCGCCACCGCGTGCCACTCGGTGCGCTGATCGACCGAGTCGATGCTGAAGACCTCGCCGCTCAGCCCCGTGGCCGTGTCGAGCGAGACCTGAACGCTCGGCATGGTGTCGGCCTCCTTCTCACCCCAGTTGCTGGTGATGAGGTTTCCGGACGAGTCGACGAGACCCACGAAGTAGTCGGTGGGTGCCGACGTGATGTCTTGCACCCCGAACTTCTCGGGAGTGGCATTCGGCCCCAGGAAGGGCGAGGGGTCACGGCTCGCGGAGATGAGCTGGCTGTCGACCTGCTGCAGCAGGTAGGTGCGCAGCACGATCATGGTGCCGACACCCGACACGACGAGGCCGAAGGTGAGCATCAGCACCGTCACGCCCGTGATCTTGGTGCGCAGGGAAATCGAGTTCCACTGCTTCAGGATCGCGTTCGGCATCAGGAGAGAAGGCTACCGCGTGGCGGCCCCGGAGACCTTAGGCTTTGCTGACCTTGAGCATGTAGCCGAAGCCCCGCTTGGTCTGGATGAGCGACTCCTCGGTGTGCGCATCGAGCTTGCGGCGCAGGTAGGAGATGTACGACTCCACGATGCCCGCGTCGCCGTTGAAGTCGTACTCCCACACGTGGTCGAGGATCTGCGCCTTCGACAGCACGCGGTTCGGGTTGAGCATGAGGTAGCGCAGCAGCTTGAACTCGGTGGGGGAGAGCTCGATGGCCGTGTCGGCCACGAACACCTCGTGGGTGTCCTGATCCATGGTGAGTTCGCCGGCGCGGATGATGGCGTCTTCGTCGGCCTGCATCGTGCGACGCAGGATCGCCTTGATGCGCGCCACGATCTCGTCGAGGCTGAAGGGCTTCGTGACGTAGTCGTCGCCGCCGACGGTGAGACCGGTGATCTTGTCTTCCGTGTCGTCTTTCGCGGTGAGGAAGAGGATGGGCGCGGTGTAGCCGGCCGCACGGAGACGCTTGGTGACGCCGAACCCGTTCATGTCGGGCAGCATCACATCGAGGATGATGAGGTCGGGCTCTTCTTCGAGCACGGCGGAGATGGTCTGCGCGCCGTTGGAGACCGCCCGCACGGCGAAGCCCGCGAATCGCAGGCTCGTGGTGAGGAGGTCGCGGATGTTCGGTTCGTCGTCGACGATCAGGATGCGAGGGCCGGTCATGCACTCATTCTCTGCGGGTTCGCTGTGTGCAACCTGGGAGCATCTGGGATGCGCGCCCGGTACGGCCGATGACGCGCCGGGACGAATCTCGCGCAGAGACCCTGTCGCTTCCGACACTATGGTGCGATGAGATACATCGTCGGGTACACGGACACCCCCGCCGGGCACGATGCCCTCGCCCTCGCCGTGCGACTCGCCCGCACCAACGGCGCACAGCTCGATCTGGTTCTCGTGCTGGCGAGCGAACAGCGGCCCACGATCGTGCCGGCCGACCCCGGCTACGAGAAGTACCTGCTCGACACCGCGGAAGGCTGGCTCGCGGATGCCCGCGCACGCGTGCCGGCGGATGTCGCCACCCAGCCGCACGTCGTCTACGCCGAGTCGCTCACCGACGGTTTGAACCAGGCCGCCGACGACCTCGGCGCAGAGCTCATCGTGATCGGCGCGGCGCGCGGTGGCATCCTGGGCCGATTCGCGATCGGCAGCGCGGCGAATGCGCTGCTGCATTCTGCCTCCGTTCCTGTCGCCCTCGCCCCCGACGGGTGCCGGGCCCTCGAGGGCTCTCCCGCACTCAGCCGCATCACCTGCGCCGTGGGCACCCGAGCAGGAGCAGACGAACTGCTGACCGCGGGCATCCGGGCGGCGCGGAGCGGCGGCATCCCGCTGCGGCTGATCTCGCTCGTGGCGCTCGACCTGCCGCCCGACGAGCGCCTCGCGCAGGCGCTCCGTCGCGCGGAGACGCACGCCCGGGCGGTGCTCGAGCAGGCCGTTGCGCACCTGCCCGACGACCTCACGGTGACCACGGAGGTCGTGATCGGTGACGTGATCGAGCACGCCGTGGCGACCGTCGACTGGGATCCGGCCGAGATCGTGCTCATCGGCTCGAGTCGGCTCGCGCAACCCAAGCACCTGTTCCTCGGTTCGACGGCGGCGAAGATGCTCCGCGAACTGCCGGTACCCCTGGTGGTCGTCCCCCGCGACTCCGGGCCCACGATCGGAGACCTGTGATGACCGCATCCGAGACCAGCGAGAACTCCACCGCCGAGAGCGGAGCGCTCTCGAAGAAGGGCCTCGGCGCCGGCACCGTCGGACTCGTCGGCGCGATCGTGATCGGCATCTCGTGCATCGCTCCGGCCTACACGCTCACGGGAGCGCTGGGCCCGACGGTGGCGGAGGTCGGCACCCATGTGCCCGCCATCTTCCTCGTGGGCTTCATCCCGATGCTGCTCGTGGCATTCGGCTACCGCGAACTGAACAGCCGCATGCCCGACTCGGGGACATCCTTCACCTGGGCCACCCGCGCCTTCGGCCCGTGGATCGGCTGGATGGCCGGCTGGGGTCTCATCGCGGCCACCATCGTCGTGCTGAGCAACCTCGCGGGCATCGCGGTCGACTTCTTCTACCTGATGCTCTCGCAGATCTTCCAGAACCCGTCGATCGCCGATCTGACCAGCAACCCCTTCATCAACGTCATCACCTGCCTGGCGTTCATGCTCGGGGCCACGCTCATCTCGTATCGCGACATGCAGACCACGCAGAAGCTGCAGTACGTGCTCGTGGGCTTCCAGCTGCTCGTCATGGTGTTCTTCGGCATCGTGGCGCTCGTGCACGTGGGGGCCGGTGACGCCTTCGATGCCCTGCCCATCTCGCTCGACTGGTTCAATCCCTTCGCGGTGGGCTCGTTCAGCGCCTTCGCCGCGGGTCTCTCGCTCTCCATCTTCATCTTCTGGGGGTGGGATGTGACCCTCACCATGAGCGAAGAGACCAAGGGCTCGAGTTCCACCCCGGGCAAGGCGGCCACCGCCACGGTCGTGATCATCGTGGTGCTCTACCTCTTCCTCTCCGTGGCACTCATCAACTACGCGGGAGTGGGGGAGGGCGAGTACGGGCTCGGCAACGCCGACATCCAGGGCAACGTGTTCTTCTCGCTCGCCGGGCCGATCCTCGGGCCGCTCGCCATCCTGGTGTCGATCGCGGTGCTCTCGTCGTCGGCGGCGTCGCTGCAGTCGACGTTCGTGTCACCGGCCCGCACGCTGCTCGCCATGGGCCACTACGGGGCACTGCCGCCGAAGTTCTCGAAGGTGCATCCGAAGTTCTTCACACCGGGGTACGCCACCGTCGTGTCGAGCATCGTGGCGTCGGTGTTCTACACCGTGATGCGGTTCATCTCGGAGGACGTGCTGTGGGACACCATCACCACGCTCGGGATGCTCATCTGCTTCTACTACGGGCTCACCGCGTTCGCGTGCGTCTGGTACTTCCGCAAGCAGTGGTTCACGAGCATCCGTACGTTCTTCTTCCAGTTCTTCGCGCCGCTGGTGGGCGGGCTGATCCTGGGCATCCTGTTCTTCACCACGATCATCGAGAGCGCGAACCCCGACTACGGCAGCGGGTCGAACATCGGCGGTGTGGGCCTGGTGTTCATCCTCGGGATGGTCATCATCCTCACCGGTGTCGTGGTGATGCTCATCCAGTCACGCCTGCGCCCCGACTTCTTCAAGGGCAGGATCCTCGCCCCGGGCACCGCCGGTGACTCCCGCGAGGCCATGGCGGCCCTCCCCGAATGACCTCCTGGCGACACGTCGATTTTCGCCCTTCCGGCCCACTTTCAGGGCCGATTTCGACGGGTCGCGAGGAGGACTACGCCACCAGGGTGTCTGCGTCGAGGATCTCGTAGGCGTAGCCCTGCTCCGCGAGGAAGCGCTGGCGGTTCTGCGCGAAGTCCTGGTCGACGGTGTCGCGCGCCACGAGCGTGTAGAAGCTGGCCGAGAGCCCCGACTCCTTCGGCCGCAGCAGCCGGCCGAGGCGCTGGGCCTCCTCCTGGCGCGAGCCGAACGATCCGGAGACCTGGATGGCCACACTCGCCTCGGGCAGGTCGATGGAGAAGTTCGCCACCTTCGACACCACGAGGATCTTCTCCTCGCCGTCACGGAAGGCCTGGAACAGACGCTCCCGCTCCGCAACGGGCGTGGCGCCCGTGACCTGGGGAGCGCCGAGCTGCGTCGAGAGCTCCTCGAGCTGGTCGAGGTACTGACCGATCACCAGGATGCGCTCGCCGCGGTGCTGAGCGATCAGCTGGCGCGTGGCGTCGAGCTTGGCCGGCGCCGTGGCCGCGAGGCGGTAGCGCTCGTCGTCGGATGCGGCCGCATACGTCATGCGCTCGGTGAACGGCAGCTCCACCCGAACCTCGTAGCAGTTGGCGGGCGCGATGTAGCCCTCGGCCTCGATCTCCTTCCAGGGAGCGTCGAATCGCTTCGGCCCGATCAGGCTGAACACGTCGCTCTCGCGGCCGTCCTCCCGCACGAGCGTGGCGGTGAGGCCGAGACGCCGGCGGGCCTGGAGGTCGGCGGTGAGCTTGAACACCGGTGCCGGGAGGAGGTGCACCTCGTCGTAGACCACGAGGCCCCAGTCGAGCGCGTCGAGCAGCTCGAGGTGGGCGTAGACGCCGCCGCGCTTCGAGGTGAGGATCTGATACGTCGCGATGGTGACGGGCTTCACCTCTTTCACCAGCCCGGAGTACTCGCCGATCTCCTCTTCGGTGAGGCTCGTGCGCTTCAGCAGCTCGGCCCGCCACTGTCGCGCCGAGACCGTGTTCGTGACGAGGATGAGCGTGTTGGTCTTCACCGTGGCCATGGCCCCGGCTCCCACGAGTGTCTTGCCGGCACCGCAGGGGAGCACCACGACGCCCGAACCATGCTCGGCGAAGTTGTCGATGGCCTTCTGCTGGTAGTCGCGAAGGTGCCAGCCCGTCTCATCGAGGTCGATCGCGTGCGGGGTGCCCGGGGTGAATCCGGCCAGGTCGTCGGCGGGCCAGCCGAGCTTGATGAGCTCCTGCTTGAGCTGCCCGCGCGCCCAGGGCTCGATGCCCCAGGTTCCGTCGTCTTTCTTCGTGTTGAGAAGCACGCCGACCTTCTTGGCACGCGTGATCTCCGACAACACCGCCGCATCGGTCGACCGCAGCACCAGGCTGCCATCGTCTCGGCGCTCGATCACGAGCTTGCCGTACCGTGCGATGACCTCCACGATCTCGAGCGAGACCGACTGGGGCACCGCGAACTTCGAGTAGCGGTCGAGCGTGGCGAGGATCTCCTCCGCCGAGTGCCCGGCGGCGCGCGCGTTCCAGAGGCCGAGTCGTGTGATGCGATAGGTGTGAACGTGCTCGGGGGCTCGCTCGAGTTCGGCGAAGACCGCGAGCTCGTGGCGTGCGGTGCCGGCATCCGGATGCGCCACCTCGAGCAGTACGGTGCGGTCGCTTTGGACGATCAGGGGTCCGTCGGGCATAACTGACGAGTCTAGCTCGGAGCGCCGTCAGTGCGTCGTGAGCTCCACGATGTTCGCCACGGGCACCGTTCGCTCCACGCCGGCCCGCACATCGACGCAGCGCAGCCGGCCGTTCGAGAGGGCGAGGGGGGTGGCGTCGAGGCGAGTGGTGCTGCCGTCGGGCATGTGCACGTCGAGCGTGACGGGCGTGCGCGACCGCACGGCCTTGTCGAGCTGGCGCGCGATCCAGGCCGTCGAGTCGTCGGCCGACTGGGCGTCGGCCTGGCGCAGGCCGAGCAGAAGGGCCGCGGCGGCCGCGTGAACCGCAGGGCTGGCGGTCGCGGTTCCGGATGCGGCTGCCCCTGCGGTGCTCGGCGCCTCGATCACCCGGCCCCGGTTCATCGGCACCTCGTGGCCCTCCCCGTCTTCGGCGACGGTCGGGTAGCGGGCGTCGACCAGCATCCAGTAGCTCGTCACCGGATCGACCCGGCTCACGAGCTCGCCACCGTGGCCGGGACGCAGCCCGAGCGGGCCGAGGGCCTGGTCGACCGCGAGGGCGCGCAGCAGCACGCCGTCCGCCGAACGGATGAGGGTGAGATCGCCCTGGCGCACCCGCACCAGTCCATGCCGGCGGCCGCCCTCGGTGAGCAGGTAGTCGAGTGCCTGCGGGATGCCCGTGAGCGACACCTCGCCGAGGAACGTGCGGAGGGTCTGCTCGGTCTCGCCGGACGAGAGCGCCCGATCGATGGTGGCCTGGGTGATGCGGTACGACGAGGCGAGTCCGCGGTTCTCGATCTCGGCGAGCGAGCGGAGGCGCGCATCGATCTCCGGAGCCAAGGGGCCCGGGGCGATGACGGAGAGGTCGTGCTGGAGGTACACGCGGTCGATCTCGGGTGGGAGGAGGGAATCGAGCGCGGCGGTGTCGACTCGGTCTCCACGGAGCGTGCCGAACGCGGCGGCGGCGAAGGCTGTGCCCGGCGGCGTGGAGCCGGCCTCGGCACCTCGGGCCGAGGCGGTGTCGGCAGGGACTGCGCCGGCCGGGGTGGCGTCAGCGCGTGCACCGCCGGCCGAGCCGGTATCGGCGGGGGCTGCGCCGGCCGGGGTCGTGCCTGCCGGGGCACTGCGGGCAGTCGGGCTGTCGCCGGCAGCGGAATCGAGCAGGCCGAGGAAGGCGGCGATGGTGTCGATGCGATCGAGCTCGGCGCGCATCGCGGCAGACGAGGCGGGGAAGCGGTGCGTGTACTCCGCGCGGAGCCGGCTGCCTGAGGCCCACTGGGGGCCCGCATCCTCGAGGGTGCGGCGCACGGGCTCTTCGAGGGAATCGAGCCAGGCTGTGGCGAGCGCGAGCCAGCGGGCGCCGGGGGAGAGGATGTTCCACTCCGCTGCGCGTGTGGTGGTGTGCAGCACGTCTCTCTCGAGAGCGGTCAGCCCAGCGGCGGTGGCCAGTTCGACCACGATGCCGACCTGGTCGGGCTCGATGCCGAGGATCGGGCCGAGCCGGCGCTCCTCCGTGGCCGGGATGCCGCCCCGCGCCCGTACGCGTGCCGGAGCGAGGCGCAGTTGGTGGCCGATCTCGGCGACGGCGGCGATCGCAGCGAAGGCGCGCTGATCGGGGGAGCCGACGGGCGCATCCGCATCGGCGACGACGAGGCTCGCGGAGGCCAGGGCCGCTGCGCCGGCGAGAGCCTCGGCCGCGGCGTCGCGCACGGCGTCGTAGACCACGGGCTCCGCCGCAGCCGTCGTCGCTGCCTCGGAACCGGCGGTCGGCGTGCTGCCGGCATCGGTGGAACCGGCGGCCGGCGTGCTGCCGGCATCGGTGGGGGACGCGGCGGAAGGCGTCAGCGTGGCGGTGCTCGTCACGGCAGGTGTGGTCTCGACGAGGTGCAGGCGAGCGAGCATCCGTCGGTCGGAGTCAGGGAGATCGGCGAACGAGCCGTCACCCGTGGCAAGCCACTCGAGGGCGGGGCGCGAGACGGCGCGGAGTGCGACGGCGACGGATGTCGGCGAGAGCAGGGCGTCGGCGAGATCGAAGAAGTCGCGCACCTCGCGGGCGGCGACCGGCCGTCGCACCAGGATCTCGGTTAGCTCCTCGTCGCGCAGGGCGCTGAGCCGGCGAGCGAGGGTGAGCGGATCGCTCATCGACTCCCGCGAGCGTCGCGCAGCCGGCGTCGGGTGCTGACGACGAGAAGCACGATCATGAAGATCAGCCCGATCGGCAGGCCTATGAGCGGCAGGAAGATGATGACGGGCCAGAGGCCGGAACCGAAGTCGCGCACACCAGCGGCGGTGCCGATGATGATGGCCAAGAACGCGAGGACGGAGATGCCGATGGTGGACGCGACCATGAACGCCAGGGAGCGCTCGGCACGGCTGGTGGGGGTCTTCTCGACGTCGGTCACATCCACAAGGATACGGGCACCGGTAGGCTGGTAGGTGGCCACGACGGGTTTTCGGGCCGATTACACGAGGAGATATGCAGATGCCAACCGGCAAGGTCAAGTTCTACGACGACGAGAAGGGCTTCGGCTTCATCAGTTCCGATGACGGCCAAGAAGTGTTCCTTCATGCGTCGGCCCTGCCCGCCGGAGCATCTGTGAAGGCCGGCACCAAGCTCGAGTTCGGCATCGCCGACGGCAAGCGCGGTGCCCAGGCCCTCTCGGTGCGCGTGCTCGAAGCGCCCCCGAGCCTCGCCAAGATGGCGCGCAAGCCCGCCGACGACATGGCCGTGATCATCGAAGACCTCGTGAAGGTGCTCGACTCGATCGGCGGAAACCTCAAACGCGGTCGCTACCCCGACAACGCGCACAGCCGCAAGATCGCTGCGCTGCTCCGCAAGGTGGCCGACGAGCTGGACGCCTAGTGGCCGACGACGAGGAGTCCGACCTCGGGTCGGATGCGTCGCCCGCGGTCGCTGCGCCGACCGAGGCCGATGTGACCGAGAGTGACGTGACCGAGGTCGACGTCACCGAGGTGGAGGTCATCGACGTGGTGATCGGCGACGACGGCGAACCCGAGATCGGCGTCATCGAGGTCGAACTCGACTCAGACGCCATCGCTGCTGAGGCAGCGGAGAACGCCGAGTCGATCGACGGCGCGGGTCACGTCGTGCCGGATGTCGCGGAGCCCGTCGTCGAGGTGGTCTACCCCGAAGACACCGTGCTGCTCGCGGCAGCCGATCAGGCCCGCGCCGCGTTGCTCGAGATCACGCCTGC
>NZ_SCVE01000001.1 GCF_004297105.1 Herbiconiux sp.
GGATGTGGGGGCTAGTTTTCGTTGTGATTGCAGATGCTCGCGACGAGCTCACTCACGGTGTCGGAGTACAGCCCAGGAGTGGGGGCGCTCATGCTGCGGCCCCGAGCTCGGGGAGCTCATGGTGCTGGCCGATAGTGTCGGTACCCACGAGCGTGAGGCGGCACCTCGCGAGAACGTCAAGACCGAGGTAACGACGACCCTCGGCCCATTCGTCAGACTGCTCCGCAAGAACGGCCCCGACGAGGCGGGTGATCGCGGCCCGGTTCGGGAAGATCCCCACCACATCGGTCCTGCGGCGGATCTCACGGTTCAGGCGCTCGTTCGGGTTATTCGACCAGATCTGCTGCCACACATCTTTCGGGAACGTGGTGAACGCGAGAATGTCAGCCCGGGCAGCATCGAGGTGGTCGTGCACTTCGGGGAGTTTGTCCTCGACGTAGTCCAGGAGCCGGTCGAATTGGGCCTCAACACTTTTCTGGTCGGGTTGGTCGTACACGGAATGCAGCATCGCTTTCACCGCCGGCCACATGCTCTTCGGGGTCACTGACATCAGGTTCGCAGCGTAGTGCGTGCGACACCGTTGCCACGACGTCCCAGGGAAGTTCGCGCGCATCGCTTCAACGAGGCCAGCGTGCGCGTCAGAGGTGATGAGTTTCACCCCGGTGAGGCCGCGCGCGACAAGGTCTGCGAAGAACCCGTTCCACGCCATCGTGGTCTCCGCGGTCGCCACTTGCATGCCCAGGACTTCCCGATGCCCGTCAGCGTTCACCCCGGTCGCGACGAGCACCATGGTGTTGATCACCCGCCCGCCCTCACGCACTTTCATCGTGAGTGCGTCGCACGCGACGAACGTGAACGGGCCGGCCTCACCTAACGGCCTCGTGCGAAACTCACGCACATGCTCGTCCATATCGGCGGCCATTCGGGAGACCTGCGACTTCGACAGGGAATGGATGCCAAGGGTCTTCACGAGTTTGTCCATCCGCCTCGTTGAGACGCCAGCGAGGTAGGCGTCAGCGACGACGGTGATCATCGCCGCTTCTGAGCGTTTGCGACGTTCGAGGAGCCACTCGGGGAAGTACGTGCCGGAGCGGAGCTTCGGGATCGCGACGTCTATGGTTCCGACACGCGTATCGAGTTCACGGGTGCGGTATCCGTTGCGGGAATTCACTCGGTCAGCAGAGGGCTTCCCGTACTCGGCGCCGCAGATCGCATCTGCTTCGGCTGAGAGGAGGGTGTTGATCATGGTTTGCAGCAGGGTGCGCATCAGATCCGGTGATGCGTCGCCCAGCGCGTTGGTGAGGACGGTGGCAGGGTCGACAATAGAGGGAGTGGTCATCGGTGTGACGCCTTTCGAGTGGGATGTGAGAGTTTCCTCGAAGGAAGATCCCGGTGGCCACGCTGACGTTTACTGGCCGGGATCGTTACACCACTCTACGGGGCACTACTGCTAACGCAAAAAGCACCTTCGCCATCTATGCATTCCTGGCAAAACCAGCGCCAGCTATTTTGTCGAGTCTCCTGATGGTGATCGCGCTGCTAAGTGACAATATTCTGCCCATCTCTGAAGTGTCGGATTATTCGCACGTCCTGTTTTCCTTGGCAGCGCTCGCAGCCCTACCGGGGCTGCTCTCCTCACGCACATGGCTTCCTCGAGCGCTCTCCCTCCCGCCGGTTGCATACTTCGGTACTAGGGCATACGCCATATACCTGTTTCACCCATTCGTACTTGACGCTATCGATAGGGTCATAGCCCCTGGTCAATCATCGGTGGCACTCTCGGTCATCAGGCTCGCGTTACTCGTAGGAATTTCCTTACTTGTGGCCGAGGTTCTCGGCCGGCTCGTCGAAGGTCCGCTGATCAAGGTAGGGCGGAAGCTTGCGATGCGCGTAGCTCGCCCCAAAGCCAGGAATTGGAGCGCCCCAGAGCGCGCGGTCGAATAGAGCTCACACGATTAGCGATCAAGATCAGAGGGAATGGCGCCAATTGGCGACGTCAGTTGTGGCCCTGTCCTTTGCGACTTCCGCGTTGGCGTGCAGCAAGACCACGTGTTCCCGCGGTGCAGAGATTCGCTTACTTTCAGTAAGCCCCGTCGCTGCCGAAAACAGCGCGCGCCGTCCTCCAGAGGATCACGATATCGCCGGTGAGCGACCAGTTCTCAACGTAATAGAGGTCAAGGCGAACAGTGTCACCCCACGAGAGGTTAGAGCGGCCACTGACCTGCCAGAGACCGGTTATGCCCGGCTTCACCAAGAAGCGGCGATGAACGTGTGTCTCATAGAGGTCGACCTCCCGCCTTAGCGGTGGGCGAGGGCCGACCAGCGACATCGAGCCCCCAAAGACGTTGAAAAGCTGCGGGAGCTCATCGAGACTATAGCGGCGCAGAAACTTGCCGATAGGCGTGATGCGGGGATCGTCCTTCATCTTGAAAAGGATCTCGTTGCCTCTATCGCGGGAATCGCTCGAGATCGACGCCAGTCGCGCTTCGGCATCGACAACCATCGAACGAAACTTGAGCATTTGGAACGAGGTGCCGTTGTAGCCGACCCGGTCCTGCCTAAAGAGCACGGGACCCGGTGTGCTGAGTCGCACCATCATCGCGATGAGCAAGAGCACCGGCGATAGCAGCAGGATTCCGAAACCGGAAGCAACGACGTCGAAGGAACGCTTTGCGAAGCGCTTTCCGCCCTCGTACCGAGGAGTCTCGACATGGATCAGAGGTAATCCAGCGACCGGCCGGGTGTGGATTCGGGGTCCACCGATGTCGACCAAACTCGGCGCCACGACGAGGTGCTGCCTGCCGGGCTCTAGATTCCAGCTAATCTCCCGAACGCGCTCAGGAGGCAGCTCATCGGCCGAGGTGATTACAAGCGTGTCTGCCCCCGACGCCTCGAGCGCTTCTTTGATCTTGTCAAGATTGCCGAAGATTGGAATCTCCGTGCCAGGAAGATTAGCTGCCACCAGGTTCGTGGGAACACAGGCCCCAACCACGAAATAGCCGGCCTCCTGCCGACGGCTGAACTCCGCGGCGATGGCCGTCACAGAGGCCTCAGAGCCGAGCAGGAGCACACGCGACGAATACTCTCCCCTCGATCTCTTGGCACCCAGCCACTGTCGCCACATCCAGCGAGAGAAGACGAGTACGACTAGTCCAAGCGGAAATGCGATGAGAACATACCCGCGCGCGAGATCGAACTTAAGCAAATACGCAGCAATCGCGACCAGGCCGAATAGGCGTACTGAGCCATCTGCGATGAGTCGGTACTCCTGGGTTCCTGTGCCAATCACTCGGGATTCTCGTGTGCCATAGACGGATAGCATGACCAGCCACGCGATAAGGATAAACAACGAGACCGCCGTGTAGCTCACACCGAGTTGCGAGAATCGGTCTCGAATGGTGACATCAGCTGAGTCGAACCCGAACCAGGCGATCTGCACTCCGAAGACGACCCAAATCAACACGAGCACATCGGTCACGAAAAGCCTGTGAGCGAACTGCTTTCGCCAATTCACCCCGTGCACCGAGGTCGACGACACCTCGGCTACCCTCGCCATGTCACTGACCATCGTTCCCCCAACGTGAACCCAGAATATTGAACTTCATCGTTCAGGCAGCAGAAATGTTCTATCAATCGTCAATTCTCGAGAACAGACGCCCACGTGACGCCCTGGTCGGGCGAGGTCAACACTGTCGCAGACGACCACAAGATCGCCTTCGTTCCCGTGAGCGCCAGAGTAGCGTCTGATAGCGCGATCCCGCGAGAAATGCAGGCAAGGTTCTCCGATTCGTAAGGAGCGGCCTCGAGACCGATGCTTTGAATGCGGAGGCCGTCGCACGATGTCCCCCCGTCGGCGGCGGTCATCACCTGGGATCCGTCAGCTGCGACCGCGATTGCAGACTCTGGGGAAGCAGTAACTGTCTGCCATCCGGGCTCCGCCACCGAGTAGACGTGAATGCCGTCGCTGCAGAGCGCGACCGCGCCACCATTGAATCCCTTAACCTCCACAAGATCGGAGCAAGGCTGTTCTGTCTCGACGCCGTAGACCTTGATGGCGCCGGCGGCGTCCGGATCGGCGAACACCGACTCCGAGGTGCGGTCGGGATACGAGGCCCAGAACTCGCCACCAGTAAACGACGTCACCATCGTGACTACGCAGGTCGGGCCCGTTCTCGCGATCAGGTCGATTTGCGAGTCAGTCACGTACTCGAGCGACAGTATTTCCCGCACGTCGACGGAGCCGAACGATATCGGCTCCCACACAGCCCCGCCGTCTCGACTGACCTCCGAGGCAGGCGGAGTGCCTGCCTCGGAGGTCGAGCACGTTCCGCGAGTGGAGCGCACAACGGCGTTGCCATCGAACGTTGTCAACAGCTGTGGACTCGACGACGAGCGAGGAGTCGGCGTCGAAGTCGCGCTGGCCGTCGATGCCGGAGTGCGCACTGGGCTCCAGGTCGGGGCAGGCCCGGGCAACTCTCCCTCGTTCTCGATGTAAGGCGCACGCAGGGCATAGATCACAAGGAGTGCAGCCAGGACGGCGAGAACCCCGATGACCAGAAGCGAGACGAGCCCACCTCGATCAGACCTACCATGCGAGCGGGCCACTACCGTTTCGACTTCTTCTTTTTCGAACCCGGCTCTGTGTCTGCCTGGTCATAGCCATACCCGTAGCCGTACCCGTAGCCATATCGGGCATAGCCATAGGAGTCAGGGCCCTTCGTGGGCATCATCGTCATGATGACCCCCGTGACGCGTGCACCCACATTCATGACGGCAGTGACCGCTCCACGAACTTGATTCTTGTGCGCCCGTCCGGCCGCCACCATGAGGAGAGCGCCGGATGTGTTCTTGGCGAGGATCGCGGCGTCAGTAACTGGGAGCAGAGGGGGTGCGTCGAAGAGAACCGTGTCGAAAGAATTCTCGAGCCCTCTGATGAGCGACACCATCGCCGCGGAGCCGAGCAACTCACTCGGGTTCGGCGGCACCTTTCCGGCGGGAAGAACGTAGAGGTTGGTATCGCCCCACCGCTGGATGACGTCATTGGGCTGTGCTCGCCCGACGAGGATGTCCGTCAGGCCAGCGCCTCCCTCAAGACCGAGATACTCTGCGAGCTTGGGCTTGCGCAGGTCGGCATCGATGATGATGACTTTCTTGCCTGCCAGCGCGATTGCGATCGCAAGGTTCGCTGCCGAAGTGCTCTTACCTTCACCGGGGACGGAAGACGTCACCACGAAGCTTCGTGCCGTCTCTCCCACGTTGAGGAACTGCAGATTCGTTCTCAAGGTGCGAAAGGACTCTGCGCGGGGGCTGCGTGGATCGTCTTTCACAACTAGAGGGTTCTCTGGGGTGCCGGAGTCGAAGGCGATACCACCGATGATTGGCGCGTCAGTGATGTGCTCGACATCCTGCTCGTTTCGGATCCTTGTGTCGAGTGTCTCTCGCAGAACCGCAAGACCGAGACCGATGACGAGACCGACAAGGGCGCCCAGAGCGATGTTGAGCGGAACATTCGGGGAAGAAGGTGCCCCAGGAACTACGGCTTGCTGAAGCAGGGTGATCTTGACGGGCGTCACGCCCTCGGCGTTCTCTGGGACCAGTGCCGAAACCGTGCTCTCAAAGCTGGACGCGACCGCGTTCGCGATCTCGGCGGCTTGGCGGGGGCTGGTGTCGGTGACCGAAATCTCAACGATGACTGTATCTAGCGGCGACGTAGCGGTGACCTGCTTTGCCAACTGGTTGACATCGACATCCAGGCCTAGCGAGGCAATGACCGGCTGAAGCACGACTGGAGTGGTCACGATATCGGCATAAGACTTCACCTGGTTCTGGGCGAAGTTTCCGCCCTGCGTCAAGTCAGAAATGGACCCGGCCGACTGGATCGAGACGAAGACCTTTGACGTGGCTTGATACTCCGGGGTCTTCAGGATCGAGAAGGTTGCCGCCACTGCGATGCCCAACAGCGTCAACGCAACGATGTAGACCCAACCTTTGCGAAGAACCCGCAGGTAGTCTCGAAGCTCCACGCAGTACACCCTCTCCCCATGGTGGCGTCGATCAGCCACCGCTGCGTGACAATGGTCTCATAGACGATCAGGCCGATCAGGCTGCTCACGTTTCGGGCAGGCAAAATCTGCCTGCGTAATTCCACCGAGAGCGACGTGAACCGCGGCCTCACCCTCCTACTGGGGATGGCCCTGGCGATGAACGATATCTAGCGTTGATCGAATAGTCGCTGTTGGGTTTGCCCCCCAGCAAGAACGGATGCTGGGCCGGAGACAATGAATCGTCTTCTCCCTTCCGGTCCAGCCGACCGGAAGGGATCTCGTGATCGATACCGTCACCAGCTATGCGGCCCATAAGTTCGGGTCAAAGGCGCGGCCGAAGATCGTCGGCCTGTATGCCGGTGCCGGCGGGTGGCGCGATTCACCGAGTGACGAACGCCTCACTCGCGAGAGTGCCGAGCGACTTCGAGGTGAAGGAGTCACGATGGTTCGAGTGCGGCATCGGTTTCGCACCGTGGAGGTCATTCTTCGTCGCTACCTGGGGGGATAGCGGAGGCACCCGAAATGGGGTCTCCAATTCGGCTCGGCGTGTGGAGTATTTTCGCTGCCAGCGGGTCGCGATAGACCCGCCAAGGAGCCCGATGCCGATTCAGAAAGCCCCGATGCCGATTCAAAAGGCAAAGTACGCTGCGATCACGCTCATGGCCGCCACCTGCGGATGCATCTTGTGCGGGTGCGCGATGCTACCTATCTCCGCATCCACCACCTGCCGCGACTACCTTACCCATGAACAGCAGTCTCGACGGGAGAGCGCCGAGCAGATCGCTGCACAACAGAACTCTCCCTACAAGGGCAGGATGGCAGGAATTGCTGCCGATGCCATCTGCACCTCGAGCCCCGAGCGCACTCTTGGGCATGCGCTTGGGTAGGTAAGCCTTCAATTGGACCGGTCGGCGGACGGGCCAGGCAAGTCAAGGTAGTGAACGAGAGCTGTCCGCACCACGTCGCTGAGTGTGCGGCCTTCGCTCTGCGCTTTGGTCAGAGCCGCCTTGTAGAGAGACGCAGGGATTCGAAAGCCATGCATCGGTGTCTTTGGTTGATTTGGCACAGTGACAGTGTGGCACTCATTTACTGAATTAATGTCATCCAATGCTTGCCTTGGTGCAATTGCACCGCGTAGAATTTAAGCATGGAATCCTCACATTTGAAGGTCGTTGACATAGGTGACCGCCTGCCGAATCGGCTGAAGCGGTGTCGGCAGTGCGGCATCCGGGTGCCCCGCGACGAGATGATCTACGGGTTCAAGGCATGCTCCGACGATTGCGCCGATGAGATCTGGATTCGAGAGCAAGCGCTGCTCGATTCGGATAAATGAGTGAATGTCAGTGGCTCCTGATCGAATTTAGACATGGAAAAATCCGCGCTCGGGTTCGATGAGGTCAAAGATGGCCTCGTCCAATTCCTCAGCGCGCCTGTGGAAGGGCTGGACCGTGAGGCGTTCCTCGCCCACGGGGCGATGATCGAGCATCTCGGGCGTCTACTTGATTCGGGGCGCGTGCGGTTCGCAGGAGAGCTCGCCTTTCAGTCGCGCAAAGAACTCGGTGAGGAGGGGCTCAGCCGGTCCGAGAACTGCAAGACGCCTGCGAACCTCCTCTCGGCCGTCACTGGGGTGTCCACGAGCGAAGCCAACAAGCGACTCGCGCTCGGGCTTCGACTCCGTCGCGCGGAGCAGCTCGGCGGCATACCGGGAGCCGAGCCGTTCCCTCTCGTCTCCGAAGCGCTCGCCTCCGGTGCAATTTCGGTCGAGTCCGCGGCAACGATCACGAAGATGTGCTCCGAGCTGCGAAGCCGAGGTGTCGCACACGACAGCCTCATGGATGCGGAGAAGGTGCTTACCGAATTCGCACAACTCGCTACGTCAACAGCCGACACGGTCGTTGTGGTGGGCACACGCCTTCGGCATCAGGTGGATCCAGACGGTGGAGAACCTCGGCGCGAGACGCAGGAGCGACGACGCTCCCTCAGCATCTCCCACACCGCTGATGGAATGTACCGGGTCGCCGGCCTACTCACTCCCGAGCAGGCTGCCATGTGGGTGAGTGCCGCGCGTGCCATCATCAGCCCTCGTACCGGCCCCCGATTCGTGAGCGACCAAGAGCGTTCGGACGAAGAGGCACTCGCTGACGAGCGCACCTCGCCCCAGAAGATGGCAGATGCCGTCACCGAACTCATCGCCCGCGCCGCCGGCGCGCCCGAGATGCCGAAGCTCGCCGGCGCCACGACCACCGTCACTGTTCACGTCTCCCTCGCGGAGCTCAAAGCCGGGCATGGAGTCGGCTGGGTCGACGGCATCGTCGAGCCGCTCGCTCCCTCCGTCGTCGAGCAGCTGCGCTGCAACTCACCCATCGTTGCCACGGTGCTAGGCGATAACGGCAAGGTGCTCCACCTCGCCAAAACCAAGCGGCTCTTCAGCTCTTCGCAACTGAAAGCCTTGGCGGCACGGGACGGTGGCTGTATCACGCCCGGTTGTGACGCTCCGGTTTCGGCCTGCGAAGCCCACCACGTCATACCCTGGCAGTCGCCGGAGTACGCGCCCGGTCGAACGGACATCGACAACGGCGTTCTCCTGTGTCGGTTCCATCACGCCCGTCTTCACAAGTGGAGTTGGAAGATCACAATGATCGACAGGGTACCGCACCTCATCCCGCCGAGCTTCAGAGACCCAACCCGAACCCCGATCCCTACAACGAAACGTCGAACCGGCGTCGGTCTTTCGCCGGGCTCCTTCCCTACGCCTCCGCCATCCGAACATCGCCCTTGGTTGAGCCAGCGGCAAGCTGCGCCCCCATCCGGGGAGACCGCAGCGTGAATCGGCCGCCCTTCTCGGAGACGGGACGCCCATCGACTGAGCGGCGGCGCACAGCCGCCAAGAGCACGATGCGCTCGTGCAGATCGTTGCCTGCCTGCCATCCCGGAGACGCGCTCTGACTCGGGAAGCGGGGACTGCCTGGCCACATATCCAGCTTCGATAGTTCCGCGCGCACGAACGGAGCGGACCTCCTCATCGCGATGTCGCCGGTTCGTTGCGCTCGCTTAGACGACGAGGTCAAGGCGCCCCCACGATCGCGGGGCCGGTGTAGGTACCGCTGCCGCGAGCAGGTAGTCGGGGGTCGGATCCGGCGCCCTGCCGCCCTGGCCCGGAGGAGAGAGGGATGACGTTCCCGCTCCTGCGGCGGTCGTGGGCTTCTTTTCGAGATCGTCGGTCGTCCATTTGCCCGCCAGCAGAGGGGCCTCGGTCTTGAACGTGAAGAGCTTCGCATTGCCGAGGTTCTTGCCCCAGATCTCGATCTTGACCTTGCCCGCCAGCTCGGCGACCAGCGCCAGCTTGTACTGGAAATATGCGCGCCAGTGGGCAGGCACATCGCCCTTCGGCGGGGCCTTCTCCACGCCCGCCGTGAGGTCGACCTTCACCTGACCGCTCAGGGTGATCTCGGGCCCCGCGATGCCGTAGAGCTTTGACGTCTCCGATATTTCCGGTCCGAACGAGAAGCTCCCGGTGGCCGAGAAGTCCGTTCCGGCCAGCCCGTCGAAAGGCCCCCAGCCCGTGGTGCTCACCGGATCCTTGCTGAGCGTCTCGTAGCCGGTACTCGGCGTGTACGTGAAGCCGTAGGTGTAGACCCTCTTGTGCGACAGCTCGGGAAGGCTGAGCTTGGCTTCGAGACCGTAGCTGCTCTTCAAGGCCAGCACCAGGGAGTTCGTGATGACCACGGGCACGGGCCCGGCCGCGAACGTGGTGGTGGGGAGGGAGTACGAGGCGAGGGGGTTCCACGTCGTCGACTCCTTCTTGGTGGAGATCGAGAACCTGACCTGCGCGGCGACCTTCGCCGTCACGACGAGCTTGAGCGTGATCTCATCGAGCACGAGCTGCACCGGGTTGAAACCCCACTTCCAGGTGAAATGGGACTTGAGGACGAAGGTCAGATCGGCGGCGAGCTGCCCCTTGAGCGCCAGGGCGACCGCGGCGCTCTCCTTCTCGACGCTCTCGCTGAACTTGCTCTCGAGCACCTTCTTCGATTCCTCCGGCGACCCGGCCGACTTCGAGACCTCCTGTATCGTCGGTGTACCGAATTTGTCCTTCCACTCGACGAGGAGATTCGCCTGGAATCCCATCGACGCGCTGACCGACTCGCCGGCTCTGACGAACGCGGCGGGCTCGGCTGTGGGCGATCCTTCTGTCGACTCTTCGCTCGATTCTTCGCCGAACGAAGGGCTCGGCGGCACATCAGTCAGGTCGACCTCGTCTTCGGGTACGACCCAGCCACGCTCGCCGTCGCCCTCGAGGTAGTCGACCTCGGGATACGAGATCGGTTGGCCTGACTCATCCGTGGGCGCCGGCACATCGGCGGGGTCGTCGTCTGCCGACATCTTCGCGGGATCGTCCAGCTGCTCGACCTCGTCGAGATCGACCTGGAAGAAGGCATCTTGAAGAGAAGCCTGCTCGACACGCACGCGCCAGGCCGCCCCGACACGATCGATCGCGACCACTTTGACCAGTGCGCCGTCGGGGGTGGCTTCGCTCGCGGCACCGACGAGCACGTCGCCCGGGCCGAACTCCGGCTCGACGTCGACGGCGAACTCGGTGTCGCTCACCTTGTGCAGCCACTGCTGATCAGACTTCTCGTTGAACACGTAGGTCTCGGGTGAAGTCACGGTGTCGTCAGGGTCCACCGCCGCCACGTCGATGGTGACGTCATCGCTGGCACTGTGACCTGCTCGGTCGTAGACCGTCGCCGTGTAGACGAAGCTGCCGTCGACGGGTGCTGCGGCATCGAACTCCCAGTGCGTCCCGTCTTGGTCGGTGCGCACATCCGCAGTGCCGATCAGACCCTCGGGGCCGGAGACCTCGACGCGGTCGATGGCCGATCCGGGAGTGGTGAGGCCGCCCGACAGGGTGAAGTACCCGTGCGCGCCCAGGTCGATGTCGCGGCCGTCTTCGTGCGAGTCGACTGAGATCGTCGGCTTCTGGTCGGCCGGGCGACTCTGTTCCTCACCGAGGATGTCGCCGACCGGCGCCCACCACACGGAAGCCTCGCCACGTCGGAGTGTCAGCACGTCGTCGGAGTTCTGCGCCTTCGTGACGACCAGCTGTGGCACTGCACCGGCCGCCGCGTCGACGACGGCGCCCCGACCGCGGCCCGCGTAGGCTTCGCCGAGGTCGAGGAACGTCGTCTCCGACGCATCCGTCGCTGCGACGAGGCCGATCGAGTACTCCGCATCCGCGTTCCGCGAGATGAGGGCTGGCTCCGGACTGCCCTCGCGGACGTCGGCGACCGCGCCGTCGGTCGCATCTGCTGTGACGACGAAGCTGCCCGGCAGATTGACCTGCGATGCCTGGGCGGGTTCATCCGGGATCCATCCCGACACGTACACCTGCAGCTGCGCCTGCGAGGCGCTCGAGCTCACACCCACGGCGCCGTTCTCATCGAGCGGGAGGATCGTCGTCATGATGGTGCGGCCCGCACCAACAGGAAGACGTTGGCCGCCGGTCGTGATGGTGGTGGCGCGGTCCGAGGTCACGACCATCGTCGCGAAGACCGCGCGCACCTGGGTGCTCGGCACCCCTCCGAGACCCACCACGTTGATCGGCACGGCGGCCGCACCGATTGCACTCGCGGCGAGTCCTGTCGCCGTGTCGGCGCGGAGCACCGGCTCGTCGAGCGCGATCATCGAACCGGGCTGGCTCGGGTTCGATTGGAAGACGGCAAGCACCTCGACCCGAACGTTCACTGGCGCGCTCGCCCACAGCTGCACGGCGCCGTCATGGACCGGCAACAGCAGAGCGGTCGATGCCACCCTCTGTGCCGAGACCTGCAACGCCGGGGCGCCACCCGATCGGAACAATGTGGTGTCGGTGCCCGGCTTCAGCGCCGAGACACGCACGAGGGCCGACGAGAAGCCATCAACGGCTTCGCCGAGCGGAATCGCCGAACCGGGTGCTGTCGAGAGCGCGGCGCCTCGCCCGATCTCGGACTCCACCACGGGCACCGTCGCGGGATCGGCCACCCGGTAGCTGATGCTTCCCGCCACGGTGACCTCGGGGATCTCCGGTGTCTGCGCCGTGTCGGCGGCTGCCGCCGTGACGGACGTGAGCACGATCGCTGAGGCGACGACGACGGCCACGGCGCTAGCGAATACTCCTCGCATCGTCAGGCTCCGATCGTGCTGCGTCGGGCGCGCGAGACCAAGACGATGATCCCGGCGACGACCATACCGGCCGTGGCGAGCAGGGCGCCCCAGGCCTGCGGACCGCCTGTCGCGGCCAGCCAGCCGGACCGGGAGGAGCCGGGCACGTCGCCGGCGGCGCGGGCCGCAGGAGGAACCACTTCAGCGGGTTGCGGGCTTGAGCCGCCTGCGGGTGAGGCCGCCGGTACGCGGAGCCGCACACTGGAGCTCGCCAGAACGTTGTCGGCCGCATCCAGCACGGTGATTGCAGCGTCGGGCGAACTCGCCGAGCCTCCGGGGGCGGACACCACGGTCACTTGGAGGCGGCCCTCTTCGATCGGCAGGGCTGCGTGCAGACCGAAGGTCGTCTGAGTAAGCGTGAGTGCGCGCCAGGGAGAATCGTCGATACGGGCCCTCACCACCAGGGATTCTGGCGCCAGACCAGCTTGCTCGAACTCGATCCACGCGCTCGAGGCACCGGCTGGCGCCTCGAGCGCGAACGTGCCGTCATCGGCGAAGGCGGGCGAGGGCAGTGCGACGATCACAGTCGCAGCCACCCCCGCCCATACGATCAGGCCGAAGCGACGCAATTTCCCCTTGAACATACAATTCCCCCGTGTGTTGCGAACGTGGAGGATAGTAGCAGCGGGCGGCCGCGGCCCGGCGGGGCCTGAGTAGTTCTACTCACTGCGCCGCAGGAGCCGAGCGCACTGAGTAGATGGGCACCTCAGCGCCGAGCTCAGTGCGCCCGCAGTTCAGCGGTGGTCTCGCTCGGCGCGCGGCTGGGCCGATCCGGGGTAGTGCGGAGGTTCAGCGGGTGCACCGATCTCGGGTCGCTCTGCAGCTGCCCGCATCCGCCGGTCGAACTCACGTCGGGAGGCTTGCCAGCTCACCACCGGCAGTACCGCGAGCACATAGGCGTTGTTGAGCGCATGCAGGACTATCGGCAGAACGATGTCGCCGGTTACGAAGTAGACGTACGTGTACGCCACGCCGGACAGGCCGGCGCTCGCGACGCCTACCCACCCCTGGTAGCCGTGCAGCACGGCGAACATGGCCAGCGAGAAGATCACGCTCACCCAGAGGTTCCCGCTGGTCTGCAGAAGCAACGCCGGGATGCCGACACGGAACATCAGCTCTTCGGTGATACCCACCACGATCGAACCGAGCACACCCCGGGTGAACAGTTCCGCGACAGATCGGGGCAGATGAGCGGTGCGTGCCGTCTCGGGGGGACGGAAGAACTCGGTGATCGGGGTGGTCGCCGACCGCGTGTAGTGCCAGACCACGAAGCCGAGGTGTTCCGACTTGCGCACCGTGCGGCGCCAGAGCAGAACAGCTTTCGCCGCAGCCAGCACGAGCCCGGCCGCGACGAGTGCGGTGAGCGGCAATCCCCCGGTGGCGAGCGCCTGGCGCCCCCAGGCCACGGAAGGCCAGTCACCCGCCTTCGCGAGCATCGGCTCGATCTGGTCGCCCGCCAGCCGAAGGATCACGAGGAACGACGCGAGAAAGCCGGCTATCCGCAGAGCGATGCCCGCCACGATCGTGACTTGGCGGCGGGCGAGCGACATACCGGGGCGCAGCCGCACCCAGGTCACCGGGACGATCGACACGACGATCAGGAGGTAGGCGAAGAGGAACTCGGCGTATTCGGGCACCACGGCGCTACCGCCCCCGGTTCTCTTCGCGCATGTCGCCCCCAGCCGAGCGTGAACGTAGTGGCCGAAGGTGAACAGCAGGAAACGCGCTCGGGGTGACTGCGCTTCTGCGGTGCTCGACCGCCCCAGCGTGTCACGACGCATCCATAGTCACCACGTGGCTCACGAGTAGGCCGGCTCGCACGAGAGCGGGCCGGCCTACCGTCAGGGATGCTAGGAGCGCGTGCTCACCCTCGGCGGATCGCACGGCGGCGGTGCAGCATCAGCAGACCGCCGATTCCGAACAGCAGCAGGGCCAAAGCCACCCAAGGGGCAACTGCCGCTCCCGTGTGAGCGAGATCCGCGGCCGACGACGCGGACCCCTGGGCCGATCCCGCGATCGACGACGGCGCGGGGCCGGAACCACCCGTGGCGTCACCTCCCGATGTGCCACCTCCCGTCGTGCCCCCTCCACCGCCGGCGGCAGTCACGGTGATCGCCGCCTCCGCGCTGCGACCCGACGGGCTCGCAGTAGCGACGATGCGGTGAGCGCCGGCGACGGTGTCCGCCGGAATCGTGATGGTCGTCTCGAATGTCCCGTCGGCCGCGACCGTGGCGGTTCCCACCTCGATCGGGTCGCTGTGCAACGTCAAAGTGACGGTATCGCCTTCCGCGAAGCCTGCACCGCTGACGGCCAGCCGGTCGCCGGCTTTCGCCGCGCCATTGCCCAGCTCGATCGACGCCGTCGTCGGGGCGGCGGTGCCTGGGTGCACGGGCGTGACCGTGATCTTGTCGATGTTCGGCGCGTATGCGGAACGGAGCAGGATACCTTTCCACGTGTCCGAGATGTAGCTCGTCCCGTCGAAGTTCGGCTGCTCCTCCGAGCTGAATCGCACGGAGTTCGTTCCCGCGTTCAACTGCACGAACACGGTCTGGTCCCAGAATTCGTTCTGGTGGAACGAGTGTGGGAACAGGACTCGGGTTGCCGGCGCACCGTTCACCGAGATGTCGGCCGGCCGCGCCAGCGGATCGGGGTTGTAGTGCGATGCCGGCGACTGCTCCTGATTCGAGAACCGCACTGTCATCGCGTAGGTGCCGTCGGCGGGGACGGTGACGTTCTGGAACGTCAGCGTATTTCCGTTGCCGGGAGCGCCGCCGACTCCGGTGACCGCCTTGCCGCCGCTGGCCAGCGACAGGTCTGACGCGGTGGCGGTGCCGCTCAAGACGGCGGACTCGGCCTCGTAGCTCGTTCCCGCGAGGTCGTCTCCGCCTGGAGTGACACGCAACCGGTCGAAGGCCAGCGCTCCATCCGTACCGGTGACGGTGATCTTGTTGATGCCGCCCACGAGGAACACGGACTGCGTCGAACTCTCGCCCACGGTGCCGTAGTCGAGGCCGTTCACTGCCACGGAGGCGGTGCCGCCGCCGAACGTGTCGAGGGCGAGGGTGGACTCACCATCAGTCGCCGAGTACACCCAGAAGGTGGCGCTGGCGCCCCGCGCGAGCGACACAACTCCCGCTCCCGATGCGCCGTCCCGGCTGTAGTCGGCGGACGCACCACCACCCAAGGTCGCGTTCTCCGCCTCGTAGATGCGGTCTCCAGCTGCGGGGTTCGCGAGAGACAGGTCGATCTTGTCGAGGATCGTGTCGCCCTTGGTGCTCCTCGTTCCATCGAGGCTTCTCGCCGCCAGTCGAAGAGTGTGCTGTCCGGCGCTGAGTTGAACCGTGGTGTCCGTGTGATCCCACACCACCCACTTGTATCCGAGCGGCATGAAGAGTTCCTGCTCGGCAGTACCGTCGACGGTCAGGAAGATGTTCGGCGGACCCTGTTCCTGCACCAGGTCGTAGGTATTCAGCGAGTTGGCGAAGACGCTCAGGTCGTAGGTACCGTCTTGCGGTACGTCGACGGTGAAGTCGAGTGTCACATCGGAGCCCGTGCGGAGTCCGCCGACGTCATATCCGCCTGAGGTGTAGAACTTCGAGACGTCCGCCGGTGATCCCTCTCGTCCGTTGACGGAGTAGCCGCTTCCCGAGTGCGCCGCGTTCTCGGCCTCGTAACTGTTCTTCCACAGGGTCGGGGAAACCTGGGGCTCGGTGCTGTGGGCTCCGGGGCTGAGGATCACCTGGTACGCGCTCGACTCATCGAGTGCAGGCAAGGAGTTGCCGAAGTCGAAACCGACTGATCCGTCGATGACGGGGAGGTCGAGCTCGGCGACGGTCGCCGGTCCGGAATTGTCGCCGATCTGGCCGCTCCAGTCGATGCGCTGCACGAGGGCGTGCACGGTGTCGCCGAAGATCGACGGATCGACGTTGGCGAACTGGACATATGCGTTGCCTGTGGTGCCGCCGAAGAGAGCTCGCGCCTGCTTGGCGTCCTCGTCGAGGGTGGAGACACCCTGCAGGGTGTAGCTCTGGCCCGGTGTGGGAGGCGTCACCGAAACAGTGTGGCCACTCATCTGGCCGTACGCGTTCAAGAGCCACCACTGGCCGTTGCCCCGGTTCGATTCCACGGCGGAGTCGCTGAGGTTGCCGTCGATGTTCCAGTAAGCGATATCAGCGTCGACCTTCGAGTCTTCGATTCCCGCGATCCACTGGATCATCTGGCCGGGAACGGAGGTGTGGTAGTTGAAGGCATACTCGTCGATGTTGATCGGCAGCTGCGTTCCCGCGTAATCGGTGCCGGCGAAGATGCGCTGCTCCCACCCGCGGTACACCTGCACGTTGGCCTTCAGGCTGGCCGGGTCGCTCAGCTCGTGCCAGGTCATGACTTGGGGAACCGTTCCCGCCTCGACGGTGTGCTCGAGGAATCCCTGGATCTGGCCCCACAGCCGCTCCGTGTTCGGACCGGCGATGCGGGCATCCGGCATCTTCTGCTTGATCATGCGGTATGCGGCATCCCAGGCGGCGAAGTAGTCCGTCGGATCGTCGAGCCAATTGGTGCCGTCATAGCTCCATTCACCCGTTCCGAACATATTGCCCTCGGGCTCGTTGAAGGGAACGAACACGATGTTGTCCTGGTACGACTTGTCGAGGGTGAGAACCTGATCGACCTCGGTCTCCATCTTGGCCATATAGCCCGACAGCTTCTCTTCGGGGGTGGATCCCTCCCATTCGTAGGGGAAGCCGCGGTTGATGTCGGTCATGTAGATGTAGGTGTCGCCATTCGTCGCGTCGGCGAGAGGCTTCACGACCTCGAGGGCGTCAGCGCCGGGATGCTGGGGCCCATCCTGCGCCTTGGTGGCAACCGTGCGCAGCTTCATTCCCTCAATCAAGTTGTCGCTGGGGAGCCCGGGACCGTAGAGGCCGTAGAGAGTTCCGGAGGCGCCACCGTGGAAGGGGCCCGTGTCGGTGCCGAGGTCGATGGTGAGGTCACCCGCGACGATCACGCGAACGGATGCGGTGAGGGCGACGCCCTCGGCCACTCCCTTGACCTGGAAGCTGCCTCGCTGGGCGTACGCCGCTGGGTCGACTGCATCCCAGGTTGCGGGCACGGCTCGATCGAAGCCGTCGCTGAACGACGCCTGAACCGTGGCAGGGAGGGCAGGCGCCGTTCCGGCGGTCGTCGTCAGGGCGAACGACGACTGGGGCACTCCGGTGACGGTGGGAACGCTGCCGCCCACGATGTTCTTCACTTCGTCGGCCGTGAGGGCCGTGTCGTAGACCGCGAAGTCGTCGATCGCACCGGCGAACAGCGGATCGTTGTAGAACGACTTCCCGATGTAGCCCGAGCCAGAAGCACCGGATGCGACGAGCTCGTTCGCTGTGACGTCGGTCGTCGCGGAACCGATCGCGACCCCGTCGAGATACGAGGTGAGCGTGTGGGCTTCGCTGTCGAGCGTGACAGTCACGGTCGACCACTTGCCCGATGGGATCGGTGCGGAACCGGTGACCTTCGCCTCGCCACCGCCGTAATTCGTGGTGACCGCACTACGAACGACGCCGCTGTCATTGCGGGGGGTCGTGAAAAGGTATCTCTGGGTGTTGGTGCCGATGCCGAAGAGCCACTGCCAAGCCGAGGTGTTGTCAGTGAGCTCGATCGTCGCTGAAACCGTGACGCTCTCGGCGGAACCGATCAGGTTCGGGGGGAGCTCCACATAGGTTCCGTTGGAGCTCTGTGCGCCGCCCGGAAACAGGATGGCGCTAGACCCTGATTCCTGGCCCTCGACCACGGTCGCGGCTGAGCCGTTCACGATGGTGGCGTCATTTCCCCGCGTGCTGCGGTCTGTCAGCACCGACGATGAGAGCGGGCTGCCGTCGAAGTCGTAGTGCGCGACGAGGTGGTCGGCCGGTGCCGCCAGCGCGGGGGTCACACCGACGGTGAGAGAGGCAACGGCGAGGGTGGTCGAGCAGACCGCGGCCAGAACAATCGCCGATCTGCGCCTGTGAGAGCGGCCTGGTGAGTCGCCCCGTCGCGGGATGGCATGCGGCATCGTGGAACCCTTCGTCATTGATGGATGCGTGTGCGGCGCGGCCGCAGGGTGCTGCGTGAATTGGATTCACAGGACAGAAAGTACTTTCAGTAGAAGGTAGAGCACCGACCTTTCGTGGGTCAAGAGCGTCTTGTCACGAAGCCTTCAGCGGCGCCAGATTCCGGAATCCAATCGCCCTCTTCGCAACGAATTCGGAGGGCGCGGCGATACCCGGCGAACGAGAAGCCGGTTTCGATGCTCTCGTGCACGCCGTCGGGGGTCGACGTGCGTCCTTCGCACCCCTCCGATCCTTCGCACCCCTCCTATCTGAGGAGTCCGCGCGTGGACCGTTCACCGAGCTGTGCCGGGCTCCCGAGGCACATCGGGCACCGAGTCACGGGAGACCAGATACACGGGCACACGACGCAGACCTGGTGTGGGCTGCCCTCCGATGGCCGAGAAGAGCTCTCGTGCGGCCAAACGGCCGAGATGCTCCAGGTTCATGTCGATGCTGGTGAGCTGCGGGCGCGCGCCCACGACGACCTGCTCCCAATTGTCGAAGCTGACCACGGCGATGTCAGAGGGGATCTCGCGGCTGGCATCGCGTACGGCGTCGAGCACCCCGCGGGCGATCAGGTCGCTGCCTGCGACTATCGCGTCGATCTCGGGATGCGCGGCGAGTATCTCGCGGGTGCCGCGCCGGCCCCACTGCTCGGTCCAGTCACCGTAGAGATCTGCACCTCCGACGAGTTCCATACCCTTGGAGAGAAGGACCTCGGAGACTCCCTGGCTGCGGTCGCGCGCGGCGTCGTAAGAGATCTCGCCGTTGATGAGCGCTATGCGCCGGCGGCCTCGGCCCACGAGGTGGGCGGCGGCCTGTCGTCCGGCGTCGACGTTGTCGGGTGTGAAGGACGAGTCGTCGGTGCGCGCCGAGGGGGCATAGGCATAGACGACGGGAACGGGGATATCGGAGGTGATCGACTCGCGCGAATTGGTCGAGCGGCCCAGTATCACGATGCCATCGACTCGCTTCGCCAACAGCGTTCGAATGTGATGCTGCTCACGCTCGACGTCTCCCCGGGCATCGCAGAGCAGAACCGACGTCGAACCGGCCCCGAAGGCATCCTCCGCCCCCCGAAGCACCGGAAGGACGAAGCGGCTGTCGAGATCGTTGGTCAACATGCCGATCGTCTCTGTTCGGTTCGAGTTCAATGCCTTGGCGAAGGGATTGGGAGTGAACGAGAGTGACGCGGCGGCGGTCTCCACACGGCGTCGCGTCTCTTCCTTCACTTGTGAGCGCCCGTTCAAGGCTTTCGACGCAGTGGCCAGGGAGACGCCAGCCGCCTTGGCGACCTCGCTGAGTGTCACGGTGTCTTTGCGTCGGCCTGGTGCCATCGTCGCCTCCCGGATCCGTGACATTCTTTCACAGCCATGAAACCGGTCTCGATCGCGGCGTGACGAGTCAGCACGCCGATTGAGAGCACTCAATCTGCACCTGTGTCATCGAGATGTTTCTCGCAGCTGTCGTGAAAGGGTAGCTCGCCGAGCTCCGCCGATACTGCCGGAACCCTAGCGCGGCGGGGTGGTGCCGGGCTTGCGAGCGCGGCGGCGCAGGGCGACACCCACCAGGCCCACCAGTACGGCGGCGAGCGCCAGGGCGAACGGCTGCGCGACCGGCTCCGACCCCGTCGCCGCGAGGCGCGCGTCGGCGCCCGTGGTGGCGACATCCGTCGACGAGTTCGGGTGCGTGGGGGCCGGGAGCGCCGCCAGGAACGCGGCCGCGTCGACTCGGCCCGTGCCCACCACATCCGCGTCGGGGATGGTCGGGGTCGGGCTGAACGCCGGCGCCGTCGTGGAGCCGAGGGCCGACCTGAGCTCGGCCGGAGTCGACGTGGGCGAGTACTGGCGACCGAGCGCCACCACCGCGGCCACGGATGGCGCCGCCGCCGAGGTTCCCCAGAAGGAGTAGACGCCGGGGCGGTCGTCGACCGGGCGAGAGCTGCTGAAGAAGTTGGTGAGGATGCGGTCGACCCCCGCGAGATCGGGCTTCGCCACCGAGAGCGGTTCCGCGAACGGCTGCGGCACCGGCGAGACCGACGGGTCGTAGTCGAAGTACTGCGTCACCGGGCCGGCCGAGCTGAAGAGCTCGGCGGTCGTCGGATCGTCCGAGGGCAGCGCGGCCACCGAGACCACCGAGCGCAGACCCGTGTGACCGGAGATCGACAGCCCGACGCGATCGTGGCCGACCGCACCGAAGTACTCCGCGGCCACGATGTCGCTGTGGAACGCCCACACCCACTTGAGTGCGGGAGTGACCTCGGCGGAGGCACCGGCTGAGAGGTCGCGCACGATCGAGAAGTCGTAGTCGCCATCGGTCACGGGCCGGAAGCCGGCCGCCGTGACGGGCAGGTTTCCGTTACCCCGGTCGAGCACAGTCGTCACACCGTGGTCATCGGTGACCGCCAGCACGAACGTGCCCTTCGCGAAGCCGGATGGCTCCGCCCACTGGAGCGCATAGGTCACGGGGGCACTCGTGGCACCGAGAGTCAGAGTGGCTGTGGCATCCGGTGTTCCCGTCTGGTCGAAGTCCATGCAGTCGAACGTGCCCGCACCCATCGCCGTCAGCACGCCCGCCGGGCACGTCGTCGGGCGGTAGGCATCGGTCTGCCAGCCGTTCAGGGCGTAGCCGGCACTCGGGTAGCCCTCGTCGCCGATGTTGTTGTAGTTGCCGGCGCTCGAGAGGTACGTGACGCCCTGCTTCTGCACGGTGTCGATCGCCACCCCCACCGGGCCCTGCTGGAAGAACGGCTCGGTGAACAGGTAGATGTCGTCGACGATCACCGTGGCACCGGCCGCCTTCAACGCGAGGATCGCGTCGTGCATGGTGAGCTCGTCGATGCCGACGGTGGCGAAGGCGATCGTCGCACCCGGGGCGATGCTGTGCACGACCTGCGCCATCCCACGGCCTTCGTCGACCGTGGTCTCGGGGAGGTTGTCGCTGACGACGGTCACCGGCTGCTCGTAGCCGCACGGGTTGCCCGGGCCGGGCAGCAGCCCCGCGGCGACATCCTGCGCGGGGGTCGAGTGCGCTGTCGGACTCGTGGCGTAGGAGTCGGAGATGATGCCCACGGTCACACCGGTGCCGTCGACGCCGTAGGTGGCGGCCGCGAGGTCGGCGCGGAGGGGAGCCTGGCCCACGGCCTCGACCGTGCGGCAGGTCGGTGCGGCGACCGACGGGGTCGCGGCGGCGGATGTCAGGCCGGCCGACGCACCGGCCGGGTTCGCGGCCGTGGTGAGGGCCGGAGTGAGGGCCGGAGTGACTGCAGTGGCGAGCTCGCTCGCGAGGGCCGACGAGGCCGGGGCACCCGCATCCGCCGCCGTGCCCGCCTTGAGCGCCTCGGTGACGGATGCGACCCGCGGGAGCGCCGCGACCGCATCGAGGTTCGACGGCACCACGTAGGCGCTCGCCCGGGCGAGCTCCGACGATGTCGCCACCACGGTCGCCAGCTCAGCCAGCGCCTGGAAGTCGGCGTCATCCGGGCGCTCGGAATAGAGGATCGACACGGCGACACCGCCCTGCTCGACCTGCAGGCTGCCCTGGCCGTCGGCGGCCACGCCCAGTTCGGCGGCGACGGAGTCGGACCCGGGATCGGTGCCCGCGGCGAGATCGGTGAGTGCGTCGAGCCGGTCGGAGAGCCCGGAGATGTCCGCCGTCGGCGCCTCGTTCGCGGGAGGCGGCGATTCGGGATCCGCATGGGCCGTGGTCGGCAGGGCGAGACCTGCCGCCATCAACAGAGCGGTGACGAGCGCCATCGCGGCCGTGCCGCCGGCCGCACGGCCGAGCAGCCCACCTCCGGCGCCACTGCGCCTCCGCCTGGCGTCGGTGCGCGCCGGATCGTGCCTCATCGAGTTCCCCGTTCGTCGCTCGGGGCCCCGCTGATACCCCCGCCCCGCAACGCTATCGAACGCGGTGGCCGGCCGGCATCGTCGTGAGTAGTTCTACGCACTCCCCTGCCGTCCCCGCCCGCGGGTCGGACAGCGCGGGGTTCTACTCAGGCGTTGTGCCGCCCCCGCCGGTGATTGATAGCGTGAGGCCGATTTCAGCGGATGGGGCACGGATGGAGGCACGAATGCGTGCACGGATGGGGGCACGAATGCGTGCACGGATGGGGGCACCGATGCGTGCAGAACGACAGAGTGATCGATCCGGGCCGCGGGTCGTCTCCGCCGGTGCCGTTCTGGCGGTGCTGGTGGGGGCATCCGCTCTCGGCTCGGTGACGGCGGCGAGCGCCGACCCCGCGCCGTCTGCCACGACCGTGCCCGTCAGTTTCGCCGAGGAGAGTGAGCACCCCGGGCGCTTCTATCCCACCGTCGAGATCACGCTCGGCTCGAATCCCGACCCCTACACCGTGGTGCTCGACACGGGGTCGACCGCCCTGGCGATGTCGGTCGACGTGCCCGGGCTGACGGCGACGGATGCCCCGGCCGTGGTGACCTACGACGGTTTCAGCATCGGGGGCACCATCGCGGTGGGCGCGTTCGGCATCGGCGGTGCGACGGCGAGCACCGTCGACCTCGCCGTGGGGCCCTGCACGGGCAACTGCGACTTCGGTGATGCGACGACCTCGGATGGGCGCACCATCCAGGGCGTCCTGGGCGTCGGGCAGGCGCTGCAGACGCAGACCAGTCCCACCACGAGCGACACGTACGCCTGGTTCAGCCCGCTGATGCAGCTCGACGACACCTCTCTCGCCGAGGGCTTCACGCTCGCCCTCACCCCCACCGGCGGCACTCTGACCCTCGGCGCCCCCACCCTCGTCACCGGGCAGGCCGGCGTCACCTCCATCCCTGCGAAGAAGGCCGGCGGATCGGAGGCGGGCACCTACCCCACGCCGCTCGGCTACGACGTGTACGAGAAGCCGTTCACCCTGTGCTGGCAGGTGGAGAGCGTCGCCCCGCTCTGCCAGGCCACGACCGTGGACTCGGGAGCGCCCACCGGTCTGCTCACCGGTTCGCAGTTCGACAGCCTCATCCCGGGGGTCGCCGCCGACCCCTCATCGCTGCCCGCGCAGACCTCGCTCGGCGCGCTGCCGACGGGCACCGCGATCGGCCTCGCCGTCGACGGTGCCACGGGTGGCGACACGGCGGCGGGCAGCACCACCACGGCGTTCGCGACCTGGCTCACCAACAGCTCCACGAGTGAGATGCACCTGTACAACACGATCTCCGACGGGCATCTCAACACCGGAAACATCTTCTTCATCGACCGCACCGTGGGCTACCACTACGAGACCGGCCGCATGCTCGTGCAGTCGAACGGCACGCCTCCGACGCCGCCGGCCACGGTGCAGACGTCGGCGTCCGATGGCGTGCTCTCCGCGGTGTGGGCCGATGTGCAGGACGATGTGCAGGACGATCTCGGCGCTCAGGCATCGATCGTCGCGGTGCCGGCTGCGGCGTCAGCATCCGGAGCGGCATCCGCAGCAGGACCCACAGCAGCATCCGGAGTGGCATCCGGAGTGGCATCCGCAGCAGCGTCAGCATCGGGTGCCGAGCCCACCACCGATCGGCTCGTGCGGGTTCGGGATGCGGCATCCGGAGCCGTGGTGCAGCGCTTCAACCTCCCCGGCAGCGCTACGAGCACCACGATCTCGGGACTCACGAACGGCCGGAGCTACGTCGTCGACATCGCCTCGGCGAACAGGCACGGCTTCAGCGCGTACACCTCGTCGGCGCCCGCCATGCCGAACGCTGCGGCGGTCACCGGCGGCGGCTCCGGCTCCGGCACGAGGCTTGCCGACACGGGACTCGATCTCTCCGGAACGGCCGCGATCGGGCTCGGCCTGCTGGTGATCGCGCTCATCGGCGGCGGATCGCTGCTTGCTCGCCGGCGCTCGGTCTGATTCCTTCTCGGGCACATCCACCCCACAACACGAAAGGCCCGCTCCGGAGGTCCGGGGCGAGCCTTTCGTTGTGAACCCTGAGGGTTGTGAACCCTGAGGTCAGTGCTTGAACGCGTCTTTGACGTTCTCGCCGGCCTTCTTCACGTCGGCGGATGCCTGGTCGGCCTTGCCCTCGGCGACCTTGGAGTCGTCGCCCGTGGCCTTGCCGAATGCTTCCTTGGCCTTGCCCGCTGCGTCCTGCGCCGCGTTCTGGATCTTGTCGCCTGCACTCATGATGAAATCCTTCCTCGTGCCGGGCCGACGGAAGCGGCCCCTTCGTCCACCCTCCCCCTCCCGCCATCGACGGCAAGGGGCTCGGAGGCATTACTCAGCCGAGTTCACCGGGTTGCCGTCGGGGCCGAAGTCGGACTCGATGTCGTACGGGTCGCCGGATGCGGCGCTGTTCGCCTGCTCTTCGTCGGCATTGTCGGCACTGTCGGCACTGTCGCCTCTGTCGCCTCTGTCGGCACTGTCGTCGCCCGCAGGAGTGGTGGAGTCATCGGGCCGGTCGCGTGATTCGCTCATGCTCCATAGTGCGGCGACCCGCTGCTCACCGCCACTGCTCTGGTCTCCGGCACCCCTGATAGGACCTGCCGGCACCGCTCTTGCTGTTCACGGCGACCGTCTACGATTCGCTCCATGACGTCGCCCTCCCCCTCACCCGCACTCGCCCGACGCCTCGGCCTGGGCGATGCCGTGATCATCGGTCTGGGATCGATGATGGGCGCCGGCATCTTCTCGGCCTTCGCCCCCGCCGCGGCCGCTGCCGGCGCCGGACTGCTGATCGGCCTCGTGATCGCCGGCGTGATCGCGGTGTGCAACGCCCTCTCGTCGGCCCAGCTGGCTGCGCAGTACCCGACCTCCGGCGGCACCTACATCTACGGCCGCGAACGGCTCGGCGAGTGGCCGGGCTTCGTGGCCGGCTGGAGCTTCGTGATCGGCAAGACCGCGAGCTGCGCCGCCATGGCCCTCACGGTCGCGGCCTATGCCGCACCCGCGGGGTGGGAGAAGCCGGTGGCGGTCGTGGCCGTCATCGCGCTCGCCACCGTGAACTCGTTCGGCATCACCCGCACCGCGGGCCTGACCCGGGTGATCGTGGTGGTCGTGCTGCTCGTGCTCGCCTTCGTCGTCGTGGTGGGTGCGACGAAGATCGCGTCGACGGGCACAGGTCTGGCGGGCACAGGGCTGGCGAGCACAGGGCTGGCGAATCTCGCCGGTCCGGATGCCGGCAGCTGGTACGGCATCCTGCAGTCGGGCGGGCTGTTGTTCTTCGCCTTCGCCGGCTATGCCCGCATCGCCACCATGGGTGAAGAGGTGAAGAACCCGGCCCGCACGATTCCGCGGGCCATCATCATCGCGCTCTCGATCACGCTCGCGGTCTACGCGGTGGTGGCCGTCATCGTGCTGGCCGTGCTCGGTCCGGAGCAGCTCGCCTCGTCTGCCGCGCCCCTCGTCGACGTCATCACCGGCGCAAGCGGTTCAGGCGGCGCAGGCGTTTCAGGCGGCGCAGACAGCGCAGCGAGCGCCGGGGCCGTGATCGTACGCATCGGTGCCGCCGCCGCAGCCTTGGGCGCCCTGCTCGCCCTGATCGCCGGGGTGGGCCGCACCACCCTCGCCATGGCGCGCAATCGCGACCTCCCCTCGTGGCTGGCGGCCGTTCATCCGGTGCGGCAGGTGCCCATCCACGCCGAGGTGGCGCTGGCCGTCGTGGTGGTGATCCTGGTGCTCACCACCGATCTCCGCGGCGCCATCGGCTTCTCCTCGTTCGGCGTGCTCCTGTACTACCTGGTGGCCAACGCCGCCGCGATCACCCAGCCGCGGGGAACACGGCGGTATCCCCAAGCCGTGCAGGTGGTGGGCGGCCTGGGCTGCCTGGTTCTGGTCGCCACCCTCCCCCTCGCCTCCATCGCGGTCGGGGTGGGAGTGCTCGCCGTCGGAGTCGTCTACCGGCTCATCACCCTCAGGTTCACCCCCGCAGACGGCGATGTCACTAGGGCGGCGAAACGCTAGCCTGTCTAGACTTATCGCGTGACCGATGAGACGGATGTGCGCACCTACTGGTACGACCAGAGCGACCACGAGCGCGGGGTGCAGGTTCTGCAGGCCATGCGCCTCTACCGTTCGGCCGAGGCCGCGATGCGCCGGCGCACCCGTGAGTCGATGCAGATGGGCGAGAACGACCTCCTCGCGCTCCGCTACGTGATCAACGCCCGCCAGCGCGGCACCTCGGTGACGCCCACCGACCTGAGCCACTACCTGGGGGTCAAGACCTCGTCGGTCACCGCCATGATCGACCGTCTCGAAGGCGCGGGGCATCTGCGGCGGGTGCCGAGCCCATCCGATCGCCGGCGTCTCACCGTCGAGCCCACCGACCACGCCGATCGCACGGTGCGCAAGACCCTCGGTGAGATGCACGAGCGCATGCTCGGTGCCACCGACGGGCTCGACGCCGATGCCGCACTGTCGATCGTGGAGTTCCTCGACCGCATGCGCGAAGCCGTGGATGCCATCGACGCGATGCCGGCACCGGATGGTTCGACACCCGAATTGGGGTAGCCCCCATCCGGCCATCCACCCTTTCGGGTGGCCGATTCGACGACTCGCGTTCACACGCTCTCGATAGCCTCGGATTGATCCGGTGCGCCCCGTTTCCCACCCGGCGCACCGGATCAGCTCAGCCACGGCGGCCGGCGACGAGCCGATCTTCCGCGCGCGGAAATCGCCCTCGATCGCCGACAGTCAGGATGCTTCTCCATGACCGAAACCGTCACCCCGTACGGAGCCCGCAAGTTCGGGAGTCGCCGCGCCCGCCCGGTGATCGTGGGTGTCTATGCCGGCGCCGGTGGATGGCAGACACCCGAGCACAAGGGGCGCCTGACCCGCGAGACCGCCGAAGACCTGCGCACGCTCGGATTCACGATGGTGCGGGTGAAGTGGCGCTGGCGCACTCACGAGATCATCATCCGGCGGTACCTGGGATGACCGCACCCGCGCCGGAGGAGACACCCCAGGCCACGCCGAAGCGGCGCCGGGAGCAGATCGACTACGTGATGTACGCGCTGTACGGGATCGGCGGGCTGATGGCCGGATTCCTGGTGTGGTGGACGCTCGACTCGGTGGGCTGACGGCGGACTGATGGCGGGCTGACCGTGGACTGACCGTGGGCTGACGGCGGGCCGACCGTGGCTCGTGCCTCGTTTTGGGGGGTCATCACCTGTCGATGCAGCGAACCCCTGAACGATACGATCGCATTGATCCGGTGCGCCCCGTCACCCACCCGGCGCACCGGATCGACGTCTTCCCCGGGGTCAGGACACGCGGTCGGAATACGCGGTCAGAACGCCCGGCCAGGACACCCGGCCAGGGCGCTTGGGCCGCCCACTTGGGCGATCCGCCCGGAAGGCGTAGGTTCGCCCGTATGACCGTGTGGGTGATTCTGGATGTCACGGAGTGGAGCCGAGACATCGTGGGCGTCTTCGCCTCTCGGGATGCCGCCATCCAAGCCATGGACCGGATGACCTCGTGGGCCTTCAGCCTGGAGGAGTGGGAAGTCGAGACCTCGGGGGCGAGGCCCGGCGCGGTGCTACCAGCGACCTCGTGACGACGACGCGTTCTGCGGCTCGTCGACCGGCTCGTCGATCAGGCGCAGGTCACCGTCATTCGCATTGACGATCAGCTGCCGGATCCAGGTGCGGTTGAGCTCGGCGGGCCGGCTGCCGTAGAAGTGGAAATGGATCATGGATGCCGGACTGATCCAGAGCGAGTGACGGCCGCTGCCCTCTTCGACGTTCACCTGCCAGGAGAACGAGAAGGATTCGTTGCGGCGCAGTTTGGCGAACATCGCCACCTTGACGTGGGCGAGCGCTCGGTCGTCGATCTCGACCTCGTAACCACCGGGTGCCCCGTAGATGAATTTACCCACCACTGTTCCCTCGATCGTATCCCGGTTAACTAGATCATCTAGCAAATGTGTTCGGTCTCCAAATCCCCGCGCGACCCCCGTGCGGTTGTGCGCGAAGGGGAATAGCTTCGGTCGTATGAGCCACAACATCGATGACACGGATGCCCGCCCCGATCCCGAAGACCTGCCCGACGGATCGGGGTCCGACGGCACCGACTCCGACAGCACCGACTCCGGCAGCGAGGCCGACACCGCATCGGGCGGACCGGCCGACAAGGAGTGACGCCGGGAGATCGACTGCTGTAGCCTGGGCGGGCGGTGTCGCAGGGGTTCTGCGGACGACATCCGCTGAACCAGGGGGAAATCTGTGTCAACTCACGCCACACGCCGTGTCATCGCGGCCATCGCCGCCGTCGCTCTTGCCGGCGGAACCAGCCTCGTCGCGGCGGCACCCGCTTTCGCGGCTCCGGATCCGTTGCCCGGTGGGGCAGCTGCACTCGGAGCTCAGTTCGACATCAATCTGACCCTCGGCGACTACTCCTTCCCCATCGTCAATGAGCAGTCGGGATCGGTATCCGTCGGCAACGACGACGAAGCCGCGTTCAGCGACGACAATGTCACCCTGGCAGACCTGGTGTTCTCCAGCATCACGATCGACTCGGTGACCACCGCCGCCCGCGCCGACAACACGGGCTCGGAGGCGTTCGCTGCCGCCGAGGGCACCGCTCTCAACCTCTTCGGGATCGACGTCCTCGGGCTCGACACGGCCGAGGCCGAGGTCACCTGCCCTGTCGGCGGCTCCCCGCTGGCCCACGTGGTCACCGAGGGCTTCACGATCTTCGGTCAGCCGGTGACCGTCAATGGCGACGGCTCGGTCGACGAGCCGGCTCCGGTGACGCTCGGCAACGACGTGCCGGTGAACGAGAACCCGGCCGACAACGTCGACCTCAGCGGCCTCGTTCTCTCCGTCGACGTGCAGCAGTACCAGTACCAGGGCGCCGATGGCGCACTGGCGGTCTCGCTGGTCGCCGTCGCCTCGGTCAGCGGAACGTTCGAAAGCGTCGAGATCCCGTTCACGACCGCCGCGAGCCTGATCCTGGCCGACGCGATCTGCATTCCTCCCTACGTACCGCTCACGGCCACGGCCATCACGCCGAACAGCGGATCCACCGCCGGCGGCAACACCGTGACGATCAGCGGCGAAGGATTCACGCCGACGACCACGGTGATGTTCGGAACGGCCCCCGCGACCAACATCGTCACGGCCACCGATGGCAAGTCGCTCACCGCCACGGTTCCCGCAGGAGCCGCGGGTCAGACGACCGTGACCATCACGAAGCTCGACCCGGACGCCGTGCCGACGTCGGTGACGCTGGGGTACACCTACGTGGCGCCGGCCGTGCCCATCATCCCCGCCGGTGACGTCACCACCACGCTCGCCGCCACGGGTCTCGACCCGATGCCGCTCGCGGCCGGGTCGGCCGGGGTTCTGGTGCTCGGGCTGCTGGCTCTGATCGCGACCGCGGTCATCCGCCGCCGCACCGCCTGACGCACCAGTCACCACGCATCACCCACCACGCCCCGCTCTCGCGGGTGGTCACATCACGACCGCCCGCGAGAAGCAGGTGCCCCTCATTCGGGTTACAGTGGGGGGATGACGACGACGCCATCCGATCCTGCGACTCCCCCGAAGCCGGCGGAGTCCACGATCGGCGCGCAGGTCGCACCAGGGTCACAGGCCGCACCGGTAGCACAGGTCGCACCGTCAGCACAGCCCGCACCGGCAGCGCAGGCCGCACCGGCAGACGACCCGTTCCGGATCGATGTCGACCGCATCCGGGTGGGCGAGTTCGCCACCCCCGACGAGGGTCGCCACCATCCGAAAGGCCGCTTCTACCGGCCTGAGCTGTACAGCACGAGCGAGAAGATCGGCAGCAGCACCGCCCTGAAGTTCGCGCTCATCGTGGTGCTGCTCGGTGTGGCGGGAGCCTTGATCGCGCTGGCCGCCGGCTCCGGCATCATCCTCTGACGATGACCGGATGCATCCGATGCACCGGATGCACCTGAGGCTGATCTCTCAGGCGCCGACCCCGCGCACGGCCGCGCGCAACACGCGCGCCACCTCTTCGGCGGCGGGCACCAGTTGGGCGGCCGAGCGCTCGTAGGTGTCATCACTGCGACGATAGGGATCGATCACGTCGTCCTCCTCCGCCGACACGGGGACGCCGCTCTGGCCCTTGCGCGAGGCGACCAGGGCCACCACCTCGGCCAGACCCCCGCGGAGCGATCCTCCCCGGGCCGCGGTCTCCGCCAGCTCGGCCTCCGAGAGATCGGCGGAGAGCCGCGCGAACTCACGCAGGGTGAAGGTCACCCCCACCTTGCGCGGGACGAGCTCGACGATCTCGCGCCGGTGACTGCGGGCCATCGCCAGCACGAGGTCGGCTCCCGCCACCATCTGCTCGGTGAGATACCGGGCGCTGTGCGCCGACGGGTCGCCCCCGAAGCGCACGGAGAGCGCGGCGGCCTGCTCCGGCATCCGCTCGCCCTCCCCGGCGAACGTGCCCGCGCTGGAGAACCCGATCGAACCGAGATCGGCGAGCCGGGCCCGCAGCACCTGCTCGGCGAGCGGCGATCGGCAGATGTTTCCGGAGCACACCATCAGCACGGAGAACTCAGGATCAGAGAAGTCGGCCACCCGTCTACGCTACCGGCCCCGGCGTCGCATCCGCCTCCGCCGTGGTGTTGAATAGGCGCGACACGTGTAGCCCTGGGGGGTCCATGACGCTCGACTTCTCCACCCTGCTCATCACGATGAGCTTCGCCATCGCGCCACTCGCGGCCGTGTTCTTCATCGATACCCTGCGCCGGCCTCCGGAGGGCTCCGGGAGGTATTGGGCCCTGGCGTTCCTCTCGGCGCTGCTCTGCTCGATCGCCTATTTCATCAGCGGCCACACCGACGACGTGTGGTGGTCGGTGGCCGCCGGCAACGCCGCCATGGTGTTCACTCTCGGGGCGCTCTGGCTCGGCTGCCGCGCCTTCAATCGGCGGCGCGCCTTCGTGCTGCTCGTCGTGGGGATCACCCTCACGGTGGCGGTGGCATCCGCACTTCCGTCGGCGGAGGGGAGCAAATGGGCGGGCGCGGCCGAGAAGATGCTCGCTCTCGGGCTCTTCTCGGCGCTCGTGGTGGTCGAGTGTCTGCGGCCCCGGCTCCGCGATTTCGCCGGGGCCTGGCTGCTCGCGGCTGTGCTCGCCGTGCACGCCGTGTACGTCGTCGCGCGTTCGGTGACCTACCTGGCGGTCGGCCACGAGCATCCGGTGTTCCTGGTGTGGTTCGGCACGGGGTTCGTGACCGCGATGAACCTGGTACTGGTGCTGCTCGGTGGGCTCGCGACGATCGCCATCCGCATCCAGGCTGCCCGCCGCCCGCTCTCCCGGCGCGATGCCGACGGGCGGCGGCGCCACCTGGAGAATTCGATCGCGTTCCGGCGCCGGGCGAGCGGCCGGCTCGCGGCCCTGCAGAACGACGGCCAGGGCGCGGTGCTGGTGGTGCTGGCGATCGACCTCTTCCCTCAACTGCGCGGGGCCTACGGGGCCGCCCATGCCACGGGACTGCAGGAGAGCCTCGCCCGCGCGGTGATCACGCATGCGCACTCCGACGCGGTGGTCGGCAGGCTCCTGGGCGACGCCATCGCTGCGCTTCTTCCGTCCAGCCCCGATGGTGTGGCCTCGGCGCGCGGCTTCGCCGAGGCCGTTCAGGCCGAGTACGCGGCCGAGAACCGATCGGCCGCGGCGACGGCCGTGAGCGCCGGTATCGCGGCCGCACACACCCGAGGGCCGGAGCACACGCTCGATCTCGACCTACTCGTCGACGCGGCCTGCGACGCTCTCGTCTTCGATGCCGAGGCCGGGCTCGGCCGCATCCGGGTCGCTGCCATCTGAGGGCGGCGATGACGTCGCCGCATCGCGCGCCACCTTCATCTCGCGCAGCATCGCCACCGTGGCCTCCACGTCGTAGTCGGGGTCGACCTCGAGGAAGCGCTGCAGGATGGCCACGAGCGCGATGGCCGGAAGCGCCCAGTCGGGGTCGTCCGAGGCGATGGTGGCCGGCCCGCGGTAGCTCGCGTCGACGATTCCCGGATTGCCGAGGTGGCGCAGCCCGAGCCCCTCGACCACCGCGGAGATCACCACGGCGTAGGGCCGGTAGTCGCCGTTCCATTCCGCGCGCAGTCGATAGCCCAGGATGGTGGAGAACCAGCCGTGGAACTCGGCCATCCGCTCGATGAACTCATCGCTGCCGTCGCGGAGGGCCTTCTCGATCTGTTCGCGCGCCGACCATTCGAGGTGGCTGAGCAGCGTGGCCGAAAGGCCCACGTACGACTGCCACGACACCGACGCGATGACGGCACGGTAGTTGTGCTCGAGGGCGACGCGGATCACCTCGAACATCACCCGCTCGCGGTCGGCCTGCACGCTCAACCGATCGAGGTTCTCGAAGAGGATGCGCTGGCTCAATTCGAGCGTCTCGCCGTCGGCCAGTTTGTTGGAGGTCTCGCTCGCGATCTCGATGAGGAGATCGGTGATGAACGCCTCTTTGGAGTCCCACAGGCGGTAGGTCGAGCTACGCGGAACCCCGGCCTCGCGGATGAGGTCGTCCATCACGATGTGCTCGAAGCCGATGGTGAGCCCGATGCCCTCCACACGGTCGAGAGCCACATCGAGAACGCGCCGGCGTACCTCGGACGCTCGGATGCGCGACCGCCGCTGGTGCGGATCGCTCTCTTCGAAAGCCTCGGACATGACACCCCCACAGCAGTTTCACACGGCACCTGATCACGGGTTCGACAGGTGTCTCGATTCACCCCAGAGTAATGAATCGGCGACGAGCATGGGACACCGCCGGGAGAATGGCGGCTCGCGCGGCTCAGGCCAGGCGGTTGATGTCGAACTGGATGAGCAGCTCGTCGCCGTGCACCTGCTCGGTGGCCGTGCGGAACATGAGCCGTGTCATCCGGATGAACGGCAGCACGTCGGAACGCAGCGCCCGCACGTCGTCGCCCGCCGAGCGCACCATGCCGAAACGGTCGTCGTCACCCTCGATGAGCTCCAGGATGATCGATCCGGGAACGATGTGGGGCGACGTCGCGAGGGCGCTCACGAGAGCCCGGACCGTGGCCCTGTCGTCCTCGTGCAACCGTGGCGACAGGCCGCTCTCGTCGATCAGCACGTCGGCGTGATCGCCCAGCGAATCGCTCTGCTGCCCGCGCGCCACGGCGTGCTGAAGGGTGTGGGCGAGTTCGGCTGCGCGCACGCGGTCATCGACCGTCAAGGCCCCGGCCTGCCGCACCCGAGCGAGGAACGGCACGATCTCCTCCCGGAGCGATCCGATCGAGCCGAGCACGTCGTGGTCGATGTAGGCGCTGCGGAGCGCCTCGAAATCGCGCTCGCGCGACTCGGCCTGCTCCAGTCGTTCGGCGTAGATTCCGTGCAGCAGCCGCCGCGCGTAGGCCATCGAGCCCAGTCCCAACGCGAGCGGCGGGGCGACGGCCACGAGCACCACGATGGGGAGCGGAATGGGACTCGCACTGAAGCTGGTGAAGTCGTGCAGGGTGGCGAGCACACCGGCCAGCACCGCCGCGATGGTGGTGTACGTGCCGAGCTCGGCCGAGGTGCGGAAGGGGGCGGCCGCCATGAGGGCCAGGCCGATCGTGATGAGCCCCCAGTCATCGCGCACCACGAGATTGGTGCCGAAACAGCTCAGCGAGTTCAGCACCGTGGCCACGGCGATGAGCGCGTAGGCGGTGGCGAAGCGATCGCTGGTGACCCCGAGGTCGAAGCGGTAGGCGCTGCGCACGAACAGGGCGAAGCCCGCCACCAGGGCCACCAGGGCCGCGATCGCCAGCGGCCAGGAGGCGATCTGCGGAACGGTGACGATGGTGAGGCACACCGCGCAGATGATGGCGACGACCGCCACCACCACGAGGAAGCCGCGCGCGCTGATCGAGGCGAGCGGATCGAGCTCGAGGGCCGTCAGCCCACGGGGCGGGCGCACCACCCGGGCACCACCGAGGTGGCGGGGCACCTCGAGCGGTCGCGCATCCGAGGCGCTCATGACGCCGCCGCCGGAACGGTGACGAAGATGGCGGTGCCGGCACCGGGGCGCGACCAGATCTGCACCGAGCCGCCCACCTCCACGATGGTCTCGACCACGGTCATGCGGAGGCCGACGGTGTCGTCGCCCGTGGCGTTCACGTCGAAGCCGACACCGGCATCCGACACCATCACGCTGAGTTCGGGCGGACTCGACATCACCGCGATCTCGGCGTCGCGCACGCCGGAGTGCTGGCTAACGTTGTCGAGGCACTCGACGAGGGCGCGTTCGAGGTTGCGGGTGACCGCCGCGTTCAGATCGTTGACGGCCTCGACATCACCGGTGACGCGGATGTGCAGTCCCTTGCCCTCCGCGTCGCGAACGACTCCGAGGAGCGAGGGCACCGAGGCCAGCTTGCGGGTGGTGGAGTCGTTGACTCCGGGCTCGTCGAGCACGAGGCGCACATCGGCGAAGTTGGCGAGATCGCGGTCGATCGACTGCAGGAGCTCGGCACCGAGCGGGCCGGGATCCGTGGAGGCCAACGCCCGGAGGTCGACGAGCACGGTGTCGTTCAGCCAGGTCGCGGCCCGCGCGTCGAAGCGGCCGAGCGCCACATCGCGCTCCTCGGCGAGCGCCACCTCGGCCATCATGGCGGTGCCCCGTGCGGCCTCGCGACGGCCGAACCACAGCGCCGACATCAAGAGCGCCAGTGCGATGTACGAGGCGACGACGGGAACGTCGACGGCGAGCGACATCCCCTGGCTGAACGCCGCCAGTTGCACGAGGCCCGGGCCGGCCACGAGGGCGAGTGTGCCCAGTGCGAGGCCCTTGCCGAGCGACCGGGCCGAGATACCCACCACGAGCACCGCGAACTCGGGCATCGAGAGGAGCACGTAGTCGCTCGAGGGGAAGGGCCCCGGGCCCCGCATCGTGACGGCGGTGACGATGACGGTGTAGCCGGAGAGGGCGGCGCACGCCACCAGGGTGAACAGCACGGCGCGCACGAACGTCCGGGCCCGCAGAGCGAGCACCACCGCGACCCCCACCACCACGAGACCGGCGAGAGCCAGCACGATGTCGGTTTGCCCCGTCACAGGAATGAAGAGGAAGTCGATGAGGAACGTGGCGGCGAGGAACACGCACGCGAGCCAGGTGCCGGCTCTGGCGAGCGCATGACTCGTGGCCACGCCCTCGACATCCGCCGCTATCTGAAGTGTCACCCACGCCCCTTTGAGGAGTGTCACCCGCACCCCTGTGGCGATTTTATGCCAGGTAGCCGTCTTCGGCTGCGCGCAGCATCAGATCCTGCTTCTTGTCGGCGAGGCGGCCCTCCGAGGCGTACTGCTCACGCACCCGCTCGAGCGCGTTCTTCACGGCCTGGATGTTCGTGCCGAGGATCATCGCCACCTCGACGGGGCTGTGGCCCGAGGCGTAGAGCCGAAGGGTCTCCTCCTCGTCCTCCGTGAAGCGGATGCTCGACGCCGCGATCGCCGAGGCGTGGTGCCCCGGAAGGTCGTCCCAGCCGGACGTGCTCCGTGCGGCCCCCACGCCGAGCACACCGCGCACGGTCTCGACAAGCCGGGCAGCCGGCTGCGCCTTGGACACGAAGGCGGATGCGCCTGCGCCCAGCACCCGGGAGATCGTCTCAGGCGAGTCGAGGGCGCTCATCACCACCACCACGCTGCCGACCGAGCGGCAGATGCGGATGCGGGTCTCCACCGAGATCGGCTCGCGCAGCTGCAGGTCCATGATCACCACGTCGGGCGGGAAGGCCGGGTCGCGCGCCAGGTCGACCCAGCTGGTGGCGCGCACGGTCACCTGCAGGTCGTCGGCGTGACCATCGATCCAGGTGCACAGACCATCGAGCACGAGCTCGTGGTCATCGACCACTCCCACCGTGTGCGGTGCCCCGCCCCGCGCGCTCCCTGCAACTCCCACCGTGCAAGACCCACTCCCCGTTTCCCTGACTGGATGATATCCGGCGCGCGTGAAGGCAGTCCAATTCGCCCGGATCCTTGCCTGTAACCTCGATCCATGAGCTCGGGGAGCGATTTCACCGTGGCGGAGCGCCGATCGCGCTTCGATCGCGCCGTCTTCCAATCCCAGCTCCTGCTCGCCGCGGCGGTGCTCCTCCTCGTGTGCGCGGCCTACATCTTCCAGCCCACGTCGGTGCTGTCGTTCGCCTTCTTCGGCGGCATCGTTGTGATCTTCGTGCTCACGGGCGCCTCCGCGCTCGTGCCGTGGTCGAGCATGCCGCGGTGGTGGGCGGCGGCGTTGCCGATCGCCGACATCCTCGCCATCACCGCCATCCGGTTGGGCAATCCCGAGCTGGGAGCGGGATTGCTGCTCGTCTTCCCGGTGATCTGGCTGTCGAGCTACTACGGCCTGATCGGTGCCGTGGTGAGCGTGGTGGGGTCCGTCGTGCTCCTCTGGGGCACCACGATCCTCACCGGCACCGCGCTCGGTCTCGGCAGCATCCCCTCCCTGCTGGTGCTGCCGATCACGCTGGCCTTCATCGCCACCACCACACTCGCCACGTCGAGCCGCACCGCGGCTCAGCGAGGCCTCCTGCGCCAGCAGGCCGACCTGCTCGAAGTGGCTCTGCGCCGGGCCCGCCGGCAGGAGCAGACGCTCGACGAGGTGCTGAACGCGGTGACGTTCGGGGTGATCGCGTTCAACAAAGACGGGGCGCAGACGATCGTGAACCGTGCCCACCGCTCGTACCAGACCGAATTCGGGCTGCCGGAGACCGCCGTGGAGCATCCGGTGATGTATCAGCCCGACGGGCTGACGGAGTACGAGCAGGATGCGCGGCCCTTCCCGCGGGCGGTGCGCGGCGAACGCTTCGACGACATCGTGGTGTGGCTCGGCGAACCCGGGGAGCACCGCATCGCGCTCTCCGTGAGCTCGCGGCCGCTCACGACGGCCGACGGATCGCCCGACGGCGGCGTGATGATCTCCCGCGACGTCACCGCCGAGATCAACGCCATCCAGGCGCGCGACGATCTGGTGGCCTCGGTGTCGCACGAGCTGCGCACGCCGCTCACCTCGATCCTCGGCTATCTCGAGCTCGCCCTCGACGACGAGTCGCTCGATCCGTCGACCCGGTCGATGCTCGAGGTGGCATCATCCAACGCCGACCGGCTGCTCGGTCTCGTGGCCGACCTGCTCACGGGCGCCACCGAGAAGGAGCAACAGATCGCGATGTCGTTCAGCCAGTGCGATCTCGCCGTGATCGCGGCTCAGGCGATCGAGGCGCAGAGCATCACGGCATCCGAACGCAACATCGTGATCGAGAACGCCATCACCGAAGCGGTGCCGCTCGAAGCCGACGGATTCCGGCTCCGGCAGGTGGTCGACAACCTGCTCACGAACGCCATCAAGTACAACGTCGAAGGCGGCACGGTGCGGGTCGGCGTGAAGACCAGCGACGACGAGGTCGACCTGGTGGTGAGTGACACGGGGATCGGACTCAGCGAGCTCGAGCAGTCGAAGCTCTTCGACCGCTACTTCCGCGCGGAGGGCGTGCGGCAGTCGAGCATCCACGGCTCGGGGCTCGGTCTCACGATCAGCCGTGACATCGTGCGGCGGCACGGCGGCGAGCTGCGTGTGACCAGCACACTGGGCGCCGGGAGCACCTTCACGGCATCCATCCCCCGCTCACGCTAAACTCCGAATCAGGGCACTCCGGCCAGGCGTCGGATGCGTGGCGCACACGACGAACGAGGGGGGTGCGACTGTGAGACTCGACATCACCACCCTTCTGCTCGTGGCCGGTCTCGTGATCGTGCTCTGCGGCATCTCGTTCGTGCTCAACACGGCCATGCGCCGCAACGACGCGTCGGGCCGACTGTGGAGCCTCTCGTTCATCGCCGGGATGCTCACCGCACTCTCCTTCCTGGTGTGGAACGTGGCCCCCGAGGTGTGGTGGGTGCTCGCCATCGGAAACACCGCGTACGTCATCTCCATCGCCACCATCTGGTCGGGCGCGCGGGTGTTCAACGGGCGCAGCTCCCTGATCTGGATCAGCCTCGCGGCCGGGCTGGTCACCGCCGTGCTCACGGTGGTCGAGGGTCTGCGCGAACCCGGCGTGTGGATCGGCTCGATCCCCCTGTTCGTCGGCATCGCCGTGTTCTCGGGTCTCGCGGGGGCTGAGACGATGCGGTCGCGGATGCGGCGCAACCTGAACGCGCGCATCCTCAGCTTCTGCCTGTGGATCGTCTGCGCCTATTACGTGATGCGCACCTCGGTCTACATCACCATGGGGCCCGAGAGCGCCATCTTCCAGGACTACTTCGGCTCCGACACCACGTCGGTGATCACCATTCTGCTCGTGCTGCTCTCGGCCATCTCGATGTCGATCCTGCAGGCCGAGCGCTCGGGCGCCCGGGCGCTCGGCGATGTCACCGTGGGCGTGCACTCCGTGGTGGGCGTGCTCTCCGCCGCCTCGTTCATGCAGCAGTGGGCCGACTGGGTGGAGCGGGCCTCCTTCAACGGCGACCGACTCGCCATGATCGCCATGGACATCGACAACCTGCCGCAGATGAACACGGCGTTCGGCCGTACCTTCGGAGACACCGCTATCCGCTCCGTGGCGCAGATCGTGCGGCACTACGCCCCCACCACCTCGCTGCTGGGGCACACGGGAGCCGGCCGCTTCGTGATCGTCGTGGTCACCGCGAACACCCAGGAGGCCGAGCAGCTCGCCATCCGGCTGCAGACCGCCCTGGTCGACGAGCCGATCGACCCGCAGCAGTCGTTGCGCGCCACCGCGAGCTTCGGCGTGGTCGACACCGACATCTTCGGCTACGGCCTGCCCGTGCTGCGCCGGGCCCTCGACGATGCCACCCTCAAGGCCCGCGACGAGGGCGGCAACCGCATCGTCGTGGGTCGCGCCGCCGTCATCTAGTGCGCCGCCGCCTTTCCGGGCTTACGGCTGGGCTATGGCGATGGTGAGCTGGTCGCTCGCCGTCTGCTTGGCGTAGTCGCTGGAGTCGGGGGCCGACTGCAGCAGGATCTCGTAGGTGAACGAGAGGGTCATCGACGTGGCCGCCGGGTCGAGCGCCGGGATGATGAAGGTCTGGCTGTAGCTGTAGGGGTCTTTGATGAGGTAGCCCGGAGCCACGGCCGCCTGGTCGGAGAGCGGGGCGGGAGGCGTCAGCGATCCGTCGGGCCCGTTCACGGCCGACGTGAGAGTGACCCGCGAGAGGTAGATCTTCTGGCCCTGGTCGCTGCCGAGCTTGCCCACCATGGAGAAGCTCAGCGGCTTGTTGGCATCGGCCGTCCACTGATCCATGCTGAGCGTCGAGTAGTAGGTGACGGTGAGCGCGATGTCGCCCGCCTGCAGATCGTGCTGGGTGGAGCCCGTGGCGAGCTCGTTGATGATGGGGGTGATCGTGGAGGTGGGCGTGGGTGCCTTCGTGGGGGTGGCGGCGGCGTCGGTGTTGAAACGCGACTGGTCCCAGGGGGCCGTGCCGCAGGCACTCAGCCCGATGGCGGCAGCGAGGGTCAGCGTCGCGGCGAGCGCGGTTCTGACGGCCCTCCGGCTGCCGGATCGGCGGTTGTGTGCCATGAAATAGCCTTTCCCTCGGTACCTGATGCAATCTTAAGCTGATCTTGACGCGACCCTAGTGCATTGGGTGGGGCAACCCTGGGGACGGTATTGGAGACTGAGTACATGGCAGAGAGCATCAACCCGTACGTCACCGATCGAACCGATCTGGGTGACGGGCACGACGAGTTCCAGAACGACTTCATCGAGTCGGTGGAGTCGCTTCCGTCGTACCGGCCCACCATCGGGTGCATCATCCCCGCGTACAACGAGGCGGAGTCCATCGGCGACGTTCTCGAATCGCTCCTCACCCAGACCCGTCTGCCCGACGTCATCCACGTGGTGGTGAACAACACCACCGACGACACCGTGAAGATCGCCGCTCAGTACGCCGGACCGCACCTCAAGGAGGTAGACGGCGTCGAGCAGTTCACCGAGGTCTACGTGCACGACATCGGCAAGAACAAGGACAAGAAGGTCGGCGCCCTCAACTACGGCTACCAGCTGGTGGAAGGATGCGACTTCCTCCTCGGCGTCGACGGAGACACCACCGCCGCACCCGACGCCGTCGAGCGTCTCGCCGAGGAGATCACCTCCGACTCCCGCATCGGCGGCATCTCGGCCATCTTCTCGATCGACGAAGCCCCCATCAAGGGCTTCATCGCGAAGTTCCTCATCACCGGGCAGCGCTTCCAGTTCGCCGCCTTCAACATGCAAAACATGCTGAAGGGCCGCAACATGGCGGTGCTCGGCGGCCAGTTCTCGATCTTCTCCACGAAGGCCCTGCGCCAGATCATGGTGGAGAACCACCAGAACACCCCGTGGGTGAAAGACAGCGAGGTGGAGGACTCGCTCCTCTCGCTGCAGATCAAGAGCGCCGGCTACCTCACCAAGATCTCGGCCCAGGCCCGCGCCGACGTGGGTGGCATGACGACCCTCCGCGGTCTCGACGCGCAGCAGGTCAAGTGGAACTTCGGCGCGATCGAGCTCATGTGGCCGGGTCAGCGCGGCGACACCAAAGGGCAGCCGTTCCACCCGAACCTCCGCCTGCGCTGGTTCGAGAACTTCTCGATGCTGGTCAACCTCGTCACCCGTGTGATGTTCGTGCTGCTGCTGTTCGCATCCCTGTCGATCAGCGCCTTCGTGTTCTCCCCGGTCTGGCTCATCCCGCCGGCGATCGCGATCCTGCTGAACCTGCGCACGGCGCTGTCGATGAAGAACCGCAGCAACAGGGACATCGCGTTCGCACTCCTGCTCTTCCCCGCCGAGATCTACATGTGGGTGAGGCTCGGGCACTTCATCCGGGCCTGGACCAAGTTCCTGAGCCGCAAGCAGACCGACAACTGGGCGGCGCAGGCGAAGGCGGAGCGCGGCCGCGGCAACGGGTACCTCGTGCCGCTCATCATCCTGGTGCTCGTCGTGGCGGTGCTCGTTCTGGTGTGGTTCCAGCTCGACCCGTTCATCCAGTCCACCATCCTCTGGATCGGGTGGCCCATCCTCGGAATCATCACGATCCTGCAGACCCTCGAGATGTTCGTGAAGGTTCTGCGCCGGTACCGGGGATACAAGGTTTGAGCCCCGCGCACTACGTCGAACACGATGTGACGTTCGCCCTGCTGAACACGGTGGGGGACGAAGAGCGTCGCGGGCGGTTCGTGCACGATTTCATCAACCTCTGGGAGACCCGATCCCAGAGGTTGATGAAAGCTCTCGGCAGCGGGGACTGGGAAGACGCCGATGTGGTGTGTCTCAGCATCCGTTCCTCCAGCACCATGCTCGGCGCCTGGCCCCTCGAGGCCATTGCCGGCATGGTGCATTCGGCGGTCAAGGCAGAAGACCTCGTGGCCAGCATGGCGCACCTGGCACGGCTGCACGAGGTGGGCGCGCGCACCTGTGAGGAGCTGCTGATGCTGCTCGAGACGATGCGCCGTGAGGGCGCGACGCCCTAGGGCTCAGTCGGCCTGGGCTCAGTCGTCTGGGGCTCAGTCGGCCCGCGCTCAGTCGTCTTCGGAGGCCGCGAGCCGGTAGCCGACACCGCGCACGGTCTCGATCCAGCGCGGTGTGGTGATGCTGTCGGCGAGCTTGCGACGCAGGTTCGCCATGTGCACCTCGATGGCACGTTTGTCGGCCTCGCTCACGAAGTGCGCGGTGACGTAGCTCTCGCCGCGGAGCAGCAACGCCAGGTCGGCCTTGCTGCGCACGCGGCGCTGGCTCTCCATCAGGGCGTTGAGCAGATCGAACTCGCTGCGGGTGAGCTCGATGGCCTTGCCGTCTTTCTCGGCGAGGCGCATCTCCGAGTTCACGAAGAGGGCGTTGTGCTCGAGCCAGCCGTCTTCGCGGTTGTAGCTCTTCGGGCCCGAGGTCTCTGCGACCGGAGCGGGCGCCTCGACGGGCGGCGCGGCCACGGGAGCGGCGGCTACCGGCGCGGCGGCCACCGGGATCGGGGCAGCCATCGGTGCAGCCGCCTGCGCTACCGGCGCGGCGTACGCGATCGGGGCGGGTGCCGCCGGAGCGGCGGCCACGGGAGCGACCGGGCCCGATCCGTCGGTCGCGAGCACCTGCCGGGGTCGACGCATCATCGCCTCGACGCGCGCGCGCAGCTCTCGGGGGCGGAACGGTTTGGTGAGATAGTCGTCGGCACCGGCCTCGAGGCCCTGGAGCGTGTCGATCTCCTCGTCGCGCGCGGTGAGCATCACGAGATAGGTGTTGCTGAACGAGCGGATGCGCTTCGCGGCCTCGAAGCCGTCGATGCCGGGCATGCTCACGTCGAGCGTGGTGACCATGGGATCGTAGGCACGCACCGCCTGCACCCCGTCGAGACCGTTGCCGGTGGCCACCACTTCGAACCCCGCCTGGGTGAGGACCGTCTCCAGCAGGTGGCGGATGTCCGCATCATCTTCGATGATCACCGCGACGCGTCGTTCCGCATTAGTGTCCATTGCCATGATCGTACCAACCGTTCGTTCGGGACGTCACCAGCCGGCGTCTGCCGCCAGCTCTGTCGCGCTCTGATTCCACCATTCGCCGGCTGCTGGTCCGCCGTTGCACTCCCCGTCGCTCTCCCCGGGCGGCTTCACCCAGAGGTTCGCATCCTGCGCGGAACCCGACTGGGTGGCCGCGGGGGTCTCCCCCAGCGCCCGCCCGGACGGGTTGCACCACTCGCCGGTCGATCCGTTGCCGTTGCGGCTCGTGTCGATCACGTAGTGGGCGCCGTTCGTGAGGCTCGAGATCTCGTTGGCGTAGTACTGCTCACGGTCGGTGGAGTTGTAGTTCGAGACGTTCGTGGCGAAGCCGCGCGCCCGCGCCACACCCGCGCGGTTGAGCAGGTCGGCCATGTCGGCGGGCTTGCCCCAGTTGGAGTGACCGGCGTCGATGTAGGTGGTGACTCCGGTGGTGGCGAGCCGGTCGACGGATGCACCGACCTCCGAGAGCCGCTCGTCGACGTTGTCGCACTCGCTCGCCAGGGCGAGCGCGTCGGGCTCGAGGATGACGACCGCACCGCTGCCCGTGAGCGCGGTGGCGATCTCGTCGATCCACACGGGGTACTCCGTCGACGAGAGGCCGCCTGCCGAGTGATTGCCGCAGTCGCGGTTGGGGATGCCGTAGACCGTGAAGACGGGCATCTGGTTGAGCTTCTTCGCCTGGGCCACCAGGTCGCTCACGTAGCCGCCCACCTCGCCCGTCGGATGCTTCTCGGGTACCAGCCAGATGCTGGTGGGAACCGCCGCGATCCGGCTGAAGATCTCCGCATCGGTGGTGTCGCCCGCATCCGTCGCCGTGGTCGCGGCGGTCTGGGCCTTCGATCCCGGGTCGACGAAGAGCGACTTGCCGGCGAAGGGGTTGTCGGCGGCGACGCCGCCCTGAGCGAAGATCGAGCCGACTCCGACCACGAGGCCGCCGAGCACTCCCACGATCGCGACGATGGCGACGGCGAGTCCGATACGCGGCAGAACCTTGGTCACTGGTGCCCTCCCCCGAGACGGATGTTCGACAAGCCTAACCCGCGGTCGTGCGCGTCGATGCCGGGGTCGATGCCGGGGCGGATGCCGGGCCCGATGCCGGCACGGCCCGGCCGACGGTTCCGGCGGCCCCGTACGCCTTCAGGCGCGACATGGTCTGCGCGAACGGCACCGGCCGGCCGTAGAAGAAGCCCTGCGCGTGGCGCACGCCGATGCCGATGAGGATGTCGACCGCATCCTGGGTCTCGACCCCCTCGATCACCGTGGAGTAGTCGAACGCGTCACCGAAGCCCTGCAGGGCGCGCACCACTTCGCGCTGACGGGTGTCGTCGAGGTTGTCGACGAGCGAACGGTCGATCTTCAGGATGTCCATGGGGATGCGCACGAGGGCTCCCACACTGGAGGCCTCCGACCCGTAGTCGTCGAGCGCGATGAGCATGCCGAGCTCGCGGAAGTGCTCGGCCTGCGCGCGCAGGTCGTCGTCGATGTCCTTCGTGGACCGCTCGTTGAGCTCGAGGCAGAGCGACACATCGGGGTAACGGGGAACGATGTCCTTCAGGAAGGCGCCGACGTGCTCGTCGCGGATCTGCTCCACCTCGAGGTTGATGGTGACCACGGTGATGGTGGGCACCACCTTGCGGAACTCGCGAGCCGACCGCAAGGAGGCCTCGATCACCTGCTTGGTCAGCAGATCCATACGGCCGAGGCCCTTGGCCTTCTCGATCAGCGAGGAGGTGGAGATGCGGCCGAGCTCCGGATGCGTGTATCGCACCAGCGACTCGAAGGCCCAGATCTTGTCGTCGACCGTGTTGACGATGGGCTGATACACCACGTTCAGAACGCCGTCATCGATGGCCTTCGCCACGATCTCGTTGATGCGGCTCGAGCGGTGCGGCGAGATGCCGATCGACGACTCGAACGCCGGGCCGCCCTGGCGCCGGGACTTCTTGATCGAGAGCATGCTGTGGTCGGCATCCACCACGATCGACTGCGGGTCGGTCTCCTGGTGACCCGAGTAGGCGAGACCCACACTCACCAGCGGACGGTACTCGCGGCCCCCCAGGGTGGCCGGCTCGCCGATGTTGGCCACGATCTGATCGGCCACGCTCTTCGACTCGGCCAGCGACTGCAGCTTGGTGAGGATGACCACGAACTCGTCGCCGCCGACCCGGGCCACGAAGTCGTGCGGGCGCACGCTGGCCCGCAGACGCGTGGCCACGGTGGCGAGCACTTCGTCGCCGATGTGGTGGCCCTCGGTGTCGTTCAGTCGCTTGAACTGGTCGAGGTCGATGAAGAGCACCGCGATACCCGAGGCGTAAGTGCGGTCTTCGTTCAGGCGCGCGAGCGAGCGCTGGAAGGCGTTGTAGTTCGGCAGCCCGGTGAGCGAGTCGCGGTCGACGCGGTCGAGGAGGGTGTCGTAGGCGCCGCGCACGCGGGCGGTCTCCGACGCGATGTGGCCGATCGCGTCGAGCGCGAGTTCGTCGTCGGGGGTGAACGGGTTGCCGCCGTTCTTGCGGCTCGCGATCAGGTAGTCGGGGGGTTCGACCGCGTCCTGGCGATGTTCCTGCGTCACTCCGTCGTCGTCGCCGCTGCCGCCGGCGGAGTCGGCGAACGGCCCGGTATCGAGCTGCGGGTCGGCCGGGTTCAACGGCGCGAACCGCGCCCCGATCTCATTGCGGCCGGGAGGGGTGCGGCGGATCTCGAAGTCGGTTGCATCGATCGCCTTGCGGGCGAACTCGATCATCGTCTCCTTGGGGTCTTCCTCCACGTTCCAGGGCAGGGCGCGCGCCGCATCCACGACTCCGCTCAGGCGGCGCTCGCTGTTGCTGGTCTGGCGGCGCTTCGCAGCACCGTAGGCGGCGAGCGCCACAACGAGCAACGGAATGGTGGCCCGGCCGAGCTCGAGCGCCTCCTCCGGGCCGTCGACGAGTCGGAGCACCCCGCTGGTGGTGATGTAGAGGCCCACCGCGACACCGGCGCAGAGAACGAAGGTGGCGAACAGGCGCGCGGGACTCACGCCGTTGAGGCCCACCGAATGGTCGATGTTCCAGCGGCCGGCATCGCGCAGGAACTCCACCAGCAGCACCACGAGCTTGTGTGCCGCCACGCCGGCGACGATGGCGACGACGGGCCAGACCCCCACGGCGATCAGGCCGCGCGACAGCGCCACGAACGCCGTCGCGCCGAGCGCCGCGACACCCGACCACTGCAGCGCCGTCCATGGTGACCGGGTGGAGAAGGCCTTCGAGATGAAGAACGCCAGAACCCAGAGGCTGACATCGAATACCGGGTTGACCCCGAGAGTGGCGACCACGAGGAAAGCACTCGCGATACCGAACGGCGGCAGCCCCGGCATCCGGCCGATCGACTGCTGGTACACCGCGGTGACGCTGACGCTCAGAAGGAAGACGAGGCACACGATCCAGCTGGGCGGAGGGCTCGCCAGCCCTGCAGCAACCCCGGCCGCCAGAGTTCCGAGAGCGATCACGACGAGCACGAACGACATGGCCGCGAAGGCCTTGCGCTTGGTCTGCTCGATCATGACGTGAGTTTATCCGTCACGACGGCACAGCTCTCGTCAGATGCCGAGAGCGGTGAGCGCGTCATCCATCCTGCGGCTCATCTCGGCGTAGCCCTCGTCGTTCGGATGAAGGCCGTCTCCCGCCATCCACTCGGGATGACCCTCGATCCAGTGCGAGGCGTCCGGGATGTAGTCGGCGCCGATCTCGCCCGCGGCCGCCTTCACCCAGCCGATGATCTGCTCCACCGAGTCGGGGCGCTCGTCGGTGTACCAGAACGGCTCGACCACGATGAATCGGGCATCGGGGAGCTGCGCCCGGAGAGTCGTCAGGTCGAGGTCGATCGCCTTCTCGATGTCGGCGGCGCGCGCGGGCATCGAGAAGTTGTCGTTGAGCCCCATCGTGACGAACACGATGTCGGGGTTCTGCGCCACGATCTGCGGCACCTCGTCGTCGGCGGCGTAGTCGGCCAGATCGCCCGTGGGCGTGCTCGACCGGTTGTTCACGAAGCCGAGCCCGTTGACGCTCGGGTTGAACTCGCGCCAGCCGCGCTCGGCAGCGATCACGCTCGACCAGCGGAGGGCCGGGTCGGATGCTCCGGTGCCGAGCGTGTAGGAGTCGCCGTAGAACGCGGCGAGCGGGGCATCCGGATCGGTCACGGTGGTGTTCTCCTCCTGGGCGTGGCGCCCGCTCATGATCGCCACCATGACGAGGAACACGGACACGACCGCCACGAAGGCGACCATGATGACGACAAGACGAGCACGCACCCCAGTGGTTCGGGGCGCGCCCCGAACCGGATTGCCCCCTCGTCGCGACTCGCCAAAATCCGGTCTATTCTGCGCGATCTGGGCCGGATTTCGGCGAGTCGCGAGGAGGTCAGGCGGGGACGGGGGCTGCCGCGTCGGCGGTGGCCGCGATGACCTCCGCGATCTGCACCGCGTTCAGCGCGGCACCCTTGCGCAGGTTGTCGTTGCTGATGAAGAGCACGAGACCACGCTTGCCCGGCGCCGACTGGTCTTGACGGATGCGGCCCACGTAGCTCGGGTCGGTGCCCGCGGCCTGCAGAGGAGTGGGCACGTCGGAGATGGCGACGCCCGGGGCATCCGCCAGCAGCTCGTACGCACGCTCGGGGGTGATGTCGTTCGCGAACTCGACGTTGATGCTGAGCGAGTGGCCCGTGAACACGGGCACGCGCACGCAGGTACCGGCGACCCGCAGCTCGGGCAGCTCGAGGATCTTGCGGCTCTCGTTGCGGAGCTTCTTCTCCTCATCGGTCTCGAGGTCGCCGTCGTCGACGATGGAGCCGGCGAGGGGGATGACGTCGAAGGCGATGGGGGCCACGTACTTGACGGGCGCGGGGAAGTCGACGCTCGTGCCGTCGTGCACGAGGTTCAGCAGGGCCTCCGGGTTCGCGGTGGCGGCGATGGCCTGGTTCGCGAGCTCCTCGGCGCCGGCGAGACCGGAGCCGGAGACGGCCTGATAGGTGCTGACGATGAGGCGCTCGAGGCCGGCCTCGGCGTGCAGCACCTTAAGCACGGGCATCGCAGCCATCGTGGTGCAGTTGGGGTTGGCGATGATGCCCTTGCGGGCCTCCGCGATGGCGTGCGGGTTCACCTCGGAGACCACGAGGGGCACATCCGGGTCCATGCGCCAGGCGCTCGAGTTGTCGATCACCGTGACGCCGGCCGCCGCGAAGCGCGGGGCCTGGGCGCGGGAACCGGTGGCGCCGGCGGAGAAGAGGGCGATGTCGAGGCCTGTGGGGTCGGCGGTCTCGACGTCTTCGACCACGATGTCGTCGCCCTTGAAGGGCAGCACCGTTCCGGCCGAGCGGGCGGTGGCGAAGAAGCGGATCGACGCGATCGGGAAGTCGCGCTCCTCGAGGAGGCGGCGCATGACCTTGCCGACCTGACCGGTGGCGCCGACGACGCCGACGTGGAGTGCCTTGCTCACGAAGTTTCCTCTTCTCGGGGTTGGATCGGAACTCATCGCGAGTCGCCAAAATCCGGTCTAATCAAGCGATTCTAGGCCGGATTTTGGCGACTCGCGATGAGGGAGGGGGTTAGCGGCCGGTGCCTGCGTGGACCACGGCCTCTTCGGCCGCGTCGAGGCCGAACGCCGTGTGCACGACGCGCAGGGCGTCGTTGATGGTGTCGGCGCGCGTGACCACCGAGATGCGGATCTCGCTCGTGGAGATCATCTCGATGTTGATGCCCGCCTCGAAGAGCGCAGTGAAGAGCTTCGCCGAGACGCCCGCGTTGGTGCGCATGCCGGCGCCGACGAGCGCGAGCTTGCCGATCTGGTCGTCGTACTGCAGGGCGGTGAAGCCGACATCCGACTGCTCGGCACGGAGGGCCGTGAGCACGAGCTGGCCCTCGCTCTTCGGCAGGGTGAACGAGATGTCGGTGAGACCCGTGGATGCCGCCGACACGTTCTGCACGATCATGTCGATGTTCGCGCCGGTCTTCGCCACGATCGTGAAGATCTGGGCGGCCTTGCCCGGGATGTCGGGCACGCCGACGACGGTGATCTTCGCCTCGCTCAGGTCGGTGGCGACTCCGGCGATCATGGGCTCTTCCACAGCACCCTCACTTCCTTCTTGTCCTGCATCGGCTGCGCGTGCGGCCTGGGCTTGCGATCCGGCGACGGTGGCGGGGCCGAAGGGCTCCGCATCCGTCGGGTTGTAGACGATGGTGCCCTCGTTGTTGTTGAAGCTCGAGCGCACGTGCAGCGTGACGCCGTGGCGGCGGGCATACTCGACGGCGCGGATGTAGAGCACCTTGGCGCCGTTGGCGGCGAGCTCGAGCATCTCCTCGCTCGTGATGCGGTCGATCTTGTGGGCCTTCGGCACGAGGCGCGGATCGGCCGAGAAGATGCCGTCGACATCCGTGTAGATCTCGCACACGTCGGCCTTCAGCGCGGCGGCGAGGGCGACGGCGGTGGTGTCGGAGCCGCCGCGGCCGAGCGTGGTGATGTCTTTGGTGTCGCGGTTGAAGCCCTGGAAGCCCGCCACGATCACGATGGCGCCCTCGTCGAGCGCCTCGCGGAGGCGCACCGGGGTGACGTCGACGATGCGGGCGGAGCCGTGCGTGGCATCCGTGATCATGCCGGCCTGGCTGCCGGTGAAGGAGCGGGCGTCGTGGCCGAGCGACTCGATGGCCATGGCGAGCAGGGCCATCGAGATGCGCTCACCGGCGGAGAGGAGCATGTCCATCTCGCGGGGCGCGGGAATCGGCGCCACCTGGCCGGCGAGGTCGAGCAGTTCGTCAGTGGTGTCGCCCATGGCGCTCACCGCGACGACGACCTCGTTGCCCGCTTTGCGGGTCTCGACGATTCGCTTGGCGACCCGTTTGATGCTCTCGGCGTCGGCGACGGATGATCCGCCGAACTTCTGCACGATCAGACTCACGTGGTACTCCTGCTTGGAACGCTGCTGCACGACGACGCTGGGCCTTGCGACGCCGGGGGTTGCGAAAACCCGACTGCCAACTATATCGCGCGGGGGTGAGGGCGTTTCCCGGGGCGTTGTGTGCAGCTTCCTCCGGAGCGTTGTGCGCGGCGTTCTCCGCGGTGTTCCGGGAGGGCGGCGTTCACGGGCGGTTTCCCGGTCTCCGTTCACGTCGCATTCATCTCCTGCGAATAGCGTCACCCTCGTGAAGACTCGACGGTGGAACAAGACGGCGCTGAAGGCGCGACTGCGGGCGGACATCGCCTTCGACACGGCGCCGCGCCCGGTGAACGCCGATCTGGCGTCGAAGCGACTCGAGTACTTCCGCATCGTGGCGCTGGTCGAAGCCGGCACGGTCGGCGCGGATGCCGCCGCCGAGCTCTTCGATGCGCTCGTGGCCTCGCTCGCGCCCGATGTCGTCGAAACCGGCGACCTCGAGCGGCAGCCCGCCGCCTAGAGCAGCGGCTCGCCGTCGAGAGGCGAGCGCACGTCAGAGCCGCGGGCTCACGCCTGACCGGCGGGGATGGGCGAGCCGCCGCCCTACTTGGCCTGGTCGTAGCTCGCCACGGTCGCGACGGTGACCGGGAACTGCACCGGGGCGTCGCCGAAGATGAGCCTCCCCGCTTCGACCGCCGCCGCGCGGATCTCGTCGCCCACCTGCTCGGCGAGATCGAGCGGGGTGTGCACCATCACCTCGTCGTGGAGGAAGAAGGCGAGGTGGGGGCGATCGGCGAGCGGCGCATCCGCATCGCTGTGAGCGTCGAGGCCCAGCTGCCAGAGACGGCGCCGGATCGAGCCGATCCAGCAGAGCGCCCACTCGGCCGCGGTGCCCTGCACCACGAAGTTGCGGGTGAATCGGCCCCAACTGCGGGCCGCGGAGCGGGCACGGGAGCGGGCGGCATCCGTTGCCTCGTCGGATCCGGCCGCGTCCTGCACGTCGAGCCAGGCATCGCCCGGCCGCGGCGAGGTTCGGCCGAGGCGGGTGGAGACCGTCGCCCCGGCCTCGCCGGAACGGGCCGCGGCCTCGACATAGGCGATCGCCGCGGGGTAGGCGCGGGCGAGGCGCGGCAGCATGCGGCCGCTCTCCCCTGTGGTGCCGCCGTACATGGCACCGAGCATGCCCAGCTTGGCGTGCGCGCGGGTGTCGACGGCACCGGATGCGACCATGCCGTCGTAGAGGTCACGGCCTTGCCCGGCGGCGGCCATCGCCCGGTCGCCGGCGAGGGCGGCGAGGATGCGGGGCTCGAGCTGAGCGGCATCCGCCACGACGAGGATCTTGCCCGGGTCGGCGCGAACCGCCCCGCGCACGGCCTTCGGCAGCTGGAGTGCGCCACCGCCTTCGGATGCCCACCGGCCCGTCACGACGCCGCCCGGGAGGTAGGTGGGATGGAAGCGGCCATCGCGCACCCAGGTGTCGAGCCAGCTCCAGCCGTTGGCCGTGAGGATGCGGGAGCGCTTCTTGTAGTCGAGGAGATCGGGGATGGCGGGGTGGTCGATGTTCCTGAGCTCCCAGGAGCGGGTGCTCTCGGCGGTGATGCCGGCGCGACGGAGCGACTTGAGCAACTCGGCCGGGGAGTCGGGGTTCGCCGTCGGATCGCCGAGGTGGGTTCGGATGCGGGCCAGCAGGGCCTCGAGCTGAGCGGGGCGCGCGCCCGGGACGGCGGGGCGCGGGCCGAGGAGGTCGTTCAGGATCTCGTCGTGGCGCCGGGCATCCCACGGGATGCCGACGTACTGCATCTCGGCGGCCACGAGGGCTCCCGCCGATTCGGCGGCGAGGAGGAGGGCGATGCGGCTGGGGTCGTCGGCTGTGGCGACAGCGTCGCGCTGGAGGAGCCACTCGGTGAGCTCGGGGAGTTCGGGGAGCTCGGGGAGCTCGGGCGGTTCGAGGAGCGGCGTCTCCGCTGCGGAGGGGTCCGGCCTCGGTCCGGCCGGGCTGCTGCTGCCTGAGCGGGTCGTTCCGGATGCGCCCGCGTCGGGTGCATCGGCGGCAAGCGCACCGGCGGCAAGTGCGTCGGCGGCAAGAGCATCGGCGGCAAGCGCGTCGGCGGCAAGCGCGCCGGCGGGTGATGCGGGAGCGGAGAGTGCCCGTGCGGCCGGTGGCGCCACGAGTTCGTCGACCTCGAAGAGCGCGGTGTGCTCGGAGCGCTGGAAGCGGCCGGCCGAGTCGATCGGCAGGCCCTGGTGAGTGACCGCCGAGGGGTGCGGCATCGCATCCCACCGGCCGGCGGGCGCCGTGGCGAGCGCGGAGTGCGCGGTGAGCGACGAGGCACGCAGGATGAGGTGGCAGAGGCGGAGGTCGACGCACCGTTCGACGCGCACTCCGGCCGCGAGCAGCCGCGGGTACCAGCGGGCTGTGTCATCCCAGACCCAGCGCGGGTGCTCGCGCTCGAGGTCGGCCGCTGTCGGCGCGAAGTCGGCGACCGTCACGACTCGGGGTTCGGGGAGGGCGTCGCCGTCACCGGTGCTCGTGGGATCGTAGGGCTGGAGACGGATGCGGTCGGCACCCGCATCCGTGACGAGCACGAACGGGGTCACGCGGGCATCCGCTCGCCGTGCATCAGCTCTCGACGAGGCGGCGCCCCTCGAAGGCGCGGCCGAGCGTGACCTCGTCGGCGTACTCGAGGTCACCGCCGACGGGGAGCCCCGAGGCGAGGCGGGTGACGCGGATCTCGAGGGTGGTGAGCAGGCGTGAGAGGTAGGTGGCCGTGGCTTCGCCCTCGAGGTTGGGGTCGGTGGCGATGATCACCTCGGTGACGGTGCCGTCGGCGAGACGCTGCATGAGTTCGCGGATGCGGAGGTTGTCGGGGCCGATGCCGTCGATGGGGCTGATGGCGCCGCCGAGCACGTGGTAGAGCCCGCGGAACTCCCGGGTGCGCTCGATGGCCACGACGTCTTTCGCCTCCTCGACCACGCAGATGAGGTTCTGCGCGCGGCGCGGGTCGCGGCAGATGCCGCAGGTCTCCTGCTCGGAGACGTTGCCGCAGATCTGGCAGAAGTGCACTTTGTCGCGCACATCGGTGAGGATCTCGGCGAGCCGGCTCACGTCGAACGACTCGGTCTGCACGATGTGGAACGCGATGCGCTGGGCCGACTTGGGGCCGATCCCGGGCAGGCGGCCGAGTTCGTCGATGAGTTCCTGGACGATTCCTTCGTACATGGGTGAGCTCTACGTCTCTCTGCGTCGCGGTGCGGCGGGTGGTGGCGGTGACCGCTAGGCGTCGCGGCCGGGGAGTGGCTGTTCTTCGATGAAGTTGGCGCCGAGGATCTCGCGCACCACGGCCTCGCCGTATCGGAGACGGCCACCGACGGAGGTCGGCGCGGCGGGGGCCGCGGGCGGCTGGGCGGCGGGCGGCGGGGCGGCGGGCGGCGGGGCGGCGGGCGGCTGGGTGGCTGCGGGGGGTGCGGTGTCCGCTCCGGATGCTTCGAACCGCAACGCACCGGGACGCACCGCCGGGTCGGGGCTCCCCGAGGCGCGCGGGGACGGGGGTTGCTGAGACGGCGTCGCGCCGGCGCCGCGGCTGGGCTGCGGCGGAGCGACGGGCGCTTCCGAGGGCAGGATGTCGGCCAGCGACGGCGGAAGGTCGGGCTCGTCGCTCGGCATCGGCTCGTCGAACGCGGGCGGCTCGTCGTCGTCGGACGACGTGGGGATCGCGACGACGTCCCACGAGGTGGTGGGCGCGGCGGCGGGGGCCTGCGGCGGGCGCCCGCCGGACGCAGGGCGCTGAGCCGGCGCCTGACTCGAAGCCGGTGCCTGACGCTGAGCCGGCGCCTGACTCGAAGCCGGTGCCTGACGCTGAGCCGGCGCCTGACTCGAAGCCGGTGCCTGACGCTGAGCCGGCGCCTGACTCGAAGCCGGTGTCTGACGCTGAGCCGGCGCAGAGGAGGCGTTCTTCGTGAGGGAGGCGAGCTGGTCGCGCATCCGGGCGACCTCGGGTGACTCGCCGGCCTCCGCGGCTCCGGCGACGACGGGCGCATCCGGGGCCGGGGTGTTCTCGGTGAGACCCGGGACGGCCCAGCCCGACGGATCGACGACAGCGCGCGGCTCCGGCGGGAGGTCTTCTTCGACGGGTGGTTCCTCATCGGAATCGGCGGAGTCGATGTCATCGGAGCCGGAGCCATCGGAGCCGGAGTCATCGAAGTCGGTGTCATCAGACTCGGAGGCGTCGGCACCGGCGCTCTCAGGCCCGGCGGCAGGACGGGCGCCGCTCTCAGGACCGGCGACAGCAGAGCCGGAGGCAACAGGGGCGGAGCCGACGGGGGCGGGCCGCTCCGCACTCCGAGGTGCGGTCGCCGCCGTGGCCGTCTCCGGCGCGGCGACGGGCGCCGCCGCCGTCGGGGCTGCCGCCGCGGGCGCCGGTGTGGCAGGGGCACGCGTCACTGCCTCATCGTGAGGGCGCAGGGAGCTGTCGACGCGGGCGATGTACTTCACGCGGATGCCGAGCACATCGAGGATGGCCTGGCGGAGGTATTCGCTCACGCCCTCGCCCGGCGCCGAGCGCTCCTTGAAGCTCGCGACGTCGTTCTCACTCGGGAAGGCCAGGGTGAGCACGTCGCCGTCGAGCGCCCTCACGTGCGCGGTGAACACGACGAGCCACGCTGTCATCTTCGCCTTCTGCACCGCCTCGAGGATCTCGGGCCACGCATCCTTCAGCTGCTGCAGCGACACGGCTCCCGCCGAGGCCGCGACTGAAGCCGCGACGGACCCCGCGGTGGGTGCGGGTGCCGCGACCGGAGTGACGGATGCGGGCACGGCCACCATCTCGGGGCCACTCTCCCCCACCTGCGGCGGCACGACGGCGGCCGCACGCGAGTCGGCTGCGGCGGCGGGGCCGGCCGGGTCGGAGCTCACGGGCGTGGCCGCCGGGCGCGCAGCCGCATCCCCCGTCGCCGACCGGCCGACGCCCGGCGCCGAACCGACGGGCGTCTCGGGTACCGAGGCAGCGGCGGACGCGGCGGCGGCATCGGCACCGGCCCCAGCACCAGCACTAGCACCAGAGGTAGGGGAGGCACCGGAGGCGCCGGGCACACCGGAGGCACCGGCCGAGGAGGCCGCCGCGCGAACAGGCGCATCTCTCATCGACCCGGCCGCCGGCACAGGAGTGGACGCGGGCGTCGGGGCGGACGCGCCCCGACCGGGCGCATCCCCCATCGACCCGGCCGCCGGCACCGGTACGGGCGCAGCTGACGACGGCGACGGGGTGCGAGCCGGCGCATCCGCCATCGACGATGCCGCGGGGATGGGTGTGGGCGCAGGCGGCAGAGCCCCCGGCGCGGGCGCCGAAGCAGGCGCACGGTCGACAGGGCGTGACGCGACGGGCGCTGCGGCGGGCGCCGCATCCAGCCCGTCGACGCCGATGCGGCGCTCGAGGCGCTCCACCCGCGCCAGCGCACCACGCTGCGTGTCGTCGGAGGCGGGCACCAGAGCGCGGGCCACCATCAGCTCGAGGTGCAGCCGCGGAGACGTGGCCCCCGTCATCTCGGTGAGCGCCGTGTTCACGATGTCGGCCACCCGGGAGAGTTCGGCGTGCCCGAAGAGGCCCGCCTGGCGGCGCATCACCTCGATCTCATCGACCGGCACACCGCGCAGAACCGAAGAGGCCTGCTCGCGGGTGGCCTCGACCACGATGATGTCGCGCAGACGCTCGAGCAGGTCTTCGACGAACCGGCGCGGGTCTTGCCCGGTCTGGATGACGCGATCCACCGCATCGAACGCCGCCGCACCGTCGTGGGTGCCGAGCGCGTCGATGGCCTCGGAGAGCAGCGCGCCGTGGGTGTAGCCGAGCAGAGCCACGGCCCGCTCGTACTCGACGCGGTTGTTCTCCGACCCGGCGATGAGCTGGTCGAGCAGCGAGAGCGTGTCGCGCGCCGACCCGCCGCCCGCCCGCACGACGAGCGGCAGCACGCCCGGTGCCACCTCGACGCCCTCGGAGTCGCAGAGCTGCTGCACGTACTCGAGCAGCTGCGCCGGCGGGATGAGGCGGAAGGGGTAGTGATGCGTGCGCGACCGGATGGTGCCGATCACCTTGTCGGGCTCGGTGGTGGCGAAGATGAACTTGATGTGCTCCGGCGGCTCCTCGACGATCTTGAGCAACGCGTTGAAGCCGCCCGAGGTCACCATGTGCGCCTCGTCGATGATGAAGATCTTGAAGCGGTCGCGGGCCGGGGCGAAGATGGCGCGCTCCCGCAGGTCGCGCGCGTCGTCGACGCCACCGTGGCTGGCGGCGTCGATCTCGACGACGTCGAGCGAGCCCATACCGTCGCGGCTCAGCTCGACACAGCTCGGGCAGACACCGCACGGGGTGTCGGTGGGGCCCTCTGCACAGTTCAGGCAGCGGGCCAGGATGCGTGCCGACGTGGTCTTGCCGCAGCCGCGCGGGCCGCTGAAGAGATAGGCGTGGTTGACGCGGTTCGTGCGCAGCGCCGTCATGAGCGGATCGGTCACCTGCGACTGCCCGATCATCTCGGCGAAGTTCTCTGGCCGGTAACGGCGATACAGGGCGGTGACCACGAAGTAAGACTACCCGCGGCCGCCGACACCGAGGCAGTCACGGGGGCAGACTCGGGGGCAGACACCGAGGCAGACACCAAGGCAGGTCACGGGCGCTGCACTCCCGTGACATTGAGGAAGATCGCGTAGAGCGACGTCGTCGCGGTGATGTAGAGCCGATTGCGATCCGGCCCGCCGAACGCCACGTTGGCAGCCGCCTCCGGCACCCGGATCTTGCCGAGCAGGGTTCCGTCGGGATCGACGCAGTGCACGCCGTCACCCGCACCGATCCAGAGCCGCCCGGCGTCGTCGACGCGCAGCCCGTCGGGGATGCCCGGCATGACCTCGATCAGCACCTCGCCTCCCGTGAGCACATTGTCGGCATCCACGTCGAAGACCCGCACGTGCCGCGGCCCCTCGGGGTCGGGCAGGAACCCCGAGTCCACCACGTACAGCTTCGACTCGTCGGGGCTGAACGCGAGCCCGTTCGGCTTCACGAAGTCGGCGGCCTTCAGTGTCAGTTCACCGGAGGCCGGATCGAGCAGATAGAGCCCGTCGACATCCAGCTCGGCCGGCCGGGGCACGCCCACGAAGCTCGTCTCACGGCCGTACGACGGGTCGGAGAACCAGATCGTGCCGTCCGACTTCACCACGACGTCGTTCGGGGCGTTCAGCCGCCGGCCCTCGGAGGAGTCGGCCAGCACGGTGACCGAGCCATCCGGTTCGGTGCGGGTGACTCTTCCCGCGCCCTGCTCGCAGGTGATGAGCCGGCCCTGCCGATCGCGGGTGTTGCCGTTGGCGTTGCCCGAGGCGCCGCGGAAGAGCGTCACGGCGCCCGAGTTCTCGTCGTAGCGGAGGATGCGCTCGTTCGGGATGTCACTGAAGATCAGGGCGTGCTGGTCGGCGAAGTACACGGGGCCCTCGGCCCAGCGGAGCCCACCGTGCAGGCGCTCGAGCTGAGCCACCAGATCGATGCACTCCCCGAACCGCGGGTCGAGGATCTCGTAGATCGACTCGCCCGTGGGCAGAGTCATCATCGAGTCGGCTGCGGTCATGGCGCCCGCCGGTACGGGAGAGAAGTAGTCCACGCTATCGCCGGGCCATCGGGTTGCGCGCGAGAGCCAGCACGATCACGATCAGGGCGCCCTGGATGATGAACTGCCATCCGCCGCTCAGCCGCGTGATGTTCGCGAGCGTGGTGAGCAGCGTGAGCAGCACCGCCCCGGCCCAGAGCCCGGAGATGATGCCGCGCCCGCCGGCGATCAGCGAACCGCCGAGCACCACCACGGCGATCGACGCCAGCTGATAGCTCGAGCCGAGCCCCAGTGACGGCCCGCCGCTGTAGGCCGCGAGCAGCACACCGGCGAGACCGGCCATCCCGCCCGACAGCACGTACGCCGACGCCCGGATGAGAGCAGGCCGAGCATTCGCGAAGCTCGCCGCCACCGGCTTCTGCCCCACGGCCTCCACGCGCCGGCCGTAGCTGGTGCGCTTCAGGATGATGGCGAACGCCACCGCGATCACCACACCCACGATGCCGAAGATCGGGATGGGCCCGATCTGCGCGGTGGTGAACTGCGAGAGCGCCGGAGCCGCGACCCCGACCACGCTGCCCGAATAGACGAGCGTGATGGTCTGCAGGCCGAAGCCCACCGCCAGAGTACCGACGAGAGGCGGCATCCCCACGAATTCGATCAGCACCGCGCTCACCGCGCCGGCGGCGAGGCCGGCGACGACGGCCACCAGGATGCCGGCCACGATGTTCGAGTTCTCACCGGCCATGATCTGGCAGGCGAGGAACGCGCTCAGCGTCATCACGTACGACACGGAGAGGTCGATGCCGCCGTTGCCGACGGTGATGACGAAGAGCTGGCCGATGCCCACGATCACGAGGAAGGTGGCGATGATGATGCCCGCGCTGATGGTCTCCACGAGTCCGCGGCCGGCGATGATGCCGATGGCGAGCCAGATGGCGATCATGCCGATGAAGGCGGGAGTGGCGGGATGCTTCAGCACGGTGAGGACTGCGGCTCCGAGTGTGGGCCTGCCCGGTTTCGTGGATTCGGCCGGCGAGGTCTTCAGCCGGGTATCGAGATCGGTCACAGCGTCCTCCGCACCTTCCGGATCCAATTGACGAGCGCACGCAGCACCAGCACGAGCACGAGCACGAGGCCCTGTGCAGCGGCCTGGAAGCTCGACTGCACACCGATGAACTGCAGGAGCGAGCCGATCAGGCCCACCACGAGACCACCGGCTACCGCGCCGACCACCGACACCTCGCCGCCCTTGAAGCTGCCTCCGCCGACGATCACGCCCGCGATGCTCAGCAGCACGTAGCTCTGGGCGATGTACGGGTCGCCTCCGCCCGTCTGGCCGCTCAGGTAGAGGCCCGACAGCAGCCCGAAGATCGCGGCGAGCACGTAGAGGCTCACCTTGGCCCTGATGACCGACCATCCGGCGCGGCGAACCCCCTCCGCGTTCGAGCCGGAGCCCCGCAGCACCGCACCGTACTTGCTGCGATGCAGGAACAGCGCCGTGACGACCGTGACGATGGTCAGCACGATGATCACGCCCGGCACCACCGGCGGGTTGAATCGCACGAAGCTCACGATGCCTTCGGGCACCACTCCTCCGGGCGTCGGCAGGATCAGGATGGCGATGCCCAGCCACACGAACGACATGCCGAGGGTCACGACGATGGAGGGAAGACCTCGCACCGCGATCAGCACCCCCATCGCGGCGTACGCGGCCACCATCACCACGAGGAACAGGATGCCCGCCGCGGGGTTACTCGGCAGGATCACCGCGATCACGACGTTGGCGAGCCCGATGAACGAGCCGATCCCGAGGTCGATGTCGCCCGCGGCGATCACGAACATCTGGGCCAGCACCGCGAAGACCAAGGGGATGAGCGGCGCGAGAACGAGGTTGAGTCCCGTCGGTGAGGCCACGAGAGGCCGCAGCGCCACCATGATGCCGAAGATGATGAGGGCGGCGACGCTCGGCAGGAACCAGGGACCAAACAGGCCGCTGAGGCGTTCGCGCGCCGTCGGTGCGGTGCTCCGCTCCCGCGTGATCGGTGGGGTGGTCGTCATCGAACCGACTCCTCTGCATCGAGGGGACCGGCTCCATCGAGAAGCTCGGCGTCCTGGCCGCCGAACGACAGCGCGATGACGGCGTCCTCCGTGGCCTCGGTCCCGGTGAGGGTGGCCACGATCGTGCCCACCCGGAAGACGAAGACGCGGTCGCAGTTGCGCAGCTCCTCGTTCTCCGTGGAGTACCAGACGATGGTCTGGCCCTCTGCGGCCTGGCGGCGGAGCAGGTCGTAGACCTCGCTCTTGGTGGCCTGGTCGACGCCTCGGGTGGGGTCTTCGAGCAGAAGGATGTCGGAGCCCACCGCCATGGCCCGCGCCATCAGTGCCTTCTGCTGCGTGCCGCCGCTGAGGCTCGTGATCGGATCGGTGGGGCTGCCCTTGATGCCGAGACGCGAGTACCACTCGTTCACCAGGGCGCCCTCGCTGCGGGGCTTGATGAGGCCGGCCGCCGTGAGCTTGCCGAGACTCGAGAAGCTGATGTTGGCGGCCACGTCCCACAGCGGGAAGATGCCGCGCACACCGCGGTCGCCGCTGACGTAGGCGGAGTCACCGACCACGGAGACCGAGTGGTGGGTGGTGCGCTTCGGCGACCGGTGCCCGCCGGAGCGGCGGGCCGAAGCGCGGTAGACCGCCTCGAGGGCGAGCAGCTGACCGTGGCCCTCGAGTCCGGCGAAGCCGATGATCTCGCCCTTCCGGATCTCGAAGTCCGCGGTGTTCCCGTCAGCCGACTGCTGCTCCAGGCGCACGACGACCTCGCCGTCGGTGACCGGTGGCGCATCGATGGTGCTCACCGGGAGGCCATCAGCCGCCTCGGGCACGGGCCGCTCGCTCTCGTGCGCCGCGAGACCCATGGCGGCCACGATCGAGTCCTTGGTGGCCGTGGCGGCATCCTGCTCGCTGAGCACCCGGCCGTCGCGCATCACGTAGATGCGCGAGAGGTGGTCGATCATCTCCTGCAGACGGTGCGTGGTGATGATGACCGAGACGCCGTCGGCCGCGCGTTTCTCCAGGTAGGCGTAGAAGCTGGCGGTCGCGGAGGCGTCGAGCGACGAGGTGGGCTCGTCGAGGATGACGAGCCGTGGAGGAGTCGTGCTCTCGATGAAGCTGCTCGCGCACTCGATCATCTGGCGGCGGGCGATCGAGAGTTCGTGGATCGTCGCGTCCTGGCGGATGCCGTGGCCCGGGAACATCTCGTCGAGCACCGCGCGCAGACTCCGCCAGGCCTTCGAGCGCCAGGAGAGGCCCTTGGCCGCATGGTCGAAGATCGCCGCCGTCTCGTCGACCCGGAGGCTCGCGCAGAGCGACAGCTCCTGGTACACGGTGCGCACCCCGAGATGCTCGGGGTGCGCCACCGCATCGGTTGCGGAGCGGGGCGTGCCACCGATCGTCACAGTGCCGGAATCGCCCGCGATGGTGCCGTTGACCACCTTGAGGATCGTGCTCTTGCCCGCTCCGTTGTGGCCGGCGATTCCGATGAGCTCGCCCCGCCCGACGGTGAACGACGCATCGTCCACCGCCAGGGTCGAGCCGAACCGCTTGCTGACGCCCTGGACGACCAGGGTGTCCTGTGTTGATTCGTCTGGCATGGTGCCCTCTCTCCGCGTGCCTTCGTGACCGTTCAGCCGACCGAGGTCAGTTGGTCGGCGGCAGCGGCGAGTCCTGCAGCACGGGGTCGCCGTCGATCGCCGCCTTCACGTAGGACTGGGCCTGGTCGAGCGTGGTGGGGTTCTCGGCGATCTGCGTGTACTCGAGCGCCGAGGCCCAGGCGTCCCGGTTCTCCTCGGGGATGATCAGGAGCGGGGCGTAGACGGTCTTGTCGGGCAGGTTGGCCGCGTCGTCCTGGTTGTTGATCAGCATCCACGACAGCCACAGGGCGGTCGAGGAGATGCTCGGCTGCGACGAGATCGACATGGTCTTGTAGTCGGGGTTCTCCTGAGCGACCTTCACCCAGCCCTGGAGGCCCTGACCCGAGTTGCCCTGGATCACGAGCGGCACGGGCGAGGTGCCGGCCTGCAGGAAGGCGTCGAGCGTTCCACCGCCGTCGTTGCCCTCGGTGAGCACGCCGTCGATCGTGGGCAGTGAGGGGAGGATCTTCGCCACCTCCTGCTGCGCGGTCGACTCGGTGAATTCGCCGTAGACCTCGCCGACGATCTTCATGTCGGGGTACTTCGCGAGAACCGACGTCGCGCCGCGGTAGATGTCGTCATCGACGGTGATGCCGGCGATGCCGCGGACGAACAGGATGTTGCCCTTGCCGCCGAGCTGGTCGGCCATGAACTGGGCCTCGAGTGCGCCGTAGGTCTCGTAGTCGAACGCGACCTTGTAGGCGCAGTCGGCGGTGGCGAGCGAGTCGAACACGACGACGGTGACGCCGGCGTCGCACGCCTCCTGGATCGCGCCGTTCAGCGCGGTCGGTGAGGCGGCGTCGATGATGATGGCGTCGTAGCCCTCGAGCACGAGCGACTGGATCTGCTGGGCCTGCTGAGGAGCCGAGCCATCCGAGTTCACCACCTTGAAGTCGCTCACCTTGTCGGGGTTGGCCTTCGCGGTGGCCTCGAAGCTGGCCTCCATCTGCTTGCGCCAGATGTTGCCGTTGAAGTAGTTGCTGAGGGCGATCTTGATCGGCTTGTCACCACCGGCGGCGCCGCCATCGGTGGCGCCGGGGTCGGTTCCCGCACCGGCGCAGCCGGAGAGGACCGCGGCGGATGCGACGATCATCGCGCCGATGGCGAGTGACCGGCGGAGGCCGGAGCGAAGTGGATTCATCATGTTTCGTTTCTCCTCATTGAGTGGAACTATGACTGCTGGTTCGGGCCGGAGCCCCAGGGACACCCTTCCCACCGCGGGCGGGGATCGACTCGCGGTCGAAGTGGGAATCGGGTCAGGAGGTCGACGACGAAGACATCCGTGTCACGTAGCTGAGCCTCATTGTAGGATTGTCGTACAACCGACGGGACCACCGTATACGCGAGTCCGATCCGGCGCAACTCCCTCCCCGAGATCGGTTCTGAGCCGGGTTATGAGCCACGTTCTGGGCCGAGTTCACGACGCCCCTCCGTCGACCACCAGGGCGTGACCGGTCATGAACGACGACGCGTCGGAGGCGAGGAACACGAAGGCCTCCGCGATCTCGTCGGCGCGGCCTTGGCGCTGCAGCGGCACGGCCGCACGCACGGCTGCATCCTGGGCCGCCCGGCCGCCCATGTGCGACACGATGGGGTCATTGAAGGGCGTGTCGACCCATCCGGGGGCGATGCAGTTCACGCGGATGCCCTCGGGCCCGAGCTCGGAGGCGAGCGTTCGCGTGAAGGCGATGATCGCGCCCTTCGAGGCCGAATAGCCCGCGAGGCCCGCCGGCGCCTTGAAGCCACCCACGGATGCCATGTTGACGATGGCCGGCGAATCACTCTCCCGCAGGTACGGCACGCCGTACTTCGCCGCCAGGAAGCACGAGCGGGCATTCACCGACATGTGCAGATCCCAGTCCGACTCGGCCATCTCGGTGATCGGCGACGAGCGCTGCACCCCGGCGTTGTTCGCGATGACATCGATGCCGCCCATGTGCTCGACGGCTGTGCGGAACAGGTTCTGCATGGCCTCCCCGTTCGACACGTCGGTCTGCACGAACCAGGCGCGTCCGCCGGCGGCGACGATCCGCTCGGCGGTCGACGCGGCGGCCGGATCGATGTCGCCGATCACGACATCGGCACCCTCGGCCGCGAACAGCTCCGCGGCGGCGGCGCCGATGTTCGCGGCGGCTCCGGTGATGACGACATGGCGTCCCTGCATCCGGCCGCTCATCGGTTCCATCCCTCGAACAGGTCGACGGCGGCTTGCGCGATGGCGACGTCTTCGTCGAGCGATCCGCCGCTGGCGCCGACCGCACCCGCGACCTCGCCGTCGACGATCAGCGGAAAGCCGCCCGCGAAGGTGATGAGCCCGCGCACCGACCCGTGGGCGAGCCCGGCGAACGGCCCGCCGGGCGAGGTCGCCTCGGCCAGGTCTCCCGACGGCTGGCGGAGGGATGCGGCGGTGTAGGCCTTCGCCGTGGCCACCTCCCCCGTGAGCACCGGAGCCCGGTCCTGACGCCCGAACGCCACGATCTCCCGGCTCGCATCGAGGATCGCGACACTCGCGGGAACCCCGATCCCGGTCGCCCGCTCGAGTGCCGCGTCGAGCAGCAGGCGAGCCTCCTCGTAGCCGAGCACGCGGGCCATGCGCGCCGCGGGGATGTCATTCGACGTCATCGTCGTCCTTTCTCGTGGCAACGCGAGCGTGCATCCGGAGAGGGCGTCGCTGCCGTTGACCTGTGACTGACTTTCGTCATACGATCGTACAGAAGACGATCGCGTCCAGCCAGACTTTTCTCGCGTCTTCCCAGAATCGATCGTCGAACGAAGGTGTTCATCAGATGCAGCATTCCCCTCTCCGCAGCCCGTCGCATCCCGGCGACAAGGCCGGTGGCAAGGCCGGCGACAAGGCCGACGTGGTCATCGTCGGGGCAGGGCCGGCCGGAGCCGTCGCGGCGCGTCGATTCGTCGAAGCCGGGTACACCGTGGTCTGCATCGAGCAGGGCGACTGGCCCGACTACACGCAGTCGCACGTCGCCGACGAATTCCTCGAGCTCAGCGCGGGCAAGCAGTGGAACCCGCAGCCCTCGGTGCGGCGGTCGTTCAGCGACTACCCGATCGACACCACCGCATCCGACGTCGAACCCCTGATCTGGAACGGCGTCGGCGGCAGCGCCGTGATGTACGCGGGCATCTGGATGCGGCTCATGCCCTCCGACTTCCGCGTGCGCAGCCTCGACGGCGTGGCGGATGACTGGCCCCTCAGCTATGAAGACCTCGCGCCGTACTACGAGCGCATCGAGCGCGACTTCGGCGTCTCGGGCCACCCGGGCGACCCCGCGTTCCCCGACATCGACGCCTACCCGATGAAGCCGGCACCCATCGGCGCGGCCGGCCGCATGATGGCCGAGGCGCACAACCGCCTCGGCTGGCACTGGTGGCCGGGCAGCAACGCCATCGCCACCGAGGACTACCGCAACCAGGGGGCCTGCGTGCAGCGCGGCGCCTGCATGTGGGGCTGCATCAACAAGGCCAAGGGGTCACCGGATGTCACCCACTGGCCCGATCTTCTGAAGCAGGGCGTTCGGCTCATCACCCGCGCCACCGCGCAGGAGATCGAGACGGATGCGCGGGGCCTCGCCACCGCGGTCGTCTACATCGACGACGACGGCGTCACCCATCGCCAGGAGGGCGATCTGGTGGTGCTCGCCGCGAACGGACTCGGCACACCTCGACTGCTGCAGCTGTCGACGAGCAGGCGCTTCCCGAACGGGCTCGCCAATGGCTCGGGGCTCGTGGGCAAGCGGTTGATGATGCATCCGTTCGCCACCGTCGTCGGCGTCTTCGACGAGCAGCTCGACCCGTGGAAGAGCGTGTGGGGGCAGCCGATCTACTCGCTCGAGTTCTACGAGACCGTGCGCGAGCGCGGCTTCCTGCGCGGCGCGAAATGGAACGTGACGCCCACCGGCGGCCCGCAGGCCATGTCGGCCGCCTTCCCGTGGGGCGGCGCCGCCATCTGGGGCGACGCCTTCCACGACACCGTGCGCGACCGCCTCGGCCACTCGCTCGCCTGGGGCATCGTGGCCGAAGACCTGCCCGAGGAGCACAACCGGGTGGAGCTCGACCACTCGACGCGCGACCGGTCGGGGCTGCCCGGGGTGAAGATGATCTACGAGACCTCGACGAACACGAAAGACCTGCTGGCCTTCAATGTGGAGCGCGCCGGCGAATCGTTGCGGGCCGCCGGCGCCAAGGAGACCATCGTCGCGCCGATGATCCGCGAGACCGGCTGGCACATCCTCGGCACCGCGACCATGGGCGACGACCCCTCGTCGTCGGTGGTCGACGGATGGGGGCGAGCCCACGACGTGCCCAACCTGATGATCGTCGACGGCAGCACCTGGCCCACGTCGTCCGGAATGAATCCGACGCCCACCATCGCCGCGTTCTCGCTGCGAGCCGTGGAGCACGCCGTCACCGCGCGCCGCAGCCAGGCGGTGGCCCTGTGAACGCACCGGCCCTGCCCGCTCCCCTGGGCGACGTGCCCCTGAGTGATGTGCCCCTAAGTGACGACGAGAGAGCGAAGCTCGCCTCCGTCGCCGACCTCTTCATCACCCGCTCCTCCGGCATGCCCAGCGCCTCCGATGCGCGGGTGCACAGCGAGTTCATCGACCGGGTGTTCGGTGTGCGGCCCGATCTGCTGCACGCGGTGCGCACCGGTCTCCGCCAGATCAAACCGCCCCTGCCGGGCACATTCGAGGAGCTCTCCGACCGGGGCCTGCCGGGGCTGCGCGCTCTCGCGGATGCCGTGACCGCCGCCTACTTCCTCAACCCCGATGTGGCCCGGCTCGTGGGCTACCAGAAGCGGTCGGTGATCCCGATCCGCTTCGACGACGACCTCGATGGTCTCGTGGCGCCCGTGAGCGCGCGCGGCCCCATCTATCGCCCGACCCCCCGAGAGGACTCCTGATGGCCTTCGACCACCGCGACGGGGCATCCGCCGCCAATCCCTATGCGCCCCTGATGGGACGCACGTTCGTCGACCTCGACGAGACCGGGCCGCTGACCGTTCTCGATGAGACACGGGCGGCCACGCTGTCGGCGTGGGTGTCGCGCCTCATCCCGGGCAACGCCCACTGGCCCTCGGCCTGCGAACTCGACACCGTGGCCTACATCGACGCGATCGTGCGCAAGGCCCCGACCCTCCGCCCTGTGCTGCTCGGCGGCATCGACGCGGCGGATGCGGCAGCGCGATCCGCCCACGGGTCGCCGTTCCGCGAACTCGAGACCGCGCAGCAGGTCGCGCTCCTCACCGAGCTCGAGACCACCGGCGCTCCCGAGGCCTTCTCGATGATCTTCGAACTGACCTATGAGGCGTACTACCGCGCCCCGAGCGTGCAGGAGGTCGTCAAGAGCCGCACGGGCTTCGACGTGCACAACACCGTCGTCGGCAAGCCGATGAAACCGTTCCCCGTCGAGCGCCTCTCGACCATCAGCACCCGACCCGACCACTTCAGGAGCGTGAACGCATGACCGACGCGAGCACTCAGATCCCCCTCGAGTCCCCCGTCGCCGACGTTCTCGTCATCGGTGCCGGCGCGGCCGGAGCCGCCGTGGTGTGGAGCCTTGCTCGCCGGGGCCTCGACGTGGTGTGCCTCGAGCAGGGCGACTGGGTTCCCCAAGACCAGATCCCCAAGAACCACGCCGACTGGGAGGTGCGCGGGCGACACTACTGGAACCCGAGCCCCGGCAAGCGCCGAGGCCCGGCCGACTACCCCGTCACGAACCTCGGCGAGAACCCGGTCGACGTGTACATGTACTCCGCGGTCGGCGGGAGCGCGATCGGCTACGGCGCCCACTTCTGGCGGTTCGAGCCATCCGACTTCAAGGCGAAGACCATCGACGACTTCGGAGTCGACTGGCCGATCGACTACGACGACCTCGTTCCCTACTACGAGATCAACGAGCAGATGATGGGCATGTCGGGCGCCGGCGGCGACCCGGTGCAGCCCGGCCGGCCATCGGTACCGCTGCCCCCCATCCCGATCGGCCGACAGGGCGACCGCTGGATCGACGGCTTCGACAAGCTCGGCTGGTACTGGTGGGCGCAGAGTCAGGCCCTGCTCTCCGAGGACTACAAGGGCCGGCCCGCCTGCGTCAACCGCGGCTTCTGCGCGTTCGGCTGCCCGAGCGGCGCTCTCGCGCTCCCCTCCAACACCTACTGGCCCGAGGCGCTCGCCGCCGGTGCCCACCTGCGCACGAACGCCCGCGTGCGCGAGGTCACCGTCGATGACGACGGCGCAGCCACGGGAGCCCTCTACTACGACGAGGAGGGCGAGCTCCGCCAGGTCAGGGCGCGCATCGTGGTGATCTGCGGCAACGGCGTCGGCACTCCGCGACTCCTTCTGATGTCGAAGTCGCCGCGGTTCCCGAACGGTCTCGCCAACAGCAGCGGCCAGGTGGGCCGCAACTTCATGCCGCACGTGCAGACCATGGTGATCGGCCACTTCGACGAGCCCACCGACGCCGACCACGGCGCGTGGGGCGGCACCGTCTCGTCGCGCCACTTCTATGAGACGGATGCCGGGAACGACTACGTGCGCGGCTTCACCATGGTGGCCATGCGCGGCTACTCCCCGCTCAACACCGCTCTCGCCACTGCGCCCTGGGGCGAGGGCCACCACGAGGCCCTCGAGCACCACCTCAACCACGAGGCCACCATCTGGGTGTGCGGCGACGATGCTCCCGAGGAGCACAACCGAATCGAGCTCGACGAGGTCAATCTCGACGAGTTCGGCCTGCCGGGCGTCACCACCTATTACACGCTGAGCGAGAACTCGAAGCGCCTCGGTGCCGACGGGGTGCGCAAGGCCACCGAGCTCGCCTTCGCTGCCGGCGCCGACTCCGTTCGAACCACCGGCTTCGACTCGATCCTCGGCTGGCACCTCCTCGGTACCGCGCGCATGGGAGATGACCCCGCGAACTCGGTCGTGAACGCCGACAACCGCGCGCACGACGTGCCGAACCTCTACGTGGTCGACGGCTCGAGCTTCTCGACGGGAGGCGCGGTCAATCCCACCCACACCATCCAGGCCCTCGCCCTCCGGGCCGCCGACAAGATCTGGGAGGCGCTCGATGTCTGAGACCGTGCCAGCCGCGACCGCGCCCGGCCTGTGGGAGATCACGATCGTGCGCGTGGGCACGCGCAGCACCTCGCGCAGTGACGTCTACCTCAACTACCCGCTGTACCACCAGGCCGACGGCCCGATCGACATGGACTACTTCTTCTGGGTGCTCCGCAGCCCGGAGGAGACCATCCTCGTCGACACGAGCTTCTCCCGGCACGGCGGCGAGTCCCGCGGCCGCACGGTGCTGCTCGAGCCGGCGGATGCCTTCCGGCTCGCAGGCGTCGAGCCGGGCAGCGCGCCGCGCATCATCGTCACCCACGGCCACTACGACCACATCGGCAACCTGAGCCTCTTCCCCGACGCACAGATCACGATGTCCCGCACGGAGTTCGACTTCTGGACGGGACCGCACGCCGACAAGCCGCTGTTCGCGCACTCCGTGGAGGCCGATGAGATCGAGCACCTGCGCCAGGCGGCCGACCGCGGCAACGTCACGTTCATCAGCGGCACGGCCGACGTCGCGCCGGGCATCCGCCTCCTCGAGATCGGCGGGCACACGCCCGGGCAGTGCATCCTGTTCGTCGAGACCAGCGAGGGCACCGTGCTGCTCGCCTCCGACGCCGTGCACTACTACGAGGAGTACGAGCAGGACATCGTGTTCACCTCGGTGAGCGACCTCGTGGAGATGTACGACAGTTTCGCGCTCATCCGCCAGTGGGAGGCCGACGGCACCGTCGACCTCGTGGTGTCGGGGCACGACCCCTCCACCCTCGGCCGCTTCACGCCCGCCACCGGCGCCCTCGAAGGGCTCGCGGCCACCATCGGCACAGCGACCCCCGGTGACACCACCACAGCAGAAGACACCACCACAGCAGTCACCACAACAGAAGGAGTGCACTCGTGACCAGCAGGAGACTCGAGGGCGCGGTCGCCGTCGTCACGGGAGCCGGGAACGGACTCGGTCGCGCCTCGGCACGGCGACTGAGCGAGGAGGGCGCATCCGTCGTCGTGGTCGACATCAACGGCGACACGGCGGAGCAGGTCTCGGCCGGTCTGGCCGGCCCCTCGATCGCCGTGCACGCCGACATCTCGACCGAGGACGGGGTTCAGTCGTACGTCGACGCCGCGCTCGCCGAGTTCGGCCGCATCGATCTGCACCACCTGAACGCCGGGATCTTCGGCGGGTTCGACGCCCTGCCCGACCTCTCGGTCGACGACTTCGAGAAGGTCATGGGCGTGAACGTGCGCGGGCAGTTCCTGGGCCTGCGCGCGGCGTTCCGGCAGTACCGCGATCAGGGCAGCACCGGGGCGATCGTCGTGACCGCCTCGATCGCGAGCCTCACCGGCAGCGCCGACCTGCTCCCCTACGTCACGTCTAAGCACGCCGTGGTGGGTCTCATCCACGGCGCCGCGATGTACGGCGGGCCACTGGGCATCCGCGTCAACGGTGTCGCGCCCGGCATCGTGCCGACCGACCTTTTCGCGGCCGCCGCCTCGACCTCGGGGGGCAAGAACGACATGGAGCAACGTGCCTCCACCACCCCGCTCCGCCGGGCCGGCACCGCGGAGGAGATCGCCGCGGTCGCCGCGTTCCTCCTGTCGGATGACGCCTCGTACGTGACGGGGCAGATCGTGTCCGCCGACGGCGGGGCGACCATCGTCAACACCGTGCGTCCCTCCGGCGGCGCAGGGGCCTGGAACACCGACCGCGTCGATCAGGCGCTGTACGGCGATCAGTGGAACACGCAGCGCGGTATACCGCAGAGCAGCACTCCGCAGGGCAGCACACCGCAGAGCACACACGAGAAGGGCACCGCACGATGACGGAACCAGTGATCGGGTTCATCGGACTCGGCAACATGGGCGGGCGGATGACCCGCTGCATCACCGGCAAGGGGATCGAGGTCATCGGCTACGACGCCCACGCCCGCAACATCGAGGGGGCAGGGGCTGTGGCCGGCACCTCGGCCGGCGATGTGACGGATCGGGCCGACATCGTCTTCCTGTCGCTTCCCGACAGCCGCATCGTGGAGTTGGTGGTGCTCGGCGACGACGGCGTGCTCGCGCACGCCAAGGAGGGCCAGATCGTCGTCGACCTCAGCACCGCGAATCCGGAGTCGACGCGCGAGATCGCGGCCGCTCTCGCGGAGAAGGGCGCGCACTACCTCGACGCCGGCATCTCGGGCGGCGCGGCCGCCGCGGAGAAGGGCACGCTGACGCTGATGGTGGGAGGCGAGCAGTCGGCACTCGACGCCGTGCACGAGGCGATGTCGCACTTCGCCTCGAACATCGTCTTCATGGGCCCGTCGGGTGCAGGACACACCACGAAGCTGCTCAACAACTTCCTCAATGCGGTGGCTCTCTCGGCCACCTCGGAGGTCATGGTGGCGGGCCGCCGCGCCGGACTCGACATGGATGCGCTGCTCGGCGTGCTCAACACGAGCTCGGGCGTGAACTTCGCCACCCTCAACCGCTTCCCGAAGATCGTTCACGGCGACTACCTCAAGGGTGGCCTCTCGAACGCTCTGATGATGAAGGACGTGCTCCTCTATACCGAGCTCATCGCCGGACTCGGCGTGGCCGGGGTGCACGCCGCCGGGCCGCTCGCGAGTTTCGGGGCGGCCATGGCCACCGGCCGATCGGCCGAGATCAGCAACACCGTCGTCGACGTGCTCGGCGACCTCTCGGGCGGAGTGCGCCTGTACGACACAGAAGACACAGAAGACACAGAACACGCAGAAGCCACAGAACACGCACGCGACACGGGGAGCGCATCATGAGACACATCTCGGCAGCCGAACGAGCGGGCACGGCCGGCAAGACCGGGTCGCAGTTCACCGGGCAGGTGTTCAACTACCTGACGATGCCTGCCACCGACGGCATCGTGATCAACACGGTCACCTTCAACCCCGGCGCCCGTACGTTCTGGCACAGCCACACCGACGGCCAGATCCTCGAGGTCCTCGCCGGCCGCGGCCTCGTGCAGTCCGAAGGCGGCCCTGTCGTCTCCCTCGGAGCCGGAGACACCGTCTGGGTTCCCCCGGGAGAGCGCCACTGGCACGGGGCCGCTCCCGACTCCTTCATGATCCACACCGCGATCTCCCTCGGTCCTACCCAGTGGGACCACGAAGTGACCGACAGCGAATACACCTCCCGCCCTGACGACAGCCCCCGCAGCGACCCCAGCCTCAACGAAACGGACGAACGATGAACCGAGAATCCACCCACTCCGACACCTACGAGGCCGGGCTCGCCATGCGCCGCCAGGTACTCGGCGCCGAGCACGTGGACCGCAGTCTCGGAGCCGTGACCGAGTTCTCCCGCCCCATTCAGGAGCTCGTCACCGAGTACTGCTGGGGTGAGATCTGGACGCGGGAGGGCCTGCCGCCGCGCACCCGCAGCCTGCTGAACATCGCGATGCTCACCGCTCTCAACCGTCCGCACGAGCTCGGCGTGCACGTGCGCGGCGCGATCACCAACGGGGTCACCGAGGAGGAGATCCAGGAGGCGCTGCTCCAGACTGCGATCTATGTCGGAGTGCCCGCGGCGCTCGAGTCGTTCCGGGTGGCCGAGAAGGTCCTCCGCGAGCTCAAGGAGAGTGCCTCGAATGGCTGATCGGGGAGTCGTCGCCTTCGTCGGGCTCGGCAACATGGGGTTCCCGATGGTGTCGCGGCTCGTGGCTGCGGGGTTCGAGGTGCACGGCTTCGACGTGTCGCCGGACGCGATCGAGCGACTGGCCGGCATCGGGGCGACGGGCTACCCGACGGCTGCCGCGGCCGCTGAGGGAGCATCCGTCGTCGTGCTGATGCTGCCGAACTCGGCGATCGTGCAGTCCGTGGTCGACGACCTCGTCGCGGCGGATGCCGTGAGCGGCCGGATCATCGTCGACATGAGCTCCTCGGAGCCGCTGGCCACCCGCGCGCTCGCGGTGTCGCTGGGCGAGGCGGGTGCGGCGCTCATCGACGCGCCGGTCTCCGGCGGCGTGACCGGCGCGGTGAAGGGCACGCTGACGATCATGGTCGGCGGCGACGAGGACGCGTTCCAGACCGTGCTGCCCGTGCTGTCGGAGCTGGGCAGGCCCATCCGCACCGGCGAGGCGGGCTCGGGACATGCCATCAAGGCGCTCAACAACCTGCTCTCGGCGACCCATCTCATGGCGACGTCGGAGGCCATGGAGGCCGGCGTGGCGTTCGGTCTCGATCCCGAGGTGATGCTCGCGGTGTTCAACACGTCGAGCGGCCGAAGCGGATCGACTGAGAACAAGTGGCCGAACTTCGTTCTGCCGGGCAGCTACGACTCGGGCTTCGGGCTCGCACTCATGCTCAAGGACATGAAGATCGCCGTGGGTCTCGCCGACTCGACGAGCGCTCCCCACGCGCTCAGCTCGCACGCGGTCGACCTGTGGTCGGCCGCGTCATCGGCGCTTCCGGCGAAGGCGGACCACACCGAGGTGGCAAGATGGGTCGCAGCCGCCGGATCCGATGATCGCTCCGGCTCCGCCGCACCGAATCCGATCACGGGGGTCGAATCCGATGCCTGAGCACCGCGGTGCTCGGGTGGGGACCGAGCAGCCGTGCCGCACCGACGAAGGGACGCCATGATGGCCACCAATTCGCTGTCCGATGCGTGGGCCTCCGAACCCGTCGGACGCGTGGCCGCGCCGCTGCGCGAGCAGGTGACGGATTCCATCCGTCAGGCCATCCTCGATTTCTCGCTGCAGCCCGGTCAGCGCCTCGTCGAGCGTGAACTGATGGAGCGCCTGGAGGTGTCCCGCACCACCATCCGCGAGGCGATCCGCGAGCTGTCGGCCGAGGGGCTCGTCACCGTCGTGCCGCAGAAGGGCGCCATCGTCACCGCCCCCTCGCTCGAAGACGCGGTCGACCTCTACGAGGTGCGCGCCTCCCTCGAGTCGCTCGTCGTGCAGCGCTTCGTCGAGCGGGCCACCGACGACCAGGTGGTGCGGCTCGCGGGTGCGGTCGACTACCTCGAGTCGGTCACCACGGCCACCACCGCGATCCGCGAGGTGCTGCGCGCCAAAGACCGGTTCTACGTCGTCCTCATCGAGGGCGCCCGGAGTGCCGCCCTCCAGCAGCTCCTCGAAAGCATCCAGGCCCGCGTGCAGGTGCTGCGGGCCACCTCGCTGTCCGAATCGGGGCGGCCCCTCGAGGTGGTGCGGGAGCTGCGCGCCATCGTCGACGCCGTCGCCCGGCGGGATGCCCCGGCCGCCTCGGCGCTCTGCGCCATCCACATCCGCTCCGCCTCGGTGACGGCCCTCGCGCACCTCCGTGCGGAGCAGCAGGCCTGATCGATCATCCCAGGTCGCGGGCGTAGCAGAGGGAGAGCTCCGAGTCGGCATAGTGGCCGAAGTTCGCGATGCGCGTGTACCCCTCGCGCTCGTAGAAGCGCATGGCATCGGGCTGGGCGGATCCCGTCTCCAGCACAAGGCGCGCGAGGCCCATCGCCCGCGCCTCGTCTTCGATCGCTCGCAGGATCGCGGTGGAGACGCCGCGGCCGCGCGCGTGGGGGGCGACGTACATCCGCTTGACCTCTGCGCCGCCTCCGTCGAGTGGTCGCAGACCTCCGCAGCCCACCGCTGAGCCCGCGTCGTCGCGGGCCACCAGGAACACCGGCACCGAGTCCGCCGTGGGCACCGGGCCCGGCTCGTGCGAGTCGTTTCCGTAGCGGGCATCGAGCTCGGCACGCTGGGCAGCCCTCAGCGTGGCCGCGTCGGGCGAGTCGAACGGCTCGCGCCCGATGGTGACGGGAAGGGCTTCGGTCGGCATGGGCGTCCTTTCGTAACGAGTATTACCGTAACGCTTGTTATGCTTCTGTTCCAACTCGCTCCACCGTGGAAAGGACCGTACCGGATGGCTCGCCAGCGCAATCTCGCCGACCAGCAGGAACGGCTCTCCGAAGCCACCTGGTCGGTGCTCACCGAGGCGGGTCTCACCGGGCTCACCATCCGCGCCGTCGCCGAGCGCGCCGGCTGCACCACCGGACTCGTGATGCACGCCTTCCCCTCCAAGGAGGCCCTGCTGCTGCACGCCCGCGACCTCCTCTACGACCGCACCGCCGTGCGCGCCGACGCCGCCGAGGCGGAGGCCGCCACCCCCACCGACGCCCTGCTCGCGGTGCTCCTGAACGCCGTCTCGCTCGACGCCCGGAGCGACGAGGAGGCTCGCGTCTGGGTGAGCTTCCTCGCAGCGTCGCTGGCGGATGCAACTCTCGCCGCCCGGCACACCGCGGGCAACCGCAGCTTCCTGGCCCGGGTGACGCGTCTGCTGGCGGCCGCCCGGCCCGACTGGTCCGACTCACGAGTGGCCGCGCAGTCGGTGGCGCTGGTTGCCCTGGCCGAGGGCCTCAACACCCTCGGCTCGGTCGATCGCGAGAGCTACTCCCCCGACATCCAGCGCCGCACGATGACGGATGCGCTCACCCACGCGCTCGGCTCGCCGCCCACTGCAGCTCCGCCTGCAGCGTCGGCCACCGCACCGGCAGTCGAGACCACCGGCTCACCTGCGCGCATGGCGGGCGACCACGTCATCCGGCCCTTCGCGGCCGCCGACGCCGATGCCGTCGTGGCGCTCTGGCAGGCGTGCGGGCTCACGCGGCCCTGGAACGATCCGCGCCGCGACATCGAGCGCAAGCTCACCACTCAGCCGGAACTCTTCCTCGTTGTGGAAGGCGCGCCCGACCTCGTGCCCGGTGTCGCGGGCTCCGCCTCCGACAGCGCGGGCGAGGCATCCGAACCCACCATCGTCGGCAGCGCGATGGCCGGCTACGACGGGCACCGCGGCTGGGTGAACTACCTCGCCGTCGCCCCCTCCGCGCAGGGCCGAGGACTCGGCCGCCGGCTCATGCAGGCCGTCGAAGAGCAGTTGCTCGACCGCGGCTGCCCCAAGATCAACCTGCAGATCCGTGAGGGCAACGAGCCCGTCCTGGCGTTCTACCGCGCGCTCGGCTACACGCCCGATGCCGCCGTGAGCTTCGGCAAGCGCCTCATCCCCGACGCCTAGCCCGCGACGGCCGCCAGCGACTGCCGGGCGATCTCCAGCTCCTCGTTCGTGGGCACCACGAGCACCTCGACGCGCGCCGTGGGCGGCGAGATGCGCCGCGCCGACGACAGCGAGCGCTCGTTGAGCGCCGGGTCGACCACGATGCCGAGCTCCGAGAGCCCCTCGAGGGCCCTCGCCCGCACCAGCGGGTTGTTCTCGCCCACGCCCGCCGTGAAGACGATCGCATCGAGATGCCCCAGCTGCGCGTAGTACGAACCCACATAGCCCCGGATGCGGTGCAGGTACACCTCCAGGGCCAGCAGCGCCGCCTCGTCGCCGTCTGCGGCGGCCTTCTGCACATCGCGCATGTCGCCTCGCCCCGAGAGCCCGAGCAGCCCGCTGCCGCGGTTCAGCAGCTCGTCGAGCTCGGCGAAGCCCATGCCCGTCTTGCGGTTGAGGTGGAACAGCACCGCCGGGTCGATGTCGCCGGAGCGCGTGCCCATCACGAGTCCCTCGAGCGGCGTCATGCCCATCGATGTCTCCACCGACCGACCGCCGTCGATGGCGCAGACGGATGCCCCGTTGCCGAGGTGCAGCACGATCATCTTCAGCGACTCGACCGGCTTGCCGAGGAAGGCGGCCGTCGCCCCGGCCACATACTTGTGCGAGGTGCCGTGGAAGCCGTACCGGCGGATGCGCTGCTTCTCGGCGAGCGCCCGGTCGATGGCGTAGGTGTAGGCCGCCGGGGGCAGCGTCTGGTGGAAGGCCGTGTCGAACACCGCGACCTGCGGCACGTCGGGGAACGCCTTCTGCGCCGCCTCGATGCCCTCGAGATTGGCCGGGTTGTGCAGCGGCGCCAGCTCGCTCAGGTCTTCGATGTTGATCTTCACCAGGTCGGTGATGACGGTCGCCTCGTGGAACCGTTTGCCGCCGTGCACGACGCGGTGCCCGACGGCCACGAGCGGATGCGTGTCGAACGACGGCCCGTGCTCCTCGAACGCCGCGAGCATCGCCTCGAATCCGGCCGTGTGGTCGGGGATGGCGGGCGACGCCGTCCACGAGCCCACCTGCGTGGTGTGCCGGGTCTTGCCCGTCTCCTCACCGATGCGCTCGACCAGACCGGATGCCAGCACCTGTTCGGTGCCGGTGTCGATCAGCTGGTACTTGAACGACGAGGAACCGCTGTTCACCACGAGGATGGAGCTCATGAGCGACCCTCCGGCGTGGAGGACGAGGACGGTCCAGCCGGTCCAGCCGGTCCAGCCGGCCCGGCGGGCGCTGTCGGCGTCGCCGCCTGGATGGCCGTGATGGCGATGGTGTTGACGATGTCCTGCACAAGGGCTCCCCGGGAGAGGTCGTTGATGGGCTTGTTGAGGCCCTGCAGCACCGGCCCGATGGCCACGGCTCCAGCACTCCGCTGAACAGCCTTGTAGGTGTTGTTGCCCGTGTTCAAGTCCGGGAAGATGAACACTGTGGCACGACCTGCCACCTTCGAACCGGGCATCTTGGCCGCGGCGACCACGGCATCCGTCGCCGCGTCGTACTGGATGGGCCCCTCGACGGGCAGCGACGGCCGCTCGGCTCGCACCAGCTCGGTGGCGGCACGCACCTTCTCGACGTCGGCACCGGATCCCGACGATCCGGTCGAGTACGACAGCATCGCCACGCGGGGGTCGATGCCGAACTGCGCCGCCGTCTCCGAGGAGGAGATGGCGATGTCGGCCAGCTGCTCGCTCGTGGGATCGGGCACCACCGCGCAGTCGCCGTAGACGAGCACCCGGTCGGCGAGGGCCATGAGGAACACACTCGACACCACCGAGACATCGGGCCGGGTCTTGATGATCTCGAACGCGGGCCGGATGGTGTGCGCCGTGGTGTGCGCGGCACCGGAGACCATGCCGTCGGCGAGGCCGAGCTTCACCATCATCGTGCCGAAGTACGAGACGTCGGAGACCGTGTCGAAGGCGAGGTCGAACGAGATGCCCTTATGGGAGCGGAGCTTCTGGTACTCCTCGGCGAAGCGCTGGCGAAGCTCCGGGTCGAAGGGGCTGACGACGGCTGCGCCCTCGATGTCGAGGCCGAGCTCGCGGGCGCGGCTGCGCACCTCGTCGTCGTCGCCGAGGATCGTGAGCCGCGCCACCTGGCGCTTCAGCACGGTGGCTGCGGCGCGCAAGATGCGGTCGTCGCCTCCCTCGGGGAGCACGATGTGACGCTGGGCGCTGCGGGCCCGGTCGAGCAGGCCGTACTCGAACATCAGGGGCGTCACGACGTCGGCCTTGCTCACGTCGAGCAGCTTCAGCAACTGGGTGCCGTCGATGTACTGCTCGAAGAGACTGAGGGCGCTGTCGTACTTCACCGTCGAGTCGGCGGCGAGGCGCCCCCGGGTCGAGGTGATGCGCACCGCTGTCTCGTAGGTGCCGAGCGGGGTGGTGACGATCGGGATCGACGGATCGAGTCCCGCGATCAGCTTCAGCACGGCGTCGGGCAGGTCGAACCCGCCGTTCAGCACGATTCCGGCCAGCGACGGGAAGTTGCCCGACTCGTTGGCCATCAGCACGGCCAGCAGCACTTCGGCGCGATCGGCGGGCACCACCACGACGGCGCCCTCGGTGAGTCGGGGCAGCACGTTGCGCATCGACATCGCGGCCACCACCACACCGAGTGCCTCGCGGGCGAGCAGGCGTTCGTCGCCCATGAGGAGCGTGCCGCCGATCGACTCCACGATTGCGCGCATGCTCGGCGCCACCAGCACCCGGTCTTCGGGCAGGGCCCAGACCGGGATGCGGCGGGGTTGCACCGGGATCGACGAGGTGACCGCCGCGGGAGAATCGGGCGTGGGAGCACCACCGTCGGGCGTGGGCGCGGCCGGTGCCGCGGGTGCGGCCGCCGAGGCGGCGAGCCCCTCCACGGCATCGCGCGCGGCGAGCCCGATCGCGTCGCGGATCTTCTCGAGGTGACCCGGATCCGACCGGTTCGACACGATGCCGATCAGGGTGGCGTGCGCGTTGCGCAGCTCCACGAGGGCGATCTCGGTGATCTGCCGCATCTCGTCGGCCGAGCGCGGTTCCGAGTTGCCGAGCAGCTCATCCGAACCCTGGCCCTTCCGGCCGCCGAGCACGAGCAGCACCGGGGCGCCGAGGTTCGCGGCGATGCGCGCGTTGAAGCTGAGCTCGGTGGGGCTGCCGACATCCGTGTAGTCGGAACCGAGGATGACGACCGCGTCGCAGTCGCGCTCCACCGCCTTGTAGCGCTCGAGGATGCGCGAGAGCGCCGCCTCGGGGTCGAGGTGCACGTCGTCGTAGGTCACGCCGATGGCCTGCTCGTAGTCGAGCGGGGTGCCGCCCACGTGGTCGAGCAGCATCTCGATCACGTAGTCACGAGCGGTCACGGAGCGCGCGATGGGGCGGAACACCCCCACGCGCCGCACCGAGCGGCGGAGGATGTCGAGCACCCCCAGCGCGATCGTGGACTTGCCGGAATGCCCCTCCGCGGAGGTGATGTAGACGCTCTTCACGGGGCCGGCGGCGCCTGGGCCGGCGGCCGCCGGATCAGGGGTCGGCGCGGGGGCGGGAACAGGGGTGTTTTCGAGTGGTGACACGGAATCCTCTTCGGTTGTCCGTGTTCAATCCTAGGCCTGCTAACCGCAGTACTCCGTGGGAGTCTGGTCGACGGTCGCCACGGCGATCGACGCCACGGTGTCGGTGCCGTAGCCGGCGAAATGGAGCCAGGTCGTGCCGTCGGTGACGCGGTAGGCCGGAGTGCCGCTGTAGCTCTGGTACGTCTCGAGATCGGGGTAGGCGGCCTGCAGCTCCGCGATGGTGGAACCGATCGTGATGCCGGTGGCGGTGCTCGGGTAGCCGGGCGTCGCATCCGTCGTCCGGCCGACCATCGCCAGCACCACGGGCGCGCTGCCGCCGGTGGGGTCGTCGGATCCGACCGCGCCGAGGGCGACGATCGACGAGCCGAAGAACTGGATCACGCCCGGGCGGCAGCTCTCGCCCTGCACGGGAATGGATGCGGTCACCTCGTCGATCGTGTCGCCGATCTTCACCGGGCCGACGCCCGAGAAGTCGATGATCCAGGTCGAGGGGTCGTCGGGCGCGGAGACGGGGCCGGCGGCCGTGGGGGTCGGCGTCGGAGCAGGCGTCGACGTGGGGGCGGGTGCCGTCGGCACCGGTGTCACAGCTGAAACGGTCGGGCTCGGAGCCGGTGTCGGGGCCACGCAGCCGGCTGCACCGAGAGCCACGCCCAAGCCGATGACCGCCGCCACGACCGCATGTCGGATCCTCATCGCTCAGGCACCGCAGTATTCGAAGCCGACCTGCTGCGAGTCGGTGACCGAGATGATGGAGAGGCCCCCGTCATCCGAACCCTCGAAATGGATGTACTCGCTGCCCTCGGCGAGGCGGTAGATGGCATTGCCCTGCTTGCCCGAATACTGCTCGATGCCGGGATAGGCCGCCAGGAGCTCGTCGACGCTGGAGGCCAGCGAGATGCCCTTCTCGGTGTGCGGCTGGGGAGCCGACGGGTCGTAGCCGTCGATGCGCAGCATGCGCACCACCTGCACGGGGGCCGACGGGTCGGACTCGTCGATGCCGCTCACCGCGGTGAGGCCGAGGCCGTCGAGCGAGTAGGTGTCGACGCCGGCCCGGCAGGTCTCCACGGCTGCCGGAACCTGGCTCTCGATGTCGGCGAGAGTGGAGCCGACCACGAAGGGGCCGATGCCCGCGCCGTCGATGATCCAGGTGCCGGGGTCGTCGGCCGAGAAGGCCGCGGTCGTGGGGGTCGGTGCGACGGTCGGCGTCGGAGTGGGGGTCGGACCGGCCGACGGCGTCACGGTGACGGTGACGGTCGGTGCGGGCGTGGAGCCCACGCATCCGGATGCGCCGAGCACCACCGTGAGTGCGACGCCGGCCAGCGCGAATCCGCTGCGAATCCCCATGCTGTTCTCCCCTGAACGGCACCCCTGCGGTGCTCTCTTCAGAGACTAAGGCCAAACCGCGCGGGATCACGAGCAAACGGCACGAGCAGACCGAGAGGCGCTGACTGATGGGCGCTGAATGATGGGCGCAGACCGATGGGCGCAGGCCGATAGGCGCAGACCGAGTTAACGAGAAGGACTCCCCGCGCACCCGCCAGAGCCCGGTTACCCTTGCTGCGTTTCCGTCCTGGGGGAGTTGGCCTGGATGGCGCCACACGGGGAGCCGACGTCCAGTGTAGCAAGTGCCTGGCGGGGTTGAGACCCGACGCCTGGAGGCGTTAGCTGGAGACATGAAGATCGCAATCGCAGGTGGACACGGACAGATCGCGCTTCTCGCGACCAAGCTGCTCAGCGCATCCGGCAACGAGGTGTGGGGCATCGTGCGCAAGCCGGAGCACGCCGCCGACATCGAGGCGGCCGGCGGGCAGGCGCTGGTGCTCGATCTGGAGCAGAGCGATTCGGAGACGCTGGCCGGGGAGCTCGCGGCGAAGTCGATCGATGCGGTGGTGTTCGCGGCGGGCGCCGGGCCGGGTTCGAGCGCCGAGCGCAAGCTCACCGTCGACCGCGACGGCGCCGTGCTGCTGGCCGATGCCGCCTGGCGGGCAGGGGTGACCCGCTACATACTGATCTCCGCGATGGCGGCCGACTCGTTCGATGCGTCGAGCGACGACGTGTTCCAGGTGTACCTGCGCGCGAAGAGCGAAGCGGATGCGGCGGTGCGCGCATCCGACCTCGACTGGACCATCGTGCGCCCGGGAGCGCTCACCGACGACGACGCGACCGGCCGCGTGACCCTGGCCGAGTCGACGGGGCGGGGCAGCATCCCGCGCGCGGACGTGGCGTGGATCGTGGCGCAGCTGCTCACATCCGGCACGGCTGTGCACCGCCAGTTCGAGGCGATCTCGGGGTCGACCCCCATCGCAGAAGCTCTCCGCGCGGTCTAGCCCGACCAGACGACGGAGATCGCGGCCGAAACCGGCGCTCAACGGAGTCTCAGCCCGTCGTTTCCGCGATCCTCCGTCGTCAGCCGGGTGCACGTGGCGCGCGCGGCCCTCCGGTTACGGGTAGGATGCTTCATGGTCATCGCCCGCTCGCCGGAGTGATGCTCCAGGAGAATTCGCCTAGTGGCCTATGGCGCACGCTTGGAAAGCGTGTTGGGTGCAAGCCCTCGGGGGTTCGAATCCCCCATTCTCCGCCAGACGCTTAGTGGGAGCGCGCACAAACCCCCAACCGGGGTTCGAATCCCCCATTCTCCGCCAGACGCTTCGTGGGAGCGCGCATAAACCCCCAACCGGGGCCCGAAGCCCCCATTCTCCGCCAGAACCAGAAGTCCGCCCCTTGGCGGCGGGCGTGGGCAGACGTAGAGTCTGGCCATGAGCGATGACGTGCACTACACGGCCCACCTGCTGGCCGACGAGCCCTCGGGCGTGGGCCCCGGCGAGATCACGATCACCGCCGACGACGACGGCAAGGCGCGGGAGCTTCTCGCACACCGCAACAGCGCCGGGCTCTACGACGTGTGGAAGACCGACTCCACGAAGCTGAAGGAGAGCACCGTCGGAGTCGAGTACGCCCTCTTCGAGCACAACATGCCGGACCCCGGCGAGGCGTTCGTCATCGACCTGGCGTAGCCGCGCTAGAGGTTCGGGCCCACCAGGTCGCCGCCGATGACATCCTGCATCGCGACCAGTTCGGAGCCCGATCCGTCGGGGTGATCGACGGTCATCACCCACCGCGTTCCCACCAGGAACGGCTTCGGCGTCGCCGATGTCGTCGAGCGCTGCACAGCGGCCTCGAGCGAGTCCTGGTCGGGGAAGACCAGAGCGCTGATCATCGACTCCTCGCAGCGGCCGCCCACGCCCTGGTCGAGGGTCGCCGGCGTCCAGGTGGCACACCCGTAACCCGACACTCGTGATCGTGGTGCGGAGCTGATCCGCGGTGTACGCCGGCACGCTCGGCGTCGATTCGGGCACCACTCCCCCGAGCGGCGGAGCCTCGGCCTCGGCTTCACCCGAAGAATCGGATGCCGCATCCGGAGCGGAGGTGGCATCCGACGCGGAGGCACCCGCCGACGCCGCGCCGGACTCCGCCGGAGCGGGCTCGACCGAGGTGCAGCCCGCCGCGGCGACCGCGAGCAGACCCGTCAGCACCACGATGCCGGCAAGGCGAGAGGAGCGCGCGGGGCGGGACGGGCGGGGGTTCAGGGCATCCTCGCCGGGATCCGTACGGTGCCGCATCCGCTCAGCCGATTCCGCCCGCGCCGACGACCGGACCGATACCCGCGCCGCTACCCGCGCCGATACCCGCGATCATCAGCGCTCGCCGGCCTCGATGCGCGCGATCGCCTCGGGATCGGCACCCTCGAGGAACTCGGTGAGCCGCGTCACCTCGGCCTCTTCGCCGAAGGCCTCGGCGGCCCGGCGCAGCATGAAGAGCGAGAGCAGCACCCCGCGGTTGGGCTCGTGCGACCACGGCACGGGGCCCTGGCCCTTCCAGCCGGCCCGCCGCAGAGCGTCGAGGCCACGGTGGTAGCCGACACGCGCATAGGCGTAGGAGGGCACGACCTCCACCCGCGACCAGGCCCGGTCGGCAAGTGTGGCCCAGGCCAGCGACGAGGTGGGGAACTGCTTCACGGTGGCTTCCAGAACCTCGTCGACGTCGTAGCCGATGGCTCCGGCGAGCGCGTCGGCCACCCCCTCCTCTGCGGGCAGGAGGGTTTCAGGAAGGCCGAGGAGATTGGCTGAGCTCATACCTCGATCGTACGACGCGAACGCTCCCCGACGCACAGAACCGCCCCCGTCGAAGGACGGGGGCGGTTCGAAAGTCGAGCTGGAAATGCGTCGCCTAAGCGCGCACCTTCTTCATCGAACCCGATGCAGTGATGCCATTCATATCGACTCCTTCCGACGGTGGAGTCCCATCACACACCCGTTGGCTCCCGATGTCCAGGGGCGGTCGCAGATTCCAGCAGACGTTCAGCGTGCGGCGTTGTCGTCGCCGGTGTCGGATGCCTCGGATGACGCCGCCGCACCGGCCTCACGACCGGCGAACGGCAGCCCCGCGCTGCCCACGACATCCGGCGCATCCTCCCCGTGCTCGCGCGTGTAGGCGCGGTGGGCGGCCCGTTCGTCGTCCATGCGCTGCGAGAGACCGGCATACGCGGTCGACAGGCGCGGCACCCGCCGGATGACGTCCATCACGAGCCGGAACCGGTCGAGATCGTTGAGCATCAGCATGTCGAAGGGCGTCGTGGTGGTGCCCTGCTCCTTGAAGCCGCGCACGTGGATGTTCGCGTGGTTCGTGCGCCGGTAGGTCAGCCGGTGGATGAGCGACGGATACCCGTGGAACGCGAACACCACGGGCTTGTCCTTGGTGAAGAGCGCGTCGAAGGCCTCGCTCTCGAGACCGTGCGGATGCTCGGTGGAGTCCTGCAGGCGCATCAGGTCGACGACGTTCACGAACCGCACCGCGAGATCCGGGATCTCGGAGCGCAGGATCTGAACGGCCGCCATGGCCTCCACGGTGGGAACGTCGCCGGCCGCGGCGACGACCACGTCCGGCTCCTCGCCGGGCCGCTCGGTGCCCGCCCATTCCCAGACGCTCGCCCCGCGGGCGCCGTGCGTGCGCGCCTCCTCGAGCGAGAGCAGCGAGGCCGTGGGCTGCTTGCCCGCCACGATCACGTTCACGTAGTCGCGGGTGTTGAAGCAGTGCTCGGCGGTGACGAGGAGGGTGTTGGCATCCGGTGGCAGGTACACCCGCACCACGCTGGCCTGCTTGTTCACCACGTGGTCGAGGAAGCCGGGATCCTGGTGCGAGAAGCCGTTGTGATCCTGCCGCCAGACGTGCGACGAGAGCAGATAGGTGAACGACGAGACCGGTCGCCGCCACTCCACCTTCGCGCTCGACTCGAGCCACTTCGCGTACTGGTTGAACATTGAGTCGACCACGTGGATGAATGCCTCGTACGAGGTGAAGAGGCCGTGCCGCCCCGTGAGCAGGTAGCCCTCGAGCAGGCCCTGCATCGCGTTCTCACTCAGCATCTCGATCACGCGCCCCTCGTGCGCGAGGTGCTCATCGGTGTCGAGCAGCTCCCCCTGCCACGCCTTCGCCGTGACGTCGTAGACGTCGTCGAGACGGTTCGACGCCACCTCGTCGGGCCCGAAGATGCGGAAATCGTCGGGGTTCGCGCGGATGATGTCGCGGAGCCATCGTCCGAGAACGCGGGTGGGCTCGACAACGGTTCCCCGGCCCTCGGGCCCGGCATCGTCGGCGACCTCGACCGCGTGGGCGGCGAGCGGGGGCAGGGAGAGGTCGCGGCGCAGCAGGCCGCCGTTGGCGTGCGGGTTGGCGCTCATCCGCAGGTCGCCTTCGGGGCGGTCGACGCCGAGGGATTCGACGGGGATTCCGGATGCGTCGAACAGCTCGTGTGCGCGATAGCTCTTCAACCACTCCTCGAGCTGGGCGAGGTGCTCGGGGTTGTCGCGCACACCGGAGAGCGGCACCTGGTGCGCGCGCCAGGTGTTCTCGACCGGGAGGCCGTCGACCACCTTCGGGCCGGTCCAGCCCTTCGGGGTCTTCAGCACGATCATGGGCCAGGCCGGGCGCACGCCCTCGCCGGCGGGGCCGCCGTTCTCCGCGCTCGTGCGGGCCGCATCCTGGATCGCGGTGATGTCGTCGAAGCACTCCGCGAGCACGGCGGCGAACCGCTCGTGTACCGCTGCCGGATCCTCGCCGTCGAAGCCGCCCGTGACGAACCGCGGCGAGTAGCCGTAGCCCACGAAGAGCGACCGCAGCTCGTCTTCGGGGATGCGGGCGAGGATCGTGGGGTTCGCGATCTTGTAGCCGTTGAGGTTGAGGATCGGCAGCACCGCGCCATCCGTGGCGGGATCGAGGAACTTGTTGAGGTGCCAGCTCGTGGCGAGGGTGGCGGTCTCGGCCTCGCCGTCGCCCACGACACACGCGGCCACGAGCGACGGGTTGTCGAGAACGGCGCCGTAGGCGTGCACCAGCGAGTAGCCGAGCTCGCCGCCCTCATTGATCGACCCCGGTGTCTCGGGCGCCGCGTGCGACGGGATGCCGCCCGGGAACGAGAACTGCCGGAACAGTCGCTGCATCCCCTCGCCGTTGAAGGGCACCTTGGGGAACAACTCGGAGTAGGTGCCGTCGAGCCAGGCGTTCGCCACCACGCCGGGGCCGCCGTGCCCCGGGCCGGCGAGGTAGATCACGTTCGACGACCGTTCCACGATCACCTTGTTGAGGTGCGCCCACACGAGGTTGAGGGCGGGGGTGGTGCCCCAGTGGCCGAGCAGCCGGGGCTTGATGTCGTCGCGGGAGAGTGGCCGCTCGAGCAGTGGGTTGTCGAGCAGGTAGATCTGTCCGACGGAGAGATAGTTCGCCGCGCGCCACCACGCGTCGACTCGGTCGAGCGGAACGGGAGCGTCTGAGGTCATGACCTCAGCGTAGGCACGAGGATCGACCGTGCACAGGGCCCAAAGGCACAGAACCGGTGAACAGCTCCGGCCTCCGGCCGGCGTCCGACCGCCGCGAGCCCGGGGTTCGGGCGGAGTCAGGTGCCGCCGGGCGGAGTCAGCCGCGCAGGAGATCGGCGACGATCGCCACCACGAGCGACACCGCCGCCACCACGAGCGCCGCAGCCACGATGATCCGCGCGGCGAACGGACGCCCCGTCCGCACCCGTGCCGGCAACCCCGCGATCAGCCCGGCCGCGACAGCGATCAGGAGGCCACCGCCCGCGATGCCGAGCGCGAGAAGCAGCCCGGCCCCGATCTCGGGACTGTGCAGATACCCGAGCAGGAGCGCTCCCCCATAGATGATCGCCGCTGTGATCACGCCGGCGAGCACACGGGTGCCGATGTCGCGCCAGAACTTCTCCTCGCGCATCCAGGCCGCCGGCCAGTACCAGGGCCGGGTCGGCGCGGGCGTCGTGTCTTCGGGCATGGCTGCACCCTAATGCGAAATCGCTGATCCTGCCGTCTGAACGCCGGCTGGGAGCATCCGGAGCCCTGTCCCCCGGATGGCCTCTAGTTCCGCACGATTGCCGCCCGTATCCTCGAAGCAGACGACAGAACGGGTGCGACGGCACCCTCGACGAGGTGAGAGCCGATGGCCATCCGACCGAGCTCCGACACCGGCATCGACGTGCGCCCCCGGGCCCAGATCTTCAGTCAGACGCGGCTCGTTGCCGCTGCTCTCATCCTGCCTGTCTTCACGGCCATGTTCTGGTTCGCCATTCCCCGTGGCACCTGGCCGCGCGTCGTGATCGCGATGTTGTTCGTGGTGGCGCTCTACGCGGCCGGAGCCGCCCTGCTGCGCGGAGTGAGCGTGCGCATCACCCACGACGGGCTGATCGAACGCGGCTACTTCATCCACAACAACCGCATCCCGGCCAAGCGCATCGCCACGGCGCTGGTGGTCGACGTCTATCGCGGAGCGAGCACCGACACGAACCGGCAGCTCTTCCTGCTCGACTCCACGGGCGAGCTCCTGCTCCGGATGCGCGGCGAGTTCTGGTCGAACGACGACATCGACGCCGTCACGCACGCCTTCGACGTGCCGGTCCAGCACCGGCCGGATCCGGTCACCGCCGCGCGGCTGCGCACCGAGATGCCCGACTTGCTCTACTGGTTCGAGCGCTGGCCGTGGGTGGGCGGACTCGCGGTGGCCGGGGCGATCGCGCTACTGGCGCTGCTGCTGATAGCCCTCATGTCGCCGGCGAGCCTCGTCATCTCCTGATCACACCGGGAAGTGACGCATTTCAGAGGCACCGGTGCCTTATACGCCCTCGGTATCGCTGAAATGTGGAGTTACCCGCACGACCGCACGAAGAGCACGCCGTCGGGGACGCTGCGGCGGCGCTCGAAGCCGACGCGCGGGTAGAAGGCCTGCGCGCCGGCGTTCGCCGGATCGACCACGAGGTGGATGCCGGGCACCCCGGCAACGGCCAGATTCGCGGCGAAGGTCTCGACGAGCATCCGTCCCGCACCACGGCCTTGCGCGGCGGGCAGCAGGTCGATGTGGAGGTGCGCGGGATAGGCCTGCGTCTCGTCGGCGGCGATCGCGCTGCCGAGCGCAGCGACGTGGGCGGCCCGCTCCGCTGCGGTGAGCGAGCTCGGCCACCCCGCGAATCGCTCTGCGAACGCCGGCGTGTCCGGCGTTCCCACGAGGTAGCCCACCACCTCGCCGTCGGCCTCGGCCACGAACGCCCACTCGGGCTCGAGCGCCAGGTAGGGAGCGGCGTAGCGGTCGGTGAGGGCACGGGCATCCGGATGCAGCCCCGTCGCGTCACGACCGGCATCCCCCGTGCGCACGCAGATGTCGAGCACGGCGGCGGTGTCGCCGGCACGGTCGGGATCGAACGCCCGGATCGTCACCCCCATGGCGCCGGCACCCGACTGACCGCGCAGTGCTGCTCCGCAGGCACGCCCGCGACGGGTCGCCACGGCCCGACGGCGGTCGTGGTGCGTTCGCCCACCGTCACGCGCGGCCGACCCACTCCGGCGGGCGCACCTGCCAGTCGTCGACCAGCTCGGTGCGCACGGTCACGCCCGAACCCGGCCCCGCCGGCACGGCCAGGCGGCCGTCGACGAGCACGAACGATTCCGTGAGGTCGTCGGCAAAGTACCGGTTCGATGCCGATGTGTCGCCCGGCAGCGTGAAGCCGGGCAGCGCGGCGAGCGCCACGTTCGCCGCACGGCCGAGGCCCGTCTCGAGCATCCCGCCGCACCAGACCGGCACGTCGCGCTCTCGGCAGGCGTCGTGGATGCGGATCGCCTCGAGGTAGCCGCCCACCCGACCAGGCTTGATGTTGATGATCGACGTCGCGTCGCGTTCGATGGCGTCGATGGCCACCGTGGTGTTCGTGATCGACTCGTCGAGGCACACCGGGGTGTCGATGGCGTGGGCCAGCCGCACGTGCGCGGCGATGTCCTCCTCCACGAAGGGCTGCTCGATCAGCAGCAGGCCGAACTCGTCGAGTTGCCGGAGGTGATCGATGTCGGCGATCGTGTAGGCGGTGTTCGCGTCGACCTGCAGCAGGGCATCCGACCCCAGCATCGACCGCACCGCGGCCACGGGCTCCACGTCCCAGCCGGGTTTGATCTTGAGCTTGATGCGCCGGTAGCCCTCGTCGCGGTAGCCCGCGACCTCCTCGAGGAGCGCGTCGATCGACGGGGCGATGCCCACCGACACCCCGCAGTCGACCTCGGGCCGAACGGCTCCGAAGTACTCGCCGAAGCTCACGCCGGATGCGCGCGTCTGCGCGTCGAGCACCGCCACCTCCAGGGCGGCCTTCGCCATCCGGTGGCCCACGGCGAACTCGAGCACTCCGGCGACATCCGATGCCCGCAGCGTGCGCGCCGTGAGCAGGGCGGGCGCGAGGTAGTCACGGATGACGGCTGCCGCACCGCCGACGTACTCGCTCGAGTACACCGGGTCGGCCATCGCCACGCACTCGCCCCAGCCGTCGCCCTCGGTGGTGAGCACGTGCACGAGTAGCACCTCGCGCGCGGTCTGCCGGCCGAAGCTCGTCTCGAAGGGCCGCACGAGCGGCATGCCGATGCGATGCAGCTCGACCGCCTCGATCTCGACGGCGTCGATCCCACCCAGGAGTCCGGTTCTCATGGGTCGACGTTACCGGTTCAGGATGCTCCGGCGGAATGCATCCAGATCGGTCGGTGCACGGCCTCCCGCTCGCGGTAGAGCCGAGCGGCGAACGGCGCCCAGAGCAGCACGGCGACGCCGGCGCCGAGGAGCAGGCCGCCCACGGTGTCGCTCAGCCAGTGGGCCCCGAGGTAGGTGCGGCTGGCCATCATGAGCACGGTGTAGGCGGATCCGGCCACCCAGATCCACACCCGCACGAAGATGATGCCGAGGGTCACCGCGAGGGTGGCGGCGTTCGCCGAGTGACCCGAGGGAAAGGAGCCGAAGTCGGCGGTGACGAGGATGTCCTCCGGCCGGGGCCGGCCGACGACCGTCTTCAGGATCTGCACCAGCCCCGCACTCACGATGATGGCGATGGTGAAGTAGAGCGCTGCCCACGGCCTCCGGAACACCAGGAGCAGAGCGATCGAGACGAGCGGCACCACGAACACCGCGATGACCCCGCCGCCCAGGGAGTTCATGATGAGCGAGGGAACCTCCCACGCCGGGTTGCGGTGCTCGATGATCTCGTTCATCCACTCGGTGTCGAAGAAGAACGGGAGGCCGTTCTCACGGAACACCACCACCGCGCCGATGAGCAGAACGAACACCAGGGCCACGATGCCCGAGACGATCGGCCACCGACGCGCCACCTTATAGGGGGCGGGAGCGCTCGAGGGCAGCGGTTGGCTGAGTGGGGGGATCTCGGGGGTCGGCTGCTCGGGGTCCATCTTCGCGACCCTACCGCGATCGGTCCCGAGCCGGATCAGCCCGGGGCCGGATCAGCCCCGCGCCGGCTCAGCCCCCGCGCTGGATCCTCTGCCGGATCGACTCCCCGTCGGGTCACCCGAGCGCCGGGCCGGATGCCCCCGCCGCGATGTCGAGCACGGCCACCGACAGGTTGAACACCACGTGGGTGAGGATCGAGGGCCCGAGCCGCCGGGTGAGCAGGGCGAGAGAGCCGAGCACCAGCCCGAAGACGAACAGGGTGATCAGCCGCGAGACCGCAGCCGGTGACTCGGGCACCCCGTCGAGGTGGAAGAGCATGAAGAGAAGGGCGGATCCGGCGACTGCGACGACGGACGCCAGCCTCCGGCGCCCCTCCGGTACCTCCAGGCGGGCGGCTACCGCACCGTCGTCGTGCTGCCCGAGGACCGCATTGCGGATCGAACGCAGCAGCAGACCCCGGAAGTAGAGCTCCTCGACCACGGGTGTGATGAGGGATGCCGCCACCACCGCGGTGAGCACGAACCACACCGGGTCGCTCCCCACGCCGCCCGTGAACGGGGTGGCCGGAGCCCCCGCGACGAGCCGAACGAGTTCGGCGAGGCCCAGGGCGACGAATCGCAACAGGATGCCGCAGAGCACGCCGATCGCGATGTCGAGCAGCCGGAACCGCAGCCCGAAGTCGGCCGAGAGACTCCGCCGGCCGCGCAGGTACGAGGCCACGAGCACCACCACGACGAACGGCAGCCAGCCGCCGAGCACCTGGTTGATGGCGTAGGAGAGGCCGGGCTGCAGGGCGACCTCTGGTGTGCGGGCGATCAGTTGCGCCACGGAGGAGAGCAGCAGGAAGAGCACGCCGCCGGCGAAGGCGTCGACGAGCCCCCAACGCGGGGCGACGGGGGTCTTCTCGGTCACGAGGGCAACGCTACCGGCTCGCGGGCGAGCGGGGTCGCGGGCGGGCGGGGTCGCGGGCGAGCCGGCTCGCGGGCGAGCGGGGTCGCGGGCGGGCGGGGTCGCGGCCGACGACACACGCCCGTCGGCGCTTCGCTCAGTCCGGTGCGAGCAACGGAGCGATCTCGGTGGCAGGGGTGGCGGCCGGCACCGTCCCCGTGACCCGCCCTTCGGCCATCACCACGATGCGATCGCAGACGCGGCGCAGCGACTCGAGGTCGTCGGAGGCGATCACCACTCCCTTGCCCGCGGACGTGGCACGCGCGAGGTCGGTCTCGAGGTCGGCCCGCTCGATCGCCGTCGACCCCTGAAACGGTTCGCCGAGCAGCAGCACGTCACGCTCGCTCGTGGCGAAGGCCTGCACGAGACCCCGGATGCGCGCTGCCGTGTCCCCCTCTCGACTCACCGAGCGCACGGCGCCGAGGATCTTGCTCCCGAGCCCGTCGGCCGCCCCCTCTTCAACGTCCACCATTCCCGAGCGCACGAACCCGGGCATCCTGCCGGCCGAGACGGGGACGCTGATGCCACCGAGGAACCGCATCCGGTAGCGGGGCGCGTCCGTGCTGGCGAAGAAGAGCCCGGCCGCGATCGCCTTCTCGACGGTCGAGGTGTCGACCTGGGTGCTGCGTACGAGCACCGTTCCGGTGGCGGCGGTTCCGGCCGATCGGCCGTACACGCTGAGGAGGAGCGTCTCACTGCCCGAGCGGGCCAGCCCGGCGAGCCCCACGATTTCGCCCGCGCCCACCGTCAGATCGGCTTCCTCGACGCTGAGGCGCTCGGGGTGGAAGGCGTCGTGGGTGCTCCAGCTCTCGATGCGGAGCAATTCGCGGGCGGCCGTTTCGTCACGAACCGCGCCGCCGTCGTGAACAGCGGCCTCGTCGCCGCGATCACCATCGCCTTCGCCGGCGGATGGCTGTCCCGGGCGGTCGACCATTGCGCGAAGGATCCCGCACCGAACCGCGTCAGCGCGAACGGCGTCAGCGCGAACGGCGTCGACCAGGGCGTCGGCACCCGGGGTCGCCCAGTCCGCACGCGGATACTCGGCCACCACGTCGCCATCACGCGCTACGACGACCGAGTCGGCGTAGCCGAGCGCCTCACGGGGCTTCTGGGTGAGCACGAGCACCCCGATCCCCGCATCCCGAAGCACCTCGATGGCGCGCCTGACGCGCGCCGCCTCCTCGCCCCGGAGGAGCGCAGTCGGCTCATCGATCACCACGAGTCCCACGTCGCGCTGCAGTGCGCGCGCCAGCTCCACGAAGAGCCGGTCGAACTCCCCCAGGTCACGACCCGCGGCCGTGGGGGCGAGAGTGCTGCCGAGCCGGCCGAGCAGTCCGGCGGTGCGGGCGCGCATGGCGGCCCAGTCGATGCCGATCGGGATCGGCCCGAGCATCCGGCGCACCATGTCGCCCAGGAAGACGTTCTCGCTCACGTCGAACGAGGGGCTGATGCCGCTGCGGCGGGTGATCACAGCGATTCGGGCGTCGCCGAGGAGAGCTCCGGATGCGCGCACGCCGCCCGCCGAGACGGTCGGGGTCGGCGGGGTGCGATCACCGCGGCCGGGGCCGCGCGCGGTGCCCGGGTCGCTCGCGGTGCCCGGATCGCGCGCGGTGCCCGGGTCGCGCGCGGTGCTCATCCGGCGCCTCGCCACCCGGGAGCCCTGCTCGTCGCGCACGATGTGGTCGGCCACCGCGCGGAGAAGCTGGTCTGCGCCGGAGCCGTTCTCCCCGATCATCGCCACGATGCGGCCGGAGGGGACGTCGACGGATCCGGATCCCAGACGCAGGTGGTAGGCGGCCTCCTGGCTCGCAGGCTGCAGCGCCGGTGCGCCCTCGACCGTCTCGTCTGCCACGGCTCCACGGTAGTCGTCCGCCGGCACGACCGACCACCGCGCCACGGGGTGAGAACCTGCGCCCCCACCCCGCCCGACACCGGCAAGGCCACTCGGCGCGCCGCCGGCCGGCACCGTCATCGGGCGGTGCCGACCAGCGGCGACGCAGAGCCTGCCGTGAGTGCCCGTGCCGAGTACGACACCCGCAGCCGGGGGCCGGCGTCGACACCGGACTCGCCGCCGATGCCGGCGCCCGCAGCGGCATCGGGGGCCGCACCGGAAGCGGCGCCGAGCATCCGCTCGGTCACCACCGGGAGCCCGGCGGCCTTCGCCGCCTCCCGACGCCACTCCAGGGCGGCCTCGACGGCGGGTTCGTGACGGCGATGCGGCGCGACATCCACCACCAGGTCGGGGGCCAGGATGGCGCCCGCATCGGCGAAGGCCCGGTGCGCCGAGCGGATCAGCGCCGCACCCCACACCTCGGGATGCGGGAGCGTCGCGTCGACGAGCAGGCAGTGCAACTCGATCGGATGCACCGACCCGACGGGGCCCCACCAGACTCCGCGGGCGACCGGCTGGTCGTCGACGAAGGCCAGCCAGACCCAGTCGCGACGGTAGGTGCCCGCCGCGAGCCCGCGGCCGAAGCGGAGGGGATCGACCCAATCCAGGGGATCGGGATTTCTGAACGTGAGGAGCGCCTCATCGTGGGCGCGACTCGATGATGTGAACACGGTGGTTCCTCCAGGAAGAGATGAGCGTTTCGAAGGGAGACGCTTCCTGGCGGAGCCGCAGCTCAGGTGTGACGCGAGGTCAGACCGAGGGGCGTGAGAACGGGGGAAGCGCCGTGATCGTGAAGTCTGTTGACGGGATCATGGTTCGCTCCTCTCTGCGTTTCTCGTCGGCGACCGTGTGTCGCGGTGTTCGACGATAGCGAACCCCCTGCGCCGAGCGCAAGGGGTTCGCCGAAGGTCGTTCGGTGGGGGCCGGCCCTCCTGACGCGAACCGTCAGTGCCCGCCAGGCGCGTTCGTGCGGCGCGGCAGAGCGAACACCAGCAGGAACGCGAGCACGCTGAACCCCACGCTCACCCCCATCGCGGCGGCTGAGCTCGACGCGAATCCGGCGGCCACGTCGCCCGGCGTGGGCCCCGAGATCACGAGGGTACCGAAGAACACGCTGCCGATCACGGCGATGCCGATCGCGCTCCCCACACGCTGCATCGTGCTGATGACCCCGGATGCGGCCCCCGCCTCCGAGCGCTCCACCGTGGCCACGATGAACTGCGCGTTCGGTGCGATGAAGAGGCCGTTGCCGAGACCGGCGATGAACAGCGGCGCGATGAGCATCCAGTTGGTGAGGTCGATGGGGGTCGTCAGCAGCAGCACGATCCACACCCAGGTGAGACCGATGGTCACGAGAGCCGTGCCGAGGATGAGCACGGTGCGGCCGAGTCGGCGCGAGAGGGTGTTGCTGAGCGCCGACCCCACGATCGAGGCGATCGCGAACGGGATCGACACGATGCCCGACTCGAGCGCGGTGTGGCCGAGGCCCGCCTGCCAGAGCAGCGAGATGGTGAAGAAGATGCTCGTGAACGCCGCGAAGTACACCAGCGCGAGCACCACGCCGCCGGTGAACGCGGGGTGGCGGAACAGCCGCGGGGGCACCAGCGGGTCGCGGCCTCTCTTCGAGCGGGCGACCTCCCAGGCGCCGAACGCGACCAGCAGCAGCACGCCGGCGCCCAGGGTGAGGAAGGTCCAGAGCGGCCATCCTTCGTCTTCGCCCTGGATGAGCGGCACGAGCAGCGCCACCAGCGCGGCCGAGAGCAGCACCAGGCCGAACCAGTCGAGGCCTGCCTTGGGGGCGGATGCGGCCCCCGCGCCTGCCGGGGCCGCCCCTGCCCGCGCACCCGCGCCGTGCGCCGTGGCGCTCACCGCCGCCGTCTCGCGGCGCGTGGGCAGCAGGATCGCGGCCGCGATGGCCGTGGCGATGCCGATCGGCAGGTTCACGCCGAACACGAGTCGCCAGCCCTCATCCGCTCCGAAGGCCTGGATGATGAGACCGCCCACGATCGGGCCGAGCGCCGTGGAGACGCCGATCACGGCGCCCATGATGGCGAAGGCCTTGCCGCGCAGCTGCGGGGGGAAGAGCAACTGGATGTAGGCCGTGACGGCGGGCACGAACATGCCGCCGGCGAGACCCTGCACGACGCGGGAGGCCACGAGCTGGAGGTCGTTCTGCGAGAGACCGCAGGCGAGGCTCGCGAGTGTGAAGAGCACGATGCCGGTGAAGAACACCCACTTGTGCCCGATGCGGTCACCGATCTTGCCCGCCGGGATCAGCGCGAGACCGAAGGCGAGCGCGTAGCCCGAGATGATCCAGGAGAGGGTCGCCTCAGAGGCGTCGATCGACGTACGGATGCTCGGCAGCGCGACGTTCACGATGGTCGTGTCGAGCAGGGCGATGCACATGCCCGCGAGCAGCACGATGAGCGCCTGCCAGGCACGTCGGGAGGCCACGGGGGCGCTCGGGTGGGTGAGGGTCTGGTCAGTCATGGTGATTCTTTCGTGTGAGTTCGTCGGCGACGATGTCGGGCACCGTCGCGAGGAGTTTCTGGTGGGAGTCGATCTCGGCCCGAATGCGGTCGGCCCGGTGATGCATCACCCAGGTCTCCGCGATGGTGAGATAGGGGGCGGCGAAGACGAGCCGTCGCTCCTGATCGGCGAGCATCGAGTTGAGCACCACGAGGCGGTTCTCGATGGCCTCGGCGAGGTGGTCGAGGCGGTCGGGATCGAGTCGGCTGATGGCCAGGTCGAACGGGTCGTGCTTCATCTGTACCGTGGTCAGGCCGTCTTCACGCTGGATGGCGAGGGTCTCGCGGCCCTCCGCCGTGATCGCGTAGACCTGACGCTCGGGGTAGCCCCCCTCCCGCTCGGTCCTCACCTCCTCGATGAGACCCTCGTTGGCGAGCCGCTTGAGCGCGCCGTAGAGGGAGCCGACCGAGACGTCAGCCCAGAGGTGGATGCGCTCCTCCTCGGCCAGCAGCCGGAGTTGGTGACCGTGCATGTCGCCGCGGGCGTCGAGCGCGCCGAGAATGAAGAGTCGCATGGGAGACATGCGACTACTCTCGCACGAGTAGTCGCATGTTGCAAGAGAGTCGCTTTTGCGTCGGCCCCGCCCTCTCGAATATGTTGTGAACGCGAACTTTTCAGCGCCCCGCCCTCAGGAGACACCAATGACGCTCGTCGCCGGCATCGATTCATCCACCCAGAGCTGCAAGGTCGTCATCCGCGACCTCGAGACCGGCGCCCTCGTGCGCCAGGGGCGTGCATCGCACCCCGCAGGCACCGAGGTCGATCCCGCCGCCTGGTGGGACGCCCTCCTCACGGCATTGGCGGCGGCCGGAGGCCTCGACGACGTCGCGGCCATCGCGATCGCGGGTCAGCAGCACGGCATGGTGGTGCTGGATGACGCGGGCGAGGTCATCCGTCCCGCCCTCCTCTGGAACGACACTCGCTCCGCGGGCGCCGCTGCGGCGCTGATCGAGGAGTTCGGCGCAGCCGGCATGGCCGCACGCACCGGCTCGGTGCCGGTGGCGTCGTTCACCGCCACGAAGCTGCGCTGGCTGCGCGATGCCGAGCCCGAGTCGGCGGCACGCGTGGCCGCGGTCGCCCTGCCTCACGACTGGCTCACCTGGCGGCTGCGCGGCTACGGACCGGCCGACTCGTCGCCCCTCGGCCCGGTGCTCGATGAGCTCGTGACCGATCGATCGGATGCGAGCGGCACCTCCTACTGGAACCCGCGCACCGGCGAGTACGACCGCGAGCTGCTGGCGGCGAGTCTCGGCCACGACGCCGTTCTGCCGCGCGTGCTGGGCCCGGCCGAGTCGGCGGGCGCGACCGTGGCATTCAGCCCGGTGTCCGCATCCGGAACCCCCGCCGCGCCCATCCCGGCCGGAATCGTCGTCGGCGCGGGGGCGGGCGACAACGCCGGCGCCGCGCTGGGCCTCGGAGCCGTCGAGGGCGACGTCGTCGTCTCGATCGGCACGAGCGGCACCGTCTTCGCGGTCACCGGCGAACCCTCGGCCGACGAGACCGGCACGGTCGCCGGGTTCGCGGATGCCTCCGGCGCCTTCCTGCCGCTCGTCGCCACACTGAACGCGGCGCGCATCCTCGACTCCGTCGCGGCACTGCTCGGCGTCGACCACGCGACCCTCGGATCGCTCGCCCTGGCGGCTCCCGCGGGGGCATCCGGTCTCGTGCTGCAGCCCTACTTCGAGGGCGAGCGCACCCCCAATCTCCCGGATGCGACGGCAACCCTGTTCGGCATGACCCTCGCGTCCACCACCCGCGAGGGCCTCTCCCGGGCGGCCATCGAGGGGCTGCTCTGCGGTCTCGCCGACGGCCTCGACGCCGTGCGGCGGGTGGGGGTCGTGCCCCAGCGCATCCTGCTCATCGGCGGGGCGGCTCTGAACCCGGCCGTGCAGGCGATCGCCGCGCAGGTGTTCGACGTGCCGGTGACCGTGCCGTCGCCCGGCGAGTACGTGGCGGATGGTGCCGCCACCCAGGCGGGCTGGGCCCTCACGGGCGCGCGCCCGGCCTGGGAGGTGTCGACGGCCGCGTCGCCGGCTCCCGACCACCAGCCGGTCATCCGCGCCCAGTACGCGGCCCACGCAGCCGCCCGCCCGTAGCGCCCCGCCCGCACCCACCCGCCGCCCGCCCCCATCGCCCGGCGTCCGCCCACCCAGCCCCGCGCGGCCGCCCACCCGCCGCACTCCACTCCACCTCCTCACCATCCGTCACTTTTGGCCCTTCCTCACCGCGAGAAGGGCGGAAAGTGACGGGTGAGTGAAGCCCGTGGGGTGGTGCTCGCGGTGCCCACTGCGCGCTTGCGGTGCACGCGCCCGGGCGCGAGGACCCCGGGGGTGGCGAACCGTCGGACCGGCGGCGCACCACGAGGGCGACACGCCAGGTAGCCCGCGCGTCAGGAGGGCGACGCGTCAGGGGCGGGCGGCCGCCAGGCGGCGGGCGGCCTCGGCGAGCCAGCGGTGGGGGTCGGCGGCCGCGGCCTCGCGGGAGCCGGCCACATCCACATCCGTGAGTGCCAGCCACTCGTCGAAAGCCCGCGGCTCGGCCTCGATCGCGCCGGCGACGAGTGCGGTGCGGGCGCCGGCCGCGGCGGCGGCATCCCGCACGTGGGAGGCCGTCTTGCCCGACTCCGACTGGTGGTCGTAGCGCCCCTCCCCGGTGATCACGAGGTCGGCGCCGGAGACCACGTCGGCGAGCCCGAGAGCCCCGGCCACCGCCGCCGACCCCGGCACCAGTTCCGCGCCCCAACTCAGCAGGCCGAAGCCCACGCCTCCCGCGGCGCCCGCACCGGGAGCGGCCGGGTCGGTGCCGCGGTCGTCCTCGACCAGCTGGGCGAATCGCGCGAGCCGCCGTTCGGCGTCGCGCTGGAGCCCCTCGCCGAGTCCCTTCTGCGGGCCGTAGACGGTCACGGCGCCGTGCCGCCCCAGCAGGGGGTTCACGACGTCGCTCATCACTACCGCTCCCCCAGGCGGAAGCTCGACCAGCGCGTCGAACTCCACCCGCTCGATGTCCCCGAGACCGATGTTGCCGAACGGCACGGTGCGCCCCTCCGCGTCCAGGAAGCGTGCGCCGAGGGCCGTGAGCACGCCGGCACCGCCATCGGTGGAGGCGCTCCCGCCGATCGCGAGCAGCAGCCGGTCGACGCCGTGAGCGAGCGCGGCGCGAACGGCCTGGCCGAAGCCCAGCGAGTGCGCCTCGAGGGGGCGCAGCGGATGCAGCAGTGTGATGCCGCTCGTACTCGCCAGCTCCACGACGGCGGTCCCTCCGGTCGCCGCATCCGCATCCGCATCCGTCTCCGGTCCCGGGAGCAACAGCCAGGAGGCCTCGAAGACGTGATCGTCCGGCCCGGTGACGGTGACGGGCATCCGGATGCTGCCGGGCCAGGCCTCCTCGAATGCATCGAGGGTGCCCTCGCCACCGTCGGCCATGGGAAGGCACGTGACGTCGTCCTGGGGCCTCTCGGCGCGCCAGCCCTCCGCGAGGGAGCGGGCCACGGAGCCGGCATCCGCGGTGCCCTTGAAGGAATCGGGAGCGATGACGACGCGCAGCACGGGCATGGCACCATCACCTCATGCCGGCCGCACGCTGTCAACGTGCCGGAGCGGCGCGCCTCCCCACGTCTGGCGCCGGACGGCAGACACCGCCCGCACGCCACCGCGGTCCGCCGCCGCGCGCCACGCGGTCCACACGCCACGCGGTCCGCACGTCGCGCCCGCCCGACCCGCACGCCGCGCCCGCCCGACCCGCACGCCGCGCCCACCCAATCCGCACGCCGCGCCCGCCCGACGCGCGCGTCGTGCTGTTCCGGTTTGGCCGCGGAGCCTTCCGCGCGGAAGAGTGGAGCCATGCCCACGATCGGTTCCGATGCCCCGCCCCGCGTACACGTCACGTTCGCCCTCCCACCGGGTGCGGCGGCCGAGCTCGCCGGCACCGGCCTCCAGATCGATTCGGCGGGGGAGGGCGACGGCGACGCCCGCTCCGAGCTGCTCGCCGGAGTGAGCGGAGCATCCGGCATCATCAGCACGGTCACCGACCGCATCGACGCCGAGGTGATGGATGCTGCAGGCCCCGGTCTGCGCGTCATCGCGAACTTCGGGGTGGGTTACGACAACATCGATGTCGCGGCGGCCCGCGAGCGCGGGGTGATCGTGACGAACACCCCTGGTGTGCTCGACAATGCCACCGCCGACGTCGCGTTCGCCCTCCTCCTCGCGACGGCGCGGCGCATCGTCGAGTCAGACCGGTTCGTGCGTGCCGGAACGCCGTGGACCTGGGAGTCCGACTTCTTCGTGGGCCTCGACGTGAGCGCCGGCGCCACGCTCGGCATCGTGGGTCTGGGCCGCATCGGTATGGCGGTCGCCCGCCGGGCCGCGGCTTTCGACATGACGATCCTCGCCACGGGTTCGCGGGCGGCGAGTGCCGAGGCCGGCGCCCTGGGCGTGCGGCAGGTCGAGCTTCCGGAGCTGCTCGCGTCGAGCGATGTGGTGAGCCTGCACTGCCCCCTGACGCCCGAGACCCGGCACCTCATCGGCGCCGAGGAGCTGCGCGCGATGAAGGCGAACGCCATCCTGATCAACACGGCCCGCGGCCCGATCGTCGACGAGCTCGCGCTCGTGGAGGCGCTCACCGACGGCGTGATCGGCGCAGCCGGCCTCGACGTCTACGAGTGGGAGCCTGCGGTGTCCGCAGGCCTGCTCAATCTGCCGAACGTGGTGACGGTGCCGCACATCGGCAGCGCCGGCCGCGCGACCCGCGAGCGCATGGGCTCCCTGGCCGTGCGCAACGCAGCCGCGGTGCTCGCCGGCGAGGAACCCCTCAACCCGGTGGGCTAGCGCGACCCTAGAAGTCCCAGTCCTCGTCTTCCGTGTTCACGGCCTTGCCGATCACGTAGGAGGAACCCGACCCCGAGAAGAAGTCGTGATTCTCGTCGGCGTTCGGCGAGAGCGCCGACAGGATGGCCGGGTTCACGTCGGTGACCGACTTCGGGAACATCGGCTCGTAGCCAAGGTTCATGAGGGCCTTGTTCGCGTTGTAGTGCAAGAACTTCTTCACGTCTTCGGTGAGACCGACTTCGTCGTAGAGGTCTTGCGTGTACTGGGCCTCGTTCTCGTAGAGGTCGTAGATGAGCGAGAACGTGTAGTCCTTGATCTCGTCGCGCTTGGCCTGGTCGACCAGCTCGAGCCCCCGCTGGAACTTGTAGCCGATGTAATAGCCGTGCACGGCCTCGTCGCGGATGATGAGGCGGATGAGGTCGGCCGTGTTGGTGAGCTTCGCCCGGCTCGACCAGTACATCGGCAGGTAGAAGCCCGAGTAGAACAGGAAGCTCTCGAGCAGTGTCGAGGCGACCTTGCGCTTCAGGGGATCGTCACCGTGGTAGTAGTCGAGAACGATCGACGCCTTCTTCTGCAGGTTCGGGTTCTCGGTCGACCAGCGGAACGCCTCGTCGATGTCCTTCGTGTTCGACAACGTCGAGAAGATCGACGAGTACGACTTGGCGTGCACCGACTCCATGAACGCGATGTTCGTGTAGACGGCCTCCTCGTGCGGCGTGATCGCATCCGGGATGAGCGACACCGCGCCGACCGTTCCCTGGATGGTGTCGAGCAGCGTGAGACCGGTGAACACCCGCATCGTGAGCTGCTGCTCCTGCGGGGTCAGCGTGTTCCACGACTGCACGTCGTTCGACAGCGGCACCTTCTCAGGCAGCCAGAAGTTGTTGACCAGCCGGTTCCATACCTCGACGTCTTTCTCGTCTTGGATGCGGTTCCAGTTGATCGCCTGCACCGTGTTGAGGAGCTTCAGCGGCTCCGAGGGAGGAGGGGTCATGAGAGATTCTTTCCGTTAGGCAGGTCGACGATCACAGCATGCACGAGACGCAGCCGTCGACCTCGGTGCCCTCGAGGGCGAGCTGACGCAGACGGATGTAGTAGATCGTCTTGATGCCCTTGCGCCACGCGTAGATCTGAGCCTTGTTGATGTCGCGCGTGGTGGCCGTGTCCTTGAAGAACAGCGTGAGCGAGAGACCCTGGTCGACGTGCTGCGTGGCCGCGGCGTAGGTGTCGATGATCTTCTCGGCGCCGATCTCGTAGGCGTCGTCGTAGTACTCGAGGTTGTCGTTCGTGAGGAACGGCGCCGGGTAGTAGACGCGCCCGATCTTGCCTTCCTTGCGGATCTCGATCTTCGAGGCAACCGGGTGGATCGACGAGGTCGAGTTGTTGATGTACGAGATCGATCCGGTGGGCGGCACCGCCTGCAGGTTCTGGTTGTAGATGCCGTGCGCCTGGATCGACGCCTTGAGCTCGAGCCAGTCGGCCTGCGTCGGGATGTGGATGTCCGACTCGGCGAAGAGCGAGGCGACGCGAGCCGTGGCCGGCTCCCACGCGACATCCGTGTACTTGTCGAAGAACTCACCGGAGGCGTAGGTGGAGTCGTCGAAGCCGTCGAACTTCTCCCCGCGCTCGATCGCGATCGCGTTCGAGGCCCGCAGTGCGTGGAAGAGCACCGTGTAGAAGTAGATGTTCGTGAAGTCGACACCCTCCTCCGACCCGTAGAACACGCGCTCACGGGCGAGGTAGCCGTGCAGGTTCATCTGGCCCAGGCCGATGGCGTGCGACTTGTCGTTGCCGTCTTCGATCGAGCGGACCGAGGCGATGTGCGACTGGTTCGACACCGAGGTGAGGCCGCGGATGGCGGTCTCGACGGTGCGGCCGAAGTCGGGCGAGTCCATGGTGAGCGCGATATTCAGCGAGCCCAGGTTGCACGAGATGTCTTTGCCGATGGTGTCGTAGGAGAGGTCTTCGTTGTACGTCGTGGGCGTGTTGACCTGGAGGATCTCCGAGCACAGGTTCGACATGTTGATGCGGCCCTTGATGGGGTTCGCCTTGTTGACGGTGTCTTCGTACATGATGTACGGGTAGCCCGACTCGAACTGGATCTCGGCGAGGGTCTGGAAGAACTCGCGGGCCTTGATCTTGGTCTTGCGGATACGCGGGTCGTCGACCATCTCACGGTACTTCTCCGTCACGGAGATGTCACCGAAGGGCTTGTTGTAGACCTTCTCGACGTCATACGGCGAGAAGAGGTACATGTCCTCGTCGTTCTTCGCGAGCTCGAAGGTGATGTCGGGAACCACCACGCCGAGCGAGAGCGTCTTGATGCGGATCTTCTCATCCGCGTTCTCGCGCTTGGTGTCGAGGAACTTCATGATGTCGGGGTGGTGTGCCGACAGGTACACCGCGCCCGCACCCTGACGGGCACCGAGCTGGTTGGCGTAGCTGAAGCTGTCTTCGAGCAGCTTCATGACGGGGATGATGCCCGACGACTGGTTCTCGATCTGCTTGATCGGCGCGCCGGCCTCACGGATGTTGGAGAGCAGCAGTGCCACGCCGCCGCCGCGCTTCGACAGCTGCAGCGCGGAGTTGATGCCACGGGCGATCGACTCCATGTTGTCTTCGATGCGCAGGAGGAAGCAGGAGACGAGCTCGCCGCGCTGCGCCTTGCCGGTGTTGAGGAAGGTGGGGGTGGCCGGCTGGAAGCGGCCGCCGATGATCTCCTCCACGAGGTTGACGGCGAGCTTCTCGTCGCCCTGGGCGAGACCCAGGGCGGTCATCACCACACGGTCTTCGAAGCGCTCGAGATAGCGCTTGCCGTCGAACGTCTTCAGCGTGTAGCTCGTGTAGTACTTGAACGCGCCGAGGAAGGTGTCGAAGCGGAACTTCTTCGAGTAGGCGAGGTCGTCGAGCTTCTGGATGAACTCGAACGAGTACTGGTCGAGCACCGCCTTCTCGTAGTACTCGTTCTCGACGAGGTAGTCGAGGCGCTCGCGCAGGTTGTGGAAGAAGACCGTGTTCTGGTTGACGTGCTGCAGGAAGTACTGCTTCGCCGCCTCTTTGTCTTTGTCGAACTGGATCAGGCCGTTCTCGTCGTAGAGATTCAGCATCGCGTTGAGCGAGTGGTAGTCGAGCGCCGGCGCGGCGGTGGGCGCGTCGATCAGTGTTGCTTCCACAGTGTGTCCAATCCAATCTGGACGGCCTCACGGTCATCCGGGGTTCCGAATACTTCGAATCGATAGAGCAGCGGGACCTTGCATTTGCGCGCGACGATGTCGCCCGCAAGGCAGTAGGCCTCGCCGAAGTTGGTGTTGCCGGCAGCGATGACGCCGCGGATGTGGGATCGGTTCTCTTCGTTGTTGAGGAACTGGATCACCTGTTTGGGAACAGCTCCGCCCAGACCACCCCCGCCATAGGTGGGGAGGACGAGCACGTACGGGGCTGTGACGTTCAGCCGCTCTTCACGGGCGTAGATCGGGATGCGCGAGGCGGGCCGGTCCAGCCCTTCGACGAAGCGACGGGTGTTGCCCGAGACGCTCGAGAAGTAGACGAGGTCGCCCGACACGACCCGATTAGCTCGCGGCGCGCGCGGCCAGCTCGGCGATCTTGTCAGGACGGAAGCCCGACCAGTGGTCGCCTTCGGAGGTCATGACCACCGGAGCCTGGAGGTAGCCCAGCTCCTTGACTGTCTCGAGGGCCTTGTCGTCGACCGAGAGGTCGAAGATCTCGAACTCGAGACCCTTGTTCTCGAGGGCGCGGTAGGTTGCCGTGCACTGGACACAGGAGGGCTTCGTGTAGACCGTGATTGCCATAAGGAATGCACCTTTCTCGAGTGAGTAGAAAGAGGAGGAACTAGAGGTTGCGAGGCCCTTGTCCACCGATTTCGTGGGCACTCAGCGCCAGGACTTCAATACTACATCTAGTTGTCATCGATATCGAGCACCCCTAGATGAAGTGTTACACCCGTGTAATTATCCACAGGTTCTCCACCGGCTGTGCACACCTTTCCGCACTGTTCATCCACAATGAATACAGCAGGAATTCGCGGATTCCGGAGAACCTGTGGAGAGATTTCCCGCTCCCGAGAAGTTTAGGAGCGACCTCCGACACCCGGCGTGTCGGAGGTTATCCTGAGGCCATGCCGACCACCCGATTCACCGTCATCGGCACGTCGTGGCCCACCCCCACACTCCGCCGCGTGCACCCCAGACGAACGACCTCTCCGCCTTCGCCGGGAGCGTCCACACCGACCGCTACGTGAAGCTCGTCTTCCCGAAACCCGGGGTCGACTATCCCGAGCAGATCGACGTGCGGGCGCTCCGCTCCACGATGGCTCCGGATGACCTGCCGGTCGTGCGCACCTACACGGCCCTGCATCCCGACCTCGGGGCCGGCACTCTCGACATCGACTTCGTCGTGCACGGCGACGAGGGCGTGGCCGGCCCGTGGGCCCGCACGGCCCAGGAGGGCGACATCCTCCTCGTCAACGGCCCGGGCGGCGCCTACCGCCCCGACCCGGACGCCGACTGGCACCTGCTCGTGGCCGACGACTCCGCCATCCCCGCGGTGACGGCCGCTCTCGAGGTGCTCCCCGCGGATGCGGCGGTCGAGGTGGTGGTGCTGGTCGACTCCGCGGCGCACGAGCCCGCACTGCCCCTGCCGGCGAGCGGCGGCGGCCGGGTGACCTTCGTGCACCGCGACGGCGGTTCGGCCGACGGGCTGCTCACCGAGGCGGTGCGCGCGGTCGAGTGGCGGAGCGGCCGGGTGCATGCCTTCGTGCACGGCGAGGCCGAAGAGGTGATGCACGGCATCCGCCCCTATCTGCGCGGCGAGCGCGGTCTCGGCCGCGACCAGCTCTCGATCTCGGGCTACTGGCGTCAGGGCCGCAGCGAAGACGGGTTCCGGGTGTGGAAGTCGGAGCTCGCCAAGGCCGAAGCGGGTTCCTGACCCGCAGCGGCAGGCGACACCCGGGTGTGCCGCTTGACCGCGGCCACCGCGAGCGCGGCAAGAGCCAGTAGCACGGGTGCCAGGAGGTTCGCCCCGGCCAGCGCCACGAGCCCGGCCACGAGCAGCACCGATACCGCAGCGAGCCACCAGCCCACCCCGAAGCGCGGCAGCAGCCGCAGTGCCGCCACCACACCGAGCGCGTACACGCACACCATGCTCGAGGTGTGGATGAGGATGAACGGCGTCAGCGACCCGCCCGTCACCACGATGGCCGCGAAGGAGCCGGTGGCGAGCGCCGCCACGAGCAGCACCGCCCGGCGCGGGACGCCGCCCGGCTCCGCGCCCCGCCCGAACCAGTGCGGCAGGTCGCGGTCCCGGCCGAGCGCCGCGCCGAGCTTGGCGAACGCCGCCACGTAGGCATTGAGCACACCGAGAGCCACGATCCCTGCGATCGCGGCCACCGCGATCCGGGCACCCTGCGGCGCAACGGCCGACGCCGAGGCGAGGTCGAGCAGGGGAACGGGTGACGCGCCGGCTGCATCACCCAGCACGCCGACCGTCACGATCTGCAGTCCCAGATAGCACGCGCCCACGACCACGATCGCGATCGCCGTGGCCAGGGGGATGGTGCGGCGCGGCCGCCGGAACTCCCCCGCGATGTGCGTCACCGCCTCCCAGCCGGCGAAGGCCCACACGAAGAGGCTCACGGCCACACCGACCCCGGCCCAGCCGTGCGGCAGCAGGGGGCTGAGGTTCGCCGGGTCGGCCGCGGGTGCGGCGAGCGCCACCACCCCCACGACCACGGCGACCAGCAGCCCCGAGAGCACGAGCTGCACGCGCCCGGAGAACCGCAGCCCGCCGAGATTCGAGAGGAAGGGCGGCACCAGCAGCACGGGTGCCACGACGAATGCCGTCCACTCCGGCGCCCCCAGCACGGCAACCAGGTAGCTCGCGCCGAGCAGGGCCACCACGGGGGTGCCGACGCTCACACCGAAGAAGAACCAGTAGCCGGCCATCCGCGCCGCCGTCGCACCGAGCGCGAGACGCACGAAACTCGCCACCCCGCCGGCATCCGGATGTCGCGACGCGAGTGCGGCGAAGGTGCCCGCCAGTGGCACCGAGAGCACGATGAGCGCCACCACGGCGAGGATCGAGCCCGGCCCCGCCGCCTGGGCCGCGAGCGCCGGCAGCACGAGGATGCCGGTTCCGAGCACTGCGGCGATGTACAGGGCCGAGCCCTGCGCGAGGCCCACCGAGGGGCCGGAAGGTGACGTGGTCATGGCTCCATGCTGCCGGTCGCGCAGGCGAAGAGGAATGGCAGAAATGCCAGTATTCATCGTGAAAGCGCCACGCCATCGTGCGCCCGCAAGGACGACTGCCGAGTGGCCTAGCTCGGCCCGGGATCTGCGGCCGACGACCTCGCGCTCCCGTGCTGCGCGCTCGGCACGAGGTCGGCGGCCGCGAGCAGCACCCAGAGCTCGGCGCGCCCCTGAAAGGTGTCGAGCGGCAGAGCCAGCTGCGCCGAGAGCTCGGCCACCCGGGCCTTGAGGCTGTGCCGATGCATCCCGAGTTCACGGGCGGCCGGCTCCCAGGAACCGTTGTGCCGCAACCACACCGCCGCCTCGCGCAGCCGGCGCCGGCCGGCCTCGGAGTCGAGCTGGGTGCGCAACCGGGACCGCGCGATGTCGGCCACCTGCGACGACGCGAGCAGCCCGAACACGTTCTCGGCCACGAGCTGCTCGAACGAGAGCAGCCGGCCCGCCGGTGCACTGTCGAGGGCGCGGAGCGATTGGGTGATGGCGGATTCGATCTGATTCCAGGCCCCGGGGTCCGAACGCCCGGCCCTCAACTGAGACGAGGAGAGCAGCCGCACCACCCCCTCGAGAGAGCTGCTGTCGCAGAGCACCAGCAGCTGACCGCCGTCGCCGGCCACGAACAAGCGCCGCGGGGACCGGGCGGCGAGGCGCTCGAGAGAGTCCCGAATGCCCGAGCGCACCTCCGCGAGATTCACCGCGATCACGGTCACCGGCTCACGCGGCAACCCCATCGGCAACGATGCCAGCCCACGACGCACCGAGGCCACCCGGCCGTCGCGCAGCAGCCTCAGGAACTGCTCGAGGATCGAACGGAGACCGATCCGCTGATCCTCCGCGTGCTCGAACGAGAGGCCGGCCAAGGCGGAGAGCATCGAGAGCACCGACTCGTCGGCGGCCGAGAACGGCTGCTCGCGCTCCACGAACACGGCACCGAGCAGTCGCCCCGCCCGGCCGAGCGTGCGAACCGACCAGTTCGTGCCGCCGCGCGCGCCCCCGTCGTGGGCGCGCTGGCCCCGAGCGAGCAGTTCGGCCACCCGCTGCCGCGCGAACTCGCGGGCCGACGGAGTCGTGCCGAGGCCGCCGCTCTGCTCCACCACGCCGCCATCGGCGTCGAACACCCCGACGCCACTGCCGAGCACCACGGATGCGCGGTCGACCACCGCGGCCAGCCCGCCGCTCGAGGAGGCGGCGCGGGAGAGCGCATCCTGGGCGTCGAGGGTCCACTCGAGCTGCTCACGGGCCTCGGCCGCGAGGCGGTCGGCGATGAAACGGCTCACCGCGATGAAGGGGGTGGCGTACGGCACTTCGACGAGAGGGAGGCCGAGTCGTTCACAGGCCTCGACGAGGGCCGGCGGCGTGGTGCGCACCACCTCGGTGCCGAAGCCGAGCGCCACGACCCCGGCGGCACCCAGCCGGGCGACGTACGAACCGTAGTCGTAGGAGGGGGAGAACTGCCGCCCCGTCGTCAGGAGCAGCTGACCCGGCTCGAGGAAGGGGCTGGGGTCGTCGAGGTCGGAGGAGTGCGACCAGAGCAGGGGTGCCGTGAGGCCCGGGGTCGCGGGCCGGACGGGCGTCGCGGGCGGCGTCAGCAGCTCCAGGCCAAGGCGGGGGCTGGCGAGCAGATCGGAGACGGTCGCGGGCATCCGGATTCCTCTCGACGGGTCTGCCGAACTGGCAGTGCATGTCGATGCTATCTCCGATCCGGCAGTGCGCTCGGGCCAGCTCTGGTTCTACCGTGGTGGCAGCGACCACGACAGGAGCCCGCCCATGACCTCGCCTCTCACCACCGACACGGCCACGACGACAGCCACGACCGCCGCCACGACCGGTGGGCCGGCGCTCCGCCAGCAGCGCGATCTCGTCACCGAGCTCCCCGGCCCGCGCTCGCGCGCCCTGCACGCCCGCAAACTCGCCGCCGTGCCCGACGGCGTGGGCGTGATGCTGCCCATCTACGTGGAGGCTGCCGGCGGCGGAGTGCTGCGCGACATCGACGGCAACACCCTCATCGACTTCGGGTCGGGCATCGCGGTCACGGGCGTCGGCAACTCCGCGCCCGCCGTGGTGGAGGCCGTCACCCGCCAGGTGAACGCCTTCACCCACACCTGCTTCACCATCACCGGCTACGAGGGCTACATCGAGGTCGCCGAGGCGCTCAACAACCTGACTCCGGGCGACTTCGACAAGCGCACCGCCCTCTTCAACTCGGGTGCCGAGGCCGTCGAGAACGCCATCAAGATCGCTCGGCACTTCACCGGAAAGCAGGCCGTCGTGGCCTTCGACCACGCCTACCACGGCCGCACCAACCTCACGATGGCGCTCACCGCCAAGTCGATGCCCTACAAGTCGGGCTTCGGCCCCTTCGCCCCCGAGGTGTACCGGGCGCCGATGTCCTACCCCTTCCGCGACGGCGGCGTCAGCGGAGCGGATGCGGCAGCCCGCGCCATCGACCAGATCGATAAGCAGATCGGCGCCGCGAATCTCGCCGCGCTCATCATCGAGCCCATCCAGGGCGAGGGCGGCTTCATCGTTCCCGCCGCCGGATTCCTCCCGGCACTCCAGGCCTGGGCCCGAGCGAACGACGTCGTGTTCATCGCCGACGAGGTGCAGACCGGCTTCGCCCGCACCGGGGCGATGTTCGCGAGCGAGCACGAGGGCATCGAGCCCGACCTGATCGTCACGGCGAAGGGAATCGCGGGCGGGCTCCCGCTCTCGGCCGTCACCGGCCGCGCCGACATCATGAACTCGGCTCACGGCGGCGGCCTCGGCGGCACGTACACGGGCAACCCGATCGCCTGCGCGGCGGCGCTCGCCACCATCCGGAGCTACCTCGACGACGATCTCCTGGGCCGGGCCCGCGAGATCGAGGCCCTGTTCCGCGCCCGCCTCGAAGAGCTGCGCTCCACCGACCCGCGCATCGGCGACGTGCGCGGCCGCGGCGCGATGCTGGCGATCGAGCTCGTCGACCCCGCGACGAAGGCTCCGGATGCGGCCCTCGCGGCCCGGGTCGCGGCGGCGGCCCACGCGCAGGGCCTCGTGCTGCTCACCTGCGGGACGTACGGCAACGTCATCCGCTTCCTCCCGCCACTCACGATCGGCGACGCCCTCATCGCCGACGGCCTCGACGTGCTCCGCGACGCCCTCGCCGCCGCCTAACCCACCCCTCCTCCTCGCGAGACGGCGATTTTCGTCGCATAAGCGCCCGCTCAGGCCCAAAATCGCCGTCTCGCGCGGAGTCAGCTGGACAATTCGTGCCTCTCTCGGGTAGCTTCCAGGAACCGAGTGGATATGGGGTTTCTGTGACGAACTGCGTGCTGGCCGCGACCGGATACGATTCTTGGCCGTTGGCCCTCGCCGCAGGATTGATCGCCGTGGGCGCGGGCACGGCCTGGTTGCTGGCCCGCCGCGGCCGGCGTCGCACCGCACTGTTCGCGGCCGCGCCCCTGCTCGTGGTGGCCCTGCTGGCCTCCGGAGCGGGCTCGGCCGCCCCCAGCTTCGCGGCAGAGGGCTCCGGCACCGGTACCGGATGCGCCACCTCCAGCCCCGCGCCCGTGGTCACCCCCACGGCGCCCCCCACCACCACTCCCGTCGACTTCCAGCCCGGGGCCGCGGGCATCGGCGACGACTACTTCCCGCTCGACGGCAACGGCGGCTACGACGTGCAGCACTACGACCTCGACCTGGCCTACGACCCCACCACCGACGTGCTCTCGGGCACCGTCACCATCACCGCCCTGGCCACCCAGAACCTCTCCACGTTCAACCTCGACTTCGACACCCGGGACGTCGACGGCACCGACTCGATCGTGATCTCAGGCATCACGGTCGACGGCACGGCCGCCGACTGGAGCCTCGCCAGCACCCAGATCAGTGCCGACACCGGCCAGCCGCAGGCACCGGGCAGCACCGACGCCGACGCGACTCCCCCTCGCACCGAGCTCACCGTCATCCCCGTGGCAGGAATCACCACGGGCTCCACCATCACGACCGCGGTGACCTACAGCGGCGTCCCGTTCGAGATCGACGACGCATTCGGCGCCGCGGGCGTGTTCCACACCACCGACGGAGCCGTGATCGTCGGCCAGCCGCGCGTGGCCGCCGCCTGGTTCCCCTCGAACGACCACCCGTCCGACAAGGCCACATTCAGCACCCGGATGACCGTTCCGGCAGGTCTCCAGGTCGTGGGCAACGGCCGTCTGGCCGGCCAGACCACCGACGGAGCAACGACCACCTGGGACTGGGAGATGGACCAGCCGATGGCCACCTACCTGGCCACGGCCACGGTGGGCGACTACCAGATCACGGAGAACGAACAGGCCGGCATCTCCTACTACAACGCCATCGCACCGAGTCTCTTCTCGGTGACGGCATCAGGCGGCGGAACCACCGTGGGCGACGTGGCGACCTCGATCTTCAACGACGAGCCCGAGGTGATCGACTTCCTCTCCGGCTACTTCGGCGCCTACCCGTTCTCCGAGGCCGGAGGAATCGCGATCGCCGACGTGCACCCCGGGCCGTCCGGCTATCTGCGGTACGCGCTGGAGAACCAGACCAGGCCGATCTATCCGCGCTGGGCCTTCCCGGCCGACGCCGATGCCTCCGTCGTGGTGCACGAACTGGCACACCAGTGGTACGGCGACAGTGTGGCGATCGACCGCTGGTCGGACATCTGGCTGAACGAGGGTTTCGCCACCTACGCCGAGTGGCTGTGGGAGGAGCACGAGGGTGGGGACACCACCGCGATGACGGCGCAGGCGGTGTACGACGACCCGAGCGACTACGACGATCCGTCCGCATTCTGGTCGACCGTGATCGCCGACCCGGGCGCGGCGGGCATCTTCGACGGTGCGACATACGGCAAGGGCGCGCTCACCCTGCAGGCGCTCCGCAACGAGGTCGGCGACCCCGCTTTCTTCGCGATCATCAAGGGCTGGGCCACCGACAACGCGGGCGGCAACGGATCGACGGCGCAGTTCGAGGCCTACGCCTCATCCGTCGCCGGCACCGATCTCACCGCCTTCTTCGACACGTGGGTGCACTCGGACGTGAAACCCGCCACGCTCTAGCCCGAGAGGCGCTCGGTTCAGTCAGGCAGCCCGAGCACCCGTTCGAGATAGGCGTTGCGGAAGCGATGGGCCGGGTCGAGTCGCTCGGCGAGTGCCCGGAACTCCTCGAGGCGGTCGTACTGCGGCGCGATCTGCTCAGCGTCCAGCGAGAACCACTTGCCCCAGTGCGGACGCGGGGCGAACGGCGCGAGCGCCTCCTCGATCAGCGGGAGGAGAGCGCGCACGTCGCCCGGCCGATTGAACCAGGTGAAGTGGATGGCCAGGCTGTCGCGAGCGAAGGCCGGGCTGAGCCACAGCCGATCGGAGGCGACGGTGCGGAGCTCGGTCACGAGCAAGGCCGGTGCGATCCGGTCGTCCAGGGCGCGCACAGCCTTGATCGCCTCGACGGCGTCGGCCACGTCGACGAAGTACTCGGTCTGGATCTCGTCGCCGGCGCTCGGGGTGACATCGGCACGGAAGTGCGGCAACCGTTCGAACCACGGTCCGGGAACGCCGCCCTGCGCCGTGGTGTTGTCGAGGTCGTCGCCGGCGGGCGACATCACGGCGTCTCCCGCAGGCCGCGCACCGAAGAACGATTCGGGCAGCTCGGGTGCGGCATCCATCCGCGACTTCACCCACGCCTGCTTGAGGGTCTCACCCGTCCAGTCCGTGAAGAGGCTCACGCTGTAGGCGCTCGACATGATGGCGTCGAACTCGTCGAGCACCGCATCCCAGGGCAGATCGAGGTAGATGTCCTGCCGCACCTGGTAGCTGGGCTGCACGTCGAGGATCACCGCAGTGACGATGCCGAGGGCTCCGAGCGACACGACGAAGCCGTCGAAGTCAGCGTCGCCGCGCTCGACCGTGACGAGATCACCTGAGCCCGTCACGAGTTGCAGGCCGGCCACCGCCGACGACAGGTTGCCGTTCCGCCGCCCGGATCCGTGGGTACCGGTGGCGATCGCGCCGGCCACGGAGATGTGCGGCAGCGAACCGAGGTTGTGCAGAGCGAGGCCCTCCGCCTCGAGCTGCACCGCGAGCTCGGCGAAGCGCACGCCCGCGGGCACGGTCACACGCCGACGCGTGGGATCGACGACCGGATGCCCCGTGAGCCGTTCGAGCGAGATGAGCTCGCCCGAGCTGTCGGCGATGTCGTTGAACGAGTGCCGCGACCCGAGCGCCTTGACCCGGGTGCCCGAGCGCACGGCATCCGCGACCTCCTCCGCAGTGCGGGGAGTCACGACGCCACGGGCCGCGTAGTCGTGCGTACCCGCCCAGTTCGATCCGGGAGCGACTCTCACGTCCGCACCGACTACTTGCGGGGCAGCGCGGCGTCGAGGTCGGCGAGCAGGTCGTCGACCTGCTCGATGCCGACGGAGAGCCGGATGACGTTCTCGGGCACCTCGAGCGGCGTGCCCTTCACCGAGGCGTGCGTCATCTCCGAGGGGTAGCCGATGAGCGACTCCACACCACCGAGCGACTCGGCGAGCTGGAAGAGCCGCGTGGACTCAGCGAACTTGCGCGCCGCCTTCGGGCCGCCCTTGAGGGCGAGCGAGATCATGCCGCCGAACGAGCGCATCTGGCGCTTCGCCAGTTCGTGCCCCGGATGCGTGGGCAGGCCCGGGTAGTACACCGCGTCGAGTGCGGAGTGGCCGACGAGGTGCTCGGCGATGGCCTGAGCGTTCGACGAGTGGCGGTCCATGCGCACCGCGAGCGTCTTGATGCCGCGGGTGGTGAGCCAGGCATCCATCGGTCCGGAGACGCCGCCCGAGGCGAACTGCAGGAAGCGCACCTTCTCTTCGAGCGCGTCGTCGTTGAGCACCACCGCGCCGCCGAGGACGTCGGAGTGGCCGCCGAGGTACTTCGTGGTGGAGTGCACCACGATGTCGGCACCCAGGGAGAGGGGCTGCTGCAGGTAGGGCGAGGCGAAGGTGTTGTCCACCACCACGAGGGCTCCGGCGGCGTGCCCGATCTCGGCGAGCTCGGCCACATCCGAGATCTTCATCAGGGGGTTCGAGGGGGTCTCGAGCCAGAGCAGCTTGGTCTTGCCGCCGGCGACGGCCTTCGAGACGGCCGCCAGGTCGCTCATCTCGACCACGACGTTCTCCACCCCCCACTTGCCGTGGATGCGCTCGATCAGGCGGTGGGTGCCCCCGTACACGTCGTTGCCGAGCACGATGCGGTCGCCCGGTTCGAGCACGGCGCGCAGCAGGGCGTCCTCCGCCGCGAGGCCTGAGGCGAACGAGAGGCCGTGCTTCGCACCCTCGAGCGAAGCGATCAGCGTCTCGAGCGAGGTGCGGGTGGGGTTGCCGCCGCGGGCGTACTCGTAGCCGCCGCGGAAGCCGCCGATGCCGTCTTGCACGAAGGTGGAGGTGAGGTACACGGGCGGGATGATCGCGCCGGTCGTGGGGTCGAATTCCTGCCCGGCGTGGATGGCGCGGGTCTCGAAGCTGTCAGTGTTCTTGGCCATGGTGGTCGCTTTCAGGGGGGTACAGACGAAGGAAGAGGGGTGGTCACGCTTCGCTGAGGAAGGTGAGCAGGTCTTGGCGGGTGATGACGGTGACGGGCTTGCCGTCGTCGGAGACCAGCAGCGCGGGCGACTGGGTGAGCGCCTGGCGAGCGGATGACACCGGCTCGTTCACGCCGATCAAGGGCAGGGCCGCGCCCACGAAGTCGGCCACCTTGTCGGTCATGGCGGCCTTGCCGCCGAACACCTGGTCGAGCAGGGTCTGCTCGTCGAGCGAGCCGACCACCTCGCCCATCACGACGGGAGGCTCCGCCGAGAGCACGGGCAGCTGCGAGACGCCGTAGGTGGTCATGATCTGGATGGCGTCGTGCACGGTGTCGCTCGGATGCGCGTGAACCAGAGCAGGAAGACCCTCGCTCTTGAGCCCCAGCAGGTCACGCACCGTGGAACCCTCGTTCTCCGCCGCGAAACCGTAGGAGCGCATCCACTTCTCGTTGAAGATCTTGCCGAGATAGCCGCGACCACCATCGGGAAGCAGCACCACGACGACCGCGGAGGCGGGCAGGTCGCGCGCCGCCTTCAGCGCAGCCACCACGGCGAGACCGCTGGAGCCGCCGACGAGGAGGCCCTCCTCGCGGGCGAGTCGCCGGGTCATGTCGAACGACTCCGCGTCGGACGCGGCGATGATCTCGTCGACCACGGTGCCGTCGTACGCGGTGGGCCAGAAGTCCTCCCCCACACCCTCGACGAGATAGGGGCGACCGGTTCCACCCGAGTATACCGAGCCCTCGGGGTCGGCTCCGATGATCGTGACCCGGCCATCCGACACCTCTTTGAGGTACCGGCCGGTGCCGCTGATGGTGCCGCCGGTGCCGACGCCCGCCACGAAGTGAGTGACTTCGCCCTCGGTGTCGCGCCAGATCTCGGGGCCGGTGGTCTCGTAGTGGCTGAGCGGCCCGTTCTGGTTGGAGTACTGGTTCGGCTTGAAGGCACCCGGGATCTCGGTCACCAGCCGGTCGGAGACCGAGTAGTACGAGCTCGGGTCTTCAGGAGCCACGGCGGTGGGCGTCACCACGATCTCGGCGCCGTAGGCGGTGAGCACGTTGCGCTTGTCGTCGCCGACCTTGTCGGGCAGCACGAAGACGCAACGGTAGCCGCGCTGCTGCGCCACGAGGGCGAGGCCGATGCCGGTGTTGCCCGAGGTGGGCTCCACGATGGTGCCGCCGGGCTTCAGCAGGCCTTCGCGCTCCGCTGCATCGATGATGCGGGTGGCGATCCGGTCTTTCGACGAGCCGCCGGGGTTCAGGTACTCGACCTTGACGAGCACGGTGGCGGCGATGCCCTCCGTGACGCTGTTGAGCTTCACGAGCGGGGTGTTGCCGACGAGATCGATGACGCTGTTCGCGTACTTCATGTGGGTGTCCTTGATTGGGAATCGGGGTCTGCAGAGAGAGGGTTGCCGCTCAGCGACAACAACAGAAGAGATTCACGCCCACGGAACCATCCTAACCCCGGGCGACCCGACCCAGGGTGGCTTATCCCAACGCGGTGCGGGCGTCGTCGATGGCGATGATCCCGGACGACTGACGCGCCGTGGCGACGGCCTCCTCGGCGATCGTGTGGCGATTGTCGAGTTGCTCACCGATGCGTCGTGCAAGCGCGGGATTCGTGCGCACGGCCGCATCCACCGCGTCTCGGGGCACCTTCAACACCACGATCGGGCCCGACGCCACGGCGAAGTAGGTGGTGGGCTGCCGGGTGAGCGCGGTGAGACCCACCGACTCACCCGGCTCGACCTCGGCGAACTGCAGCTGACCGTTCTCGAACGGCGTGGTGAGCACCAGCGAGCCCGTGATCACGATGCGCAGGCTGTCGGGCACCTGGCCGATCGACTGCACGATCTCACCGGCGCCCCACTGCTCGAGGCGGCACCCGGGCGCGATGGTGTCGAGGTAGTCCGGGCCGAGGCTGAAGGCGGGGCCCACCATCGCGAGCGCGCTGCGCACGTTCTCCGGCGTGTTCACGGGGTCTGTCGAATCGCCGTCGAGTGCCAGGTCGTTGCGCCGGGCGGCATACCAGAGCCAGCTGAGGAAGGTGGTGAGCGCCTCATCCTCCCGAGCGGGGCTCGTCACCGGCAGGTTCACCACATAGCCCGCGCTGCCCGTGTAGGAGACCGCCGGCTTCTCGTGCTTGTCGAGCATCGGCAGACTGGACGCGACCTGCAGCAGCATGGCGGAGACCTGGTGCGGTGCGTCATCCGTGCTGAACTTCACGGTGGCGGATGCGACGTAGGCGCCCTCGGGCTGGCTCAGGTTCGTGAACGACGCACCGGCGAGCGAGGAGTTCGGAACGATCTGGATGCCGTTGCCGGTGTCGATGTGCACGGCGCGCCAGTTGACCTCCACCACCCGGCCCCGGCCACTCGGGGTGTTGAGGAAGTCGCCGAGTTTGAAGGGCTGCTCGAACAGGAGCAGCAGCCCTGAGATGACCGAGCCCACGGCGTTCTGCAGAGCGAGGCCGATGACGATCGAGGTGACACCGAGAGCCGTGACGAGCCCGCCGACATCCGCTCCCCAGACCCAGGAGAACAGCAGGGCGAGACCCACGAGGATGAGCACGAGGCGCGCCAGGTCGACGAAGATCGAGGGCAGCCGCTTCTGCCAGCTACCCTCCGAGGCGTTGCTGAACATCGCCACGTTGAAGGCCGAGAGCACGAGCAGGATGAGGAGGAACCCGAGCACGGTGCCGACGACGCGCACCCAGTTGAGATCGAAGCTCTGATCGGACGCCAGGGTGAGCAGCACGAACAGCGCGGCGACGGGCACCACGAGGTTGCGCAGCAGACGCACCGGTTTCGCCGCCGGATTGCCGCGACGGGTGAGCGCCCCGAGGATCTCGGTGAGCACGACCAAGAGCACCGGGAGGCCGATCGCGAGACCGACGGCCCACGGGAACCACGGCTCCGTCCAGATCGCGGTCATCAGGTCACCTGCCACACCGTCTGGCTGGTGCCCCGGATCTCGACGGTCGAGACCTCACTCAGTCCGGTCGTGTCGGGCAGCTTGTCGCGCACCCGCTGGGTGAGGAAGATGCCCGGCTTGCCGGCGAGCGCCTGCACCCGGTTCGCCACGTTCACCGCGTCGCCCCACATGTCGTAGGCGATGCTGGCCTTGCCCACGAGCCCGCTGGTGACGGTTCCGCTGTCGATGCCGGCGCGGAGCGAGACGTTCGCATCATGCTGGGCATTGAAGCGTTCGACGATGCGGCTCAGCTCCACGGCGAAGTCGACGGTGCGGCGGGCGCTGTCGACGCGCGGCACGATGAGACCGCAGCTGGCGAGGTATCCCGAGCGCAGCGTACGCACCTTCTCCACGCCCGCCCTCACGGCGGCGTCGTCGAACTGGCGCATCAGGTCGTTGAGCAGGGTGAGCTCACGCTCGGTGCCGAGCGCGGCGCCGAATTCATCGAAGCCGGCCAGGTCGGCGTACACCACGGTCACGTCCTGATGGTTCTCCGCGATCGTCTCCTCGCCCTCCTGGTAACGGCGGGCCACCTTCTCGGGCATCACACTGAGCAGCAGTCGATCCGTCTCGGCCTTCTGCTCGTCGATGAGCTGCTGCTTGACCTGCAGACTTCGGCTCATGTCGTTGAAGGCGTTGGAGAGGTCGCCGAACTCATCGCGGGTCTTCGAGGTGACCTCGACCCCGAGGTCACCGCCGGCGACCTGCCGCACCGCGCCCACGAGAGTGCGCACCGGTCTCGCGAACACCTGGGCGAGGAGCAGGGAGAGCAGGGAGACCACGAGGATGATCGCCAGGATGGCCAGGATGATGTTGCGGGTGAAGTCGTCGACCGGCGCGAAGGCCTCGGCCGTGGTGATGCTCGAGACGATCGCCCACTGCAGGCCGTCCACGTTCAGCGGGGCATAGGCCGCGAGCACCTCCCGCCCCAGGTAACTCTGTGCGATGACGGTGCCTGACTCGCCGGTGAGCGCGAGCTTCACCGGAGTCGTATCCACCCGTTGCAGTTCGACGGTGCCGCCGACGTCGACCATTCGCTGAGCGAGATCGGGCGAGGAGCCACCGCGGACAGTCAGCTCTCTGAACTGCTCGGGGTCGTCGAGCAACAGCCGCGAGACCGAGCGCATGGTGAGGTCGGGGCCCACGAGGTAGGACTCGCCGGTCTCGCCGAGGCCCTGGCTCGCCCAGCTCTGGTCGCCCGTCATGACGGAGTTGATGGCGTCGATGGGGAGTTGGACGGCGAGCACGCCGTTCACCACGCCATCCGCTCCGATGGGCGAGACCGCCCACGCGACGGGAACACCGAGCGAGGGCTGGTAGCGCTCGAAGTCGGTGATCTCGGTGAAGCCGATCACGTTCGAATTCAGCGCGTCGTCGTAGGCGGTGGCCAGGTTCGAGCCCTTGTACGGGCCGGTCAGCACGTTCGTGCCGAGGTCGACGCCCTTGTAGACCGAGTAGACGACGTTGCCCTCGGTGTCGAGGATGAGGGCGTCCTCGTACTGGTAGCTCTGCGCCAGCTCGCGGAAGTAGGGGTTGTACTTGGCGTTCGCCGCCGACCAGGCGGAGCCGTCGCCCGCGTCGTCGACCAGGGCCGCGGCGTCGAAGTCGGTGGGAGGGGCCGTGTAGGCGGCCTGCAGGTGAACCTCGGCACTCGTGGTGGGTTCGAACACCGAGGGGTCGGACTCCTGGCCCGTTCGCGCTTCGAGCTCCGGAATGAACGTGTCGGTGTAGTAGGCGTTGACGGCGGCCTTCTCCGACGGCACGATCGGCTGCGCATTGAGTTCGGCGAACGCGCTCGAGAACTCGATGGCCGCCTGATTGCCTGTGGCGCCGCTCGAGTCGAGGCGGAGCCCGTTCTTGATGTTGGTGAAGAGCGACTGGACCGCCTCGGTCTTCGCCTCACGCACGTTGGTGAGCTGGTCGAACGCCGCGGCCTGCAGACTGTCGCGGCCGTTGACGTAGCCCACCCACCCGACGACGAGGGTCGACCCGATGCTGACCGAGAGCAACATGATGAGCAGCTTCGACTGGATGCCCAGGCCACGGCGCCTCGACGCCGCGCCCTTCATCGAACCAAGTGAGACCTTCGCCACTGCGCCCCCGCACCCCGACCTGCTCGATCCGTGTGATCGCTAGGTAACTTCTATCACAGTGTTAACAACGACGAAAGCGGGTCACGGATGAGCGCGTGGGTGAACTCCCGAGTGTGGAGCAGACTTGTCCCATGAGCTATGACGCCGACCCCACCCGCTACGACTCCTTCCCCTACCGCCGCGTCGGCCGCAGCGGACTGCAGCTGCCCGCCGTCTCGCTCGGCCTCTGGCAGAACTTCGGCGACGACAAGCCGCTCGAGACGCAGCGGGCCGTTCTGCACCGCGCATTCGACGCAGGCGTCACCCACTTCGATCTCGCCAACAACTACGGCCCACCCTACGGCAGTGCCGAGATCAACTTCGGGCGCATCCTCGCGGAGGACTTCGGCCCCTACCGCGACGAGCTCGTCATCTCCACGAAGGCCGGCTACGACATGTGGCCCGGCCCCTACGGCAACTTCGGCTCGCGCAAGTACCTGCTCGCGTCGCTCGACCAGTCGCTCGAACGGTTGGGCCTCGACTACGTCGACATCTTCTACTCGCACCGCGCCGACCCCGACACCCCACTCGAGGAGACCATGGGAGCCCTGCACACGGCCGTGCAGTCGGGTCGTGCGCTCTATGCGGGCATCTCCTCCTACTCCCCCGAGCGCACCCGGCGGGCCGCCGAGATCCTCGCCGACCTCGGCACACCCCTGCTCATCCACCAGCCCTCGTACTCGATGTTCAACCGCTGGGTCGAAGACGGCCTGCTCGACACCCTCGGCGAACTCGGTGTCGGCTGCATCGCCTTCTCCCCCTTGGCTCAGGGCCTGCTCACCGACCGCTACCTGAACGGTGTTCCGGATGACTCGCGCGCCGCTCGCGAGGGCTCCATGTCGGCCCGGATGCTCACCGATGAGACGCTCGAGCGCGTCCGCGGCCTGAACGCGATCGCCGAATCGCGCGGGCAGACGCTCGCCCAGCTCGCGCTCTCCTGGGCGCTGCGCGACGACCGGGTCACGAGCGTGTTGATCGGCGCCTCATCCGTCGCCCAGCTCGACGACAACCTGGCGGCCGTCGAGAACATCTCGTTCACGCCGGAGGAGCTGGCACGCATCGACGACTACGCGGGCGACCGCGACATCAACCTCTGGGCCCCGTCGTCAGCCGTCTGACTCTCCCCAGATCCGTCACTTTTTGCGCGAGATGGCTCTCGATCGCGCAAAAAGTGACGGATCCAGGTGGTGCGGAGCGCGCTCGTGGGGTGCAGTAGGGCGTGAGGGCTACGCGCTCGTGAGCTGCTGGGCGTAGAGGGCGGCGTAGGCGCCGTCGCGGGCGAGCAGCTCGGAGTGCGTTCCCGACTCCACGATGCGGCCCTGGTCGACCACGAAGATGACGTCGGCGTTCACGATGGTGGAGAGCCGGTGCGCGATCGCGATGGTGGTGCGGCCGTCGGCCGCCGCATCCAGCGCGTCTTGCACGACGCGCTCGGAGATGGAGTCGAGTGCGCTCGTGGCCTCGTCGAGGATGAGCACGGCGGGGTCTTTGAGCAGCACGCGCGCGATGGCGATGCGCTGCTTCTCGCCGCCGGAGAGCCGGTAGCCGCGCTCACCCACCACGGTGTCGTAGCCGCCCGGAAAGCTCATGATCCGTTCGTGGATGTTCGCCCGCCGGGCCGCGTCTTCGAGTTCGGCGGCCGTCGCGTCGGGCCGCGCGTAGCGCAGGTTCTCGGCGATGGTGGCGTGGAAGAGGTAGGTCTCCTGGCTCACGATGCCGAGCCGCCCGATGAGCGACTCGTGGCGCACGTCACGCACGTCGAACCCATCGACCCGCACCGCCCCCGATGATGCTTCATAGAGCCGGGGCACGAGGTACGACACCGTGGTCTTGCCCGCACCCGACGGACCCACGAAAGCGGCGAACTGCCCGGGTTCCACGGTGAACGACACGTCGTCGAGCGTCGGATGCTCGGGCTCGCCGTCGGGGTACACGAAACCCACGTGGTCGAACTCGACCCGGCCGGCGCGCGTGGTCGACGGCAGGTCGACCGCATCCGGAGCGTCGGTGATGGCGGGTTTCAGATCGAGGTACTCGAAGATGCGGGCGAACAGGGCACCGGAGGTCTGGAGGTCGAGTCCGACGCGCATGAGACCGAGAAGGGGCCACATCAGGCGCGCCTGCACCGTGGTAAAGGCCACGATCGTTCCGGCGGTGATGTCGACGCCGCCCGCGATGAGATAGCCCGCCACGAGGTACACCACGGCGGGCACGATCGAGAGCACGATCTGCACGATGGCGAAGAACCACTGACCGCTCATCTGCTGCCGCACCTGCAGCTGGATCTGGTTGTCGTTCTCGGCGGAGTAGCGCGCGATCTCGGCACGCTGGCGGTTGAAGCTCTTCGCCAGCAGGATGCCCGAGACGCTCAGGGTCTCCTGCGTGATGGCGGTCATGTCGCTGAGCGACTCCTGCGTCTGCGAGGCGATGCGCGCGCGCACCTGCCCCACCCGCCGCTGCACCGACACGAGCAGCGGCATCAGGATGACGGCCACGAGCGTCAACTGCCAGCTGAGCAGGAGCATCGCCACGAGAGCGGCGATGACCGTCACCGTGTTGCCCAGCACACTGGACACGGTGTTGGTGAGTACGCTGGCCACCCCGCCCACGTCGTTCTGCAGTCGCGACTGGATGATGCCGGTCTTCGTTCGGGTGAAGAACGCCAGCTCCATGCGCTGAAGGTGCGAGAAGAGGCGGATGCGCAGGTCGCCCATCACTCGGTTGCCCACGCGGGCGGTGAGGTAGGTCTGCCACACGCCGAGCGCCGCACCCACGATCCAGATGAGCACCATGAGGCCCACGAGTTCGAAGAGCACCGGGATGTTCGGCGTGCCGCTCGACGGGAACAGACCCAGATCGAAGGCCTGCTGAGTGAGCAGCGGGGGGATGACGGTGAGGGCGGCCCCGACGAGAACCAGGATGCCCGTGACGATGAGAGCGCTGCGGTACGGGATGAACAGGGTGGAGATGCGCCGCAGGAGGTGCGGGATCTTCGGAGCGGCTGCGTTCGCGGCCTTCTGTGCGTCGCGGTCGCCCCCGCTGACGCGACCACCGCCGCCCCCGCCCCCGCGCCCTCCGCGAAGGCCGCCGGCCGACGCCACGTCGCCCATCCTGCTCATAGGCCACCTCCGCTGCCGTGCCGCATCCGCTACGGCCCTCAGCGTACGCCGCACCGCCGACGCCGCCGACGCGTATCGCCGAGGGCGAAACCCGGTGCGCATCCTGGTGCCAGATCCGTCACTTTTGGCGCGAAATCCTCGCGAAATGCGCAAAAAGTGACGGATCTGGAGGGAGAGGCGATCAGCCCTTCGTCGAACCTGCCAGCAGACCGCGCACGAAGAAGCGCTGCAGGGCGAAGAACACGATGAGCGGCACCACGATGGCCACGAACGCGCCGGCGGTGAGCAGGTACCAGTCCTGCCCGCGCGACCCGGTGATCTCGGCCAGCAGCTTCGTGATGGGGGCCACCGAGCCGTCTGCGAAGATCAGCGCCACGAGCAGGTCGTTCCACACCCACAGGAACTGGAAGATCGCGAACGAGGCCAGCGCCGGCATGGTGAGCGGCAGGATGATGCGGAAGAAGATCTGGCCGTGCCCCGCACCGTCGACCCGGGCCGCCTCGATGACCTCGCGCGGGATCTCCGACACGAAGTTGTGCAACAGGAAGATGGCCAAGGGCAGCGCGAAGATCGTGTGCGCGATCCAGACCTGCGAGAAGGTTCCGTTCGACGGCACCCCCGAGAAGATCCAGTCGTTGCCCACCGCGATGCCGCGCGAGAAGAGCGACAGCAGCGGCACCAGAGCCATCTGGATCGGCACGATCTGGAGGGCGAACACCCCGATGAACAGCCAGTCCTTGCCCTTGAAGTCGATCCACGCGAAGGCGTAGGCGGCGAGCGCGGCGATGGCCAGGGGGATGAGCGTGGCCGGGATGGTGATGGCGATCGAGTTCACGAACGACGACGCGATGGTCACCGAGGAGTTGCCCGACTGCAGCACCTCCGCGTAGTTGTCGAGCGTGAAGCTCGGGTTGGAGAAGATCGTCCACCAACCGGAGGTCTGGATGTCGTTGCGGTCGCGGAACGACGAGATGAGCAGACCGAAGGTGGGAACCGTCCACACGATCGCGATGATCAGCGCGGCGATGGTGGCGCCACGGCTCGTCAGTCGACGTTTGGTGCGCTTGATTCCCGATTCCTCGCGCTCCAGCGCTTTCTCGCCGCGGCGGAGCTGGCCTTCGGTGGACTTGTCGATCGGCAGGTCGATCGGCTGTACGGCGCTCATCGGATCTCCCTCTGCTTCTTGATCTGTCGTGCGTTGTAGATGACGATCGGCATCACCAGGATGAACAGGATCACGGCGAAGGCCGCCGACCTGCCGTATTCGAAGTTCTTGAACTGCGTGTACATCTCGTTCGCGAGAACGCTCGTGTCGTTCGCGCCCGCCGTCATGGTGCGCACGATGTCGAACACCTTCAGCGATGCGATGGAGATGGTGGTGACCACCACCACGAGCGACGAGCGGATGCCCGGCACCGTGACGTTGATGAAGCGCTGCCAGGCGTTGGTGCCGTCGAGTTCTGCCGCCTCGAGCTGCTCGGTGGGCACGCCCTTGATGGCCGCGGAGAGGATGACCATCGCGAATCCGGTCTGGATCCAGATGAGCACGACGATCAGGAAGAAGGTGTTCCAGGGCGAGCCGGCCAGCCACTGCTGGGGTTCACCGCCGAACCACACCACGAGCTGGTTCAGCAGGCCGATCTGGTTCTGGTCTTCAGGGCGGTAGGTGTAGACGAACCGCCAGATGATCGAGGCTCCCACGAACGAGATGGCCATCGGCATGAACACGATGATCTTGAAGAACTTCTCGCCGCGGCTCTTGTCGATGAACACGGCGTAGGCGAGGCCGAAGATGGTGGAGAGCGTCGGCACCACGAGCACCCAGATGATGGTGTTGAGGATGACCCGCAGGTTCTGCGGGTTGGTGAGCACCCACGCGAAGTTGTCGAGCCCCACGAAGTTGCCCCGGCTCGAGAACAGCGAGTCGATGGCCGTCTTCACCGTGGGGTAGATGAGCCCCACGATCAGCAGGATGATCGCCGGGGCGAGGAATCCGAAGAGCTGGAACAGGTAGCCCGCACCCTGCTTCGAACGGCGGTCGAGCCAGAAGAAGAGCAGGCCGAGGGCTGCGGCGATGAGCGCGGCCCACCAGACCGATCCGACCAGCACCAGGGCGAGGAACGGCGCGATGACGCAGACGGCGAGGCGGATGATCGTGTACTTGCGCCCCGACCGCGGGGCGATCTCGACGAAGAACAGGATCAGCGCGACGACGATGCCGAACGCGACGACCACGATGGGGATCTGGGCAAGCGGTGGCAGCTTCCCGACCCAGAGCAGGAACTCTGACATGACAACCTTTCGAGTGCGACGGTGAACTCAATGCAGGCCCGACGCATCGGCGTCGTTGTGACACCGTACACCGGACCGGGGTGCACGGAGGCCGCCCGAATCTCTCCGGGCGGCCTCGGTGCGAGGTGGCCTAACCGACTACTCGGTGGGCCATCCGCCCTCGATCGAGGTCAGAACCTGGTCTTGCGGGGTTCCGTTGATCCAGTCGACCATGCCCTTCCAGAACGTACCGGCACCGACCGCACCCGGCATCAGGTCGGACGCGTCGAAGCGGAACGTGGTGTTCGGGTCCTGCAGGATCTGGATGGCCTGCTGCAGGATGGGGCTCGTCGCGCTCTCCGGGTCGAGACCCGTGTTCGCGGAGATGACTCCACCGAGCGCCACCCGGCTGTTCGCCCACTCGGGGCTCGAGAGGTACTCCTGCACCTTGACGGTGTCGGCGTCGTTCGAGAACGCGCCCACGATCTCGCCACCACCGGTGACGGCGGTCTCACCCTCGGTGACCGGCGGGGTCACGAAGGCCCAGATGTCGGCGTCGGGGCCGACGGTGGCGCCGGCATCCGTGAGGAAGCCGTCGAAGAACGAGGCCTGGTGGGTGAGCGAGCAGGTGCCCTGCGCCATACCCGTCGCAACGTCACCGAAAGCGGTGCTGTTGATCGACTTGACGTCACCGTAGCCCGCGTTCACGTAGCTCGGGTTGAGCAGGATGTCGCCCACCGAGGTGAAGGCCTCGGAGATCTTCGGGTCGGTGAACTTCACCTCGTTCTTCACCCACTGGTCGTAGACCTCGGGGCCCGACTGGCGAAGCACCAGGTCTTCGACCCAGTCTGTTCCCGGCCAGCCCGTGGCGTCGCCCGAGCCGAAACCAGCGCACCAGGGCTGCGTGCCCAGCGTGGTCTGCATCTTGGCGGTGAGGTCGAGCATCTCCTGGTAGGTCTTCGGAACCGTCCACCCGTTGTCGGCGAACTGCTTCGGGGAGTACCAGACGAAGCCCTTGACGCTCGCCATCAGCGGAGCGCCGTAGAAGGTGTCGTCGACCGTGCCGTAGGCCTTCCAGTCGCTCGACCAGTACTGGTCGACGTTCGACTCGACGCCTTCAGGGGCCTTCTGGATGAAGCCGCGCGACGCGAGGTCGGCGAGCAGACCCGGCTGCGGGAAGATCGCGAGGTCGGGCGGGTTGCCACCCTGCGCGCGGATGCCGATCTGAGACTCGAACTCCTTCGACGACTCGTACTGGATGTCGATGTTGTTCGCCTTCTCCCAGTCGGCCCAGGACTGCTCGAGCAGCTCGGCCTCGGTGTCGGCGATGGTGCCGTAGACGGTGACGACGCCGTCGGCCTCACCGACGGTGGGGGCTGAGCCTCCGTCGCTGCTGCCGCCCGCTCCGCCGGAGCATCCTGCGAGTACGAGACCGGCGCTGGCTGCGATTGCGATAGGCACCAGGACCCTGTGGACACGGCGGTTCGTGAAAGACCGCATTTCTTCTCCTCATTGAGTGACTGCGCCCCGAAGTGGTGCAAGGGTGGCGCGTTGTAGGGAAACCTTTCCATAACTCAGAGGAAATCACAAGCCGATTTGCCGGGTCGTGACAAGGTAACGATTTGGTTGCAGAGAGCGCTCTCACGGATCCGCGTGAGTATGCGGATGTGGAAAATCTGTTCCACAATTCGAGCCATCTGAGGCTAGAATTCTGGAAACGATTGCAGAAAGCGATCACGCCAGCGCAAGGAGGCCGCCGTGTCGGGCATCGAGGACGTCGCACGGCTCGCCGGAGTCTCGAAGGCCACCGTCTCGCGCGCCCTGAGCGGCCGCGGCTACGTCGCCCCGCCCACGCGCCTCCGCGTCTCCGAGGCCGCGGCCAGCCTCGGCTACGTGGTCTCGTCGAGCGCCTCGAGCCTCGTCACGGGCCGCACGAGCAACGTGGGCGTCATCATCCCGGTGATCAACCAGTGGTTCTTCTCGAGCATCATCGAGGGGGTCGAGCGGGCGCTCGTCGAGCGCGGCTACGACCTGATGCTCTACAACCTCACGAAGACCCATGAAGAGCGCTCCCGCGTGTTCGAGTACTACCTCGTGCGCAAGCGCGTCGACGCCGTGATCGCGGTGACCCTCGAGATCACGCCGGAGGAGGCCGAGACGCTGCTGGCGCTCGGCAAGCCGATCGCGGGCATCGGTGGCCCCTTGGAGGGCATCCCGACGCTGAGCATCGACGACGTGGCCGCCTCGCGCCTCGCCACCGAACACCTGCTCCTGCTCGGCCACCGCGACATCGTGCACGTGGGCGGCGATGTCGACGAGCAGATGGACTTCCACGTGCACTCCAAGCGCCTGAAGGGCTACATGGAGGCATTGACGGCGGCGGGGATCGCTTACGACGAGACCTCCTACATCGCCGCGCGCTTCGACATCCCGGGCGGCTACTCGGTGGCGAAGCAGCTGCTCGGTGACCCGCGCCGCCGGCCCACGGCGATCTTCGCCGCGTCGGACGAGGTGGCGATCGGCGTGATCCTCGCAGCTCGAGAACTCGGCATCTCGGTGCCCGACGATCTGTCGGTGATCGGCATCGACGGCCATCCGCTCGCCGAGATGTTCGGCCTCACCACGGTGGTGCAGCGCCCCGACCTGCAGGGCGAGCAAGCGGTGGACTGGGTCATCCGCCAGCTGGAGCAGCCCGGGTGGACTCCCCCCGTGCACCACACCACGGTGCCCGCGAACCTCCTCATCCGCTCCTCGACGGCGCCACCCCGCCGCCCGACCCCCTGACCCCCTGACCCCCTCGCGACCCGTCGATTTGGCCCTGGACGAGCGCTCTTACGACCAAAATCGACGGGTCACCGGGAGTTAACGACGGATGCCCCGCACCGAAGTGCAGGGCATCGCGTACGTGCAGCTGAGACTACTTGAGGGTGACGGTCGCGCCGGCCTCTTCGAGCTGAGCCTTGGCCTTCTCGGCGGTCTCCTTGTTGACGCCCTCGAGGACGGCCTTGGGAGCGCCGTCAACGACTGCCTTCGCCTCACCGAGGCCGAGGCTGGTGAGTGCGCGCACCTCCTTGATGACCTGGATCTTCTTGTCGCCGGCGGCCTCGAGGACGACGTCGAACTCCGTCTTCTCCTCGACCTCTTCGGCGGCAGCGCCACCGCCGGCAGCGGCAGGGCCGGCAACGGCGACGGGGGCGGCGGCGGTGACCTCGAAGGTCTCCTCGAATGCCTTGACGAACTCGCTGAGCTCGATGAGCGTGAGCTCCTTGAACGCGTCAAGCAGTTCCTCGGTGGAAAGCTTTGCCATGATGTTCTCCTTGATTTGGTAGTTAGTTCAACCGCGGGATGAGCCGGAAGCTCAGGACGCGGACTCCTGCTTCTCACGCAGCGCATCGACCGTGCGAACGGCCTTCGACAGCGGTGCGTTGAAGAGATATGCGGCACCGAACAGCGAAGCCTTGAAGGCACCGGCGAGCTTCGCCAGCAGCACTTCACGGGATTCGAGGTCGGCGAGCTTGGTGACCTCTTCGGCGGAGAGAGGGTTACCGTCGAAGTAACCGCCCTTCACGACCAGCAGAGGGTTTGCCTTGGCAAAGTCACGCAGCGACTTGGCGACGGCCACGGGGTCACCGTGGACGAAGGCGATTGCGGACGGACCGGCGAGCTCGTCGTCGAACGACGAGATGCCGGCGTTGTTCGCCGCGATCTTGGTCAGCGTGTTCTTTACCACGGCGTATGACGCGTGCTCACGGATGGAGCCACGCAGCGTCTTCAGCTGCGCGACCGTGAGACCGCGATACTCGGTCAGCAGTACGGCGGTCGAGCTCTGGAAAAGTTCCGTGAGCTCGGCAACCGAGGCTTCCTTGTTCGCCATGGCGCTCCTAGTAATCGATAGTGTCGGCCTGGGTGACCACCGATACGGAGCTCCGAATGAAAAAAGCTCCGGCGCAGGAGGCCGGAGCGAGAGAACGCGTTTCACCGCGAGAACTTACTTCGTACACCTGCGCAGGTCTTCGCTCACGCGAATCTTCGATCTTCTTCCTTCACAGGAAGAGGATGACCGGCGGTCTTTGGCCTCCGAAAGACTAGCACACCGTCAGACGGCCTGCATCCGCACGGTCACGAGGGTGCCCCGGCCCGGTGCGGACTCGAGGGCGATCGTGGCGCCGTTCGCCTCGGCGAGCGCCCGGGCGACACTCAGCCCCAGGCCGAGACCCGGGACCGCCTCCGAGCGCGACGACGGAGCCCGGTAGAACCGGTCGAACGCGTGCTCGCGTTCGTTCTCGTTCATACCCACCCCTGAATCCGAGACCTCGAGCACCACGGCCTTCCCTGCACGACGGAGCCCCACCACGATCGTGCCTCCGGCCGGCGTGAACTGCACGGCATTGGCCACGATCGCCTCGACCAGCGTCGACAGGTCGCGCGCCGAGAACACGACCACGTCGCCCTCGGGGTGCTTCTCCACATCGAGAACGACGGCGAAGTCGATGTGCTTCTGCTCGGCCGCCTTCGCACCATCCCGGCAGGCGAGCCGCACCACGTCGGCCGCCGCCGTTCGATCGCCCGACGCGTTCACCACGGTCGCGCGTCCCGCGGCGATCAACTGGTTCACGATGCCCATCTGGCGTTCGGCAGCCCGGCGGATGATGGCCGCCTGCGCCGCGGCCGTCGCATCCGTCGACCCCTCGAGCAGACCGGCGTGGCCGAGGATGGCGGTGAGCGGCGTCTTCAGCTCGTGCCCGACGTCGTCGAGGAACGAGTCGCGCACCTCGACGGCCTGCACGAGCTCGGTGACGTCGTGACCGACCATCACGATGGCCCTCAGTTCGCCGTCTGCACCGTGCACCGGTCGGACGACGACGTCGATGACGATCTGGCTGCCGGGCGATCCGACGAAGATCCTCCTGGGCTCGACCGCATCGCCGGAGAGCACCTGCTCGATCGCCACCAGTCCGAGCGGCACACCCCTCTGCCCCCTCGCGTCGTAGAGCTCTACCGGGCCACCCCGGAGGTCGAGGTCGGGCCGGCCCGCCCGGGCACCCACGGCGAGCGCGGCCGAGTTCGCCAACACCGCACGGCCGTCGAGATCGAAGATCGCGAGCGGATGCGGCGAGGTCTCCACGACGGCCTCGATCGTGAGCGTCGCCTCGGTCGAACTCTGGCGAGCAGCTTCGGCCTGCGCCGCCTCGTCGTCGCCACGGCGCTGCCGGCGGGCGAGGTCGCGCCCCACCCATGCGGTCGCCACGGCGAAGAGCGAGACGGTCACGGGCAAGGTGAGCACCCGCGCCAGGTCGCTCGGGGACTCGACTCCGGATCCGTCACGGATCAGCGGGTAGGCCGTGACGAATCCCGTGCCGACCACGCCGGCCACGATGAGCGGCCACGGGAAGGCGAACGACAGCCACGCCAGTGGGAAGATCACCAGCACTCCCGCGGCCGACAAGTGATCGATCACAGAAGCGCGGATGAGCGCACAGGCCACCATGTCGGCCAGCGGGATCAGAGCGAACCAGAGGCTCCCGACAGGACCCTTGGAGCCGGAGCGGGTCGAGCTCACCACCACCATCACCGAGGTGAGGACCACGATGGTGAGGGCCCCGATCAGATACTCGGCGCCGATCAGGGTCGGGTCGATCACGCCGATCGAACCGGTGATGATCCCGACGGCGATGAGGAGCGCGATCTGGGCGAACGGCTGACGACGAGCAGCGATCCTCACCGAGTATTCCATCGGCCATCCCCCGATCAGCACACCCCTGCGCTTTCGGGCCACTTTACGGCAACGAGGCGCCGATCCGCCCCGTGGGGCTGGAGTCGGCGCCTCGTGAGGTGCTCGTGAACCGGGCGGTCAGACCCGGCGGTTGCCCGTGATGGCACGAACGATGAAGACGATCACCGCGAGCACCAGCAGGATGAGGCCCACCCAGAGCAGGAAGTTGAGCGAGGAGACGAAGCCTCCCGTGAAGAGCAGTACGACGGCGATCACGGCGATCACGATCAGCAGGATGTTCATGGGTTTTCACTACCTTTCGGGCTCGGGGTCATCCCCCTCGGCCAAGTTGCCGTGATTTTCACCGTACCCCGATCGGGGGACAAACGGACTTTCCCGGTCTCAGCCCACCAGCGGCAGCCGAACGATGAACTCGGTCTCCCCCGGCTCGCTGCGCACCGCGACCGACCCGTTGTGCGCATCCACCACCGCTTTGACGATGGCCAGCCCGAGCCCGGTACTGCCCGCGTGCCGTGATCGCGACGAGTCGCCGCGCACGAAGCGCTCGAAGAGAGTGGGCACGAGCTCTGCATCGATGCCCGGGCCGTCGTCGGTGATTCGGATCACGGCCTCGTCGCCCTCCGCCGCCACGGAGACGAGCACGGTCGTTCCGGCCGGCGTGTGCACGCGCGCGTTCGCGAGGAGGTTCGCCACCACCTGCAGCAGGCGATGCGCGTCACCCGACACGGTGACGGGCTCTTCGGGCAGGTCGAGGTCCCAGTCGTGATCGGGGCCTGCGACGTGCGCGTCGCTCACCGCGTCGACCACGACGAGCGAGAGATCGACCTCGCTCATCGCCAGCTCGGGTTTCGCGTCGAGACGGGCCAGCAGCAGCAGATCCTCGACGAGGGTCGTCATCCGCGTGGCCTCCGACTCGATCCGGCCGAGCGAGTGCGACACATCCTTGGGCAGGTCGGGCGCCGTACGACGGGTGAGCTCGGCGTAACCACGGATCGACGCGAGCGGCGTGCGCAGTTCGTGGCTGGCATCCGCCACGAACTGCCGTACCTTGTTCTCGCTCTGCTGGCGGGAGCTGAGAGCGGATGCGACGTGCTCGAGCATCCGGTTGAACGCCAGCCCCACGCGACCCACTTCGCTGCGCGGATCGGTGTCTTCTGCGGGCACCCTCTCGGCGAGCGCCACATCGCCGCGGTCGAGCTGCAGCTCGGCCACCCGGGTGGCCGTGGCGGTGACCCGCTCGAGCGGGCGCAGGGCGAACCGCAGGATGAGCAGCCCGACGATGCCGGCCAGCAGCATGACACTGAGCGTCACGATCACGGTCACCACGATCTGACGGGAGATCGTGCTGTCGACATCGGCGAGCGGCAGCCCCGTCACCACGATGTCGCCGGCCGTGGTGACCACCTGCGACTCGATCCGGTAGGTGCCGAGGCCGTCGATGGAGACGGTGACGGGTTCGCGGCTCGCCTCGACGCCGTCGAGCGAGGTGAGCGCAGCGGCGGGGAGCGACTGGGCCTGCCCGTTCTGGTCGAGCACGATGCCGTCGGTGGCGGACCCGCCCGAGACGACGACCACCATCGTTCCCGACGCCTGCCCCAGTGAGAAGCCCGGCTGTGGGCCCTGACTCGTGACCTGCCTGATGGTGCGGTCGGAAGCCTCCGTGAGCTGGCCGTCGAGCTGGTTGAGCAGCACGCCGTTGAGGGCGAGGGTACTGACGAGCCCGATGATGACGCCGGCCAGCGCGATGAGGCCGAGCACGCTCAGGATCAGCGTGCGGCGCAGTGTCACAGTGCCGGCTTCAGCATGTACCCGGCTCCGCGCACGGTGTGGATCATCGGCGGGCGGCCGGCATCCACCTTCTTGCGGAGGTAGGAGATGTAGATCTCCACGACGCTCGACTTGCCGCCGAAGTCGTAGCTCCACACCCGGTCGAGGATCTGCGCCTTCGAGAGCACGCGGCGTGGATTGCGCATCAGGTAGCGCAGCAGCTCGAACTCGGTGGCGGTGAGTTCGATCGACTGGCCGTCGCGGAACACCTCGTGGCTGTCCTCGTCGAGCTCGAGGTCGCCCACGGTCACCACGGGGTCGTCGGCGTCGGCGACGACGAGCGTGGAGCGACGGATGAGGCCGCGCAGCCGCGCGACGAGCTCCTCGAGGCTGAACGGCTTGGTGACGTAGTCGTCGCCGCCCGCGGTGAGGCCGGCGATGCGGTCATCGAGGGCGTCCTTCGCCGTGAGGAAGAGCACCGGGGTCTCGTTGCCGTCGCCGCGCATCCGGCTCAGCACCTGGAGGCCGTCGATGTCGGGCAGCATCACATCGAGCACGATCACGTCGGGCTTGAACTCCCGGGCCAGGGTGATGGCCTGGCGGCCCTCGCTCGCACTCTTGACCTCCCAGCCCTCGTAGCGCAGGGCCATCGAGAGAAGATCGGTGAGGGTGTTCTCGTCGTCGACGACGAGGGCGCGCACGGGCGATCCATCGGCCCGTCGCAGTTTCGGCTGCTTGGTCGCAGCGCTGGACGAGTTGCCGGAGATGAGGGAGCCGTCGAAAGTCACAGTTCCCAGTATTGGCAGTTTGCTATGAACAGTCTATGAACGCCTGATGGTGTCGCTGTGAGTCGGCGAGGTCGCTGTCGCCGATGGCGGGTGATGCGGGTCGGTGCCCTGCGTTGTCCCCGGGGTGGGTGAGAATGGACGGGTGACCGACCTGATGCTCTCCTTCCCCTGGGAGGCCGAGGAGGTCGCCAGCCCTGCGCCTCCGCCGCATCTCGGCCGCATCGTGGCCACGTCGAGCGACCGGGTGGCCTGGCTTCGAGCCCGCAGCCGCGGTGTCACGGCGACGGATGCCGCCCGGCTCTCGAGCGACAGCGCGGTGCGCACGGTGGCGTGGGAGAAGTTCCACGGCACCGGCTTCACCGGCAATGCGTTCACCGATCACGGCCGGGCACGCGAGCCCGAGATCGCCGCGTGGGTGCGGAGCGAGTACGCCATCGAGCCGAGTCTCGCCCTCTTCCACGCCGCCCGCGAGCGCCGGCACCTCGCGACTCCGGATGGCGTGCGCGTCACCGACGACGGCACGGTGGAACTCGCCGAGATCAAGACCACCTCGAAACCGTGGTCGCGCATCCCCCGTGGATATCTGCGCCAGGTGTGGTGGCAGCAGTACGTGCTGGGTGCCGAGCGAACCCTCGTGGTGTGGGAACAGCACCTCGACTTCGTGCCCGTCGCCGCCGAGCCCCGCTGCGAGTGGGTCGAGCGCGACGAGTCGCAGATCGAGCTGCTGGTGCGGCGCGCCGACGACCTGCTCGCCTGGATGCGCGGCGAGCGCCGCCCGTGACCGTCCTTCTGCTCCACGGCCTCGGCGGCGACCGTTCGAGCCCGCTCGACCTCTTCGGGCCCGTCGTGCCGCCGGGTGAGCACCTGCTGGCTCTGGATGTACGGGGCCACGGTACCGACGAAAGGATCACCCCGCCGGAGGCCTTCGCCCTGGAGGCCTTGACCGCCGACATCGCCGCGCGCACCCGCTCGGCCCAGGATGCCGTCGGCCGCCTCGGCGAACCGGTCACCGTGGTCGGCGTCTCGATGGGCGCCGCCATCGCCCTGCGGCTCGCTCTGCAGTCGGAGACGATACCCGGTTCACTGATCATCGACCGCGCCGTGTTCGTGCGGCCCGCCTTCACCGACGATCCGCTGCCCGAGAACCTCCTGGCCTTCCCGGTGATCGGCGAGCTGCTCGCCGACCGTGGGCCCGTGGAGGGCGAACGGGAGTTCCTCGCCACGGAGCTGTTCGCGCAGACACTCGCCGAGTCGCGCCTCGGCGCTCATGCACTGCTCGAGCAGTTCCGCAGCCCGCGGGCCGCCGAGCGCTTCCGCCGACTCATCGAGATTCCCCGCAACGCCGCCTTCGGGGCCGCCGACGATCTGGGAGGTCTCCAGCTGCCGACCGCGATCGTGTGGACAGAGCGCGACCCCGTGCATCCGGTCTCCGTCGCCGAGCTGTGGATGGACGAGCTCGGGGGTGCCTCCAGCATTCCGCTGCCGGCCCGCGACGACGACACCGCCGCTTACGTGGAGGCCACCCGCTCGGGCGTGGCATGCTGGCTCGGCTGGAGCTGACCCGGACTCTCGGTGCCCGTCTCCGGCAGGCCCGGAGCAGCCCCGACCGCCCGTGGCCAGACGTCGGCGGCGAGGAGCGAGGCCAGGCCGATCAGCCAGACGAGGGCGATCGTGGTGGCGACGAGTTCGAGGATGCCACCGACCTGCGTGCCGAACCGCAGCAGGGAGAGCAGGCCGCCGATTCCCGCGATCACCGCGACCGAGATCGCCGCCGCGGCCGAGAACCGGGCCAGGCGGCGGAAACGGCTGTCGGTGGCCACCTGCAGCATCACGAACGAGGCGCCCGCGAATCCGATCACGGCACAGACGGTGTGGATGAGGTCTTGCCAGGTGAACGCGGCTCCCACCGGCAGCGGGCAGTACTGCGTGCAGGTCACCTGCGAGGCGATGCCGAAGGCGACCGCCGAGATCGCCAGCACGACCGCGGCGGGGACCGCCGAGAAGAACCGCGTCCGCGGCGAGAGGCGGGGCATGCAGAGGGCCACGAGGCCTGCCGAGACCGCCACCGACGACAACGCGATACGGAACACCACGGCGGTGGGTTCGACCGATGCACCCAGTTCGCTGACGTAGAGGAAGCGGTCGGCCGACAGCCGGGCCACCCAGATGAGCACGAGGCCTGCAGCGGTGAGCACGGCGGCGGCGGCCAGACCGGCGGCGCGGAGGCGCGGAATCGTCACGGGGAGCTTTCCGGTTGATGCGGAGGTGTCACGGAGTGACGGTGTCACTGAATGGCGGTGTCATTGGATATTAATGTGCGGCGGCCGAGTTTGCACCTCGGTGATGTGGCCGTAACACCTGTGAATTATTCAGCGAATAGCGTGTGACATAGCCGAGAGAGGCGACGCAGTGAGGCGGGTAGCCCGAGCCCGAAGTTGTGTGTCACGAAGAACGACGAAAGGGCGGACGATGATCGAACACTGGAGTACGTCATCGGTGGCCTCCAGCCCCACCCTCACCCACCCGGCCACGATGCGAGCCAGTGTGATCACCGCGTTCGGCGAACCCGAGGCACTGTCGATCGCCGAAGTGCCGACGCCGCAGCGGGTGAACGCCGAGGTTCTGGTGAAAGTGGCCGCCGCGGGCGTCAATCCCCTCGACGCGAAGACGCGGGCCGGACGCGGCGTCTCATCGGCCCTCACCGGCTTTCCCGCGATCCTCGGCTACGACTTCGCGGGCGTGGTCGTGGAGACCCCCTACGCCGGGCATCCGCTGAACGTGGGCGACGAGGTCTACGGCATGATGTCGGTTCCGCGTGGCGACGGCTCCTACGCCGAGTACGTCTCGGTGCCGACCCTGCAGGTCGCTCGCAAGCCCAAGACCCTGTCGCTCACCGAGGCGGCCGGAGTGCCCCTCGCAGCGCTCACCGCGTGGGGCATGGTGGTCGACCTCGCGAAGGCGCACGAGGGGCAACGGATGCTCATCCACGCCGCCGCGGGCGGAGTCGGCCACTTCGCGGTGCAGTTCGCCGCCTATTTCGGAGCGAGGGTCACGGCCACCGGATCGACGCGCAATCAGAGCTGGCTGCGCGAGCTCGGCGCAGCCACGGTGATCGACTACTCCGCCACCGCTTTCGAGTCGCAGGTCTCCGACGTCGACGTGGTGATCGACCTCATCGGCAACACCAGCGCCGACACGGGCAGCCGGTCACTCCGCACCCTACGGCCCGGCGGACTCATCATCAATGCGCCGACCGGCAGCTGGGACGGATTCGAGGCGGAGGCCTCCGCCGCGGGCATGCGCGCCACGGCCTACAAGGTGGCCCCGGATGCCTCCACTCTCGCCGTGATCTCCCGGCTCATCGATTCGGGCGACGTGCGGGTGCACATCGACGAGATCTATCCCCTGAGCGAGGCCGCCGAGGCGCACCGCGCGCTCGAGCGGGGGCACACCCGGGGCAAGCTCGTGCTGCAGGTCGGGGGACTCCCCTTCTGATCCGGACCTTCTGATCCGGGTCGTCGCGCCGATCCGTGCCGATGCCGGCGGCGTCGCCGACGCCGGTGCGCTTCAGCGCGCCGATTCCACCGGAACCACGAGCAGCCGCTCGAACACGAAGTCGTCATGCACTTCGTCGCCCACCAGGAACGTCTTGGTTCCCACCTGCGAGAAACCGCTCTTGCCGTAGAAGCGGATGGCACGGGCGTTCTGCTGGTTCACGCCGAGCCAGAGGCTGGCGGCGCTGGCCGCGGCGGCGGCATCGAGAGACGACTCCATGAGGGTGGTGGCCACCCCGTGGCCGTGGAAGCCGTAGCGCACGTAGCACTTGCTCAGTTCGACGGTGGGCCGGGCCGAGACCGCCTCGGCCACGCCCGCATCCGTTGGTTCACCGAGAACCAGCATCGTGTAGCCGGCGATCTCGCCATCCACGTCGGCGAGCAGCACGATGCGGTCGTCACTCGCAAGGTAGCCCGCGAACCTCGACTCCGAGAGGTGCTCGTCGATGAACGCGGTGATCGAGGCGGGAGCGGTGCCCGGAGGGCAGGCGAGTTCGAACGTCTCCGCGGCGACCGCGGCGACGATTCCGGCATCTTCGATGCGGGCGCGACGGACTCTCGTGACCATGCCGTTCACGGTACTACGCCAACCCATAGCCGGCTGGGAATGCGGAAAGGGCCCGCCGCGAGGCGAGCTCTTTCTCTACTGCTACCACCCCCGGAGGGGATGAATCAGATGGCGTTGACGTCCAGCGGGATGCCGGGGCCGAACGTGGTCGACACGGCGCCCTTCTGGATGTAGCGGCCCTTCGCCGACGACGGCTTGAGACGCACGACCTCTTCGAGAGCGGCGGCGATGTTCTCGTCGAGCTGCTCGGGGGTGAAGGCGGCCTTGCCCACGACGAAGTGCACGTTGGCGTGCTTGTCGACGCGGAACTCGATCTTTCCACCCTTGATCTCGTTGACGGCCTTGGCCACATCGGGGGTGACGGTACCGGTCTTCGGGTTCGGCATGAGGCCACGCGGGCCGAGCACCTTACCGAGACGACCGACCTTGCCCATGAGCTCCGGCGTGGAGACGGCCGAGTCGAACGCGGTGTACCCACCGGCGACCTTCTCGATCAGCTCGTCGCCACCGACCTCGTCGGCACCGGCCGCGATGGCGGCTTCGGCGGCGGGGCCCGTTGCGAACACGATGACGCGGGCGGTCTTGCCCGTGCCGTGCGGCAGGATGACGGTGCCGCGCACCATCTGGTCGGCCTTACGGGGGTCGACACCGAGCTTCAGAGCGACCTCGACGGTGCTGTTGAAGTTCGACGAGCCGGTCTCGCGTGCGAGCTGCACGGCTTCCGACGGGGTGTAGTACTTTCCGGCTTCGATCTTCTCGGCCGCGGCCCGGTAGGCCTTTGACTTCTGTGCCATGTTCTCCGCCTCCCCTTTACGCTTCGACCGTGATGCCCATGGAACGGGCAGTACCGGCGATGATCTTCATTGCAGCCTCGACGTCGTTGGCGTTCAGGTCGACCTGCTTCTGCTCGGCGATCTGACGTACCTGCTCACGGGTGAGCTTCGCGACCTTGACGGTGTGCGGGGTGGAGGAGCCCTTGGCGACGCCTGCCGCCTTCTTGATGAGCTCCGCCGCCGGCGGGGTCTTCAGCACGAAGGTGAACGAGCGGTCTTCGTAGACCGTGATCTCGACGGGGATGACGTTGCCGCGCTGCGACTCGGTCGCCGCGTTGTACGCCTTGCAGAACTCCATGATGTTCACGCCGTGCTGACCGAGCGCCGGGCCGATGGGCGGGGCGGGGTTGGCGGCGCCGGCCTGGATCTGAAGCTTGATCAGACCTGTGACCTTCTTCTTCGGTGCCATAGTTTTCTCTTTTCTTTCGCGCCGCTGACAAGCGGCTCTCCCACCACAGGGCTTCTCCCTGGAGTGGTTGTGGCAGATGTGCCCGCGAGGGCAACCTGCCTATCTTACATCTTTGTGACCTGGTCGAACGAGAGCTCGACGGGGGTCTCGCGCTCGAAGAGCGAGACGAGAACCGTGAGCTTGCCGCTCTCGGGCTTGATCTCGCTGATCGAACCGGGGAGGCCCGCGAAGGAGCCCTCCTTGATGGTGATGGTCTCGCCGATCTCGAAGTCGACCTCGGCCGGGATCGAGCGGGCCACGGCCTTGCCGCCCTTGGAGCCGGCGGTCTTCGAGGTGGGGACCTCCTTCACCTCGACGAGGCTCTTCAGCATGTTGAAGGCCTCTTCGAAACGGAGCGGAGTGGGGTTGTGCGAGTTGCCCACGAAGCCCGTGACACCGGGGGTGTGACGCACGACCGACCAGCTGTCCTCGTTGAGGAACATACGCACGAGCACGTAGCCGGGAATGCGCACGCGGGTGACGAGCTTGCGCTGGCCGTTCTTGATCTCGACCACGTCTTCCATCGGCACCTCGACCTGGAAGACGAAGTCCTCCATGCCCATCGAGGTCTTGCGGCTCTCGATGTTCGACTTCACACGCTTCTCGAAGCCGGCGTAGGAGTGGATGACGTACCACTTGCCGGGGAGGGTGCGGAGCTCGGCGCGGAAGGCGTCGTACGGGTCGGCCTCTTCGGCCTCGACGTCAGCATCCGCATCCGCTTCCGTCTCGGCGAGCGCCGAGTCGACCTCGGCCTCGGTGAGCTCGGCCGCATCGACCGGCTGGTCGGCGACGACGGCGTCGGAGTCTTCGAGCACGTCGAGAACAGCCGCCGCTTCGTCGAAGGAGTCGATGTTCAGTGCGTCGTCGACAACGGCATCCGCTTCGGGGTCGGCCGCCTCGTCGATCGCCTCGAGGAGGGCGTCGAGGTCGGCCGGCACGCCGGCTTCATCGGGCTTTGCGTCAGACAAAATGAATTCGTTTCCTTCTGGGTTTGGTTGGTCGATCAGTGCCGTCGGTCGATCAGGACGGGTTACCGAACACGATGATCGCGAGCCAGCCGAACAGGGTGTCGAGCCCCACGACGATCGCCATCATGATGACGACGAAGACCAGCACGACAACGGTGTAGCTCACGAGTTCGCGGCGGGTGGGGGTGACCACCTTGCGGAGTTCGGTGAACACCTGCCGGATGAACAAGGCGATGCGGGCGAACGGGTTGCGCCGGGCAGCCCGATCTTTTTTGGCATTCTCGACGACGTCCTCGGACGGTTCGTCAATTACTTTTCGTGCCACCGTGTCAGTACCTTTCACATGCCGGAATTGTTCAACACCGGTGCAGGGCGGACAGGACTCGAACCTGCAACCTGCGGTTTTGGAGACCGCTGCTCTACCAATTGAGCCACCGCCCTAAGCATTGAAACCCGCGCCGCTTCGCTACACTCGCTTCAAGGAATCAGCGCCAGAAAATTGGCATAGAAAAGCTTGGCAGATTTCAACTACCGACAGACAGTGTAGGTCACATCCTGTGACACCGCAAAGCCAGCGAGACGGAGCACCAGCATGCGCGCAGGCGCCTTCAGGATCGGGTTCATCGCCACCCTCGGCGGTCTCGTGGCCATCGCCCTCGGGTTCGCCTTCACGCAGCTGTCCACCGTGGTCATCTGCATCCTCGCCTCGCTCTTCCTGGCGCTCGGCCTCGATCCGCTCGTACGGTGGCTGACGAGGAGGCACATCCCGCGCGGCTGGTCGATCGTGATCGTGTTCGTGCTGGTGATCGCGTTCGCGGTGCTCGTGTTCTTCCTGGTCATCCCCGCAGTGGTCGCCCAGACCACCGAGCTGATCACGAATCTGCCGGGCGCGGTGAAGAGCATCACCGGCGAGAAGTGGTTCACCGAGGTGTTCGGCGACTCCGTCGACACCCAGAAGCTCGTGAGCGACTTCGAGAGCTACCTCTCCGACCCCAACAACATCGCCACGCTCGGCGGCGGCGTGCTGAAGATCGGGATGGCGCTCATCAACGGCATCTCGGGCGGCATCCTGGTGCTCGTGCTCACGCTCTTCTTCCTCGGCTCGCTCGACGCCGTGAAGAACAGCTTCTACGTGATGGTTCCCGCCTCGCGGCGCGAGGGCGTGAAGTCGATCACCGAGCAGATCGTGCGCTCGATCGGCAAGTACGTGAGCGGACAGGTCATCCTGGCCGGCACGAACGGCGTCTTCGGCTTCATCGCGATGGAGCTGATCGGGGTGCCGTACGCCGGCGCCCTCGCCGTGGTGGCCTTCCTGCTGGCGCTCATCCCACTCGTCGGCACGATCATCAGCGCGATCCTGGTCACCTTCATCGGGCTCACCGTGTCGCCCGGCACCGCCGTGGCGATCGGCGTCTACTTCCTCGTCTACATGCAGGTCGAGGCATATGTGTTCAGTCCGCGCGTCATGAACAAGGCCGTGGATGTGCCCGGCATCCTCGTCGTGATCGGGGCACTCGTGGGCGGCACACTGCTCGGGGTGCTCGGCGCGTTGATCGCCGTGCCGGTCGTGGCATCCGTGCTCATCATCGTGAAACAGGTCGTGATCCCGCGACAGAACGCGGCGTGACGCGCCGATCTGTCGTGTCACGGGCCCGTCGGCCGGGACTTCCCGGCCCGCAGCGAGTAGCCTTTACGGCGTGACGAACCACCCACGCATCTCCAGACGAATCGCCTCCATCGCCGAGTCGGCGACCCTCAAGGTCGACGCGAAGGCGAAGAGCCTCCAGGCGGCCGGCCGGCCGGTCGTGAGCTACGCCGCCGGCGAGCCCGACTTCCCCACGCCGCCGCACATCGTGGAGGCGGCTGCGGCCGCGGTGCTCGATCCGAAGAACCACCGCTACACCCCCGCCGCCGGCCTGCCGGAACTGCGCGAGGCGATCGCCGCGAAGACCCTTCGCGACAGCGGCCTCGAGGTGTCGCCGGCGCAGGTGATCGTCACCAACGGGGGCAAGCAGGCCGTGTACGAGGCCTTCGCCACCCTGCTCGACCCGGGCGACGAGGTTCTCGTGCCCACCCCGTACTGGACGACGTATCCGGAGTCCATCGCCCTCGCGGGTGGAGTACCGGTCGAGGTCTTCGCGGGCAGCGACCAGAACTACCTCGTCACCGTGGAGCAGCTCGAAGCCGCGCGCACCCCGCGCACCAAGGTGCTGCTGTTCGTGTCGCCGTCGAACCCCACGGGCGCCGTGTACTCCCCCGAACAGACCAAGGAGATCGGCGAGTGGGCCGAGTCCAACGGCCTCTGGGTGATCAGCGACGAGATCTACCAGAACCTGGTCTACGACGGACTCACCGCGCAGTCGATCGTCTCCGCCGTGCCCGCACTGGCCGATCGCACCCTCCTCGTGAACGGCGTCGCGAAGACCTACGCCATGACCGGGTGGCGCGTGGGATGGATGGTCGGCCCGCTCGACGCCATCAAGGCCGCGTCGAACCTCCAGTCGCACATGACGTCGAACGTGGCGAACGTCTCGCAGCGCGCGGCGATCGCGGCCCTCGCCGGGCCGCAGGACACCGTCGAGGTCATGCGTTCCACGTACGACCGCCGACGCAAGCTCGTGGTCGACGGGCTCAACCAGATCTCCGGCGTGCACACGCCGCTGCCCGAGGGCGCGTTCTACGTGTACCCGGATGTCACGGGGCTGCTCGGTCGCACCTGGGGTGGCGTGACGCCCACGACGTCGCTGGAGCTGGCCGACCTCATCCTCGACCAGGTGGAGGTGGCGACGGTGCCCGGTGAGGCGTTCGGGCCGAGCGGATTCCTCCGGTTGTCGTACGCCCTGGGCGACGAGGCGCTGCTCGAGGGGATCGGGCGGCTGCAGCGGCTGTTCGCGTAGGCGGTTGTTCGCGCAGCGGTTCCTCGCTTAGCGGTTCCTCGCGGTCGCCCCGGTGACCGGTAGAACGATTACTCACTGAGGTAGGTCGTTCTGGGCAAGTAGAGTTTTGCTCATGAATACCCGAGCGAAACTCCATGGCGTGCTCATTGCGGGCACGGCCGGCGCGCTGGCGCTCGTCGTGCTGCTCGGGAGCCCCGCGCCATCCGCCACCGCCGCACCGCCCGTGGTCTCCACCGCCCCGTATCCGGGCCAAGTGGTGGTGATCGACGCGGGTGCGCCCACGTCGGTTCCACTCGCGGGCTCAGGCGAGCCGGGCGAGACGATCGACGTGTCGGCACAGGTGGACGGCGACGGGTACCCGTTGTGCTCGGCCACCGTGGAGGCCGACGGCACGTGGTCGTGCCTGGTGACGGAGGCGCCCGACTTCCGCAGGCCCGTCGCGTTCACGAACGGCGTCGAGGTGCGCGAGCTCGACTTCGGGCTCATCCACGCTCCACGCATCACCGCAGATGCCTCCGACCCCACGTCTCTCACCAGCACCCAGACCGTCGACGACCCCTCGCAGCTGCTGGCTGGCTCCGGGGTGCCGGGAGCGCTGGTCACGATCGAGTTGACTGGCGGTGGCGGATGCTCGGCCACCGTCGATCCCGCCGGGCTCTGGTCGTGCTCGCTGACGGCGTTGCCCATCGGCGCAGGGCCCTTCTCGCTCATCGCCGGGCAGAGCTACGCCGATGCGCCGTCGCAGCGCGCGTTCGCCGAACCGGTGACGTTCGTGGTGGGCGGCACCACGATCATCGGGCCGGGGGTGCCGACGCCGCCCGACCCGCCGGCGCCCGTCGTGCCGGATCCCGCGGTGCCGGTTCCTGGGGTTCCCGCCCCGGTGGTCCCATCGGTGCCCACAGCGGATTCCGGTGTGGCGGCCGGCGCGGCTGCATCCGATGCGGGCGGCGGCGGGAGGTCACTGCTCGGCGAGAGCGACGGCAGCGGCTCGGACTCGAATGGGGCGTCGGCTGAGCGGGGCGGGCTCGCAGGTGACTCGAGCGAGGTCGTGGGTTCGGTAGCCGGCTCGGAGAACCCGAACGGAACGATCGACCCGTCTGGAGCCCACAGGGTGGGCGCCGGTACTCGTCCGTCAGACGGGTGGGCCGGGTCAGGGGTGGTCGGCGGGTCGTCCCACGGGAGCGATGCGGCAGACGGCGATGCCCGGAGTGACGGCTCGACCGCGGTCGCCGATGGAGTACCGGCAGTTTCGTCGCTCGTCGAACGGGGTGGCGAGCCATCGGAGTTCGGGCTGAGTCTGGCGACGGTGAACGAGGTCGTGGGGCGGGGGGCAGCTTCCGTCACCTTCCTCGGCGCGCTCATCGCGGGGGTCGTGCTGCTCGTGATCCTGCCGGGCGGGCTCCTCGAGGCCACGGTTCACGACAACCTCCCTCGAATCCGGCGGAGTCGACCCGTGCGGGCGCTGCTCGGCTGGCTGCCTCGGCCGAGGCGCGGACGGCGGGCTCTCGCGCGAACGCCGCACTCACGCACGGCGCGGAGCGCGCTGGGGATCGGCGCGGTTCTGGCGGTCGGGGCTCTCGCGTCGGTGGCCGTCTCACCGGCGGCGGCATTCGACCCGGTGACGGTGCGGCTGTTCCTGGCGTTCCTCGTGGCGAGCATCGTGGCGAACGGGGTGCCCCTCGCCGTGAGTGCCGGCTACGCCCTCCGCAGCGTCGGCGTTCGCGCGGTGCCGTATGCGCGGCCGACCGTCATGGTGCTGACCGTTGTGAGCGTCGTGGTCTCACGCGTGGTCGGGCTCGAGCCCGGATTCGTGTTCGGCGCCGTGATCGCCCTGCAACTGGGCACGGCGCTCAGTGCGCGCCGGAGTGCACGGCTGGTGGTGGTGTCGACGTCTGCACTGCTGGCACTCGGTGTGGTGGCGTGGCTCGCACAGAATTGGCTCCGCGCGGGGGCCCTTCAGATCGGTGCCCTTCAGATCGGCGCAGTACAGATCGGCGCAGTGCAGTCCGGTTCCGCGCAGGCCGGTGCGGTCGGCCACTCGGATGTGTTCTCGGCATTGCTCCTCGATACGGCCACGGCGGTGACCGTCTGCGCGCTGAGTGGTCCGATCGTGTCGCTCCTGCCGATGCGCTTCCTCGACGGCGCCGCGCTCTTCCGCCGCTCCAAGGCGGGGTGGGTCGCGCTCTATGCGGTCTCCGCGGGCATTTTCGGGCTCGTGCTGCTCCCGCTCCCCGATGCCTGGTCGGCCATCGGAGGCGATCAGTTGCTCTGGTTCGCCGCGTTGGCCCTCTTCGCCCTGCTGAGCGTGGGTGTCTGGGCGTGGTTCCGCTTCGTGCCGGAGCGTGCGGCGGTTTCCTCTCCGTCGGAGACGCCCTCCCGGGAGGTCCGCCAGCACACCCGCCCGACTCTCGACCCGCCGCCAGAGTCCGTCGGCGCGTCCCGTGCCGCCCAGCCGGGCGTGCGAGGCCGCTGAGACAACGCCTCCCCGGCCGCGGCCGCCCAAGCCGCGCCGGCCCCACTCACCCCCGCCCCGCCCAAGCCATGCGGCCCCGCTCACCCCCGACCGCAAGCCAAGCTGGCCCCGCTCACCGCCGCCCCGCCCAAGCCGTGCC